>JAJCZU010000003.1 GCA_029262235.1 Candidatus Eiseniibacteriota bacterium | reverse complement strand
CATCATCTAATCGTGGGGGTGGGCCGCGCGCGGCGGAGTCACATTCCTGGAGCCCGCGAGGCCTCCGTGGTGGCCAGTTGGCCAGGTCGAGCGGGCGAAAGGAAGTGACGACGACGCGCGCACGCGCGCATCCTCGCGCGCACTCCCCTCTTCCATCATCTAATCGTGGGGGTGGGACACGCGCGCGGCGGAGTCACATTCCTGGAGCCCGCGAGGCCTCCGTGGTGGCCAGTTGGCCAGGTCGAGCGGGCGAAAGGAAGTGACGAACGACGCGCGCACGCCCGCATCTCGCGCGCCCGCCACACTACCTTCTACTTTATTTCGGCGCTTTGGCCCGGCGTTCTTCACGTCGGCGATCACCTTCCCGCAGCACGGTCTTTCGCATGCGGATTTTTTCGCCGGTCACTTCCACGAGTTCATCTTCTTCGATGTATTCGAGACACGCTTCGAGCGACATCTCGCGGGCCGGTTTCACTTTCGTCGCATCATCGGTTCCCGAAGCGCGGACGTTCGTGAGCTTCTTGTTCGTGGTCAGGTTGACGCCGAGACTCGCGCTTTTACAGTGCTCGCCCACAATCTGTCCTTCGTACACTTCGTCGCCGGGCGCGACGAAGAAGTCGCCGCGATCGAACAGGCGGTCGAGTGAGTAGGCGGTAACGGGCCCGGTATGACTTGCAATCATGACGCCGGCATTCCGCTTCGGCACATCACCGCGCGCGAGTTCGTAGCGAAGCAGGTTGTGGTGCATCACGGCGCGTCCCTGAGTGGCGGTCAGCATGCGCGTGCGCAGGCCGATGAGACCGCGCGAAGGAATCGTGAATTCCATGTGCACGTAGTCGCCGGCTCCGGCCTTCGGATCCATGCGGACGATCTCGGCCCGACGATCTCCGACGAGACGCATGACATCCTTCTGACATTCGCTCGGACAGTCAACGACGAGCTGTTCGATCGGCTCGTGCAGTTTGTCGTCGATCCGCTTCAAGATGACTTCGGGCCGGCCGACCTGAAGCTCGTATCCTTCGCGGCGCATCTCTTCGATCAGAACGCCGAGATGCATGAGGCCGCGCCCGGAAACGAGAAACTGCGCGGCATCGGTGAGTCCCTTTTCGACACGGAGCGCCACGTTCGACTGGAGTTCCTTCGCGAGGCGCTCTCCGATCTGGCGGCTCGTCACGAAACGGCCGCGCCCGCCGAAGGGCGAATCGTTGATGCGGAACGTCATCTTGAGCGTGGGCTCGTCGATCTCGACCGCGGAGAGGGCTTCGGGATTGTCGGGGCACGCGATCGTGCAGCCGATGTCGATCGGGTTCAGCCCGACGACGGCGCAGATGTCTCCGGCGATGACTTCGTTCGCTTCCTTCTTCGTAAGGCCGTCGAAAACGTGCAGCTTCAGAATTCGCTGCATGCTTCCTTCGCCGGCACGATTGATCACGGTCACCTTCTGCCCGGCGGTGATGCGCCCGGCGGTGACACGGCCGATCGCGACGCGACCGACGTAGTCCGAGTACTGAATCGAGGTCACCATCATCTGAAGCGGTGCGGCAAGCGCCTTGGTACCACTGGAAAAACCGGCGGTGGCGCCACGCGAGGAACCTTCGGCGTAAGGGGCCGGGACGTGCGTCAGGATCGCTTCGAACAAATCGGCGATGGTCTCAGGGTGATTGTCGCCCGTACGCGTGATGTCGAGCGTGGCCCATCCGTTCTTCGCGGACGCGTACACGATCGGAAAGTCGAGAGACTCGTCAGGAGCGTCGAGTTCGCCGAGCAGGTCGAACACTTCGTTCACGACATCGTCGGGACGCGCATTCGGTTTGTCGATCTTGTTGATGACGACAACGGGCTTCAGCCCGATCGCGAGCGCTTTCGAAAGTACGAACCGCGTCTGGGGCATCGGCCCCTCGAACGCGTCGACGACGAGCAGGCAGCCGTCGGCCATGTTCAGAACACGCTCGACTTCCCCGCCGAAGTCGGCGTGACCGGGAGTGTCGATCAGGTTGATCTTGTAGTCGGCGCCGTCCTTGTGCCGGTAGTTCACGGCCACATTCTTGGAGGTGATCGTGATGCCGCGTTCGCGCTCGAGATCGCCGGTGTCCATGATGAGGTTGTGCTGGCCGCCGGCCAGCTTGCCGAGATCTTCGGCGCGGAACATGCCGCACTGGTAGAGGAGCTGATCGGTCAAGGTCGTCTTGCCGTGGTCGACGTGCGCGATCACGGCCACATTTCTCAGGTGGTTCTGTGCCATTGTTTCTTCTCCGGGCCTTCGGCCCTGTTTTGGTCGAATCGTAAAAGGTACGCTTGTTTCCGTTCCGTATCAATAGATAGGGTCGATTTCGGGCCGGGATGCTACCCTGAGCCGGTCCCGGGGGCCTCCGCGATACCCGGCCCCTTCGATTCTCGCACCGGGAGACGCCATGCCGGCATTGACGTCGTTCGACCTCACGATCCTCGTTGCGTACTTCCTGCTCGTGTTCGCAGTCGCCTGGCGGGTCACCGTCCGCGACCGCCGCGCGGGAGCCGGGAGCGGCGCGGCGGACTACTTTCTCGCCGGGCGAAACACGGGCTGGTTCGTAATCGGCGCCTCACTCTTCGCGTCGAACATCGGTTCGGAGCACGTGGTCGGCCTCGTGGGCGCCGGAGCACGCGGGCACATGCCGAACGCGCAGTTCGAAATCCTCGCTTCCCTCATTCTCATTCTGCTCGGCTGGGTCTTCGTGCCGTTCTATCTGAAGAGCGGCGTCTTCACGATGCCCGAGTTTCTCGAGCGGCGCTACTCTCCCGCGGCGCGCACTTATCTTTCGGTCATTTCGATCCTCGGTTACGTGCTCACGAAAATCGCGGTCACGATCTTCGCGGGCGCGCTCGTATTCGAAGTTCTCGGCGTTCCGTTCTGGCAGGGTGCGATCCTCGTCGTGATGGCGACCGGCATCTACACGATGCTGGGCGGACTGCGCGCGGTGATCTACACGGACCTGCTGCAGCTGTTCATTCTGCTCGCGGGCGCGATCGCGATGACGGCGTTCGGACTGAAGACGCTCGGCGGATGGGGCGCGATGATGCAGACGCTCGAACAGTCGGGGCCCGGCGAGAGCACGCGGTTCCTGAGCCTCTGGCGCCCCGCGTCCGATCCGAACTACCCGTGGACGGGCATCCTGTTCGGCGCGCCGATTCTAGGGGTCTGGTACTGGTGCACCGACCAGTTCATCGTGCAGCGCGTGCTCTCGGCACGCGACCTGGAGCAGGCACGCAAGGGCACGATCTTCGCCGGCTTCCTGAAACAACTGCCGCTTTTTCTGTTCGTGATTCCGGGCATCATCGCGTACTCATTGAGCCTGCGCGGCGTGATTCCGTCGCTCGCCGAGAACGGCGATCGCGCGCTGCCGCTGCTCGTCACGCACCTGTTCCCGACGGGGCTGCGCGGGCTCATGCTGGCGGCACTGCTCGCGGCGCTCATGAGCTCGCTGTCTTCAGTGTTCAACTCCGCGTCGACGCTGATCACGATGGACTTCTACAAGAAGTGGAGGCCGGACGCCACGGATCGCAGCGTGGTGCGATTCGGAAGGCTCTCGACGGCCGTACTCGTTCTGCTCAGCCTGCTCGCGATCCCGTACCTGCGTACGATGATGGAAAGCGGCGGATTGTTCCGCTACCTGCAGAGCGTGCAGGCGTATATCTCGCCCCCGATCGCCGCGGCGTTTCTGATCGGGCTTCTGTCGCGCCGGATCAACGCGACGGGCGCACTCGCCTCGCTCTGGGTCGGCTTCGCGTTCGGCATCACGCGGCTCATGCTCGAGTACGCGGTAACTGAAGGAGTCGTGACGTTCGCGGCCGGATCGATCGGCGATCGTTTCGTTTCACTGAACTTCCTGCACTTCGCGCTTGTGCTGTTCGTTATCTGCGGCGTGATCCTGGCGGCCGTGAGCAGGCTCGCTCCGGCGCCGACCGACGCGAAGCTCGAAGGAGTGGCGTTCGATCGCGATACGCGACTCGGCGGAACGAGCGGCGAGCGCATTCTCACGGGAGCGCTTGTCGCGCTCGTGATCGTGGTCTGGTTCGTATTCAGCCCGCTCGGGATTGCAGGTTAGTCGAGGAGTTTACCGCCGAACGCGATTCTTCCGCGGGCGTCCGGCTCGTACAGAATGTGTACGTTCTCGACGGGGCGTTTCACGATCCCCGCGATCGTGCCGGCCAGCAGACGCGCTTCTTGACGCCGCTCCTCAATCGTTCCCGCATTCGCTTTTAACATGCGAACGAAAACGGGCCGTGGCGAATCGGACGCCTGGTTTTCGGCATAGTGCGAGGTTGCCAGTGTGCGCAGCCTGACCCACGTTCTCCCGGGCTCAGACCCCAGCGCCCCCCCGATGGCATCCGCCAGAACCTGCAGCGGAACTTCGATTTCCGCTTCCGAGGGATCGTTCACAATTTCAACATCAATGATCGGCATGTCCCACCTCCCGGGCCCAGCATACTTCATGGGCTCGAAAACTGTGCTAAACTGAAAGTCCGCAGGGATTACGCGACTCAACATCAAGGATGATCATCGTGACTTTCCGTCTTTCGTTTCTTGCCCTTCTCGTTCCTGTTCTTGCCGGCGCCACATGGAACTACGCCGACGTCCACATCGGCCGGTTTCACATACAGCCACGGCTACGCCGACAGCACCTTCACGGAGCAGCGAATCATCGCCGGGGGCGTGGCATGCGGCGACTACAATGGCGATGACTGGCCCGATCTGTTCGTTGTGGGCGGGATCCGGCCGAGGCGCATTTCGGACTCGGCACCGCTACAAACGTGGACGAAGTTCGCGTGGACTGGCTCGGCGGCGGCACTTCGATTCTGCAGAACGTGGCGGCGGACCAGCGGATTTCGATCGTGAGCACGGTGACGGCTGTCAAAAAACGGGGAGTCTGTCGACCTCCCGGGACTCGCCGGTTCGCACGCCGAGCCGAATCCCGCCCGCTCACATGTTCGCTTCCGCATTCCGGCCGGCGCCGCCTCGTTTACGGCGCTCGACATCTTCGACATCGCCGGGCGGCGTGTCCGCTCGATCCGGCCGCCTCGCGATGGCGCGGCCACCCAGCTCGAGTGGGACGGGATGACGGCCGACGGAACCCAGGCGCCCGCGGGCCTCTACTTCTGGAAGCTGACGAGCGGAGACCGGACATCGACCGGAAAAGTCACTCTCGTCCGCTGACGCCCCCTCTTCGCACAAATTCGGCCTCAGGATCCACGAAAAATCACGAATCGCCCTGTTGACAGGGCTGCCCTCCGTCGATATAATCCGTATATCCGGATGAAAGGATACTAAGTGGCGATTGCGTCGAACGGCAAGGACACACCGATTCTCGAGCATCTGACGACGCTTTCCGACAGCGTTCGCAGCCGGATTCTCGTGCTTCTGGGTCAGGAACTGACGGTGGGCGATCTCTGCGCCGTGCTGCAGCTCCCGCAGTCGACGGTCAGCCGCCACCTCAAATTTCTGGCCGACCGGAACTGGGTCGACTCACGGCCCGACGGTACGCACCGCCTCTATCACCGCACGCTCGACGCCCCCGGCCACGACGCGCGCGGCCTCTGGGACATGGTGCGGGCAGCCGTGGAGGAATCTTCCGCCGGCGCCGTCGACCGTGAACGACTGGCCAGCGTTCTTGCAAGCCGCCGGTCGCGTTCGCGCGAGTTTTTCGACCGGAGCGCCGGCGACTGGGACACGCTGCGCGACGAGCTCTTCGGGCCGCACTTTCACGGCCTCGCGCTGCTCGGACTGCTGCCCGCATCGTGGACCGTGGCCGACCTCGGCTGCGGAACCGGCGCAGTTGCCGAAGCACTGGCGCCGTTCGTGCGTGAAGTCATCGGCGTCGACGCCTCCCCCGCCATGCTGCAGGGAGCCGAGCGACGCCTCGCCCGCTTCGAGAACGTGACGCTGCACGCGGGCGAACTCGAACACGTACCGCTTGCGGACGGCACGGCGGATGCCGTATCTCTGATGCTTGTACTGCATCATCTCGATCGCCCCGAGCTCGCCGTGCGGGAAGCCGCGCGTATCGCCAGGCCGGGAGGAAAGGTACTGATCGTCGACATGCTGACGCATGATCGCGTGCAATACAGGCGGGAAATGGGCCACACGCGGCTCGGATTCTCGCAGGAAGAAATCGAAACGATTTGTCACGAAGCCGGACTCGGCGGGACGCGCTTTCAGCCGCTCCCCCCCGCGCCGGAAGCAAAGGGACCGAACCTGTTCGCATTCACCGCGAGCAAAGAATAAGGAATCAGCAATCATGAGTACTGCCGTAACACAACATGCATTCGAACTCGCGAAGCAGGCCGGCCGGCTTCCGTTCAAAGTTGCCGACATGAGCCTGTACGAACTCGGGCGCAAGGAAATCGAACTCGCCGAGCACGAAATGCCGGGGCTGATGGCGATCCGCAAGCAGTACGCGGGCGACAAGCCGCTCGCGAACACGAAAGTGATGGGTTCGCTTCACATGACCGTGCAGACGGCCGTGCTGATCGAAACCCTCGCGGACCTCGGCGCCGACGTGCGCTGGGTGAGCTGCAATATCTTCTCCACGCAGGACCACGCGGCGGCGGCAGTCGCGGCCGGCCCGAACGGCACCGACAAGAATCCGCAGGGGATTCCGGTATTCGCGTGGAAGGGCGAAACGCTCGACCAGTACTGGTGGTGCACGAACGAAGCGCTGATGTGGCCGGACGGTACCGGCCCGGAGCTCATCGTGGACGACGGCGGCGATGCCACGCTTCTTATTCATAAAGGGAAGCAGTACGAAGACAAAGGCGCCGTGCCGGCCTTCGACGCAGAGAACGAACCGGAAGAGTGGGGATCGATTCTCACGATTCTGCGTGATGAACTCGGGAAGAACCCGGGCCGCTGGAACAAGATGGCGCGGGACATCCGCGGCGTGTCGGAAGAGACGACGACGGGCGTACTTCGCCTGGGACAGATGGAAGAAGCGGGCGAACTGCTCTTCCCGGCGATCAACGTCAACGACTCCGTTACGAAGCACAAGTTCGACAACATCTACGGTTGCCGCCATTCGCTGATCGACGGGCTGAATCGCGCCACGGACGTCATGATCGGCGGCAAGGTCGCGGTCGTCGTCGGTTACGGCGAAGTCGGCAAAGGGTGCGTGCAGTCGCTCAAGGGCCAGGGCGCGCGCGTCATCGTCTGCGAGATCGACCCGATCTGCGCGCTGCAGGCGGCGATGGAAGGCTACGAAGTGAAGCCGATCGAAGACGTCGTCGAAACCGCGGACATTTTCATCACGGCCACCGGCAACAAAGACGTCATCACTTACGAAATGATGAAGCGGATGAAGGACAAGGCGATCGTCGGCAACATCGGTCACTTCGACAATGAAATCGACGTGGCGGGCCTCAAAAAGAACGGCGTCGAGATCAAGAACATCAAACCGCAGTATGACCGCTGCGTCTTCCCGGGCGGAAAGAGCGTACTGATGCTGGCGGAAGGCCGCCTGCTGAACCTGGGCTGCGCCACGGGGCACCCGAGCTTCGTGATGTCCACTTCGTTCGCCAATCAGGTTCTTGCGCAGATCGAACTGAACAAGAACCGCGGCAAGTACGAGAACAAAGTGTACCGGCTCCCGAAGAAGCTTGACGAAGAAGTCGCCCGTTTACACCTCGATCATCTCGGTGTGAAGCTGACGCGGCTCACGAAGGAGCAGGCGGACTACATCGGGGTCAACGTCGACGGTCCGTACAAGCCGGATCATTACAGCTACTAGAAGACCGCGCGGTCGCGCAGGAACCCCCGCCTGATCACGGGCGGAGGCGAGTATCAGAAGAAGCCCGGACCTTTGCGGTTCGGGCTTTTTTCATGCGCCGGAGAGCCGGCGACCGTTTTTCTGGAAGAGAGGGGACGAGCTGAGCCCGCGTTTCGCAAGCGCGAACGTGAGCGCGGTCTGCAGACATCCGAGACCGTAGGTCACGCTCCGGCCGAAGTTGATCGAGGAAGCTTCGTCATGGTACGAGGTCGGGCAGCTCACTTCGCCGAGCCCGAATCCGAAATAGATCACCTGTGCAAGCATCTGGTTGTCGAACACGAAATCGTCCGAGTTTTCGATCAGCGGAAGCGATTCGAGCACTTCGCGCGAAAACGCCCGGTACCCCGTGTGATATTCCGAGAGCTTCGCGCCGGTCGCCATGTTTTCCGCAGCCGTCAGAAGACGATTGGCGACGTACTTGTAGCGGGGCATGCCCCCCTTGAGCGCGCCGCCCCCTATGATGCGCGAACCGAGAACGGCATCGTACACACCCTCCGCGATCAGCGACGACATGGCCCGCAGGAGCCGGGGATCGTACTGATAGTCGGGGTGCAGCATGACCACGATGTCGGCGCCTTCTTCGAGCGCCGCCTGATAGCACGTCTTCTGGTTGGCCCCGTACCCGCGGTTCCTGTCGTGCACGATCGTGCGGATGCCGAGGCTCTCGGAAAGCGCGGCCGTCGTGTCGCTGCTTGCGTCATCCGTCAGAATCACTGTATCCACGATGTCGTGCGGAATTCTGTCGTACGTAGCGCGCAACGTTTTTGCCGCGTTGTATGCGGGCAGGACGACCGCCAGTTTCTTACCGTTCAGCATGCGCCGGCTCTCCTGGAATATTCGTACTTGCGAGAAACAGTGCGACAAGACCTCCTACCGTTATCCAGCCGAGGACGGCGGGGTCGGTTACGCCGAACTGAATCAGCGCACTCGTTCCTGTCAGCGAAACAACAGCGGCCACAAACAGAATCTGCGCCGAAATCCGCATCCCTTCCGCGAGCGAAACCGCGATCACGAGAGGCACGAGAAGCATGAAGTAATGCGTCCATGTGAGTGAACCGCAGAGCAGCGGCACAAGAAGCGACGCGAGCAAAAGATACGAGTCGCGCCGGTAGCGTTCGGCTCCGCGATTCAGAAACGCGATCACAAGAAAGCCGAGCGCGCCGAGGAGCGAAATGGCGGGCGTGATAATCCACCCCGTCCCCTCGCGAATCAGCTGCGCGGGCGCCACGTTCCCCCAGCGAAGTCCGACATCCATCTCCTGCTCCAGTTTCGGAATCAGCGTAAACCATTCGGTCCAGACCGCGCCCCCGCCGCCGAACACGGCAGCGGACAGAAACCCGACCCCGAGCCCGAGGGCGATCCCGCCCCCCATGCGAAGGGCGCGCGCGTGATCCGCGGCGAACAGGAGTCCCGCGAGAAGCACGATCGGCGTGAGGGCCGTATTGGGTTTGAACACCGCGCCGAGCGCGAGCAGAAGACCTATCAGCAGATCGGGCGGCGACGGGCGTCTCAGGAGATACACCGACAACGCGATCAGCAGCACCTGGATACTGTTCACGTTGCCGTCGCGAACGTCCTGGCGGACCGGCGGATAGAACGCGTAGATCAGGGCAAGCGCAATGAGCGCGAAAGTCCACGATGCGCCGAACGCGCGCGCGCTCAGAATCACCGTTCCCGCGATGGCCAGCAGCAGAACGAGGCGGTGCCGGTCGAGATCGCGGTCGTAGTCCCCGGTGCGGAAAAGGCCGAACATCGTGAAGAGGAACGGCGTGGAAGCGGCCTGCAGTTCCTCGCTTCGCATCCGGGCGACTTCCCGCTGGCGTGGCGATCCTGACGTTTCGCTTTCACGCAGGTACTTCTGCCCGAGACGGCCGCGTGCTTCTGCTGCATACACGCGCCCCCCCTCCCCACCATGCATTGCGTCGGCAATGGTCCAGTACTGGTAATAGTCGATCGCGGGGGTGCGCACGCTTGAACGCCAGACACCGAGCGCCGCCAGAAATACGACGAGTACGAGAACAGCGATTCGATGCAAGGGGACCGGACCTCCGGAAGATTGCGATTCGGGTACGCTCATTATGCTACAGAGCCCGGCCGCGCGCAAAGAACCGTACCCTTCATCGTATCCGGCGCCGCCACATCGAGCAGGGAAAGCAGCGTGGGCGCGACGTCGATCACGGTGCCGGACTTGACCGGCTCTCCCGCAGCGGCCGTCACGCGCAGCGACTCGTCGAACACGAGGAAGATCCCTTTCTCGCAGTCGTTGCCGGGAAGGTAGCCGCAGTTGCTCCGCTGCCTGGCGTCCATAATGCGCGGCCACTGCTTCCTGTCGCCGAGACCGAGATAGAAATTACCGAGCGGGTGATGGAAATCATGCGGAAAGAATATGTTGCCGGGTTCTAGAAACCCGAAGAGTTCGCCGTAGCTCGTGCCCCCGAAATCGAGATTGAGCGGTGCCATTTCGTCGTGTCGGAACACGTGCACCATTTCCATTTCGCCGAGCAGCTTCCCGATCGTTTCCCTGGCACGCTCCGTATGAAACCAGAATCGCACCATGGGAAGCTCGAGAAAATACGAATACTCGTCGCGGGAAAGCCCCGATTTCTTCAGCGCGGCGCGCAGGTCGATGTTGCGTCGCACGGGCTCGTGGCCGTGCTCGTTCACGAGAACGGGCAGGACACCGTTCTTCGCACACTTCTCGCAGGCCGCCTTCACGAACGCATCGACCTTCCCGTACCAGCGCCCGACGCGCACGGAATCCGCGTACCACTGCTGGATGCGGTTGATCGTGTACAGTTCGAGCCAGTCGAGAGCCACGTCGCCGTTCGCGCAGTCGGGAAGCACTTCCCTCACCGGGTCGGACGGACTGCGAAACTGGTAGCGGGTCTGGTCACGCCCGACAGCCCCCATGACCGAAACGCACCCGCCGATCTCGGAGAGCACGTCCCATGGCCTTGCAAAACGGCGGTACTTGCTCCGCGTGATCTCGAATCGGTTGCGACGCCATGGCGGGATCGCGCTCAGATCGAACTCGCCCGTGATCCAGTGGCGCAGACACTGGGCCGAAGTTGCCAGAAAGTCGGGCATGATGCCGGCGCCCGCCCCCGCGGGCTGCTCCTCCTTGAGGCGCACGCCCCAGATTCCGTGCTCCGGCGGATACGTTCCGGTCAGAATCGATGGCAGAATATCGTTGCTGGGATAGTTTCGAAGAGTAAGCGCCGGGCAGCGGGAACGCGCTTCGGCCAGAAACGGCATGGTTTCGGGGCGGATCCACCGGGAATCGAGCCCCGTAACGTTCATGACGAAGAGCTTTAACATGCTGGCAATGTAGCACTTCCGCGGGGATGGATAAACACGCGTTCTGTATGCTACGATTCTTTGCTGCACCACTCGAATCCGGCTCCGTGCCACTTACCGACCTGAAACGACGATGACTGGGAGAGAAACTATGAACGATCCGATCATGAAGAGAATCGCGGGGGGCGCGCTCGTCTGCGCCGTGCTGTCGCTCGGCAGCCCCGGCCCGCTCGCGGCCGATATCATCCCCGGCGAATCCGGCAAGGCGAAACTGGGAAACTGGGGCATCGAACTCGACGCGATCGATCCGGCTGTCTCCCCCGGCGAGGATTTTTTCCAGCACGCCAGCGGAACATGGCTTCGCGAATATGAAATTCCCGAAGACCTTTCGTCGTTCGGTTCGTTTTACCAGCTTCGGATCGAATCGGAAGAGAACGTGAAGAAGATCCTCGACGAATCCGCTGGCGCGCAGGTCGATCCGAACAGCGTCATGTTCAAAGTGGGCACCCTCTACAAAGACTATCTCGACGAGGAGTCGATCGAAGGGAACGGTCTCGCACCTCTCGCGCCCTCGCTGGCCGCCATCGAGAAACTGTCTTCGTACGAAGAAGTGGCGCGCCATCTCGCCGCGGGAGCGCGCGCCGGCAGGCAGTCGCCTTTCACCTACTACGTCGACCAGGATTCGAAGAATCCGGAAATCTACCGCGCCCACTTCGATCAGAGCGGAATCACGCTGCCCGACCGTTCCTACTATCTCGATACGGAAAACGAGCGTTTCCAGAAAGCGCTCTCGAGCTATCGCGAGTACCTCACTGACGTTTTCATGCTGATCGACGACAAGGACCCGGAGGCCAGCGCCAATACCGTGATCGCGCTCGAAACGAATCTCGCCGAAGCGCATTGGGAACGTGCGGAAACACGCGACCGGGACAAGACCTATAATGTAATGACTCCCGATGAACTCGCGAAGTCCGCCCCCGGTTTCCCGTGGGGAGTGTATCTCGCCGGCCTCGGACTTGCCGACGAGACGCATTTCGTAATCGAGACGCCGAGCGCGTATACGGGCATGGCGAAGGTCTTCGCAGACACGCCGATCCCCACGTGGCAGGCGTACATGAAGGCATCGCTCGTCAGCCGCAACGCACAGCTTCTGCCGAGAGAATTCGATGAAGCCCAGTTCCGTTTCATTTCAACGGCCATGACCGGGGCGAAAGAACAGCGGGCGCGCTGGAAGCGTTTCGTGAACCTGATGAACCGCGGCATGGGCGAGAGCGTCGGCCAGCTCTACGTGGAGCGTCACTTCAAGCAGGAGTCGAAAGACCGCATGGACCGGCTTGTCGAAAACCTGATCGTCGCGTTCGAGGAGCGGATCGACAACCTCGCATGGATGTCCGAAGAAACGAAAGTGGAAGCACGCGAGAAGCTTGCGAAGTTCACCGTAAAAATCGGGTATCCGGACAAGTGGAAGGACTACTCCGCGCTCAAGGTCATGCCCGGCGACCTCGTCGGCAACGTGAACCGTACGGCCGAGTGGAAATACGAATACGATCGGGCGAAACTCGGCGGACCGATCGATCGGGGCGAGTGGCACATGCCGCCGCAGATGGTGAACGCCTACTACAATCCCGGCTTGAACGAGATCGTTTTCCCCGCTGCCATTCTGCAGCCGCCCTTCTTCGATCCGTACGCGGATGACGCTGTCAACTACGGCGGCATCGGCGCGGTAATCGGGCACGAAATCGGGCACGGCTTCGATGACCAGGGTCGGAAGTCGGACGGGGACGGCGTCCTTCGCGAGTGGTGGACACCGGAAGACGAAGCGAAGTTCAAAGGGAAGGCCGACAGGCTCGTTGCCCAGTTCAACGGGTACAGCCCGCTCGAAGGCGTGTTCGTAAACGGAGAGCTCACGCTCGGCGAGAACATCGGCGACCTCGGTGGCCTCGAGATCGCCTACCACGCGTACAAGCTCAGCCTGAAGGGGCAGGAAGCGCCCGTTCTCGACGGCCTGACCGGCGACCAGCGCTTCTTCCTGAGCTACGCCCAGATCTGGCGCGGCAAGATGCGCGACGAAACCATGCTGACCCGTGTTTCGGCCGATCCGCACAGCCCGCCGGAGTTTCGCGTGAACGGAATCGTGCGTAACATCGACGCGTGGTACGCCGCTTTCGACGTGAAGCCCGGCGACCCGATGTACCTGCCGCCGGAAGAGCGCGTTCATATCTGGTAGAATGTGGTTGCGGGGCGCGATGCCCAGCTAACGAAGGCCGGTCTCTTCAGGAGGCCGGCCTTTTTTTTCGACCGGAAGATCGTAGCAGTAGAGCACTCCGCGCACGGAACCGACGAACAGCTTTCTCTCAGTGAAGCCGAACGACCGCAGGCCGTCGCCGTCCCAGTCGTGTTCCGGTTCGACCGCGAACTCCTGTACGAGCTCGCCGGAATCGATGTCGATCACTCCGATCACACCGCTTGACGTGCCGGCCAGGATCCACTGTTCACCAAGCAGGTAGGGACGCTGCGATATCCACGCGGATCCGTTCGGCGGCAGCGCGACCCATTCGCGCACGAGATCGGGGCTCCATCGCGTGATGCGTCCCTCCCACGCGTTCCGTGCGAGAAAAGCCGCGAACGAACCCTTTCCGTCGAGCGCCACGAGCTTGCCACGCGGCTCCCCGTCCGCTTTCGCGGAGCGTACCGTGTCGCCGCCCGCAACCGCGAACGCGTGGAACGTGGAATCGACCGTTCCTGTGACGACGACATCTCCGGCGGCGAGCACGGAACTCGTAACGCCGGCGCCGACATCACGCTCCCAGACGGTTTCGCCGTTTTCCCGATCGAGAGCGCGCACGAAACCGTCGAGACAGCCGACCACCAGTATCGAACCGGCGACCCCGGGAACGAGTCCCATGAAGCGATGGATCGCCCCCTCCCTGTGGAACGCGCGGCGCCAGATGATCGCGCCATCGGCCGGGTCGAGTGCGATCACTTCGCTCTGCAGCGTGAATGCGTACACGCGACCATCGTGTTCAACGAGATCGACGGCGACTCCGCTCCCCGCGCTCAACTTCCAGGTAGGTTCACCCGTGGCGAGATCGAACGAGTAGATAAACCCGGATTGCCCGTCTGTCGGCACGATTGCGCGGGTGTCGTTCAGTATCATGTCGCCGTGGAAATTCTGCGCGCCGTCCGAAACGATGTCGTATTCCCAGATCGGCTCGCCGGTCGCGAGATCGAGCGAGACGAATCGGCCGGAGCACGACCCGATATAGACGCGGTCGCCCGAAACTTCGGGCGCAACGAAGATTCAGCCGCCCGAATCGTATGTCCAGGAGAGTGTCATCCCGTCGAGAGGTCCTGCCGCGACCGGACAGGCGGCGATCAGGAGAGGCAGCAGGAAAAGCAGAGGCCGGTTCATGGACCTATCCTAACCCACCCGCTTTCGAGCCGCCATTTTCTTTGGCGGGCTCGGGTTCCTTCCTGCGTATCTGTCAGTAGAGAACAGGAACGCGGCTGATCGCGCTCCGAACCATACGAGAAGGAGCATGGGTATCATGAGTGACTCGAATCGCCTGCCACAGCTTGCGGGCGGACTCTTACTGACCGACGGCGGCCTGGAAACGACGCTCGTTTTTCACGACGGGATCGAACTCCCCGCCTTCGCCGCATTCGATCTCCTGAAGCGTCCGGGGGGGCGCGAACGGCTGCGGGACTACTTCGCGCTCTATATCGACATCGCCAGGCGTCACGGTACGGGGATCGTGCTCGAAAGCGTCACGTGGCGCGCGAACCCGGACTGGGGAGCGCAGCTCGGCTACTCCGAGGAAGCGCTCGCCGAAGCGAACCGTGACTCGATTCGCCTGCTGCGCGAGGTGCGTGCGGAATTCGCGAGTGAAGTGACGCCTGTCGTGATCAGCGGATGCATCGGCCCGCGCGGGGACGGGTACGTGGCGGATACCACGATGACACCGGCGGAAGCCGCGGCCTATCATCGCCCCCAGATCGCGGCCTTTCGCCAGGCGGGCGCGGACATGGCAGGCGCGCTCACGATGACGAACGTGCCGGAAGCCGTTGGAATCGTACACGCGGCGCGCGAAGCGGGGCTCCCGGTTGCGGTTTCATTCACGGTAGAAACCGACGGTCGCCTTCCCTCCGGGCAAAGCCTGCGGGCCGCGATCGAGGAAGTCGACCGGCGTACAGCCGACGGGCCGGCTTACTACATGATCAACTGCGCGCATCCGACTCACTTCGAGTCCACGATGGATGAAGGCGCTTCGTGGACGGATCGTATTCGCGGGCTTCGCGCCAATGCTTCCTGCATGAGCCATGAGGAACTCGACGCAAGCGAGGTTCTGGACGACGGCAATCCCGTCGAACTCGGCGCGCAGTATCGGGAGATCAGAAAGAAGCTGCGCAGGCTCGCCGTTGTCGGCGGCTGCTGCGGAACCGACCATCGTCATGTGGAAGCGATTGCGAAAGCGTGCCTGCTCCCCGCGGGGGCCTGATACGCGAGTCACAGTCTGAGCGAATAACAGAAAGCGGTCGGCCGCCGCGCGGCAGTTTGAAGCGCGCGCGGCGGCCACCGAATCGAGAATCAGCGAATCAGGATCATGCGACCGACGGCTTCCTCCGCCCCCGATCGAAGTCGGTAGAAGTAGATGCCGCTTGCCACGGGATGGTTCGCGTCATCGACTCCGCTCCAGTTCACGGTGTGATTGCCGGCGCTCATGCTACGGTCGACGAGCGTCTTCACGCGACGTCCCGCAAGATCGTAAACGTCGAGCGTAACGCGCGCATCCCCCGGCACGGAGAATGCAATCGCGGTCGTCGGATTGAACGGGTTCGGCCGATTGCCGTGCAGCGCGAGACGCGTCGGTACGCCACCGGCGACATCCGTTGCCGGATCACTTGTCACGATCACCCGCAGAGAGGCGGCGGCGCCCCACTGCCCGTTCGCGTCCTGCCCGCGCACCCAGAGCGTGTCGTAGCCCGCGCCGAGTGACGAACCGGGCACGGTCGCCGACACGGAGACCGTCGGCGAACCGAATGCACCGCTCATCGCCGCTCCGCTGCCGGCCGGTGCCGGCGTCGAACCGGACGACCATTCGGCTGCGGTCACGTTGGCGTTCCCCGTCGTCACGTCACTGACCGTAGCGGTGAATGCCGAACTCGTAACGACGTACATCGGATTCGGATCGACGACGGGTGACCCTGCCTGGACGATCGGTCCGCGCGTATCACCGCCGGGACGATCGATCGTAAAGTCGGCCCCGGAAGAAGCCGACCCCGCCAGAACGGGTGCGCCGTCATCTTCGACTTCGATCCGTACGCGATATTGCGCGCCGTTCGGGATCGCACTGATATCCCAGTTGTAGGGACTCGGTCCGGCGCTCCCCGTGATCAGCGTCCACCCCGAGCCGCTGTTGTCGCTGTAGTAGATGCGACGCGCGGCCGCGGAGAGTCCCGCATCGACCGACTCCGTCCATGCGATGGATGCCGATGTGCCTGTATACGTTTCGCCGCCCGTGGCGGATGTCAGCGCGACATCCGGATGATCGTGGCCGATCAGCCACTGCAACGTCTTGTCGAGTACATCGGCGCGCGCAACATCGTTCGACGTACTGCGGTTCAGACCGACCCATTCGTAGAAGTTGCCGACGAACTTGTTGGCCGTTCCCGACCAGATCGATTCGCCCGGGCTCCCCACGGGGCCGCCCCCCGTCCAGCGAATCGCGACCGGGCCGGGCACGATGTCGTCGTTCTGCCAGGCGTCGGCGACCGTGCCGGAACCCGCCTGCCCGAGCACCTCGTCACCCGCCGCGCCCGACCGGTGCGCCGTGTAGGAAATTCCGCCCGTGTACGCGCCGGAGATCGGATCGGCCGCATACCCGACGTTCGTCCCCCACGTACCCGGATCTTCCACATAAACGGCATGGAGTTCCGTCTCGAACCAGTCCTTGCGATCGACCGAGAAGTCCGGTGAGCTCGGATCGCTGAAGTCCCATGCGACGTCGTGGGAGAAACACGTCCACCGGCTGCCCACGTCGTTGTATCGCACGAGCGAATCGCGCGCGGCGTCGGTGAACGGCGGGTACTGTTCGGAGCCGACCTGCCAGATGACCGCCTTGTACGAGGCAAGCCCGGCGTTTTCGTCACCCACGAACGGCGTACTCGCGGCCGCCCCTTCCCAGACGTTGTACGACCAGCCCGCGCTTCCGAACGCGTCCTCGTAGTACGAGCGCAGGTCGAACGTCGCGTCGCCGATGACGAGCAGCACGTCCTTCTTGCCACTGGTCGTGAACGTATAATGACCGCCGCCGTTATCGTCGCGCACGGTATTGCCCTGATTGTCCGCCGACTCCACATCGTAGTAGTAGGTTTGATTGGCCGTAAGGCCGTTCACGGTGATCCGATGCGCGGCGACCAGAGCGGGATCGACCGCGCTTTCGCTGCCGAGCGCCGGCGTCGTCCCGTAGTAAATCTTCGAATTCGAAGGCGCGGAAGAAGACCACACGATCGTGGCCGCTGTCTGCCCGGCCTCTTCCACGGCGACGCCCGAAAGCACCGGGCCGTTCATATTGATGTGCGCCGTCGCCACCAGCGTGCCGCTCTTCGAACTGGCGTCGTACGTCACGGTCACTTCGTCGCCGTGACTGACCGAAAGCTGTCCATCGCCGAGCCACGAGGCAAAGGCCGCGGTGGGGAACGTGCCCTGGAACACGCCGTTCCCGCCGTTCAAGGTCACCGTTTCATTGCCGAGTTCGGTGTCGCTCGTAACCGCGACGTCGACCGACGAACCCGCAGCGTCGAGATCGACAACGCGCATCGCGAGATGGTCACCCGCGCCGTAGACCGCACGGTCGAGGGTCACGAGAGCGACATCGGTCGCGAGCCCGCCCGTAACGACGAGCGCGAAGTCCTGAGGCCCGAACGGGACGTTCGACGCGTCGACGCGAATCGTCCAGGTTCCCGCCGACGGCGCGTTCACGCGCACGTTCTCTTCGACGTTCAGCGAGTCGTGCGCGCCGCCAGCAACAGACTGTCCGGCGGAATATCGATTGCCCTTGTACGTGGTGATGCCGTCAGAAACCGAAAGATCGAGATCGTTCACGAGCTGCACCGTGGCGAGCGGGCTGCCCGGGTAGTCCGTCCAGACGAGCGACACCTTGAGCGGGATCGTGCCGTTCGCGACTTCGACCTGGTACTCGACGTACTCGCCGGTCAGCAGTCCCTGCGTATGATCGACGACCGCGAGCTTGCGCGAGTCACCGGGAAACGTCAGCACGTCGTCCGTGTTCACGCGCCCCCAGCCGATGTTGTAATCGGGCGACGTGAAGCCCGAAACGTCGTTCTGCCCGCTGTTCACGAGCATCGCCTTCACGAGTGCCGCCGAAGGAGTGGCCATCGCGTTTGCCGGCACCGGCGCGCCGGTCGGATACCACCCGTCCGTCAGATACTGGCGCACGAGCGCCGCGCTGCCCGCCGCGCCCGGCGTTGCCATGCTCGTTCCCGAAAGCGGCCAGTACGCCGCGTCGGTCCCACCGTTCGCCGACCACACATTCTGGCCGGGCGCGCAGATCGTCGGTTTGAAGCGGCCGTCCGCCGTCGGACCGCGGCTCGTCGAGTTGTAGATGAGATTCGCGCTCGTTCCGTTCTGGGTGCCGCCGACAGACAGCACGTTCTTCGCGGTAGCGGGGCTCCCCACCGTCATCGGCGAGCCGTCGTTTCCGTTCGCGAAGCAGAGAAGAAACTCAGGATGTTCATACATGAACTGATCAGCCGTCATCGAGAAAAGATCGTAGGCGCCCGCGACGGACCCGCCCCAGCTGTTGCTGCTGATGCGCGCGACACCGCCGGCGTTTCCGTTGTACGGGTGAATAAACACGTTGTTCAGGTCGATCTGCAGCAGGATCCCTTCCTGGGCCCCGCCACCGTCCTGGAAGTAGATCTTCGCGTCCTTGGCGTTTCCGTCGCGAAGGTCGACGTCGCCGTTCGGATCGTCACTGCCGGCCGCGGTGCCGGACACGTGCGTGCCGTGCCAGACGTTGATCCCTTCGTCGCCGAACAGGATGTTCGGGGATTCGGTCGATTTCTTGTACGCGATGACCTTGCGGTGCGTCGGGTAGTCGCCGAAGTCGAGAAGCGGCACGCTCGAGTCGAGAAACTGCAGATGCGAAGTGCGGATACCGCTGTCGAGAACGTTGATGACCTGTCCCGCGCCCCGGATCCCCATGTCCCATACACGGCGATCATCCACGACGTCGGTCTGGCACACCCACTGCGAAAGGTCGTTCAGGAGCTGCGGCGCGACGTACGGCTCGATCCAGGCGACCGCTTCGAGCTTCGCCAGTTCCGCCGCGCGCGCAGCGTCCATTTCGATCCGAAAGAGCTTGTTGATCCCGTTGTCCGATTCCTCACGAATCGTAGCGCCCAGACTGGCGACCTCGGACTTCACGAGGTCCATCGATCCGCTCGGGAATACGAGAACCGAGAACTCGCTGACACCCTTGGCGTGCGCCGGGATACGGTCGCTCATCTTGAAGGCGGGAGCGAAGTGACCGCCCCAGCGCACGCGCGGGCCGTCCGTAATCCGAGCGAAATCGTCGCCCCCTGCTTCAATCAGCAGCGTGTATTCAGGAACGTAGAAGAGGACGCGCCCCCCCTCGCGTTCAATCCTCGCCTTGTCTTCCTGCGTAATGGGTCCGTCGAACTGCACGAGGAAGTGCCCCCGCGCCGAGCCGGCCGGCGTTTCGGTCTTGCGACTCGCCGGAACCGCGGCCAGGGGATCCGGAGCACCCGGATCGATCGTATAGCCGGATGCGAGATGAATGCGCGCGGAATGCGAGGCGGCTCGCAGCGGCGTCGCGCCGGATCGAGCCTGACGAATCCAGGGATCACTCTCCCAGGCGGGCTCGAAGGAAGCTGCGGGTTCCGAATCGGGCGCGATCCTGCTCGCCTCGGAGCCCGTCGTTGCGAGCGTCGTCAAGAAGAAGCAGGCGAGAAGAATGGCGAAGATCCGGATCCCTGCGAGAACGGTTCTCTCGGGACTGGTGCGGGGATTGTGCATGAGTGCCTCCGAATTAAGTGGTCGGGCTCGCGCGGGTAGATTCCCGCACGCGATCGTTGTGCTGGGCCTTCGTTGCTCTCTACGGATCTTGTTTCGTCCGTTTCGGCTTCTTTCACGCAATTCTCATGCTTCCTGCGTACCATTTTCCCCAGCAGTTCCATGCAAACCCCGGGAGGCCGACTCATGATGGCGAAATCAAGCTCTTTCCCCCTGACCATGCCGGGGGCGATCTTCGCGGTCGCGGCGGCGCTCGCGCTCCTCGCGGGGGGAGCCGCGGCGCAGACGGCTTCCTGGAGCGGACGGGTGGTCGACGCCGGCACGGGCGAAGGCGTGCCCCATGCGGATGTGCTGCTCGAAGGGACGGCGCGCGTCATGATCACGGGAAGCGACGGCTCGTTCACTTTCGCCGGCCTGCCCGAGGGCGCGCTCACGTTTCAGATCAGCCACGCCTCCTATAACGTGGAGTTCGTGCGGGCGCCCGATGGCGTCGGCGGTCTTCCCACAACCGTCCGCCTCGCCCCGCACGTGTTCCGCCTGCGGGAGATTACCGTGAGTCCGGGTGCATTCTCGTTCATGGACGGCCGTCCCTCCGCGCGGAAGACCATGAGCCGCGCCGAGATGCAGCTCGTGCCGCAGCTCGGCGAAGACGTGTTCCGTGCCGTGAACCGGATGCCGGGGCTTTCGTCCGGTGATTACAACGCGCATTTTTCGATTCGAGGCGGCCGGCACGACGAAACGCTGATCCTGCTCGACGGACTCGAAATCTACGAGCCGTATCACCTGAAGGATTTCAACGAGGGCGCCATCAGCATTATTGATGTCGAAACGATCGAGGGCGTGCAGCTTCTTACCGGCGGATTTCCGGCCGAGTACGGCAACAAGCGCAGCGGCGTGTTCGACATCGCTTCCCGCAGGCCGCCGGCCGATCAGAAGCGTTACAGCGTCGGCATCAGCTTCATGAACGCGCGGGCACTCGCCGAAGGGCGCTTTGCCGACAACCGCGGCTCCTGGTTCGTTTCGGGGCGCCGCGGGTATCTCGACCTCGTCTTCAAGATCGTCAATCAGAACGACCTCCCCTCCCCGACTTACTACGATCTGTTTTCGAAGGTGCAGTACGACCTGAACACGTCGCACACCATCGCGCTGCACGCGCTCCACGCCGGCGATTCCTACACGTTCGACGCCCAGGCCACGGCCGGTTTTCAGGACTCGATCAAGACACAGGAACTCGCGAACAACACGTACGGCAACTCCTACGTCTGGACCACGCTGCGCTCCACGTTCTCGGACGCCCTGATCGTGCGCAGCCTGCTCTCCGCGGGTCTCGTGACGCGCGACCGGAGCGGTTCCGAATACTTCACGGAAATGCCGGGCGAGCTGTACTCCGTATCGAACAAGCATGACTACAACGTGCTCGGCGCGAAGCAGGACTGGCTCTTCGAACCGATGCCGCGGCTCTTCTTTCAGGCGGGCATCGATTGCAAACGCTTCACGACCGACTATACGTTTCGTAATTCCGTCAGCCAGCATCCGGAAGACTCGACGCCCGACAGCATCGGCTACTTTCCCGTCGTGACCGAAACGAACTACAACCGCGACGGCACGACGCTCGGGCTCTATTTCTCGAACCGCGTACGGCCGTGGGATGCGTTCACGCTCGAAACGGGTGTGCGCCACGACCGCGCCTCGTATACGGGCGACAGCGACGTCAGCCCCCGCGTCAACGCGCTGCTCGACCTCACGCCGTCGAGCCGCGTGCGCCTCGGCTGGGGGATCTATCGCCAGATTCAGGGGATTCAGGACCTCGCGCTCCTGAACGGGCAGGAAGATTACTATTCATCAGAGAAGAGCGAGCAGTTCACGGCCGGCTTCGAACAGCTGTTCGCGAACGGCGCGACGCTGCGGATCGAAGCGTATACGAAGGAAGGCACGGACCTGCGCCCCGTGTACCGCGGCTGGAAAGGCGGGATCGACGTCTTCCCCGAAACGAATGAAGATCGCATTCTCGTATATCCGGATCGCACGACAGGCAAGGGCGTCGAATTCTATTACGACCAGCGACTGAGCGAGCGTGTGATGATGCGCGGAAGCTACGCATATTCGTTGGCCGAGGAGGAAGTGAGCCGGATCGACAACGTGAACGATCCCTCGGAGCTCGTCTACGACAGGACGCATCCGAACCCGCAGGATCAGCGCCACGCGCTCAACCTCGACTGCACGTACCGGCTCTCGCGCAACTGGTCGATCAACACGTCGTACGCGTTTCATACGGGTTGGCCGGGGACGCTCGAGGAACTCGTGCCGATTACGAACGAGGAAGGGCAGCCCGACTTCACGATCCGTCCGATCGAGATCTACGGGTCGCGCCTGCCGGCCTATCACAGGCTCGACATGCGCGCGACGAAGGATTTCCGCACGAAGCACGGCGACGTGCGCTTCTTCGCGGAACTCGTCAACATGACGAATCACGCGAACGTGTTCGGATACGATTACTTCCGGCTTTCGGAACCGGGCGGGGGACAGAAACTGGTGCGCGACGACGAAATGTGGTTCACGATCCTGCCGTCGCTCGGGGTGAGCCTGACGAGTCGGTTCTGATCACGCGCGGCGTCAGCGGCAGTCAGTGGCCTCGCGAAAGTATCGCTTTCCGTCGAGGAACAGCTTCGTGCCGTCCCATGAAAGCGCGTACGTCGCGGACTGGCCGTCGTTGTAGCGAAGGACGAGCGTGCCTGCGCCCGCATCGCCAGTCGCGCTCCATCGCCCGCCGTACGAGGACGCGAACGCTCCGCTCGCCCCGCCGCCGAATCCACCGGCCTGCGTGCTGTGATAGAAGCGGCCGTCCGCGCAAAGCCACATGTAGTCCTCTTCCGTGTATCCCGTTCGCGTGAAGAAGTGCGTGAGCTTGCGGCCCGCGAGTTCGTCCTGCCATGTACCGGAGCCGCCCTGCTGCGCCTGCGCGACCGGCGCGACCGGAACCAGTGAGAGAGAACGGCCGACGCGCTCCACGACGCTCTTGAGCGCCTCGGTGTCATCGGGAGGACCGATCCCGACGAACGAAACGCCGATGCCGGCATCACCGATGATCGTGTTCACGTACCCGAACAGCGGCCCCTCCCCGCCGGAAACCGCGTACACGTTTCGCAGCTGGTTTCCGTCGCGCGTCACGTCACCCTCGGGCTTCAGCACGACGCCGTCTCCGAGATCGATCGGCGCACCCATGACGCCCAGCGCTTCGGCAACTGTCATTTCGTCTCCGGTCGCGAACAGATACGCGCCGGTCGCCTCGTTCTGCATGATGAGAAGTTCGGCGCCCTCCGGCAGAACCGCGATCCATCCTGCCGGCAGCGTGAAGGACGCGCCGATCGCCGGAAACTCGAGCATCACTTCGCCCGCGTAGCGGCGGCCCGGTTCGACGATATCGGCGCCCGCACTCACGGCGAGCAGAGTGGCGGCGGAGAATACGGCAATGAGAAAGCATAAGACGCGTTTCATGAGATCCCGGTCCTTTCGTTCAATCGTTCGAAGGGAGTATTTGCGGCGCCCAAGGTTCCTCCCGCACGATTCTGACCCTGTCAGGACGGATGACGGTATGAGACTTGCAGTTTATCGGGGCAACGAACCGGCGTGCGGGGACGCGTGCCCGAAAAGGAGGTATTTTAGTCTATAATGATGAACATGAACATCAGCCTGTTTCAGCGCACCGCCTCCTCCGCGCGCCACTGTTTGCTTTTTGCTTCGCTGGTTGCGTGCATGGCGATTCTGAATGGCGCGACGTCCGCTTTCGCCCAGCTTCCGTACGCGGAGAGTTTCGACGGTCCCGACGGATCGGACTGGCCCTCGCCGTGGTATGCCTCCACCTCGATCGTGACGGTGCACGACCTGCAGTCGAACCGCGGGCGCATGAACGGCAACACCGCCCAGGTGGCGCGCATGATTCTGCCGGGCTTTTCCGAGACGGACGTGGAGGTCGAGGTTACGATCGAGTTCGAGAACGTCGCGCAGCAGGGTTTCGGATTCTATGTAAGGCAGAACGGCGGGTCGCTTCAGGACACGATCCCGTTCGGGCAGGGGTACGCGATGTTCCTGAAAGGCGGCTGGGGGTGGCCCGAGGACCTCGGTCTCTGGCGGGAGCTGAACGGAGTCGAGACACAGTTCTCGACCGGCTACAATCCGGTCGCGGGCGGTCTGCAGAACGATACGCGCTATCGTCTTCGCTTTCGTGTCACGCAGTTCGACGCAGGCACGACGCGGCTGCAGGCGAAAGTGTGGCCCGAGACGGACACGGAACCCGCCGCGTGGACGATCGACGATTTCGATTCCTCGCCCGCGCTCCAGAACACGGCAGGGAGCTTTGCGGCCGACATCTACAATCAGTCCGGCACTTCGCACATCTTCCTGGATGATTTATGGATCAATCAGTACCCGGTTCCGACCGAAGTGACCGACACCGGCGTCCCGCGCACGGTCAGCACGCTGCACGTGGCCCCGAACCCGTTCAACCCGGCCACGACCTTCTCGATCGATCTCCGCGAGCCTGGCCCCGTGTCGCTCCGGATATACGATGCGCGCGGCCGGCTCGAGGAAACGCTTCTCCGCGACGCGCCGCTCCCCGCGCAGATACACGCGATTCCCTACACTTCCACGCTGCCGTCAGGCGTCTATTTTCTGCAGCTCCAAACGCAGCACGAGACCGTGACACGCAAATTTACTCTGATCAAGTAGCGCGCAGTCGTCCCCTACAGCGCGCCCGTCAACACGTAGCGCAGAATGCGAACGACCTGGTCGGGCGATTCGGCCACCGCGTACGCCGCCGCGTCGACCTCTTTCAGCGCGTGGCGATGCTCAGGATCGTGTAGCACGATAAGCGGCCTGGCGCGCGCGGCCGCATAGCCCGCGTCGAAAGCCGCGTTCCACTGTCGATACTTGTCGCCGAAACGAACCACGACGATATCCGCGCTTTCGAGAAGCGTGCGCGTGCGAATCGCGTTCATCTTCGCACCCTTGTGGTCATGCCAGAAGGGGTCGGGCTCGGCGCCGAGAATCGCAGCGCCGCAATCGTCACTGTTCGCATGATTCGTGACAGGCGCGGTGAATGTGACCGCGAGATCCGCCGCGCGCGCGCCGGCTTCGATCTCGTCACGCCAGTTCGTATGCACTTCGCCTGACAGATAAACGGTCCACGTCTTCATGCCCCGCGCCCTCTATTCGTCGACTTCGATTACGCGCGTGTTCGCGAGCTTGTCGCCCCACCGGCGTCCCTCGGGATCCGTCAGCACGAGGATGCACTCGACGATGCCCAGCACAATACCGAGCAGGCTGCCGAGAATCTGCCCGAGGATCGGAATCGCCTGCAGACCGTTCGGCACAGCGAAGACCCAGTTGCGCTTCATCGAATCGTTCAGATCGAGACGGCTGCCGTCGAGTCGGACCGGGCGAAGCTTGAGCAGCTTCTTGCCGAGCGATCGCTGGTCCATGAACTCGAGCGTCAATCCGTCGCGCACGAGCATGTAGGCCGCGCCGAGCAGAGCGCCGAGAAAGAATCCGAGCACCGGAATCACGACTCCCAGAACCAGAGACATCATGGCGGCGATCAGGCCGTCGATGAACACGGCGAGAAAGCGTTTCACGGGATCGGCCTTCTTCGGTGCGCCCGTCGAGCCGGCACTCGCGGTGGGGGTCGCGCCGGGTGTGGCAGCCTCGTTTACGGGTGCCGCTTTCCCTTCGTCGGCTCCTCCCTGCCCCGCACTTTCGTTCGCATCCATTCCCGTATCTTTCGGATCGTCAGACATGAGCGCTCCTTTGTTTGCATGTTTCACAGTAAAACTAACACGTTGCGGCCGATTCCCCATCAATTAACGGGTCTCCCCGTTTCCGACGGGCGGCTCGGCGTTGCGAAGACGATCGAGCGCGGCGCGGGCCTGCAGCGTACGGGCGTCGTCTTCCCCGTGCGCCGCAAGAAGGTCCTCCCGGGCGCGCGCAAGATGTTCTTCGGCCGACTGCGTTCGACCGAGTTCGAAGAGGCAGAGTCCAAGAAGAAGTTCGCTGTAGGCCGTAACGGCGTTGCCTGCGGGTAAGGCTTCCTTCCGGATCGCGAAGGACTCGTTCAGCAGCGGCTCGGCTTCCCGAAACTCACCACGGTCCGTATGGAGAGTGCCGAGGAGTTCGGTCGAGCGGGCAATGTCGGGGTGGCCCGCCCGCAGAATGCGTCTCCGCAGCGCAAGCGCGGCGCGACACTCCTTCTCCGCCTCCGCGCCCTGGCCTGCCGAGCGAAGCACTCCCGCCAGATTGTGCCTGGCTACCGCCACGTACGGGTGGTCGTCACCCAGCTGCTCCCGGTAAATGCCGAGCGCCTCGCGATAAAGAGCGGCGGCGGCATCATGATCTTCCCGGCGATCGACCATCATCGCGTAATTGTTGAGTGCGTGACCGACATTCGCGTGCCGGTCTCCGTATCGCGAGCGAAAACCCGCGATCACTTCAAGATACACGCGCTCGGCCTCTTCCCAGTCCCCCACCGACTGCAAGGCCTGCGCAAAGTTCCCTCTCGCCATCAGCGCGAACGGGTGGTCGTTCGCCAGTACGCCGTCATAGTTCGCAAGCGCCTCGCGGAAGTGAGGGAGCGCTTCTTCCCACCGTTCCTGGTGCCCGTATCCCCAGCCGAGGTTGTTCTCGATCTGCCCGATGAACGTATGGTGATCGCCCCGGACGTTCTTCATGCGTTCGATGGCTTCCTGAAAGTGCGTGACGGCCGGCTCATAGTTGCCCGTGCGCACGAGCAGCAGACCGAGCGAGTTGAGATCGCCGGCAAGCTCTTCGTCTCGTTCTCCCGGAAGCGCCCGGCGAAGCGCAAGTCCCCGCTCGAGCCACTCGCGTCCTTCCTCGTAAGCGCCTCGTGCCATGCGAACGTCGCCGAAGTCACGGTAGACGCTCGCAACAAGGGCCCGCCCTGCTTCCGAGTCGTCGTTTTCGACCAGGGGCAGAAGTTCGCGAAACAGGCTCTCCGCAGCGGCATGCTCTCCGCGTTCGAAAAGCACGCGGCCGAGTGCGAGCCGCGCATCGATGAGCGCGGGCGCGTCATCCGCGAACATCGGCTCGAGCAACGCGATCTCCGCGCGACGATGCTCTTCCGCCTTCGCGTAGTCCCCGAGATTCTTGTACGTATTGCCGATCGTTCTGTGCATGGCGGCCGCTACGTCGGGGTCTTCTCCGAGATCCTGCTCGATCCGATCCGCAGCCTCGCGCAGGAGCTCGCGAACGGTCACTTCATCACCGCTCTGCGTCTCTACCGGATCGACGGCGCTCATGCGCTCCTGCAGAAACTCGCTCACACGATTCGCTTTGCGTCGCTGTGACTCTGCCTCGGTGAGAGCGCGCTCGGATCGCAGATACAACGTCGTGGTGATAGCCGTAGCGCCGACCAGAAGCACGAACACGGTCGCGCCTGCCACAGCAAGAGCGCGATTCCGGCGCAGAAACTTCGCAGCGCGATAGCGAAGGGTGTGGGCGCGCGCGCTGACGGGAAGCCCGTCGAGATACCGCCCCAGGTCGTCCGCAAACTGTTCCGCCGACCCGTACCGGTCAGGTGGCGCCTTGCTCATCGCCTTCAGCACGATGTTGTCGAGGTCTCCGGTGAGTGCGCGCGCGCGCCGTGACGCGCCCTGATCACGCGCATCACGCAGACGCTTCTCGAGCGCCGCGCTCGGACGCGCGGGATCTTCCTCACGAATCACACGCTCGATTTCGGCAGCCGAACCCGTGGCCAGATCGTAAGGGCGTGTTCCCGTCAATAGTTCGTAAAGGACGATGCCGAGCGAATAGACGTCTGTCGCAGTCGTGATCGGCTGCCCGGTCGCCTGCTCCGGGCTCGCATAGCGCGGCGTCATCATGCGAAGGCCCGTTACCGTAACGCCGCCGCTCGAAGCTTCGCCCGCGCCCGTTTCCACGTCGAGCACCTTCGCAATGCCGAAGTCGAGAAGCTTCACTTCGCCGGACGTGCTCACGAAGACGTTTCCCGGTTTGATATCGCGATGAACGATGAGGTTTCTGTGGGCGTGATGCACCGCGTCGCACACAGTGCGAAAGAGGGCGATGCGCTCGCGGAGCGAAACATCGTGCGTATCACAGTATCGGTCGATCGGAACACCCTCTACGTACTCCATAATGAGATACGGGCGTCCGTCTTCCGTGACACCGCCGTCGATCATGCGCGCGATGCCGGCGTGTTCGAGCGCGGCGAGCAGCCGGCGCTCGTTTTGAAAGCGCGCAATGATGTGGTCGGTATCCATGCCGCGCCGGATCAGTTTGACCGCGACGTGCTTCTCGAATTCGGCATCCGCCCTTTCCGCGAGATACACCGTGCCCGTTCCGCCCGAGCCGAGCATGCGAACGAGACGGTACGAACCGATCGTGCGCCCGGACAAGTCTTCCGGAGCAATCGATTCGTGCGCGCCGAGGTCGGCATCGAACGGCGGTGTGTTCAAGAAGTCCGCGGCGCTCCGGTGAGCTGCGAGAAGAGATTCGACTTCCGCACGAAGAGTGTCGTCCCCCGCGCACGCTTCTATCAGCCACGCGGAACGAGCGTGAGGTGCGAGATCCATCGCCTTCGCGAAGAGATCGGCCGCGAACGGGCGCCCTGGGTCGTCACTCATCGGCGCCCTCCGTGAGTTCGCGGTAGAGCCAGGCGCGCGCGTACTGCCAGTAGCGGTCGACGGTGCGCGGATCGACACCGAGCACTTCCGCCGTCTCTTTTCCTGTGAGCCCCCCGAAGAAACGGAGTTCGACGACCTGTTCCTTCACGGAGTCTTCGAGTGCGAGCTTTTCGAGAGCGGTGTGCAGAGCGAGAAAGTCGAGACCGGGATCGCCGGATGACGCGGGAACCGTGAGGGCATCGTCGAGAGAAAGGGGGGCGTCGTCGCCGCCGCGCTTGGCGCTTCGCTTCGCGCGGGCGTGGTCGATCAGAATGCGCCGGATCGCCTTCGCGGCCACGGCGAAAAAGTGCGCCCGGTTCTGCCAGACCACACGGGTCTGATCGACCAGCTTCAGATACGCCTCGTGCACGAGCGCGGTCGCCTGGAGCGTGTGGTTGCCCCGCTCATCGGCCATCCGGCTCTGGGCGAGCCGGCGCAATTCGTCGTAAACGACGGGAAGGAGCTCGTCTGCGGCCGCCCGCGAGCCACCGCTCGCGTCGTGCAGCATCCGCGTGATGTCGTTCGAGTCCGGCAAAGGCGCAACTTTCGAAAAAAAGCGCGGGCTGCCTGTCGTATTTCACTCCGGAACGACGCGTAGTGGTCAAAACCACGAACCGGGTATCGAGAGTATACCGGAAAAGGAGAACGATCATGAAGGTCACGGGAAACAGAAACACGTATCAGGCGGGCAGCGAGACGCAGGACACCGCAAAGAACAAGGCGAAGAAGAACGATTCTCCGCCGCAGAAGAGCATGTCGGCGGCTGCGGAAGGGCTCACGAAGTCGATGAACAGCCGACTGACGAGCCTCATCAAGCCGCCTGTCAGCGTAGCAGCCCGCGAAACGGAGCGCGACGCGGTCAAACCGGAACACCAGGCTCGAGTGGGCGAAGGGCAGCTGCCCTCGAGCGCCAAACCCGAGACGAGCGCCCACCTGCCGGGCGGCGCGCAGATGCCGGCCGGCCCTGCTCAGGAGTACAAGGTGGACGAGGCGCTGCGCCCCGATCACGGACCGGCCGGAGGCGATCTCGCATTCAGCGGCCCTGGCAAGTACAGCGACGGGCGCGGCGGCGACGCCGATGTCGGCACGATGGAGACGGGGATCGGAAACCCGCACGCGGGAATGGATCGCAGCGCAGCGGGAAAGCTGCCCCCGCATGTGCAGGGGACCATCGACGCTTACAAGGAGAAGGCGTTCGAAGCGGCGGCCAATGGCGACTTCGAGGGCGCGAACCGGTGGGCAGGCGCGGTGTCGGAGGAGCTCGGCAAGGGCCCCGGCACGGACGGCAGCCAGCCGCCGGCAAACGATACGCCGGGCGCGGAGACGGGGGGAGTCGACCCGGGAGCAAAGGGGCCAGAGGAAGAGCGCGACTGGACGGACGACTTCAAGGACACGGTCAAGGAAGGTTTCTCGAATCTGATATCCGGCAAAGCCGCGGCCGGTGGCAAAACGCCGACGCAGGAAGCGGCAGAGCAGATCGACGCGGAACTCGACGCGAACGCCGGCGCCGAGAGCACGGGCCTCGGCGAGAAGGAACGCATCGAGCAGGCGGCGGAGGCCGCGAAGGAATCCGGCGGCACGAACGTTGACGGCTCGACGGCAGTTACGAACGCCGCGAAAAAGGGGAACGGCGGCGCGACCGAAGACCGCACGCCGGAAAGCGAGGGCGGACCGGACGTCGCCCGCGAGTTCACGGACCAGTATCAGCAGATGAAAATGAAAGCGAAGGCCGGATCCGAAGTCAACCCGGGCGACAACGTACAGGGGCCCGCGGGCGAATACGCACACGTCGATTCGGAAACGTACACGGGGAATTACGGCGAAGGCGGTGTATACGCACCGACTGAAGAAGAGATCGCGGCCGCCGCGAAGCGCGCGAAAGACGCGGGAGGCATCGCGCCCGAAGCGCAGTAGGTTCCTGCCCGAATCGAAACGAGCGAGGGACGCGCCCATGAGGTTCGTCCCTCGCTTCGTGTTTGTTCCAGGCTTCGTGTTTGTTCCAGGCGCGCCGGAATGTTCACGGGAACGCGTGCTATATTGAAAGGGAACCGAAAGGCACATCCTCCCCCTTCTGCAGGAGCTGCCGTGCGCCGTCTTTCTTCGCTGATCCTTTACGTCTTCGCAATCCCGCTGCTCCTTGCCGCCTGTTCGGGGCCGACGAACACGATCCCTGACTGGATCGCGAACGCGGACGATCCTCCGCTCTACGCCATCGTTTCCGCCATGCCGGTCGAGCTTTCGTTCCTGCTCGAGGCCACCGCGGTCTCGGAGACCACGATCGTGGAAGGCGTTCTGTTTCATCACGGAAAACTCGCGGGGAAAAACGTGGTGCTCTCGCTCGCGGGTGTGGGGCTCGAGGGGGCCGTCACTTCCACCGAAACACTCGTAGACGCGTTCATGCCTGACGCGATTCTGTTTTCGGGCGTGGCAGGAGGAATCGATCCGACGCTTCGAATCGGAGACGTTTCGATCGCCGAGCGCTGGACGCGACATGACGTCGGCCTCATGAACGACGAAACGAAATGGTACCCCGCCTGTCCGGAACTCGTCGCCGTCGCGCGATCGGTCAGGAAGCCGCAGATGGTGATCTGTCCTCGCCTCGGCGACTGCCTCACTTACACCCCGCGCGTGGATGTCGGCGGAAACGGGGTCACGGGCGCCCGGTTCATCAGCAGCGAAGAGCAGACATCGTGGATATACGATCATTTCTCCGCCATGACTGTCGACATGGAGACTTCGGAGATCGCGCGCGTGGCTCACACGAGGCGCATCCCGTTTCTGGCCGTGCGCTCCGTTTCGGATCGCGCGCAGGGAGGGGCGCAGAACGAATTCCGCACTTACGCCGCCCTCGCATCGGAGAATGCGGCCCGCATCACTATGGCCGTGCTTGCCGGACTCGATTGATCCGAGGACGCCCCCGCACGAAAACTCAAGGAAATCCCCTGCAAGCCGAAACTTCGAGCATGATCCAGAAGAGGCAGTCTCACGCCCCTGCAGTCAACGGCCCGCTTATCACACGATGGGCCGCGACGGGGCTGACCCTCGCCCTGATCATGACGGGTGGCCCCGCACGGGCCGATGACCCCGTCCCCGAACCCCTTGCGACAGAGCTGCCGGCCCACAACAAGATGGAGAACGCGAATCTCGCGACCGGAACCGCGTGGTCCGTTGCGCCCGGATATGCGGTCACGGCATGGCACATCATCGCGAAAACGGGTGACATCGTTCTCGTAGCGGACACGGGGGTCGAATACGAAGCGAACGTCGTTTTGATCGACGAGGAACTCGACATCGCGCTTCTCGCGATCAAGAGCGGTGAACAGATCACGTGCCTCCCGATGGCGGACATCGGTTCGCGCCTCGGCGCGAGCGTGTTTACGGTGGGATTCCCACGCGTCGACGTCATGGGTCGTTCCCCCAAAGTGTCGCAGGGAATCATCAGCGGTACGAACGGTCTGAACGACGACCCTTTCCACTACCAGACGTCGCTCCCGATCCAGCCGGGGAACAGCGGTGGTCCCCTGCTCAACCTGAAGGGCGAAGTCGTGGGCGTCATTTCGTCGATGCTCGCGGTGCGGAACCCCGGCCTCGACGAACCGATCCTGCTGCCGAACCTGAACATCGCCGTCAAGATTGCGGAAGTGCAGCGCCTGCTCGAGTCGCTTCCGGACAAACTTCAGCCCGCGCATTCGATCACGAGCCAGGAGCAGTCGCTCGAAGCTCTCGCCGATAACGTACGCCGGTCCGTTCTGATCGTCGTCGCCCGCTGAGGCTCGCAAGAACGGGCCCCGGCCCTGCCCCCGAACAATCGCACAAAAAAAGGCCCGGACCGAAGTCCGAGCCTCTTCTGCAATGCAATCTGTCACAGACTAGCGGAAGAGTTCCTTCACGCTGCCCCAGCTGGCCGTCTCGGTCGCGCTCGGCGTCAGCAGTTCGCCCGTGAAGATCCAGTCGCCGTCCGTAATGTCGACGCCCTGCACCCAGCCCGATCCCGAGAAGATGTTCGGGTCGTTCATGATCCCCGCGTTCCCTTTGGAATCGATGTCGTTATCGAAACCGAAGGAGTACGGGTTGGCACCCTGCTTGTCGTTGATAGCGAGCACGGCATTGCCGCCCCAGCCGTCAAGCGTCACAGTGCCGTTGTTGGTGAGGTCTTCCGGATCCACATACAGACCCGGACCGGCGCCTCCCGAAGGAGTGTCGCCGTTCACGACGTTGGCACGGTACGTGAAATCGATGTCCACCCATCCGGACAATCCGGGATCGTAATCCGTCCCGGCATCTTTGCCGCCGTAGGCGCGGCCGAAGATATGAATCTCCTCCGTCACGTCATCGTACTCGAGCTTCACGTCGGCATCTTCCGTGATGCTCGTGTAGTCGAAGTCGAACGTGTAAGCTCCCCCCCCGAACAGGCCGTTCAGGCGGAGGCCATACGGCGGGGGATTCTGATTCCCGTCTGGATGGCTGTGAAGCTGGTAGGTCACCGTCGCCGCTTCAGAAACGCCCGGCATCGCGCAGAACGCGACACAGAGGCCCAATACGGCAAGTGTGTACCGATACGATCGCTTTCTTTCCATTGATGTTTCTCCCTGGTGCTCCAATTTTTCTTACTGGAATTCAGACTGAGGGCAGGAATGAATCATCATTACTATAGCGGAAACATTGCGGTAACTCAACAGGAAATGCACGGAAGCGGCGGCAAACGCCCTCCTGGCCTCTCTGGCCTCTCCGGCCTCTCCGGGCTCTCCGGGCTCTCGGGCGCCCGTTTCCCGGTGATCGCACTGGTGAGCATCCGCTCGTGACTACGAGTGCGGCCCGGCCTCGATTTCGGCGAGCACCCGGCGCGCCTTCACGGCGTCATCGTGGTCCTGCTGACCCGCTTTCTCGAGCAGCTGCAGCCCCTGCTCGAGGTACTGTTTCGCCTTCGCCGGGTTCCCCTTGCGCCTTTCGTGATAGCCGTAGGCGGCCAGCGTGCGCCCCACGTCCGCGTGCTCGGGCCCGAGAGCTTCCCGCTGGATCGCGAGGCTGCGGTCGAACTGCGCGTCCGCTTCGGAATACTGCCCCGCAAGGCTCATGGCATTCGCGAGTGCCCCGACGGAGAGCGCGACTTCGACATGTTTCGGCCCGAGCGTCTTCTCCTGTACGGCCAGCGCGCGCTCGAAAAACGGAACGCCCCCGGCGTGGTCGCCCGCCAGCATCTTCGTCGTACCGATATTGTAAATCGTCTGGGAGATGTCCGGGTGGTCCGGCGGCAGATGCTTTTCGCGAATCACGAGAGCGCGTTCGAAGTATTCCGCAGACTCGGCGAAGTTGCCGTTCGTGGCGGCGAGCGCGCCGAGGTTGTTCAGCGACTGCGCGACATCCAGGTGATCGGGGCCGCGCACTTTCTCCCGGATGGCAAGGGACATACGCATGATGGGAAGCGCTTCGTCGTACTCGCCCGTCGCCCAGTACGTGTTTCCCAGATTGTTCAGCGCCGTCGCCACGTTCTGATGCTCTTCCCCGTAGGCGTTGCGCCAGACATCGATCGCACGCTCGTAGTGCTGACGCGCTTCGGGAATCTCCCCGAGCTGAAACAGCGTCATCCCGAACACGTTGTTGGTAAATGCGAGATCCGGATCATTGTCGGCCAGGAGGTCCTCGCGGATCGCGACCGCCTCCTCGAGAAACGGGCGACCATCCTGAAAGAGGCCGAGCCCGTGGAACGCTCTTCCGATCGAGAAGAGCAAACGCGCCCTGACCAGCGGCTTCTCCGCGAAATCTTCGCGCACGGTCTTCGCACCCTCTTCGAGCATGGCGCGCACCGTGACGTCCTTACCTTCCTGGCGCGGGTCGACGGCGCTCAGCATACCCGTCAGGAATCGGGTCATCTCCTCGGCTTCTTCCAGCGCGCGTTCCGCAACAACGCGCTGCCTGTTCGATTCGAAGAACGCGTATCCGATACTGGCGAGAACGATGCCCGCTACCGCGAGCGGAACCCGGTAACGCTTCGCGAACTTGCGCGCACGATAGGCGATGCTCGGGGGGCCCGCCTCGACCGGTTCGTCACGGTCGTACCGTTCGATGTCCATGGCGAAAGCTCTCGCGGACTCGTACCGCCGATCGCGATCTTTCTCGAGCGCCTTCAGGACGATCCAGTCAAGATCCCCGTGAAGGTCCCGGGCGAGGCGCGCCGGATTCGTGCGTCTCTGCGCGGCCCGCTCTGTCGAGCCGTCTCCCTGGACTTTCGTGCTCGGCTTCCTCGCGCTCTCGTTCTGAATGATCTCCTGAATCCCGGCAATGCTCGAGGAGCGAAGCGTCTTCGCGTCGAACGGCAATGTTCCCGTCAGCATTTCGTAGAGCAGAATGCCGAGCGAATAGACGTCAGTACGCACATCGATGTCGCCCCGCATGACTGCCTGCTCCGGGCTCATGTACTCGGGCGTCCCCACGAACTGCCCCTCTTCCGTGAACATCGTTTCGTTCGAGAGCCCGCCGCCCGTCGCTTTGGCAATACCGAAGTCGATGACCTTGACGAGAGGTTTTCCGTTTTCCTTCGTGACTAAAATATTGGAGGGTTTGAGGTCGCGATGAATGATTCCGCGCTGATGCGCGTGGCGCACCGCGTCGCACACGCTCCGAAACAGGTCGAGGCGCGCGGAGATTGCAAGCTTGTGGCTGTCGGCATATTGAGTGATCGACTGCCCCTCGACGAGTTCCATCACGAAGTAAGATCGACCGCGGTCGGTCACACCCGCGTCGAAGACCTGGGCGATGCCGGGGTGGCTCATGTGCGCAAGTGACTGACGCTCGACCTCGAACCGATCGAGTACGGCGCGCGTGTCCATCCCCGCCTTCACGACCTTGATGGCGACTTTGCGATGGAACGGTTCCGTCTGCTCGGCTTCGAACACATCGCCGAAACCTCCTTCGCCGAGACGGCCGAGGATCTTGTATTTGTCGATCTGTGCGGGGTCTTCCTGCGGATGCATGCGGTCGAGTACGGGTTCGACCCGAATCTCTTTCGTGGCGCTGTCATGGTGGATGAGTTCGTCGAGTTCGCGGCGTACTTCCGGCTCTCCGGCGCACTGCAGTTCCAGATAGAGTTCCCGCTTTTCCGGGGGGAGCTCGATCACCACATCGAACAGGGCGCGCACACGCTTCTTGTGTTCTTCGGAACTCATTTGTTCGGATTCTATCACACCCGGAAACAGGCGGAATCGCATTCGGCCGTATGGGGCCACGGTGCTATTCTGAAGGACATGGCACCACTCCTCACGAGCTCATCGTCGCACGGATCTCCCACTCCCGGCCCTCCCGGCCCACTCACGACTCCCGGTCCTCCCCGACCTCTCGCCCTGACCGCGGCCGTCGTTCTGATCGCGATCGCACTGGCACGGATCATCCTGACGTACGGCGTGCTGAGTCATACGTACGATGAACCGGCTCACATCGCCGCGGGCATGGAGCTTCTCGCCACGCGCACGTACCAGTACGAAAACCTGCACCCGCCCTTTGCACGCATGATGACGGCAATGCTGCTGTGGATCGACGGCGCGCGCTTCGACCATGGCCCGCGTATGTACGATGAGGGGATCGCACTTCTGCACGGGCGCGGACTGTACAAACGGGAGCTCACGCTCGCGCGGCTCGGCGTACTGCCGTTCTTCGCGCTCGGCGCTTTGTGCCTCTGGCTCTGGGCACGGGCGACTGCCGGGGACGGGGCCGCTTTCTTCGCGCTCGTTCTCTACACGAATGCACCTGTAGCTCTAGCACACGCCGGCGTCGCCACGACGGACATGATCTTCACCTCTCTTTTCATCGCTGCGCTGTTCGCCTGGACCCGCTGGCTCGCAAAGCCCACGATCGGGCGCGGCCTGCTGTTCGGCATCGCGGCCGGCCTTGCGATCGCTTCCAAGTTTTCGGCGCTACTCTACTTCCCGGCCTGCGCGGGCGTCCTGCAGGTGTGGCGCTGGTGGGCGGGCGAGCGGCTTCCGTCTGCCCGCGCTATCGCGCGCGGTTTCGCGGTCGCCGCATGCGCCGTCGTGCTGGTGCTCTGGGGAGCTTACGGGGCCCGCACGTTTCAGATCACGACGAAAGCGGATCGCCCGCACAGCGCACTCGACGAAAAGCTGAGCCTGCCCGGGCCTGTTCGTTCGGTCGTGTACACGGCACTCGAACTTCCGATTCCGTACATCCCCGAACTTCGCAACGGCCTTTCGACGCTCGTACAGAAGAACAGACGGGGGCATTTCTCCTACCTGCTCGGGGAAATCAAGAAATCGTCCGACTGGCGCTTCTTTCCCGTGGGCCTTCTCCTAAAATCGCCTCTTCCGTTTCTCGCGCTGGCCATCGCGGGCGCCGCACACACGCTGCGCCCCGGCGCACGACGAAGGCCATGGGAACGGGCCGGCCCCCTGCTTTTCGCGGGCACGGTTCTGGCTCTCGGAATGGCGAGCAACGTGAATATCGGACTCCGCCACGTTCTTCCGATCTATCCGCTTCTTTCCATCGTCGGGGGGTACGGCGCGGCAGTACTCTGGAAATCGACAGCGCGGCGCCCCTTCGGCAGGCTTCTGGCGGGCGCGCTTCTGCTCTGGCTCCTGATCGGAACAGCGCGGGCGCACCCGGACTATCTTTCGTACTTCAACGAGCTCGCCGGTTCGCATCCCGAAAGGATTCTCGTGAACAGCGATCTCGACTGGGGGCAGGATCTTCACAGGCTGCGCGACGCGTGCCATGAGCGTGCGATCGACGAACTCACGATCGCGTACTTCGGGCGAACGGATCTCGCGAAGCACGACCTGGCCCGGGCCGTGCACGAACTCGAACCGGACACGCCCGCGAAGGGATGGGTCGCCATCAGTCTCTGTTCGCTCAAGTCCAAGGGCGGCGGAGGGTATCTCTGGCTGGAGCGGCACGAACCGGTGGCGCGCGTCGGGAAAACGATCCTTCTCTATCGGTTCGACGAACTCACCGGGCCGTTCGACGAACTGACCGTCCCCGGTACCGGGGACGACACCCTTCGCTAGATCGCCCGGAGATCAATCCTGAGATCACCCGAAAATCGCCGTATCTCCTGACTATCCTTCCCACAAAGAGCCACGGGTTCCCCCGGTGGCCCCCGGCACGCATCGGACCACGCGGGGCCGATCCTGCCTGAGCCGAAACTTCGTATGAGATGGGCACACGAACGACATCATTGAATGCGGAGACGAAAGCGCGGCGTTCCTGGCGATTTCTGGATCCGAAATTTCGCCACCATGCGGGCCGGTACGTGTTTCAATGCGTGGCGGCAATGGTCGCGATCTTTCTGACCCTTACGCTGCTCGACGCGTTCGAGCAAACGGTGCTGATCGCGGCGCTCGGGGCCACGAGTTTCATCGTGTTCACGATGCCGCGGCGGGAGCGCGCGCGTCCCCGCTATCTCGTCGGCGGATATGTTGTCGGCACTCTCACGGGGTGCGCGTTTTCGTTTCTGAATACGGCATCGACAAACCTCTCCCCCGCGCTCCTCGGGATCGACCAGAGCATCGCGTTCGCCGCGATCGCTACCGGCATCGCGATGTTCATCATGGTCATCACGGATACGGAACACCCTCCCGCGGCGGGTCTCGCGCTGGGCTTCGTATTGAACGAATGGGATCTGCTTACGGTGGCCGTCGTTCTGCTCGGAATTCTGACGATCTGCGGGATCAAGGAACTCTGCAAGTCGAGCCTGATGGATCTCATGTAGCGCTTTCCCTGCGGGGCGAGTGTTGCGAACGCGGATCCCCTTTGTGCTAATCTTCAGAATCACATCTTCCATTTCACGAGAGCGGAGAAGGATATGCAGCCGAACCTGGTCCTTTCGATTCCCATCGCCATTTTCCTGGGGCTCGGCGCGCTGTCGCCGGCCGTTTCCCGCGCCGACGAAGATGCGACGCCCCCGGTCGCCGAAGAGTCAGCGACCTCAGACACTGCCGCGGCGGCTATCGAACCGGAAATCCAACTCCCCTTCTCGATGCCCGTTCCCGAGGGGTGGCGCACGGAGACGATTCCGTTCCCCCTCGGTTTCGCGCCGGACCTTCCGTACGAGGGCCTGGAGGAACTGCGCTTTTCGCCCGGCATGTTCGATGCCGACAGCGAACAGTTCTGGAGCTACGCGTTCATCTGGTGGGTGAACCTGGACAGCGAGACCGACGCCGACTCGCTTTCGATCTATCTCGATTCCTATTTCCAGGGGCTGGCCGACGCCGTCGCGCAATCGCGCGAACTCGATATCAGCGGAGCGCACTTTGCGTCTTCCATCGAAGCGAACGAGGGCGCATCGTTTTCCGGCGTTGCCGAGACGTTCGACCCGTTCGTCACCCTCGAACAGGTAACGCTTCATATTCGCGGCGACGTATTCCCGTGTCCCGCACAGGAACGCCTGGTCGTGTTCTTCGCTCTGTCGCCTCAGGATGTCGATCACGCCGTCTGGGATGACCTCGACGCGATCCGGGCCGGCTTTTCGTGCGAGGCTTCCGAGTAGGTAGAAACCGAACCCCCGGCCGCTTCTGCCAATTGACCCCGTGCCGCGCGTGGCGAAATCCTGTACAATTCAAGAGGGAATCGCCGACATCCGTGGAGTTGCCATGAGCACGCGGAAGATGTCTACGATTGACGGAAACGAGGCGACGGCGCTGACGGCCTACCGCCTGAATGAAGTCGCTGCGATCTACCCGATTACCCCTTCCTCCAATATGGGCGAACTCGCCGACGAATGGGCCACGCGCGGCCGCGTGAATCTCTGGGGCCAGGTGCCCCGCATCGTCGAAATGCAGTCAGAAGCGGGCGCCGCCGGCGCTGTTCACGGGGCGCTGCAGGCAGGTGCGCTGGCCACGACGTTCACGGCGTCGCAGGGCCTGCTGCTGATGATCCCGAACATGTACAAGATCGCGGGCGAACTGACGGCGTTCTGCATGCACGTCGCCGCACGCACGCTTTCGACTCACGCGCTTTCGATCTTCGGCGATCACTCCGACATCATGGCGGTGCGGCAGACCGGCTTCGCGCTGCTCGGATCGAGCTCCGTGCAGGAAGCGCATGACATGGCGTGCATCGCCCAGGTGACTTCTCTTCGGACGCGCATTCCGTTTCTGCATTTCTTCGACGGCTTTCGCACTTCACACGAAATTCAAAAGATTGCGCTGCTTTCCGACGACGACCTGCGGGCGATTCTCGGGGAGGAAGATGTGCAGGCTCACCGCGCGCGCGCGCTGACTCCGGATCGGCCGGCGCTTCGCGGTACGGCACAGAACCCCGACGCTTTCTTCCAGGCGCGCGAAGCGTGTAACGGTTTCTACGACGCGTGCCCCGGCGCGCTCGAGCAGGTCCTTCGCGATTTCGCGAAGCGTACCGGCCGGGACTACCGCCTCTTCGAGTACTACGGTGATCCTGCCGCCGAACGCGTCATCGTCATCATGGGATCCGGCGCCGAGACCGTGCGCGAAACTGTCGACTTCCTGTCTGCAAACGGCGACCGCGTCGGCGTGATCGTCGTGCGACTGTACCGCCCGTTCTCCGTTCCGCACTTCGTGGCCGCGCTTCCGAAGAGCGCACGAACGCTTGCCGTGCTCGATCGCACGAAGGAACCGGGCGCAGTGGGCGATCCGCTCTACACGGATGTCGTGGCCTCGCTGCACGAAGCGTCGCGCACAGGCACGCTCCCCTGCGCCGCTTCGCCCGACGTCCTCGCGGGTCGATACGGGCTTTCGAGCAAGGAATTCACACCGGCCATGGTGAAGGCCGTCTTCGATGAAATGCAGAAGCCCGCTCCGAAGCGACATTTCACCGTGGGCATCACGGACGACGTTACGCATCTTTCGCTCGCGGTCGACCCTGCGTTCGACATCGAACCCGACGACGTGATCCGTTGCGTCTTCTTCGGCCTCGGCGCGGACGGCACGGTGGGCGCGAACAAGAACTCCATCAAGATCATCGGCGACGAGACGGACCATCACGTGCAGGGCTATTTCGTTTACGACTCGAAGAAATCGGGCGCGATGACGATTTCGCACCTGCGCTTCGGACCGCGCCCGATCCGGTCCCCCTACCTGATCAAGCGCGCCGGCTTCGTTGCGTGTCATCAGCCCGGCTTTCTCGACAAGCTCGACGTGCTCGAGTACGCCGCTCCGGGCGCCACGTTCCTGCTGAACACGCCGCACGCTCCGGACGAAGTGTGGGCGCACCTTCCGCGTGAAGTGCAGCAGGAAGTGATCGAGAAGAAGATCCGGTTTCATGTGATCGATGCGCTCACGGTCGCGCGCGAGCACGGCATGGGCGCACGCATCAATACGATCATGCAGACTTGCTTCTTCGCGCTTTCCGGCGTGCTTCCGCGAGACGAAGCGATCGCGAAAATCAAGAGCGCCATCACAAAGACGTATGAGAAGAAGGGAGCCGAAGTCGTCAGGCGAAATCATGCGGCCGTCGACGCCACGCTCGCGCATCTCCACGAAGTGACCGTGCCCGCGCATGCGGAGGGCACACGCGAACGCCAGCCGCTCGTTTCCGGTGACGCGCCCGACTTCGTGCAGAAAGTGACGGGTCTCATGCTCGCGGGAAAAGGGGATCTGCTTCCCGTAAGCGCGTTTCCCGTGGACGGCACGTGGCCGCTCGGAACGAGCCGGTGGGAGAAGCGGAACATCGCGGTCGACATCCCGATCTGGGACGCGGACATCTGCATTCAGTGCAACAAGTGCGCGCTCGTATGCCCGCACGCCGCGATCCGGGCCAAAGTGTACGAACCCGACGCGCTCGGGGGCGCGCCGGACACGTTCCAGGCCGTCGATTACAAATCGAAGGAGATACCGGGGCTTCAGTACACGATCCAGGTCGCGCCCGAGGACTGCACCGGCTGCAATCTCTGCGTGAACGTCTGCCCGGCGAAAGACAAGGCGAATCCGCGGCACAAGGCGATCAACATGCAGCCGCATCACGAACACACGGATCGGGAGCGCGCGAACTTCCGCTTCTTCCTCGATCTGCCCGAAATCGACCGTGCGAAGTCGAGCCGGATCGATATCAAGTTTTCACAGTTTCTCGAGCCTCTCTTCGAGTTTTCAGGCGCCTGCGCCGGCTGCGGCGAAACGCCGTACGTGAAACTGCTCACCCAGCTCTACGGCGACAGGGCGCTGATTGCGAACGCCACGGGTTGTTCGTCGATCTACGGCGGGAATCTGCCGACGACGCCGTTCTGCACGAACGCGGAGGGGCGTGGGCCGGCGTGGTCCAACTCGCTGTTCGAGGACAACGCGGAATTCGGGCTCGGATTCCGGCTCGCGGTCGGGGCGCACGAGAGCATGGCACTGCGTCTCGTGAAGCAGTACGCGGCCACGATCGGCGAGCGCCTCGTGAGCGAACTGCTGTCGGCGGACCAGCATACGGAGTCGGGGGTCAGCGACCAGCGCAAACGCGTGGTCGCACTGCGGGCGAAGATCCGTGACATCGACGAGCCGGACGCGCAGCGACTCTACCGGCGTGCGGACTATCTCGTGCGGAAGAGCATCTGGCTCGTCGGCGGCGACGGGTGGGCGTACGACATCGGATACGGCGGGCTCGACCATGTGCTTTCGATGAACCACGACGTGAACGTGCTCGTGCTCGACACCGAAGTCTATTCGAACACGGGCGGCCAGGCATCGAAAGCCACCCCTCTCGGCGCGGCGGCCAAGTTCGCGGCCAACGGCAAAGCCGTCAACAAGAAGGACCTCGGGCTCATGGCGATGAACTACGGCCATGTGTATGTCGCGAGCGTCGCTTTCGGGGCGAAGGACGCGCACACGGTCAAGGCGTTCCAGGAGGCCGACAGTTACCCGGGCCCGTCGCTCATTATCGCGTACAGCCATTGCATCGCCCACGGCTACGACATGCAGTTCGGGGCGGATCAGCAGCTTCGCGCCGTGCAGAGCGGGATCTGGCCGCTCTATCGATACGACCCGCGACGCGTGCTCGAGGGCAAACCGCCCCTCGTTGTCGACGCCCCGGGCGGCAAGATCCGCGTCCAGGAATACATGAAGAACGAAACGCGCTTCCGCATGGTCGAGAAGATCGATCCGGAGCGCTTTCAGCGCTTCGCGGTCCAGGCCCAGGAGGCCGCGGTTCGAAGGATGGCAGTCTACGAGCACATGTCGCACCTGATCCTGCCCGGTGCGTCCGAAGGGGGAGAGTGATCATGAATCTGTCGACGACGTATCTCGGGTTCGACCTGCCGCATCCCTTCATTGCCGGGGCGAGTCCTCTCACCGAAACGCCGGACGGCGCACGAAGACTGGAGGACGCGGGAGCGGCCGCGCTCGTGCTCCCTTCACTCTTCGAAGAGGAGATTCATCTGGAATCGCTCGCCACGCTGCACTCCACGGACTCACACGCGAATTCGCACGGAGAAGCGAGTTCGTATTTCGTCGAGCCCGAAGAGTTCGTCATCGGGCCGCACGCGTACCTCGAACGTGTGCGCCGCGTGAAGGACGCCGTCGACATTCCCGTGATCGCGTCATTGAACGGCTATACGCGGGGCGGCTGGCTCGAGTACGCGCGCCTGCTGGCCGAGGCGGGCGCCGACGCGCTCGAACTGAATCTATATAATGTAGTAACCGAGGCTCATCTCTCGGCAGGCGAAATCGAGGGGCGTTCGGTTACGATCGTGCGTGAAGTCAAGGACCAGATCGCGATTCCGCTCGCGGTGAAACTGTCGCCGTTCTATACCGCACTTCCCCACTTCGCCGGGCAGCTCGAGACGGCGGGCGCCGACGCCCTCGTTCTCTTCAACCGGTTCTTCGAGTCCGACATCGACGTCGAGGAGCTGGCATTCGCGTCGGACCTCAAGCTTTCCGATTCGCGGGAACTGCTGCTCCGCCTCCGCTGGCTCGCGATTCTGTCCGGCACGCTCGAGTCCACGGAACTTGCCGTGACGGGCGGCGTGCACACGGCCGAGGATGCCGTGAAAGCGATCATGAGCGGCGCCTCCGCGGTGCAGATGGTCTCCTCGCTTTATCAGAAGGGCATCGACAATCTCGCGCGCATCAAGTCCGAGATGACGATCTGGATGGAAGAGAAGGAATACCGGTCACTAGCGCAGATGAGGGGCAGCATGACGATACGGACCTGCCCCGATCCGCAGGTGCTCTTCCGTGCGAACTACATGCACCAGTTGCGCACGTGGGATCAAACGCGGTCGTAAAAGCACCGCGGCCATACCGGTCGCCCTGGAGAAGGGCAACAGTACCGTGCTTCGGGCAGAGCGCACGGTTCACTCAATCAGTTGACGCTCAAGACACGTCAAAAGACGCGATCCGGATCAGCCTTTCGACTTCTTCGATTTCTTATCCGCTCTCTTTTCCTTGAGCGTCTTCTCCGCCTTCTTCTTCGGGTCCTTCTTGCGAGCGTCCTTGTCCTTGGCCATCCGTTTGTCCTTCCCTTTGAGCCATGCAGGCTCGGTTGCCGTCAGTGGGTCATCGACCACAGTTCTGCCAGGATCGTAGCGAGATCCGATTGCGAATGCAATGGAGTATCCCGCCGAAACCAGGGGCGGAGTGCGCTCTACGCCGGAAGATATTTCTGCCCCTTCCCGCTCGAGAACGTGTTTCCCTGGATAGAAACACAGCTCGGCAATGGCCGCAGCGCCGGGAAACACACGAGCAGGGCGTCCGCGCCCGGACGGGAGACGATGAAAATGGCAGTAGGAGCAGCGACTGCATTGGGCGTAGCAAAAGTGCTCGCCACCTCGCGCCGGGTTATCAAGGTGGCCAGGAAGCTGACTGTGGTGAAGAAAGCCGGGAAGGCAATCACAGGCGGAAAGTCCCTCTGCAAACGAATCGCGAGCTCGGCTGCCCGTCATGCCGGGGTTCGTAATTCCAGGATCGGAGGCCTGATTCGAAACGACAAGCCTCTCACCTCGTTCCGCACCGCCGAGGCGAAAACAGCCTTCCCGCGTTTCTCGGGCAGGCTCGGCAAGCTGCGCACGCGACTGCGGGACGATTCCAGCAGGATTGCGGCGCGCACCGGCAAGGTCGCGTCCGGCGCCAGGCGCAAAATCACCGCGCAGGCGAAGGGTACGCTGAAGAAGATTCAGAAGCGCGACATCCAGGATGATCTGCACACGCTCCACAAGATCGCGAAACGGGCGCGCTCCATTCAGAAACACATGAGCCAGGTTCGTGGTGCGCTGAACAATCTGCCCTCGCTCGGCAATCCCCCGAGCCCGGCGGCCGTTCGTTCCGTCGGAAACGCCGAAGTGGAACTCTCCTCGCTCAGCAGTTCATTCGAGAACTGGTGCACGGAATGCGACGCCGCAATTACGGAGGTCGATGCATGGGAAGCTCAGCACGGAGTTTCGGCCAACAGCGCAGAAAGCACGGGGAGTTCGGAGAGCGGGGACTCCGATTGTGCTGCAACCCCGCGTGAAGAGCTGTACGTCATCTCCGGTTCTGCGGACAAATGGGCGAGCGAGTGGGTTCTCGCGGTCGTGGACGGTTGCCGTGCGGTCCTGGAGCAGGTGAATGCCTGCCATGCCGCGGCGGCGAATCAGTCCCCCGAACTCGAAGCAATCGTTCAGGAAGCATCGGAAGAGATCGTGAACCTCGCCATCGAGTGGCAGGAACAGCGCGAGGAGGAATCGGCAGCTTGAAACGCGCAGGCTACCGCAGAACCAGAATCTTTCTCGTCTCCGTGCGACCGGGCAATCGAATGAAGTAGGCGCCGGCCGGCACCTGGCGCCCTGCGTCGTCCCTTCCCTCCCACGACGCGCCGGATCCCAGCGTCCGGACCAGCCGGCCGCGCAGGTCATAAATTTCGACACCGCCCGCGCGCCCCGCTGCCTGCGGGAAGACGATCGTCGTTCTTCCGCCCACGGCGGGGTTCGGCCGCGCTTCGAACGTGATCCCGGAGAACGGCGAGGCCGAAGCCGTGCTCGTCACCACGACCGTAGAGTAATAGAGCGCGCCCTCTGTACCGTCGTAGAAAGCGATGTGCGGGGAGTCGAATGCATCGAGTGCAAGCGAGCCGTACGTGCCGCTGTCGTGGGGGCCCGGCTCGACAACCACCGAAGACCAGATCTGGTTCAGGCGCCGCGCCAGCCGGAGCGTGGGCGTCGTTCCCGATTTGTAGAGGATGAGCGGGGCGCCATTCGCATCGATTGCGATCGACGTGGTGGAACCGGCGGCCGACGCCGAGTCGACGACCTCGATCGTCCAGGCGCCCGCGTCTCGAAACGCGTACCTGGTCCAGCCGTTCGTGGCGTCGTAATAGCTGATGTGCGGTTCGCCCGCGGCATCGAGCGCGAGCGAGGTATAAAGGCCGACCGTTCCCGGCGCGTCCACCGTCTCGGTTGTCCACGCCCCACCCGATCGCGTCGCGAATCTCAGATTGCGACTCGGGAATCCGGAGTGATAGCTGATGGAGGGTTCGCCCGCGCTGTTCAATGCAAGCGACGTGTAGGATCCGGTCGTCTGCAGCGAATCGACCGTGACAATGCTCCAGACTCCCGCGTTCTTCTCCGCGAATTTGAGATCGCCCTTCGAAGCGTCATGATAACTGATGCGGGGATGGCCCGACCCATCGAGAGCGATCGACGTATTGAACCCGACATTCCCGGCAACATCGACCGTTTCGAGGGCCCAGACGCCCGCAATCTTCACCGCGTACCGCAAATTGTCCGTCGCGTCGTAAAAATAGCTGATGTGTGGATTGCCCGTGCCGTCGATGGCGAGCGATGTATGAAGCCCGACCTTATTCAGCGTATCGACAGGTTCTGTCACCCAGGAGCCTGACTCCCGCGACGCATAACGGAGATCCTGCTTCGTATTGTCATAGTAACTGCAGTGCGGAAATCCCGCCGAATCGAGTGCGATGGAATTGAAGAGCCCGACATCGTCCGTCAGGCCATCGACGAACTCTGCGGAATGGGCGGGTCGCGTGAAGAAAGCCAGTGCCGGCAGCAGGCACAGCATTGCGGTGCAGGGGCGCCGCTGCCATTGTCGTTGTCGCGCTCGGGTAGTCATCACCCCTTCATTATAGACCGGATCGGCGCGGACCGGGCATGTCGTGTCGACAGCATCGGTATCACAGAACTCCCTGACGCGTCACAGCGCGGCTTCGCATTCGTATATCGGATATGAAAACGCCACACGTCGACTCGATCGGAATCACGCAGTTTCCCGGGGACTTCTCGTCTGTGCCCCGCAGGCTCACGCTGCGGCGTCGCGTGCTCGCTCTGGTGATGCTCGTGCTGTTCACCGGAACGGTGGTCGCGACCTCCATCGTGAGTCTGGGGGGGTACTGCCTTACGAGCCACGGCGGCGACACGCGGCATCTTCCCGCGCGCGCGCCGGCAGCAACGTCGGTCGATTCGCCGCGCTGACTCGGCATGGTGAAGCTATTTGACGAGCACCATCTTGCGCGTCACCCCGGCACCCTGTCCCGTGAGCCGGTAGAAGTAAACGCCCGACCCTGCGGCTTCACCACGCTCGTTCGTTCCGTCCCATGTCGTCCGGTTTGCCCCGGCCGGCCGCGTTTCGTTCACGAGAACCGTAACCCGCGCGCCACGCGCATCGTACACCGCCAGATTCACGTAACCCGCCTCGCGCACGAAATACGAGATCGAAGTCGTCGGGTTGAACGGGTTCGGCACGTTCTGGTCGAGCGCGAGCACGTCGGGAATCGAAGAACCGGCGACTCCGGTCGGCATCTGGCCGAGTTCATCAAGCAGCCACGCCTTGTTCTCCGTGGTCACGTCCACATGAGGTTGATTCGCTACGGGAAAGTAGACGGCGTCGAACGGCGTCATCGAAAGCAGATTCTGTTCGCCGGCAATGTCGTAGAAGAGATCGGATGTGGCGAGGTCGAGCGCGCTGATCGTCGGAATAAAGCAGTGGTCGTCGTGAAGCGCGATGATGTCTCCGTACGGCGCCTCGGTCGCGTCCATCTGCGCCATCGAGTTCCGGGATCCGCCCGGCGCGTTGTCGTACGGGAGGGTTCCCGAAACGCTCACGTCCATGATGTCGGAAGGAAGCAGAATGAGATTGATTTCGCCCTGCAGGATCTGCGAGGGCCCGCCGTCCGGTACAGCCCACACGTTGCCGCGTATATCGACGAGGAAACTGTCGTACTCCCAGAAGATGACCTGATCACCCGCCGCGAATCCCTGCCCTGCCTGCGCGCCGCTTCCGTTCGCGACTGCAACGTTTCGCGTGGTGGCGGGATAATCGCCCAGCGACGCGAGTTCCGCATCGAAGGCGCCGCGCAGCGAATCGCTGGCGCCGGTCGCCCCGGGCGGAGTCGTGTGATGATACGCGAGCATCTGGCGCGCCGCGGGCCGATCGAGGCTCGCCAGCAGCGTCGCGGCTTCGGCCGACTGCCCGGAAAAGAAATCGAGCCAGTACTGCATACCGAGCGGAATACTGGCGCCGTTGTGCGGCGTGTCGAACGAGATATACGTGCGCGCGCTGTGGGGGATCGCGTTCGTTTCCATATAGGAGAGCGCATAGCGTCCGCAAAGACCGCCCATACTCGCGCCGATCAGCGGAAACGTGGTCCCCGGCGAAACGACTCCCTGCACCTGTTCGATCAACTCGACGACCGCGAGCGAATTCTTCTGAATGTAATCGGTGGCATCCGCGAAGTTCATGACGACGAGGTCGAACCCCTGCGCGCGCGCATCTTCGATCAGGTTCTCGTCGTTCAGCAGCGCGTACAACTCATCCCAGTTCAGGCTGTTGTCGATATCGAAACCTTCGATCACTACCACGGGCTGCGTGATCTGCGAGTGAGCGGGCGCGAGGTAAACGTAGGCCTCGCCGCCCGCGAACTCGCCGTTGTACGGAATCGTTGCCGTGATCGAGAGCGTGTCGTTCGGAAGCGGCGCCACCAGCGTGATGACGTCAAAAAGAAACGCCGATGACCACTGCGTGCCGTCATCGAAGGATACGCTGACGCGAACCGTCTTCGTGCCGACTGACCCGTAGCGCACGACGACTTCCTCGCCGAAATCGAACGTGCGCTCGCCGGCGCCGTCTCCGAAGTCTGCGTCGATCGTAACCGGCCGGGCCGCGCCGTTCGTCAGAAAGAGCGCAGGATCGAATTGAAACACGACCTGCTCGCCGCGATACGTACGCCCGCGCGCAGGGGCGACAGCAAACGCGCGCCGCGACTCGAAAGCGCTCGGGCGCGTGATGGCCACGACCTCGCCGTCGATCCGTGCCGCCCCCGATTCGAACGCGTTCTCCGTGAACCGGTCATACGTGAAGTTCAGAATGCCGACGGGAATCGCTTCCCCGAACCGGCCCGAAACCGGCGTGCCGCCTCTCGATGCCGAAGCCGCGGCGCGGTCGATCGCGTCCTGGCCTGCGATCGGGGTTCCTTCCGATTGGGCCCGTTGCATTTCATGCACGATCTGCTTCCACCGGCGCCAGCTCACCGGCTCGAAACTCGTTCCGTCGTGTTCTTCGACGCGCGAAAGCGGAAGCACGCGGTCGTAGAGAATGCCGCTCGGAATATACGCGGGCTCGATGTTCTCCAGCGCGGACAGCAGGCCCGCACCGGCACGCAGCGGGACCTCATCGGCGGCTCGTGCGATCCCGGCAAGCGAACCAATGGCAATGATCGTCGCGGCGCAAACGGACAAAGTGATTCTGTTCACGGAAATGGCTCCCTCAATCGGATATGTGTTGCAGGCGCATCGTTGCGGGCGAATCGTCACATGCCCCCCCTGCTATTGTATCAGAGTTCCGGTGCACGCGCGGAATGGTGAAGCCACAGGAATCACTCCCGCCCGATGCTCCACACCGCTCCCGGGCGCACGCATTTGCACGCGTTTCGATTAAGTGCTAAACTATCGAGGTCAGGACGGGTATCCAGTCGATAGCGGAGCGTCATCATGAATTGCGGTAAACGGCACGATCCCGTCCCCCTCTTCTGCCTCGCCTTCTTTCTGTCGATCGCGCTTTTCTGTCCCAGTGCATTTGCGAGTTTCATCGGCTTCGACCGCAATGGCGACCTGGCCTGCGACGCGCCGTCGGACATGGGCATCGCGAGCGCAACGGCAGGCATGCGCGATACGATCGATCTGTTCATCGATGCCGCGGACAGCACTTACAGCTGGGGCTGCACGTTCTGCGCGATCGACTCGAACTCCGTGATCCTCGACACTTTTCTCTATGAAACACCGGCCGGCTGGACGACGATCAACCTGCTGGAAGACGCTGTCCCCGCGGCGGTCAGCGGCCTGTTCCCGAAGGCCAGGTGCTGGCTTGCTCAAGCGGTCGACTTCAACCTCAGCAGTCCGATCGGGCTGCCGGCCCGCCTCGGCAGCATTTCATATCAAGTTGCCCAGGACACATGCGTCGGCTTCCTGATTCACGGACCGAAGAGCGGCTACCTGACAACCGATTTCCAGTCTGTCCTCTTCACGAACCCGCAGGACGTATGCGCGAACCAACCGTGCGGCGTGCCGCTTTCCGTCAATCCGTTCGCCCCCCTCTGTCCTGTTCCGCCCGGTCACGTGGGCGACGTCTATCCGGGCGGGGTCACGTTCGTGGCGGCCGGGGGCGTTCTCCCGCATACATGGTCACAGTCCGGGCTGCCGGCCGGCCTCGACATCGATGCGGCAACGGGTGAAATCGTCGGCACGCCGTCGGTCATGGGCAGTTTTGTGTTCACGGCGATGGTGACCGACAGTGTCGGCGCTCAGGCGGCGCGCGCATGCTCACTCGTCGTCGGTGCCGATGTGGCCATCGATCCATTCGACCCCGCCTGCCCCGTTCCGCCCGGCGCCCTCTCGGTTCCGTATCCGCAGAACGTACAGTTCCTGGCCATCGGGGGCGTTCCGCCCTTCGTCTGGTCGGGCACCGGACTTCCCGCGGGAATGGTCGTGCAGGGGGACAACGGGCTCTTGATCGGCACTCCCACGGAAGTCGGCAAATTCGTATTCACAGTAAACGTGGCCGATTCGGAAGGGAAGCGTTTCGCATCGATCGCGTCGCGCACATGCAGCCTTCGGGTCATCGCGGATCTCGCGATCGACACGCTCCAGCCCGCGTGCCCGATTCCGATCGCGACCCCTGGCGTGCCCTACCCTGCCGGCACGGTCTTCCAGGCCGCGGGCGGGATTCCGCCGCACGTCTGGTCCGCCGACGGATTGCCCGCGGGGCTCACCCTTTCCCCGGCCGGCGAAATCGGCGGCACGACGAACGAAACCGGATACTTCGCATTCACCGTTACCGTTACGGATTCTCTCGGAATCACAGACGAACGAGCCTGCGCGATCGCCGCCGGGTTCGCCGTTACGATCGACACGTTGAATCCGGCCTGCCCCCTGCCCTTCGCGGTGCGTGCCCTGCCGATCCCCGCGGGCTACGTCTTTCAATCGTTCGCGGGCATTCCCCCGATCACATGGTCGGCATCCGGACTTCCGCCGGGGGTTACGATCGGGACTGCAACCGGGGAGCTTTCCGGCACGCCGAACACGGTCGGCAACTTTCCGTTCACAGTGACGGTTGCCGATCAGGGCGACTCCGCATCGCGTGACTGCTCGATCCTCGTCGTTGATTCGCTCACGATCCACCAGAACACTCCGGCGTGCCCGCTTCCGGACTCTGACCCGAACGAACTCTACCCTGCCGGATCTGTTTTCTCGGCGAGCGGCGGGTGGCCCCCCTACACGTGGTCGCAGGCGGGTTTGCCCGCGGGGATGGACATCGATTCCGCAACGGGGGAAATCGGCGGAACTCCGCTGAGCGCCGGCACTTTCGCGTTCGTCGTATCGGCCGTCGACCAGCTCGGACTCGCGGACATCACGAACTGCGAAGTTACGATCGGGCCGAGTTTCCTCGGGCTCGACCGCGACGGCGACATGATATGCGATCCCGCCATCGACATGGGCACGCTCTTCGATTCGATCGGTACCGTGGACACGCTCGATCTCTTCATCGCCGGCTTCTCGTCGACCTACAGCTGGGGGTGCACATTCTGCGCCATCGATTCCGAATCCGTGCTGATCGATACGTTCGCCTACAACACGCCCGCCGGATGGACAGACATTCCGCTGCAGCCGAAGAACGTTCCCGACAGCCTTTCGGCCCTCTACCCGCGCATGCAGTGCTGGCTTGCGCAGTCGACCGACTTCTCGCTTTCGAACCCGGTCACGTTCCCCGCTACGCTCGGTTCGCTCGTTTACGAAGTCACGTCCGGACCGTGCGTCGGCTTCCTGCTGCACGGGCCCGAGTCCGCGTATTTCTCGACCGACCTCGAGACGGTCACATTCACCGAACCTCACGGGGTTTGCGGCACCTACGCGGAATGCAGCGCGCTCGTTTCAATCGATTTCAGCAAACCGGTTTGCCCGCTGCCTCTCGCGAGGCGAAACAGGGCATACACGGCCCCTTCACGGTTCAAGGCAAACGACGGATACCCCCCGTTCACCTGGTCGCAGCTTGGCCTCCCGCCCGGCCTCGACATCAATCCGGTCACGGGGCTCGTAACGGGGACAACCAGCGCGGGGGTCGGCAAGTATCCGTTCACCGTGACGCTGCAGGACAACTACAGCACCGTGACGCGGAACTGCGAGATTACGGTTTGCGGAAGCCCGCTCTGCCAGTACTTCCTGCCCGTGCCGCCACCGTCGCAGCCGGTCGGCACGATCAATCCGGTCGAAGAGCAGGCCGGTGTTCGTGTGGACTGGACCGTAGCGAACGCATCACGGTTCCTGCGCATGCATCTGGTCGGCGGTCGCATTCCGGACGATGAGTATGAGCTGCTGATGCTCGAGGATGTTTCCGAATTGAGCGGCGAAGTCACGTTCGAATACGTAGACGCGAACGCGCCATCGGACCGCGAGTATTACCTGCAGGGTGAATTGAAGGCGGGCGGGGTCGAAGTGATGGGCCCTGTTTTCAGGAGCACGGTCACCGATGTAGCAGGGGGCGAAGTGCCTCCGGCCGGGCCCCTCACCCTGGCGGGCGTACCGAATCCGTTCAATCCGACTACGACGCTCTCATTCGCGCTCGCGGAAGCCGGGCACGCGCGGCTCGATATCCATGACGCGCGGGGTGCCCTCGTGACGCGGCTCGTCAACGCGTACCTGCCCGCCGGCACGCATCAGTTCGCATGGCAGGGAAAGCGCACCGGCGGAAGCGACGCCCCGTCGGGCGTCTACTTCGGAGTGCTTCGTGCCGGCGATGAGCGGGTCGTAACGAAGCTCGTCCTGATCCGTTAGGCCTGGATCCGAACTGCTGGAACGCGCCGCTGCAGCAGCCACCGAACATCTTGAGCGACTGGTCGCCCGAGTTCGGAATCCGCGTTCACGTCGAACAGGCGCCCGGTCCTGGTGGACCGGGCGCGGCGCAGCAGACATCGCGTGGTGTCCGGATACTGTCTAGTACCTGGCTTCGGCGTTCGTCTTATTCAGCTTGCCGATGAAATTCTTCGGCATCAGTACCTTGTCGATGACGTGAATGACACCGTTGTCCGCCGCGACATCGGCCGTCACGACCGTAGCGTTGTTGATGCGGACGGATTTGCCGGCCGGAGTGCTGACCTTGACGTTCTCACCCTGGAACGTCGTGGCTTCTTTGAGCTGTACGACGTCCTTGGCTTCCACAGTGCCGACCACTACATGGTAGGTCAGGAGCTCCGTGAGCAGGTCCGTGTTGGCGAGAAGCTTGTCGATCGTGCCCGCCGGCAGGCCCTGGAAGGCTTCATCCGTCGGGGCGAAGACCGTCAGTTCCGTGGTCCGAATCGTCTCTTCGAGACCGGCCGCGTCGATGGCCGTCAGCAGGATCGTGAACGCCCCGGCTTCTTTCGCCGTATCGTAGATGTCCGCCGCCTGGGCCTGCGAGATGCCGGCGCCGCCGATCAGAAGAGCGACTGCCGCTGCGATCATTCCCTTGTTCCGTCTCATGGTTTCTTTCTCCTTCGTTTCCGTTATCGATTGCCGATTGGATATGCCGGCGAAGTTGCCGCCGACAGAGGAGAATGTACATGCACGAGAGGGATCTGTCAAGTTTTTGTCTATCTTTTTTCTATACAAACAGAGTACGAGCCAGCAGGGCCGGAATATCGCCTCTTCGACTGCCCGAGGGCTCGAAAAGCAGGCATCGGGGAGATCCGGCGGGCTTCGGTCAGTCCCCCCGCCCCGCCTCTTCCTGTTCGCGATTTCCCCCGGAATAATCGATGGTCACCCCTTTTCGCGTGCGAATCGCCTGGTCGATCGCGGCCCCGATCCGCGAGTGATCCCAGGCCGAGTTCAGGCGAAGGACATTCGATGTAAGCGCAACGAGATAGACCTTCTGGTCGGGGCCCGGCGCCGCGGGCGACTCGATGATCGCGATCGAGTTCATGATGTTCGTCACGTTTCCCTTGTACTTCGCACACGCGAAGCCCTCTTCCTCCCTGCACTTGTAGAACGAGCCGCTTTTGAAGTAGACGGCGGATTCGTGCAGCTCGGGAGCGAAGACATAGCGGTACCGCTTCTTCGTCATGTAGAGAAACTTTTTCATTTCCAGAGATGACCAGCAATCGACGAGACGCCCCTGCTCGATGCGGAGAAGGATACGCGCGAGTTCGCGCGGCGTCGCGAACGACTGCACGCCGGGAATCTTCTGCTGCCCCCCCTTCGTCCACATCGTCCCCTGCTGCACCTGGCTGATGTCGATACCGGCCCTTGCGAGCGGCTCGCGGATCACGGCAAGCTGCAGCTCCTGCAGTTCGCTCTTCGGAGTTTGCGCGAAAAAGTCGACTTCTTCCGAGCGCGAAGGCGGATAGGAAGCGCCGAAGTGATGCAGCAGAATCGCTTCCTTCCAGACTGTTGCACCGGCCGAGTTGGCGGAGGACGAAATCATATGGTCGATCCACTCGGCGAGGTTGAAGCGGTTTCCCGGAGTGATCGTCGCAAAACGGTTCACGCGGGATGCGGCATCGTAATGCGGGACCTTGTGCGAATCCCACATGACCCAGTCGGTCGCTTCGATGACCGTTTCCCTGAGCACGCGCGCGCGGTCGAGCGTGTCGGGAAACGCGCGCGCCAGCCCGTCGAACAGCGCCGTCATGCAGAGGATCTTGCCGACGCTTCCGGGGAGCTGCGCCCGGTCTTCGCGAAGGCCCGCCCATGCGATGTTGTCAGGATCCGTGATATCGATCACGGTGATGGCGTAGGAGGGATCGCGTCCGCGAAAGAGCGACTCGATCGCGCTCTGCAGCACGGGGTCTTTCGCCGCTTCCGTCAGCTCCCAGTCGGGACTGGTCTCGGCGAGATGCAGACGGATCGCGCTCGAAGGGAGAAGAGCGCCCGGAGGAAGCAGCGTCCCCTTTCCCCCTGCCTGAATCTTCGCGTAGGCGTCGAGACGGCCGATGCTCATTTTTTCGAATCCGTCGAGCGGATAACCGAACGACGGCGCGTTTGTCAGAAAGAAAACGCCGGCCGCAATCAGAAACAGGAAGGCCGGTCTCCCGGCTCGATAACTTCGGATCATGGTGACGCTCCCGATTCGAACCTGGGAAGTGGTTTGTCCAGATCGACGCGGCCCTCCGTGCGCACCGCACCGGAATCGAACGCGCGTACGAAGCGGTCGGCTTTCACCTGACCGCGTTCGATCAGGGGGCGTATCTGAAAGAGTCGGAGCTCGCCGCGTTCGAATCCGAACTCGATGTCCCACGGCAACGGATCGCCGTCCGGTCCTTTCTCCCTGACGAGTCGCGACTCGACGACCGCGGCAAGCTTCACGAGCTGCGCACGATCCTGCTCCGTCAGGACCGGGCCGGATGTCGCCTCGACCCATTCCAGCCCGCCGGCTGCTGCCAGCCTGCGGCAATAGGGCGCCTTCGCTTCGGCGATCGTCTCGACCGAACCGTCCGGGCGGATCACGACGGTCCCTGCCGCCTCATTGTCGACGGCGCCGCCCACGCCCCATGCGGTTGCGATCGTGAGCCCTTCTCCCCGGTGAATGATGTCCGCCGTTACCATCACGCCCGACTTCTCGGCGGCCACGCTCTTCATGAGCAGCACGGAAGGGTACACTTCTTCGGGGCGCGTCAGGATCCGTCCGCGCCACGCCATCGCGCGCGCCGTGAAAGGCGACGACCAGACTTCCGGAATGGCCGTCCAGAGGCGTTCCTGATCGACGATATTCGGGATCGTCTTGTTAAGCCCCGCGCCGGTGAACCCCGGAAGATCCTCGACGTTCGTGTCGGACCGCACGAAGAAGCCGTATGTTCCGGCCGGGCCGAAGTCCCGCGCCATGGCTTTGCGAATCTCGTCCCGCAGCTCGCTTGAAAGAGTGAGTCCCGCGATCGAAACACGCACGTTTTCGACTTCGGCCGCCAGTGCCGAGTCGCTGAGCGCGCCCGCGCGGTGCGATTGAAACGCTTTCTTGAGACGGGCGGGAGCGGGATCGGCGGCACGCATCGCTTCGTTCGCATAAATCCCGAACGGGATGCCGATCGCGGGAGCGACGTACTCCGGAAAGATTTTCGCAAGCTCACCCAGATTCGCCGCTTTCGGCCCCACGACCTTCCCGGACAGCGCGGACCTCAGTTCCCTGAGCGGCACGAGACGGCGCACGCCGAGATCCGGCGCCGGCGCGTCGATCTTGACGGCCGCGTTCTGCGCCGTTTCCACCGCGGTGCGGGTCATTACGTTCGCCGCATCCGCCGGCAGATCCTGCGCCAGCGAAAGAACAACCGCGCCGTTGCTTCCGACGGCAAGCACGACATCCATGCCGTCGCTTTCCGCGATCCGGCGGCGCGCAACCGGCGACAGTGTCGCGTTCGGAATCCCGAGGTTTCGCGCCAGCAGCTGAATGTGAGAAAGAATGTTGCCTTCCGCCAGCGTCAGAATGCCGGCCACCGGCCCCAGTTCGGAAATCGTCTCGGGGAGCACCACGATCTCCTTCGGATCGACGACCGGATGCTCGAGTTCGGCCGCGGTCAGAACGCGCAGCCTGCCGGCGGCGAGCCCGGGGTTCAGGCCGACTACGCGACTCATCGCTTCGCCGAGAATGCGATGCTTCACGCCGTTCCATTCCTCCGCGTCCGTCAGCAGGCGGTTCGTCAGATCCGCAAGTACCAGCATGGACGAACCTCGGAGCACATCGTCGGGAAAGAACGAGGACTTCGGCTCCAGTTCCTTGAAACGCGTGAGCGCCTCGGCGAACGTGAAACGTACGGTCCCGAGCGCCCAGCCACCGGCGCGGCGAAGCGGCTGCAGCGCGGCGAGATACTCCGCGGGGCTGATCGACTGAGCCGCGAGCAGGTTGTCGACCGGCATCGTAATCGCAAGGCGCTCCCCTTCGGAAAGCAGGCCCGCACCGAAAGCACCGGCGGCAAGCGAGGAAACGACCTCGAGCGAACTGCGCCGCGTGCCGTCGCCCGTTCGCAAGTACTCAAGACCGGAACTCGTGAGCTCGTCCTCGATCTCGAGCGAAAGATCGAGAAGGTCGAGCGAAGCCTCCGGCGCGTCGGAACGTTCGACCGCCTCCCGCACGAGACGGAGGGTTCTGCCCAGCGAGGCAATGCGCGCCGCGGGCGTTCCGGCGAGAACACGTCCGATGTCGGCATCGATCCCGATCATCGGATTGCGCGTGATGCGCCTGGCAAGCGACTCGAGCCTCGCCTTGCGTCCGGCCGGACCGTGGAGCGCCGTCAGATCGCTCATGAGCGTCTTCGCGGACGCGATCAGCTCCGGCGCTGCGCTGCGGGCCGAGGCGGCGTCCGCCCAGCGCTTGACGGCGGCCACATCTTCGAACGCGGGATTCGTATGAATCTTGACCCTGAGTTTCTCGAACGTCGGATCTTTCTCGGCGATTTCCTGCGCGATCCTGCGCACGCTCCGCGTCTTGTCCCCCCCTCTGCTGTGAGGCACGGCCCGCACGAGTTCCCGTATCAGAAGAAAATGCGAAGCGACGAATTCCCGGTCGGCGAGAACGGACTGAAGCAACTGCTGCCCGAAGTACTCCTCGTCTTCGATCTGCACGCGCCCGCGATAGAACTGCGCCTTCCGAAGTACCCAGCCGTCGTCGACGTCGGTCAGGTATCGCTCGACGGGCAACTGGCGCAAACGGTAACGGCGCCCCGCAGGCGCAAGGTACTCTTCCGGCGTCAACGCCGTAATGATCGTACCGACCGACCACCCCATGCGCGCCAGGCGTTCCCGATCGGCGGAATACTCCGCGTACTGATGCCCCCCGCCATGCTCGACGCACGCATAAGGCTCGGGCGCCAGCACGGCGCCGTCCTTGCAGTACCAGCGAATCCGTTTGTACGGGCCCCGGTCGCCCGTCTTCATTCTCTGCACGATTTCACGCGCGACAATGAGCGAATCGGGGTGAACCGGTTCAAGGAGCGGTGGCGCCGCTTGCGCGCTGCCGGCTCCCCCGGTCATGACTGCGAGAATGAAACCGACCAAAGTCCTGCCTGACATGAGTGCCCCCCCTCTTCACTGAAGCTGGCGAACCGGCTGGCACAATCGCCAGCATACTGGCACAATCGCCAGCATGATCGTAGACTGTGCGGGCGGTTCCGATGTCACATAACCTGCCTGCGCCCATCATTTATTTCGTGAGAGTGCCTGTGACGATTTCCAAACACGACAGCGCCTCTCCCCGCTCCGGCATCATCGACCGGCTTCTGCGCGCATTTACTGACGTCCGGTCCGGCGAGGGCACGACCGGTCTCATCCTGCTGGTGAACGTCTTCCTCGTGCTGACCGCCTACTATCTCGTAAAGCCGATCCGGGAAGGGTGGCTGGCCGTTTCGGACGTCGGCGGTCTCTCCAAGATCGAACTGAAAGCGTACTCGAGTTTCGCCCAGAGCATTCTGCTGCTCGTGATCGTTCCTCTTTACGCGCGTGCGGCCGGCTCCTGGAACCGCCTGCAGCTCGTCACGTACGTTTCGCTGTTCTTCTGCGCGAATCTCATCCTCTTCTGGATCATGCGCCCCGCCGATGTGGCCCGCGGCTGGGATGCGTTTGCCGGCATCGCCTTCTACCTGTGGGTCGGCATTTTCGGAGTCACGATCGTCGCACAGTTCTGGGCGTTCGCCGCCGACTTTTATCGCTTCGGACGCGGCAAGCGCCTGTTTCCCATGATCGCGATCGGAGCGTCCGCGGGCGGTGCCATGGGGTCGTGGATTTCGGAATTCACGCGATCGGGGACGCTCGACCCGTACCATCTCATTCTCCTCGCCGTCATTCCGCTCGGACTCGCGACCTATCTCACGGGACTCGCCGAAAAGCGGGGCGAAACGACGACCACGGCGGAAGCAGACGCTGAAGAGCCGGACGGCCCCGCCGCCCCGGGAGACGAAGGTGTCTTCGAAATCATCTTCGGCAACCGCTATATCGTGTACGCCGCTCTGCTTGCGATCACGATGACATGGACCGTCACGAACGGGGACAACATCCTGTTCGGAGTGATCAACGATTCGATCGAACACGAAGCCGCAAACGCGGGAATCGTCGATGCGGCCGAACTCAGCAATTACCGCAAATCCACCATTACCGCGTTCTACGGGAGCCTGTATTTCTGGGTCAACATATCCGCGCTCGTGATCCAGGCGTTCTTCGTCTCTCGCTTTCTCAAGTACGGGGGCTTTCGCACTCTGCTGTTCCTGACGCCGTTCGTTTCCCTGCTCGCGTACTCGCTGATGGCGCTGGTGCCGGCGCTGGCGGTGATCCGTGTGATCAAGATCGCGGAGAATTCCGCCAACTACTCGGTCAACAACACGGCACGGCAGCTCCTCTGGCTGCCGGTCACCCCCGCCATGATCTACAAGGCGAAGTCCGCCGTGGACACGCTCTTCGTTCGTCTCGGAGACGGTTTCGCGGCGCTCACGATTCTGATCGGTACGAGGATGCTCGGCGCCGAGCCGCGCGATTATCTCATTTTCAACATCCTGCTCGTTCTGGTCTGGACATACCTGGCGTATCATCTCTGGCGTGAGTATCGGAGGATCATCCCTCAATGAAAAATCAAAACCGGAATCGAATGACCTTCTTCGGGGCCCTGGCGCTGCTGCTCGCGCTCGCCGTTTCGAGTGCCGCAGCCGAAGACGCCCCTCCCCCTTCTTTTGACGCGGATGTCCCGTTTACCATAGCGGATTCGAACTGGGTCCCGCTCTACGATCAGCTCGATCCTTCATTCCAGAAGGAACTCGATGCGGTTCTCAAAGCGAACCCGGAATGGAACAAACTCGTGCGTGCGAAGAAACTCGCCGTGGGCGTGGTCGATCTCAGTGATCCCGCAGGCCCGCGCTTTGCCCGCGTGAACGGGAACACGATGATGTACGCGGCCAGCCTGCCCAAAGTCGCGATTCTGCTCGCCGCATACGAGTCCATCGACCGCGGTCTTATCGCACTGACGCCCGAAGTCGCGGAAGACATGGACCAGATGATTCGTGTCTCGAGCAATGCGGCCGCAACGCGCATGATTGAGCGCGTAGGATTCGACACGATCGAGGAAGTGCTGCGGTCGCCCGAATACGAACTCTACGATCCGGAGCGCGGAGGCGGCCTCTGGGTCGGGAAGATGTACGCGAAGACCGGAGGCCGTCACCCCGACCCGATTCTCGGCCTGTCGCACGCCGCGACGGTCACGCAGGTATGTCGTCTCTATTATATGCTTGCGTACGGTCGCATCATTTCACCTGATCGGTCTCGCCAGATCCTGGCTCATCTCGCCGATCCGGGCGTGCATCACAAATTCGTGCACATGATCGAAGAGAGGGCGCCGCTTGCGCGGATCTTCCGCAAGTCGGGTACGTGGAAGCAGTGGCACTCCGATTCCGTGCTCGTGCTGGGCGTTCAATGGCGGCGGTACATTCTCGTAGGGATGGTCGAAAGTGAGAACGGAGAGCAGATCCTGCGGGACCTGCTGCCGGTCGTCGAAGACCTCATGGCGCCCGAGCCCCCCGACACACGCTGACCCCGCCCGGTTTTCCTATATAGTGACCACCGTGATACATAAGAACCTACTGATTCTTCTGCTGCTCCTTCTGCTGCTCCTCGTCGCGCAGACGGGATACGCGGCCGCGTGGACCGCAAGTGATTTTCGTGGCTGGAAAGTCTCGTCGCTCGAAGTAAGCGGGGCTCCGGAAGACCTCGATGCGATTCGTCGCGGGCTCATCCTCACTGCCGGCGTGGAATTCTATGCGCGCGTGCTCGAGGGTGACCTCGCCCGCGTGCGACTCTTCCTGGCGCGAAACGGGTACCCCGCCGCACGCGTTACGCCGGAGTACGAACCCCGCCGCGAGAAGCGAACCGTGCGCATCGTGCTTCGCATCGATCCCGGGGAGCCGGTGCTCGTCGGCGCACTCGACGTCATCGGATCCCCTTCCGCGGCCGGGCAAACGCGCGCGAACCTGCCGCTTGTCCGAGGCGCCGTCTTCCGTGAGAGCGCGGCAGAGAGCACGGCGGTTCTCATCGAACGCCGGCTCAGGGAGCGCGGCCATGCGTTCGCGACGGTGGCCTGGAGCGTCGAGCCCGGCAGCGCGCGCTCCGTCTCCGTTACGTTTCGTGCAGAAGCAGGAGATCTGTACTCGTTTCGTGGCGTCTCGGCCCCCGGGATCCGTGACGATCTCGTTCCTGTCGTGACGCAGACGGTAAACATCCGCTCCGGCTCCCGCTATCACCCCACCGTTGTCGAAGAAGCATCGACGAACCTCCGCCTTCTCGGCCTTTTCCGGCTCGTACGCGTTCGGATCGACTCGGTGGGACCGGGCGAGATCGATCTCGTCGCCGAACTCACGGAACGAAAACCGCGCTCGGTCGAATGGGGTCTGGGATTCTGGACAGACGAAGGCGTGCGCTCCCGCGCCCGGTGGGAACATCGCAACTTGTTCCGGGGCGGACGAGGCGGCTCGATTTCGGGTACGTTCTCGCGCTTCCTTCAGAGCGGACGACTCTCCACATGGACGCATACGCTGTTCGGCACGCGCAACTATGCGGCCGTTTCGATCAAGAGCGAGCGCGAGGATGAAGAATCGTATGGATTACGCGAAACCGGCGGCGAGCTGACGATCCGTCGGCGGCCGTCACTGTTCAGCACACGCACGGCCGCGCTTTCCGTGAGCGACGTACAGGTCGAGGAAAAGTCCGATGATCCCGATGCGTTCAGCGGCCGGGACGGCCTTCTGACAACGATGCGATTCTCGAACGACCGGAACACCGCGGATGACCGGCTCTTCCCGACAAGCGGTTCCCGCTGGGAGTCGTATATGGAGTGGGGCCTTCCCGGCGCGCTCTCCGAGAGCCATTTCCTTGCCGCGGCTTCCACCGGGGCGATGTATCGCGCTGCCGGCGGAACCGTGTTCGCCGGGCGCCTTACCGTCGGCGCGGCAGGTCCGACGACCGGGTCAGACGACCTCCTGCCGAACAAGCGTTTCTACGCGGGCGGCGCGTATTCGATGCGCGGATTCCAGCGACGGAAACTGGGCCCGAAAGACAGTGACGGTTCTCCGCTCGGCGGCGAGGCGCTGTTCGAGGCGTCGCTCGAGTGGCGCTTCCCGATTGCGGGCATCGTAGGCGGCGCTCTTTTCGTCGACTCCGGCCAGGTCTGGGCCGAACGGGACGAAGTACGCGCCGACGAACTGGAAGCGGCCGCCGGACCGAGCCTGATCTTTCGGACGCCCATCGGGGCGGTCCGTGCCGACTGGGCTTACAGACTCACGACACTGGACGACACCGAAAACCGCTCTGTTTTTCACGCGATCGTGGGGCATCCGTTTTGAGTGCCCGCATGACGAGTTTTCTGCGTATCGGAAAGCGGGCCCTCGCCGTCGTTTCGCTTCTTGCGATCGCGCTTCTGCTGACGGGAATTCTGTCGATCGGGCTCGAGACTCCGCGCACGATGCTGCTGCGGTACTTTATCGAGCGGATTGCGGGCAAACTCACAGCGGAACTTCACGTTGAAAGTGTCCGGTGGCCCGCGCTCGGATCGATCGTATTCGAAAACGTTTCCATGACGGAGGATGCCGACACACTGTTCGCGGCGGACACAGCCGCCGTTCTGGTCCAGGTCTCTTCTCTTCTGCGGCGCGATCTGAACATCGAATCGGTCAGAATCACCGGCGTCGCTCTCGACCTGGTTCGACTACAGCAGGCGTTCGCGCCGGACAGCGACCACGACCCGCCCCCGCCGCACAAGAGGAGCCTGTTCTTCCCGCTGCGGTCCGGCGCGATCGAGGACATCCCGTCGGCGCGCCTGGGCAGTTTTACGATCTCGGGGACGGCGCTCGATCTGGGCGGCGCAAAAATCGTGAACTTCCACATGCAGGCGGCGATTGACAATCGCGCCGGCACGGATCCCGCAATCGTGCTCCAGGAACTCAGCGCGGAAGACGAGAACGGCGTGTGGCGCCTCGAAGCGGCGAGCGCCGCCGTGAGCAGGAACGCGCCTACCGCTTTCGAAGCCGTAATCGGCATCGCGCCTGACAATCGGCTTCGGGTCGAAATCCTGGAGGAACCGGCCGGCGAATATGCGATCACCCTTCGGGAGATCGACGCGAACGGCGCGGCGGGGAACACGCAGATCGAAGGCACGGTAGCGTGGGATGCCGCGAATCGGGCGTCCCCGGTCCGCTTCGACTTTCGCGGGGACATGCCCGACGTCGAAAGGCTACGCGGCTACGCGCCCCTCGGCCCGTCGCTCGCGAGCGTTCCGGATCTCGCGGGCTTTCCGTTCACGCTCGACGGACAGTGGTCCGCCGCGGATGGTGCGGGCGCGGTCACGGCGAGCGCCGGACCGAACGACTGGATTCGGAACTTCGATGCGCGGATCCTGTGGGGCGAAAATCATGTGCGCGCCGACAGCATCACGCTCTCGCTCGACGGCATCGATGCGCGCGGTTCGTTCGGCCTGCGGGACGGAATGGCGGGTGGCCGCGGTCGTGTCGCCATCACGAGCCTCCGCGGACTCGCGCCCCTGCTCGGTAGCGCTTCAGATTCACTTCCGCCCGTTACCGGATCGCTGACATTCGAGTCGAACGGGCCACTCGACTCACTCTCGACGAAGGCGACGATTCTTCTCACCGCAGTCGGTTCCGCCCCGGCGATCCGGCGCATCGACATCGACGCGAATCACACCCTTCCCGACGGTTCGATCGATCTTGCTCTTTACGTGCGAACCGATTTCGCTCGTGCTGACGTGGCCGTCAAGAGCGATGCGTCCTTCGCCCGTGTCGTGGCAGGACCGATTCGCGTAGTCGAACCGGATCCCGCGTCGAGCGCGGACGAAGATCCACGGGGAAACCGCGCCCCGACCCTGGGGGCGGTGCCCGCGCAGATCCGGATCGACCGTGAGGCGGGTACGATCGCGTTCTCTTCGCTGCGTGTGACGGGGGACTTCGGGCAGCTGACGCTGAACGGTTCTGCGTCGTCCGATCGCGCGTCCGCCAATGTTGCCGGCCGATGGCCCGAGCCTCCTGCGGCGCTCGTTCGCCGGATCGAAGCGGCCGCACGCGACACGCTTCGCGCGCGCTGGTCACGGGAGCGCCCGTTCGTCGTCGACGGTTCGCTGGAATACAGAAACGACGCGAACGGCGGCCGGGCAGACGCCGCGCTCGACTTCGAACTGCCGGGGCCGAGCGTTCTCTCCCCCGCGCTTCCCGTCGAGTCCGGGCGACGTCTCGCGGGGCGGATCGCGGTCGACGGCACCGGCCTCGATACGAAACCGCGCGTTGCGGGATCGCTTTCCGTCAAGCCGGACGGGTGGATCGACTCGCTCGCGGCGCACGGGTTCGTCGACGGCAACGTATATGGCGTGGACTCCGCGCTTGTCGTACTCCGGGGTTTGCGCCTGCGCGCGTCCGGACGGATCGCGCCTGACTCACTCAGCCTGGACGGAACGTACGAAGTTTCGACCGGCATTCTCGACTTCGCGCCGGATTCCATGCCCGTTGACTCGCTGCGCATCGCGGGAGACTTCGTCGCTTCGGGCGCCCCCTCCTCACCAGACGTGCGCATGACGCTGAACGGACGCGCGCACGGGCCGGCGTTTGCGATCGACTCGCTTGCGGGTCACGCGGAACGGGACGGCGACTCGTTGGTCGCGGCCCTGCATCTCGGGCCGGGATCGCGCACCGGAGGCGTTTTGCTCGACCGTGCATCCGTGAACTGGCGGGGGCCGTTCGCCGCACCGTATCTTCCCGGGCGGGTCACGGTCGATGCCGCGGGTCCGGATCTGAAGCTCGCGTTCGACGCCCTTTTCGATCGCGACGAATCCCTCGTCATCGTGCGCGGCCATTCGCTCACCTTCGCGCATACGGGTCAGGCACTCGGAAGCACGCAGGCCTTCGAGATCATGCTCGATCCCGAATCGGAACGACTGACGGTCAAGGGCCTCGACCTGTCGGGAACGATGGGCACGATTCGCGTGGACGGCATCGCGACTCCCGACAGCGCGGATCTGACGGCGCACGTCTCCCTCGCAATACCCGAAGGCCTGGCCCCCGGCCTGCCCGAAGGCACCGTGCCGGATCGCATCGAACTGAACGCAACCGCGAGGGGCCCCGCACGAATCACACTCACGGCACGGGCGGAGGGTCTCGATCTCGGCTCAAGAAAAAACGTCGCCGTCCTGCTCGAACTGGACGGAACGGAAACGGGAATCGTCGCCCGCATGAACGCCGTCGATCAGGCAGGCGATCTCTTCACGCTCGACGCAAACGTCCCGGCCCGCACAAGCGTCTTCCCGCCGGCGCTGACGCCGTTCGACGGACCGCTTGCTGTCGACGTTCGCTTCGACGCGCTGCCGGTGCCTCTTCCCGCACAGCCGGACGAGCCGACGCCCTGGGCGGAAGCAGGCGGCACGTTCACGATTGCGGGGACGGCGGCACGGCCGTCATTCGACGGATCGGCCTCGGTCACGTTCCCGTCCATCCCGAACCTGAGCGATCATCGCGTACTTGCAACCGCGCATTCGATCGACGACAGCGGAATCGAAGCGCGACTCGACGTCCAGCGGGCGGGGAGTACCGTCGCCGAAGCGTCGCTCCGTGACCCGACGCATATCAGTATCTATCCGTTCGAGATCACGCGGGACTCGACCGGTGTCCTCTTTCTGGAGGCGCGCACCGAGGAGTTGAAGCTCGAGGACTACGCGCGCTGGTTCCCGGCAGGTTCCTCTGCGGAAGGGGACGTGCGCGTCGAGTTCAGCGCGGAGGGCCCCGTCGGGAATCCTTCTCTGTCGGGCACGCTTCGCACGAAACAGATGTACGTCAAGGCCGCCGACCGGTCGCAGATTCGAGGACGTGGCGAACTTCGGCTTGCGGGTACGCGGCGCGAACCGCGTGTCCGAGGCGACGTGACAATCGACCGTGGCTTGCTCCGCATTCCCGAAGATCCGCAGAACCTGCTGCCCGCCGAGGGAAACGCGGTTCTATGGGAGATTCCCGAGTACGCGGGGAGCGATACGGACGGTACGGATTCCGTGACGGTTCGGAACGGTGTCGTACAAACGATCCCGACGGTCAACCCCGACGTCGAAATCAATCTCTCGATTCCGTCCGGCCTCTGGATCCGCGGACAGGGACTCGAAGTCGAACTCTCGGGCGACCTTTCGCTCGGCTACAAGGGCGGCGCCCCCGCCGTCACCGGAGAGCTCGGCGCGACGCGCGGCACGTTTGTGCTGCTCGGAAGAACGTTCCGGATGGAGTCGGGCAACATTGTGTTCTACGGCGACGCCGAGCTGAATCCCACGCTCGATATCCGACTCGCGATCAACCTCGACGGCACACTCGTCAGGCTCGCCGTCGGCGGCACGCTGATCGAGCCCGAACTCGTGCTGTCCTCGGAGCCGCCGATGCCCGAAGGGGACATCATGTCGTTCCTGCTGTTCGGGCGACCACTCGAAGAGCTCAATAACAATCAGGTGGATCTCGTACAGCGGCGCGCAACCGACATCGCGACCGCGTTCGGCACCGGCAGGCTGGAAGCGAAACTGGCGGACCAGCTCGGCATCGACATGGTCCGCATCCGGAGCACACGCGGAGAAACGAAAGGAAGCTCGCTGGTTCTCGGCAAGTACGTGAGCCGAAAGGTTCTGCTCGAATACGAACAGGCGATCGAAAGCTCGGTGTTCTTTATCAGCCTCGACTACATCCTGTCGCGCCACTTCCGTATCAGAACGCTTTACGGACAAAGCGATCAGTCGGGTATGGAAGTCAACTGGTTCAACGAGTATTGATTCCTGCGCATGCCGCTGACCGGTTCCTCAGACCGCGGCGTCCCGCATCTCCGCGCGAATCCCATCCACGGTGGCCCCTTCGATCATCATCCGATACCAGACTTCGGCGTGGCAGAGGAGCCAGAGTCGATTGTGGTGGTCGACCTTGTGCATGAGATGGTCGTCGAAAATTCTCTTCACCGCCGCGAGCTGCAGATAACCTTCCCTCACGAGATGAGAGTCCCGCAGAAAAACGTCGAAGAGTCCACGGTATGCGGCATCGAGAAGATACGTAAGACCGGATCCGAAGCCGCGCTTCCCGGATGCGAAGACCTCGTCCGGCAGGTACCGCCTGCCGAGACGCTTCTGGAGATAACGAAGACGGGGTCCCTTCACTTTGAGCTGGACGGGCAGGGTCGCGGCGAACTCTGCGAGCTTGTGATCCAGGAAGGGCGAGCGCGCTTCCAGGCCATGCGCCATCGACATGCGATCCAGAATCATCAGCGAATGGGCGGGAAGACGAATCATGGTGTCGGCGTGCAGCATGCGGTCGATCGGTTCGCGCTCATCCACTTCCGCGAAATAGTGATCGAGCCCTTCCTCGGGATCATAGCCGGCCACGGCACACTGGAGTCGTTCGCCGTAAAGGTCGCTCCGAAACTCTTCCGTGAAGAAGAAATGACCGAGACTGCGCGCGTAGCGGCAGTCGGGATCGACGAGTGAGAGACGGTTCACCCAGCGCAGCTTCTGACTCAGGCTCTTCTGGCTGAATCGATCGGGAATGAGGTCGATGACGCTGCGGGCGAAATGTTCGCGCAGATAGCGTGGCAGCATGGCGTAGCGATTGATGTAGCGGTTCCCGCCGTATCGGTCGTACCCGGCAAAGAGTTCGTCGCCACCGTCACCGGACAAGACGACTTTGACATGTTTGCGCGCGATGCTCGAGATGAAGTAGGTGCAGAGCGAAAGGGGGTCCGCAGGCTCGTCCAGATGCCACACGATCTCGGGAAGCATGTTGACGATCGAAGCGTCGAGCGTCTCGATCGTCCCGGTTGTGCCGTACTGGCGACTGACGAGCGCGGCCACGGGGCTCTCGTCGTATTCGGCGTACGGAATAGCGGCGGAGAACGTGGGAAATGCGCCCCCCGACCCGCGAGGTATCCGGGCGCTCTCGTAGCTTCCGCCCGCGGAATGCCTCGCCATCATGCCGACGACGAGCCCCGAGTCGAGACCGCCGCTCAGAAACGCTCCCACGGGAACGTCACTCACCATGCAATACTTCACGGCATCCAGAATGTGTGCGTCCAGCTCCTCCAGCAAGTCGTCCTCGGAACGATGGTCTTTCGGTTCGTATGACAGATTCCAGTAGCGCTCGACCGTAACGGATCCCCTTTCGAAAACGAGGGCGTGTCCGGGGGGGAGTTTCATGATGCGGCGATACATGGTGCGCGGCGAGGCGATGATGCGCAATGTCAGATACTGATGAAGGGCCTTTTCGTCCATCTCGCGAAGCGACGGATCGTCGGCGAGAAGCGCTTTGATCTCTGACGCAAACGCGAACTGTTCTCCATTATACGTGTAGTAGAGCGGCTTCTGTCCGAGGTGATCGCGCGCAAGGAAAAGTCGACCGGCCTTTGCGTCGTGGATGGCGAATGCGAACATGCCGCGAAGGGACTGGACGCATGCACGGCCCCTCTGTTCGTACAGCGCGAGGATGACCTCGGTGTCGGACTGTGTGACGAAATGGCGTCCGAGCGCTTCGAGTTCCGCCCGCAACTCACGATAGTTGTAGATTTCGCCATTGAAAGTGATGCGAAGAGAGCCGTCGGCGCTCTGCATGGGCTGTTGTCCGCCGGTAAGATCGATGATGGAGAGGCGCCGATGGCCGAGCCCGACCGGCCCGTCCACGAACACGCCCTCCTCGTCCGGGCCCCGATGGGCCAGACTGGCCGCCATGCGCCCGATTGCGGCCTTTGTGACACCGCGAGGGTCCAGTTTTCCGCAGATTCCACACATGGTCCGATTATCGGCGAGTGCCGCTCCTGTGATCACACTTTTGACACATTGATCCGATCGAACGGGCTCTCCAGGGCATCGTCAGTCGCGCGCAGCCGGCGCGTCGCCGGCGCCCCGATCCGCGCTGTAAAGGTTCGCCCGCCCCCTCCTGCCCACCTGTCGAATGACGCCTGCCTTGCGCAGGCAGTAGGCCGTTTTCTGCGCGAGATCGCGGGGAATCGCAAGCCCCCCCGCCAGTTCCGCCGTCGTAAAGCAGTCGCGGCCCTTCGGCACGAACGCTCTCCAGTCCGACGGCTCGCGATAATGCCTGCTTTCGAGCACTTCCAGAAGCCGGCGCTCTTCAACCCTCCAGCCTCGTCTTCGCCAGTTGAGATTGCGGGCAGCGCGGCGTACTTCCTCTTCCCGCGTCAACAACACTTCAAGCGTGAAGTTCGGATGCGCGATCAGTTCGGGAAAGCTCACCATTTCGCGAAAGAGCTCCACGGCCCGCCCCCGCTTCGGCGACCTGCGTGTCGATGCGGGCGCCCCGTCCCGCGCGGCCTTCACGATGTGCTTCACCTGCGCAATCGGATAGATAAGATGCACACGATGGGACTTCACGAGCTCAGCGAGCTTGACCTTCATCGAAGAGAGGCTCGCGGTCTGGATCTCGAGCAGCAGATCGTCCCGTACGATGTCGATCACGAAGCGGTCGACGCGCACTTCGAAGCGATCGCCCGGGCGGGCGTACCACTCCTTGAGCGATGCGTGCAGCGGTTTCTCATTGAGGGTTCCGATGTGCGACATGATGACCTTCGTCATACACGCCGGAGGGGGCGAAGGCAAGCAGGAAACCCGCGTCAGTACCTTGAGGTTGCAATGGAGCGCAGCCCGAAGTATTCCGCACATTCGACGTTCTTCCAGTTCTCCGGGTCGAGTCCGATGTCCCGGAAATGAATCGTCTTCGGAATGGTCGCGTGCCTGAGCGGCGGAACGACCAGATCCGGGTTTCCTTCGCCCAGCGCCTGCTCGATCAACTCGTATCGCGCCATGTAGTCCTGGCTGTAGTCCGGCGCCTTCCGGACGAGATCGCTCGTGGCTTCGAAGAAGTTACCCGAGGCGAAGAGCCCGACGAGAAGCACGACCTGCGCAGGCACCCTCACCCGGGCGGGAAGCAGCAGCGTCCGCGTTGCGCCGAAGAACAGGCCGACACAGAGAAAGACGCACGCAAACCAGCCCATCAGGAAAAAGTGGTAGGCGGTGTTGACCAGGCGTGGCGGCAGATAACCACCCGCAAAGAGCGGCATGAAGAACGCGGCAAAGACGAGTCCCATCCATGCGCACAGAAACACGACCAGGGCGGATTTTCGCTGCTTGATCTTCGTAAACGGATTGCGTGCGTTCGAGGCGAAGGCAACCGGCAGAAGCAGGATCGTGGAACTGAGAAGCACCGGGTCGACCGACCAGGCGCTGACATGAGTCCCCCATTCGATCACCGCGCGAGGCACCGAGAAGTCGAGATGCGACAAGCCCGTCCTCGTATGCAGGACATCCTTGTAGTGATCGCTCCGCACGGCATTCCCGGGTGCCGTGAAAGAGAGCGCCATGCCCGCGATGCCGGCTGCCAGAACGAGGCGCCAGAGGAGGGCCGAGGAGTGGCGGAGCACGAACGTCGCGCCGACTCCGAGAAGAGCGATGACAGGCACGGCAAACGCAACCGGTTCGCTGAAGCCCGTGACGATCAGACCGAGTGCCGCGCCGGCAAGGACGCGCGCGATTCGCGTCGGAACGCCGGCAGAACCGAATTCACGGGAGAAAGACAGCATGACGGCTACCTGGAAAAGCAGCAGCCAGCAACCGGCCGTAACCGCGCTGACTCCGTTCATCCAGTAGAACTCTTCCGACGGAGAGGGGACGCGGGTAACGAAAAGAGCGAACAGCAGAGAGGAACCCGCCAGCAGAACCGTTCGCGACGAAGCACGCCCGGCCAGGACTCTGACGCTGGCGAAGATGGCGAGAAACGAAAAGGCCAGGGCGCTGATACCGACATAGCGGTACCCGGAGATCATGTCGCTGCCGATCGCGGACTGCAGTTCCGGGATGGCCGCGATCACGGCGACTGACGAATACCGCCCTCCCCATTCCTGCCAGTGCCAGGCGAGACACTCCCGGTAGCCCCTGTCGAGAGTCTCGTTCGCGTACCAGAAGTCGTCCGCCTGCGGGTGCGTGTAAAGCGAGAGCAGCACGAACGGAAGAACCACGAGAACTGACGCGAACCAGAGCAGTTTCGGCAGAGCGTTCATGGCGTGACCTTATCAGATATCGATTCTGACGCCGTGCCCGCCAGCAGTTCGTCGAAGTGCTCTCGCAGATACTGCGCCGTCACGCGGGCGGCGAGGTCCTGCCCCTTGTCGTTCCAATGATCGTTATTCGTGCCGAAAAAAAGCGCCTCGGGATCGTTTTCCGCGAACACGGGGAAGAGATTGATCCGGTGGATTCGAAGGCGATCGCAGATCTCGTCGATCGTTCCTGTCAGGAAATCCTGCCGGTACTGCCCGTATTCGCGAAAGTCTTCGTAATTCGGACGCAGGTGCGTGGTCATGTCGCGGGAAGAAGGCTGAATCAAAACGACGAACGCAACCCCCTTGCCCGCTGCCGCCGCAGCGGCCTCCTTCAGGATCGCAGCCATCAGCGCAACTTTGGCCCGGGCGGATTCACTTGTCGGATGAAGAGAAAGGTCGATGTCGTAGTGGTCGGCAAAATGGGAATGCCGTTTCGCGTACCCGCTTCTGTAAACCTCGAACTCGCGTGCGCTCAGGGCGAGTCGCGCCTCGATGTTCTTCGCCGCTTCAATCACCGATGTGTTTTGAAACGAAAGGTCGTCAACCGCCTTCTCCGTCTCGATCGTTCCACCCCGCAATCGATCCCAGGCTTTGGTCGCGGCTCTGGCAATCAACAGGCGAGACTCGGGGCCGCGGAGCAGGGGGTCAACGGCAGGCTGCAAGCCGGTTTCGGCGAGTTCCCCGTTCGGGCCGACCTCGAAGAGCCTGTTTCGAATGGCGTCGCCGAAATCATTGTCGGCAAACATATGGAAGATGACGATGTCCGGCTGACAGCGGTCGACCTCGGTCAGGAACTTGAGCAGGCTCTGGTCGGGACCGAAGCCGACCACGCCGGCATTCACGACTTCGATCTCCGTTCCCTGACCGCGGTTCAAATATCGCGCGAGCCTTCCCGGATAGGAACGGTCCGCAGGCGAAAATCTCGCCTGGATATTCGAGTCGCCGTATACCATGACCCTCGCTCCCGGCCGGGACATCAATTCCGCGCCACGGAAGCCATCCTTGTTGGTCTTCCATTGCACTCTTCTGACGCCCTCGTCGCCGGACTGCGCAAACGTCTTCGTGACGCCGGGCTTCAGGGCAACCACGTAGCGGGGATTGTGCTCGTAGGCAAGATCCTGCAGTTCGAGACGCGCCGTCGCGATCTCCAGAACTTTTTCAGGGTAAAGAATCCGCAGCACGGACTCCGTCAGAAAGAAGAGCAAAAGAGCGACCGCGATACTCGTGAAGCTGTCTGCAATCAGCTTTGGAATACGGCTGGTACTGGACATGTTCATTCGCTCATACACGCCGGCAGGCGCAGGAACAGGGTCATTGCGCTCCGCCCTCTCATGCTCTTCCCTTCGGCGGCTCGAGAAGAGGCTTCCGCGCAAGATAGATCAGCAGTGTCCCGTGCTCGATCCGATAGTCCTTGGGAGGATTGATGAAGTCCTCGCCCGACGGTTTGCGAATGCCGATCACGAGTCCGCCCCGCTTCGAGAGTTCCAGATTGATCAGGAGATCCCCGTACGAGATGTCGTTCCCGGGCTGCTTCGGCATGTGCCCGAGATACACGTTGTAGGCGCCCGACATGATCACGCGGCTCATGGCAGCCGCCGTTCCGTGGTACCCGATCGCGTGCGCGATCATGGAGTACCCGATCCGACGCGTCTCGATCACTTCGTCGGCCCCCGCGCTGATCGCGTGGTCCACATTTTCCGCGTCCAGGATCTCGGCCACGAGATAAAGAGGCTTGTGGCGAAGGCGGAGCTCGTTCTCGCGATCACCCAGGTACGCCCGGATCGTGAAGAGCGTCAGGATCGTGCGCGCATCGGCTACGCCCGGAGTGTCGTCCCGTGATCCCGTGACGATGACCGCCGTCGCGTGCGTGACACGGACTTTGTCGAGTTCGCTCTCTTTCGTCGCGTCTCCCTGCACCCACGCGATGTCCGGCGGGACCTCCCGCGGGCGTTCATGCTGGTCGATAATTACGACTTTCGTCTCCTCGACATCGAGTTCCCTCCTCAAGGCCTCCAGGAGCAGCCGGGTGCTCTCGTCAAAACCACATACCACAACGTGATTCATGTAATCGCTCATGCGAAACTGCTCCTCCCGGATGCTCAGCATCCCGGTCACGAGGCTGGAACCGACGATACCGGCGAACAGCGCCAGCGTAAACATTCCAGCGATCATCATTCCACCGCCAATGACGCGACCGAGAGTCGTGACCGGCGTGATATCTCCATACCCGACCGTGGTGATCGTGACGAGCGCCCACCAGAGTCCGTCGACGATCCCGTTGACCGCGGGGTTCGCCTTGACCTCCACGAGATAAATGCTGAGCCCTCCGAGCAGCGTCGCGGATCCGAGAATGGTAAATGCGAAGGTAAACAGGAGGCCGTTCTCCTCCAGCGAGTGCAGAACGATCGCGAACGGATTGCGATACTTGAAGACCCGGGTGGTGCGAAGCAGGCGAAGAAGCCGCAGCGCACGGAGCCCGCGCAGCTCCGGGAAGAACGCGAGCACGGCCACGAGATCGATGAGGATGATCGGTCGCATGACGAAAGCCAGCCGCGCGAGCACATGCGAGCGGAAGCGCTTGATCCGGGGGCGCCGGAATACTTTGAGTGAAGGGGGGCTGTAGGTCGCGACGCGCAGCAGGAACTCCAGGGCGAAAATCGCGAGAACGACACGGTCGATCTTACTGAGAATAGAACTGTACTGACTGGCATCAGGGAGGAACGCCTCGGCGACGAGCAGCAGGATCGAGAGGAGGATCAGTCCCCAGATACTGCCCTGCACGATCCGGAAAATCCGCGTACCCGGTTCATGGAAGGCAGCCTTCAGCTGTGCGAAGAGGTCTTTCATTTGGGCCAGCATTCGCTTCTGTGCCGCGTCATGTCAAGAAAGCATTTGGCAGGCGTGGAGCGCATGGAACAGCTACTCTCCCTGGTCCCGCTTGCGGTTGCGAATGCGTTCCCGTTCGAACGCGGCGAGGCGTACCATCCCGACTCTTTCATAGATTCCGGCAAGGTTCTCATGTGCGACCCCGCTTCCTGCCAGGTCGAAGACTTCGATCGAACCGCCGATCAATGCGACGCGCTCGTAGTGGTAGAGCCAGTGAAACAGGTCCGGTTCGGGCAACGTAAACCCCTGCAGAAGCGTGCGCCCGATGGCAAGGTAGTCACGCGACGCGTCCGGGATCGAACGCCCCGTCGCAAAATCCACGTCGGGGGAATAAGTCCAGCCGGGGACATAGTGATACGCGATCCCGTACCGCTTCGGATCGTCGTGACCGAAGTAGGAAAGATAGACGGTCGGCACGTCATTCTCGCGCATCCACGCCGCGAGTCCGGGAAGGTCCTGTCCCCAGTCCAGATTGGAATCCCCGAGCAGCGCTTTCCCTCCCTCGGTTCCCCCCGCGAACTCGTTGAAGTACGGCAGATAATCGGGACAGGCCACGATCGCCGTCACCGGCACGAGCAGAATCAGCACGACCGCGAGCGCACGCGGCAGGATGCCGCGATTCGAGAACAGATACGCGATGCCGCAACCGGCAAGCAGGGCGAGGAACGGGTAAACGGGCAGCACGTAGCGAACTCCGATCGTCAGATTACTGACGAAAACGAAGAATCCAAGAAACGCGAGCGGCGCCAGCCAGAGCCAGAGTTCCGCACGGCGCCTGCCGGCCGATTGCGCTCCGCGAAGGACCGCGATCCTGGCGACCACGCCGATGGCGGCCGCGATCAGCAGCGCCACGCTCGACTTCACCGCGAGCCCGACGGGGAAGTAGGCGAGCCAGCCGTCGGCGCTGATTCTGCCGAGAAAGAACCCGGGGTGGCCGCGGTCCGCGTTCGCGCCGAGCTGATAGAAGATCCCTTCGACGAAGGGAGCCGGAAGCGCGTATTCGGTCCCCCCTCCGTTCAAGTAGAGCGGCAGATAGCCGACGTGCAGGATGACGAACGCGATGCCGCACGATGCGAGAAGTCGAAGGAAACCCGCGCGTCGCGTACCGGGCGCGAGGGACAGAATCACGAGAACCGGCAGAATCCCCACCAGCAGAAGCGCGGAATACTTCGCGAGAAGAGCCAGGCCGGTCACCACACCCGCGGCGACCAGATGCCGGCGGCTTCCCCCCCGCACCCACTGCTCGGTGAGCACGACGGACGCGAAAAAGAGAACCGTGAGCAGCGAGTCCTGTGTGGCGAGGGACGCATGCGCCAGCACCGTCGGTTCCAGCGCGTAGAAGAGCGCCGCCGCGAGCCCCGCGCCCCGTCCGAACCAGCGGCACCCCGCAGCGAAGACAAGCAGTACGCCCAGCAGATGCACCGGAACGAACGGCCACCGTGCCCGCTGGAGCATCTCCGTACCGTCCGCCTGCGCAAGCAGCCGCCTTCCCAGCTCGTCATGATTCGTTCTGATCTCGGCAGCATCGTGAACCAGCCCGGGTGTCCGGATCGAGTTCAGGTAGTAAGACAGGGGAGGGTGAAAAATCGCGCCGCCCAGATTCCACTCGCCGTACGTGACGAGATGACGGCCGACCCCGATGTAGTGCGTCTCGTCGATTGTCGCCCCCTTCGCGGCCGCCGTGTAAAGCGACAGGCCACCGGCCAGCGCAAGAATGGCAGCGAGAAGCACGATGGTCAGGGGTGAACGGCTCCCCATGCTATGCGGCTCCTTCCGGTTGCGAGAGGTCACCGGCATCGATTGGTCAGCTTGAAGCCGAGTATACCCGAGATCAGTCCGTCTTTGCATGGCCCGGAGAATCGGTCAGCAGGTCCGGGGAGCATCAATCATTGCTGCTCGAAACTTTCAGCCCGGTGTGCTAATCTTGTGGCGATTCATGCCATCTCACCCAAAAAGGAGTCTCCTATGCAGCGACTGCTATCAGCGGCCCTCGTGGCTGGACTACTGGCTTCACCTGCCAGTGCCGAACTCTTCATTTCCGAGTACGTCGAGGGATCGAGCAACAACAAGGCGATCGAAGTCTACAATCCGGGACCGGGGCCGATCAACACCGCAAACTACTTTATCAACATGTACTTCAACGGGAACGTCTCGGCAGGCACGACCGTGGCCCTGACCGGACACAGTATCCCCCAGGGCGGAGTGTTAGTCGTCGCGCATTCGAGTGCGGACGCCGCGATCCTGGCCGAAGCGGATATCACTACGGGCAGCAGCTTCTTCAACGGCGATGACGCAGTCGAGCTTGTTCATTTCGCAAGCCCGGTCGATGTCATCGGCCAGATCGGTTTTGATCCCGGCTCGGAATGGAGCGGCGCCTGCGGCGGAACGCAGAATGAAACGATTCGCCGCAATGCTTCCGTATGCGCCGGCGACACGAACGGAGCCGATGCGTTCGATCTTTGCGTGAACGGCTTCACGGCCTTCCCGCAGGATACGTTCGACGGACTCGGCAGCCACACCGCCAACTGCGGAACGACGGGCACCGAAGAAGCGTCATGGGGCACGGTCAAGGATCTGTTCAGATAACAAGCGTTTGCTTTAGATAGTAAGAGACTCCGCCGGCATGTTTGTCGGCGGAGTTTTTTTGTGGCCTGCCCGGCGCGGTTCGCTACGACTCGGTGGAAGGGGCGCGAAGGCGAGACTCGATATTGACTGCGCCCCCCCGTCCGTAGAGAGAAAGGAAACGCTCCTCGGATTCGGCGGTGCCGATCAGGACGATTTCCGCATCGGCTGCGAGAATTACGGAGGGATCCGGCACGACCTGCATTCCCGCGTCCGTCTGAATGGCAACGACGCTGCATCCGGTGCGCTCCCGAATCGAGGACGCGCCGATGGCCCGCCCGGCGAGTTCTTCCGGGACACGAACTTCGAAAACATCGAGTCCTTCGGCGACCATCAGGATCTGGTTCCCCTGGAGCATGTTCATGATGGCGCTCGCACCCTTCGAAGCATAGGAGAGCACGCTGTCCGCTCCGGCACGATGCAGGGCGGCCACGTTTCTTTCCTGGGTAGCGCGGCTCTGGATCTGGATGTCCGGCCGCAGCTGCCGACAATAGACGGTAAGATAGACGTTCATATCGTCGTCATGTGGCGTGATGATCACTGTCGGAGCCTCGCGTATCCCCGCCTTCTCCAGTACCGCCAGGTCAGCGGCACTCCCCAGCACGTACTTGTCGGAGTCGGGAACCCTTTCCGGAAGAAGCTCCACGATCCGATAGTCCATATTCTTTCGGGCAAGCGCGCGGGCGGTCGCCCGGCCGACGCGCCCCCCTCCGAGGATCACGGCGGGCGCCGTCGAAACGTTATAAATACAGAACAGTTCGTTGTACAGATCCAGGCTCTGCCTCGAGCCGGCCAGTACGAGAATGGTGTTCTCCCCGATCAATGTATCGGGGCGCGGCAATTCGAACTGCCCGCGTTCCCACACTCCGACCACCGCGACTCCGATCTTCTCGCGCACCTGGTTTTCCTGAATCGTCTTCCCCACCAGCGGCGTGCCGCGAGCCGTTGCTTCCGCGATCCGCAAGTCGCCGAACCCGCCGATCACGTGGGACATGGCATCCCCGCCGACAGCCTGCGCGGCGAACGAATTCCCGATCAGCTCCTCCAGCTGCAGTACGAAGCTGCTGCCGGCCAGGCCCAGGATGTCCACGGACGCCTCATCGCTCGCCGTGGTGATGATCGGGAGGTCCGCGACAAGTCCGCGCACGGTGAGAGCGACGTTCGTGTTGATCACGTCGCTGGCGGTGGTCGCAACCAGAGCGGCCTGCTCTACACGGGCGCGCTTCCAGGTTTCGGGGTCATCCCGCTCACCCACGAGCACGTTCACTCCCAGATCGTGAAGCCGCAGCGCGTCCTCGACCTCCGCAACAATCAGGGCATAGGGGTGCTTGTACTGCTCGAGCCGGCGGATCAGAGCACGCGTGACCACATCATGGTTCGTGAGCAGTATATGGCCCTTCGTCTTCGCCGGCAGGCTGCGCGGCGCGCGGGCCGCGGCCTGCGCATTCATCCACGGTGCGTAGAAGAACTCGATGAACGTGAACGGAAGAAGGACCAGCATGAACGTGGTCCCCGAAAGAAGAACGATAATCGAGAAAAGGCGCCCCAGGTCGGTATGAAACGTGATGTCACCGAACCCGAGCGTCGACATGACCGTGAGAGTCCAGTAGAACCCCGTGAGCCACGTGTGTTCCTGGCCCTCCCGCAGCATCAGAACGTGGAACAGGATCGAATAGGCGACAACCAGCATCAGCAGAACGAAGATGAATTTTCCGAGCGCTCTCAGATTGCGACGTCCGTGTCCGCTGCGCATCAGGCTGGACAGTTCTGCGCTGAAGGACTTGAACACGGGGACTCGCTTCGGTTGTGATGGAAGGTGAACGGCTTACTGGAGGGATGTTACGTGCTGTGCGCGGCGTATGCAAGCCGGGTCGGGCGGGCGTAGTGACCACGAAGCCGCGCGTCGGCTCGCAGCCGACCGCGGGGCGGCACGAATGAGGAAGCAATGATCGATCAGACGTTGTTCAGGATCGCGTCCGCGTTCTCCTCGAACTTCTTCAATACGGCGCTCCGGTCTTCTTCGGCCTGCGTCAACTTCTCGGCCGTGGTCTGCAACTCGAGTGCGAGTTGCGTGTTCAGATCGTTCAGTTCTTTGCCGGCCTCGTTGATCAGCTCGCCTGCGTCCATGAACTTCGCCGCCCAGTCTGACGCCGGGCTGTTTGCATCGAGGCCGGACGCGCGCTCCATGAGCCGCCCGAGCGCCGGTGTTCCGCCCCCCGTGCCGGCTTTCAGTTCCTGGAGACGCAGTGCCGCTTTCTTGATTGCATCGTCTCTCTCCACCTCATCGCTCTTGCTGAGGCGCACGACGTAGCCGAGTTCGTGATGCCGCTGAATGATCGTCGCCACACGCTCGATGCGCGCTTCCATGCGAATGAGAGCACGGCTCGCGAAACGAGCGGCTCTCCGGACGACCAGCTTCATGAGAACACCGGGATTCTTCGATGCGCCGGCCTTCTTCTTCCCCGCCGCCGCGCGCGTGGCTCCGGGTTTGCTCTTCAGCAGTTCCCCGGTGCGGCTCGTCTTCGCTTTCGCGAGATCGGCCGCCGTCTTCGCATGATCCGGCGCCCCGCCGGGCGCGGAAAGCGCGGGCTTGCCGGTCACCTTCTTCTTTTTTTTCGCGGCGCCGGTATCCCCGATACCGGGTGAGGCCGCGGGGCCGGTCTTCGGTCTGATTTTCGCCATGACGGTCTCCTTTCGCGGCATGCGCCGGTTCAAACTGCGATCACTATTCTATCGCGCTTCCGTCCCGAATGGTTGCGCGCGATTTTCCTGCAAGGAACGCTCCGGCTACGCCGATCAGAAAGACCACGGCGACGGCGAGAAAGCCACTCGGTGCGAACCAGGCGTCGGAATCCAGCGTGAGGGGCGAGAAGCGGAGCGCGCAGTATGCGAACCCCGCCACGACATACGTCAGGAGCCCCGACGCCGCGAGGACCCAGGCGGACAGAATGCCGATCGGGAGCCCCACCGTGAGGATCGACAGTGCGTGATGCCCCCCGGTGTTGGATTCGAGGAACGCAAGAACGAGCGCGAGAACGCCGCCGGCGATCACAGGATGCCGAAGAAGCTGGCGAAGCATCACGAAGATGAACAGAATCGTGACGCCGCGACCGATGGCGTCGTATGCCTGACGCAGAAGTACCGACACCTCCTGTGTGATGCCGAGCGCGGCCAGCAGGCGCGGGGAGTCGTCAATGCCCGCCGTTCTCACAAGATCGAACATGGAGGGAAGCGCCATATCGACGAGATAGAGGAGCGCCCAGCCGGTTCCGACCAGCGTTCCCAGTAGAAGCGATCGCCCCACTGCTTGATTCCTGAAGTTTCCGCGAAGAGCCCGCATCCACGCAACGAGAGTCTGCGGCCAGTATCTCCGGACACCGGGCTCGAGCGCGGGATAGAACACCATGATCACGGCCCACATCATCGGTACACGGAAGAAGCGCGACCAGAGCATCTCGCTCCGGTCAGCCAGCGGGTGGCTCATATGCCCGATCAGAAGAAACCACTCGACGAGCGCGAGTGCGGCGACCAGAAACGCGAGTTTCTGCGTCGCGGCGCGATCCGAGCGGTTCGATCGCGTGTTCCGGTACCAGAGCACCACTGCGGAGAGCAGGAATCCGACGATCAGAACATGAGCGATCACGAACGGCGCAAGGCGGGCGTCCTTCGCCTGAAGGGCCTCGCGCACGTCCTCTTCTTCAGGTCCGGCCGAGAAGTACGTCGGCAGGCCGTTCCAGTACGCCGCTTCGACGCGAAGCGTCCCCCCCGCGTCCCCCCCCGCCGGGGCGCGCCAGGCGGCCGTCTCGTCGGCGATGACGGGCGCGCGGGCGGGGTCGGCCGGCACGAGCAGCAATGGATCGAGGCCGGCCGCCGAGAGCAGCGTGCGCATGTACGGAGGCGGTTCGCCCGGAGCCGCGGGGCCTGCGGCGGGCCCCGATCGAGGCCGATCTTCCGGCAGGGTTCCCGACGCTTCGAAGTAAACGAGGTTCCGATCGGTATTGTAGACGGCCACCCGGCGCCCGGCGTCGGGGGGGGTGACGGCGCCGTACACGATGAGATCGCCGGCTGGATCGAGAATCGTGCGCTGAAACGTGGAGCGGAACGGCGCGCCGTCTTCCCGGTACCAGTAGAGGAGCGAGGAGCGCTCGCCCGGCTTGCCGGGCTGCATCAGAAAACCACGATACGCAGACTCCTCTTCGGCGTAACCCAGCGAGCGGAACAACTCCCCTGCGCGGTGCGCGCCGACCGCCGGGTGCTCGACCGCGCTTCCGCCGGGAATCATTTCGAGTTCACTTCCGAGCCCGAGCACGCAGGCGAGGGTGATGACGAGCCCGACGAGCAGGACGCCGACACCGAACGGCCCCTTGCTCTGGTCACGACTGGGGGCCTGCGCGACCAGTTCGGGGGAGGGGGTTACTTTCGCTGCGAGCGCCGCGGCCAGCGGGTCGCCACCGGGGAGCGCCGCCGCCATTTCGAGGGCGGTCGCGAAGCGCTGCGCGGGGTCCGCCCTGAGCGCTTTCCGCACCGCGCGGTCGAGGGAAGGCTCGATACCGGTCGCGGTTTTCGAAGGCGCGGGAATCCTCTTCACCTGGTGAAGCTCGAGGACTTCCGTTCGACCGCTGCCGCGAAAGACCGGCTCGCCCGTGAGCAGTTCGTGGAGGACGAGCCCGAGCGCGTAGAGATCGGACCGTTCGGTGACGGTTCCGCCGACGAGCTGCTCAGGCGCCATATACGAAGGCGTTCCCGCGATCGCAAACGTGTTCGCGCCGGTCCGCGTCGCGATGCCGAAATCGGTAATGCGGACGTTTCCCGCCGCATCGAGAAGTATGTTCGCCGGTTTCAGGTCACGATGAAGAACTCCCTGCGCGTGTGCGGCCGCAAGCCCGATACAGAGGCTTCGCCCGATCTCGGCGACGCGCTCCGACGGCAGTCGCCCCACGCGCCTCAGGAGAGAGGCGAGGTCTTCGCCGTCGACATATTCCATCGAGATAAACGGGGCGCCGTCATGTTCGCCGAGGTCGAATACGCGGCACACGAACGGGTGCGTGACGCGCCGCGCGAGCCGCACTTCGTTGATGATTGAACCACTGCCGTGCCGGTCTCTCCGGAGCAGGCGCTTGATCGCGACCGGCATGTCGACGCGCTCGTCGTGCGCGTGATACACCTCGCCCATGCCGCCCCGCCCCAGCATGCGAACGATACGGAACCTCCCCGCGAAGAGTTCGCCGGGACTCAGGAGTTCGCGAGGCGGCGGTGCGCTCTCTTCTTCGCCTTCGTGATGAAACGCGAGAAGCGAAACGACTTCGGAAACGAGCGCATCGTCTTCTCCGGCCACATACATCACGTACCCGGTTCTCTCGTCCCGGGGCCGTTCGAGCGCGGCAAGAAAGATCTCCTTCGCGCGCTGGTGACGCTCGGTGTTCACGACCCGTCCTCCCCGCTGAGACGCCGTCGCAGCCAGGCGCGCGCGTGCGTCCAGTCCCCCTCCACCGTACGGACCGAAACGTCGATCGCGCCCGCGATCTCCTTCACCTTGAGACCACCAAAACATTTCATTTCGACGATCTTCGCCTGGCGCTCGTCCACCTGCGCGAGTTCGCGCAGCGCATCGTCAAGCGCGATCAGATCCTCGTGACCGCACTCGAGGCCGGGCAGCGCGCGCACCTCTTCATGCAGCGTGACTCTCTGGAGCCCTCCTCCCCGCTTGTCGCGGACTCTGCTTCGCGCGTGGTCGACGAGAATGCGACGCATGGCCTGCGCGGAGACGGCGAAGAAGTGGGATCGCCCTTTCCATTCGACGCGGGTCTGATCGACCAGTTTCAGAAAAGCTTCGTGAACGAGTTCGGTTGCCTGAAGGGTGTGGCCGGGACGCTCGTGGCGCAGGTAGCCGCCCGCGAGCCCGCGCAATTCGTCGTAGACCAGGGGCAGGAGACGTTCGGCTGCGTTGCCGCCGCCATCGGCGCCGGCAAGCTCCTTTAGAATGCGGGTGACCTGCTTGCGCGGATCAGGGGTCATGTGACTTCTCCCGCGGGATACGGCTCCGATGAGCGCGGTCGTTCTCGGCTGTTTCAGTTTAGCCGTTCGTTGCCCGCCCCACCAGAATGAACTGGCGCCTGGGGGGACGGCCGCAGTAGCGGCCGCCCCCGACCTGATCGCCGCTTCATTCGCTGTCAGTTCGCAGAGAATGATCGCTACTCCGCGCTGAGGAAGTCGTGTACGGTTTCGAGAACTTCCGCTTCTTTATGAATGAACAAGTAGTGATGCGTATCCTTCATCATCACGACCGTCCCCCGAGGAGCGTTGTCACGGAAGCGGGCGATCTCGCGTTCTGCGTACGGTCTCGAAATGTCGTCGTACCACTGTGCCATCGCCGCCAGGTATTCCTGAGACGCACCGTCGTGCACGCGCGCGGTCGGACTCTCCTTCGTGTAGATCGCAAGGGCCGGTGCGGTGACGAGAGAATAGTCCGGTTCCGCTTCGGTCGACGCTACGAGCGTCTCCAGAAAGACCAGCGGCGGAGTCGCATACTGATCATCGCGGCTCAGCAGCATTTCGGTCTCGAGCGCGTCCGACCAGAAGCCGTACTGATACGTCTGCAGATAGACGCGCGTCGCTTCTTCCGAGCTCAGATCCGGAACAGGCGCATCGGGATCGACCGGCATGAACTCCGCCAGCCCGAGCATGTCACGCCGGTCGTAGGCGGCGTCGAGATAGACGAGCTTGCTCACGCGGTCAGGGTAGAGCGACGCGAACCTCGTCAGCTCATCGCCCGCGAGCGAATGCCCCACGAGAGTCACGCGTTCGACTCCCATCGCGTCGAGGAACGCGCGGACGTCTTCGGTCAGTGTTCCCGTGTCGTACCCGGTCGCCGGCTTCCCGGACTCTCCGTAGCCCCGGCGCGTAAGCGCAAGAACGCGGTAGTCCTTCGTGAACTCCGGTGCGAAGTCCTCCCAGACATGGGCCGTGTTGCCGAGCCCGGCGAGAAAGAGAATCGTGTTCTCCTTCGCGGCCGGCCAGTCCAGATAGTGCAGTGAGACACCATTTGCGGTAACGAATCCGCTCTCCATTTCGACCGGAGGGTCGGGAGTTACGGCCACAGGGTTGTCGTCGCCGCATCCGGACCAGCCCAGGCAGAGCGCGATCAACAGCGCGCCGCAGGTGATCCTGGCCATTTCAAATTTCATGTTCGCGCGTTTCATTCGATCACCTCTTCTTCTTTCGCGCTCACGTTCTGCGCGAGAAGTTTCATAATTTCGATCCCGATCGGGTCGATGTCGTACGCCGTGTTCGCGAGCACGACGACGCCCGAGCCTTCCTCCGGATGAAAGGCGGCGAACGCGTGGTGTCCGGCCGTCTGTCCGTTGTGCATCACCGCGCGCGGCTCATCTTCCGGAATACGCAGATGCCACGCGAGGCCGATATGAATCAGGCCGTTGACATGCACGCGCTCTTTGCGAGCGGCGCGGAACGCGCGGGTCATGTGCTCGTCGACCTGTGCGGGGCCCTGCGCGACGAGTCTGAATTCCTGATCACGCTCCATGTTCGCGTCGAGAAAGCGCAGCATGTCGTCTGCCGTCGACCGAACGCCGCCGGCGCCCGCCAGCGCGTCGAAGTCCCAGTGCTTCGCCCGTTTCCCGTACTTTTCATAGGCCGCGGCAAAGCGCGATTCCTGTTCGGCGTTCAGCCGTACCCGCGTATCACTCAGTCCGAGCGGTTCGCAGATCCTCTCGATCAGGATCCCTTCGTAATACGAACCGGCCTTGAGACCGAGCACGTGCCCGAGACACCCCATGCCGAGGTTCGAGTACTTGTAGCCGGTGCCCTTCTTGTGATCGAGGCGCCGGTCGTCCAGAAACTCGAAGAGCTTCTCCTGGGTGTAGCTCGCGTACGGGTTGTCCCAGTCCTTCGGGTCGAAGTTCGGCGGAACGCGCGGAAAATCGGCCGTGTGGGTTGCGAGATCGAGAAGCGTCACCGGTTCACGCTTCAGCTCCTTGATCCGCACGTGATCCGGAAGATGCCGGGTAAGCGGATCGTTCAACGCAACCTCTCCCCGCTCGGCCGCGATCGCGAGAAGCGTTCCGGTGAACGCCTTCGAGATCGAACCGACTTCGAAGATCGTCCGGCCGTCCGGCACGTCGCCCCTATCCATGTCGACACTCCCGTATCCGTAGACCCGGCGTTCGCCCCCCTCAATGACGCCGACGACGAGTCCGACGACTTTCGGCTTCTTCCCTTCCACGTACGAGCGAACGATCTCGTCGATCGCGGCCTTGCGGTCTGCGTGGCCCGGTTCCGCGAGGGCGCTCCCGGCGAATACCACGCCCGCGAGCAACAGGATGCCCGACGCGAGCTTCGCGCTTCGCATGATTCGATTGCTTCGTGTGTTTCGTGCCATTCGCATGACTTGCATTTTTCTCCCATGCTTCATGATTCAATCCTCACTTCCTCAAGTTCTTGTGGTTTCTTAAAACAGATAGAGAACGGCGACGCTCTGAGAGAACGCGTGGCCGTCTTCGACGATGGGGCTGTCCCGAATCTCCGACGAGAGCCGCTGGTAGTCCGTCCCTCCGGTCAGAAGCCAGTCCCAGCTCATGAAGTAATTGAATTCGACTCCGGCACCCCAGTTCCATGCCGCTTCTCCCGCATACGATGTCCGGTCATCGGTCGCTTCGCTCGCGCGCACGCCGTAGTAGTAGTCGACGAGTTCCGCGCTCTTCCACTTCGCCGAAACGGAAGGCGCAATCGACCAGCGCATCGTGCCGAACGGGCGTTGCAGCCCGAAAGACACTTCGTGCCCGTCGTGAACCCCGCTGGCGTCCGTCATCGCCTGGATCGCGAATTCCCCGATCGAAGGAGATAAGAACCACGACGCCCGGGCACCCACTTCGAACGCGCCGTTCCGCCTTTCCATACCGGCGAGATGGCTTCCCTTTTCGGGGTCGAACCCTTCGAAGCGGAAGTTGCTCTGCATGCCGAACTGAAGGCGCGGGCTGCGGATCAGCGAGTACTGAAGGCCCGTGCCGAGCGCCTGGAAGCGGTCGCCCGAGTAGAGGATCAGCGGGATCGGTGCGATCTCGGTCCCGTGGTCGATGAACGGGTTCGGGCTCGTGAAAACGCCGAGCCCCGCGGCCCACTTCCGGCCGCCCGGGAACACGGCCTCAGCCGGCTCCACGAACGCCGCGCCGCAAAGGGCGAGTAAAAGCAGTCCCTGCAACAGTTTGTGATTCGTCATGATGGTCTCCCTTCGAAAGTCGATCGAGTCGATGTATCCAGTGTTTGCGCCGGAGGCCCCGATTGTCGGGAGCCGCCTTCACACCAACACGCGCTCTTTGGGAGAAAGTCCGCAAAAGAAAATGGAGGTATTTGCGAAGGAGTTCTGAGTCAGACGGATCGGGAGCCGGAGCGGGAGCCGGGAGCCGGGAATCGCGCGGTGGCCCGGGGTAGCACGAACGCAAGAAGTGCGACCACCCGATCGGGCAGCCGCACTTCGTTTCTGCAGTATCTCTCAGCGGACGAGCGCAACAGCGTGCGCGCCGCTTATCGAATCAGCGTGACCTTGCCGTGCGTGACCGTCTCTCCGCTGTCCTGCAGCCTGTAGAGATAGACGCCCGGGCCGGCAATCTTCTGATCATTCGTGCGCCCGTTCCAGTGGATCGAGCCGGGTGCTGATGTCGTTGTCAAAGTGCGTACAAGACGGCCTCGTACATCGTAGATGTCCATCGTCATTGCAGCGGCGCGCCGGGCACCGTAATGAATGGTCGTACCAGCTGCTGCTTTCGCGGGATTCGGGACGGCCCATGTGCCTTGCGCAAGCGAGGCCCCGGCGCCCTCCACGTCGGTTGCGCTCGTCGCTACGATTCGATAGATCCCGCGCGGGATCAGCGTGGTGAACATGCTCGAATAATAGAGCGCCCCGTCATCCCCCAGCTGCATATCGACAACGAAACCGAGTTCGGTCCCCCAGTTCACGGCATCCGGCTGGCCGGGAGCGGGGGCGGCGGGTACCCATGCGTTCCCGTCGAACGTGAGCCGGCGCAGCCCGCCTGTCGCGTTTTCACCGAAAGCCTCCTGATAGAAGTAATCGCCTTCATACCCGGGAGGAAAAGAGAGAGAGGTTCCCGCGCCATGATAAACAGGGCCGGCCATCACCGAGTAGGACGAAGTACTGTCGTGCGGGTACTGGTAGTCTGCAAACGTGAGCGGATTCACGCCGCACTGGAGCCACGGTTCCGTGAGCGAATCGGTCCCTTCGTACTGCGGCCAGCCGTAATTGTTTCCGGTGTAGCCGGCGCTCGTGATGATGTTGATCTCTTCCCACGCCTGCGCGCCCACGTCCCCGATATAGAGGTCGCCCGTCGGCGCGTCGATCGTGAACTTCCAGGGGTTCCGCAGTCCCCATGCGTACACGAGCTTCTCGTTTTCGTCGGGCCCCGGGAACGGATTGTCTGACGGTGTAATGAGCGCCTTCGGCGGTGGTCCTGTGCCCGTGTCGGGCATGGCGGACACGTCGATTCGCAGGATTTTGCCCTGCAGCTTCGTAAGGTCCTGTGCGCGACAGGCGTCGTTGTCGTCTCCGATTGATATATAAAGCATGCCGTCAGGGCCGAAGCGAAGCGTACCGCCGTTATGAATGTCCTGATTGTCGACCAGATCGTCGATCAGGATAAAATGATTGCTGAGCGAAATGTTCGTGCTTCCCGGGTCGGTCAGATCGCCTGAGGCCGTGTACATCGCGATATGCATAATCGAGTCGACATGCGTATAGAGAAAATAAACGTAGGGGCGTGCGGGCCATGCGGGATCGATGGCTACAGCGAGAAGCCCCCGGTGGACCGAAGCAGAAGTGACGTCGGGGACGGTGTGAATCTTCAGAAACGTGTTCGTGTACGGGAGTGCCACGAATACGTCCGCGTCGCGATCGATCACGATAAGACGTCCGTCGGGAAGAAATTCGAAGCCGATCGGGCTGTTCGCGAAACCTGCAGAGAATGGAAACACCGTTTCATGCGCGAATCCGTCAGGCAGATTCTGCGCGACCGCGCTGCCCGCACCGAGCGAGACAAACAGGATCAAGATCAACAGCCGCAATGCGGTGCGTGGAAAACTCGTAGCCCTGATCGCCATGATCCCTCCTTAATTATATGAGCCGGAACGCAAGTCGGACGGCGGGGGGCGAGACACTGCGACTGCCGGCAATTGATGCTTACTATTATAGCAGAGATTGCAGAATTGCAGATTGGGGCGATAGGGAGCCCCATCGGAAGCGCTTTGGGGGCGGGAACGCCGGGAGATTGTCTCGCCACCGGGGACGAGCGCATCCAGCCAAACACGCCGACGAAAGCCTTCGACTGAAAACGGGAAGGGCGCCGTATCGACGAATCGATCCGGCGCCCTTGAACCAGCTACCCCTGGCTCCCTGCTATCTTCTCTTCAATTCGACGCGGCGATTCGCAGCTTTTCCTTCTTTCGTCGCGTTCGATGCGATCGGTTCCGATTCGCCATATCCCTTCGACGTCATCCTGGTTGCCGGCAGTCCCTGCTCGATCAGGTAATCGCGCACGGCTTTGGCGCGCCGGTCCGACAGCCCGAGGTTGTATACGTCGCTGCCGTCGGAATCACAATGCCCGGCGACTTCGATGTTCACTTCCGGGTGGTTGATCAAACTCGCCGCCACACGGTCGAGGATCTCTCTGGATTCCACGAGAAGGACGGCCTTGTCGTGTTCGAAGTTGACACCCCTGAGGACCACGGGCTTCTCCGGCGTCGGGACGAATTCTTCCGCCGCCCCGATGGAAACGGTTTTCTGACTGTTGTTCGTTTTCGAGTCCGAAACCGTCAGCGTGGCCCTGTAGCTTCCCGCGGTCTTGTAGGTGTGGCTCGGGTTCTGGTCGGTGCTCGTGCTCCCGTCGCCGAAGTCCCACTTGTAAGAGATGGCCGGGCACCCGCCGCTTGCCGAACCCGCGAACTTCACAGTTAAAGGAGCTGTTCCGGTCATGGGACTTCCCGATGCCGTGCTCGTGAGTATGGGACAGCCGGCGGTGATGGTGACACCGCTCTGGGAAAGAGTTCCCCTGGAGTCCGTGACAGTCAACAGGGCGTAGTAACTCCCTTCCGTCGCGTAGTCATGGCTGGGGTTCCGGACGCTGCTGGAACTGCCGTCGCCGAAGTTCCAGTCGTAGGTGTACTCCGGACACCCGCCTGTTACGGAGCCGGTAAACTGCACCGACAGCGGCGCCGCTCCGCTCGTCGGAATTGCCGACGCATTGGACGACGAGGGCGGGCAGCTTTCTCCGCCGAAATGGAAAGTCAGTCCGGCATTCACTTCCGCGATACCCCGGGGCAGATCCAGTTGACCGGGGTCTGATCCCACGACGTCCTGATCGTCGGTGAAGCTGGTAAGAAGGTGAGTCAGATAACGGAACTTGGCTCCCAGTTCGAAAGAGAGTGCCTCGGACTGGAAGAACTCCACGCCGGCCCCGACCATCGCGTACAGCTCCTGGTCCTTCAGTTCGTAGGGATCGCCGACCAGGTCTTCCGGCGGGACGCTCATACCCACGCGTGCGGGGTCGTCGAGCGCGGCGTCGTCGGACATCAATGTGTTCCCGTCTTTGTCGGACCATTTCCAGAGGTAAAGTCCGGGACCGGCGACGACGTACGGCGACCAGCTCGCGTCTTCACGGAAATGGTACTCCGCGAACACACCGGCCACGAACGCACGCTGGCGCGGACCGTCGGCGATGTTGTCGGTCGATCCTCGTGCCCCGTCCTCCAGCTTGCTCCCCTCGCTCAGATCGGCCAGGTAGGTCCGCATCAAGCTTCCCTCCACGCCAATGGCGACGCGGGGCGCTACTTTGTACTTCAAGTCGGCGTTCAGGAGCCAGCCCGGCGTCCAGGCGTCGGAGTGGTCAGTCAAGACGAGCTTGTAAGCTCCGCCCTGCAGACCCAGTCCCCATTTCGTGCCCGTCTCCGCTCCCTGCAGCGGACTGACCGACAAGGCCAGCGCCGCCGCTATTGTCATCATGCTCATCAGGCAATTTATCTTCTTCATTTCGCACCCTTCCTGTGGTGGTTCTCAAATTCTGTTCTTCCCAGCGCAACTTGCGTGCCACCAGGGGCGTTCTCCTGTAAGTGTATGAATCGTCGACCTGTCGAAAGCAGCGGTCCAAAACATTGACGACCGTGTGCCATCACAATGATGGCAAAGACCATCAAGATGAATCGATCCGCGGGCTCATCGTACCTGCCAGGCAACGGAGAGAGCCGAACTGCCGTCATTGAACCCGCGGGCCGCATCGATGCGGAACTGCCCGTTCATGCCCGGTCCCCGCAGCCGGAGACCCGTTCCCCCGTCGACCTGCCACGGGACCCGGTCCGCGCGCCCGGTGTGCCACGGCTTCGCCCCGTCGGCGAAAAGAGCCCAGCCGATCTGCAGCGGCCCCACTCCCGCAAACCACGCCTGCTTCTCGATCGTCCCGTGAAGGAGCGTGCGCCCGAAGGCCCGCCCCTGAACGACACCGTCGTCGAGCAGCGGATGAGCCCGGAGAAGCGGGGCGCGCCCGTATCCTGTTCCCGCTCCGGACCAGAGAGCCAGCGGAGCTTGCGAAGTCGTGGTTGCGATTCCGAATCGGGCCTGCCATGCCTCGCCTCTCTCGACGCCGTCGGAGCACCATCGCATAGACAGGTCACCCGCCTGGAACGGAGCGCCGCCGGCGAGTGCGGCCCAGCCCGCGCCTCGCGCGCCGAACCCCAGGCGGTCGCGCCACAGTCGGATTTCGATGCTCCCTTCGAGGGATACATGCGAACCCCGATCGACCCACTTGTCGAGGGCAGCGCCGATTTCGAAGCGGAAGTCCGGACCGAGCCAGTCGGAGAAGGAAAGTGCAGTGCGTCGGCGTTCCTCTCGCCCGACCTCTTCTTCTGTCGTGTCGCTCGAAACGGAATAAGCCCCCGCATAAGTCTGTTGTTCCCAGTAACCATCCAGGCGCCAGATTCCGGGCCGCCGGCCGGCTGCCGGAACCGCCAGCGACAGCGATACCCGGGGGCGGTTCGTCCACCACCTCCACCCGGCCGTCCACAGCTCGCCGTTCCCGGTGGGGCTCGCCACGTCGAGGGTGATCTCACGTCTCGTGAGAGCCTTGATCCCCACGCTCCCGACATCCCACGGACCATCGAAAACAGCCGGGCGTTCGAGAAGAGTGACGTTCACCTGAGCGTTTCCTTCGGGCAGGGGCCGGAGGCTCAGCCGGAACCCCGACTGGGCGGGCACTTCGGCAAGGCGCCGGCGGGCCTGACGGAAACTCCGCGGAGTGAGAAGCCGCCCGGGAGGTAAATCGAGCTGGTCGGTCACGGCGGAATAGCGAATGCGTGTCAGGCCATCGATGCGCGTCAAGTCGGTTCGCGGTTCGGACAGGTGGTTCCAGGCGCGAAGTGCGCCCTCGACATCCCCCATCAGAAAGCAGCTGCCGGCGAGGATCCGCCTGGCGTTGGTATCGGACGAGTCAAGTTCCAGTGCACGCCCGGCCAGCCGGCTCGCCCCCGCCCAGTCTTCCGCGCGAAACCGGAGCCCCGCGAGTTCCCGCAGCGGTGCGGCGGATGCCGGGCACAGTGAATGCGCCGCGAGAAACGTGCGCTCGGCTTCCGCATCGTTTCCGTGCGCCGCCGAGATGATTCCTGCCTCAACCATTACGCCGCAGTCATCAGAGGCGGCGAAAGAGGAATGCACGACCCGCGCGGGATCCTGCGCACGATCCGGCGTTAGGTCCGGCGTACGACCCGGCCCAAGGTCCGGCGCGCCCTCTTCGTCTGCTCCGCGCGGGGGAAGGATCAGAAGCGCCCACCCTCCACTTGCGGACCACGCGGCATCGAACTCGCTCTCGCGCATGGCACGGAACGGCCCCGCGAGGGGGTCATGAAGAATCACCCATCCGTTCGCCCGGGCCACGAGGACTACGTAATGAAATGAGTTTGACCCCGACCGGATCAGTGTGATGATCGGACGCCCCCGAGCCAGGTGGTCTTCCACTTCGGCCGGAGTACCCGGCAAAGGAAGCGCGGTCCACCCCCGGGCATCGACGGCTTGTACGAGTGCGCCGGTTCGTATGCCGGCGTCACCAGGCTGAACCAGTGCGGCGAAGTCTTCGGCAAAGACGCCGGGCTCCCCCCAGTAACGCAGGACCATGGCGACCGCGGCCCCGCCGCACAATTCACCACTCTGGGGGACATACGGGACGTCGAGAAGCTGCACCCTGCGCGGGGCGCTCCTCTCGAACGAGGGCGCCCCGGTGATTGCGGGGACCGGCCATGCAAGAGCGGCCGCCGCCAGGCAGACGCCGATGGCACCAATCCGTTTCACGAGTCGACGGCTTACGTAACGAGAATGAGGATCAGCAGGATGATGATGAGCGCAGTCGCCGAAATGACGATTGTTCCATCTCCGCCGACGAGGCCGGCGTTGACATCTCTTGCCTGCGCGGCCAGTTTCTCGAGCGAAGATCCCGACAGGATCGCGGCCGCGGCGCTGGCCCGCTCGATATCCATGCCGGCAGATTCGGCGATCTGGCGAACGTCAGTCCGCTGCAACATGATCTGAATGGCTTCCCGATCGGCGTCGGCTTTACGGACCTGCTGGTCGATGCTGGCTTGAATCTCGCTCGTGCCGACAACGTGATTCTGCGGCTCATCGGCGTGGCTGACTCCCGCCGTACCGATCGCAATCGCGACCGCGGCAAAGGCTGCCAGAGTAATTTGCTTGTGAACTTTCATGACATTCTCCTGTTTGTGTTACGGACCTCAAGATACGAGGCGCTCTCCTCCCGGTCAGGCATGGCGTCTGTCGACTGCCAGAAGCGCGCCGCCGCCGATCAGTGCGAGGATCCCGGCCACGGCCGGAATCGGGTACGTATGGCGTTCCGAGGTCGTCGCCTTCATACCGCCTATCTCGAGAACCGTCCTGTTGCGGGTGTAGTCCACGCCGCCATAAACGAGGGCGACGACGCCGAGGATCACGAGTGCTATCGCTATCATTTTCATTTCATTGTTCCTTTCGGGCCGAAGCCACTTACACGATCTTTCGCCCCTGAATGACGCGAATCAACACGGCAACGATTGCGAACACGAGCAGAACGTGAATAAGCGCGCCCACATTCAGTGTCGTCAAACCCAGTACCCAGAGAATCAGCAGAATCAACGCGATGGTATACAACATGGTCTTGTCTCCTTTTTATGATGAAGAATCCGTTTAGTGATAGAAAGTCCACCCGGCCGTCAGTTTCAGGTCGGGTGATTCGTTCACCAGGCCCAGCTTCGCTTCCGTGAAGAAGCGGTTACCGCTCGACAGCCCCTTTTCGATCCCGCCGAGCAGGTTCACACCGAGCTCCGTGCTCGAAGCGCTGCCGCGCCCGTTGCCGCGCCCGTTGTCGAAGCTCCAGAAGTTCACTCCAAGGCCCCCGCCCAGATAGGGCGACCAGACGTCCCAGTTCTCGCGGAACCGGTATGCCGCCTCGAAGTTCACCGTCACGAGTTTGATGTGGTCGCCGAAGCCGAGCTCGATGTTCGGCTGAAAGCGAACGTGCTGCGCGAAGTTGCCGAAGTCCAGATGCGCACCGAAGTGGACCTGATCGGGGTCGAGCGTAAGCCCGACCCGCGGCCCCCATCCACGATATCCGACCTCTTCCGTATGATCCAAACCGCCGTCCGCGAGCGCGCCGCTCGCGGTGAGCGCCAGCGTCGCCAGCGCAACAATCATTGCTATCTTCATATCTACATTTCTCTCTGTCCCGATCCGGGACTGTTCGTCTTAATGCGCCGCCATGTCGATGTTCACGGGCCCCATCATCGAAATGATCAGCTTCTGACCTGATTCGAGTTCGATCTCGTCCCCTTTGGTGGCGAGCATGAGAACGGTGCCCGCGCCTGCTCCGGCGCCCGCTCCGATCAAGGCGCCCTTCTCCCCGCCGGCGATTCCGCCGATGAGTCCGCCGAGCACGGTGCCCGCTGCGATCTTCTCGACGTCGCTGGTCTTTTCGGATGCCGCCTGAAGCTTGAGCGGCGCGGCGGAAATCGCGTGGGCCGTGCCCTTCGAGTCCACGACCCGCTGGTAGGCGAGCGTCATGCGGGCCCGGCCCTTGACCCGGCCGGATGCCTCGACGTCCTGCAGCACGCCCTCGATTCTTGCGCCGGCCGGAATGACGGTCATCCCGCCGACCACGATGGGCTCGGTCGTTGTGGCGGCGAAACGGTCGCCGGTGACGTTCTTGTCCGTCGTCAGTCGCGAATCGAGCTCTACGACGACGCTGGTCCCGGCCGGGATGACCATCGTATGAGAAGCATTCTTCGTCGTTTTCTGCGCCTCATTGCTCTTTGTCGCCTCACTGCTTTCGCCCTCGTTGCATCCCGCCATTACGACCACGGCGGCCAGAGCCAAAATACTGATCTTGCCTTGCATTCGTTTCATAGTTAAAATAACTTTCTTTGTGTCGATGGACGAGCGGCCGAGACACATTCGGAACTCGGCCATGAACCCGGCTAGGAACCCAGCTTCTTGCCCAGCTTCTTGAAGGCCGCCTCGAGATCTTTCCAGGCGGTTTCGAGTCCCTCCTTCAGGTTCTCCTGCTTCTCTTTTCCCGCCGCCCTCATTTCGTCGAGCTTCGCGTGGGCCATTGCCCGCTTCACTTTCAGGCTGTCAACGTGGTAACGGAGGTCGGCCTGCGCCTGGCCGCGGGCCTTGTCGGCCCGGACCGCGAAATTAATGATTTTTGCGTCCCAAACCTCGAGTTGGGCTTCCATCTTCTCGATCTCCGCTTTCACGAGAGTCTCCTTTTCGTTTCCCCATCGTCCGCCACCCGACCCGAGAGATCGCCCTTCTTGAACAGCATCACGGGTATGGTCTTCAACATGATCTTCAGATCCCTGCCTACGGAAGTCGTCTTCAAGTAATCGAGGTCGTGGTTCAGCTTGCGTCTCACGTCCTCGACGCACCGGTCATAGCCGCGATTCACCTGGGCCAGCCCCGTGATACCCGGAAGGACGCACTGGCGCTTCGGGTACTCGGCAATCTCCTGCCGCAGCTCGTGGAAGATCTCCGGTTGTTCCGGCCGGGGGCCGACGATATTCATGTCGCCGACGAGGACATGGACCAGCTGCGGAAGTTCGTCGAGCCGGAAAGCCCGAAGTACGCGCCCCACCGAAGTGATCCGGGGATCGTCCTTCGCGGCCCACACCTGCTTTTCGCGCACGCCGTTCCCGTTGTCGTTTTCGTTCCTAATGCCATTGCCATTGCTGGTGCCGTTTACGTACATAGTCCGGAACTTGTGCATGCGGAAGATCTTCCCTCCCGCGTCCGACTGCCTCCGGTCCGGTCCGCCCCGGCTCCGGGACCGCCGATCTCCATCCCGGCGGCGCCGTTCCAGGCCCACCCGCTCCTGGCTGTAGATGACAGGGCCCGAAGACGAGAGCCTCACCGCAAGAGCTAAGAGCAGCAAGGCGGGGGCAGCGAGGATAAGGCCGAGGATTGCCACCACGATGTTCAAGGTGCGGCGGCCCCGGCTACTTCCGTTCACTTGCGACTCCTGATCATTCTCTGATTCCCGTTCTCTTGTTGCGTGCGCTGATCCTGCGGATTCGTTCCCTGTGGTATGGTCAGCGCAAGTAACGTGCCGATTCCATGAAGCGGTGTAGCGGCATCAGTTAGCACTCCTGTTCCCTCTCTTGCCCGCCGACCCTCCTTGCCGTTTAGATCAAAATGATCTAGCGTCAATCAAAACGAGACTAAAATGTTGAAATACTGAAAGGCAGCATCATGCGAGTCGAGGACCTGAACATCAATGAACTGGTCGAGTTCGATTCCGAGGACGGCCTCGTCCGCTTCGCCGGCCAGCGAGCGCTCATCATCGACGCGACAGCGAAGGGCAACCTGCGCAAAGAGCTGATCAACGCCTTCGGCATCACGACGGCGCGCATCATACTGACCCGCTTCGGTTTCATTCAGGGCTGGCGCATGGCCGAGGCGATGCAGGACCTGTTCGACTGGGAGAGCCTGGAGGACTGGCACCATGCGTGCGGGCGCATTCACATGCTCGAGGGGATGTACCGGCTGAAGCCCGGTACGGCCGGCTCGCTCACGAAAGAGGGACTTACACTTGCCGACTCGTTCGAAGCGGAGCAGCACATCGCCCATATCGGACAGAGCGACGACTCCGTCTGCTGGACGATCTGCGGGCTGACGAGCGGATATCTGAGCCGCGCGACCGGCAAGGAGATTTTCGTACTCGAAGAGCGCTGCATCGGGAAGGGCGACGCCACATGCCATCTTCTCGCACGAACCCGCGAAGAATGGGGTGACGAGCGAGCGGAGGAACTCGGCTTCTTCCGCTCCGAAAACCTCGTGGACTGGCTGGAGCCCTCGCTCCACAAGATGACGGAAAACCTCAAAGAGGCCGAGAAGAAACTCCTTATCAAGAAGCGCGCTCTTTCCCGCGTGGCGCCCGAAATCGACGACCCATTCGGGATGATCGCCAGGAGCAACTCCATGAGACGGGTCATCGATCTCGCGCGCCGCGTGGCGAAGGTCGACTCGGCGCTGCTCATCATGGGCGAAAGCGGGACGGGCAAGGAGCGCATTGCGCGCGTGGTTCACGATGAATCGATACGCGCTTCGGGCCCGTTCATCGCCGTCAACTGCGGTGCGATCACCGAGACGATCCTCGAAAGTGAGCTCTTCGGTCACGCGCGCGGCGCGTTCACCGGCGCGGTGCGCGACCGGCCCGGTCTGTTCGAAGCGGCGAACGGGGGAACGATCCTGCTCGACGAGATCGGCGAGATTTCGACGGGTATGCAGGTGAAGCTGCTCCGGGTGCTGCAGGAACGCGAGATCAGACGGGTTGGTGAAAACAAGAGCCGGCCCGTAAACGCGCGCGTGATCGCGTCGACCAACCGCGAGCTCGCCGACGACATCGAGACGGGGCGTTTTCGCAGGGACCTCTATTACCGGCTGAACGTCATCCAGCTGCACGTGCCCCCGCTCCGGAACCGGCGGGAAGACATTCTCCCGCTCGCCCGTGTACTGCTGGCCGACGCCGCGGAGCGCCTCCGCCGGCCGCTCTCCCAGCTCTCGCCGCACGCGGCGGACCAGCTCCTTCAGTACCAATGGCCCGGCAACGTGCGCGAACTCGAAAACGCCATGGAGCGCGCGGTCGCGCTCGCCGCCGGCAACCGGATCGAAACAGACGACCTTCCCGAGGAGGTTCGCAAGGCGATTCCCCTCCCCCTGGCCACGCACCCGATCAAGGCTCTCGACGAAGTCGAGATGGACTACATCCTGGCGGTGCTCGAACTGAACGGCGGAAACCAGACCCGCACGTCCGAACAGCTCGGCATCGGCTCGGCGACGCTCTACCGCAAGCTCAAGAAGTACGGAGCGGTCCGCAGCAGAGGCGCCAAAAAGGAAGATGACTGACAGTCCGGAGGTCCGCTGGATTCGTAGACACCTATAGATCTAACCAGCGTATTGAAAAGGGAATCACATGCATCCGAAAGTGATCGAGGAGATCGAAAGTGAGATTGCACGGCTGCGCCGCCGATACGCGACCTTCCTGCGCGAGACTCCGGATGCGCAGGAGGTAGCCGTCCGGTGGGCGGCCGAGGCAACCGGCCTCTGCTGGTTCGTGCCCCTCGAAGACGTGGTCGAGGCCGACATCGATGTCGAGATCACGAGCGAGGTCTTCGTCATCCGAGCGAACCGCGTGTGGCCGGAACCAGCGCTTCTGGTAGCCATCCTCCCCGTGCCGCGCGGGTTCGACCCGGAACCGGCGGTCATACGGTTCACGGAAGAGACGCTGGAAGTTCGGGTTCGCCGGGTCCGGCGCGGGGCCGGTCGATGAAGAACCACTACGAGACTCTGGGCGTGGCGAGCTCCGCGACACCGAAAGAGATCAAGAAGGCGTACCGTGCGCTCGCCCTCAAGTTCCATCCCGACAAAAACCCGGGAGACGCGGCGGCCGAAGAGAAGTTCAAGGAACTGGCCACTGCGTACGAGATTCTTTCTGATCCGGAGAAGCGCCGCGAGTACGACGAGGGGCTCAAAGGGCGCGCCGCTTCCGGGCCGGGATTCCGAGAACGCTCCGGGCCCGGCGGGCACGGCAGTCCCGGCGGTCACGCGCCTTTCGGGGCGGACGCCGAGTCGATGTCGGTCGACGAAATCCTGCGCCGCTTCGGGGGCATCTTCGGCGGCGAATTCGGGGAAGAAGTCCACCGTTCGCGCGGCCCCTCCCGCCCCGGGCACGACGCCGAGGTAGCGCTCGATGTCGATTTCCGCACCGCGACGCTCGGGGGAAAAGTATCCGTATCACTCTCCGGCGCCGTGGCCTGCACGCACTGCGACGGACGCGGCGCCACCGGCGACGATCCCCGGTGTCCGAGATGCCTGGGAAGCGGGCGAACCACAGTCCAGTCCAAAGACAAGGGGGAGTTCTTTACCGTCACGCGCCCCTGCGCGACCTGTCACGGCACGGGCGTGGACCCGTCAAAAGAATGCCCCGAGTGCCAGGGCGAGGGCACGATCGAGAAAACGCGGCGGGTCAACATCACCATTCCGGAAGGAACGGAGGACAAGGCAACGCTCCGACTTCGCGGGCTCGGAGGAGCGGGAACGGGGGGTGGTGCGCCCGGAGATCTCAGGGTCCACGTGCGCGTGCGCCCCGATCCGGTCTACCACCGCGAAGGAAACGACATTCACTCAGACGTCCCGGTTCCCATGGCCACGGCCGCGCTCGGAGGCAAGACGCCGATGCGGACACTGCACGGGCAGGTCCAGCTGGCTATCCCGCCCGGAACGTCTTCGGGCGCCCAGCTCCGGCTCCGGGGGCAGGGGATTCGCGGCGGGGATCATGTCGCCCGCGTCATGATCCAGTCGCCCCCCAGCCTGACGCCACGCCAGCGCGAGTTGTTCGAGGAGCTTAAGAAAAGCGAGGCTTGACGCGCCTGATCCTCGCCACACCTGACCATTCTGACCACTCTTTCGATCATTGTGATTGGATTCGCACGAGCGCCCTTTCGCGCGTACCGAAGCCATCGTGATAAAACTCAAGCTGTTAACAATTAATACCGAAATGGCATACGCATTGCGGTAACCATGGGTAGGATTTTTCTCCGAAGTCATCGGAGATTCGATTGAAACCCAAGGAGGTACAGGAAATGAGAAAGCATCCGACAACGGTTCTGACGATGATTCTCGCGGCGTCACTTGCCGTGGCGATGGGCTGCGGAGCGAGCAATACGTGGAAAGGTGGCGCGATCGGCGCCGGAGCCGGAGGGGCCGTCGGCGGCATCATCGGACATCAGACCGGCAACACCGCGACCGGCGCCATCATAGGAGCTGCGGTCGGCGGTACGACCGGAGCGCTCATCGGTCGCCACATGGACAAGCAGGCCGAAGAGATGCAGCGGGACATGAAGAACGCGCGCATCGAACGTGTCGGTGAAGGCATCAAGATCACGTTCGATTCAGGAATCCTCTTCGATATCAATTCGTACCAGCTGCGCCCCGAAGCAAGGGCGAACATCGAGAGTCTGGCGCTCATCCTGAACAAGTATCCCGACACGAACATCATGGTGGAAGGGGACACGGACAATACCGGCACCACCAGTCACAACCAGACATTGTCGGAGCGCCGTGCGGAAGCAGTCGCCAACTATCAGAAGTCCCGCGGCGTCGCCGGAGCCAGGATCTGGACCATCGGACTCGGCGAGTCGAACCCCGTCGCCTCGAACGAAACGAGCGCCGGTCGCCAGCAGAACCGTCGCGTGGAAATCGCCATCATCGCGAACGAAAAACTGCGGAAGGCCGCCGAAAACGGTGACCTCGGCTAGTCACGGTTCGTTCAGGCCGGGGCCGAGTCACGTCAAATGGGGGGGCGTCGGCGTATGTCGGCGAACCTCCCTCCCGGCCATGCCGGGAAGATTTGCTTTGAATATAAAGCGGATCTGCACACCGTCGGGTGAATGTGTGCAGGATGTCGAGTGACCGCAGGCGCGAAGTATGGATCATTCAGCGAAGCAGCGTGATCTTGCCCACGATCTGCGAAGACCCCTGCCTGACGCGATACAAGTAGACACCGCTCCCGGCCGCGCGCCCCGCATCATCTCTTCCATCCCACCGGAGGGCATGGGCGCCGGGCTCCATAGGTCCGCTCCAGAGCTTCCTGCGTTCCCGGCCGGAGGCGTCGTGGATTGTAACGGTGACGTCTCCCGCCGCACGCAGATCGATCGCAAGCGAAATCGTCGGATTGAACGGGTTGGGACTCGCCGCCACGCGCGCGAACGACACGCCGGGCACCGTCTCCGCGCCCTCCATCACGCCGACCGACTCGTCGCAGTCCAGCATCGGGTTCGAGACCCCGACGCCGTTCGAATCGAGGTACGCGCTCATCCAGCAGTCGCGGATCTGTTGGTTTGCGAGAAGCTCCAGCGAAAGAAACGCCGTCGTAATGCGACCTTGCTGAAAAACGACGGGCTTCGTCTCGTAGCGCGCGAGTACCCTTGCGGTCCCCCCTGTTGCAGAGTCCACGTGCCGCAGTACCGGAAGGGAGTCGATGGCTCCCTCCCTGCCCGCGATGGGAAGAACGATGGATTTCGCAATCCCGTCGAGAAGCTCTGCCGGTTCGGGATCGGCAACCCAGCTCGTTGTATCGATTCCCGAGTCTGCCGTGCAGGCCGCTCCGCCAAGACCGAGCTGGTCCGTCCAGAACGTCGTCCCGGCAAGAGCGCTGTCCTCGCAGAGATCGTCACCGAAGAGTAGCGCATAAAGCTCCAGGTGGCCTTCGTTCGCCGGAATCGCAAGGCACGTGGCAAGTTCCGTCTGGCTTTCCGACTGGATCGTATGTTTCTCTTCGTCCCCGTGGAACCAGATCACAGCATCATAACGCAGACTGTCGGGCACACTGGATCGCACCCCGCGGAAACCGGCATTGTGAAAAGGCTGACTCGCGAGGCCGGTCCCTGCACCGCGATCAACGTACTCGTCGTAGACGATACCCAACCGATTAATCGATTCTTTAACAACCTGGCTGATTCTGGGATACGCGAGGATCGAGTCGAACGCAACTCTCCAGCCCGCTTCGATGTCATAGACACGGTCATGGTCTCCTGTCACGAGGAGCACGGCGCGGTTCTGGCCGGGGGGGAGTGGCTGGTCCGTTTGCGGACAGGGCAGAACGCGCGTGTGAAAGGGCCATGGCAGTCGACGGTCGTACCCAGCAACCGCATTCACGAGCCCCAGATTCGTCCGGCTGTCGGAGAGCCGATCCGGAAACGTATCGACGACACCCTGCGCATCTTCGACCGTAAAGAAATACTCGACGATCGTCCCTTCGTCCCAAAGGCCGAGTGTATCGAGAAGAGTGGGGTTCTCGAAAGTCGTGAGACGTGTCCGATACGTATCGCCGGCCCCGGCGACCAACGCTTTCGAATTCCATGCCTGGGTAACGGGGCCGTTCCATCCGAAAACGCGTGCCGGGTCGGGCGTGAACGTCTGGCCGCAGTCAATCGAACCGCGCCAGTGAATCTTCACCCCGCCCGTAACGATCGTGTCCGTGTCGACCACGCTGATCGTCAGCGAATCCGCGCTTTCCCATGGATCGCCCCCGGTGAGTTCGGCGTTTTCCTTGTTGGCGGAATGCAGGTCGACGTCCCGCGCGAACGTGTCCTGGAAGAGATCGGGAAACGCGTACGACCAGACGGGATCAGCGGCATCGGATGGTGCGGCCGGGATGAGAAAGAGAACAGAGAGAAGCCAAAGGGGACGCATTCGATCTCCTGAAGTTTTGAGGTATGGGCTTCGTCGATTTTACAAAACAACGCTCCCTGCATCAAGTTCAGCATGACACATCAGCCGGGCAAACGCGTCAATTCCCAAATACGATTCGAGTCGCACGTCTCGATGCGCCGTGATTAATCTATCAAGTTTCCGACCAGACCTCTCCGCTGGCTGGTCCGGAGCCGTGAGTCGCAGAGTCGACGCATTCGGGCGTCGCATGAAACCGTCTCCCCCCTGTCGGGTTCGATTCCCAATCGTCGTTTACAGAGTGTAGACTGAACCCATGGCGGACCGTTCCGAAAACACGCGCGTCCTGGGGAAGGCTGTCGGCGGGGACGCCGCCGCTATCGACCAGCTTTTCCCGGTGATCTACGACGAGCTGCGCCTCCTGGCGCAAAGCTATCTGTCCGGCGGCGGCGCCGGGGACGACACTTTGCAGGCCACGGCGCTCGTGAACGAGGCGTATCTGAAACTCATAGACCGGACGCGCACCGGCTGGCGCGATCGCGCGCACTTCTTCGCCGTGGCGGCGCGCGCGATCCGGCAGGTGCTGATCGACAACGCGCGGAGCAAGGGGCGGATCAAGCGATGGGGCGGGCAGCAGAAGGTCAGCCTGGACGAAGCCGTCACCCTGGGGAAGGTGCCGGACACGCACGCGCTGGCGCTCGGCCGCGCGCTCGAGAAGCTCGGCGAGCAACATCCGGAAAAGGAACGGATCGTGGAGATGCGATTCTTCGGCGGACTCACGCACGGCGAAATCGCCGAAGTACTCGGCGTCAGCGAGCGTACGGTCGAACGGCACTGGCGATTCGGACGCGCGTGGCTCTATCGCGAGCTGACCGGTCAAAGCGAGGGCGACAATGACTGACGCCGATCGAGTCGCACGGATTTTCTGCGACGCCATGAACCTCCCTGCGCCCGAGCGATCTGCGTTCCTCGACAGGGAGTGCGGTGCCGACGACGCACTTCGCGCGGAACTGGACTCGCTGCTCGCGGCGGATGACAACGCCCATCGCTTTCTCGAGCCCATGCGTGAAGGCGGCGAGGGCAAGGATCCGAACATCGGAAAGACGCTCGGAGCGTGGCGGCTCGTTCGCGCCATCGGCTCGGGGGGGATGGGGCACGTTTACCTGGCCGAGCGCGCCGATCCGGCGTTCGAAATGAAAGCTGCAGTGAAAGTCATTCGCGGCGGCCTGTGGACGGATGCCCTTCTGCGCCGCTTCGACCACGAGCGGCGCGTGCTCGCCGGCCTCGAACATCCGAACATCGCCCGCCTCATCGACGGCGGCACCACGGACGAGGGCGTTCCCTTCCTCGTCATGGAATACGTGGAGGGAACCGCGATCGATCGGTACTGTGACGACACGCGACTCTCGCTTACGGAACGACTCCAGCTGTTCCGAAACGTCTGCAGCGCCGTCCAGCACGCGCACCGGAACCTCGTCGTTCACCGCGACCTCAAACCGTCGAACGTGCTCGTCACGAAAGAGGGCTCGCCGAAGCTGCTCGACTTCGGCATCGCCAAGGTGCTCGAAGCCGAGGGCGGCGGCGACGTCACCGAAACGGCCGCGCGCGCGCTGACTCCGCGCTACGCCAGCCCCGAACAGATCGTGACAGGAAGCGTGACCACAACGTCAGATGTGTACTCGCTCGGCGTGGTTCTCTTCGAGCTGCTGACTGGCGGGCGGCCGTACGACACGGAACGCCTCTCCCCGCGCGAGATGGAGCGAGCGATCACCGAGATCGAACCGACCAGGCCGAGCGCGGCCGTGCAGGCATCTCTGATCGCCGACCGCGAAGGCGGCAAGCGCGCGCTTTCGCGCCGCCTCTCCGGTGACCTCGACAACATCGTGCTCATGGCGCTTCGCAAGGAACCGGACCGCCGCTACGGATCCGTGGAACAATTCTCGGAGGACATACGCAAACACCTCGACGGTTTTCCTGTCATCGCGCGACCGGACACGCTCGTCTATCGAACCACGAAGTTCGTGGTGCGGAACCGCGCGCTTGTCGGGGCCGCCGCGGCACTCGTCCTCGCGCTCGTCGCCGGCGCCGCCGTGAGTGTTCATTTTGCGCTCCGTGAGAGGGAGCAGCGCGCCATCGCCGACGCGCGCTTCGAGGACGGCCGGGAACTCGCGGCCACTTTTCTGATAGACGTGGACAATGCGATCGCGACGGAGGGAAAGACTGCAGCGCGGGAAAGAATCGTCTCGACGAGCGTGGCGTATCTCGACGAACTCGCGGCGGCGCCCGGCGACGATCCGCGCGTACTCCGCGACGTCGCCCGCGGGTACTTCCGGGTCGCGGCGATCCAGGGCGATCCGAAATCCCCGAGCCTCGGTGACGCCGAGGCCGCGCTCGTGAGCGCGCGCAAGGGACAGGACATTGCCCGCCGCCTCAGCGTGGTCGACCCGGTCGGACGCGAGTCCATTCTCATTGCCGTCGAGGCAGACCTTCTCGCGGGGGACCTTTCGCGGCACCTCGGAAATCTGGACGCCACGATCGAGCACTTCCGTGCGGCGCTCGTGAAACGGGAGCGACTCTCAGAAACGGACCCGGGCGCCGAACTGCTCCCGCCGCGCCTTGATACAGTGCACTTCCAGCTCGCGTACGCGCTCGAGCGACTGTCGCAGCCCGGCGAATCGATCGAGCACTTCGAGCGAGCCGCCGCGATCGGGGACGACCTGACCGCGCGCTATCCGGGCCGGCCCGATCTCTATCAGTCGAAAGTGGTGACGCTCACTGCGCTCAGTCAGGCGTATCGGTTCCAGGGCCGGCCCGAAATGACGATCGAGCTTCTGGCGCCACTCCTTGTGCCGCTGGCGGAGGAAGCCCGGCAGCACGCCGCGCTTCGCCCCGTGCTCGCGAACCTGCGTTACAACCTCGGCTGGACATACGTAAGCCAGGGAGATACCGCCCGCGGCGAAGAGGAAATCACGGGGTCCATGGAGTTCTATCGCGGGCTGGCGGAAGCCGATCCGGACGACATCACGGCGCACAGAAACACAGCAAGCCTGCTGCATGACCTGGGCGAGCTTGCGGACCTCGGCGCCCGGCACGACCAGGCCATCGGGTACTATGAAGAACTGCTCCGGCTTCGCCGGCATATCCTTTCCCGTTCGCCCGGGTCGACCCTCTTCCGTTCCGACCTCGCGCTGGCGCTCACGGTGTCCGGTGAAGTTCTATGGAAGCTCGGCCGCCGCCGCGAAGCGCTCGACCGGCACGTCGAGGCCGGCGAGATTCTCGCCGGCCTCGTGGTAGAGCATCCTGATGAAGACAGCTACCGGCAGTCGGCGGCCGATGTGAAGCACCGAACGGACGAGATGAGGAACGACTAGTATTCTTCCTCCGGATCGAGGTTGTCCTCGGCACGCTGCCGTCCCGCTTCGATCTCCTCTTCAGTCGGCTTGTTCTGCTCGCCTCCGAAATTTCCCGTGTACAGTTCGGAGTTCGCTTCGCCCACATCGACGGTGCTACCCTGCACGTCGTCCCCCGGGTTGATTTCACTCCCGCTCTCGGCGGCGACTTTCATGTCGAAATACCGGTCGGTGAAATCTCTGGTCCGATCCGTGTAGTCGATCTCTTCCTCCCGATCCTGCGCGGAACCTTTCGGGTCATTCTCTTCTTTCTTCTTGATGAAAGGCTCGGCGATTTCGTTGGCACCGCTCGCCTGCTCCCCGGTTTTGCTCTTCTCCCTGTCCGCTTCGTCGTGCAGCTTGCTCGTTTTCAGTTCCGCCGTTTTGGTCCCGGCGGTGTCGTTCATCTCGTCCTCCGCGTCCTGAAGCGCTCTCTGGGTCGGCGTCACTCCCCCTTCGCTCTGTTTCTTGCCGGTCGCGGTCTGGGAGATTCCCTCTTTCATGATGTCGACCACGTCTTTTTCGCCGGCGGATTCCGATGCGGCCGGTACGTCCACCTGCTCCGTTCCGTCGGTTCCCGGTCCCTTGCCCAGCATCTCGGAGACCTCGCTGGCAATGATGTTGACTCTCTCGAGGTCTCCTTTCTCAGCCGCTTTCTTCATCGATTCGTTGAGAGTCTCGAGGGCGGCCTGCTGATGAGCCGGCAGCTTTCCCGCGGCGCCGCGGTCCATGCCCGCATACGGGTTCCCGAGCCCCAGGTCACCACCGCCGCGATACTGCGAGTCAGGATGGCGTCCATCGGTCTGCTTGCCTTCCGCCGGCAGATCCTGCGGATGCTGCGCCTTCATCTCTCCCTGCAGCGATTCCACCAGCGAATCCGATTGCCCGGCGGGTCCCGAAACCATGTCGGTCACCAGCTCACTGAGATTTCCCTGGCGTTCCGGCTGGCGTGACTCGGGGATCGTTCCCTCGGGCACTTTCGACCGCAGCTCCGCCTCGTTCGGTTTGGCCGGTCGAAGAAGCTGCCCGAGTCGACCGCCTGTGGCTTTCGCGAACCGTTCCGCCGACGCGGCAATGCTTTGAGCCGTTGACTTGCTGGAACTGGCGGAAGTGTCCTTCTTCCTGGATGCCTCGCTCTTTGCGCTGGACTCCTGCGGGATATGGGGGGAACTGTTTTTTCCTGTGATTCTCATTGTCTTGCTCCGTTTCTCCGGGTAGGCCCGATGTGTGCTGGTCCGCTGACCAGAACACGACATTCGGGCGCCAGACCCGACACGGAGCGGGAAAAGAAATACGTCCTCGTCTCTTCCCAGGGCGGCGCGCGGGCATCGCACCTGTAGTTATGCTACGATTTCCTCATGGAACCCAGAGACGGCGCCCCTTCGCCTGACAGGCATCCGGATCGCGCGATGCCATCAGACGGCGACCACACGATTCCCTCCGATCCGCGAACCCTCCCCGCAACGGACGAGAGCGGGAACACTTCCCCTCATCCCTCCCTGCCTGCGTCCATCGGCTCCTACACCATCCTCGGGAAGCTCGGCGAGGGTGGCATGGGAATCGTGTACGAAGCGGAGCAGCAGAACCCGAAACGCAGGGTCGCTCTCAAAGTCGTGCGGGGCGGGCATCTGGTCGACGCGCTGTCGGTCAAGATGTTCCAGCGGGAAGCAGAGACACTGGGCCGGCTCAAGCATCCCAACATCGGTGCGATTTACGAGTCCGGACGAACGGACGACGGCAGACACTTCTTCGCGATGGAGCTGGTGCGCGGGCAGACGCTCGATGCAAGGCTTCGCGCCGGCGCGATCGACATCCCGGGCCGCCTCGCACTTTTTCGCACGATCTGCGACGCCGTGAACTACGCCCACCAGCGCGGCGTCATTCACCGCGATCTCAAACCGTCCAACATCGTGATTGATGAGCAGGGCGAACCGAAGATCCTCGACTTCGGACTCGCTCGCATCATGGACACCGATACCGCCGCAGCCTCTCTGGTGAGCGAGATGGGTACAATCAAGGGAACGCTGCCCTACATGAGCCCGGAGCAGGCGCGCGGCAACCCGAACGAGATCGACCTCCGAACCGACGTCTACTCGCTCGGCGTGATCCTGTACGAAATGCTCGCGGGCGCATTGCCGTACGAAACGGACAAGTCGTCGATTCTCGAAGCGGTGCGCGTGATCTGCGAGGAAGCGCCACGACCGCTGCGCGAAAGCGGCGTGCGGCGCGTCGACGGCGACCTCGAAACCATCACGCGCAAAGCGCTCGACAAGGAACCGGATCAGCGTTATCAGAGTGCCGCCGCACTCTCCGACGACATCGAACGTTATCTTACGAACCAGCCGATCCTCGCCCGGCCGCCGAGCACGGTGTATCAATTGAAGAAGCTCGTCGCCCGCAACAAACTCCCCTTTTCGTTCGCGGTGTCGATCGTGGCTCTCCTGATCGGGTTCGCCGTCTGGATGAGCGTCCTCTTCACGCGTGCCGAAACCGCGCGCCACGAATCAGAAGCGGTCACCGACTTCCTTTCCGATATGCTCGCGGCCGTCGACCCGGGTGAGCAGGGGCGCGACGTGACTGTTCGCGAAGTGCTCGACGAAGCCGCGAATACAATCGATGAAGAGTTCGCCGCGCAGCCGCTTATCGAGGCCACACTCCGCAACACCATGGGCAGATCTTACCGTGCGCTCGGCGAGTACGAGCCGGCGGAACGGCACGTGGAAGAGGCGATGCTCCTGCAGATTCGGGAGCTGGGGGAAGATCACCCCGATGCGCTCGGCTCCATGCATCATCTGGCAGAACTGTACCGCGAGGAGGGTCGGTACGAGGAAGCGGAGCCGCTTTATCTGAAGTCCCTCGAAGGGATGCGACGCGCGCTCGGGGCCGAGCACACCGATGCGCTCATCTGCGAGGGCAATCTGGGGAGCCTGTACTTCAACCAGGGCCGATATGACGATGCCGAGCCGCTTCTCGTGCACGTGGTGGAGGCGCAGCGGGAGGCGCCCGGTGAGGCGCAGGGAGAGGCGCCCCCTCATGTCCTCAATTCCATGAACGATCTGGCGCTGCTGTACAGGAGTCAGCAACGCTACGATGAAGCCGAGCCGCTCTACGTGCAGGTCATCAAGGAGATGCGCAAGGTGCTGGGCGAAGAGCATCCCCATGTGCTCACCCTGATGGGCAACCTCGCCCGGCTGTACGATGCCGAGGAGCGCTACACAGACGCCGAGCCGCTCTTCCTGAAGACACTGGAGTTACAGCGGCAGGTGCTGGGTGAAGAGCATCCCCATGTCTTCTACACGATGAACAACCTGGGTCTCATGTACAAGAACCAGCAGCGCTACGCGGAAGCCGAGCCCCTGTACGTGAAGGTAGTCGAGGGAATGCGGCATGAACTCGGAGAGGATCACCCTCATGTGCTTACCTTCATGAACAATCTCGCCGGTCTCTGGATCATCCAGGAGCGTTACGAAGAGGCCGAACCGCTCGCACGCCAGGCGCTCGAAGGTACGCGCAGGACCACCCCGGACAACACGGCGTATATCGGCGCGCGCGCGCGAAGCTACGGCGAGTGCCTGACCCACCTCGGCCGTTACGAGCGCGCGGAAACGCTCCTTCTCGAGGCCGATTCACTTCTCGCGGAAGCGCTCGGCGCGGACCACAATCTTACGAGGCTGTGCATCCGGAACCTCGCGGAGCTTTACGACTCGTGGGGCAAGCCCGGGAAGGCGGCTGAGTGGCGGGCGAAGATACAGGAGGAGCAAGGCGAAGCTTCGTGAATCGCTTCCTGAGACGTCAATGTGGTGGAGGCGGCGGGAATCGAACCCGCGTCCGAGAGCGGTTCGGCGGAGGAGTCTACGTGCGTAGCCTGGTCATTTGTTGTCGTCCTCAGTGAGCTCCGACCGGCAGGATCTCACCAGGACCAGGCCCTAAGTTCTCGTCTCTCCCCCCGGACCACTGGATCGAGATAAAGCCTCTATAAGTTACGCCCGTATCCCACCCTAGAGGCGAGGAAGGTACAGACGAACTGCATCTAACCTAAGTTAGGCAGCCAGAGCCATGTTTTCGTTGGCAATTACGATTTGGTCATCATTTTAACGGGGTAAACGACCAATCCCCGGCACGCGGCCACCGTTTACTACACACCCGTCGAGTCCATTCGCCCCCGTACAGGTCGCTTTAGAAACGATACCTGTAAAGATTATCGGCTATTTCGGGGGGGAAATCAAGGGGATGGGCGGCCGCTCGTTCGAACGGCCGCCCGCATGCCATTTGCCGGAGAACGATCAGCGCACGAGAACGAGGCGCTTCATGACGCGGTCGGTGGGCGTCTCGAGCGTCGCGAAGTAGACTCCGGCCGCGAGGGGACGCCCGCTCGCATCGCGCCCGTCCCAGATGATCTCGTTCGCCCCGGACGCCCGTCCCGCGAAGAGCCGCGCGACTTCGCGCCCGTTGATCGCATGCACGACCACGCGCGCTTCTGTGGGCGCGTCGATCGAGAAGCGGAGCGCCGTCTGCGAGCGGAAGGGATTCGGACCCGCGACGAGCCGGGCGCCCCGACCGGAACGGCCGCTCTCCCCGATCACGCCTGTCGTGATCGAACGGGGACTCTCGCCGTTCGGCCCGGAAACGGGGTCGAAGTCAGACTGGCTCGGTTTGGACACGTAACGAACGGAGTCGAAGAGGTAGGCGGTGCCCGGCCCGTCCGGGTCCGTGCCGGTCTGCACGGCTCCGATCGCCATCCTCCCGTTCGCCATCGCGAGCGAGTAGCCGAAGTAGTCGCCGACCGCGGTGTCATTCGCCTGGATCTTTTCGATCAGTCCCCCCGAGGCGACGTTAAACAGATAGACGGCGCCACGTGTGCTGTCCGCCTGGAGAGCGCCGATCGCGGCGACCCCGCGGCTGATCCCGACCGCCCACCCGAAGCGATCGCCTTCCGCGCCGTCGCCCGCGACGAGCTTCTGAAGCTGGTTCCCGGTGCTTGCGTCAAACAGATAGACTGCGCCCGTGAGGTCTTCGTCACGAAACGCGCTCACGATCGCGATGCCGCTTTCGATTTCGACTTCGATCCCGAAGTTGTCGTCGAACACCTGATTGTCCGGGACGAGCTTCCGCAGCTGGTTCCCGGTCGTGACGTCGAAGACGTACGCACCCTGCCCGGCAGCGTTGACGCCGGCGCCGAGCCGCCCGACGATCGCGACGTTCCCGGAGATCGCGACATCCCAGCCGAAGCCGGAATTGTTGAGCGGATCCTCGGGCAACAGCGTATGCAGAAGGTTCCCCGTATTCGCGTCATACAGACGGGCCTCGTCGTCCCGGCTGCTGACGATCATGAAGTCACCTTCGAGATCCACATTCAGTCCGAAAGTCGACTCGCTGCCGTTCACCTGAAAGAGTTGATTGCCGGTGTCCGCGTCGTAGAGGAACGCGGTGCCGAAGAAGGCTTTGGCCCCGATCGCAATGCGATTCCCGCTGACGGCGACTGAACGCCCGAACTCCGTGATGCTCCCGCCCGGCGACGGGATCTTGCGCAGTTTCGCGCCGGTCGCGTTGTCATACACATAAACCGCTCCGTCTCCCTGGTCGGGCGCACCGATCGCCGAGAGCTTTGTGTCGGCGCCGGCTGCGGCACCGAAGCGGTCGTAGTCGGCGGGAGTGTCGGCCGTGAGCGTGTACAACTGATCGCCGAGCTTCGCGCTGCCGGCCTGCGCCGACGGAACAACCGCCGCCGCCAGGAAGACGAACGGAAGCACGGTCCGAATCAAACTCCTCTTCCACTGCATTTTCATCTCCTTCTTTCGCCCTGTCGGGCTGATACCGATCGGCCTGGAACCCCTGCTCCCCGCTTCGAAATGGAATTGCCTCATGCTATGCTCCTCTCATGGTCGATCTGCCTGCTTCTATCTACAAAGCCGCAAAACCGTCACGAACGGGATCATTCGCATGACCGATCGGGATCCGAAACCTGTCACACGCCTTCTCGGCGAGGCGGCCGCGGGGCGCGAAGAGGCGATGGGCGAGCTCATCCCCCTCATATATGAGGAGCTTCGAACGATCGCCCGCCGGCAGCGGTACAGGCACCGCCCGTTCGAAACGCTTCATACCACCGCGCTCGTGAACGAGGCGTTTCTGAAGCTCGCGGGCAGGGAAGGCGCCACCTGGGAGAACCGCGTTCACTTCCTGCGAGCCGCGTCGCGCGCGATGCGTGACGTGCTGGTCGACTACGCGCGGCGGCAGCGTGCCGGGAAGCGGGGCGGCGGGCAGTCGGATCAACCGCTCGATGACGCCCTCGACCTGCCCGACCTCCCCGACGTCAAGGCCGACGAAGTGCTGGAAATCCACGACGCACTCACGCGCCTCGAAGCGCAGGACGCACGTCAGGCGCGCATCGTCGAGCTCCGCTATTTCACAGGGCTGAACGTTCCGGAAACGGCGGAAGTGCTCGGGATCTCGCCGATCACGGTCAAGCGGGAGTGGGCGGTCGCGAAAGCGTGGCTTCGTCGACTTCTCGACGGTGACGGTGCGTGATCCCGTCGGCGGATGTTTTGCGGTTCTTCTATTGAAGGCACACGTTTCGAAATACGGCGAGGTTCATGAGCATTCTGGACGAACAAACCTGGGAGAACGTGAAACGGATCTTCGCCGAAGCTCTGGAGCTTCCGGCGCGCGACCTCGAACGTTACCTGGACAAGGCGTGCGGCGGTGACGAAACACTGCGCGCCGAAACCGCATCGCTTCTCGCCGCGCACGATCGAACCGAACACGACAGCGACTTCCTCTCCCCCTTCGAGGACACGCAGCCCGATCGCGATTCGAACGTCGGGCGCCGTGTCGGGCCGTACCGTCTGGAGCGCCATCTGGGAAGCGGCGGAATGGGCGCGGTGTATCTTGCCGGGCGCGACGAAGGCGACTTCGAGCAGCGGGTCGCGATCAAGTTCGTGCGGGGGGTCGACCCCGGCGCGGTGCAGCGGTTCGAAACGGAACGGCAGATCCTCGCCCGCCTCGAACATCCGAACATCGCGCGACTTCTCGGCGGCGGCCTTCTCGAAGACGGACTCCCCTATCTCGCGATGGAGTTCATCGAAGGGGAACCCCTCACACAGTACTGCGAGAAGCGCAACCTGTCGCTCGCGGATCGGCTCGGGCTGTTCATGCACGTCTGCAATGCGGTGCAGTATGCGCACAACAGCCTCGTCATTCATCGCGATCTCAAGCCTTCTAACATCCTCGTGGCCGAAGATGGTGTCGTGAAGCTGCTCGACTTCGGCATCGCGAAGCTGTTCGATCCGTCGCACGAAACCGGGCCGCCGACTCTCACGCAGAACCGCGCGATGACGCCCGGCTACGCGAGCCCCGAACAACTGCGCGGCGAGTCGGTCACGACGCAGTCGGACGTGTACGCGCTCGGCGTGCTGCTCTACGAACTGCTGGCCGGACGCCCGCCATATGAAACGAGCGACAAGACGCCGCACCAGCTCGAACAACTCGTCTGCGAAACGACGCCCCCCGGACCGTCGTCCACTGCGCGGCATGCGTGGGGACGGAAACTGCGCGGCGATCTCGACACGATCGTTGCAACGGCCATGCATCGCGACCTCGCGAGACGCACCGGTTCCGCGCGCGAGCTCGCGCAGGACATCGCACGTCATCTGGCCGGGCAGCCCGTGCAGGCAAGAGCGGACAGCGCGATCTATCGTCTCGGGAAGTTCGTTTCCCGCAATCGCGTCGGTGTCGCCGTCAGCGCTGGGATTGTTGCGATCATCGCAGCCGGCGTCCTCGCGACGCTGCGCCAGACGCGCATCGCCGAGCAGCGCTTCGAGGACGTGCGGTCGATCGCGAACACGCAACTCATTCGACTGCATGACGCGATCCGTGACGTTCCGGGCACGACCGAGGCGCGGCGTGAACTCGTCGATACGGCGCTCCGCTATCTGAACCAGCTCGAAGCCCAGGGCGCGCACGATCAGGCGCTGCAACTCGAAATCGCCGAGGGATTCGAGCGCGTCGGTGAAGTGCAGGGCGATCCGAACTACCCCAACCTCGGTGATCTCGGAGCCTCGCTCGCGAGCTACGAAAGGGCGCTCGCAATTCGTGAACAGGTGCTCGCGCTCGATCCCCGTGATCTCGAGCACACGTATCTCGTCGCGCACAGCCGCGGGCGGCTCGCGAACGTTCTCTCCTGGTCGGGCCGCAACGAGGACATGTTCCGCGAGAGCGAAAGCGCGGTCCGGATGCTGGGCGAGGTTCTCGAACGGGAGCCGGCGCACGCGCGCGCGTTTCAAGATCGCGCGCAGTTCCGGAGTGCGTACGGCTGGTCGCTCATATGGGCGGGACGTCTTGACGAAGGGAAAGCAATGCTGGAAGACGCACGCGCCGATCTCGAAGCGGTCGTCCGCGAGCACCCCGACGAACTCGAGCCACGACTCCTGCTCGCGTCGACCCTGAACTACGAGTGCGACTTCTATCGCTTTCGCATGGACTGGGCGTCCTCGATCGAGCTCCTTCGTCAGGCGTTCGCGCTGCTCGAGCCACTGCACGAACAGTACCCGGGCCACCCGCGCGTGGGGAAAACGCTCCGCAGCACCGGTGTGCAGCTCGGGCTTTCGCTGCACCGTCATGGCGAGGTCGAAGAGGCGGTCGCCACGCTCCGGCGTGCAATCGAAGTCAGCGAAGCCCTGCAGTCACGCGATCCGATGGACCGCACCGCCCGCGAGGGCGTCGCGCTCGCCTACGGTCATCTCGGCAAAGTGATCGTCGACACTCCGGAGTCGAGTGAGGGTTTCGCGCTTCTCGAGCGGGCGGTCGAGATCCGCAAGGCGCTCGCGGCCGAGAACCCCGAGAACATCGAACTCAGGAACGCGCTCGCGGGAGCGCACGGCGATCTCGCCGACGCCGGTCGCCGAACAGAAACGAATCTGCGCGAGGCGCTCGGCCACGCAGAGCGCTCGGCGGCGCTCCAGCAGGAGCTCATCGCCATCGAAGCACGGTCGACTTTCCAGGGCAACTTCGCGATTCAGCTCTTTCAGATCGCGGCCCTTCATCAGCTTCTCGCTTCGAACGAAGCGGGCGATGCCGGCGAGGACGGCGAAGTCGGCGAGGACGAAATCGTCATCCGGCTCGAGAAATCGCGGGAAACGTTCGATCGCTGCCTCGCCGTTCTGGACGAGATGGAGAAGGCCGGGACTCTGACCGAGATTTATGCGGACACGCGCCGGGAAGGTCTCGAGGAGCGGGCAAAGGTGGTGCGTATGCTCGCGGACCGCACCGGCGGCCGCGGCTGATTCACCTGTTGATGTAAGAGAGAGCGCAGGAGTTAAAGCCTCCGTCGAGTGGACGTGCCGGCCGAATCGAGACAGAATTCTGTGTCATGGACATGTCGCCCACCTTCACGAACCAGGCGCATCGTATTCGGTCTCGTTCGTCTCCGGTCGCAGAGGGCGCCTCCCCTTCAGGACACAATCCCTCAGGTAGAGATTAATGAGATTCTGATACGGAATACCGGTCTCGGCGGACATCGCCTTGAAATACTCGAGCACGTCGACGCCGAGGCGAATCGTGATCTGCTTCTTGAGGCGTCCCGCGTATCGGTTCCGCCTCCCCTTCATCCTGGAAAAGTCGTATTCCTTTTTCATGGCTTCCCCTTTCGCACGTAGACACGACGTTCCTTTGGCGTGGCTTTTCGTACTGAGATCAGGCGGATCACGTCATCGCTCTCCCGGAAGCAATGACACACCACCGGGCCCCTCAATTCGGAGCTTCTGTAGTTACAGAATATGAGCGTTGGCAACTCTTTTCCATAAGAACGATTTCTACTTAAGAAGCCGCCTCATTCGGGGGCGGAAATCTAGGGCGGGGCTCCCGGGGGCCGGCGACGGAGCGGAAGACTTCACGCCGACCGCTCCGCTCCGCGCGCCTTGCGCCATGCGGAAGGCGTCCACGCCGTGTACTTCTTGAAAGCCTGATTGAACGACGCCTTGTTGTTGAAGCCGGCGTCGAACGCAACGGCGAGCACGGTCAGGTGATCGCTCGCGGGATCTTCGAGAATGCGCTTCGCCTCTTCCACGCGATAGCGGTTCACGAGCTCGAGAAACGTGCCTTCGCTCTCACGATTGATGGCCTGCGAAAGATTGTGCTGGGAAACAGTCAGCGCGCGGGCGACATCGAGCAGCTTCAGTTCGCCGTCGAGGTAAAGGCGATCCTTCTCCATGACGCGACGTACGTTCCGCATGATGTCGCGCGACTGCTCGGCGGTGAGAGCGGCCTTGGCATACTTCGCTGGTGAAGAACTTGCGGAACGCGGCTCGGACTTCGCAGGAGCCTCGTCAGGCGTGATATCAATGCTGCGCGTGGGCGCATCGCTGTCCGGCTCTTCGCCACTCACCTCCTCGTCACTCGCCTCTTCGTCGCCCTGCGTTCGCAGCACTTCGGCAAACATCTCAGGCTGGTCGATCGCGGAGTATCCGAGCACCTGCCAGAAGAGCGCGATCATCACGAGCCACACGGTGTCGACTTCGGCCGAGTACTTCCCCCAGACGAGAAGCGCGGCGAAAAGCAGCAGGTAACCGGCGGCATACGCGGAGAACGCACGCGCGATTTTGCGAAGGGCGCGCAGGCTGTAAAGCACGGAGTTGTCGGCAACGTACCGCGCGATCACGCCCTCTCTTCGCTTCAGCAGGCGCTCGGCGAAGAACGCGTAGCCGATGTTCTGCAGCACGTTCACGAACAGGAGCAGATACGTCGCGAGATCGAGCTCGGCGTGCCCGCCCCAGGTTTTCGAGGTGTGATAGGCGATTTTCGCCGCGAGCGGCGCCTGGTACCACGGCAGCACGACAGACACGCAGAGCGCCGCGGGAATGAGGTGCAGCACCCAGTGCCAGCGCACCCGGAAGCGCGTCCCCGAGAGCCGCAGCAGGTACAGATAGAACGCGGGGCCGATCAGAAAGAGCAGCGGGAAGGTGGCGGCACTTAAGTGCGCGAAACGGGCCAGCATGCCGGTCACGTCCATGAAAATCTCGGTCAGATGCAGCGTGATCAACAGAATGAGCAGCGCGAGCAGGCGGTTCGCGACGCGATCGCCCCGCCCCCGGAGCAGAAACACGGTCGCGAGCGCGTACCCCTGAAAGACGCCGAACAGAATCAGGACGCCGAAAATACCCGTGTGACCGAGATCGATTGCCTGCACGTATCAAGTCCTCCGTGGCTGCCGCTCTCCATTGTAAAGGCCCAGCATCCGCGATAAACAGCCGAATTGCGTCAATCCCCATGGGAACAGACCTCTTCCCCACGCCTGCAGACGATTTCGCGGCGGAAACGGCGGAAAATGGCATGACACGCGGCGCCTGATCTCGAGACGGATCTCGAAACGGATCTCGAGACGGATCTCGGGCGGCCGCCAGTTCGCACGAAGTGTCATGAGCAATCAGGAGGGAATATGAAACGGGTGCTGTTCAGAATCATGAAGACAGGAGCGATCACGTGCCTCGCTGGCATCGGGATGATCGTGATCGCGGGGCCGCTCGCGAGCCCGGCAGCGGCGCAGACCGTGAGCACGATCGTAACGGGGATCAATACGAACGGGGACGTAGCGGTCGATGGCGCAGGTAACGTGTATGTGTCGTGCGAGGGGAGCGACACGGTTGTTCGCAAGATCACGCCGGACAGCACGATCTCGATCTTCGCAACGGGCATGTCGCAGAGCCGAGGCATGACGTTCGACGCGACGGGGGAAACGCTGTACGTCGCGCGTGCAACGTTCGCGGGTCCCATTCGAAAAGTAAAGCCGGACGGCACGGCAACAACACTTGCGAACGGCTTCAGCGGCCCCACGGGGATCGCGTTCGGCCCGAGCGGCAACCTGTATGTGGCCGACCAGACATCGGTCACGAAAGTACTGCCCGACGGTACGAAGATCCCCGTGTCAAACGACGCGGTATTCAACCGGCCGAACGGAATCGCGGTCGACGAGAACGAGAACATCTACGTGGCGAGCGCGCACGACGGCAACATCTACAAAGTGGTCGAAAGTGAAAGCACCACAGTGACCTGGCTCGCGCATGTCGACGGGCTGGTCCAGGCGTGGGCGTGCGGGCTCATGGACTACCACGACGGCTCGCTCTACATCACGAACGGCGACAACAAGACGCATCGCATCCCGGTCGCGACCGGCGAAGTATTCGATTACGCGGGAACGGGCGCATGGGGATACGTGGACGGCCCGGCGGACTCGGCGAAGTTCATGGCCCCGAACGGTATCTGGGTGACGGCCGACGGGAGGGTGTACGTGACCGAATATGGCGTGCAGCGCATCCGCGTGATCACGCCGCTTGCGGCAACGGGCGTGGGGGGTGGCGCCGGGAGCGAAGCGCCGCGCGCGCGCGTCGAACTCGGGAACGCGCGCCCGAACCCGTTCAATCCGCTTACGACAATCGCGTACACGCTGGGTGCGCCCGGCAATGTGCAGCTCACCGTGCACGATGTTGCCGGCCGGCGTGTGCGCTCTCTCGTTCATGAATCGCGCGCGCCCGGGGCGTACGAGGCGACCTGGAACGGCACGAACGACGCCGGCGCGGGGGTCGCGTCCGGCGTCTACTTCTTTCGGCTTGAAAGTGAAGGCGTGTCCGAGGTCAGGCGAACCACTCTCGTGCGCTGACGGTGGGCGGGGGATCGGCGCCCGTGCCTGGCGGGCGCCCCCCTCTCTCTAGCACGCGTGTCTTACCGAAAGAGCTTCTTCACTCCGCTCCAGCTCGTTTCCTGTTCCACGGCGATCGCCGGGCCGCTCACGCCGACGAACGGCGAGCTGCCGACGGTGTGCAGGCTGTCGCATACGTCGAAGTCGCCGGAGCTGAGGTCGGTTTTGAACCAGCCGCTGTTCTGGGCATCGAGCACGAACTGGAAATCGGCGTTCGCGGTAATGCTCAGCGTGAACATTTCGTCGGGCGCGAAGAACGGGCTCGCGAAGGTGAAGTCAGCGCCGCTGAGGCGCCAGCACACGTAGTTCGGAAACTGTGACTGGATCGACGCGGCGACGGGCAGCGAATCGTTGTCTTCGGAATTTTCGAGCGACGAAATCGTCCATGACGGCGGCATCTGTTCGATCACACTCATGGAACCGACGTCGATCGCGTTCTTGTCACTCACGCAGAAGGTGCACGCGAGGCTGAAATAGCCGTCGGTGCCGCCTACGAAAACGGACGAGTTGACGAGCGTGCCGGGCGCCGGGATCGCGAGATCGAGATCGCGCTCGAAACCACAGTAAAGGTCGGCGGCGCTGCTGAAACCGAGCCCGGGGTTTTGCGCGAATGCAGGAGCGGACGCGAGCGTGAGCACGAGCGCGGGCGCGAGCACGAAGATCGAAAGCGCAATGAAGATGACAGGGAACGGGCAGGAACGCATCGTCTCTCTCCGGAATGGGTGCCAGATCGTGTTGCAGAGGCTGACGAAAGGGTCGGTTCCCATGATACCACGAACGTTTGAGGCGCCGGGAATCGTGCAGAAGGAGACGAGAGAAAGTGGGCCCTGAAGGAATCGAACCTTCAACCTACTGATTAAGAGTCAGTTGCTCTGCCAATTGAGCTAAGGGCCCGTAAGGAATCGCGCTGGATTCGCTGGAAAGCAGAAAAGAAACGGTAGCACCGGGTGCCCGGCAGGTCAAGACGGGGAATGGGACGCGATCTAGGGCGCCATGAGCCTGCCGGCCTCGGCCCGCAGGCGCTGCGCATCGCCGGTACGCCCCTGCGCCTCGCGCACGGCCGCGAGATGGGTGAGCGCTTCGGCTTTGCTCGCCTCCTCCCCCGGCCCGAAGAGCGGGATCGCCTGCTCGAACGCGGTTGCCGCCTCGCGGTTCTTCCCCTGCTTGAACAGGATCCAGCCGAGGCTGTCGAGGTAGAAGCGCCGGCGCCCCGGCTCGCGGTCGAGCGCGCCACGCACGAGATCTTCCGCCTGATCGAGGCGCTGCCCTGTCTCTGCATACGCGAACCCGAGCGCGTTGCGGACGAGCGGGCTTTCAGGATTGCGTGACTGCGCCTGCTCGAAGTACTCGACGGCGCGGAGCGGATTCCCGTGACGATACGTCGCGTCGCCCGAGAGATAATAGTAATGCCAGCTTCGATCTTCGTTCACGTCGAACACGCTGAGATACGCCAGCACGAGACCGGCGGCGAAGAGCACGGGCGCGCGCACGAGTTCTTTGCGCTGCAGGCGATGCCGCCATTTGCGCAGCGTGCGCCCGAGTTCGAAGAGCCCGACCGATCCCGCAACCGCGAGAAACGGCAGCAGCGCGAGACGAAAACGCCCCACTACGAAGAACAGAAGCAGTGGAATGAGAACGGCAAGCGCGTAGAGCGCGAGCAGCCTCCCCTGGCGTTCGCGCAGAAGTACGGGGAGCCCCGCGAGACTGAGCGCGATCAGAAGCCCGAAGCGAACCGGCATGGCGCGCAGCGGCAGGCTCTGCTCGGCCGTGCCGTAGAAGTCGATGTTGTCGGAGATCTCGTGCGCGTTCAGGGCGTAGATGAGGCGCCGGAACGTAAGGCGCGCCCAGTCGCCCGGATTCGCGCGGATCCAGCTCGTGGCGCGGTTCATCCAGAAGCGCGAGACGTCGCGCGGCCCGATTTCGTACGGGACCGCGGCGCGAGCGATGGCATCAGCAGTTCGCCGTGCGTCGCCCGGCTCGTTCGGCAGGTCGGGGGCGACGGCGCTCTTTCCGTCGGCGCCCGCGTGATTCCCGAGGTAGAAGTTGACTCCCCCGTTGGTCGAAACGAGCGCCGCGTCACCGCCGAGCGCGTTGTGCAGCGTGACCGGGAGCACGGCGAGAAAGAGGCCGAGCACGAGAAGCGCGATCGCGCGCCAGTTCGTGCGATAGCGAATCGCGAGCAGAAGCGGGAACAGTAGAATGGACGGATGCGTGATCGCGGAAACACCAAGCAGCAACCCGGCAAGACCGTAGCCGGCGAACCCGGTGCCGCGTTCGCTGCGCGCGAGCACATAAAGCGCGGCGACGTTCAGCACGAGCACGAGCGACGCGGTCACGAGTTCGGTGCTGTAGAAAACGGCGGGTGCCGCGAGCGCCACGATCACACCGGCGCCGAGTGCGCGCGTGCGGCCGACAACGGGCTCGGCGAGCAGCAGCGTCACCGGCGCGGCGAGCGCGGCGACGAACGCGAGCACATGACGCACCGCGCCCACGTCTTCGCCCGTGATCCGCACGATCGACGCAAGGAACCACGAGTAGAACGGCGGTAGATAGAAGACGGCGTCCTGCGCCTCCCCGCGCACGATCGAAAGCGCGGTCTCCCAGTAGAGGCGCGCGTCGACCTGGGGCACGAGATAGAGCGGCTCGTCCGCGATCGAACGCAGATAAACGAGGCGCGCGATCATTGCGAGCCCGAAGACAGCCCACGCCTCCCAGCGAAATGTCCGTTTCTCCGTCATGACGGGGGCCAATCTAGCAAACCATTGACCATTTGACACGTTCCTTCCGCATCTCTAGGCTTAACCGATCCATCTACAAGGAGACGCATTTGGAACGGTACGTGAGCCTCATCGGCATTGCTCTGATTATCGGCATCGCGTGGGCGCTATCCACCGACCGCCGCAAAGTCAATTTGAGGCTCGTTTTCGCCGGGCTGGCCCTCCAGTGGATTTTCGCTCTCCTTATATTGAAGACAAAGCCGGGCGAGGCCGTTTTTCAGTTCGCGCGGGTCGCAAGCGCGAAGCTGCTGAGTTTCACGGACCACGGCGCCTCGTTCCTCTTCGGCAACCTGTATCGCGGTATGGGCGACCTGGTCGACCAGATCGGCGGCCCCGGGCCATTCGGGCTGATCGACATGGCGACCGGCACCCCCGTTCCGATCGGCACCGTGTTCGCATTTCACGTACTGACCACGATCATCTTTTTCTCGTCACTCATGTCCGTGCTGTACCACCTGGGCGTCATGCAGAAGCTCGTGGCGGTGATCGCGTGGATCATGCGGAAGACGCTGCGAACGAGCGGGGCCGAAACGCTTTCCGCGGCCGCCAACATCTTCGTCGGCCAGACGGAAGCGCCGCTCGTCATTCGCCCGTACGTCGGCAAGATGACGCAGAGCGAACTCATGACTGTCATGACGTGCGGGTTCGCCACCGTGGCCGGCGGGGTACTCGCTGCCTACGTGCGCTTCGGCGTCGACGCGGGGCATCTGCTCGCCGCGTCCGTCATGTCCGCCCCCGCCGCACTCGTAATCGCCAAGATCATGGTACCCGAAACGGGCGTGCCGGCAACGATGGACGGCGCGGAAATCAACGTCGATAAGACAAGCGTCAACGTGATCGGGGCGGCGGCCGACGGCGCCGCGCAAGGTCTCAAGCTCGCACTGAACGTCGGCGCCATGTTGCTCGCGTTTCTCGGACTCGTGGCGATGGTCGACTTCTTCCTCGGCTTCGCGGGAATCAGCGTCCAGCAGATCCTGGGCTACGTATTCTCACCCCTGGCGTGGGCGATGGGCGTTCCGAGCCAGGATGTCCTGGCCGTCGGCGGCATGCTCGGCACGAAGATCGCGATCAACGAATTCATCGGCTATCTCGACCTCATGGCGATCAAGGATCAGCTCTCCCCCCGCTCGGTCATCATCGCGACCTACGCGCTCTGCGGATTCGCGAATCTGTCGTCGATCGGGATCCAGATCGGGGGCATCGGCGGCATCGCGCCGGAGCGGACGAACGACCTCGCCCGGCTCGGCTTGAAGGCGATGTTCGCAGGAGCGCTGGCGTCGTGGATGACCGCCGCGATCGCCGGCACGCTGCTGAGCTAGGGGAGCGACCGAGGCACCGCAGCAGGGGCCCGCACTTCACAATCTACTTGAGCGATCGCCGTAACCCGTTGATAACGGAATCCTTCCGATACCTGCACAATCGACCCTCATGTGAATTCTAGGCGAAGTCGGCCGAGTCGAACACGAGCGTGATGCGGGCAATATGGCCCTCCCTTACCTCGAAGAGCTGGACCATCTTCGACTCGATTCCGGGCTTTCGAAAGAGAGTCCAGACGCACGCCGCGTTGCCGGTTTCGAACTGCGCGAGGGTCTCGATCGTGACGTTCCGGGGAGGATTCTGTGCCAGGACGGCGGCGTAATCGTCGGCCGAATCGAACCTGGCGAAGGGCCCGCGAAACACAAGATCGTCAGCGAGAAGGGAGCGAAGTCGGGGTATATCGGCGGCTGAGAATGCCTTCAGAAATGCGTGGGCGAGAGCGAGCGGGGTCATCATCCCTTCAGGATCACGCCGGCCGCGATCTCCCCGGGCGCGCACGTAATGCCGCCGCCGGGATGGGAACCGCTGCCGCAGAGATAGAGTCCGGGGACGGGAGTGGCGTAGCGTGAACACGGGGCGACGGGACGCATGAACAGCAGCTGGTCGAGGCCGTGTTCCCCGTGGTAGAGATGGCCGCCCTGAATGCGGAGCTCTCGGGCGAGATCGGGCGGTGTCAGCAGTTCGCAGTGAACGACGGTCTTCGAGAAGCCGGGGGCGACGGATTCGATGCGCGCGTCGACGCGCTCGCGGAGTTCCCGGCGGCGATTGTCTGTCCAGCCGCCCTCGACGTCGTGCGGCACACCGTAGGCGCAGACAGACAGCACGGCGTGGCCGTCGGGCGCGAGTGAAGTATCCGTGGCCGTCGAAACATGCAGATCGAGGTAGGGGGCTTCGGGAATCGTGCCGTACTTGACCGAGTCGAACGAGCGCTCGATCTCGGCGAGCGACGCCGCGATCCGCGCGCTCGAAAACGCCGGCACACCATTCGCGCCAGCGCTTGCGCCGCCTGTCGCGCCGCTTCCGCTCCCGCCCGGCACGAACGGCGCACTGAGCGCATAGTGCAGCTTCGCGATCACGCCGCGCTGACGATAGTTCCGGATCTTGGCTTCGAGCGGAATCGAAATGCGGGCGGGTTCGACAAGATCGAGAAACGTGGTTTTCGGATCGCAGGACGACGCGATTCTTTTCGCTTCGATCGATTCGCCCGACGCGAGCACCACGCCCGTGGCACCCGAATTGCCGACCACGATCTTCGCGACCGCGGCATCCGTTCGGACTTCGGCGCCGTGAGCGAGAGCGGCGGCTTCGAGCGCCCGGATCAGCGCGGCCGGGCCGCCTTCGATCTGCGGTCCGCGCACCGCTTCCTGCATGAGCAGCGTCGCGGTGGTCCCCGGCGACCACGGCCCGAGAAACGATCCCCAGACGCCGGGCCCCGCGAGGTAGGCGCAGATGCGCTCGTCGGTGAAATACTCGCGCACCCAGTCGTTCACGGGCATCGGCCCGATCCGCAGGAAGTCGATCATCTCGGCGCGGCCGAGACGGCGCAGGTTTGCGCCGGCTTTCAGGAGTCCCCACATGTCCGACGCGTTCGACGCCGCAATCTGCGGGGGAAGGTCGTTCACGAGCGGCTCGAGAAATCGTCCGATCTTCTTCAGGAAACCGCAGTAGGAGGCGTAGTGGCCGGCTTCGTTCGGGCTGATCTGTGTCAGGTAGGGCGCGGTCTTCACGGGATCGCGATAAAACGCGATCGGCGACTCCCCCGGCGCGAGCCCGAGGCCCGCCCGCTCTTCGCTTTCGAAACGGAGACCGTGCTTTGCGAGCCCGAGCGAGGAGACGACGCGCGTGCGGACTCCGGAGGTGTCGTGCAGAATCCCCGGCACGGTGTATCCGGCATGGAACGGCCGGCCCGCGGCGAGACCGCCGGCTTCGTGCGCGGCTTCGAGCACGAGCACCTTGCGCCCGGCCTTCGCGAGCGTGGCCGCACAGGTGAGACCGTTGTGCCCCGCGCCGATTACGATGACGTCGTACATTATATCGCCTTCGCTTTCAGGATCTCGCGCGCGGCAAGCATCCCGGGAGCGCCCATCACGCCGCCGCCGGGGTGCGAGCCCGAGGCGCACATCCAGAGTTTGCGAATCGGCGTCCGAAAACGCGCCATCTGCGGCGACGGACGAAGAAAGAAGAGCTGCTCGAGCGAAAGCTCACCGTGAAAGATGTTCCCTTCGGTAAGCCCGAATTCCTGTTCGAGGTCCCACGGCGTGAGCGCCTGGCGATGGAGAATGGTGCTTTTGAAGCCGGGGATGTAGCCGGCGAGCACATCGATGACGCCGTCGGCCCACTCCTCGCGCTTCGCGGGCCAGTTCTCGGGGCCTTCGGTAATGTGATACGGCGCGTACTGAATGAAGATCGACATGACGTGCTTGCCAGGGGGCGCCACCGTGGGGTCGGTCAGCGACGGCACGACGATGTTCATGTACGGCTCCTTCGACGGCTTCCCGTACTTCGCGTCGTCGTACGCGCGTTCGAGATACGCGACGCTCGGCGCGATCGCGATGTCGCCGTAAAGGTGCCGGCCCACACCCGGCCTGCATGAAAAGTCGGGGGCCTTGTCGAGGGCCAGATTGATCTTGCCCGAGCTGCCGCGCATCTTGTAGTTCCTGAGCGACCGAACGGTTTCTTCGTCGAGATGCTTTTCGCCCACGAACCCGAACAGCGTGCGCCGCGGATCACACCCTGAAACCACGAGCTTCGATTCGATCTCGTCGCCGTTTTCGAGCACCACGCCGCGCGCTTCGCCGTTCTTCATGAGGAGTTCGGAGACGCCGGCTTCGGTGCGGATTTCGGCGCCGAACGCTTCGGCCGCGCGCGCGATCGCCATGCTGACGCCGCCGGTTCCCCCCTTCGACAGTCCCCAGCTTCGAAACGCCCCGTCGATCTCGCCCATATAATGATGAAGGAGAACGTAGGCGGTGCCGGGCGAACGCACGCCGAGGAACGTGCCGATAATGCCCGAAACGGACATGACGCCCTTCAGCGCGTCCGACTCGAACCATTCGTCGAGAAAATCAGCCGCGCTCATCGTGAGCATCTTGTACTTGAGCGCCTGGAGTTCCGGCCCGAGGTCCTGGAACGAACGCCCGAGCTTGAGCAGTTCTTTCAGGTCGCGCGGGTCGACCGAGCCGGGGTCCGGAGGCGACATGTCGAGTATGGGCTTCACGAAACGGGCCATGTGAATCATGAGCTTGCCGAACTCGGGGTAGATTTCGGCATCGCGCGGCGAGAACGTTTCGAGTTCGCGGCGCGTGCGCTCCCAGTCGGACCAGCGCGTGAGCGAGCGGCCGTCGGGCAGCGGCAGAAACGACGCTTCGAGCGGCAGAATTTCGAGCCCGTGCCGGGGCAGATCGAGATCGCGAATGATCTGGGGGCGAAGAAGTGAGACGACGTAAGAGCAAACGGAATACGTGAAGCCCGGGTAGATCTCTTCGGAGACCGCGGCGCCGCCGAGCACGTGACGCTTTTCGAGCACGAGCACTTTGCGCCCGGCCTTCGCGAGATAGGCCGCGCACGTGAGGCCGTTGTGCCCGCCGCCGATCACGATCGCATCGTAACGTTCGGCCATTATGCGCGTTTCCTTTCGGGATCGAAGAACGGCTTCGGAACGACTTGCGCCTTCACCTTCTTGCGTTCGAATTCGACCGTGAGCTCCATCTGAAGCGCGGTCCCTTCGGTATCGTGCGGCGCGTTCACGGTGGCGAGCGCCAGGTACTTCTTCAGTATCGGCGACCAGACGCCGCTCGTGGCCTGCCCGACCTGCGTGCCGTCACGAAACACGGGACGCGGATCGCGCCAGGCATGCGTGGGAACGGACGGCGGCAGACCTTCCTCGTCGAACAGACGTTCGAGATCGGCCCACGAAATCTCGAGGCCGACGAGCGTGCGCTTCACACCCCGCGCCTTCTCGGCCCTGATCGCGGCCTGCCCGATGAACGGTTCACGGTCGAGCTGGACCGCCCAGTCGAGCGCGATTTCGTACGGCGTGGATTTCTGATCTTCGATCAGACATGTTTTGGCGTTGAAGTAGTCGATGCCGTGAAGCATGAAGCCGGCTTCGATGCGGACCACGTCGAGCGTGTCGAGCCCGCACGGTTCGATCATGTGCTGGCGCCCTGCGTCGAGAATGGCGTCGTAGACCGCGAGGGCGTTTTCGTTCGGGGTCCAGATTTCGTAGCCGAGATCACCGGTGTATCCGGTGCGCGTGATTCCGACCTCGCATTTGTCGAGGCGCCCGTTAGCCGCGCGGAAGAAACGGAGCTTCGCGAGGTCGATGTCGGTCGCCTTCTGCAGAATGGTGCGCGCTTCGGGCCCCTGCAGGGCGAGCACGGCAATTTCGGCCGTGGTGTCGCGGATCGTGACATCGAAGCCGCGTGCGATCGTCTCGAGCCACCGGAGCGAGGGGCCGTTCGACGTAACGCGGAAATGATTCTCGGCCCAGCACGTCACCGTGCCGTCGTCGATCACCTTGCCCGCGTCGTCCGTCCAGCAGCAGTAGGTCACGCGGCCGACCCGCAGCTTCGCGATGTTTCGCACCATGACGCGCGCGAGAAAGCGGCCGGCGTCCCTGCCCGTTACGTCGAATTTGAAGAGCGGGGTGACGTCGATCAGACCCGCGGCGTGGCGAAACGCGAAGTACTCGCGATCGATCACCGTGTCGTAGGAACGCACGGCGTGATAGCCCGACCACTCTTTCCATAGATAGCTCGTGCAGAGCTTCGCGGTGCGTTCGTGAAACGGGGACGGTACAGGCAAAAGAAACTCCCTCGCGAATCGGGTTCGAAGGGAGATTCTATCGTAAGGCGCTGTTTTTGGGTAGGGCCGCGGCCGGCGCTACTTCACGAGCACGATCTTGTGCTTCCAGGACGTGGATCCTGCGGTCAGGCGCACGAAGTAGGCGCCGCTCGCCACGGGACGTCCGGCGCTGTCGCGGCCGTCCCACGAAACTTCGCCGGCGCCCTGCGTGCGATAGCCCTGGTCGAGCACGGCCACGCGGCGTCCGCTCGGCGCCACGACTTCCAGCGTGATGTCGGCCGCTTCGGGCAGGTTGTAGCGAATGCGCGTCACGGGATTGAACGGGTTCGGGGCGCTCGAAAGCTGCCCGCGCGCCACCGGCACCACCGTTTCGATGTCCGTCGAGGACGCTTCGGGATCGAGGATCACGAGTACCGCGTCCGGCACGAGGTTCGAACCGAGCGTGGCGTCATAGCCGCCGGCTGTCACCGGGAAGTTGCCGGAACTCGATTGCCCGGCCATCACCAGCAGACCGTTCGGATCGATCGAACCCGCCATCAGGAACTCGTCGACGCTCCCGCCGACATACGTGGACCGGATCACCGTATTGAGACCGGGATCGAGCACGGCGACGAAGCCGTCGAACGACCCGCCGTTGAACGTGGGATCGAAGGAGTCGGGCGTTGTCGGGAAATCCTGCGATGTCGTATGGCCGAGCACGACGACATTGCCGGCGAGATCGAGTTTGACGTCGAGCGCCAGGTCGATGCCCGTCCCGCCGATATACGTCCCCTTCTGCACCTTCGTACCCATTCCGTTCAAGCGCGCGACATACACGTCATCGCTCCCCATCGGCACTTCCATGTAGGCGCCGATGTGCGTCGGAAGACCGGCGGAACGCGTGTGGCCCGCAACGTAGATCGGGCCTGCGGGCGAAACGATCACGGACTGCGCCTGATCCTCGTCGGTCTCGCCGAGCAGCGTCGACCACAGCAGAGTGGAAGCGTCGGACGAAATCTTCGCGACGAAGATGTCGCCGGAATCACTCGCCGTGGAATCGAATGTGCCGGAGGTAGTCGGAAAGTCCGAAGAATTCGTGAGTCCCACGATCACGAAATTGCCCGTCGCGTCGAGATCGAAGTCCCAGATGCGTTCCCCGAGCCATCCGCCGATCACGGTCGAAAACACGAGCTGTGTTCCTGTCGGATCGAGCTTCGTCAGGAAGGCGTCGCCGAGACCGTTGTACGTCACGTCGTACGCTCCCGGCGTGGTGCGGTAAAACTGCGAGAACGTGCGCCCCGCCACGACGACTTCGCCGCCGGGAAGCGCGCGGATCACATGCGCTTCGTCATAATCTCCCGATCCGAGATACGTCGAGAAGAGCAGGTTCGTGCCGTCGGCGGAAAGGTGCGCGACGAAGACATCGTGCGAACCGTTCGCAGCCACGTCGTAGGCGTTGACCGAGGTCGGAAAGTCGGAAGAGCGTGTCTTGCCCGCCACGAAAATCGTGCCGTCGTCCGCAACGTCAACGGCCTGTCCGTCTTCGAAATCGCCACCACCGAGATAAGTCGAAAAGATCAGGTTCGTGCCGGTCGCGTCGAAGCGGCTCACGAACACGTCGGCATTCCCGGCGTCGCTGGTCTGGTAAACGCCGATCGTCGTCGGGAAGTTCGTCGAAAACGTGTAGCCGGTTACGACGATGTCGCCGTTCGGCGCGATGTCGAGATCGAAAGCCGCGTCGATGCTGCTGCCGCCGAGATAGCTCCCGGCGATCAGGGCGGGGTCAAAGTTCCCCGTTTTCGCGTGGACGGGCGAGTCTTTCGCCACGGAGAGAATGCGGCCGTCGATCGAAATCTCGAGCCCTTCGTTGCCTTCCCAGTGCGGCTGCAGTGCGACCGGCTGCCCCTCGGTATAGTTGGACTCCGCGCTCAGATTGCCGTCCTCGTCTACGTAATAGACCAGGTCGAGCCCCGGATAGAGATCGTGGTACGTGAGCTTGTCGTACATGGGCGCGTCCAGAATCCAGCTCGACGGGTCCGATCCCTTCAAGTAGTGATGGCGCCCGAATCGGCGGTCGTGACCGAGAAGCTCGGCAAACGGGTTCGCGTCTTCGTACGTCAACTCGATCGCGGCGGCGATCCGCAGAAACGACGAAAGGCTGTCCGCGCCGGGCGCCTCGGGATGCGCGATCTGGTCGGGCCACGATGACTGCAGCACGAGATCGAAAAGTATGCCCTCGGCCGTGAAGTAATACGAGCCGCGGTGGTCATGAAAAAAGTAGAGAACCTCCGGCGGATACTGCCCGTCGTTTCGAATGAAAGCACGGCGCGCTTCGGGTGAAATGGCAGACGACGGCCCGGGGGAGAAAACGTTCAATAATAGAGAGAGAAAGAAGATCAGCCAGACTGCGGGGCGCGGAGGGTAAAAGTGCATCCCGGTCCTTTCGTTGCAACAAATTCGTGTGTGGGGGTGCATCATCGCGATTTTGACTTCATTCTAGCAGATATGGCGTAATCAGGCCACGACAGAACAACGGAGGTAAGCCCTACCAGGGGTACGCCCAGCCGTGCACAAAAGCATGATCCTGCAGGAGTTGGCGCTCCGCCTCGTCGAGCGGCCGCCCGCCGGATACGGCGGTGTTCTCCTCTACGTGAAGCGCCCGGCGCATGCCGGGAATCACTGTGGAAACGGCCGGGTGGGCGAGGCAGAAGCGGAGCGCGAGGCCCGCCAGCGTGTCATCGCGCCCCTTCGCGATCGCGGCGAGCGGCTCCAGCCTGCGTTCGACCTCGCGAAGCCGTTCTTCGGTCATCCAGTCCGCGCGCCAGTCCCCTTCGGCGAAGCGGTGGCCGGGGCGAAACTTGCCTGTCAGAAAACCTTCCTCGAACGGAACGCGCACGATCACGGCCGTGTTCGAATCGAGCGCGGCAGGCAGTAACTGTTCCGCCGGGCGCTGTTCGAAAATGTTGTAGATGACCTGCACGGAATCGACCTCGCCCGACTGCACGAGTTCGACCGAACCGTAGGGGTCCCAGTCGTTCGCGGAGATGCCGAACGCGAGAATCTTTCCCTGATCCTTGAGCTTCGCGGCGGCTTCGCGCCACTCGTCGCTTTCGATGTACGACGGCGCCCACGTATGCAGCTGCTGCACGTCGAGGTAGTCGGTGCCGAGGTTCTTGAGCGTCGTTTCAGTCGACTCGATGATGTAGCGCGCGGGAAACGTCGTGGCGATCGGGTCGTCATCGGTGGCGGGCCACCGCCGGTTCTTCGGCGGGATTTTCGACGCGATCCGAATCTTCTGCCGTACGTCGCCGAGCGCGCGCCCGATCAGTCGTTCGCTGTGCCCTTCCCCGTACGCAAGCGCCGTGTCGAAGAAATCGACGCCGCGCCCATGCGCCGCACGGAGGACCTCGATTGCCTGCGCGTCATCCTGCTCGCCCCATCCGCCCCCGATCTGCCAGGCCCCGAATCCGATTTCACCGACGGGCCAGCCCGCCTTGCCGAACGCGCGCTTCTTCATGACGGCGTCTCCCCCGCTTCGTCGCGGTTCACGGTGTCGGGGGAGAACGCCGGTGTGCAGACCGCGATGTACTCCGCCCCTTCGCCCCCCGGCGTCCCGTAGCGCACCCACTCGCCCGCGCGCGTGAGCACTCCCTGCCCCGCGGCGATCTTCATCTTTCCCGTTTCATGCTCCACCACGAGTTCTCCCTTGAGCACGATCGTGTATTCGTCGAACGCGGGGCGCTGCCCCGGCTCTTCCCATCCGGCGGGGCTTCTCATATGAGCGATGCTGAGCGCGCCGGAGTTCGTGTTCACGCGCCCGACGTATTCTTCGATGATTTTCGGTTTCGTGCCCACACACTCGATCCGCGACGGATTCTCGATCTTTTCCGGCATTTCGTCTCCCCGGCGCCGCGGTTCTAAGCGGGCGCGTCTTCTGGTCCGAATACGTTCGTGACTTCGGCCGCAAGCCATTGCAGAAGGAGGCGAAGGCGCGCGTCGACGTCGCCCTCCCCCAGCGAGCGCAGCACGTTTCTGTAGTACCACTCCTGCTTCGCTCGCGGGCGGCTGAAGCGATTCCAGACGCGTTCGCCGGCCGACTGAAACTCGCGGCCGATCGAACGCAGGTTGTGCAGCTTGTCCGCGGCCACCACCCACCGCACGGGGAGCGGCGCGCCCTTCATCTTCGCAATCGTGCCTTCCTTCCGCGCTTCCCACGGAAGCTCGCGGATCGGTTCGCTGCAGGCATCCACGATATCCGCGACGACTTCACCGAACTGTTCACGCACCTCTTCGATCGTGAGATCGGTATCTTCCACCGTGTCGTGCAGCATCGCCGCGATCAGCACTTCGTCCGGCGCGTCCAGCTTCGCCAGGATCATCGCGACCGCGTACGGATGCGAGATGTACGGGACATCCGTTTCCTTGCGATAGTGATCGCTGTGCGCACGCGCCGCGACGCGCGCGGCGAGATCGAGGCCATCGTAATCGAATGACGCGTCGTCCGTCATGATCCCTCTCCATAGGTAATGCGATACACAACGCCCGCGTGATCGTCCGAAACGAGCAGCGAACCGTCGGGGCGAACGAGCACGTCCACGGGCCGTCCGCTCACGGTCTCGTCTTCCGCGAGCCACCCTTCCGCGAACGGTTCGTACGACACGACTTCGTTCCCCGCGAGCTTCACGAGAGCAACGCGATACCCGACCGGGGTGCTCCTGTTCCACGATCCGTGTTCGGCGATGAAGATCTGATTCCGGTACTCCGCCGGGAAAAGGTCGCCCGTGTAGAACCGCATGCCGAGCGCCGCCACGTGCGCCCCGAGGCGCTGCGCGGGAGGTGTCAGCTCCGCGCACGGTCGAATCGAGCCGAAAGCGGGATCCGCGATCGTGCCCCCGTGACAGTACGGGAAGCCGAAGTGCAGCCCCGGGACGGGCGCGCGGTTCAATTCGTCGGGCGGCGCGTCATCGCCGAGCCAGTCGCGGCCATTGTCCGTGAACCAGAGTTCCCCTGTTTCCGGGTGCCAGTCGAAGCCCACGGTGTTGCGAACGCCGGACGCGAACGTGGCAACCGAAGCGCCGTCGGCCGTCATCCGCTGAATCGACGCATAGCGCTCGTCTTCGGGATCGCACACGTTGCACGGCGCGCCGACCGGCACGTAGAGCGCGCTGTCGGGCCCGAACGCGACAAACTTCCAGCCGTGCGAACGATCGGTCGGAAAATCGTCGCGCACGATTGCGGGCGCGGGCGGATCGAGAAGCGCCGGCAGAATGGAATCGTACCGGAGAACGCGGTGCACTTCCGCCACATAGAGCGCGCCCGCGCGGAACGCGACGCCGTTCGGCATGTTGAGACCGGTCGCGATCGTGTACATGCTGTCAGCGCGTCCGTCGTCGTCGAGATCGCGGAGCGCATACACGGCGCCGGCCGTTCGCGTACCGACGAAGACCGTGCCGTCGGGAGACTGCGTCAGTGAACGGGCGTTCGGAACGGAGTCGGCGAACAGGGTGATGCGGAAACCCGCGGGGAGACGGATGCCGGGGAGCGACGGGTCGCCCGCGACCGGCGAAGCGCATCCGAGACACGCCGCGATCACGATTGCCGCCGCAGCAGGCCATGAAATGAGTGGAAGAAAACGAATGACCGCCCCCGCCGTCAGAAGAGCTGTAGTTCCGCCTGGGAACCCAGTGTATCTTCTTCCGCCGGTCTGTGCCAGCGTCAGCAGTCTGTGCCGGGCGTCAGCAGCCTGTGCCGGCGTCAGCAGCCCGTGCCGGACGCGGGGGTTTCTGCCGGTGGCGAAACAGCGCGGGGAGCTACATCGCGGCGTGTTCGGCGATCGTATCTTCGAGTTCGATCTGGAGTTCCGCCACCTGGATCTCGCTCAGCATCAGGGCGTCGGCTTCCTTGCTGCTTTCGGGCTGAATGCCGTCGCCATCCCGCAGCCCGAGTCCCATGCTCCAGCAGATCTGGTCGACGAGCCGCGTGGCGAGCAGAATCGGCTCGGCGTTACCCGCGAGTTTTTCATCATGATGCTCCGCCGTGACCGTCTTGTAGATCGCGGGGAGTTTCCACCGGTCGATGATCTCCGCACCGAACCGGCAATGCAGCGGGCTCTCGAGAATTTCGAGAATGATGTCCTCGGTGAACATCGCCCCCTTGCCGGACGCGATCACGCGATCGAACACGCGCATCAGGACAACCTGCCCGAGATCGTGCAGCAGCCCCGCCAGAAACGCGTTTTCGGCAAGCTCCGCCATGCCCGCGCGGCGCGCAATCCATCGGCAACCGATCGACGAAACGCTCGCATGAGTCCATAGCTTCTGCATGATTCCCTGCAGCATGCGATCCTTCGTATCATACACCTGCTTTTGAGCCGCCATCATGGAAACGGAAACGACCTGATCCGCCCCGAGCCGCATGATCGCTTTCCGAATGGTTCCGATCTCGCTGAGCCCGCTGTAGAGCGCGCCGTTCGCTATGCGGAGCACGCTGCTCGCGAGTCCCGGGTCGCGCAGGATCATGTCTTCGATATCTTCCATTTCGAAATCGTCCGACTCGACTTTCCGGCGAAGCTGAAGCGCCACGTTCCCGGAGACCGGAAGAGCGAAGTCTTCTTCGTTCACCTGCTCGGCAATGATTTCTTCGAATGACTGATGCGACATGAATCCCTCTCCGGAAGTTTAGAGCCCTGTCAACCTTCTGATCTCACCCAGCGGGCGCGGCTTGTCGAGCCTCGGCAGATGGCGCAGTACTTCGTGTACGGTCGTTTCTCCAAGCGTGGCTTTCAGCAGCCCGTCCTCGAGCAGCGTTACGAGGCGCGACGAGTCCATGCAGATTCGCCGGATCTCGTACGACGGCTTGCGGCTCAGGATGGCGTCTTTTACAAAATCGTTCAGAACCAGCAGTTCGAACACGCCGACGCGCCCCCGGTAGCCGGTATTACGGCACTGTCCGCACCCGCGACCTTCCACGAACTTGAACCCCCGGTCGGCGCCGCCGAGCAGTCCGAGCTGGGAGAGTTCGGCGGAAGTCGGCGTGTACGGCTCGGCGCACGAGGTGCATACGCGCCGAACGAGTCTCTGCGCGAGCACGGAGACCACGGTCGACGAGATCAGAAACGTGTCGATGTCCATATTGATGAGGCGCAGAAGGCCGCCGATCGTGTCTTCGGTGTGAAGCGTCGTAATCACCTTGTGCCCCGTGAGCGCCGCGTGAATCGCGGCCTCCGCGGAGCTTTGATCGCGAATTTCGCCGAGCACGATCACATCGGGGTCCTGGCGGACGATGTGCGGCAGAGTGCTTGCGAACGTGCGTTCCACTTTCGGGTCGAGGCTGCACTGTCCGACACCCTCGATCATGTACTCGACAGGATCTTCGGCCGTGATGATGCTTCGTTCGATGTCGTTCAGGTAATTGATACAGCCATAAAGTGTCGTGGTTTTGCCCGAACCGGTCGGGCCCGTAATGAGCGCGACGCCGCTCGGAATATCCAGCACGTCGCGGTACAGGCGCTCCAGAACGCGCGGCCCCATCCCGATGTTTCGGATCGAAAGCAGATTCGTGCCGCGGCTCAGGATGCGCATGACGCATTTCTCGCCGTGCACCGTCACGTAGAACGAGACGCGGAGGTCGACCTCCTGGCCCGAAACGGGATCGACAACGGCCATGCGGCCGTCCTGGTGGCGCCGGCGCTCGGCAATGTCGGCGCCCGCCACGATCTTGAGGCGGCTCGCAAGCGAAAGAGCGATCTCCTTCGGGAACGTTTCGTGCGGGATCAGGACGCCGTCTTTCCGGTATCGTACACGGATCGAGTCCTGCATCGGCTCGATGTGGATATCGCTCACGCCATCGCGAATCGCCGTTTCGATGATCTCGTCCACGATGCGAACCACACTGGATTCGCTGCCCGCCACCGTCTTGATTTCGTTTCGTTTGTGCGTGCGAATGACCTGCGAGATCGCCCCCCAGGTCCCGAGCGTTGCATGAATGTTCTGGCCCAGAAGACGCTTCGCCGCGTGAACGGCTTCTCTGTCGTCGGGCGCCCAGAACGCGACAACGATCTCGCCTCCCTCGCGCTTCACGGGCACGAAGCGATGCTTCTCGCACGTGGCGAGGTGCTCTGCCTTGAGAAGGCGCTCCTCGACATCGGAATAATCGAACCGAAGCAGTGCGCAGCCGATTTCGCACGCGCGCGCCATGGCGACGGACTCTTCATTGGCAAAGTGGTTTTCGACGATGAGATCGGCGATCGACTTGTCCGGGGCGTCCTCCTGCAGGCTCAGGACGGATTTGATGTCCGACGCCCGCAGGTGCCCCATTTCGAGCATGATTTCATAGAAGGGAAGTGCGAGGTGCGCTCCGGCGAGGGCGCTTTCCAGATCGTGGTGCCTGGCGTATCCGAGTTCCTTGACGACATCGGCGAGAGACTTATGACTCGAAAGCCTGTCGCGGATGCGTGTGGCGTGCCTGACCTGGTTCTCGGCCAGTAGCCCCTTCTCGATCCAGAGTTCGCTCAGGACCTGGCTCGCGGGCTTCCCCGAACCCGTCTTCTGGACGGCCCCCGCGACCTCCGACTGTCCGCCTCCCGCTTGCATGATGTCCGGCGGATTCATATTTACTCTCCATGCTGGTTCATCGGGCCACCTGCAGTGCGAACGATTCCGCCTCCATCTTCAGCTCTTTTACGGTCGAGAGGAGAAGAAGCATCTCATCTTCGTCGATCTTCAGTTCGGCCTTCGTAAATTCCAGTATTTTCTGCTCTGTCTCTTCATTCATCGGCCGAAGGGTCATTTCCGAAAGAAGATTTCCAATCGTTACAAGAGTGCGTATGTCCCTGTTGCCCCCTGTGGCCTGACAGGACGCCAGATCGTCCATCGTGTGCGTTTCTGCCGCATATACGACACAGCTTGGAAGATTCCATTCTTCGCAGAGACGCGCGCCCACCTGTGACGCCGCGTAGATCGATTCGCGCCTCTCGATGTCGGAGTAGAGCACGCCGGTTTCTTCCGCTTCTTCCGATATCTTCTCGACGAGATCCGGGCAGAATTTGAAATAGAGCAGCTTGCCGATGTCGTGCAGGCAACCGGCGATCCAGACCTGCTCCACGTCGAGCAGCGGATAGTTCGTGCGCACGAGATGCTTCATGATCAGCGAGATGTGGCTCGAGTGCACCCAGTAACGATGCAGATGCTTCGACACCCCGAGGTCCATCGAATTGACGACGGCGAGAGAGAGCGTAAGACGCTGGATCTCTTTGAAGCCGAGAAGCGCAACGGCGAACCGAAGCGACGTCACCTCCCGGGACAGTCCGTAATAGGCGGAGTTCACGACGCGCAGAATCTGCGCGAGAATCGCGGGATCTTCGCCGAGCTTGATCGCGACTTCATCCACCGTGGTGCTCTCACGAGAGAGGAGATTCTGAATCTCGAGGATGACGGTCGGCGCGCTCGGTAAAGTGATCCGATCATCGAGCAGAATTTTCGGTTCTTGCATAACGGCTCCGCCTTTAGTCTTCGGCAACAATATCGATCTCAACCCTTCGATTGAGATAGCGGTGAGCGGCTGACAGGTTGGCGACTACGGGCTGCGTACTCCCCATGCCGGCCGCGTATAATCTCGATCCGTCGACGCCCCGGGACTCCAGGTAACGCACGACACTGGCTGCCCGGACGAGGGACAGTTCCCAGTTCGACGGATAGGCCCCGCCCGCGGTGGGCAGGTCGTCCGTATGACCCCGGACCTCGGCGGTCCCGTTCCATTCCATAATAATGTTCGCCACTTCATCGAGAACCGGGCTCGCCTGATCCTGCAGACCAGCGGAACCCGACGGAAAGAGCAGAACGGCGCCGAGTGAAATGATCGCCCCGTCCTCGGTGATCTCGACGCGCACGAGGTGCGCCGCGTCGTCGCCGAACTCCGCCTCCGCGAGCTCCTGTACAGCCTCGACCGCTTTCGTCTTCGCGTCCTCTCCGCGCTGGGTCAGAACGCCGGGGGAACCGTCGAGCGCGAGGCTCTGCGATTCCGCGTGCGTGAGAAACGAAAGCGCTCCTTTTACGGAGCCGATCGCCTCGCGGAACCGGGGGTCGTCAAGCTGCGCCATCGACACCATGATGACCATGAAGCAGAGCAGAAGAAGCATGAGCGCGATGAACGTCATGTCGAACGAGTCATCCGCGGGAAGAATGATGAACTTTTTCTTCTCCCTGGGCATGGCGTTCCCTTACGAGTCCTTGTCGAAGTTGACGTAGATCTCCACGCGACGGTTTTGCCTCCGCTGCGTTTCGTTTTCGTTCTCGACCATCGGGCGATACTGGCCCGCCGATCGCACATAGAGAGTCGATCGGCCGATGCCGTACTCGAGAATGCGTCTCCCGACGGACCCCGCGCGGAATCCCGCCAGTTCCCAGTTCGTCGCCCCGGAATTGTCTCCGACAGGAAGATCACACGTGTGCCCTTCGACGATGACCTCGAGTTCATGGTCCCGTGCGATTCTCGCAATGATCGCAAGCAGCGCGTCCGCCTCATGACTGACTTCGCGCCCCCCGTTCGCAAACAGAAGCGGCGTGCTCAGACGAAACACGTAGCCTTCGTCCCGGTGCTCTACTTCTGCCGCGTTGTCGATGCCGTGCGCGTTTCCTTCTTCGTTCAAGTCGTCGAGCGTCTCCTCGAGCTGCTGCGCGTGATCCGGGGTCATCTCCTGGCCGTGAATGAAGAGCGCGACCACGCCCGTCTGCCCGGACATCGGCCCGTCGCCACTCCCCATCACGAGACTGTTCTGGGTCCCCCCGCCGAGCAGGGACAGCATCTTTTCGAGCGCGGGACTCTTGGCCGTTTCCCAGCTGCCCTGGCGATACGTGCACGAGGCGTAAATCAGGCAATAAAATGTAAAGAGAAGTGTCGCGAGGTCGCCGAACGTAGCGAGCCAGGACGCGGGCTCTTCCTGAACCGTGATGACGGTAACGTTCTTCTTCGCCATTACGCGGCCGCATCCAGTTCAAGCCGCAGGGTCGTCGGAAGGAACGACCGCAGCTTCTTCTCGACGAGTTTCGGGCTGTCGCCCATCTGGATGGCCTTGATGCCTTCGAGCACGAGAGACTTCGCAATCTGTTCGTTCTGCGAAAGCTTTTCGAGTTTGCCCGAAAGCGGCAGACAGATCAGGTTGGCGACCAGCGTTCCGTAGAACGTGGTCAGAAGGGCAACGGCCATACCGGGACCAATCGCCGACGGATCGTTCACGTTCTTGAGCATCTGAATGAGACCGATCAGGGTCCCCATCATACCGAAGGCCGGCGCGTACTTCGCGAGCTGCCGGAACATCTCCTGGCCGCGCTTGTGACGCTCTTCGAGCATCTCCATCTCCATGGACAGAATGGACTCGATCTGCTCGAGGTCCATGCCGTCGATGGCGAGTTCAAGGCCGGCTTTCAGAAAGGGGTCTTCGATATTCGCCGTCTCTTTTTCCAAAGCGAGAAGGCCGTCGCGGCGCGCGATTTCCGCCTGACGGCCCATGATCTCAATGAGTTCGGTCGGGTTCGAAGGCTTGTTCAGGAAGGCGTTCTTCACAACCTTCATGACACCCAGAAAGTCAGGCAGCGGGTAGTTGATGAGCGTCGCCGCCGCGCTCCCTCCCACGACGATCAGGAGCGAAGGCACGTTGATGAAGGATCCCAGGCTCCCGCCCATGAGAATAGAGACAAGGAGCAGTATGGTTCCCGCCGCAAGCCCGATAACTGTTCCGATATCCATTTATTGATCGCCTCTGTCCACGCTCACTCTGGGATTGCGCGTAAAAAAGTTACGGTAGTAGTCTTCCATCATCTCCTGCACGAGATCGATGGGCTCACGAACAATCACTTTGCGCCCGGTTGTCAGCGAGATGATCGTGTCCGGAATCGACTCCAGAAACTCCACGATCTCGGGGTTGACGACGATGCGCCTCCCGTTCAACTGGGTCAGCAAGAGCATGAACGCTCCCTTTTAAAGGCCGAGCCTCTCGAGGATCCGGCGCGCAATCGCTTCCAGGACCCGCACTTCGTCGTAGGCACCGCTCCGGATTTTGGAACGGATCTCATCCACCTGGTCAGGGGAAAGCCCCTCGACGCCAGGGTCCGTCTCGCGCAAGGCCATCTTTTCGATCCCGGGATCGTTCGCTCGGATCGAGATTGCATCCTTCTCGACCCGCTTGCCTCCACTCGCCTTTTTCTCCGCAACCTGTTTCGGCTCGGAGCTTTTCTCTACCGGCCGAGTGATCTTCGGATCCAAGAACCGACCCGCATCATCGATTCTCATGTCACCACTCTTCCCTTCTTCTCGTTACCCGAGAAATCCGCCAATACTGCCCAGCGTTGCCTGGAAAGCCGCCGTCAGATTCCTGGCTTCCTGCAACGCGCCGAACTGCTGGATCAGGCGATTCTCCAGCGTCTTGTTCTGTCTCTCGAGGGAATCGAGCCTGCGATCGAATGATGCTTTTCTCGATTCCACCGAGTCCTTGCTGCTGTCGATAATGCCGTCGGTCGAGACGTATCGGTCGATCAGCGCATCAACGCGCGAACCGATTCCCGTCGTATCGTTGAACATCTCCGCCAGCATCTCGGGATCGTTCACGACCATCTCGAACAGTTTCGTTTCGTCCGTGATCGTGAATACGCCGTCGCGACCGGCCGTAATACCGATCAGGCCGAGGCTCGTCGGATCTTCGGGATCCGTCATCGTCACGGAATTCGCCAGCGTGGACCGCATGCTGAGCCAGAGGCTCTTGTAGCTGAAGTCTCCGGCCAGGTCCCCGCGCTCATACGTCGTCTGATCGATCCGCACCTTCTCCTGGAGATACGCGTACGAATCGTTGTACGAGTCCAGAAACTCCTGCACGCTCGCTTTCACCGCTTCGGTGTCGGCGGATATATCGATAGCCGTCGGCGCTTCCGTCGGCTCCTGTGCCCGCAGGATGTCGATCGTCGCCCCGCCGATGATGTCGGTGAGCGAGTTGCTGCCGCGCTGAATCGCGATACCGTCAAGCGTGAATTTCGCGTCAAGTTCCCCGCCGCCGAGGTCCGCATAAACGTAACCGCCCGTGGTGGCGTCAGCTTCCGTGCCGTTCATGACGCCCATCTGCGACAGCATGCCCAGGAAGAAGCTCGTGTCGACGAACGACATCGAGTTCGCGCCGCCCGTTTCCGCGCTGTTGATCGTGAGGCGCGCCGTGCCGTCCGTATCCCGGATCCGGCTCGCCGAGGCCGGCAGATCGTCCGTGGCGTTGATCGCCTGGGCGATTTCGTCCAGCACGACATCATTCGTCGCGCCCGCGGTAATATCCACGTTCACGGCGTGCCCGACTCCGTCCACGATGATCGTAAACGTCTGCGCTCCGGAGAACGACGTGCTGAGCTCGTTGCCGTCGCGCGTGTACTGATCCGACAGTACCGTGTGCGGCTTCGCGACCTGCTGCACGCTGATCTGATGCGCCCCGGTCTCCGCACCGTTCGTCGCCGTCACGCGGAGTACCGACTCGTCGCTGTTCGCGACCTGCTTCGCCTGAAACGGCGAGAGCGAGCCGATGCCCGCGATTGTCTCGGCTTTGCGCTTGAGATCCTTCAGCTTGCTCTGCAAGTCGTTGAAGACCGCCGTGCGAACTCCCAGGTCGTCCTTCTGCTTCTGGACGTCCGTGACTTTCTGACGGGCCCGCGACATGAAGAGATCGAGGAACTCGACCAGTTCTGCGCTTCTTACACCTGCGTTGAAATCGATCATGAACTTGCCCTCGGATCAATCAGGCGCTGGCGCCGACCGTTTCCATCGCAGTCAGCCACGAACCCCGGAGATCCTGAATGATGCGTTCCGCTTCTTCGTAATCCTGCTTCCGCAGGCAATCGGCCACGTATTCGTAAAGCCGAAACAGAGGACCGGAGACGTCCAGATATTCGAGATCGAGAGACCCCTGTAATTCGACGACCGCCTTCTTGGCGCCCATGAAGTCTTTCGCTTCACAGCGCTCGAGAATGTGGTCGTAAAGCCGAAGCACTAAATCCGCCGGCGAGCCGTTCTCGATGGCGGATGTCTTATACCGGGCTTCCCCATTGTTCTGCATTTTCAAATCCTCTCCCTAAGACCTGAGGGAAGGGTGGCCCGGGCCGCGAACGACCCGGGCTCCCGTCATTGCCTGACTCGTCCGCGATTAGCCACCCAGAAGCTGGAGGACCGACTGCGGAGCCACGTTCGCCTGGGCGAGCATCGCCGTCGAGGACTGCTGCAGAAGCTGCAGCTTCACGACTTCGACCTGCTCGGCCGCGAAGTCCGCGTTGTACACGCGGTTGTGAGCCGCGAGTTCGTTGTTGAGCGACGTCGAGATATTCGCTTCCTTGATCCCGATACGAAGCTGCGACGAACCGATCGTACCGAGGCTCGTATTCACGGTCGTGATGGCCGTGTTGATGAGGCCCAGCGCCGTCGTGCTCAGGGCGGACGTCGAGACGTCGAGAGAAGCGTCATCGACAACGAGACCGGCGGCGTCATGATCCTGCGTGATGCCGAACGCCATCGTGTCCGCGGCGCCTTCACCGACCTGGAACTGCTTCGTAATGAAGGTTCCGTCGAGAAGAGCGCTGCCGCCCCATTCGGTCGACGTCACGATGTCGTCGATTTCGGCCGCGAGTTCGTCGAGCTGGCTCTCGACAGCTGCGCGCTCTTCCGTACCCAGCGTGTCGTTCGCAGCCTGGAGAACTTTCTCTTTCATCGTGAGAAGGATCTCACTGATGTTCTGGAGACCGCCTTCGGCGTTCGACATCAGGTTGTTCACATCACCGATGTTGTCACGGGCGACGGCGAGACCACGAGTCCTCGACTCGAGGCGCTTCGCAAAGACCATCCCGGCCGGATCTTCGCCGGCAGAGTTGATGCGACGACCCGTCGCGAGACGAAGCTGATGCATCGTCAGTGAGTTGTTGTTGTCCCGGAGGCTCTTCAACGCATTGAGAGCCGCTACGTTAGTATTAATTCTACTGAGATCCGCGCCCGCCATCCTTGTGCTCCTTGTTAAGAGGTTTCGAGTCGCTTCTGAATCAGCCTGTAAATTCTGGCTTCAACCTCCCCAATCGCATGAAAGGGCAGGAACTTGAGCGGGCGGGTCAGAAATCGTACGAAGTGGGAAGGGCGGGGACGGAAAGGGAACGCGTGGGACAATGTCATCACGTTTCAAGTCACTTTGAGCTGCGCCGGGTAGGACGAATGGATGACCTGCTTGCCGCGGCGGCTGCTCGCGTTGATGATCAGGGGGCCCTGCATGTTGACGGAGAGGTCGCCGTGCTCGGGCCCGGTCAGGCCCGCGATCGCGAGCGCGCCGAGCTCGTCCTCGTCCTCGAACCGGAGGTCGCTGCGGTCGTCTCCGCCGAGCTGGAGATCGTAGTCGGGGCAGAGCACGTGAATATCGACCACGAGGAACGCAAGGTCCGGGTCTTCGACGGACTGAAGCCACCGAAACGGCTCGAGTTTCTCCGAATGCACCAGAACGTACCGGCGGTTCTCTTCGAAGCCGGGGATTCCGGTCGGAAAGGTCACGATCCCCTCCTTCTCGAAGTGGATCACGCCGAACCGGCTGGTCGTCACGCGCATGAAATACTTATCCTTGCTCGCATTCCCGCAATTACAGGAAATGCGTCAGGTTGATCGTCATGAGGCGCGCGCTCGCGGACAGCGCGGACTCGTACGCCGCCTGTTCCGTCGAAAGCTGCAGCGCCGCAAACGCCAGGTCCGTGTCTTCGAGGTTCGACTTCAGTTCGTCGAGCCGAATGTTCATTTCGTCGATCAGGTTCGCGCGATGGTACAGTTCCTCCACGCGTCCCCCGATACTGCCGAGCCGTTCGGTCATCCCTTCGATCGACGCTTCGAGTTCCGGGAGCAGCGCCTGCACGGTCGCGCTGTCATCTTTCCAGAGCGCGTTCTTGAGTTTGATCAGCGTTTCGAAGCTCGCGCCTCCCGCAAACAGCGAATCGGCCGTTTCGTTCACTTCCACGCCATACTCGCTGCCGACGACGCGCGTGATGAAATCCGCGCTGTCCCCGTTCAGTTCGATCGCGCTCGCCGTATCCGTTTCGTACGTTACGGCGAAATTGCCGGCGCCCATCGTGCCGCTGCCCAGCGTCGTCATGACCCCGGTCGCATAGTCGACCGTGTAATCGGTGCCTTCCGTATAGGTCACCGTGCCCGCTTCGTTCATGACGATCATGCTTCCGGACGTGATCCGGGCATTCGCGAGGTCGACCGTATCGCCGGGCGCACCCAGCGTGAACGGCTCTGACGACACCGTGGTCTGCATCGTGAGCGGCGGTGTGTTGTAGTTCTTGCCGCCGAACAGATAGTGATCGCGGTGATTCAGATTGCCGAGGTTCACGAGATCTTCGAGAAGCGAATCGATGTGTGCGCCGACCGAATCGCGGTCGATCGCGGTGCCGTCGTTGGCTGCGGAGAGCGCAATTTCCTTTACCTGCAGCAGCAGTTCGAGCGACGACTGCACACCGGTTTCCGTCGCCACCAGATTCTCCTGGGCGTCGACGATGTTCTTCGAGTACTGGCTGTTCCGCCGCATGGTGGAACGGATGTCCAGGATCTCGATCGCCGCGAGCGGGTCGTCCGAAGCGGCACGCACCGTGCGCCCTGTGGCGATGTCGTTCTGCACGCGTAGAATGCGGCTGATCGCGCCGCTCATGACCGTCTGCAGATTCGCTCTCAGATAATTTGTAGGAACTCGAATCGCCATGGTGTCACCTTCACCTATACGGATGCGATCAGTGTCTGCATCATTTCGTCGATTGCCGTCGTCACGCGTGCCATCGCTTCGTACGCGTGCTGATGCGAAATCAGAAGCGTCATCTCTTCGTCGATCGAAACACCGCTCGTTTCGAGGCGGCGATTCTCGAGGTCGAGTACGAGGATCTCCTCGTTCTTGACGCTGCCCGAAACGCGCGCGATATCGGTTCCGATCGTGCCGATGAGATCGTTCAGAAAGCCGTCGAAGCTCGAGAAGCCACCGGCCATCTCCTTCGACGTCTGCAGTTCGTACATTCTCGTCGCGATGTCGCCGTCGCCCGCGAGACCGCCCGCCGACGCCGCGATCTTCGTCAAATCGCTCGCGAGCGCCGGGTTCAGGCGCATGCTTACGGGATCGAGCCCCGCCGGGTCGAAGAAGTTGATGTCCGAACCGCCGTTCAGGTCGGTCCCGCTTCTGTGCACGGCATTGACGCTCTGGACAAACTGGCTCACGAAGCCCTTCAGCTTCGCGCGGTAGTCGCCCACGTAGTCGTTTTTCGCGTTCAGGAGGCCGCCGAGGCTGCCGCCGGTGGGGTTGATCTTGTTCTTGCCCTCACCGATGTAGATTTCGAGCGGGCCCGTCGGGTTTTCGAACGATCCTCCGCTTTCGACACGCAGCGTGCGCGAGCTTCCGCCCTGCACCAGAACGTTGCCGCCGAAGTGAACCGTGACCGCGCCCGTCGACTCCTCGTACGCCTGAATGCCGGCGAGGCCGGCAAGATCCGTGAGCAGGAGGTCGCGTTCGTCGCGGAGTGCGTTCGCCTGCTGGCCCTGCACCTCGCCTTCGATCACCATTTTGTTGATGTCCGCAAGACGCATCGCGATGTTATTCACTTCGCGCACCGTACCCTGCACCTGGCGGACCTGATCCTGTTCGATCTGATGAAGCTGGCCGTCGATTCCCTTGACGCGCGACATGAGCGCGTTCGCCTTGCCCGCGACCTGGCCGCGCAGGACCATGTCGTCGGGCTGCTTGCTGAGCTCGTTCCACGAGTTCCAGAACTCGGAGAGCGCGCCCGTGATCCCGTCCTCGGTGAGGTCGCCCATCACGGCTTCGACTTCGCGGAGGCTGTGGTCCATCGTGCTCCACTGCGCGAGACTGGACGAGCGATCGCGATACAGGCGTTCGAGGATGGAATCGCGCGCGCGACGCACGTCGACCGCTTCCACGCCCGTTCCGACCATGCCGCTCCGCGAATCGTAGTCCGCCGTCTGCTGCAGCACCGACGAGCGGCGGCTGTAACCGGGCGTATTCACGTTCGAAATATTGTTACCAATGACGGCAAGTGCCAGCTGATGAGCGGAAAGCGCCCTTCTGGCAATCTCGAGACTTGCGTGCATCGACATCATGGCGTCACCTTCTCCTAAGTCGTCCGGTCGAGAATCTTGCGGGTCGTTGCCTGCCCCGTCGTGGACCCGGACTGGTCGTACTGAAGACCGCCCGTCTTCTGCTTGCCGAGTTCGCTCAGAATCTCCTGCACGACGCGGCGCGACTGATCGATCAGCTCGCGATTACGCAGATTCACTTCACCCACGTTCTTGAGCGTGCGCTTCATCGACTGGCCGAGCGCCCGGAGTTCGTCCCCCTGGTCGCCGTTCACGCGCGCGGCGATCTCGGTCAGCGTCGCGTTCACTTTGCAGGCGTCGTGCTCGGCAAGGCGCACCACGATGCGCTTTCTCTCGTTGTCGAGTTCGCCGATCGCGGCCAGGCATCGCCCCTGCTCCATGACCGTTTCGACGATTTCGCCGACGTCACGACTCACGAGCGCCTTGTTCTGCCGGAACATCACCTGCTCCAGCACGCGCAGCGTCTCGATCTGCCTCTTGACGAGTCCCGTCAGGTCGACGATCAGGGCTTTCACAAAGTCTCCTTAGCGGGCACGGCTCATATCCTCGTAGTTCGTCATGACCTTGTTCACGTACTGACGCGTTTCCTGAAACGGGGGAACGCCCCCGTAGCGCGAAACGTTGGCGGGCCCCGCGTTATACGAAGCGAGCGCCAGCGTCAGGTCGCCGTCCCACATGTCCACCATCTGCTTCAGATACTTCGAGCCGGCGCGAATGTTCGCTTCCGGGTCGAACGGGTTCGAAAGGCCCATCTCGCGACCCGTGGCCGGCATGAGCTGCATGAGCCCGCGCGCCCCCGCCGGCGAGACCGCTTTCGGATCGCCCCCGGACTCGGCCTGTATCACTGCACTGATCAAATCGCGCGGTAGATCGAATTCTTGAGCGGCTCGTGCGATCGAGCTCTCGAAGTCCGTCACGGGTTGCTTCGATTCTTTCATCCTGGCCATCCGGTCGATGCTTTTATTCAGCGTGACTTCATCCGCCGGCTTCATGCGGTCCTCGATGAGCCCCTGGAGCCCGATGCCGCCCTTTTCCGCAAAAAGCTGCGCAAGACTTTCGGTAGCCATGTCGAGATACGCGTCGTCCGGCGACGACTCGTCGTCAAAGAGCGCACGCCCTGCCTCCTGCATCGTGTGCAGCATATAATTGAGGAAGAGCGCCTCGAGATCCTTCGCCGGAATGTCGCGGGCCGCGCCCGCCCGGGCGTCGCCCGCATAACGAAGCTCGCGGATCATGCCTGTGTCGATACCGCGCGTTTCCATTGCTAGATGATCCTCAGCTCGGCACGCAGTGCGCCGGCCTCTTTGAGAGCCTGAAAGATCGCGATCAGATCGCGGGCCGAAACGCCGAGCGAGTTCAGCATCGAGGCGAGTTCGCCGACGTTTGCCGGTTCGTCGAGCGGGACGAAGCGGCCCGGGCTTTCGGTTACCTGAACGGAGCGGTCGCGCACCGTGGTCGTTTCCCCCTTCGAAAGGGGTTCCGGCTGCGATACGAAACTCTCGTTGCCGATGCGGATCGAAAGGCTGCCGTGCGCGATCGCGATCGGACTGATCGTCACGAACTGGCCGGCTACGATCGTGCCCGTGCGTTCGTTGATGATCACGCGCGCGGCGGCGTCGGGCTGGACGCGCAAGACTTCGAGCGACGCGAGAAAGCCGATGCGCTCTTCGGCCGTCTGCAGCTGGCTCGCTTCGACACGCACGCGCGCGCCGTCGAGCGGGACCGCCGTAACACCGTCACCGAGTCCCGCGATCGCCTGCGCCACGCGCTCGGCCGTCGTAAAGTCGGGATTGCGAAGCTGCACCGTGATCGAACTGTCGGGAGATACGGGAAATGCGAGTGCGCGCTCGATCGTGGCCCCGCTCGGAATGCGGCCGACCAGCACGTGATTGCTGCTGACTTCGTTGCCGCCTCCCGCATCGACGGAGTAACCGCCGACCGAAACCGGTCCCTGCGCCGTGGCGACAAACTGGTTGTTCAGCGTCCCGAGCGCCGTGCTGAGCAGCGTCCCCCCCGCCAGGCTCTTCGCGTCGCCGAGCGACGAAACGGAAACGTCGAGCGGCGTGCCCGGCGTATGCCACGGGTTCACTTTGGCTGACACCATCACGGCGGCCGTATTCTTCGTCTTCACCTTGCCCTCGGGCACGGTGATTCCCATCTTGCGCAGCATGTTCTCGAGCGCCTGCGTCGTGAACACGGACGATTTCGAATCGCCGGTGCCGTCGAGTCCGATCACGAGGCCGTAGCCCATGACCTGGATCTCCGCGCCGCCGAGATTGATATCCGCGAGGTCTTTCAGTCGCGGTGAAGCCGCGTTCGCCTGCCCCGACAGGATGAACGCGAGAATCACGAGCGCCATGACAATGAACCGCTTGCGGTTCGAGACGTTTAGAAGATCCATCCGATTACCCTCGAGATCCAGTTGCCCCGCTGCACGCGATCGACCTGGCCGTCACCGCGATACGAAATGCGGGCGTCCGCCACGTGCGTCGAGAAGATGACGTTTCCCGGTCCGATGTCCGCCGGACGAACGAGCCCCGACACCGTGAGGATTTCCGTTTCGCCGTTGATCTGCACTTCGCGCGTGCCGGCGATCCGCATGTTGCCGTTCGCGTAGACGCTGTCGACGATGACCGAGATCCGCGCGTTCAGGTTGCCCTGCCGCGTGGCCTGCCCGGCGCCCTGGTGGTCGCTCCCGAACTCGGCGTCCCAGCCGAAGTCGGGGAGAAAGTCGAAAGCGCCCGTGCCGAGCGATGCTTTCTGTTCGTATGTGTCCGACCGGTTGGCCGCCGTGGCGGCCGTGTTCGACCCGCTCGTCTTCTCCACGATCACGAGCGTCAGAATGTCGCCGACACCCTGTGCTTTCGGATCGGCAAAGAGCGAGGATTGCGTCGTGAACTGCGCAAACGCAGACGAACTCGTCGCAAGGATTTGCGCAATCGTCACGAGGACGAGCACGATCGGCATCAGAGCTCGCGCAAGACTCCGCGCAGCCGTCCCATTTCGTATCAGCCGTTTCATCCGTTGTCCCCCTGCAATATCTCGCCCCGGCGCCTGCCGGTCACTTCGACTTCGATTCGTTTTCCCGACGTTTCGTTCCGTACTGTAATGATGTCGCCGATGAAACCTTCTTCCATGGCCGTTCCCGCAAGCGCGACCTCGAGTCCGTGGTCCTGCCCGAACACGTGAATCGTTTCGCCGCGCTGCACGTCGGGCACGGCTTCGACCCACGACGAAAGCACCGGCTGTCCCTCGCGCAGCGCGCGCTTCAACCGGATGTCGCGACCGGCGGGCCATGTGTGCATGAGCGCGCCGTTCACTTTGCGGACGTTCACGCGGGCCGTCACGAGCAGCGCTTCCTTCAGTTTCGTTTCGCGCTTCAGCGCCGTCTTCGCCACGAGCGCTTTCTCGAGCACGGCGGCTTCCACCCAGAGCGTTCCGATCGAACGGTCGCCGTCAGGTCCGGCGTCGATCAACCGAAACGCAATCGGGCCCGTCTTGCGGAGCACGCGCGGCAGCTCGACGCGCATGCGCGACGCCGGGTACTCTTCGAAGCTGCCCGGGAGCCGCGCGCTCGTGATCTCGATCGCCACGGCGTCCGGGTACTCGGCCCGCAGGTAGGCGTTCACGGCCGTGTCGAGCCGTGGCGGCAGTGCGACAGGCTCGGCGAAGCAGAGCGCGGGAATCGTGAGCACCACGGCCAGCGCAAGTACAAGCGCGACCGCGGCATAGCTGTTACCGCGTACCTCGCTGCTGGTGGTGGTTCTAGCGGACAATGTCATTCGCCATACTCATCATGTCTTCTGCGGCCTTGATCGTTTTCGAACTGATCTCATAGGCGCGCTGCGCCGTGATCAGCTCGACCATTTCGCTTACGATATCCACGTTCGAAACTTCGAGATACCCCTGCGCCAGCGAACCGTAACCGTCCTGGCCTGGCGTACCCGGGATCGGATCACCCGTAGCGTCCGTCGGCAGGAACAGGTTCTGGCCCAGCGCGTGAAGTCCGGCCGGGTTGATGAAACGCACGAGTTCGATCTGTCCGATCACCTGCGCTTCGCCGCCGGCCCCGAAGGAAACTGACACCGTTCCCGAACCGTCGATCGTGATCTGCGAGGCGTCGGCCGGCACGGTAAGCTCCGGGTCGAGACGATTGCCGTCGCTCGTGATCACGGCGCCTTCCGCGCTGATTTTGAAGCTCCCGTCACGCGTGTACGCTTCGCGGCCGTCCGCGAGGATGACGCGGAGAAAGCCGTCGCCCTTGATCGCGACGTCCGCCGAATTCCCGGTCGCCACGAGTTCCCCCTGCGAGAAGAGGCGCTGCGTGGAAACGGGCGTCGATCCGTACCCGATTTCGAGCGGAAGCGGCGTCCGGTCTCCCGATGCCGTCGGACTGCCGGCGGATTTCTGTCGCTGGTAAAAAAGGTCCTGAAACTCGACACGCGCTTTCTTGAAGCCCGTGGTGTTGACGTTCGCGAGGTTGTTCGCGATGTTGTCGACATTCATCTGCTGGGCCATCATGCCCGTAGCGGCGGTCCGCATTGCTCGTAACAACTGATTCTCCTTCGTTAGAACAGATCGTTCGCAACACGGCGCAGCGCTTCGGATTGCATCTTGATTGCGCGCTGGCTCGATTCGAACAGACTCATCTGATGCACCATCGTGATCAGTTCAATCTTGCCCTGTACGTTGGGATCCTCGAGCGATCCCTGGTTGACTTCGATGCCCTCGGCGCTGCCGGGGCCTTCTTCACTCGTATTCCGGAAACGCGCTCCCCCGACCGGCCGGAGTACCGACGTGTCGCTGAAACGCGCGATTTGAAACTTCCCGATCTCTTCGCCGTCGACTTGAATCAGGCCGGTCTTGTCGATCACGACCTCACCGCCCTCGATCGCGATCGGGCCGCCTTCGCCCATGACCTTGTAGCCTTCAGCCGTGACAATTTCGCCTTCGGCGTTCAGGCGGAAGTTGCCGGCGCGCGAATAGGTTTCGCCTTCGGGGCTCTCGACGACGAAGAAGCCGTCACCGTTCAGCGCCACGTCGAGCGCCTGGCCCGTCTGCCGGAGCGAGCCCTGACTGAAGTCGACGTAGCTCTTGTTGCTGTCGCCGTATGTCGATTCGCGCGGCGAGGCGCCGGCCACCGCTTCTTCGAGCGCGTCGAAGAACGGGTGCGTCGCTTTGAAACCCGGCGTGTTCATGTTCGCCAGGTTGCTCGCTACGTGTTCCTGATCGCGGGCCCGCCTGACGAGCGCGTCCATCGAGAATGAGAACATCGGTTCCACGGTCGTTCGCCTCTCCCTCAAGTGAACAAAGACATTCGTTTCTATTACTGACAGATGAGAGAGCAAGCGATGTGCCAAAGAAGATTCGCCCTGTTACGGGCAGAGGAGGGTACGGCAGTTCCCCGTGTTCCCATGAAGGCCGAACGGCCGCGCGGGGCGGAGGGAAGTTCTTTCTCAGTCCCCCGCTTCCGGGGGGGAAATGTCTTTCCGGTCGGCCTTCCAGACCGAACAATCGGGGTCGTCGGGGAGCGAATCGAGAACCGCGCGCAGCACATCGGCCTCGCGTTCGGCCAGAAGCTCCGCCCAGCGCGCGATCGCTTCGTTCGTTTCTTCGATATACCAGTGTGCGATCATGCCCGCGCCTCCGGCTTGATCGTTACGACGCAGTCGCGCCATCCGTTCCGCTGGTCCGGGAACTCCCACTGAATCGCGTTGCCGGCCCCGAGCTGCAGCTGCAGATACTCGATCCGGTCGATCGCGTTGCCGCAGTAGACCTGCAGACGGAACAGGTCGTTCCCTTCCTGCGTGCGCGCTTTCAGAAGCCCGGTGCGGCGCATCGTCTCCGCGCGTTCGAGAAAGTCGATCAGCCGACCTTTCAGGCTGCCGCCGGCCTCGAAACCGAGCGCGGGGAGCACCACTTCTCCCTCCTCGCTCTGCTCGTGGAAGTAGCCGATCAGCCACGCCGCCCGGAGCTTTCTTCCTTCTTCGAGATAGTCGACCGCGCTCCCGCTCACGGTCCGCACGTCTTCGAGAAACGTTTCGATCGTCGCGGCCATGCGCGGGCCCGACTGTTCGAGAACGGCGGTCGCCACGCGGACGAGCGCCGCGACGGCCTGGCCGAGCGTACGGTTGCGCCCGCGCTCGATCACTTCAAGAATGCGGGGATGGTCGGGAAGCGCGAGACGGGAAAGCAGGATCAACGTTTCGGCCGCGTGCAGCACGCGGTCATACGGAACCGCACCCTTTGCCAGGTCGGGCAGCGCCCGGGAGAGGCGCGGCAGAACCGATTCGATTTCGCTGCCTGTGGGATCACTCATGGCGGGCCGGTCGCGAAGATCGTGTTTCAGCGCTTCCAGAAGATCATACACGGCCGGCCTCCCCCACGATCCGGAGCGTGGTCCGATCCTTCGACTCCTGCACGTTCACGAGAACACGGTCCCCTTTCTTGAGCGGCAGGCGCGCATAGGCCACGACGTACTCGCCGCGAAACGAAAGAACCACACGATGCTGCGGCAGAAACGAAACGACGCGCGCCCGTTCGGGGCCGGCGTCTCCCCACGTCACCATCCCAGCGCTTCCATGATCTCTGCGCGGAGCGCCGCGAGCGCCAGCTGATGGATCTGCGAAATGCGCGACTCCGTGAGCTCGAGCACACGCCCGATCTCCTTCATGCGCAATCCTTCGAAATAGTAGAGCGTGATTACGAGCCGTTCGTTCTCGGGCATCGCGAGCAGGAACTGCGTGACGAGGCGAAGAAGCTGGCGCTGCTCGAGTCGATCCTCGGCGTTCTTCGCCGGCTCGCCGTCCGGACCGCGGCCCGCGTGCAGATCCGGGTCCGCCAGCTCCTCGACCGTGATCGCGTCCGCGTAGTCGATGAGGCGGAGCACTTCGGCCGGCTCCATATGCGTCGAGCGGGCGATTTCGTCCGTGCTCGGCGTGCGACCGAGCTTCTGCAGCAGCTGCGCCACGTTCGTGTCGATCGTGCGGATTTTTCTGCGCGTGGTGTAACCGACCGGGTCGGCCTTGCGCAGCACGTCGAGGATCGAGCCGCGGATGTACTTCCGCGCGAAGGCGTCGAACGGGGTACCGCGCTCCGATTCGTATGCATCAACGGCACGGATGAGGCCGATCGATCCCGCACTCTCCAGGTCCGCAAGCTCGATCGAAGACGGCACGTTCCGATGGATGCCGCGGGCGATCGCTTTTACAAGCTTGATGTGGGACAGAATCGTGCGTTCGCGTTCATTCTCGACGCGGTCGTTCTGATCAGACTGATATTGGTTGGTCCGATTGATCATGATTCGATGCTGATTGCTTCCGTGGTCCTTCCAACGTAAGTACACCTACGGATTGAACATCGGCATCCTCGATCACTTCGTGATAGGACAGTACGAGAAGGTTGGGATAATGCGGTTCGATCATTCGCCTGAATGCCAGACGGATCTGAGGACTGCAGAGGACTACGGGGGACAACCCTCGTTCCTTTACAGCCGAAAGAATGTGCTCGATGCCCGTATACACGGCATCCAGCACGTTCGGCGTCACGTTCCCCGCGAGCTGCAGACCGGACTCGCGCACCTGCTTGACGAGCATCGTCTCGAGACGCGGGTCGAGGCTGATGGCCGCCAGCACGTTGCCGCTGCTCGTTGCGGATTCCGTAATCGTGCGCGTCAGCCGCGCCCGCACGTATTCCGTGAGGAGGTCGGGATCCTTCACCTGCTCGGACTGGTCGACGATGACCTCGACGATCGACCCGAGATCCACGATCGGAACCGACTCACGCAGCAGCGCCTCGAGCACGCGATGCACGGTGCCGAGCGCGACTTTGTCCGGAATATTCGTTTTGACGAGCGCCGGCGAGTCTTCCGCGAGGCGGTCGATCAGGTCCTGCACGTCCTGGCGGTCGATGATTTCGTGCGCATGCTTCCGCATGAGCTCGGTCAGGTGCGTGATGATGACAACAATGCTGTCGACCACGGTCAGGCCGGCGCGTTCGGCATCGCCGCGCAGCGGGTTCGCGACCCATTTCGCGGGCAGGCCGAACGCCGGTTCGCGCGTATCGACGCCTTCGAGCTTCGCGAGCTTGTCCGGCGGCCCGATGCAGAGCAGCTGACCGGGGAAAACTTCGCCCTTGCCGATCCGATGGCCGCGCAGCCTGTACTCGTAACCACTCGGCTCGAGCCCCACGTCGTCCCGCACACGGATCTTGGGAAGGAAAATTCCCACTTCCTGCGCGATCTTGCGGCGCATGCCGGCCACGCGGTCGAGAAAATCGCGATCCTTGTGCTCGACGAGCGGAATAAGCCCGAATCCGAGCGCGAGCTCGAGCCGGTCGACGCGCATGGAGTCCTGAAGCGAAGGCTCGTCGTCCGCGTTCGCGCCGGCTCCTTCGCCTTCCGCATCCGGATCGACGGGAAGCGCTTTTCCCTTCCGCAGGCTGAGGGCCAGGAGCGCCGCCACTGTAAGAAGCGGAATCGCCGGAAGCCCGGGCAGCATGGCAAGCACAACAAGGGCAGCCGCCACGATCGCCATCGGCTTCTTCTCTTCGAACAGCTGGCGCTGCAGGTTCTCGCCGAGGCTCGTCTTCTCCGCGGCGCGACTCACGACGATCCCCGCCGCAACGGAGAGCGCGAGTGCCGGGAGCTGGCTCATGAGGCCGTCCCCGATCGTGAGCTTCGTGTACGTCTGCACGGCTTCCATCGGCGCGAGCCCCAGCTGCAGCACACCGACCACCATGCCCGCCAGAATGTTGACGAGCGTGATCAGGATGCCGGCAATGGCGTCCCCCTTGACGAACTTCGCGGCCCCGTCCATCGCCCCGAAGAAGCTTGCCTCGCGCGATAGATCCTCGCGGCGCGCTTTCGCTTCCTCCTCGTTGATGAGGCCCGCGTTCAGGTCCGCGTCGATGCTCATCTGCTTCCCCGGCATCGCGTCGAGGGTAAAGCGCGCGCCGACTTCGGCGTTCCGCTCGGTCCCTTTGACGATCACGAAGAACTGAATCGCGACGAGAATCAGGAAGACCACGAACCCCACGACGTAGTTGTCCTTCACGACGAAGGAACCGAACGAGCTGATCATGTCGCCCGCGTAGGCGTCGCCGAGAATGAGCCGCGTGGAAGCGACGTTCAGCGCAAGGCGAAGCAGCGTGGCGATCAGCATGATCGTCGGGAACGTGCTGAGTTCGAGCGGCCCCTTTACGTAGAGCGCGTTTACGAGCACGACGAGCGAGAAACTCAGATTAATCGTAAGCAGAATATCCAGCATGCCCGCGGGGAGCGGCACGATCATGACGCCCACGATACTGAGCACCATCACCGCAAGGAGCATGTCCGTCTGGAACGGGCCGATCTTTTTCGCCGGCAGAAGCGTGGCCATTATCCATTTCCTCCGGCGCTGCCGGACGGAACGCCCGGGATACCATTGATTCCGCGTTTCTTGTAGACGAAGCTCAAGACCCCGGCGACGGCTTTATAAAGGTCCATCGGAATTTCACTCCCGATATCGGCCACTTTATAGAGGGCACGCGTGAGTTCCGGGTTCTCCACGATCGGAACGCCGTGCTCTTCCGCGATCTCGCGAATGCGAAACGCCACATGGTCCACACCCTTCGCGAGCACTTTCGGCGCGCCCATCTCGCCCGGCTCATACTTGAGCGCCACGGCGTAGTGCGTCGGGTTCGTGAGCACGACATCGGCTTTCGGCACGTCCTGCATCATGCGCCCCTTCGCAATGCTTCTCTGCTCGCTCTTGATCCGCGCTTTCACGTACGGATCGCCTTCCGCGTCCTTCACTTCGTCTTTCACTTCGCGCTTCGTCATCATCATGTCCTTGCCGAACGAGTGGCGCTGGAACACGAGATCCGCAAGCCCGAAAACCAGCAGCAGAAGCCCGCACTGAATGACGAGCGTGCCGAGCTCCGATTCCAGAATCTTGAGCGACGACGTAATGTCTTTCCATTGCGAGTCCTGCAGCAGGAGCATGACGCTTTTGACGTGAATGCCCACAATGACGCCCAGGAAGATCAGCTTCCCCATATCGACGAAGAGCTTGAAGAGCGTCTTCTGCGAAAAGATGCGCTTCACTCCCTTCAATGGATTCAGGCGCCCGAAATTCGGCTTCAGGGGGTGCGTGGTGACGAGAAAGCCGCCCTGCGTGGCGCCGGTCGTCGCGACCGTGAGCGTGAGCGCAAGCAGCATGATGGGCGCCAGCGTAATCGCGAACCACGTTCCCCAGTTCCGCGCGTACATCGCTGCGAAGTTCGTGTCGATGACCGGCACGTCGCTGAGCGTCCAGGAGAAACGCATGTGGTCGGCGATCCCGCTGAGCCACGGCACGCCGCCGTACTTGAGCGCGAGACCGAACGCGAAGACCACGAGCGCCGACCGAAACTCGGTCGCCTGTGCGACCTGGCCCTTGCCTCGCTCCTTCTGGAGTTTCCTGGGTGTTGCCCGTTCTGTGCGATCGTGCCCGCCCGCCATCTATTTCTCCCCCAGCGCCTGAATCAGGCTTGCGAGGTGTCCCGGTATCGTTTCGACATAGTGTGTCGCGATCAGCACGTACGCGGGCAGAAACACCACGATCACGAACAGGCCGACGAGAATACGCACGCCGAAACCGACGTTCATGATGTTGATCTGCGGCGCGCTCCGCGCGAGAATGCCGAGCCCCACTTCAACAAGCATGGTCGTTACGAGAAACGGCGCCGCGATTTCGAGCGCCGAGCGAAACATGCCGAACATGAGCGTCAGAAAACCGTCGATCAGATCGACCGGCGCAATCGGCGTACCGATCGGCGCGAGCAGATAACTCTTGTGCAGCGCGCCGATCATCACGAGATGTCCGCCGAGCGAAATGAACACGACGAGCATGACGAGCGACTGCAGCCTGTCGAGCTGCGCCCCTTCTTCCCCCTGGGCAGGATCGACCACGGACGCCATCCCGAAGCCCATTTGAACCCCGGCCAGGCGGCCGGCGTACGTCCCGACGAGCACCACGATCCCGGCCACGAAGCCGAGCAGGATGCCGATCGCGAGTTCCTGCGCGACTACGAGCGGCAGCGCGATTCCCTCGGGCATCACGATGTTCATCGTGGGGTAGAGCGCGAACACCATGCTCAGCATGAGCCAGTTGCGCACGCTTCTCGGGAGCGCGTAGTGCGCGAACATCGGCGCCGTGATCGCGAGTCCCGACGCCCGGAGCGCCGCGAGTCCGAACAGGGGCACGTGCCTCTCGGTAACGGCTGCGATTGCTTCGAGGTTCAGATTCATACGGTCACTCTCACTGGATGAACGGCCGGAAGTCGCCCATGAGCATCGTGGCGAACGCGACCATGCGTGCCATCATGTACGGCAGCACGAGAATGAAGACGAGCACGACGAGCACCATCTTCGGAATGAACGCGATCGTCGCTTCCTGGATCTGGGTCACGGTCTGCAGCAGCCCGATTCCGAGGCCGACGACGAGCCCGCTGATCAGAATCGGCCCGCCCACCATCAGAATCTGCATCGCCGCTTCGCGGATGACATCGATGATGACGCCTTCGGTCATGGGATCACCCGAAACTGCTGACGAGCGACGACGTTACGAGGTGCCACCCGTCAACGAGTATGAAAAGGAGAATCTTGAACGGCATCGATATGATGACCGGCGGGAGCATCATCATCCCCATGGACATGAGGACGCTCGCGACGATCATGTCGATCACGACAAATGGAATGAAAAGCAGAAATCCGATCTGGAACGCGATGCTGATTTCACTGATGACGAACGCCGGCACGAGAATGCTCATGGGCACTTCCTCCTTCGTCTGCGGCGCCGGAATCTTCTGCAGCTGCAGGAAGAAGTTCAGGTCGCGTTCGCGCACGTTGCTGAGCATGAAGTCGCGCAGGGGCCCCACCGAACGGGACCACGCTTCGCTCTCTTCAATCTCACCGCGCGCGGCGGGATCGATCGCCTGCTCCTTCACCTGGAGCCAGACCGGTGTCATGATGAACGCGGTCAGAAAGAGCGCGAGTCCCACGAGAATCTGATTCGGCGGCGACTGCGGCTGCCCGATCGCCTGCTTCAGGAACGAGAATACGATTACGATCCGCGTGAACGACGTTCCGAGAATCACGAGCGCCGGAGCCAGCGTCAGGATCGTGAGGAACGAGACGATCTTGACCGCGGTCGAAAGGTCGAGCGGCTGGTCTTCGTTGTTCAGCTCGATCGAAAGCCCCGGAGCCGCATGCGCCTCGGGAACGAACGCGACGAGGGCCGCGAACACGGCCGCGATGGCGAGCGCGATCAGGACGACGCGTGAGTGACGCACGATCATTCTTTATCCCTCGCCTGGTTCGCGCCCTGCAGGAACGACGGAAACGACGCGCCCCCTGTTTGCCCGGAACCGCCGTCGAGGGAGACAAGCGCTCCTTCTTCCAGTTCGCCGAGCGTGGTGATCTGCATTTCGGTGATCCCGACAATGAGCTGTCTCGTGCCGATCTGTACTACCTGAATCGAACGCTTCGGGCCGAGGAAAAGCCGGTCGACGACGTGCATCTGACCGCGTCGCGCGGCAAGTCCCGGAAAGCGGCCGCGCTTCAGAAGGAACCACGCGAGTCCGCCGACCAGCACGAGAAGTCCCATCACGCTGAACCAGCGCTTCAGGAGATCGTGCGTCGGGTCCACGCCGCCGCGGTCCGCGAAGAGCGAAGACGCTTCAGCTACGGGAACGTCGAGCGATGCCGCGCCGGCATCCACCGCGGACTGACTCGCGTCTTCCGCGAACGAAGCCACCGGCGCCAGTGCGAACAGTGCCCATACAATGAGAACGAGCAGGACTCGCATCATTTCGAGCGCCCCTTCTGCTTCAGGTCCACGATCTGAATTCCGATCTGATCGCCTACCACGACCACCTCTCCGCTTCCGATCACCTCGCCGTTGATACGGAGATCGACCGGTTCGCCAAGCGGCTTGTCGAGCGTGACGACCGAGCCGGCGCGAATTCTCATGACGTCCCTGATCGCCATCGTGCAGCGACCGAGATCGACGCTGACGGGGACGACCACATCGAGCACGAGGCCCCAGTTGTCGACGCCGGCTTCCTGCGCCGCCGTATCCTGAAGCGACTCGAGCGATACCTGGCGCACGGGTTCCCCGTCGACTTCGGCCGCGGTCGCCGCTTCGGCGCTTTCCGGCACGCTCTCGGCCTGCACGGCATCGGGAGAACCGGTCGTGCCCGCTTCCGGCGCCGCTTCCCCGTCGCCCGCACCCGCTGCCTCCGTGTCCGCATCCGCCGTCGCCGTCGCGGCCTGCGTCGCGGCCGGCGTTTCGGCCGTCGCTTCAGGCGTTGCCCCGGCCTTCGGCGTCTCTTCCGCCGGCGTGGCCGGCGTGGCCGCCGTTTCTTTGATCGTGTCTTTTGAATTCTCTTCGCTCATGACTCTCCCCTACTCGCAGGGCCGCGTAACTTTGACGGCGCGATTTCCTTTTTTCTCACCCGGGAATCCCAGAAACATCAGCCGGTTCTCTACATAGATCTCGATCTCTTCATCCCATCGCTGCGGCATGGTGACGATGTCGCCCTTCTTCAGGCGGCCGATCTCCGAAACCTGGAGGTCGACTTTCGGGTAGCGAACCTGGATCTCGAGCGGGATCGAAAGCGCCCGCTCCTGACCCAGTTCCTCCGCCTCGCCGTCTCCGGTTTTGCGATCGCGCACATCCAGGCCGAGCACGCCCGCGAACTCCTGGAACGGATAGAACATCCACACCTTCGACTTCGCCTCGCCGAGCGTGCACTCGAAGTCCGACAGAATGCCGGTCACGAGTTCCTCGTCATCATCCTTCGGCGGCACGAACACGGAAGGCGCATCCGCCGGGAACGGAAGCTCCCATCGTCTCGCAAGCTCGTCCTGGATTCGTTTCGCAACAGCGCTCATCAGAATGGTCTCGATCTCCGTGGGCGGACGGTCCACATCGACAATCGTGCCGGTGCCGCCGAGCATCTGCTCCACAGCCGCCTGCACCACGCCCGCCTCGATACCGAACAGCACCGGACGATTCTCCGGCTTCAGCTGCAGGCGATACACGAGAGACGGCCCGCCGACCGCGAGGTCCTGCGACACCGTTTCGATCGACCGCGTCAGTGCGAACACGCACGAGAGTCCCGAAGTCTCCTTCAGGCACTTCACGAGGCGTTCGGCCAGACCCGTCTGATCTTTTCGAAGCTTCACGCGGCTCGACTCCGTCAGCTTTTGAGGCCTCCGGAAATCATACGGCCGGCATTTCGCTTCGCTCCCGTTCAGCACAGCTGTCATTGCAGTACAAAGCTCACAAAGTAGATGGAAATAATCTCGTGCCCTCTTACGAGGAACCCGACTTCTTCCTTGATCTCCTCCCGGAGCGTTTCCCGCGTCGTGACGTCCGACAACTCGTCGACCGTCTTCGACCCGAGGATCCGGATCAGACAATCCTGAATCTTCGGTATGCGGGCTTCGAACGCCGGGAGCGACTCGGTCTTGATTTCGATACCAATCGAAGTCGCGACGTAGCGCGTTCCCTGCGAACCGGCCGGGTTCACGACGAGATCATCGATCATCAGAACCTCGTTCGGCCCCGACTTCCCGTCGTCCAGGATTTCCTTGAAGACCTTTTCTCGTTCTTTTCCCACGAGGTGGTCGGCAATCGCGGGCCCGACAAACGCGGACGTCACGAACCAGCCCACCAGGAGGATCACGCCGTAAAGCACGCCCACCATCGGGAAAAGCACGATCGGACTCATGCCTTTTTTGGGAGACTCTTCTTCAGGAGAAGGGGAGTCCGCCACATTGGGATCGGTAGTTTGATCGGCCACAGTTTCACTCCGTGTTCGCTACCTACCTCCCAACGCGGGGACTCCCCCTAAGGAACGGTAGGTGCTATCTCTTCAGATTGATGAGCTCGGTGGTCATTTCATCGCCCGTCGTGATGACCCGGGCGTTCGCCTGGAATCCACGCTGTGCGACGATCATGTTCACGAACTCTTCCGCTAAATCGACGTTGGACATTTCCAGAGCGCCGCTGGCGATGCGGGCATCCACGTTGGTGCCGGCCGCGCCGATAATCGCCTGCCCTGAGTTGGCGGATTCCATCAGAAGGTTTCCGCCCGCACGCATCAGTCCGTCACCGTTGGCGAACTTCGCAAGTACGACCTGCCCCATGTCCCGGAGCACGCCATTCGAGAAGACGCCCTGGATTTTTCCGTCGGCGCCGATCGAAATCGAATTCAGATTGCCCATGCCGTAGCCGTCCTGCGAAATCGCAGTCGCGGTCGCGACGGACGAGAACTGCGTCAGCCCGTCATAGCCGCCGACCGTTCCCGTGAACAGATCGAGCGACATCGACTCGGCGCCGGTACCCGGCTCGAGATCGAGCGTGAGCGAGCTGTCGTTCGCGTTCCACGAACGGAGCGAGCCGTCTTCGTTGAACTCCACGAGGCCCGAGCCACCCGCGGTGATCGCTTCGCCGCCGTCGAACGACGCGTTCCAGTACCACTGGTTCGTGTTCGCCGAGCGCGTGAACGTGACGTTCAGCGTGTGCTCGCGACCGAGCGAGTCGAACACGAGAAGTGACGTCGCATGGTCCGTATCTTCCGTCGTGATCTCGGCCGTGCCCGCGGCAAGACCGCCGGAGGCCGTGACCGTCACGCCACCTTTACCGACGTCCGAGAAGCCGTTGGCCAGCCCCGTCACCGGATCCATCGTGATCGTGAGAGCGACGCCACCGAGCGACGGCTTGTTGTAGGGTGTGAAGGTATCGATCGCCGCGATCGAGCTGGCAACGCCCGAGTTGGCGACGAGCGAAACCGTGTCCGCCTGGCCGAAGACCGCAGCCGTGATGTTGTCGTTCGAACCGTCCACGACGGCCGCGGAGGTCGTTACATAGTGAAGCGTGCCGTCGCCCGCATAGTCGCGCGTGATGCTCACGGCACCGCCGCCGTCCAGTGCGGCCGTCACGCCGATGTTCAGGTTGTTGACCGCGTTGATCAGGTCCGTCACGGTCGACGTAAGCGCGAGACCGAGCACCGGCACGCTCGCTCCGCCGTCCACGCTGATGGCAAAGTCGCCGGCGTTCATGACGCCGAGGCTGCCGAGCGTTTCACTGCCCGTAAGCGCCGCCACCGTGCCCGAAGCCGTGCTGCTCGTCGCGTTCGTTCCCGTAACCGTGATCGAGTGCGTACCGCCCGCGCCGTTGTCGACCGTGCCGTTCACATAATCGATCCCCGTTACTCCCGCAGCCGAAAGCGACGCAAGGCTGTCCGTCGCGTCGGCGTTCAGGTTCGCCGCGAACTTCACTTCTTCGGTCGCCTGTCCCGGCACCGTTTCACCGAACGGAAGTCGGATATTCGTGGTCGGCGTACCGGACGGAATGACGCCCCGATTGTCCGCGAGCCATCCCTGTACGATCGAACCGCTGGAGCGGTCGGTCAGGAATCCGTTGGCGTCGAACGTGAAGTTGCCCGAACGCGTGTAGTACTGATTCTGTCCCTGACGCGTCACGAAGTAGCCGTTGCCCTCGATCGCGAGATCCGTCAGGATGCCCGTCGTCTGCAGCGTTCCCTGCGTATTATTCGAAGCGACGCTCGACACTTCCATGCCGAGACCCACCTGGATACCATTGATGCCGCCATTCACGCCGCGCGGACCGGTCGAGTCGCGAATCGTCGAAACGAGCGACTCCTGGAACGAAGCACGACCGGACTTGTAGCCCGACGTTCCCACGTTCGCAATGTTGTTCCCGATCACGTTCATGCTGAAAAGCTGACCTTTCATACCCGACACAGCGGTATAGAAAGAACTGAGTCCTGCCATTTTTCTACTCTCCCTAGGGCCGCGTCAGTCAATCGGCGGCCGATGGGGGAACCTCCCTCAAGGGGTCCAGTTCCCGAACTGTTGTTTCCTTAAGCGATCACTGCACTGTCGATCTTCGTAAAGACGTTGTCCTTACCCGACTGAAGCGCCGTAATCACCATCTTGTTCTTCACGCTCACCACGAACGCGAGTTCGTCGAGAAACACGACCGATTCCTCCGCACCCTTGTCGCCCGCCCGCTTGACCGCGTCGTTCAGACGGTCGAGCTCCGCTATGCCCAGGTCGACCTGGCGCGACTGCAGACGGTCCATCGCGTGCTTCGAGAAGCGAACCGCGTTCTCCTGACCTGCCGTGTCTTCGAGAACCTTCTGAAACGAGTCGCCCTGCTCCTTCGCGGGAGCCTGCGGCTTCGTCCGGGTTTCCGGAGAGACCGGCCAGATCTGGTGAATGGCTTGAAGATCCTTATGCATCCCCGTCTCCGTTTCCCTGCCTTACTCGCTGCGAACTTCGCGAACCTGCGCCATCAGCGCGTCCGCCCCGTTCACCTGAAGCCAGGCAATGCCGTCCTGGTATCGAACGGCGTCCACTGTACCGAGCACGAAACCGGGAAGCGTAACTGCCTGCCCGAGTGCGTCGGTTCCTCGAATCTCGTACGCATACGTTGCGTCCGGTACGGTTTCACCCGAAAGGCTCTTGCCGTCCCATGAGAACGAATGCTCGCCCGCCGGCAGCGATCCCTGCGGAAGAGTCGCTACGAGCGATCCGGCCGAATCATAGATATCGATCTTGAGATCCGTGACCGGTCCGTCCAGCTGCACTCCGATTGCCGGTTCGTTGCCATTGCCCGCGCGCACGACCGGGATATCCAGAAGAACCGTGCGACCGATCATGTTGGTCGCCATGTTGTTGTTCTGCATCTGCCCGAGAAGTACGTTCACGTCGATACTCTCTTCCAGGGAATCGTTCATCCCCGTCAACTGATCCAGCGAACTGAACTGCGCGAGTTGCGCAATCATGTCCTGGTTCTCCATCGGCTCGAACGGATCCTGCAACTGCAGCTGCGTGAGAAGCAGCTTCAGAAAGTCGTCCCGGTTGAGATCCGGTTCAAACCGATCCCTCGCGGACTCGACCGGTGTCGCCTCAGGCGTCCCGATCAGGCTTTCCAGTCCAAAATCCATGCCTACACCTCCTTTCGTCTGTTTAGATCAATAGATTGAGCGATCTTTCGCTGTTCTTGCCCGTATCCTCTGCTTTTTCGCTGTTTTTCCTGGTCTTTTCGCGGGCAGGGAAGGCTCGCGATTCCCTCGGATGACCCTGCCAGGCCTTTCCGTTCCCTTCCTGGCCACTTACGGTAACGGCGAGGGCCTGGAGGTCCATTCCTTCCCGCTGCAGAGCCTCCTGGAGCTGGTCGACCGACGACTTCAAAACTCCCTGCACGTTCTCCGTGTCGACGTCGAGTTTCACGATTACCCGGCCGTTATGCACCGCGATCTTCCCCTGAATGGTCCCGAGATGGGCCGGAGTCAGCTGAATCGTCACGTTCTTCTGATCGTTCACGACCATGCGCGTGATCTGGTCGATCGCTTCGGGAAGCGGCGAACGCAGGGTCTGCGTACGGAGGCCTGCTTCGTTGACCGGGTTCCCCAGATTCATCGCCCCCGTGGTGATTCCCTGCGGAAGGGCCTCGATCGGCGTTTCGAAGTCGACCGGGTTCTCGACCGCGAACATGGCCTGGTTCGCGAGCGCGCCGGCACGCGACTCGGTCTTCGTGAGCGTGGCGAACGCGGCGGCGTCCGCGTCATCGCCGCCGGCGAACCCGGGGGCGGACTCGCCTTCGTGCGACCCGGCGGTCGAGCCGGGCATGGCGGTCGCGCCGGAAGCGGCAGTCGCGCCGGTCGCGTTCGTGGTCGTGCCGATGGCGCCGGTTGAGGCGCTGCCCGAAAGGGTCCCGACCGGGGCATCCAGATTCGCGGCGGCCCTATAATAGTGAAGCGGCTCGCGCACCGTCCGGAGCGCCGTGCGTCCGCGCATCGTTCCGGCATGCGCTTCGCTCTCCGTGAACAGGCGATCACGCGTGAAGTCGGTCGGAATCTTTTCGAGCACGCGCGTCACCCGGTCATCCATCGTCGCTTCCGTTACTCCCCCGTTCGCGGCGCCGTCCACGCGCAGTTGCGTCTCGGACCGGACCATGTCACCGCGCGGCACGATCTTGATGTCGAGGGCAGGCTGCGTGCCCGTGGCCTTGTCCGAAGGAACGGCTGACGCAGACGACGCGGTCGATGCGGTCTCGCCCGTCTGCGTTGTCTGCGCTGACTGCGTTGTCTGGGCTGTCTGCGTTTCCTGGGCTGTCTGCCTGGTCCGGGCCGCCTGATTCAGCGCTTCGCGCAGATCGGACGGCGCGGCAGCGCGTGCTTCAGCAAATGCGCGTGCCGGCACGGGAACGAACTCCGGTTCCGGCGCGGGCTCCGCCGCAGCCGTATCGCGCACCGCAGCGCGAGACGTCGTCTGTTCGACCGGAGACACGGCCATTCTGTTCGCGTCCGCGCTCTCGGTGACGCGCGCTTCCCTGCCCGGCTCGACGATCGGTTCGATCATGCCGGCTGCTGCATGCGTGTTCCCGCGATCGGCACCGCGCATCTCCGCTTTTCCGGCTGGCGCGGTCGTTGTCGTCGATTCGGGCAGCGGTTCGATCTTCGCAGCCTGCCGCCTGCTCGATTCGCGTGCCGCTTTCCCGTCCGCCGGCGCCGCTGACTCACGCAGAGGCTGCGCCGCGTGCTTCGTCCGCGTTTCGCCCGAAGTCGCGTTCGTGCGTTTCGTGTCGGCGGCTGCATCCCGCTCGACTGCCGGCGCCTCCGCGTTCCCTGCCGTACGCTCGCTGGCAATCGCGCCCGCAGGATTGCCCGTATCGCGCGGCACGTCTGCCTCGGTCAGGGCCTGTGCGGCGGCGCTTTCGCGAGCAATCGGCGCCGCGTTCGCCACGGTCGCGACGGCGTTCGACGCGCGCGACGCACGCGCGTAGGCGGCGTGGTTCGCGTCATCGGTCGCATGCGCTCGCGTGGCATGATCCGCGCCCCCGTGATGCGTCTCGCGCGTCACGCGCGCATCGTGTGTGCGCGCGACTTCCGTTTCGCTCGAGACAGTCGTTTCATCGCGACCGGTCACTCGGCCCCACTCGGCGAGGGACGCGACCGATTCAACGGGCGCAATCGCTTCACCGGGCGAGGCCGCTTCCTGGTTCGCGATCACTTCACCGGGCGGCGCGAGAACCGTGCCACTCTCATTCGCCGGCGCGGACACGCCGGGATCGATAGCAGGTTCCGGAACAGCCTCGCCCTCGCCCGTAAGCAGGAGCGGCAGAGTCGCAAGACCGGGCACGACTTCGCCTCCGCTCTCACCCTCCGTCAACGCCGGAACCTCCGGCAATGCGGCCGGAGTTTCGATGATCGGCGTTTCGGGGCGCACTGCTCCGATGGAACGGAGCATGTCCGCGAACGGGACAGACGGAGACGATTGCCCGAACCTTGCGGCGGGCATTTCCGTCTGATTCCCGAAAAGGAGTGCGAGCAGATTCAAAGTCGTTACCCCGCCTGCTTCTGAACCATGATCTGGCTGATGCGTGCGGCGCGCTTGGCTTCCGTAGCCGCCAGCACTTCCGCCGCGCTCTTGTCTTTCATGAGAACGAGAATCGCCGCCGCCTGATCGATCGACATCGTGCCGAGAATGACCGCGACCTGTTTCGGGCGCATCTTTTCGTACACTTTCACGAGGCGCGCGAGCTTTTCCTGGTCGACGACCATTTCCTTGCCCGGCTTGTTGAATACCGCGACCGTGAGCGGATCGGACTGCGCAGGCGCAGCCGTGCTCTTCGCCACGGTTCCCGTAGCGGCTTTGGGTGCCGCCGCTTTCGGCTTCGACTCGCTCGCTGCCGCTTTCGCGGGCTCCGGCTTCGTCTCGGGCTCCTGCACTGCGGGCTGCGCGGCGTTCTGGATCGGCGCGGGCGCTCCCCCGGCCGACGCCGTCTGAATCTGCCCCTGCGCGGCGCCCGGGTGTCCGTTCGTGGCGCTCATTTGTTCCTGGCCATCCATGAGGCCGAACGCGTCCTGCGTCGCGTAGTAAGCCGAAAGCAGGCTGTCCGACATGATCAGCTGATCGGAAAGCCGGAACTTCGGCCCTTCCACTGCCAGAATTCCCTGCGCCATCAGATAGATCGGAATCGACATGATCAGGACGCCGACGCCGCCCCCCAGAATGATCCCGATCGGGGCTCCCCCGCCTTTCGGTTTCGCTTCTTTGTTCTCGTCAGCCATCACTTACTCCTTCTCTGCTTCGGTTTCCCGACTCTGCATATGTTTTCTTGTGACCGCGCTCTGATCCTGCATGCGCTGTTCGTTCGTTTCGTACACGCGATGCTCCTCGGTGCGCAGCCGTTCTACCAGGTTTTCGACGAGGCGCTTGCTCTTCTCTTCTTCGATCCGTTCGAGAGACGCCTCTTCCTCACGCTCCTCATAAATGCGGACGATGCCCGCCTGTCGTTCCACTTCCTTCCGGGCCGACTCCCAGAACTCCCGGCGCCGCATCCAGTTCGCCCGCTCGCTCGTCTGTACCGCGGCGGCGAGTTCGTCCTGCCGGCGGTCGAGCTCGTCCATCAGGTGCGCGAGCCGCTCTTCTTCCGCGCGTTTGTTACGACGCACTTCTTCCAGCCGGTACCGCGCCAGGCGTTCCTTGAGCTCGTACCATTTGGCCATGCGTTCCTTGCGTTGCCGGTTCGTCATGCGCTTCTTCCAGTATGTGTTGCAGTGACGCTTCCAGTTCGCCGAAGCGGGTCGAGTCGTACGAGTCGCGTCTCAAAAACGCGCGAATCGCCGGTTCTTTGCGCACGGCCTGGTCGATTTCGGGATTCATCCCGATCTTGTATCCGCCGAGATTGATCAAGTCTTCGATCTCTTCGTATTCCGCCATGTACGAACGAATGCGTGTCGCGACGGACAGATGCCGTGCGCTCACGACGTCCGGCATCGTGCGGGAGACGCTCCGGAGCACGTCGACCGGCGGGTAATGTCCCTTCGCGGCCAGTGCGCGGGAGAGAACGATGTGGCCGTCGAGAATCGACCGTGCCGAATCGCCGACCGGATCGTTCATGTCGTCCGCTTCGATCAGAATGGAGTAGATCCCGGTGATCGAACCGCGCTCGCTCGTCCCTGCCCGTTCGAGCAGCTTCGGCATCATCGCGAAGACCGAGGGCGGATAGCCGCGCGTGGTCGGAGGTTCGCCGACGCCGAGACCGATTTCGCGCTGCGCCATCGCCACGCGGGTCAGCGAATCCATCATCAGAAGCACGTTCGCCCCGCGGTCGCGGAAGTACTCGGCAATGGTCGTGGCCGTGTACGCGCCTGAAATGCGCAGCGCCGCGGATTCGTTCGACATGACACTCACGACGACCGAATTGCGCAGCCCCTCGGGACCGAGCGATTTCTCGAGAAAATCTTTGAGCTCACGCCCGCGTTCGCCGATCAGGGCGATCACGTTCACGTCGGCCGAACCGTTTCGCACGATGTTGCCGAGCAGCGTGCTCTTGCCGACACCGCTTCCCGAAAAGATGCCGACGCGCTGACCGCGGCCGATCGTAAGCAGGCCGTCGATCGCCGGGATACCGGTATGAAACGGCTCGCGGATCGAGGCGCGCGTGAGCGGCGGCGGCGGTTCGGAGAGGAGCGACCGATGTTCTTCCGCGCGCGGATGGTCCATCCCGTCGATCGGCTGTCCCAGCCCGTCGAGTACGCGTCCGAGCAGGCCGTCGCCGACACCGACCGAGAACGGCGTGGATGCCGAGACGATTTCGTCGCCCGAACCGATTCCTTCGACCGGACCGAACGCCATCAGGACGACCTGATGATTCTGGAAGCCGACGACCAGCGCGTCGCGCATGCGCCCGCTTCTGAGCTTGATGCGGCACCAGTCGCCGAGCGCCGTATGTGGTCCCTTCGCGATGATCGTCGTGCCGACGACCTTCTGCACGCGGCCGAACGAGAGCACGGGCTCGATTTCACGCACCCGGTTCTTGTAACTGTTGGTTACGATGAGTCGCGATGTCATCGCGTCATCTCCTTGATGTTCTCTTCAATGACTTTCACCTGGTCGAGCGCCCCGATCTTGAGCGTGCCCATGTCGCTTCGAATCTGCCCGCGCCCGCGGCGCACTTCCTGGCTGCTCCGCATCGTGATGCGCTCTTCCGCTCCGCCGAATTCCTGCGAGAGATCGAGATCCTTGATCAGCTCGTAATCGGCCGGATTCAAAACCAGTTCCACGCGCTCCGTTTCATGAAGCCTGTGAAGCTGATCCCGCACGGCCGCCAGCACGATCTTCGGGTTCGTGCGACACTCGTCTTTCAGTACGCGCTTCGCTGTTGTCATCGCCACCTCGAACGCGAACCGCTCGAGTGCGCGAAAGTACTCCGTGCGCTCGTCCGTGAACGACTGCACGAGGCGGCCCAGCGAGTGCGACAACGCTTCCAGCTTCTCCCGCCATTCACTTTCGAGCGCGCTCAGGCTCGTCGAAAGCGTCTCTTCGTGTTCCGCTTTCACGCTTTCCATCTGTGCGGAAAGCGCCTCGACTTCCGCCAGCAGATGCTGCACGTCCCCGCGGCCGGCGCGCGCCTCGTCATGGCGTGTCGGCACGCGCAGCAGAAAGCCCTCTTCGTGACGTTCCTTGCCGCGCAGTACGCGTCCCCGGTTATCCATTACTCTCCACCCGTCCGGTCGATCACGATTTCACCCTTTTCTTCGAGCTCGCGTACCTGATCGATTACGCGTTGCCGCGCATCTTCCACATCCTGCTTCGGCACCTTGCCGAGAAAACTCATTTCCTCTTTGATCGCGTCTGCGGCGCGGCTCGACATGTTCGTAAAGAACTTCTCGGCGATCACGGCATCCGCGTCGGTCAGTGCCACGATCAGATCTTTCTGGTCGAGCATCTTCAAGACCGACTGCATGGAGCGATCGTCGAGCAGCAGCAGGTCGCGGAACACGAACATCAGTTTCTTCACGCGCATGGCCATCTCGTTGTCACTCTCCGCGAGGCCGTCGAGCACGTCCTTCTGCGACTCCATATCGAGGAAGTTCAGGAGCGACGCCGCCGCCTGCTCCCCGCCGAGAACTTCGACTTCCTCTTCCACGACGTCCGGCTTGTCGAACGCGCTGTAAACGAGCAATGCGACGTCCGGGCTGATCTCGCGCATCTTCGCGACGCGCACGAGCAGGTTCTGACGGCGCTTCGATTCGAGCTTCTCCATGATGACCGGCACCAGTTCGACCTCCAGCTGCGTCACGAGGAACGCGCCTGTCTGCGGATTCTCGCGCTCCAGCACGGCCGCGAACTCATCGGGATCCTTGCGCGCGAAACTGTTGATCGCCGCCCCCGACTTCCATTCGAGCCGCTTCAATACGCGACTCCCCTCGCGGTCGCCGAACCGCATTTCGAGCATCTGCGCGGCGCGCTCGAGCCCGCCGACACTGGCCGTGCTCTTCACCGAGAGCCGGTTCAGGAATTCCGTCACCACAAGGTCACGCTCCGCCTCTTCGATCTTGCCGAGGCGAGTAATCTCCTCGGCGATCAGCTGGACTTCGGGCGTACCCATCGCGTCCAGGAGCGGTTTCGCCTGCTCACCGAGCGTCATCACGACGATCGCGGCCCGCTGGCGACTCGTATACTGTGTGGTCTTTGCGGCCATCTCAGCTTTCTTGATTCGCCAGCATGGTCTTCAATGCTTCTGCCGTTTCGTCCGGATTCGCGTCCATCACTTCCGTAAGGCGGTCGACGACCGACGATGCCTCGCGCCGCGCCGCGGGTCCCGCCGGCTGCGGCCGGGCCGCGTTCTGCGCCGGCGGCGGCTCGGGAACGCGCATGTTCTCGAACGCCGTCGAAAGCGAGTTCAGCGTCTTCTTCCAGATCAGGAAGAAGATCACGGCCGCGAGCACCCAGCCCAGGTACTTGAGACCCTGCATGATCAGGGCGCCCCATTCGGCCTTCTGCAGTTCGCTCTTCTGCGTTTCGATGTACTCACGGTTCCATTCGATCGAAGCGATATGGAACTGGTCGCCGCGCTCCACGTCGAAGCCGACGGCGTTCTTCACGAGCGAGCCGAGCTTGTCGAGCTCCGCGTCCGGCATCGGCACGAATACTTTCGGGGCGTCCTCGCCGCCGCCTTCCGCATACGTACCGCCGACCGTGACCGAGAGCGTCAGGCGTTTGATGCCGCCCGGGCGCTTGCGGATATGCTCGACCGTGCGGTTTACTTCATAATTGGTAACGGAGTTGCGGATCTCCTGCGATTCCGTCAGCAGCTCTTCGCTGATCTCTTCGCTCCGGACCGCCGAGTTATCGGGGTCGTAGCTCTCCACGTTCCGATCGATCGTTTCGAAATCGATTTCAGTCGAAACGCGCACGACCGACTCGCCGGGCCCGAGCACGCGATCGAGAAGCGTCTGCGCCTTGCGCCGGATCGACTCTTCCACCGAGTGCACGACTTCGAGCTGCGTGCCCGACATTTCGCCGCCTTCTTCCTTTTCCTGGGTCGAAAGCAGATTGCCGTGATAGTCGACGATCGTGACGCCGGAGACGTCCAGGTGTTCGACGCTCCCCGCGACGAGGCGCGAGATTCCTGTAACCTGGCGCGGCGTGAGCTGCATGCCGGGGTTGAAGCGCATCATGACGGACGCGCTCGCGCCCGACGTCTCTTCCGTGAACATCGTTTTGCTCGGCAGCACGAGATGCACACGCACGGCGCGCACTTCTTCGAGGTCCGAAATCGTCCGCGCGAGCTCTCCCTCGAGTGCGCGCTGGTAGTTCAGCTGCTGCATGAAGCCGGTCATGCCGAACTTGCTCTGATCGAACACTTCGTAGCCCTTCGACTGCGTGAACACGCCTTCGTCCGCCGCAAGTTCGAGGCGCAGCGAGTGCACCTGATCGACAGGCACGAGAATCGAGCGCCCGCCGTTTTCAAGCCTGTACGGCGTACGGTTCTCGTCGAGGCGGCTGATGATCTCGTTCGCCATCACTGAATCGAGGCTCGTATAGAGCACCGCATACTTCTTATGGTTCGCGAGCAGAACGGTCAGCGTCGTGCTCAGCAGCACGATCCCGACCACGCTGCCGAGAAGCATGCGCTGGCGGCCGTCGAGGGCCGTCCACCGGGTCTGCACTTTGTTCCACAAGTCACGTAGCGTTTCCAAATCCGTCCTCTTTCCTAAAGCGGTGTTCTCGACAGTTCCTGATACGCGTCAACAAGGCGGTTCCGCACCTGAATCAGTAGATCCAGCGCCATGTTCGCTTCCTGCACCGCGAGCAGAACATCGTGCGGGTCGACATTTTCGCCCCGGTTCATACTCGCGATCTTGGCATCCGCGGAGTTGTCCATCTCGGATACCTGACCCAGCACATCCTTCAGCGTCTGCGCGAAGGAACCCGATCCGCTCGCGCCCTCCGGCTCGATCCCGGCGTCCTTGATCTTGAACGTCTTCGCGAGATCGTCCAGCCCCTGCGCCCCGGGCGTATTGAAGTTGATGAAGTCGATACCCATGAAAAACCGCCTCTAGATCTCGATCGATCGGTCGTACATGTCCTGGTAATTCTTCAGCGCCGCGAGGTTCGCCTCATACGCGCGCGTGGCTTCCATAAGAGAGACCATCTCGACAATCGGATTGATGTCCGGCTTTCTGACGTACCCGTCTTCGCCCGCATACGGATGCCCCGGCTCGTAGACGAGAACCGCTTCCGTGTCGATCTGCTGCTCGATGCCCTCGACCTGCTCGCGCTGGGACACGTCCTTGATGCGAACGTCGGGTTTGCTCGACCGCATGTGTCGCGCGTTCGTACGACCAACAGAAACCTGGTCCGGCCCCTCGGGCTGGGCAACTTTCGCCGTCGTTTCCTTCTGGGAAATGTCGACGCGAACGGCTTTGTAGACGTCCTCGCCGGGGCGCGCAACCGAATCGGCGTTCGCGAGATTCTTCGCGATCGCTTCCATGCGCTTCCGCTGCGCCGCCATTCCCGAGGCGCTTACCTGAATCGATGATGTGGCACTTGTTTCCATCGGAACCTACTCCTATCGATTGCCGCTGATCGCGCTGCGAAGTGAACGAAGTTTGTGAGTCGCAAGCCGCGCGGTCAGCGCGTGATTCATGCGCGTTTTCACAAGCGAAACGAGCGTGTTCTCCATGTCGACGCTCCCGTCGGGATTGCCGGTATCGTCCTTCTCCGTTTTGAACTGCGCGTGATCCTTCACCGAAGTGATGTGCTTTTCGTCGGTAGCGCGCAGGTTCAGATCGCGCTCGTTCAACGCGTCTTCGAAGTTCGGGCGCTCTCCCTGGTAACCGGGCACTTCCGCGTTCGCAACATTCTTGGACAGCACCTTCTGCGAGAAAGTGGTCTTGTCCAGAATCTGGCGCAGGTTCTGCAGCCCGGGTCCGAATATCGAAAGCTTGTCCATGCTTTTCCTCCACAAGGAAATGGAGCAACTATCAGACCAGTTGCGCCATGTGAAAAACCTGTCCCGATCAGGTCGTCAAGGACCGCGCGAAGCTCTCCGAGTCCATCGGCGTAAAGGAGGAAGGAACCGGCTTTCCGGAAATATCTTCCCCTTTCATGAATCCCATCTTTCCCATCCGGTGAAGTTTGTTCCGCAGGGTGCGTGTCGTGATGCCGAGCCGGCGCGCCGCTTCCGTGCGATTGCCGGCGCATTCCTGAATCGCGCGAAGAAGCAGTTCTTCTTCCATCTTCTCGAGCACCGACTTCGGATTTTCGAGAATGCCGCCGCCGTCTTCGCGAACCGGGTCCGCGCCCGCGATCGCGAGGTCCTGCGCGAGAATGCGGTCGGACGTCGCCAGAAGACAGGCCCGCTCGAGACAGTTGTGCAGCTGGCGCACATTGCCGGGCCAGGAGTACGCAAGCAGCTTCGCCTGCGCCGCTTCACTCAGCGTGCGGGGCGGGGCGCTCTCGTTGCGCGCCGCGAACTGCGCGAGGAAATGCGTGGCGAGCTCCAGAATGTCCTGGCCGCGCTCACGCAGCGGCGGCAGATGAATCGGAAAGACGCTCAGCCTGTAATAGAGGTCCGAGCGAAAACGTTCGTTCTTGATTTCGGTCGCGAGATCGCGGTTCGTCGTGGCAAGGACGCGGGCGTTCAGGCGTTCCGTGGTCGTGGACCCGATCCGCTCGAACTCACGCTCCTGCAGCACGCGGAGCAGCTTCGACTGGAGGCCGAGGCTCACTTCCGAGATCTCGTCGAGCAGAATCGTGCCGGAGCCGGCACGTTCGAAGCGTCCCTTGCGCGCCTGAATCGCGCCCGTGAACGCGCCCTTCTCGTGCCCGAACAGTTCGCTTTCGAAAAGCGATTCGGGCAGCGCGGCGCAGTTCAGGCTCAGGAACGGATCGTTGCTGCGGTCGCTCTGATCGTGAATGGAACGGGAAACGAGTTCCTTTCCGGTTCCCGTTTCGCCCGAGATCAGCACGGTGGCGTCCGAGCGCGCCGCGATACGCACGAGCTGGCGCACTTCGTGAATCACGGCGCTCGACCCGATGATCGACTCCGATTCACTGCCCGCGACCGGCGCAGGCGCGGAACCGCCGGTCGATCTTCCGAGCCCGTTCCCGGCGCTTCCCGCGGGACTCGCGGCGACTTTCGCATCCGGTTTCTCTGCCGTTGCCGCGGCGGCGGATTCGGACCGGACCCGCGCCAGCAGGCGGCGCAGCTCTTCCGACCCGATCGGCTTCGTCAGATAGTCGTAAGCGCCGTTCCGGAACGCGTGCACCGATGACTCGAGGCTCCCGATCGAAGCGATCACGACGACGCGCGAGTCCGAACACGACTGCATGAGCTTCCGCATGAGCGCGGTCGACTCGCCGCCCGGCGTTTCTTCGACCAGGATCAGATCGAACGACGAAAGCCGCGCGGCCACCGCGCCTTCTTCGAGATCGGGCGTGACGGTCGTGCGCGCGCCGTTCCGTGTCAGGTACTCCTGAAGGAAGTCGCGCAGAAGCTCGTCCGCTTCGATCACGAGGCACGTGAGGTCGGCCTTAGACTGCATGATTCGTCTCCCATTGCGGCAACTGCAGCGATACGGTAGTGCCGCGTGTCGGCACCGAATGAATGCGAAGCCGTCCGCCGTGGCTCGTCACGAAACGCTGCGCGATCGTGAGGCCGATGCCGAGGCCGTGTTCCTTCGTCGTAAAGAAAGGCTGTTCGCAGCGGCGCAGCACGTCGTCGGTCATCCCCATGCCGTGATCGCTGACTTCGATCGCGTAAACCTGTTCTTCGGGGTCTTCGAGAAGCGATACTTTAATGAGGGGGCGCTGCTCGGCGCTCGATTCGAGCGCGTTCTGCAGCACGGCCGCGACCGTGCGCTCGAAGCCGTCGTAGTCGAGCTTCACGAGCGATTCCGTTACGGCGTAATGCTTGTCGATTTCGAACTGCACGGTGATCGCCGTGCTGCGGCGGAAGTGAAGCACCGCGCGGTCGATCGCGCCGGCGAGATCCTGTACCTGCGGTTCGATGACCGGCTGCGAGATGCGGGCGAGCCCCGCGTCGAGCGTTTCCTCGATCCCCAGCACGCCGGCGATGATCTTCCCGATGACTTTGCGATTCGACTCGTTCTGTTCTTCGTGCAGCATCTCGAGAAAGCCCGCCACGCCCGCAAGCGGCGACCGGATCTTGCTCGTCAGCTCCTCCGCGTAGCTGCGAAGCGCTTCCTGCATCAGGCGGCGATGATCTTCGTGTGACAGAAAGCCCGGGCGCGACACTTCTTCCAGCACTTCGAGCACGCCCGAAAGCTCGCCCGACGCCGAACGGATCGGCGTGCACGAAGCGCGCACGTGAAGACCGGCGCCTTCGCGATTCGGGATCACTTTGTGATAGTCGGAAATGGAATTCCTTCCCTGCACCACGGCGCCCGGCCCGTTCCGGTATGTGGAAACGCCGAAGCATTCCCAGTACTCGCGGCCGACGAGTTCGTCGCGATTGTAATTCGTAAGCTGTTCCGTAGCCGGGTTCACGTCCTGGATCACGCCCTGGTCGTCGAGCAGAATGATTCCCGCGGGAACCTTCTTCAATATGGTAGTGAGGCGGTCGAGCAGGATGTCCTTCTGGACCACCACCGCGCTCAGCTCCTGATTCGAGCTTTCGAGGCCGTGGTTATAATTGTCCGCGCTCCGCTGGAGTTCGGAACATGCCTGATCGAGCGACCCGATACTCTCCGCCACGCTCGCCAGAGCGGTACCGAGGTTCCCGGGGGTCTGCGATTTCTCATCCATCGAAGATGCCCTCTCCTTCCCGCTTCTCGCGGTACGATTCCCATCACTCTTCCCCTATGCTTTTCGTTTCTGACGAATTTATCTTTATGTTTCCAAGCGAGTTAGCGCGACGAGCCGGGAACCTGTGGGCATGCATGGCCCTCGATGGGAACCGGGGGACGGAAGAAGATTTCCCTTTCGGTCGGAATCGGGACAGGAACGGGCGGGATTTTCCCCGGGAAAGGGGGGATGACGGGAATGAGTCAATCGAGTGGGAAAGGAATTCCTGCGGAAAGGCCGGCCGGCTACTCGAAGATCAGGCGTTCGATCCCCGGCGAAACCACTTCGCCGATGATCGCGCTGCCGGAATAGCCCGCTTCGCGGAGTTCTTCGACCGCGCGGAGGGCGGATTCACGGGGTAACGCAGCCAGAAGGCCGCCCGATGTCTGGGGATCGAACCACAGTTCCTCGCGCTCCGAGGGAGAGGACGCGGCCACGCGTATCTCCGCCGCCACGTTCTCCCGGTTTCCCCGGTTGCTCCCCGTGGTGTGCCCTGCGCGATACAGGGCGACGGCATCTTCATAGACGGGAATCGCGGCCGACTGCACTTTGACCGTGACGTTGCTCGAACGCGCGATCTCGCACAGATGGCCGGCGAGCCCGAACCCGGACACGTCCGTAAGGGCCCTCACTCCATGCTTTCGCAGTACGGCGAGTCCGTCCCCGTTCAATCGGGCAACCTGGGGCAACATCTCTTCCAGTCGGGAAAAGGAGTGGGCCCCTGCCTTGACCGCGTTGAAGAGAACGCCCGTCCCGAGCGGTTTCGTCAGGATGATCGCGTCCCCGGCAATGGTGCCGCTGTTTCTCAGTAGAAGCGGAATGTCGACGATGCCTGTCACGCAGAGCCCGAACTTCGGCTCCCTGTCATCGACCGAGTGCCCGCCTGCCAGAACCGCGCCCGCCTCTTTCACTTTCTCCGCCGCGCCGGCCAGGATTTCCCCGAGGACGCGCTTCCCGAGCACCTTCTCGGGATACATCACGAGGTTCAGCGCGAAAAGCGGCTTCGCCCCCATGGCATAAATATCCGAAAGCGAGTTGGCCGCGGCAATCCGACCGAACCACGCGGGGTCATCGACAGGAGGCGTGATGAAATCGACGGTCGACACGATCGCCCGCTCCCCGTCGATACGATACACGGCGGCATCGTCGGAAGACTCGTACCCCACGAGCAACTCTGCGTGGGACGAGCCCGGCATTTTTGCTAGGACCTCCGACAAGACCGCCGGAGAGAGCTTCGCCGCTCAGCCGCAGGTCCGCGAGAGACCCGTCAGCGTCTTTTTCTTTCTGAAGAAGTTGCGAAACACTCCATTCCCCTTTCCTGTCTTTTTTCACGTGCCGTCAGAATAGCACTCTCAGTAGAAGCCCGGGCAGCGAATGCCCGGCCTTCGACTACTCCAGGTGTTCCCCGTCGAAGAACTGACGGCACCAGAGCTCGAAGCCGAACAGCGTCCAGAGCAGTTTCGTGTGATCCGTGCGGCCCTCCTCGTGTTCGCGCACGATCTCACGAACGCGCGCGCCGTTCAGAATGCCACGCCCGGCGAGGCGGGAGTCCGTCAGGACCGTCGCTACGCGCTCTCCGAAACGGCCGGCAAGCGGCACGGCGTGGTCGATCAGAACACGCGAGTCACGGCGAGGAATTCCGCCGCCCGTTACACGCCCGAGCCAGTTCTTGACCTGGTTCACGCGCCACTGCCAGAACTGCTCCGCGAGCGTCGGAATGCCCGGGAGCCCGTCGCGCGCGAATGGCACGCGATCGAGTTCCGGCGCCAGCCGCGAAGCCACATTGTGCACGAAGTTCGGATCGATCAGCACGCCGAGCGGAAGTTGCAGGGTGTAGTCCAGCAGATCGTAATCGCAGAGAGGCTGCCTCACTTCCGTAGCCGTGCGGAGGTACCGCCCCCCCGTGCCGCTGAATCGCCTGAGATGCTGCGTCCATGCAAACCGAACCGCCCGAATCCACGGGAAGTCGTCCGGGTCGCCCAGGTTGTCCACGAACTCCTGCGTCGGATACTCGTCAACGAGCGCGCCGTACGAGTCTGCGAGGAGCGTGCGAAAGAGCGCCGGGCGAGCCGCAGTCCGATACGCGTGCATCCTGCGAATAAAATCGTCTTCGGGCGTTTTCGCCATCGCATGCAGACGGCCCCGCGCGTAAAGGACCAGAGGCCCGGTCGCGGCGGAAATTCCTTCGAGCACCACATCCACGTTCTCGCGAAGCAACGGAAAGAGCGCCGCGATCTGCCCGTGGTGGCACGGGATCATCCCGTCCGTGAACCAGACGTATCGATCGAGGCGCGCGACCATCTCTTCGTAACACGGTCCCGTTTCGTGATGAACCGTCCCGCGCGCCCGCGCCGCACGCCGCGCAAAACGACGATCCCACGATCGCGGCTCTCCGAATGTGAACGTGTGAAGCGGCGGACGGCTGCGATCGGTCGCGGCAAGAATCAGGCGCGTATCGAAGCCGCCCGAGAGCGTCAACCCGGCCGTCGGCGGTTTGCTCACGCGCTTCCGTACCGCCCGCTGGAGGCGCGTGGCGTATCCTTCGATCCACTCGGCGTCCGTACGCGTTTCGTACACGCGCGGGGCCTGCACCGTCCAGTAGCGCCGCGCGCTGATCTCATCGCCTTCAACGCGCATGACCGTGGCCGGCGGAACGAGCGTCACGCCCTCGATAAACGTCTTGGTGCCCATCACGAAATGCAGCAGGAAGAATTCGACGACCGCGTTCCGATCGATCCGCATGCCGTGATCTTCGAGCGCGAGCACGCCCTTCAGTTCGGGGAAGAACGCGGTCCCCCACGGCGTCTTCGCGGTCATGATCGGGCGCGATCCGAGACGGTCGGTGATCAGCGTGAGCCCGGAGCCGTCCACGATCGCGACGGCCCAGTTCCCGTCGAGATCCGCGAACGCGCCGGGACCGAGCGACTGATAGAGCGCGAGCAGCAGTTCCGGCTCCGAAGCACTCTCGCGAACGGCGACGCCGGCTGCCTGCAGACGCGCCGCCAGTCGCTCCGGCTCACTGATCTCGCCATCGAGCACGAGCCGTGTGCCCGTACCGGGATCGTGCGCGGGCTGGGCCGCCGGGTGAAGCAGGCCGAGATGCACTACGCCGAGACACGCCTCGTCACCCGTCCAGAGATCGATCTTTTCGTACGGTGATTGATGAAGGATGGATCGCAGCTTCTCGCCGAGCGCTCGTGCGTCCGTTCCGCGCGGGCGGCCGACGAATCCGAACAGTCCGGCCATGCTCCCCCCCCGCTAGAGCTTCTGCGCCGCAATGCGGAACTCGCCCGCGGTCGAGATTGCAAGCGGCCCGAGCATCGAGAGCGCCTTGTTCGCAACCACGAGATGCGGTTTGCCGCTCGCGCCCCCCCAGTAGCCGGTGACGCGCGTCCGAAAGCCGAGACGTTCGATCCGTTTCGCGAGCTCGTAGGGGTCGAAGAGGCGTTCGATCACGTCTCCCTTGATCGGGTCGACGGGAATCGTGCCCCGCTCGTAAACGCGGTCCGGCAGATCGCCGGTCGCCAGGTGCGTGTCGCAACGCTCCAGGATGTCGTCGCGGGTCAGGCCCGCAGTGCCGCGCGCCAGCGCAAGAACAGCGTCATCGGCCAGCTTCGGGTACTGCTCGCGAATGAGCTGCTCGCGCTTCTTGACGAACGGCATTTCGATCGTGTGGCCGTGCACCTGCTGGCCCACTTCACCCTGCTCGAACGCGTCCCAGATCTCGATCGTGTCGCGGCGTACGGAGGGATTGCGATCGTTGTTGCCGTCCGAAATCAGCAGCATGCCGCCCGGTTTCAGCACGCGATGCGCTTCGCGCAGAAACGCGTCTTCGTCCAGATAGTGCGAAATCGCCTCGATCGAAGTCACGAGATCGAACCGGCCGTCTTCGTACGGCATGTTCGACGCGTCGGCGCGCCGGACCTTGAGCCGTTTCGCCAGATGCTCGGGCAGCAGCTTCTCGTAGCTGCGGATCGTGTTCACCATGTTGTCGTACAGGTCGAAGCCGTGCATCTCGCGAGCGCCGAGAATGCCGAGCAGCACGAGCGCGAGCCCGAAGCCGCAGCCGGCGTCGAGCACGGCGCGGTCCTTCACGTCGACCCCCGCGAACGCCAGTTTCCCCTCGAGGTAACGGACATACTGCTTCACGCCCGCGGTCGATTGCAGACTATGGTAGTAGCGGTAGATCCAGGGATCGTACTCGCTCAGTTTCGCATCGAGAATCTTCGTCGCCACCGCTCCGAATTCTTCGAATGTCTTCCCGTTCTTCACCGGAATCTCCCGTGGGTGCAGGCTCACAATGTGTTGCGATTTATCGTTTTATGTTGCCACAAGCGGGGTATTCGATCCACTGGAGATTGGGCGGGCGCGGGGAGAGGGCCCGCTCATGCCGCGGCGCGGGCGACACGCGGGATCGTGGTATCATTCGCGCTGTTATGCAGAAACCGGGCGCGACACTCACGCTTCTCATTCTCGGGGCGATTCTGCTCGCCGGCTGGGCGATGCGGGCGACCGATCTCGACGCCGATCCGCCGGAAAAGCTGAGCTGGAGCCAGGGGCCCTATACAGACGGCGCCCTCGTCGTGCACAACGCGAGAAACGACGCGCTCTTCGGGTCGTGGATCCGCGACCACGCCAACGACATCTACTTCTACCCGCTCGCGAATCTCGCCACGCGCGCCGTGTTCTCTGTTGCCGGCGTCGGGCGCGGGCAGGCCGCGTTCGCGAACACGATCTTCGGCGTGCTCTCGATTCTGCTGATCGCCACGGCGATTCTGCGCGCATGCGGGCCGCCCGCCGCGATTCTCTTCACGCTCTTCGCCGCCTTTCATTATTACCTGGTCATGTACGACCGCCTGGCCATCGCCGAACCCGCGATGATCTTCCTGATCGCCGTGTCCGTGTTCTTGTTTGAGCGCGCGAGCCGGGGGAATGAGGCCGGGCGCTCTCCTACGATCGTGGCCGGCATGGCCGGCATGGCCGGCCTCTTCGCCGCGGCCGCCGTACTGATCGGCAAGGCGCACGCCCTCTATTTCCCCCTCGCGATGCTGCTCGCGTTTTTGATTGCCGCGGCCGGCAGTGGGAAGAAGAACGCCCGCCATCGGAACCGCCGCCTCGTTTACGCCCTGCTCGGCATGGGGGTCGCGGCCCTTCTCTGGGCGGCGCTGCTCGGTGTTCCGCACGCCGATTACATCTTTTCACAGGCAAGCCGCGCCACGATTGAAAAGCACGGCGACGATCCGCGCCAGGTACTCGCGCAGATCGGGATCAATCTGTTTCACATGGGAGTGGAGTCGAACAGCGTACAGCGGATGCCCGTGCTGTTCGTGCTTGCGATGATCGGCATTCTCGGGATCGTTTCGAAGCCGGTCGCGGCGCTGCGCAAAGAACCGCCGCTCGTCCTGTTGTTTTTATGCTGGCTCGTGCTCGGCTGGGCTACGATCGCAACGCAGCACACGCCATCCCCGCGTTACCTGCTCGCCCTGCTCATTCCGATGATCTATCTTGCGACGCGGCCGCTCACCGCGCTGCTCGGTGACGGCAAGCTCGCATGGTCACTGCCGCGCGAACCGCGCACGCGCGCGGCCGGCCTGTTCGTAATTTTCTTCGTCGCGTATCAGGCGTTCGCGGTGACCGGGCTCGTCGAACGCGCGGCGCCCGGGATCGACCCGCTCTACGAGACGCTGATTCTGCTCGCGGGCGCGACCGCCGTGCTCGGGATTCTGCACCTCGCGTATTCGGGGAAACGGAAACTCGCCGTAACACTTGCATGGAGTCCCGGCCGGCGGCGCGCGATGGTCGGCACGCTCGTCATCGCAGTTCTCGTGATGCACGTCGGCCGGTGGGTGAGCTGGAAGACGACGCACACGCACTATCTGCGTGACGCTTCGATCGACATTGCCCGGAGCCTCGGCGAAGACGCCGCGCTCATCGGACCCTACGCACCGACGTTCGGGCTCGACAACGAGCTTCCCGCTTATCCGTTCCTCGGGCGCTACGAACGTCCCGGCCTGCTCCAAGAGCTGCGCCCTACACACATGGTGCTCGTGACACGCATCGAACAGGCCGAGATCGAGCGGCGCTACCCCGAACTCGCCGCCGGCTGGACGTTCGCCGGGCTCTACCCCATTCGCATGCAGTACGCCGACAAGATCGTCGTGTATCGATTGCCGCGGTCACTCGGCGGCGCGCCGCTGCACTATTACGAGCCGTCCGCGATGGAGCGAGCGATCGACGCCATCGCTGCCGAAGACTTCGCGACCCCGCCGCCTCTGCTCGAGCCGTATCTCGCGCAGCATCCCGAGAACGCCGAAGCCCACTACCTGCTCGGCGTCTGCTACTTCAAGCAGGACCGTCTGCAGGACGCCATTCCCCTTATCGAACGGGCCGCCACACTGCGGCCCGACCGACCGCTCTATCACTTTCGACTGGGCGACTATTACGCGCGCGCCGGGCGGAGCGACGAAGCGCTCACCGCTCTCGAAAGGGCGTGCGTGCTGAACCCCGACGACGACGTGTTCCGGAACGCGCGCGATACGATGCGCGCACGCGCCGGGGGCTGACAAGTAAGCCATCCTTCAAAATTGAATCCGCACTGAATCGGTTCGCGACAATTTCTCTTACTTGTTACATGAAGAAATGGACAAGGCGCGGGACGCGTGCTATTATTCAGGCCACTCGCTCGGGCGGCGTTCGGAACGGTCCCCGCCGCCGCCATGATTGCCAGAGGATCATACCAGTACCACTTCACAAACGAGGGTTCCGATGCAATTCTGTATCGTCCGGCCCCGTCCCCGGTTCCGCTCGCGCTTCCGTTCCTGCAGCATGCTGTCCGCGTTTCTTATCGCAATGATCGCGTCAGCATCCGTTCGTGCGGACGAAATCCGAATCACGGGTCCCGCGGGGCATACAGCCACCATCACCCGGCCCGCGCCGAACGCCCCGCTGGCCGCCATCGTTCTCGACCCGTCCGGCAACCGGATCGGCGCAATCACAACGCCGGCCGACCGGCTTCTCGTCGTGGGCGCGGCAGGGCTCGCACGAGTGCCGCGGGCAGACCACGCCATCGGCGCCCGTTACGCGATCGAGTTTCTACGCTTCGACGGCACTCCGCTTGCTGCCGACGAACGCGAGGATCTCGCCCTGCACACCTTGCAACCACAAGAGGACGGTACCTGGATCGCACATGGAATGCAGAAGCCGGGGCGTCATGAATTGCTTCGCTACGACGATCAGGGCGGCCTGCTCTGGCGGCTGGCCTTGGCCGGCAGGAGCGCTCCGATCGCGCTGACGAATCCGTCGGGCGATCGCACCGCGATCGGGACGCTTTCCGAAGACGGCCGGTCGCATCTCGTGATCGTGAATCGAACGGGCACGGTGCTTCGCAATGAAATCGTTGACGAGTTCCGCAGAGTGCTGTTCGACCAGGATGGTACGCAGTTCGCGCTCGCCGGCGGAGAAACCGTGCAGCTTCGGGCATCGGCCGATGGATCGTTGATCGGCGCGGAACGGCTCTCGGAATCGGTGGCCCTCGGCGTGTCACTCGCATTCGGATCCGGGCCGGGCCAGGTCTATGTCGTGACGCAGGATGCGCCCACGGCGGGCGGCGAGGTCCGCTTCTACAGTATCTCCTTCGCGCCGGGCGCAACCACCCGTGTCGTCCGTTCTCTTCCCGGCATGGCGACAACGGGGGCGGTCCGGATCACGGACCTCGTCTCCCTTACCACCGGCCGGGTCGAAGTCGCTGCAGGGGATCGACGCCTCACGGTCGACCTGACGACAGAGGAGGACGAACGATGAACGCTCGACATTCACTCCGTCTTCTCTTCCCGCGTCGGCTCCTGATGGCCACGATCCTTCTCGGACTCCTGGCGACGGCCACGAACTCCGCCGCGCAGGTGCCGAACCCTCCCACGAATTTCAGCGCCGTTCCCAATTATGGTTCCGGGACCGTGCAGATCCAGCTTGCGTGGGCCGACAACTCCGCGATCGAGACGGGCTACGAGATTCAGCGACGAGTCGGCACGGCGGGACCCTGGGTCGTGATCCAGACGACGGCCGCGAACGTGACCACATACAATGACGCGGCCATCAACACATCGAACGAGTATTTCTATCAGATCCGCGCACTCGGAGCCGCGGGAAACTCCGCATTCGCGGGACCGGCGCACCAGAACATCAAGACCATCTGGACGGTGCGGAATTCGCACGAGATTCTGCACAACTGGAACGAGTGTATCGGCTCGGCCGGAGCCGACGAGACGGGCGCTTCGACGGGGTTCCACATGGGTGTCGATATTCAGCGGACGATTGCGTCGGGCGACACGGTCGTCGCGACGCGCGGCGGCGTGGTCGTCGATACGCGTCGAAACGGTCCGGGAACGGAAGCGGTCGTGGTCGTTCGCGTACTGACTGGTTCCCGGATCGACTTCTATCAGACGAACCATCTCGACACGGCTGTTGTGGTTGCGATGAATCAGAACGTTTTCGCGGGGCAGGTGCTCGGCACGATCTCGACGCGGCACTTCACGGAGAATTTCGTCGATCACACACATTACGTGATCACTGACTCGGCGTACGCCACGCGACCGCAGCACCCGCTTTCCGTCTTCACCGCGAACACGGACCAGGACCCGGGCAACAGCAATCCCGACTATACGAACCACAAAGGAACGCCCGACGGCACGATGCTGTTCCGCCCGGACACGACAGACGGCGCCGGCTACATCACCGACTCGCTTCTCGGGCGAATCCGGCTCGCGGGCGACGTCGATCTGATCGCCGAGGTCTCCGATCAGCTCGGAACGCTCCCGGATCAGGTGCCGATGTCGCTCTCCTGGTGGATCGAAGAGCCCCCCGATCGGAGAGACTGCCTGATGTTTGAGGGCGTGCGCACGTCCGGCTCTCCGTACATGCTATTCAACTGGGCGAATGCGTACTTCGGAGACTCGTCGGGAACGTTCGCGAACTCGATTACGATGATGCGTGCCATCGTAGATACGGTTCAGAACGAGGACGACAGCATCAAGGTCGGCACAGAAACATACCCGTGGGACATCTACCATCACTTCATGCTGACGAACACGAAAGGGACGAACGGGCGCCCCACGAACATCGTCCGGAATCAGCATTGGAACACGAACGCCAGAGATGACGATTCGACGGAGACCGTCTCGTATGCGAACTACGCCGGGCGCCCGGATGCGACACACGCGCTCGAGGCGCGCTTCCCCGACGGCGATTACAAAGTGCACGTGACGGCGACCGATCTGATTCACACGAACAACCTCGCCGCGCGGACCGTGCGGCTCGAGAACTTCCCGCCCGCCGTCTGCCTCTGCGAGCCGTCGTTCGAACTCGCCGAAGGCACGTCGTCCTATAACGGGCGGATCACGTTTACCGAAGAGATGGACACGTCGATCGCCGCTTCCACGATCGTCTTCGTCGACAACGGCGCCTCAGTCAGTGACCATGCCTGGGAAGATTCGAGCGGACTCGCACTCACGTTTACGCTGAACGATCTGGTAGACGGCGAAACGTATCTCATCACGGTTTCCGATGTGGCGAAGGATAGAGCCGGAAGGAAGCTCGACGGTGATCTCGACGGAACGGCGGGTGGCGCCCACGTCTGCACGACTATGGTCGCCGCCGACGAACCGACTGCCGTCACCGGGCTCTTCGAGTTTTCGGGCGAGTCGCGCGACGACGGAATCGTGATTCGCTGGGGCGTTCGTTTGAGCGGCGACTACGCCGGCTATCACATCTGGCGGACACGGGAAGGACTCTATCCCGTACGCGTGACGCAGGATCCGCTGCCCGACAGCGCGCCGAGTTATCCGGCAGTCTTCACGTGGATCGACCGTGATGTGGAGGACGGCGTCTCCTATTCCTATGACGTCGAGGTGATCTACGACGACGGAACCACCGAGTTTTACGGGCGGCCCGTCACGATCACCGCAGGTTCACAGCCCGCGTCGTTTGCGTTTGCGATCGGCAGCGCGAACCCCGTGCGTCCCGCCGGCGGGACACGGATCCTGTATGACATACCAGCCCCCGGCTCCCACGTTACCATCGCGCTCTACAATGTTTCCGGTCGCCGGGTTCGCACGCTGGTCGATCGCTTCGTGGCCCCCGGTCGGCACGAGGCCACCGTTTCCGGCAACGATCTGGAAGCACTCCCGTCCGGCGTCTATTTCGCGCGCATGGAAGCGAATCCGTTCACGATGAGCCGGCGGCTCGTGCTGCTGCAGTAAGTGCCTGAATATTCTGAGCGACGACAGGGGCCCCGGACCAGGGGCCCCTTTTTCGTTGTTCCGCGGCAACGGGGTCATGCATCGATCCGAGACCGGCCTTTACAAGTTTGATCACCCCTTTGTAGGATCCTGATTGCCCGGTCAAATCCGCGGCCCGGAAGGAGTGCCTCACAACCGTGAAAAAAAATCGCCTGTTCCTGACGGCCGCCTCCGGTCCGTGCCTCTTGCACCTCCGCGCCGGGAGCGAGACACATGACTCCTGACGGATCGCGAAACGAGCCGACTGCATTTCTGAGCGTTCTGTTGTCGGGCGCCGTATGGGGCGCACTGGGCGGCTATCTGGAAATCGTGCTCCTCGAGAGGTACTACTCGACGGGCTTTCGGCCGTGGCTCCACTGTGCCGACCTTCTACTGAACTACATGTGTTACGGAGCGGCCGGCGCCGCGGTCTTTTATCTGATCGCGCGGCTCATGCGCGTTCACGACCCGGCAAAGCTCGTGATCGCAGCTCTCATGCCGCTCCCTGCTCTCGCCACGGGGGCATGGTTCGTCCTGAAGGTCGCCCTTCCCGCCCGTGCCGTCGGCGCCGTGATCGGCGCGGCAGTAGCGCTTCTCGTCATCGCTCTTTGCGCTCTCCTATTATATAGAGCAACGCGGCGAACACGGCTGACGGCGGTCGCGGCGGTTGCCGTGTTCGTATGCATCGGCACTCTCAAGGAACCGATCACGGCGGCACTCGGCACGGTCGCACGCGGTTTGACCGGCGGAAAATCGGATGGCAGCCGGAACGTCATTCTGATTCTAACCGACACGCTCCGCGCGGACTATCTGTCGTGCTATGGATTCGAATGGAACACGAGCCCCGCGCTGAGCCGCCTGGCATCCGGCGGGGCCCTTTTCGAGCGGCACATTTCGCAGTCGACCTGGACACTGCCCGCAACCGCCAGCCTGCTGACCGGCCTTTATCCGTCGAGCCACGGCGCGAACGCGGAAGGGAGCGCCCTCCCCGACGAGCCCGTCACACTTGCCGAAAGCATGAAACGTGCGGGCTATCGGACCGCCGCATTCACTGAAAACAGATATGTGACTCCGCGATTCGGTTTCGGTCAGGGATTCGAGACGTTTCGTCCGTTCTGGGATCCGTGGCTCTACAAAAGCACGCTGCTCTTTCGCGTCAGCCGTCGCGTGCCCCATTTCGATCTGACCGACAAGGAAATCTACCCCGACGACCTGCACGACCCCGCGCAGCTTCGCTGGGATGCGGCGACGACCGTGGATCGCGCCCTCTCGTGGCTCGACAAGACCGGCGATGCTCCGTTCTTTCTCTACGTCCACTTCATGAACCCGCATGGTCCCTACGGCCCGCGCGAGTACCTGCTCGAAGATCCCGCGCGGCCTGCCGAACGGCTGCTCGATCATCCGCGCGACAAGGGCGGCCCGTACCCCCTTCGCCCGCGTGCCGAAGCGCTTGCCGATGCCACGCGCGAGAGTCTGATCAAGCTGTACGCCGCCGACATCCGTTACGTGGACAACGCGGTTGGCCGGCTTCTCGCCGAAGTTGACAGGCGCGGACTGCGCGACGAAACGCTCGTCATCTTTACAGCCGATCACGGCGAGGAGTTCTACGAACACGGCTCCTGGAATCACGGCGCGTCGACCTTCCAGTCGATCGTGCACGTTCCCCTGATCGTTTCGTGCCCCGGCCTGATCGACGAGGGGATTCGCGTACATCCCGTCACGCGCACGATCGACGTCATGCCGACGATTCTCGAACTCACCGGCCGGGACGTGCCCGAGCGCGTGCAGGGGAGAAGCCTTCGCGGACATCTCGGACTCGGCGCCGCACCCGCCCCGCTCGCCGCGTACACAGAGGGCGCCCACCATACGTCCGAAGAGCCGATCGCCCTCGAATCCGTCACGACCGAAGAGTGGAAGTTGATGCGCGTCGCCGTCGCGGACGACGAGGCCGTGCTGCTCTACGATCTCGCGAACGACCCAGGCGAAATCACTGATCTCGCTGCCGCACGCCCCGCGATGCGCGACAGCCTGCTGCGCGAACTCGGACGCTGGAACCAGGTCGCCCGCATGTACCGGCCCGACACGGAGTCGATCGAGCTCGATCCGGCGACGGTCGAAGAGCTGCGCGCGCTCGGATACGTGAAGTAGGCTGCGGGCCTGCCTCGTCGAAGTTCTGATTCCCGTCTAAGTTGCCTGTCCCGCCGTATACCCGCATGGCCCCGCATGTTGCCGTAGTTCCTGTCGATCGTTCCACCGGCCGTCACGAAAACCCGCTCCTCCCGGATGGGCGCGATTCTATTGCGTGATCGCCCCGGGAACCGTGTTTATGAGAATGAACAGGCCACTGAAACGAGGGAACGAAACTGCAGCGATTGACGACGGAAGGAGCGGGAACCATGACAGCGATCACCAGACGGGAATCCACGCAGGCACGTGAAACAAAAGCCGAGCCTCGGCCCGCAGGAAAAGGGGCTGTAAAGCTCTTCCGGGCCCACATGCAGGCCCTCGGAAGCGAAAGGCGCATTCGAAGAGACAGTCTGAGCGAGCAGAAGTCCCAGGCGAGGATCGAAGAGAACAGCGATGCGGGTGCCGGAGGCCTGGAAGGCCGGCAGACTCCCGCGCAGGCTGTGACTCCCCCGTGCCCGGCGGCCTCGAGTCGCCCGTCACTTCCGCCGGAACTCGTCCAGAAGATGGTCGAGTCCGTGCGGATCGGGCAGAAACGCTGCGGTACGACTGAAATGGAAATCGAACTCAAAGCGACCATGTTCGATCGGATGAAAGTGCTGACGTCAACCAGCGATGGCCAGGTGCGCGTTCGCATGATCGTGAAGCAGATTACCGTGCGCGATCGTCTCGAAGGAAATATCGACGAACTCTACGATCAGCTCGAAGCCCAGGGCCTGTCGGTCGAGGACATTGCGATAGAACTGGAGGACTGACAAAGGGCGGCGCACGGAACAAGCCGTCGCATGGCGAACCTCGTCAAGCAATGCGGAGAGCCGGATGCCCATCCCAACCGTGCAGGCCGGACCGCGCTGGAGACATCTTGGAGACGGGCGGGATGCGAAAAGTTAAGTCGTTACCACTCGAGAAGTTAAGACGGGTGAGTGACGGGATTTGAACCCGCGACATCCTGGACCACAACCAGGTGCTCTAACCAACTGAGCTACACCCACCACGTAGATCTAAAGAGTAGCGAAGGGCGGGCGGAACGCGCAAGGGAAAGAATGGCGGAAAAGGGTCGTGACAGCGTTCCGGGGGCGGTTTTCGGGATTCGATTCTCGCCCGTTCACGTCCATCGGCACCCGGTTTCGTCGCCCTGCTGCCTGCCTCGCTGCCTGGGCGGCTTCCTGCCAGCGAGTCCCTCCCCCCGCTCGTGATTGATTTTACCCGCGAGATCTGTATGATTACGCTTACGTACTGGCATTGCTCCGGTACGGACGGGAAGCTCCGGGCGCCGCACTCTCACCCCACCCGGCTGCCGGGCCTCCGTCTGTTTACGCTCCCGTAACGCCTTCTATATAAGGAGACTTCTCATGTCCGACTTCGTCCGTTTCTCACGATCGATCGGGATTGCGATCGGGTTTTCTGCATTCATTCTCGGCTGCGGGGACGACGGGTCGAACCCGACGGATCCGGGGAACGGGGGCGACGATCTGGGACTCCGCGACCTCGCCTTCGAAATGACGGGGATGGATCCGCACGTCGGCCAGCTCGTCGAGATCCGGATCGTGGGCGACGACACCGCGAAGAATGCGCACGGGAGCGCGAAGAACGCACACGGCAACGAGCTCGAGAGCAAGGTCGTGCTCGATCCGCTGCCGGCGGCCGACTTTCGCGTGAACCTGCCCGACGGCGTCCCTTCGGGCGCGCACAACCTGGACTTCTACGCGGACCTGAACGGCAATCGCGCTTATGATGCGCCACCCGCGGACCATGCGTGGCGGATCGCGCTCGGCGCGTCGGGCGCGCTCGCGCCGACGTTCGCGCACAACACGACGTTCACTGACATCGAAAATCCGGCGCCGGACGTCGCGCTCGACTTCACGATGAACGTCACGGGCGTGTCGCCTCATGTCGGACAGCTGTTCGAAGTGCGGGTCATCGACACGGAAACGGGGCACACGGTCGGCCAGTATCGCCTCGCGAGCATCGCGAGCGCGGACTTCACGATTACGATCCCGGGTGTCGTTCACGACGGCACGGAGTACAGCGTCGATTACTACGCGGACCTGAACGGGAACGGCGAGTATGACGCCCCCACGGCGGACCACGCCTGGCGCGACATCGCAACGGCAGGCGCTTCGGGCCTTACGATCGACTTCGCGCACAACACGAACTTCACGGATATCCAGTTCACGGACAGCGGCGGCGAACTCGGCGTCGAACAGGTCAACTTCCGGGATCTCGCGTTCACAATGACGGCCATGGGCCCCCACATCGGGCAAATGATCGGCATCCGGATCGTGGCGGGCGAGAACGAAAAGACGGCGCACGGCGACGGGCTCGAAAGCCACATCATTCTCGACCCGCTTCCGTCAGACGGCTTCGAACTGTTCGTTCCGAAGGGCGTCGCGGACGGGGAGCACACGCTCGACTTCTTCGCGGATCTCAACATGAACGGCGTGTACGACCCGCCGACGGCTGATCACGCATGGCGGATCGACCTGGCTGCGGCGGGCGATCTCGAACCCGCGTTCGAACACAATACGAACTTCACGGATATCGAAAACCCGGCGCCGGCGCAGGGCGGCGACTTCACGATGAACGTGACGGGATTGTCACCGCATGTGGGGCAGCTCTTCGAAGTGCGCGTGATCGATAACGAAACCGATCAGACGGTGGGCCAGTATCGCCTGGCGAGCGTCGCCAGCGCGGACTTCACACTCGTGATTCCGGGCATCATCAAACAGGGCACGGAGTACACGGTGGACTACTACGCGGACCTGAACCAGAACGGCGAGTACGACGCGCCGACGGCGGATCATGCGTGGCGCGACATCGCGACCGGCGGACCGTCGGGACTCACGATCGACTTCGCGCACAACACGAACTTCACGGACATCGACTTTGTCGACAGTGGCGGCGAAATCGCGCCGCCGGCGCCGACGTTCTCGCAGATTCAGAGCGAGATCCTGACGCCGAACTGCTTGAACGCAGGGTGCCATCCGGGCGGCGGCGCGCCGATGTCGCTCGCGGCCGGATCCGCGTACAACAACCTCGTGAACGCGGCTTCGAGCTACGGGATCGATCGCGTGGAGCCGGGCGACGCGCAAAACAGCGCGCTCTGGCTCAAGGTGATCGGCGACCAGAGCACCGGCAATCGTATGCCTCTTTTCATGACGCCGTTGACGCAGGATCAGACGGACATGATTCGCGACTGGATTGATGCGGGCGCGCTGGATAACTGAGTATCATTAAGCGAAAGCGTGGGAAATCCCGTCTTGGAGACATGAAACGTCGCACGCTCATTGCCGCTCTTTGTCTGAGACTTCTGCTGGCCGCCGCCCTGCCCGACAAGGGCGGGGCGGCCGAGCCGGCGCCCCCAATCCACGTTTCCCTCGATGCGAAGGTCGTCTCGCTGGCGGACTCGCTCTTTGACGCGGGTGCGTATCAGTCTGCGGCGCCCTATTTCGAAAGAATCGTCAGCGTGATTCCGCACGACGCCGAGTCGCTCTATCGGCTTGCGGTGTGCCATCACGCGAACGGCGAATATGACAACGCGATCCGGCTCTACCGGCTTGCATCCGCCTATCCAGAGAACCGTGCGTACAGTCTCTACAACATGGCCTGCGCGCTCTCTCTTTCCGATCAAACCGACGACGCCCTTCAGGCATTGCATAACGCGATCGAGGCCGGATTTGTCGATGGCAACTCGCTCCTGCACGACTCCGACCTCGACGCTCTACGCGCCGACGAACGCTTCAGGACCGTACTGCTGCGGGCGTTCGGGGAAGGGTACACCGGCTTTGACGGGCCGGGCCCCACGCCGGAGCAGCGGAAGGCCGGGATCGCGCTTCTCGTGAAGGATATTCTGGAGGACCACCCGGATCCTTATCGTCATTTCACGCGCGAGGCCTGGGCCATCCGCGCGCGGGCAGCGGCCGCACGCGTCGAAAGCCTGAGCGCCACGGCGTACTACGCGGAACTCGCCGCACTCGCGGGCATGGCGGGCGATGTTCACACTTCGGTCTATCCGAGGCGAGGTTCGCGCGTCATGAGATTGAGCTACGGACTGCGGTTCTGGCGCTTCGAGGACGGCGTGTTCGTGCGCGCCGCTTCGCCTGAACTCACTGAACTCGTCGGCGCGCGCGTGACAGCTCTGCAGAACATCCCCATGAACGACGCATGGAAGCGCCTGCTTCACATGCTGCCTACGGAAAACGTATGGATGTCGACCTACATGGCGCAGGTGCACATGCAGTTCCCCGCGTACCTGCATGCGCTCGGGCTCGGCGGTTCAGACGACGGCGGGCAAATGACCTTCCTGCTCACGAGCGGCGAGAGCAGAACCATCGCTCTGACGCCCACGGACTCATCCGGCTATCTGGGCTCGCTCGGCACGTCAACCGGTTTCACAGCGCCCGCAGGATGGATCCAGGACCACGACGCTCTCTCCGCACCGCCCCGATGGCTCGCGCGGCGCGATCGCAACTACTGGTACGAACCGATCGTGGGAACCGACGCGGTCTTTCTCCAGTTCAATGTGCCGCGCTCGTCCGGGGAGCCGTGGCGAAAGTTTCTGGAAGAAGTATTTCTCACGATCGAGGAACGCCCCGATCTGGAGCGCCTCGTGATCGATCTGCGACACAATGAAGGCGGCTGGGCATACATGGCACATGCACTCGTTCATGCCATCGTAGCGTCGCCAAAGATCAACCGCCCCGGGCACCTGTTCGTGCTGACGAGTCGCATTACGCAGTCCGCGGGGGTCACGATCGCGACGAAACTCGATATCGAAACCCAGGCGGTCTTCGTCGGGGAGCCATGCGGCGCGCACCCGAACTTCTTCAACGGGCCGCTCGGCAACCACCCCCCGCGAGCGCTTCCCGGGAGCGATATCGTGTTTCGAGTTTCGACGGTGCGGGAGCAGAACTCCGATCCTCTGGACGATCGCTGCTTCATTGCTCCCGACATTGCGACACCGATGACGCGGGCGGACTACGCTGAGGGTCGCGACCCGGCGCTCGAAGCGGCGCTCACGATGACTCCGAGTGAAGCCGCCCATTACTTTGCGGATCCGGCCGGCCGGGAAATGCCCGTGTATTTTCACTGGAAGCGTCCGAGCCAGGATGCGGCCCGCCTGCACTGATCGTACAGAAGAAAAGTACGCCCGGCAGGATTCGAACCTGCGACCTGCTGATTAGAAGTCAGCTGCTCTATCCAGCTGAGCTACGGGCGCGCATGGGATGAAGAAAGAAAGATCGGGGCGATAGGATTCGAACCTACGACACCCTGCTCCCAAAGCAGGTGCGCTACCGGACTGCGCCACGCCCCGATCAAAAGACGGGACCGGCAGCGAAACCGCCGATCTCTCATTGGGTTACGAGTCTAGTTACGCGTGCGCAAGCCCGGCAAGGACTTTCTTGGCCTCGTCGAGGGCCAGCGCGCGATGGCTGATCTTGTTCTTGGCCGCAATCGAGAGTTCGGCGAACGTGGCGCCGGACTCTTCATGGTAGAAGAGCGGGTCGTATCCGAACCCGCCTTCGCCGCGCGGCTCGCGCAGAATGACGCCGTCGACGCGCCCGGAGGCGGTTCCCACGACCCCGTCCGGGTACGCGACCGCGATCACGCACTCGAAGTACGCGCCGCGTTCGCCGTCAGGAACGCCCTTCATGCGATCCTTCAGCTTGTTCACGTTGTCCGCGTAGCTCACGTCCTCGCCCGCGTACCGCGACGAATAGACGCCGGGCTCCCCGTTGATTGCAGGAACGATGAGCCCGGTGTCATCCGCGAGCGACAGCAGCCCCGTGAACTGAGAAATCTCAATGGCCTTCTTGACGGCGTTCCCTTCGAGCGTGTCGCAGTCTTCCACGACTTCGGGCGCGCCGGGAAACTCGTCCAGCGTACGCACACGATACGGAAGCCCCGCGAGCTTCGCCGCGATCTCCTTCACTTTATCCTTGTTCCCGGTGGCAAGAAGCAGGTCCATCACGATATCATTCCTTCACTCCCAAAGCTTTCTTCTGTTCGGCGATCAGATCATCGATCCCCGTTTTGCCGAGCTTCAGCAGTTTCGTGAGCGCCGCGCTCGAGAACGGGTCGCCTTCGGCCGTGCCCTGCACTTCGACGTACTTGCCCTTGCCCGTCATGACGATGTTCATGTCGACTTCGGCCGCAAAATCTTCTTCGTAACAGAGATCGAGCATCGGTTCGCCGTCGACAACACCGACGCTGACCGCGGCAAGCCAGTCGCTGAGCGGCCACTCGCCCAGCGCGCCCTGTTTCTTGAGCGTCGTGAGCGCGTCGTGCAGCGCAACGTAGGCTCCCGTGATCGAAGCCGTGCGCGTGCCGCCGTCAGCCTGGATCACGTCGCAGTCGATCGTGAGCGTGCGCGGCCCCACCTTGTCGAGGTCGCACACGGCGCGCAGCGAGCGCCCGATCAGGCGCTGGATCTCCTGCGTCCGCCCCTTCACGCCGCGCGTTTCGCGCTGGATCCGCTGCGACGACGAGCGCGGGAGCATCGAGTACTCGGCCGTCAGCCAGCCGCCGCCCGACTCGCGCCGGAAGTGCGGCACGCGGTCCTCGACCGTCGCCGTGCAAAGGACTTTCGTATGGCCGGTTTCGACGAGAACGGCGCCCTCGACTTTGCGCAGGTAGTTCCGTTTGAATTTTGTCGGTCTCAGTGCATCGACCTTGCGGCCGTCAATTCTCTTCGTTGTAAGAGTCGTCATGGTCCTCCCAGAATCGCTTCGAGTTCTTCGAGCGTGATTTGTTCGATTGACCCGATCGGCCGCCCGAGAAAGAGTTCCGCCTCTTCCTGAAAGCGATGCGGCACGTCGGATACCATAAAACGGTGTATGGGGCCCGCGGTTTCGGTCGGGTCGGCCGGCGCCAGATTTTCGCAGAGAAGCGCCGCCGTTTCGACGGCATTGTCGATCAGCACGACGTCCGGCCCCACGACCTTCTGAATCGTCTTCTTCAAAACAGGATAGTGCGTGCACCCCAGAATGAGCGTGTCGATCTTCTCGGCCAGCAGGGGCGCGATGTATTCGCCCACGACGCGCTCGGTCACGGGGTGATCCGTCCACCCCTCTTCCGCGAGCGGCACGAGCAGCGGGCAGGGCACGCCGCGCACGAAAATGTCGGCGCGTTGCGCAGCGAGATAGTTGTCGTAGGCGCGGCTCGCGATCGTGCCGCGCGTCCCGACAACGCCGATGCGCCCGGTGCGCGTTTCGCGAAGCGCTGCCTCGGCGCCCGGCACGATCACGCCGACCACGGGAACGGGGCACTCGCGCTCGAGTGTCGGGAGCGCCACGGCCGACGCTGTGTTGCACGCGACAACGATCGAACGCACGCCGCGCGAAAGCAGAAGCTGGGCGTTCTGGCGCGAGAACTGAATGACGGTTTCGGACGATTTCGGCCCGTATGGTAGACGCGCCGTGTCGCCGAAGAACGTCACGGTTTCGTTCGGGAGCTGGTTGAAGATTTCGCGTACGACGGTGAGCCCGCCGATCCCCGAGTCGAAGACGCCGATCGGGCCCTGCATGGTCAGCGCCATTCGGCCACCTCGAACGGGTGCGCGGTCCCTACATGGCCGGCGAGCGAGTCGGCGCGCCGCCCGTCCACGAGAAACGTAATGCGACGCACGCTCGGAAACGCAGCGCCCAGGCTTCGCACGGTGCTTCGCACCATCAGGAATTCGGACGAACTCCCCCAGCTCCACGGAAGCAGAGAGGCGCCGACGAAGCTCACGAACATGCCGCCGACGTCGTCGAAGAAGAGCGCGTCGATCTCGATCGTCGGCGGGACGGTCGCGTAAAGGTCCTCGCGGTGCGGGCCGCGGGCAAGTTCGGCAATCAGCAGCTTCGCCATCGTTTCGCGCGAACCTTCGTCGAGCACCAGTTCGCGGCGTTCGGGTTCCATCGTTTCGCCGTCGGCCGTCGCGAAGTAGCAGAGGACGGAGCGCGTGAGCTGGCCGCGTTCGGCGAGCGAGATGCCGTCGGCGTTCCCCTCCGGACTGCGATCGCGCCCGCATCCGGCCAGGAGCGCCAGGGCGCACAGAAGCGTGGCGAGCAGGAGCGCTCCTCGTGATGCGGCGGAGTGTGCGGCGCCGTTCATGCCGTAATGCGCGGCGGAGTGTGCATGGTTCATCCTGACGACGCCTCCCGGATCGCGCGGGCGACCTGTTCGGCCAGGCGCTCGCGGCTCGTCTTCTCGATCAGGCGTTTCGCGTCATCGCGCGAGCTCCCGAAACCGAACTCGACGAGCACGGCCGGCATGTCGGCGCCCGCAAGCACGCCGATCGGCCCCTGCTTCACGCCGCGCGTCGGCAGATCCTCGCCTTCGTTAAACGCGCGCTGAATCGAACGCGCCACTTCCCCGCTTCGCTTCTTGTAGCCGGTCTGCACGGCGTCCCACGGAATCATGCGCAGGCTCTGGTCGAGCAGCCCGCCGACGACTTCGGTGCGATAGCGCGTCGTGGCCTCTTCGACGATGCGTTCGATGCGTTCCGAAACGCCGATGCCGGGCGAATGCACGTACACTTCGGTGCCGCGAAGCGCCGGGATCGTCGAGGCGTTCACATGCAGGCTGATGAGCAGGTCGCCCTGCGCTTCGTTCGCGATCTCCGTGCGGCGTTCCGCCGTCACTTCTTCGTCGCCTTCCCGTGTGTATGCCACCGCAATGCCGTACTCCTCTTCGAGCACGCGGCCGAGCCGTTTCGCGATATCGAGCGTGATGTCCTTTTCTATAATGGCGCCGTTCTGATAGCCCATGTCCGCGCCGCCGTGGCCGGCGTCGATCACGACGCGGCCGATCTGGCGCGTGCGCCCCGAAGGGCTCGTGAGCGCGCGCATGGTGCCCGAAGTCGACTGCGGATCCTTGATGAGCGGCACGGCGGAAAGCCGCACGACGATTCGCTCCGGGCGCCCCTCCCGCGTCACCTGGTAGTCGATCACGCTGTCCGTCTTCGCCACGACTAACGTGAGCGTGTCGACGTTCTGGATCCATTGCGCGTCAAGCAGGAAAGGGTCGTCTTCGAGCAGCGGAACCTGCTCGTTCAGCACGCGGCTCCCGGGAAACACGAGCTGAATTTCGCCGTCCAGTTCGCGCGTCACGAAGTCCGCGGGCCCCGAAGGGCGCACGATGAGCTCGATCCCGTTCGGCAGCATGTTCCGCGTAACGTCGAGGATGACGGATCCGGGTGCGCCGACCGTGAGGAGGCGCGGCTCGGGACGCCAGATCACGGGATACGGACAAAGGTCGGGGAGTATGTTCGTGACGAGGTCGAGCGGAAGCTGCAGATGCCCGGCCCGAAACAGGACCGGCGCGGCGAGATGAATGACCCGGTCTTCGATCACGACGTTCGGGTTCTCGGCCGTCACCTTCACGTGAAAATCGCCGAGACGTAGCGTCATCTTCTGAAGTTCGGGGCGCCAGTAAAGTGAAGCGGAATAGATGAGCGAGACGTCGTCTGCCGTGATGTACTCGACGCCGTCCCATTCGGACGTCGCGAACGTACGCGGCTCGGAAGCCGGCATGCGCACTTCGATGTCCGCGCGCGCGAATGACGGCGCGAGCATCAGCAGGGCGCACACGATCAGGGCGGCCAACGGCGCCGCGCAGGGCGACACGTGCGGCGCGAACGGCGCCGCGCACTTACCGGACACGGTTCATCTCTTTCCGCACGCGATCCATCTCGCGCTTCGCGTCGCGTTCGGCGATCGCGGCCCGCTTGTCGTGCGTCTTCTTCCCCGCGGCGATTCCGATCTCCACCTTCGCCCAGCTCCCCTTGAAATACACCTTGAGAGGCACGAGGGTCATCCCCTTCGTGTCCACCTGTTTTTCGAGCCGCCCGATCTCGCGCTTGCTGAGCAGCACCTTGCGGTCGCGCTTCGGCTCGTGATTGAACCGGCCCGCCATTTCGTACGGGTTGATCGTGGCGTTCACGAGATAGAGCTCGCCGTCCTTGAAGCGGACGTACGCCTCTTTGATCGACGCGTGTTTCGCGCGCAGCGACTTCACCTCGGACCCCATGAGCACCAGACCGGCTTCGACCGTGTCCATGATCTTATAGTCGTGGCGCGCCCTGCGATTCGTGCAAACCGTCTTTATTTCCATGGTATTAACGCCTGGGACGGGGTCAGAAGAGAGGGGTCAGGCAACGAGGAAAACGGTATCAAAAAAGGGGGACCGGCGACAAGCGAAACGTCGGGGAATCACCTTGACGGCGAGTTCCGGCCGCTCCTACACTCATATCCTTGCCGCCGAAAATGCCGAGGTGGCGGAATTGGTAGACGCGCATGATTCAGGGTCATGTGGGCGAAAGTCTGTGGGGGTTCGAGTCCCCCCCTCGGCACCACTTTTTTGCTCTCCCGCGCCCGCGGGAGGCTCTATTTCAGCTCGTAGAACAGCATCCCGTCGAATCGCGGCTTCTCCCGGCCTTCGAAGAGGTACGCCCGGAGGTCGATATCGGCCACCGTGTTCGTGAGCGACGAGGCGTGATGGAGCGTCTTCCCGTCGAAGAGAATCCCCTCATGCGACACCAGAAACCCGAGCCGGGAGTTCTTTTCGTTCACGAACGCGACCCCGGCCACGGGGGGGAGCGCGGCGATGACCGAGGAATCGTAGCGGGCCGACGGGAGATACGAGATCGTGAGCGGCCGTTCCCAGTCGATCGGGAGCAGCGGGTCGCCGTTCTCCCTGCGGTTCAACGTGAGCGACACAGGCACGAGAAGCGGCTCCGGCGCGATCTGCGACGTGATATCCGCGAACCAGGGCGAATCGGTGATGCGGTCCGAGGTGAAATGAATGCGCGAAGCGTACGTCGGGGTGCCGCCACGATAATGAATGTCGATGAGGCGCGCGCGGGCGTCCGCGGGGCTCGCGGCCCGTACCAGCGCGCTGTTCGTGAGCACGAGGACCGTGCAGTCGGCCTGATCGAGCCGGAAAACGGGGTCCGCGTCGTTTTCGTCCTCCTCGCCGAGGCAGCCGAGCGCGTACGGCGTGCCGAGCCGGGTGCGGGCGAGTGCGCGCCATTTCGCGTCGGGCGGGCTCGCGGCCCATCCGGGGGAGCGCATCAGGGCGTCGATCGCCGCGACGGCATCTGAAGGGACGGGAGCCTGCGAGGGCACCGGAGACACGCCCTTCGCCGCCTGTGCCGATTCCGCCTGCTGCGCCGGATACTCGGTCGCCTGTGCCGATTCCAGGGTCGCCCCGTCAGCCTTCGCCGCGTCCCCCTCGGCCCGGCACGCGAAGGAAGCCGCCAGCAGCAGCGCCGTCACGCACGCGATGCCGGCCCCGGCGCCTTTTCCTCGAACCCCGGTCCCGATCCGTACCCGCCATACCCGCCATACCCGCATCATCGATTTTGCCTTTCGAGTCGTTCTACGATTTCATCTTCGCGCGCGGCGCCTTCCTCGTCCCCGACCGATCGCAGAACGCGCGCGAGGTTTCGATGCGCGGCGGCGAGCCCCGGCTCGAGCCGGATCGCCTCGTGAAGCTGAGCGCGTGCGTCGTCCACGGCACCGCGCTGCAGCAGAAGCAGCGCCAGATCGTTTCGTACACCCCCGTCACCCGGGTCGAGATCGATCGCGCGCGCCAGCGCCTTCTCCGCGTCGGCCCCCCGCCCGAGTCTCCCGAGTACACGCCCGTTGCGCTTCTGCACGAACGCGTTTTCGGGATTGATCGCGAGCGCCGCTTCGTATTCGGCCACCGCATCTTCGAGCGAGTCGCGCTCCTCGAACAGCATGCCGCGGTTCACGTGAAGCGGAAGCATCCCTTCGCGATCCGCGTCGAAACCGGCCGGCGCGGGCTGGAACGACCACGCGAAACCGAGTCCCAGCAGCAGCGCCACGGCGATCTGCGCGAACATGCGGCGCGGGTACTCCGTGTTCCTCCAGCCGATCACGCCCGCCAGCACCATCATGCCGTGAGCCGCGAACGGGATCAGAAACGGCATGATGGCAAGCCGGTAACGCGCGAACACATAGAAGCCGACGAGCGAAAGCGCCTGCACGAAAACGCCGGCGTAGAGAAGGCCGCGCTCCCGCAATGCGCCGCGCCCCGCGATCATGCCGAGCAGCGCGAACGGAAACAGCCAGCCGAATGTGAGCGGCGCCAGACGAAGCGCGGGAAAGCGCGCGCGCATGTAGCCGAAATGTTCGTTGTCCGGAATCTCCTGATCGTTCCCGAGATGCAGCAGCTTCCATTGCAGCAGTTGCCAGGCATCGGCCGGGTTCTCGCGAATCCATCGCATGCCCTCGCCGTACCAGAAGCTTGAAAGCGCCCTGTACGTCAGAGTGCCGCCGGCCCGCCTCTCCCCTTCGCGCCGGAAATCCCCCTGCTCGAACCGCGGATCGGGGCGCACGAACGGAAGGTCGGTGTAATAACCGCGCGCCGCCGGGTTATTGCCGATATAGAAGTTCTGGCCCCCCTGCGAAGTGACGGCGATCCATTCGCCCGAGGCGCCGAAGTTCCGGGCCGTGATCGGCAGGATCACAGCGGCCCCGGCTGCGAGAAAGAGAAGCGCGCGACCGAGCGGAATGGGCCCGATCGGTACGCTACCGATCTTCATGCGATCACCCGAAACGCGCCCGCGCTTCCCCCCCGCAAGCGGCGCCCCTCCGGGAAACGCGAGCGCGAGTGTCTTTCGCTGCAGCAGGATCCAGACGAAGCCGACGGGAAGCAACAGAATCAGGTTCTCCCGCACGAGCGCGGAAAGGCCGAACGCAAGCCCGGCGAGAATGGCCGCAAGCGCGCTTTCGGCCGCAAAGAGCGACGCGAGAATGCCGCCCGCGATCAGACAGACGCCGAGCGCGGGTTTCATGATCTGCATTTCATAGAAAAGGAACGGCGCGTAGAGCGCGGCCAGAAACGCCGCAAGCACGCCCGCCCCGGTCCCGAACAGTTTCATGGTGGCCAGCGCGATGAACAGAACCGTGCTCACGCCGAGCAGTATCTGCACGAGCCGTACGGCCGTCAGGTCCCCCGGCAGCAAGCGGTAGATCGAGCCGATAAAATACGCGTAAAGAGGCGACTGATAGAAGGGCTGCCCGGGCATGGGATCGAACCCCGCCGCGACACTCAAGCCCTGCTCGTGATAGGAACGCGGGTCGAGATGCAGGTGGTCTGCGAATTCGTAGCCGGACTGGAACGAAACGAAGTAAGCGATGCGCAAAGCCGCCGCTAGCAGCAGCGCGATCATGAGAAGGGTTTTCGGGTGGGCGATGCGCACCGTCAACTCCGGTCGCGGAACCGGGCGATCACATCCTGAATCTGTTGATCCTTCAACGTTTTTTTCGATTGCTTCGCGACGTCGAGGATCGCCTGCACGAGAGCCGTATCGACTTCCATTCCGCGATGCTCGAGCCAGTACGCCACGTTGGAAGCGCCCGACATCGGGCCGATGTCGATCGTCTGCTCGCGCCCGACCAGCCCGGCAGGAACGCCCGAGTACACCCAGTCGGCGAGTTCGCGATCGCCCTTGTGCATCGCCTTGATCACGGCCGCCGCATGCACGCCGGTTGCGGTTCGGAACGCGTCTTCGCCGAACACCGGATAGTTCGCGGGGATGGGAACGCCGAGCGCGTCCGAGACTTTCTGCACGTACGCGGGAAGTTTCGTAAGATCGTTTTCGATCCAGCCGAGCAGACGAAGGTTCACGAGGAAGAGATCCATCGGGAGGTTGCCGCACCGTTCGCCGACCGAAAGCGCCGTACCGTGCACGCGCGAAACGCCCGCTTCGATCGCAGCCAGCGCGTTGTTGATCGCCATGCCGCGATCGCAGTGTCCGTGCCAGTCGATCTTGACGTCGGGGACGCCGCACTTTTCGACGACGCCGCGCACGAATTTGACGAGCGCGCGCACACCGATCGGCGTCGCGTGTCCGACCGTGTCGGCGATGCAGAGACGGCGCGCGCCGCACGCGATCGCCGTCGTATAAAGCTTTGCGAGAACATCGGGATGAGCACGCGAGGTATCTTCCGTAACGTACATCACAGGGAGGTCGTTCTTCACGGCGAACGTGACGGCTTCTTCCGTATGATGCAGCAGCTTGTCGATCGACCAGTCTTCCGTGTAGAGACGAATCGGGCTCGACCCGATGAACGTAGCCGCTTCGACGGGGATCCCCGCGCCCTGCGAAATGCGAACGATCGGCTCGACATCGCGGATCATCGTGCGCGCCGCGCAGTTCGGAAAGATTCCCATTCCTTCGCGCGCAATCTCCTGCGCCAGGCGAAGAGCGTCCGCTTCCGCGCGCGGGCCGGCGCCCGGAAGCCCGATGTTCGCGGACTGAATCCCGATGTCGCCGATCAGATGCAGTATCTCGAGTTTTTCTTCGATGGAAGGGTCGTTTACGGAAGGGGACTGCAGGCCGTCGCGGAGCGTTTCGTCGTCGAACTCGACTGGCTGCGAAGGAACGAAGAGCTCCTGGGACTCGCGATTCCAGTCGAAAATGAGTTCTCGAATTTCGCCGCGTGCGTTCATGCGCTGGCCTCCTCCTTGAGCGCTCAACGTATCACTCGGCCTCTTCCCGCGCAAGTTCGGGGAAGTACGTACCGCGCACATCCCCCGCCAGGTAGAGCGACCCGGCGATCAGCATCGGGTGCTTCCCCTCCTGGCGCGCGCGCGCCGTCTCCAGCGCCTTTTTCCAGTCGGGCTCGACCGTCATCGGGATGTCGCTGTCCGCCCGCCGGAGACGCTGCCCGACCTCTTCCGCCGTCATCGCCCGCGGATGCGAAGACTGTGTGACGATCACTTCGCGTGCGAGCGGGAGCAGGTGATGGAATATGAGGTGAAACTCCTTGCCGCGCGAGCCGGCGAAGAGCAGCACGACCTTGCGGTCGAAGAGCTGCGAAACGAGTTCAGCGAGCACCTTGGCCGAATCGCCGTTGTGCGCGCCGTCGAGAAAAATCGGCGGATCCTGTTCCAGAAACTCGCCGCGCCCCGGCCATGAAGCCGCGCGAAGCCCCGCCCGAATCCCGTCTTCCGTCGCATCCGGCACGAGACGCCGGAGCGCCGCGATCGCCGACGCCGCGTTCCACGTCTGATGGCGCCCCAGAAGCCCCAGTGCGAGATCGTCGTAACGCGTTTCGTGATCGCGGTAGTGAAAGCGCGTGCCCTTGCGGTCGACGCCCGCGAAGCGAGCCTGATAGTCGCGCCCGTACAGCACCGGTTCGACGCCGCGCTCCTCCGCGCGCTTCATGAAGAAGCGCCGGATCAGCGGCTTCTGCCGCCCGAAAACCGTAGGCCGCCCCTGGCGCATGATCCCCGCCTTCTCTTCCGCGATCGCCTCGAGCGTGTTGCCGAGCACATGCAGATGATCGCGGCTGATGGGCGTAATGACCGAAACGGCCGGGTCCGTGACGTTCGTCGCGTCGAGACGGCCGCCGAGGCCCACTTCGAGCACGGCGAAATCCACCTTCTCGCGGGCGAAATGAAGCAGACCCGCCGCGGTGAGCGTCTCGAAAAACGTGCGCGACTGGCCCGGGTCGTCGAAGTAGCGGAGCTTGCTCGACAGAATCTCGATCACATCCGCGAAGTGGTCCTGCGAGATGATATCGCCGTTCACACGAATGCGTTCGCGTACCGAAATCAGATGCGGCGACGAAAAGAATCCGACTTTGTATCCCTGATGTTCGAGAAGGCTGGCCAGAATCGACGACGTCGATCCCTTTCCCTTCGTGCCGCCGACAATCGCGACGCGATAGGAATTCTGCGGATTGTCGATCGCGGCAAGCCCCTCGCGAAAGAGGTCGAGCCGCATGGTCTCGTCGCTGAAAGTGAGGCCGACCGCGCGTTCCCAGTCGACCAGATTGCGGAGGAACTTACGCGCCTCTTTGAAGCGCGCGGAGGGTTTTACCACGATTCCCCTTCGAGCTCAAAGACCTCCGTTCCCGCGGGCGGCGTGAAGGCGAAGAGAGCGGGGTCGAGCTTCGGATTCTGTTCGTAGGCCGTGAACTCGAAGAGCGTATGGTCGCCCGTCTCTTCCCAGAACTCGCAGCGAAGCGGCAGATACGTGTCGCGCCGGACCAGCAGTTCGATTGCGCGCACTTCCCCGTCAAACGCCGTCCCCTTCTTCGGGGTCATGCGGATCCGGACCGTCGCCTTGCCCCCCATGCGGACCGAAGGCTCGATCGTGACGTCGAATCGCTCGCGCATGCGGTCCGACGAGCCGCCGAAGCCCAGAAAGACGCCCGGAAGCGCCATGTCGGGATCGATTTCGTAACGATGGGCCTGGTTCAGGTCGGGGTAGTAGAGCCAGATCTGGTCGCGCGCGATCAGCACGGTACTCGTATCGGGGTCCGTGTAGCGCAGCAGAAGCTCTTCGGGCTTTCTATAGTAGAGGACGCCGCTCGAAACGATCTTCTCGTCGAAGAGCGGCACTTCTTTCGTGTGCTGGAAACGCGCGCTCAGCATGCGAAGGCCGGCGTGCGCCGCTTCGAGTTCGGCGAACGTCTTGTCGACGTCCATCGCAGGCTGCGAAGCGCCTGCGTCAGGTGAGGTCGTTTGTGAGCAGACCGTGAGCGGCAGGGCGCACAGAAGTGCGCAGAGTGTCACGAAGAGTCGGATTGGTTTCACGTATGTCGTATTCAGGAGCGGTTCTTCATGGCGATCGCGCGTTCGATCCAGTCGAGCGCTTCGCCGGCGAAGAATCGGACCAACTCATCGGGGTCGTTGTTCCTGGCGTTTTCGAGCGCGCCCTTCGCCTTGTCGCTTCCAATCAGCCCGAGACCGTACGCCGCCGACTGGCGGATCTTCGCCTGGTCGCTGTTCAGCGCTTTCAGCAGCGGATCGACCGCCGCCGTCGCCTCGAGGCGTCCTAACGCTTCGGCCGTCGTGGCGCGCACTTCGAGTTCGGGGTCTTTCTGGAAGAGATTCAGAAGCGGGTCGACCACCCGGGGGCTGTCGAAGAACCCGAGCGTGAAAGCCGCGTACTGACGCACTTTCCAGTCGCCGTTCTGCAGCGCCCCCAGCAGCGGTTCGATCGAAGGCTCACCCAGATAGCGCAACTGGATGAACATCCGGTTCCGCATCGGGTCGTTTCCTTCGAGAACCGACTGCACCATCGTATCGAGGTAGCGGGTCGCTTCCTCTTCTTTCGTTTCCGCTGAGGCAATCAGAGGAAAGAGAAGCGCTGCCAGAGACAGCGCTCTCACCAGTCGCAAATTCATGTGAGCCCTTAGTTCGGCAGAAGCACGCGGATGCGCGCCGTGTCACCCGGACTGCAGACAGTATTGTGGCGGAGCTTCCGCTTCTGCTTCTGCGTCTTGTGGGAGAACATGTGGCTCGTGTAAGCATGACCGCGCAGGTACTTGCCCGTCCCGGTCTTCTTTACGCGCTTTGCCATTCCCTTATGGGTTTTCATCTTCGGCATGAAGTTTCTTCCTGTTAGGTCTTTTCACGAAGCATCGCACAGCATGCCTTCGATTCGGATTTCTGATGAAAGGACATGCCGCAAATGAGGCATTGGTATTTGCCTCCGACACGCCCATCTTCTTCCGCTTTCCTGAGAAGGATATCAAAGGTGCTGTTCGTGGTGCCCTTCACAAGAACGTTCTGGTCCGCGTTTCGACGGTTCACAGTCACTCCTCCCAACCATTGCGGGGGGCCGGTCTGAAACAACACCCCGCGTACACACTAATCGTCGTCTGAACCTGCTCGTCTTCGTGAATCGCTCTATTTTATTTCTAGTACGAAGCTGCTTTTGCTGCCTCCGTGCGTCGTCGCTTTTCAGCCTTGAGGGCTTTCTTGCGGCGCCGTTCACTGGGTTTTAGGAAGCGAGCTTTCTTGCGCATATCCTGGATGATTCCATCCTTTTCGCACTTCTTCTTGAAGCGCCGGATCGCCTTGTCGATCGGCTCGCCGTCCTTGACCTTGACACGTGTCAAACTTATCACACCCTTTCCCGGATATTCTGGGCAGCCGAAGCTGCCGGCGCGGGGCACACGTACTCCCGCTATTACTCAACCGTCGTAAGTTATCAGAATGTCGTCAGTTGTCCAAGGAAAATCAACCCTGGTGGGTTCTCTGGCGGGTCCTGTCGCGCCGCGGCACCCCGATCTCGACAGGCTCGATCGGGGTCCCCGCCCGGCGCGCCACCCGCCATGCTACCACACTCAGGGAGTGAGTATTCAAGGCAACTGACACAATCTGAACACCTTACACGAAGTAAGGCGAAGAGAAGAGAAGAGAAGAGAGGAAGGGAGGAGAGACGGGGCGACGGGTGGGATGGGCGACCGGCGGGCGATTGCCCCAGGATGTCTCCGCTCACCGCTCTGCGGCCTCATTTCGCCCTCTTTTCCGCCTTTTACTCTGTCCGCCCCCCTCTTCCTCCTTCCGCCTCTTTCCTATTCCTTCCCCTCCCTCGATCGTGGGGCCGGGGGGCGCGATCGTGCGGCCGGAGCGCGGCGCAGCGAGACCAACTTGAGAGGGAGCCTTCGGCGCACCGCTTTCCGCCCGTCCGGACGCAACAGACGTAACGATCCCCGCCACCCGCCATCTCCACTACCAAAGGCGACCGGCCAGGGATCGCAAGCCGCGCTCCCGGCCACACGATCCAGCCCCTCCGTTCCCCTCCGATCCCCTCCGCTCCGACTCCCACTCCGCCCTCTTTCTCTTTCCGCCACTCTCCATTCCTTCCCCTCTTTCCGCCTCCGATTCCCTTCCCTTTTTTCCCTCAATCGCGGGCCGGGGGGCGCGATCGTGCGGTCGGAGCGCGGCGAAGCGAGACCAACTTGAGAGGGAGCCTTCGGCGCACTCGCTCCCGCCCGTCCGGACGCAACAGAAGCCCCGATCCCCGCCACCCGCCATCTCCCCCATCAAAGGCGACCGGCCAGGGATCGCAAGCCGCGCTCCGACCGCACGATCCCGCGCCTCCGCTCCCCTCCGCTCCCCTCCGCTCCCCTCCGCTCCCCTCCGCTCCCCTCCGCTCCCCTCCGCTCCCCTCCGCTCCGAATCCCCCTCCCCCTGCCATCTTGACTGCAATTCGGACCCCATGATATGAAGGGATCAGAAACGAGGAATCGAGTGCAGAACCTGCTTCTAATCGGATCTTTCCCCCGGCGAAATGTCAATTTGGCAGATCGCCTACGGGACGAGGGCTACCGCGTCTCCCAGCTCCTGCGCGGCGAGGAGGCACTCCGTCATTTGAAGGAGTCGAATCCGGACGGGATTGTCGTGGGGATACCGCAGGATGTCTCGCATTCGGCACTTCTGAACAGTCTTGCCGCGCGCTTCCCCCTGCAGAACGCCATTCTGCTTCTCGAAGAAACCGGCTCCTCTTCCCCTTCACAGGATGCTTTTCTCGACCTCTCGGGCATGTCGGACAGCGAGATTCTGTCGGTGCTTCCGGGCCTGCTTTCTCATATCGACGAAGGGACGCCGAAGACGAGGCTGATCGGCGAGTCGCCGGAGATGGAACAGATCCGGCAGACGGTGGAACAGGTCGCACGCACTTCGATGACGGTGCTGATCACGGGTGAAAGCGGCACGGGCAAGGACGTGGTCGCACGTCTGCTGCACGAGCGAAGCAAGCGTGCGAAGCAGCCGTTCATTGCCGTGAACTGCGCGGCCCTTCCGGAAGGCGTTCTCGAAAGCGAACTTTTCGGCCATGAGAAGGGCGCATTCACGGGAGCAACGGCGCGGCGCGAGGGACGCTTCGAACTGGCGAACCGGGGCACGCTGTTCCTGGACGAGATCGGCGAAATGCCGATTCAACTGCAGTCCAAACTCCTGCGTGTGCTCGAGGGCAAGAAGTTCCTGCGGGTGGGCGGGGTGAAAGAAGTGGATGTCGACGTGCGCCTGATTGCGGCGACGAACGCGGAGCTCGAACGCGCGGTGGAGGAACGCCGGTTCCGGCAGGATCTCTACTACCGCCTGAACGTGATTCAGATCACGATTCCGCCGCTTCGGGAGCGGCGGGAAGACATCCCCGAACTCATCAGTTTCTTCGTGCTGCAATCATCGCGGGTTCACGGTCTCCCGCCGGCGCGGTTTTCGGACGAAGCGCTGTCGTTTCTCTCGTCATTTCACTGGCCGGGAAATGTGCGGCAGCTGCGCAATCTGATCGAAAAGATCGTAATTCTCGAACGGGGGAACTCGGTCGATCTCCCGCGCCTTCGTAAACTTCTCGGTGAGCGGTTTGCGCGATCCCAGAACCTGCCGGTCCCTTCCGGGGGGGATCCGAAGCGCGCGGAACGGGAGTTGATCTATCAGACGCTGCTTTCGATCAGGGCGGAGCTCGCCGAGCTGAAGCGGATCGTGCTCGGCGGCGGGAGTGAGGCACCGGTCGTTTCGAGCCGGCAGGGAAGCACGCCCGCGGGCGCCGGCTACGACGCGTTTCACCCCGACGCGGAAGTCGTCGAGGTTGACGATGACGACGACGCGGTCGGACATCGCACCGCGGCCGACTTCGAGAAGGAAGCGATCCGGCGCGCGCTGCGCGAGGCGGGCGGAAACCGCCGGCGTGCGGCACGCATTCTCGGCATCGGCGAACGCACCCTCTACCGCAAACTCAAACTCTACGAACTCGGACAGTCTTAGGGCGCGTTGCTCGTTGCGCTGATCGAGGGCTACTTGCCCTTGCGCGCCCGGCTCAGCTTGCGCGCGCCGCCCGGCTTCTTCTTCGCCTCTTCGTCGATCACGGCGTGGGCCGCGGCGAGGCGCGCGATCGGCACGCGGAACGGTGAGCAGCTCACGTAATCGAGACCGAGTCCGTGACAGAACGCGACGGACGAAGGCTCCCCGCCATGCTCGCCGCAGATCCCGACCTTGAGCCCCGGTTTCACTGCGCGCCCTTTTGCTACGCCCATTTCCATCAGCACCCCCACACCGGACTGGTCGATCGCCTGGAACGGATCCGCTGGCAGAATGCCGGCGTCGACGTAGTAGGGCAGAAAGCGCCCGGCGTCGTCGCGCGAGAGACCGAACACGGTCTGGGTGAGGTCGTTCGTACCGAACGAGAAGAAGTCGGCTGCTTCGGCGATTTCGTTCGCGGTGATGGCGGCGCGGGGAAGTTCGATCATCGTGCCGATCGTGTACGGCACTTTCACTTTCTTCTTCGCGATGACTTCACGGGCGACGCGTTCTACGACGCCGCGCTGGAGTTCCAGTTCGCGTTTCGTCGCGACGAGCGGGATCATGATCTCGGGATAGACTTTCTTCCCTTCGGCCTTCACCTTGCACGCGGCTTCGAGAATTGCGCGCGCCTGCATCTCGGTGATCTCCTCGTACACGATACCGAGACGACATCCGCGGTGCCCGAGCATCGGGTTCTGCTCCTGCAGGCGCTCCACGGTTTCATGCAGCCTGCTCGCGGGAATCTTGAGCTTCTTCGCGAGCCTGTCGATCTCGTCCTTGCCGTGCGGCAGGAATTCGTGAAGCGGCGGGTCGAGCGTGCGAATCGTAACGGGGAAGCCGTTCATGGCGCGAAAGATCGAAACGAAGTCGCGCCGCTGCATCGGGAGCAGTTTGGCGAGCGCCTTGCGTCTGCCTTCGGTGCTTTCGGCGAGAATCATTTCGCGCACGGCCTGAATGCGGTCTTCGCCGAAGAACATGTGTTCGGTGCGGGCGAGGCCGATTCCCTCGGCTCCGAAGCGCACCGCGCGGCCCGCATCTTCGGGCGTTTCCGCGTTCGTACGCACCTTGAGCCTGCGGATGCCGTCCGCCCACCCCATGATCTTCGCGTAGTCGAGGTAGAGCCGGTTCTTCTTCTCTTTCTTGTCGCCGTCGAGCGCCCGCGTGATCACGGAATCCATCGTCGGTACGCTGCCGAGCATGACTTCGCCGGAAGAGCCGTCGATCGAGATCGTGTCGCCGCGCTTCACATTGAGGTCATCCACGCGGAACTCGCCCTTCCTGCCGTCGACATGGATCGAGCCGCAGCCGGCAACGCAGCACTTGCCCATGCCGCGCGCCACGACAGCCGCGTGCGAGGTCATGCCCCCCTTCGAGGTCAGGATCCCCTGCGCGACCGCCATGCCGTGAATGTCGTCCGGTGAGGTTTCGGCGCGCACGAGAATGACGGCCTCCCCTTTGGTCGCCCACTCCACGGCTTCGTCTGCGGTAAAGACCACGCGCCCCGCGGCAGCGCCGGGCGACGCGTTCAGCCCCTTCGCGATTACCTTCTTTTCGGCGCGCGGATCGAACATCGGGTGCAGGAGCTGGTCGAGCTGGTTCGGGTCGACGCGCTTCACGGCTTCGCGTGACGAGATCAGCTTCTCTTTCACCATCTCGGTCGCGATGCGGATCGCGGCCGCGGCGGTTCGCTTTCCGGTGCGCGTCTGGAGCATCCAGAGCTTGCCGTTCTGCACCGTGAACTCGATGTCCTGCATGTCGCGATAATGCTTTTCGAGTTTCTGATAGAGGCGCTCGAGTTCCTTGTACACAGCGGGCATTTCTTCTTCGAGCGAGATCAGATTGTTGTTCTTCTTCCCCGCTTTGTTGATCGGATGCGGCGTGCGAATGCCCGCCACCACATCTTCTCCCTGCGCGTTCGTCAGGTACTCGCCGTAGAAGCGGCGCTCGCCCATCGCCGGATCGCGCGTGAACGCGACGCCGGTGGCGCTGGTCTCGCCCAGATTCCCGAAGACCATGGCCTGCACGTTGGCCGCCGTGCCCCAGTGTTCCGGAATCTTGTGCAGCCTGCGATACTCGACCGCACGCTTCACGCCCCACGACGAGAAGACGGCCCCGATCGCACCCCAGAGCTGGTCCATGGGACGGCTCGGAAACGACTTTTTCGTCTTCTTCTCGACAAGAGTCTTGAACTCCGCGACGAGCTCTTTCAGATACTTCGCTTCGAGTTCGGAGTCCTTCGTGACCCTGGCTTTCTTCTTCTTCTTTTCGAGAAGCGTCTCGAAGTGGTGATGATCGACACCGAGCACGACGTTGCCGTACATCTGCACGAAGCGGCGGTAGCTGTCGTAGGCGGTGCGCTCGCTCTTCATCGCCTTCGCGAGCCCCTCCACGGTCTTGTCGTTCAGCCCGATATTCAGAACCGTGTCCATCATCCCCGGCATCGAAACGCGCGCGCCGGACCGCACCGAAACGAGCAGCGGATTTTTCGCGTCGCCGAACTTGCCGCCCATGGTCTTTTCAACCTGTGCCATGGCTTTGTCGAGCTGCGTCTTGATGCCCGGCGGGTACTTCTGGCCCCGCTTCGCGAAATCGTTGCAGACTTCGGTCGTGATCGTGAAACCGGCGGGGACCGGGATACCGATCTGCGTCATCTCGGCGAGATTCGCACCCTTGCCACCGAGAAGGTTCCTCATCGAGGCGCCGCCCTCGGCTTTCCTGCCGCCGAAGAAATACACCATCTTGTCATTGGGCATGCCCGGTTGCTCCTTTTTCGATCTGTCGATCCGTGACACGAACGGAACAGGACGCAGCCCGGAGGGATTCTCCGGAGTGCGTCGGTTCGCCGTTCTGGATCGAATGAATTTTGTTAGAGAAGACTGTTCGCTAACTGGTCCAGCGCGATCGTGAGCTCTTCCACGAAGGTCGCCGAGAACGCGTTGATCGGCGCGAGGCCCGTGTCGATCAGGCGTACCTGCGCGAGGGCGGCTTCGAACGCGCCCCGTTCGTATTCGGAGAGAGCGATCATGAGCCGGACGTCGAGTATGTTGATACGAGTATTGCCGGGCAGCTTGAAGCTCGGGTCGCGCGCAACGGCGTCGTGCCCGGCCAGAATCGCCTGGCCGTATTCGTTCATGCTGTAAAGGATCAGCGCGCGCCCCGCGGATGCGTCGGCGCCCCGGAAGCCCTTCGCGATCGCGAGATCGAACGAGGCGAGAGCGCTTTCCAGTTCACCGAGTTCCATCTGCACCCAGCCGAGGCCGTTATAGCCGAGCCCGACGCCGCCGTCTGCGGAAATCGCGTCCTCGAACTTCTCGCGCGCGCCGGTCAGATCGCCTGCGGAGTAGCGGTCCCAGCCGTCTTCCGTCAGCATGACGACGGGAGGATCCTCCGTCACTTCCTTCGTGTCTCCGCATCCGGAGAACAGCGCGGCCGCGACAAGAAGGGGAAGCGCGAAACTACCGTAGATTCTTCGTCTGATCCCAATCATGAACACTTACCTTATCAGAAGCATCTTGCGCGTCGCGTTTTTCCCGGACGTGCTGAGCTTGTAGAAGTAGACACCGGACGCGACGGATCGACCGCTCTGGTCGTCGCCGTTCCAGACGAAATCGTGCCGGCCGGCCGAAAGCGCGCCGTGTTGCAGCGTGCGCACGAGCCGTCCCGTCACGTCGTAGATCTCGAGTTTGACTTCGTCCCGTACCGGCAGGTCGAAGAGAATGCGCGTAATCGGATTGAACGGGTTCGGCATGTTCGGATGGAGCGCGAACCGGGACGGAATCGTTTCCGTGCTGATCGCGGTCTTCGAATACCGTACCGCGTACGTTCCGCCTTCCGTTACCGCGGCGCTGACCCTGTTCAAGGCCTTGTCGAACGTCGAACCGAGCGGGGTCCATGTTTCGTCCTCGAGGCGGTAAACGGCGTAGTGCCGCAGGTCGCTCTCGGGCAGTGTGCGGCCCGCGAGCGACATCGTGATCACAGCCGGTCGGGTGCTCTTCAGCTGCGAAAGCGAGAATGCATACGCATCGGTAACGGTGCGTTCGACGCTGCCTTCGCCATCGGCGGGAAGCTCGTCTTCGGGCACTACTTCCATCAGGGCGGCGCCTTTCGCGAGAACGGCATCGCCATCCACGCTGAGCCAGGCGCGCTTGTCAACGCTCGCCAGCACACCGCCGCGCCCCTTGTCGAACACGAGGCTCGAGAAGACGCGTACACTCGTACCGACGGAGCCGCAGAGATCCACCCCGCGAGCCCGGATCACGAGGCTGTCTGACGAGCGCAGCGTGAGATTGTCGGACGTGTAGACGCCGAGCAGCGGATCGAGCAGCCGCAGGTCGAGCGAAACGGTATCCCGCGCGAGCGAATCGTCCTGCGAGTCGATCGAATCAGGAAGCGCGACTCTGTCGATGTAGACCAGGTTGACGCCCATCGAGTCGCGCGCGATGGATTCATTCGGCACGACCTGCACGTTGGCGATTCCGGAAATCGTCGGATGCAGGAAGAAGCCGATCGTAATCCGCGGCGCCGCGCGATCGCTGCAGATCGGGTCGGACATCCGGGTGGATCCGATGTTCGCATCGCGATCCGATACGGGATCCGTGCCGGCGCCGATCATGGGCGAGCATTCCTGCAGCTTGAAGAAGTCACTCCGCACGAACTCGTCATCCACGCGCACACTCGTATTGCAGTAGAGCGGGCCGGCGGAGATGCTTCCCTCGCCTGCGGTGAGGTTCCGGTAGTTGCCGAACGAATTCGCCCAGACGTTGTTGTTCCGCATCGTCGGCTCGCGAATGCCGGCGAAGGTCGGATTCAGCGCAATGCCGTAACCGCCGCTCGAAGTCACGGCGTTGTTCCAGATCGTCATTTCGGCAAGCGGTTCGCTGAGCGAGATTCCGCCGCCGGCGTTACGCAGGAATACGTTGTTTCCGATTCGGCCGCCCGTCACCTCTTCCATGCGAAGCGTTCCCTTTTCGGTCGCTACGTTCGAGGCGAAGATGTTCTCCTCGACCACGGGATCCGACGTGCGGAACAGGTAGATCGCTCCTCCGATTCCGGCGCGGTTCCGTGCAAAGTAGTTCCTTCTGATGCGAGGCGCGACGCCGTCGCGGATCGAAATCGCCCCGCCCCAGTTGTTCGACACGTTCGATTCGAAAACGTTTCTCTGGATCGTGGGACCGGCGCCGCCGAGAATGCGAATCGCTCCGCCGTTGATATTCGACGAGTTTCCGTTCTGGAAGATGAAGCCCTCGATCACGGTATGCGAATCGATGCGCACCAGCGCGTTCGTGTCGGCCTCCGCACTCTCCTCGATCGTAATAATCGGGCCCGGGACCGCCGGGCGAATGTACGTGAAGAATTCGACGCGATCGGGATTCGGCGCGGTCGAGTCGGGATTCGACGCGTTCGGCACGTTCGTGAAGTTCAGATCCCATCCGCCGCGGATCGTCACGGGAACATCCACGACGAGATTCGACGTATACGGGATGATGACCGTCTGGGCGACCGGCGACCGCGCCACTTCGATCGTGTCGCCAGGACTCAGCTTCCCTTGCAGCGTCATGAGGTTGTTTGCGGCGTTCTCTTTGCAAACGTACGGGAACACGGGGTTATCGTTCGGCTGAAGCGGGCGCACGAGGAAACGATGCCCCCCTTCCGTGCAGCCGGCGCCGAGGGCACCCCACCACGTTTCGGCACAGCTGTCGCGAAGCGCGCTCGTGCCGAGGCGGATCTGCGCGATGTCGAAGATCACGCGGTAGTCGTCCGCGCCCGCGTCACAGAAGCGCGGATCGCTGATGACGTGCACCGGATTCAGTACCGATGAAGCCGTTAACGTGTCGCCGCCCGGATTCGCGAAGAAGAGGTTGTTGTCGATGTTCGAAGCGATCTCGCTGATGGTGCGGATCCCCGCGCCCATACCGGAAAACGCGACCACGTTCTCCTTGAACAGAACACTCGCGCCGTTCGCGTGCACGACGCCCGCGGTGTCGCTTCCCGCCGTGTTCGCAACGAGCGTGTTCTTTCGATAAATCGCGTTGTTCGGCGCGATCGTGGAGTCGATGAAAATGCCGGCGCCGAGATCCGCGGTGTTCCCGTAAATTACGTTCGCCGTCACGCTGGGGATGGCGTCGTCGTCCGCAAAGATGCCGCCGCCTCTTATCGCGGTGTTGTTTCGAATCACGTTCGTGCGCACGAAAGGCGCGCCGAGTGCGCCGATGGCAACACCGCCGCCGTCATCCGCGTCCCCGCCTTCGATAATGAAGCCGGAGAGTACCGTCGCTTCGAGCCCGCGAATGGGCGTCCGGGCGCGGGCGCCGGGCGCGATCGAGACTACGGTTCCCGCCGAATCTCCCTGAAGCATGGTCGGGCGCTCCGAAGGCGCACGATTCTCGTTCACGAACCGGCTGCCGTAGCCGCCGCGCAGTTTGACGTTTGTCGGAAGCGTAACGTTTCCGATATACGTGCCCTCTTCGACGCGAATGTCGTCCACCGAGTCGGGCGATGCGAGTCCCGCGAACACCCCGACGTTGATGGCGTCCTGGATGTTGTGCGCCGCCATTTCCGGTGTGTTGTACGGGTACGTGTTGCTGCCCTTTGCCGACACGTAGTGAACCGGCGTATTGCAGCCGACTCCGCGAGCGCCTATGAAGCCCGTGCCCGATCGGTCAACCCGCATCAACGGGGAGTGATCGAAGAGGCTGAACGTTCCGCCTGGCGCATTGCAGTAAAGCGGATTCTGCGAAATGTTTCCTTCGCCCGGTTCGAAGTCGATCACCTGGTCCGTGTCGACCCGGTGCCCGAAAATGTTGTTATGGTCGAAAATCGTCCCCGCCCCGCCGATCGAACGCACGCCTTTGACATTGCGTGTAATCGTCGTATTGAAAATCTCGGGCGCGCAGTTCTCGATATCGATTGCCCATCCCGAACCCTTGTTGTTCGAGATCGTAACGTTCCGAAGCGATCCGCCGCCGCCCGCCAGCTTGATCACGCTGCTCTTTTCCGCAAACGGAACATTGTTCCAGAACTGTACGAACTGGAAAATCGGGGCCGACTGGTCGAGCGAAAGAACCGCCGCCCCGGTAGAATCGGAACGCGATTCGATGAAGCGACAATTGTTGAACTTCGGAGAGGCCGTGCCGGTAAGCAACAGCCCGGCGCCGGAGTCGGCGCGCCCCGAGGCGAAATCGAACCCGTCGAGGAACGTCGTCGAATCGACACCGGTAGTCGCCGTAAGCAGTCGCTGGTCCCCGATTGCACCGACTCGTGTACGGCCGAGACTCAGCCGCGTCGAATTCAGGAACGTCGTATTCTGATAACCGCCGAGGTAGATGACCCCCGGCAGCAGTTCGAACGCGTCCGTAACGTTGTCGTTTGAAACTTTTACGGTATCGCCAGGCGAGAGATAAGGCGCCAGCGTCGAGACACGGCGCGCGGCATTCCGCCGGCCGCGGAACGGGAAGCCGGATTCCGCGGCGAGTCCGTAGACTCGGAATACGTTGTTGTCGCAGATGCAGTCGGGCGAGATGGGAAGCGCGCCCGCGACCGTGTCACCGGTCACGCTGTACGTGCGGCTCGCAGCCGGCGAACACGTGCTGAGCAGATAGTTTCCGATCGCGGGATCGCAGAACACCGGGTCGGCGACCACGTTCGTGTTTCCGATGCCACCGATCTTGGTGACGAAGTTCGTTTCGACGCCGGCCGAATCGAGATTCGCCCACCCGACGTTGTTTGTGACGACCTTGGCCTGTGAAGAGATCACGAAACCGCCCGACCCGCCCTCGTTTCCGTAAAAGACATTCAGGTTCGCCGTGAATCGGTCCGGCCCGGTATTGACCCGCTCGGCGTAGAGGCCCGCGCCCGTATGCTGATCATCCGTGCCGACATTGGTAATTACGTTCTCGACGACGGTATTGTGCGTGATCGTCGGAATGACGATGCCGGTCCCTTCGCCGACCGTATGAATCCCCGCGCTCCGATACTCGGGATTGAGCGACCGGTCGAGGGTGTTCCCCACGATCATGTTCTGATTGAGGAACGGCCGCGCGTTGTCGGTGGCCACGACGCCGGGGCCGGAAACGCCCGGTTCGTGCGTGATCACAAAGCCCGAAATGCGCGGGCTTGGCGAACCGCCGCTTCCGCCCGGATTGCTGATCAGAATCGTCGGGGCGCCTTCGACGTCCCCGGACAGGATCGTCGTCGCCGGATCGATGTCGCGCGTATCGAACGCATCGTTCCAGCCGCCCTCGAGCACGATCGTGGACCGCACATCCAGCGCGGTGACGAAGCGGCCTTCGCCGAAACGAATCGTATCGCCGGCCGTGGCGATCGTGAACACAGTATCGATATTGCTGGTTGCGGTCCCAGGCGTGTTGTACGGGAACGCGCCTTCGCCATTCAGCGCAATGTAATGAACGGCGGAATTGCAACCCTGCCCGAGCGCACCGATCGGACTGTTTCCGTTGATCGCGAGCGCCAGGTCGCCTTCTGATAGAAGGGTATAGAGGTTGGCAGCCGGATTACAGAAGAGCGGATCCGAGTTCCGTGTTCCCGCCTGAACCGGGGAACAGCCCGCGCCGAAATCGGCATCGTTGCCAAGCAGGTTGCAGGTGTCGAGAACGACTGTCGCGCCGGCCGCGCACCCGATGGCCGCCTGCGCGACGCTGCCGGACGCGGGATCCACGCGATTGTCGACGATCATGCAGTAACGGAAACGGACATCCGTACCCGTAATGTCGATCTGCGGATTTGTGGTCGAAGCGTGGCCCGTGATCGTGACGCTCTTCAAAACGGCGTCGGAACTCGCGAGCGAAATCGCCCCGCCATCCCCTTCCGGAGTCCCCGCAAAGACGAGGAACTGCGCTTCGAACGATCCGACCCCGGCTTCCACCGTCAGCGCAGGCCGGTCGGGATCTTCGTTGAGGATGACAACACCGCCTCCCGAAAGGAGCGGTGTGGGTTCCGTGCCTGCCAGCGTGGCCTCGAAACCGCCCTGGATCGTAATGGAGCTGCTGACCGTGAGGTTTTCGGTGTACACACCCTGGCCGACGCGGATCGTGTCGCCGTCGAGCGCGAGTGCGACCGCCTGTTCCAGCGTCTTCGCGGCGCCGGACGGCGTGTTGTACGGGAAGCGATCGCCCCCCGCCACCGAAACGTATTTGATGCGCGCGCGGCATCCGATGCCCCGTGCGCCGAGAACACCACCATCGCTCGCGGCGTTCGCAAGCTGGGATTCCGCGAAGATCGAGTAGTTCCCCTGCGCGGGACCGCAGAAAACAGGGTCGACGCCGAACAGGTTGGAGTTGTCGGCGTCGCAGCCGGAAATATCGTTCCCGTTATTCTGATAAAAGGCGTTGTAGGACACATCAGCCGCGCCACTGTCCGAGCACGCGACTCCGAAGCCGAGCGTGGTCGTGTAGAAGATGTTGTCGCGCACCGTCGGCGCGCCGCCGGCGACGTGCAGGACGCCGCTCCCTGATTGCGAACGGCAGAACGCGATCGTGTTGTTCGTAATGGCGGGCGAACCGTTTCCGACGAAGATGCATCCGCCGCGTGCGGCGTTCGACTGGCAGTTGATGAATACGTTTCTGTGAATCGTGGGCGATCCGGCGCGCACGTAGACGCCGGCGCCATCGTCGAGGTTCGCGATCGCGTCGCGCACGATCATGCGTTCGAAGCGCGTGTCGAGTCCGGGCCCGGTAAACGACCATGTGGTGTCGATCACGCTCACCGTATCGATCGTCAGAGTGTCGAAGCTCGCGATCGTGGAGTCGTAAGCGAACGTAACCGCGCGGCCGTCGAGCGGCGAGATGACGCTCCAGAGCGAGTCTTCGTCGAAGTAGCGAGGGTCGGTCGCGGCCAGTGCGCGCGTGAGGTCCCATCCGCCGATCAGAACGACGCCCTCTGGAATCGTAATGCCTTCCTGAAACGAAGTCCCGAACTGCTGGAAATCGGAGATCGTCACTCCCGCAACGAGAACCGTGTCGCCGCTGGCCGAGAGGTCAAGAACCGCCTGCAGTTCGTAAGAGGCAGTGAACGGCGTATCGTATGGTGCCGTGTTCGCCGTGCCGAACGTGGCGGGAGCGGCGAATCTCGTCGCCCCCTGGACAAGCGCCGGCAACGAGAGAAGCAGGGCGGCGGCCAGAAGCGAGAGGTTGTGTCTGCTCTTCATGCGGAAGAGAGCTCCTTTCTTTCGAAAAAAGGGCAGGGCCCTTTGCTTGGCGATTCCAGAGTGGGGAGTCGAGTTCCCGGTCCTGTCCTCAGACGGCCTCGCGGTTGATGCCCGCGCCAACAGCCTCGATCAGGACCGGCTCCTCGAACACGAAATCGGCATAATCGGTGCCGACCTCTCTCCCGGCCCAGTTCCGAACGATCTGGGTCGTGGCGCCGCTCCCCCCGTTTTCCATGTTCCAGGGCGCAATCCCCAGCAGACGGAGAACGTGCATTGCGGCGAGTCCGATATCCGCGAGAAAACCATCCTCGATTTTAATGGCGACGCCTAGCCCCCGTTCGGGAATACCCATGCCGAGTACGCCTTTGGCGCCCACCTTGCTGAACACGGCGCCGGGCCGTGCAGCCATCAGATCCGTGTCGCTCCGGCCTTCGCCTGCGATCAACACGGGAAACTTCATCATCGACTCGCGGACGCGCACCATCGCGGCTTTCCGCCGGCCTTCAAAAGCGCCCGTCGCCATGCGCGCGAATCCGTGAGCGAGCCCGCGGATCGACGCGGAGTGGGTCGGGATGCCGCATCCGTCGATCCCGGATCGCGCGTCGTCAAGAGTGACACCGGTCACTTCTTCGACCGCGCGGCGTGCCGCGATCTGGACCGGATGGTCGGCGTGGATGTATCCGGTCAACGGCCAGCCGTTCCCTTTCGCGAGCGCCAGCATGCCGGCGTGCTTCCCGGAACAGTTGTTGTGAATCGCGCCCGGCGTGCGCCCCGCGCGGGCGAGCCGGTCGCGGGACGGTTCATGCGCCGGCGCGTGCGCGCCGCATTCGAGATCGGCCTCCGTAACGCCCGCTTTCCTGAGAACCTCGCGCACGACCTTCGAGTGTTCGGGCTGCGAGCTGTGCGAAGCGACCATCACGGCGACATGCCGGTCTTCAAATCCGAACGACTCGAAGAAGTCGGATTCCATGAGCGGCAGAACCTGAAACGGTTTCACGGCCGACCGGTAAAACGTACAGTACTCGTCGTCGCCGATCGAATGGACGAGATCGCCCCGATCGTTCACGACGACCACATGTCCGCGGCGCGTGCTTTCCAGCGAGCCCCCGCGCTCGGACAAAATCAGCGGAACGGCGTTCATATGCTAGCGAACGATGATGAACTTACCGACACGATCCGCCCCGGTTGTTGATTCACGCACATAAAAGACATAAACCCCGCTGACAACCAGAACTCCGTCCTGGTTTTTTGTATCCCATGTGGAGCTGCCGTCACCTTTTTCTCCGCGATGCTCCCACTCGTTGACGAGATCGCCGGCAACCGTATAGACCTGAATCGTCGCGCGCTCGGGAAGATGAGTGAACTCGATCTTCTCACCGTCGACTTCCCACGCGGCGCGGCGCTTGTAGGGATTCGGGACGACACGGATCTGGTCCATGTCGTTCGTGGCCTCGGCGCGTGGAATGAGATTTCTTCTGAGATTCCCACTGCCCCCTTCCTGCGAAGTGAGCGTGTCGAAAGCGGTGATGTAATAATTGTAAGGGAATCCGTTATGAACCCCTTCGTCATCTACGTAGGTCATGGTCGACTGGGAGAGGAACTCGACGTCGGCCGAGTCGCAGAACAGAAGCTCGTCCAGCACGGAGAATCCGTTCGGATTCGTGATGTCCGATCGATAAATGCGGTACCCGTCGATCTTCCGGAACAGCACGGCATAAACACCGAGTGTATCGCTCGATGCGGGCACGAACCGGTCGATCTCGTAGTAGGACGTGTCCCGTTCCGCCGTGACATAGCTCGTATCAATATCAGTGCCCGTCGTGTCGAAGACAACGTCCGTGGTGTCGATCACCGTGTCCATGACGAACAGGGAGTCGGTCACGATGCGGAGCTGCAGGCCGAATTTGTAGTCGACCCATTCGCCCGGCCGGCAGAAGATCAGCTCGGTCTCGCCCGGATCCGATGACGAAATCCGGTCCTGCTCGCCGCCGCCCACGAAAACGTAGTCCCACGCCATGCGCACTTCCTGCGACTGCTGCACCACCTGGAAAGTATTCCCGGCAATAATCGTCCCCTCGCTGAATGTCAGCTCGGATCCGAAGGGAAGCGGCAACGCGTCTGTGCCCGGAATGAAATCGCCCGCAATCGTCAACGTATCGATACTGCTTCCGTCGAGCGTGCGGCGCAGACGGATCGGGGCTCCGCCGGCAGTGCCGTTCGCGAGCAGCTCGCCACTGTCGAGCGCCTGAATCAGAATCGTATGCCGTGCGCAGATGTCCGGTTCCCCCGATGAGGCGGGAAGGGCGGTGCCCCCCCAGTAGTTCGGGGCGCTCGGATTGGTCGCCTGGAGCGAAGGCGGGTTCACGAACGGATTCCGGAATCGGGAAACTTCGCGGACAGAGCGGAGCCGGATATCGAGATCACAGTCTTCATTGAATTCCCCGCCGAGCTCGAGACGCGCGGTGCCGCCCCAGATCGAGTCGACCACGGTGAGCTCGGAAATCACCGAACTTGCCGGGTGCGACCACGTGATTTCCACGGACTGCGCTTTCGGTTCCACCGTGAATTCGATGTCAGGCGTTTCGACCGCCCATGCGGTGCCGGCCACCGCCAGCGCCTGTGCGATCAGAACGGCGGCGGCGGAACAGACACGGCGCCGGGAAATGAGGGGCTGAAACATCGAGTGCAATACTCCTTTACCGATCAAGCGAGTGAGACCTCGCATCCCAATCAATTCGTGCTGCGGAACTCTTCTCCGAAGAGCGAGATCATGATCGTTTCGATCGTTAATTTCACGTCATCGGGATCGAAGTACCAGAGTGGCCCGCCGAACAGTACGACGTTGCCGCGAGAGCCGTTGGACGGTATGAAGAGAGCCATCGGCAACTCGCCCGTCGCGCTCGCCGGATCGAGCCCGCGACCAAAGCCGTACAGCTCGATCGCTTCGTGATTGTTGTCCGTCTTGTAGCGTTCGACCTGATGCAGGCCGCTGTTCGCCGCCGCCCCGCCGTTTCGAATCCATCCGCGCGCGCGCACGGGATCCAGAACGAGGTCAGGCAGAGTAGGATCGCGCGATTGCGCGCTCTGCATGTAATCCAGGGCATCGTCGATCACGGTAGTATCCACACGGCAGTATTCGAACACCGGGTGCGGAATCGAGTCGGCGACAACGGGGTGCCACCAGATCAGCTCGGCTCCGCAGTTCTTGGGACCGGCGGAAAGCTTCGAGCAGGGGTCCGGGATCGGAATGAATCCGGTGTCGATGTAATCGTTATCAGGAAGGAAGTTCCATGTCGGTCGGAAGCCGACGAGCAGGAGGTTCCCGCCCGCGTCGACATACGACCAGATCGGATTCTGCTGAATGTCGACGAGATTCGACAGGAACGGCGCGCCGCCATCCCCTTCCCAGTCATCGACGGTCAGAAGCAGCGTGGTGGCACGACTCAACTGGCGGATCGGAACCCTCTGGTTCGATGCGCTGATCTTCGGATTAAATTGTTCCGTAATATTGAAGCGGGCCATTACGGTGTCGCTCCAGTATTTCAGATACTGCTGCTGGCCGGGCCAGAACGTGGACGACTGCTCGTAGAAAAAGTCGTTCCAGTGGAACACGGCCGTCGTCTCGACTTCGGCCGGTCCGGCAAACACTTCGAACGGGAACTCGGTCTGCACGATGAGCCCCGCTTCGTCGCGCGCCCGTGCAAAGAAGCTGTGGCGGCCTCGCGTCGGCCGGAACCCGTCGCCGGTCTCGGGGAATCGCGTCACGCCGATGTCCCACGGCGACCAGAGTACGTTGTCGTATGCCCAGCCGTAGCCGGTTACGACGCCTCCGTAAGAGCGGAGATCCGCCTGCCACGAAAAGATGATTTTCGTACCTTCGAAAACGGCGCCGTCTTCCGCGCCGCCCTGCGTAAACCGCGCCCCCATGACGTTGCTTCGGATCGCGAGCTGGCCGGTGGTCGCTCCGGCAACGCCCCACTCCACGTAATTCGTGCCCTTGACCGGGACTTGTTCCACGGCGCCCGCTTCGTCGATCGCGCGCACGAAGAAGAAGTGCTTCTTGTTCTCGATGTCACCCGCTGTCGGCTCCAGATTGCGTAGAACGAGAAATGTCGTGTCGGACTGTACGCGCACCCAGTCGAGCCTGTTCCATAGATCGCGTGTCACCCCCACTGCGGGGTTGAAGCCGAATCTTCGTTTCAGATCGCCGTTCGTTGCTCGAAAATATTCGAACGCCACAACGCGATTGTCGGGGGAATCCGGATCCCTGCCTTCCCACTCGAACGAAGCGGAAGGTCCGCTCGAAGTCGCAGGACCGACGCCCGGACCGCGCGTGAGCGTGGTCTGCGGCGCTACGGTCACGGCATTGAACGTAATGAACGCCGGACTCGGATCGGCGAGGCCTTCGTTGTCGATGGCGCGGATGAAGAACGTATGAAAGCGGAAGAAGCTTTCGGTAATGAGGTCGCCCGCCACCTCCGAAGTGGTGTCGTAGACACAGCACGAGTCCGACCGCACGACGAACGTCGATCCGGACAGCACGGTCTCGAACCATTCCGTCGTGTCGTCCCAGGCGAACTCGTACCTCGATACCTCACCGTCAGCGTCCTCGCCGAACCATTTGAGATCGACGAGGTACAGCGAATTGTTGAACGGAATCGGTCCTCCGGAGATCTGCGTGCGGGGCGGAATATTGACGTCCGGCCCGGTCGCCACATCATCGTTGCAGGCGCCCGAGATCAGCAGAATCCCGAGAAACAGCGCGAGCACGGCCCCTTCGGCGATGGATCGAATCGACTTTGATGCAAACATGTCCAGCTACCTCGCGGGGATGCTAGTTAACAATAAAGAACGTAACATTCTGAATCGGGCCTCGTTTTCCAAGGCCGGCGCGGTCGAACGGGGTCACGGTAAGAACGAAGATTCCGCGCGTCGTGTTCAGGGGAATATCGAATGAATAGTTCTGAACATCCGGAATGACTTCCCCGTCGGCGATGCGCTGCACGGCGCCGTTCCCGAGGTCGAGTTCCAGGCGATAGATCACGCGCAGGTCTTCCAGAAGGCCGTCGCGGTCGATCGCATTCAGCTGCACGTTCAGCTTGTCGCCGACCGGACGCCGGATCGTCTGGTTCGGCTCGGGCGACGTCACGGTGACGTCCGGCGGGAAGTTCACCTGGAAACGGAACTCCGCGCCGGCGGCTTCACGCCTTCCGAACGAGTCGATGCCGCCTACGATCAGCCGGTGGAACCCCGTAGCGGGGCTCTGGGGCAGCGGTCCCGCCGAAGCCATACGCGTCCGGGACGATAGTTCCAGTGAGTCGGGCGAAAAAACGCCCGCGCCGTTCACCGTCCAGAACGAACCCGAAATCGTGTCCCCGACAACGCTGTCCTTGTCGGTGGTGGACCAGCGGAAGAAAATGGTGCTGCCGTCTTCGATCAGCACGTTGTCCTGGCCCGTAATATCGAAGAGCTCATCGGAGTCCGCGCGGTTCGGGTCGTACCAGACGGAGTCGATCGTGGTCTGCGGATCGTAGTTCACCGTGAAACGCCTGGTGGCCGAGAGATTTCCCGTGCTCCAGAGACCGGTTTCGTCCTTCGTATCGACCGAGAAGATATAGAGATCCTTCGGCGGAAGATCGCTGTAGCTGACTTCGAGCGAGTCGGGGCCGACTTCCTTGCGTACGTTGTCGATGCTTCCGAGTTCGTAGCGATAGCCGATCACGCGCCCGCCGGGGGAGATTCCCTCCCAGCAGAACTTGACGTCCGAAAATGCGATGAGCGTCTCGGCCTCGGCCGGGCTGCGAAGCGTATCGACACGGCCCGCGACCTGCACTTCCTCGAAGCAGAAGCGAAGCGATGGCCGTGCAAGCACGTCGGCCGAAGCCGGGTCGCTGATGTCGATCAGTACGAATCCGCGATCGTCGTTTCCGACGTAGAGCGTGTCGCCGTCGGCAAAGACGCCGGTCACGTCACCCGAAAAACCGACGCGGCGCACCTGGGTCAGATTCATCGGGTCCGAAACGTCTACGACGACAAGGCCGTTCGGCCCGTCCGCAACATAGGCGTAGTCGCCGACGACTTCCACGTCGACCGCAAGTCCGCCCGTAATGAGGCGGTCGAGCGAATCGAGGCTGCCGTCCGCGCCGACTCCGAGCGTCCAGAGACCGACGCTGCCGTCGGCAATGTAGGCGATCCCGTCCTGGAGCTTCGCCCGCATGCTCGCGGTCTGAAAGAGCACGCCGACGTTGCGCCCGTTCGGCGCCGGGGTCATCGCAATTTCGTCATTTTCATTGAACAAGATGGAATGGACGCCGCTCGAGTCGCCGGCGCCGATCACGTAGCCGTCCATGATGGCCACGTCGGTAAACGTAACGCGCGGGTTCGGTCGATAGCGGCCGAAGAAGGCCGGCTCTTCGGGAACGCTCACATCGAGAACGACGATTCCGTTCTTGCCGTCGGCAACGAACAGGTAGTTGTCCTGCAGCGTGACTCCCGCGACCGAGCGCCCCAGCGTCTGGTAGTCGGCCGTTACAAACGCGCTCTCCGGGTTTCTGGCATCGATGATGGTGACGCCCTTCTCAGCGTCGGCCAGGAACACGTACCCGTCGCGATGGGCGAGCGAGATCGCGTTCCCGCCGGTAAAGACGGTATTCACCCTTCGAATATTCGCGCGATCGGATCGGTCGAAGATCTCGAGCCCGTTCTCGCCTCCCGCGGCAAAGATATAGTCGCCTTCCGCCAGCAATCGAAACGCCACTTCACGGAACACGATCGAGCGGGGCTCAGCGGTCGTGAAGGCGCGGAAATTGACGAACGACGGGGTTCTGTCTTCTTTCCCTTCATTATCTATGGCACGAACGTAGAAGATGTGGTCGCGCTGCTGATCCTGGTTCCGGTCGTCCGCAGTCTGATAGACGAACACGGAATCGGTCTTGGTCGTGAAGTTCCATTCGACATTCCGCTGGAGCGTGTCGCCGAGGGCATACTCGTAGCCCCGGATCAGACCGTCGTCATCGAAGCCCTTCCAGAACATGTGCACGCGATAGAAAGCGGCACCGCGCTCCTCCGGACCGATTGTGATCTCGGTCTCGGGCGCTTTGTTCTTGTCAGGTTCCGGCGGGTCGGTCTGCTCGCAGCCAATCGCTACGAGCGTAATAACGGATATGAAAAGGCAAAGAAGTGCCCAATCGAGGGTACGATTTCGCGGCATACCAAGCAGCATCCACCTTTGAAAGCTAAGGAATAATAATAGGTTAGCGTAATCCGATACGCTGCGCGACTATACCAAAGGGTTTTTCAAAGTGTCAACCCAAAAGCCCCCCCCGTGAGCCTCTGCACTGTGCTAGTCTGACGCCATGAACCGTGCGAAACGTGCTCCCGGCGGGCGTCCGCTCGACATCTGGATCGCCCTCTGCTTCTTCCTTTCCGGTTTCAGCGCCCTCGTGTTTCAGGTCGTCTGGGCCCGGAAGATGGATCTGCTCTTCGGCCATACCATCTTTGCCGTCACGACGGTCCTTGCCGCCTTCATGGCCGGGCTCGCTATCGGGAGCCGGTTTCTCGGCGCGATGGCCGACCGGAAGGGCAACCCTGTAGCCCTGTACGGACTTCTCGAAGTCGGAATCGGCCTGTACGCGCTCGTTCTTCCTTCGATCATGGATGCCCTGAATCCCTTCTACCGGTCACTATACCAATCATTTGGCGGATCCGTGTGGTTGTTCACGACGATTCGCTTCCTGATTTCGCTTCTGCTGCTGCTGCCCCCCACCACGCTCATGGGGGGCACGCTTCCGATTCTCTCGCGCTACTTCACGCGGAACTCCGAAGGGGTCGGCGGAACGACGGGGTGGCTCTACGCCTGGAACACGTTCGGGGCCGTTGCCGGGACGCTCGTTTCGGGCTTTCTGCTGATCCCGGGCGCCGGCGTTGCGGGCACGAACCGGATCGCGGCCTTTCTCGCGATCGGCGTCGGCATCACGACCTGGCTGCTCGCGAAGCAGATCGACTGGGGGGCGCGATCGACCACCGGCAGTGACGCCGCGCCCGCCCGCGCACGCGGCCGCCTGCTCGTCGTCCTGATCGCCTATGCGCTCTCGGGGTTTGCGGCGCTCGGGCTCGAGATCATCTGGACGCGCCTGCTCATACTGCTCGACTACTTCGACAGCGACACCTACGCGTTCACGACCATGCTCGCGACGTTCCTGCTCGGGCTCTCGCTCGGCAGCTTCGTCATGAGCCGCTTCGTCGACCGGATCAAGCGCCCCGCCTACGTTCTCGGGCTCTTCGAAATCATGATCGGCGTGCTCGCGCTCGGCTCGCTCTTCCTGCTCACGACCGGCGGAAGCGTTCTCTTCTTCGGCGACCGCGCCTGGGAAATGCGCGTCGCGTCGTACTTCGGCAAGAGCTTCGCCGTCATGATCGGTCCGACTCTGCTGCTCGGCGCCGTGTGGCCCCTCGTCAGTCGTCTTTACGTGCAGCGGCTCGGTTCGATCGGACGCGAAGTCGGCGTTGCGTACGCCGCCAATACCGTCGGCTCCATTCTCGGCGCCGTCATCACGGGCTTCTTTCTGATTCCGGCGCTCGGCGCGAAGGGGAGCCTGATCTTTCTCTGCGGAATCAGCGTCTTCACCGGACTCCTGCTGCTGTTCGTGTTCGAGCGGGGGCGCGGAACCCGTGCGATCGCCACGGGCGGCATCGGCGTCGTTCTCTTTCTGATCCTCGCTCTGTCAGCGCCGAAGAAGCAGCTCTACCAGATCGCGAACGAATCCGACGAGCTGCTCTATCTTAATGAAGGGAACACCGCCACCGTGACCGTGCTGCAGCACGCCGACGGCTTCCGGAGCGCCAACGTCGACGGTGTGCCCGTTGCCGGCACCGACCCCATCATGCTCACCGATCAGAAGTCGCTCGCGCACCTGCCGAGCCTCGTGCTCCCGAATCCGTCCTCCGCGCTCACCGTCGGATTCGGTTCCGGCGGCTCCTCGTGGTCGTTCTGCCAGCATCCCCATATGACACGCGTGCGCTGCGTGGAGATCGCGCCCAATGTCGTTTCCGCCGCGCCGTATCTCGAGGCCTCGAATCACGGCATCGTCACCGCCCCCGAGTTCCAGCACAAGTACGGGATCATTTTCGACGACGCCAAGAGCTACCTGAACCTCTCCGCCGACCGCTACGACGTGATCGCGACCGACTGCACCGATCTTGCGTACAAGAGCAACGCCAACCTCTACACGCGCGAGTACTTCGCGCTCTGCAAATCCAAGATCGAACCCGGCGGCGGCCTCGTCATCTGGCTCAACATTACCGGGCTCACCGACTTCGACCTGAAGACCGCGCTCAAATCATTTCTCACCGTATATCCCGAGGGGAGCGTCTGGTACTTCGCGAACGTGCCGACACACTACGTGTTGCTCTTCGGGACAGACGAGCCGCTTTCGATCGACCTTTCGCAGTACCTCAAGCGCTTCTCCGAACCCGCCGTGCGCAAAGACCTGCGCGAGATCGGGCTCGACGATCCCTGGAAGTTCCTCGCGGCGTATGTAACGTCCGGTCAGAAGCTGCGCGACTATGTCGAAGAGGCCACGATCAACACGAACGACAACGCCTATCTCGAATTCTCCGTGCCGCGAACCGGAAGCGATCTCTACAACGCCGACAACCTCGCCGGACTCCTCGCTCTGCGCGAACCCGTCGAGCCGCGGCTCCGGAACATTCCCCCCGGCTTCGACCCCCGTCCGCTTCGCGCCGCGTTCAATGCCGACCGCCAGCTGATCGAGTCCGTGATCGCGCTCTGGCGGCTCGACTTCGACGGTGCGCTCGAGCGCGTCGCCCGGGCGCGCGACATGAACCCGGGCGATCCGTCTCTCGTCGTGATGCGCGACGTGATTGCGAGCCAGAAGAACGCGTTTCAGTCCCGCGTGCAGCAGGTCGGAAGCGAGGAAACCGCCGACCCGGTCCAGATGTATAATCTGGGCGTGCTGATGTTCGACGAACAGAATTACTCCGGGGCGGCGAAGCAGTTCGAAGCCGTGATCGACGCCGACCCGCAGAATGCCGAAGCGCACACTATGCTTGGCCTTTCGCGCGCGCAGACCGGAATGCTCGACCAGGCGATCGAGGCATACAGAGCCGCTCTCGCCGCCGACCCCTCGTTCCTGAAGGCCCACGTGAATCTGGGCGACGCCCTGCAGAAAACAGGCGACCCGGCCGGGGCGGCTCGCTCCTACGAACTCGCGATCACGGTCGATCCCTCGTACGTGCCCGCGCGAGGCAAGCTCGGCGCGATGCTCGCCAACAGCGGCGAACGCGAACGCGCCATCGAACAGTTTCGTGAGATCCTGAAACACGAACCCGGACATCCCGGAGCGACGCAGATGCTCCGGCGGCTGGAAGAATGATGCGAACGACCTTCGAACGATTCGTCTGCGCGGCCCTCGCCTGCCTGATGATATTCACGTCCTGCTCGCGTACGCTCGACACCGTTTCGCTTTCACCGCCCGACAGCGCCCGCATGGAAGATCTCGTCGCGCACGAACAGAGCCTCGACACCCTTGTCGGCAAACACGCCCGCGCGACACTCCGGACCACGGGCCGTACGCTCCAGGGTACCGTTGTCGCAATCACGCCGCGCGAAGTGGTCCTACTCGAAGCATCACCCGAACGCACCGTCCGCGTTGCCCGCAGTTCGATCCGCACATTCGAAGTGATCGACGCGTCGAACACGACGAACTACATGCTCGCCGCATCCCTTCTTGCCGTGCTCGCCGTCGGACTCGCCGGATTCTTCGACGTCTTCAATCCGATCTGGTTCTAGTCGCGTTTTCGTCCCGGGGGGCCCGGCCGCGAGTACGAGAGAGGCTGTGCGGGTCCTGTCACGGCGGACACCTCCCCGGCCTCGGCAGGCTCGGCCGGGGGCCCCGTCCGCCGCGCCACCCGCACAGGGTTTCGAACATCGGGGGTCCCCCGAACGAACCAGTTTTTTGTCAGCGGTAGGAATCAGGAGAAGAGAAGAGGAGAAGAAGAGAAGAGGAGAAGAGGAGAAGAGGAGAGAAGAGAAGAGAAGGAAGGGGCTCACTGGGATGGCGCGACAGGGACTTTCTAGCGGAGGATCGTGATCCTTGTCACGGTCGCGGGGTCCGTTGTTTCCAGGAAGTAGACACCGGAATCCATCGCATGTGTCTCGATCTGGTAAGCGTTGCCCGACGCGATCAGGCGGCCGTTGAAACTGTAGATTCTATACGTGCCAGGGTTGGTTCCTGAAGAGGTGAGCAAGATGGGAGTTCCCGCACGCAGGACGGACGGATAGAATCCAGGCTGCGTATCCGTTGCGACCGTCGTCACTGAAGTCGCGATTGAGCAACCTATGCCCTGCCCTCCGATCACATCACATTCACCCGATGTGGCCGGCGAGGAATCCGAGATCCTGTAGTCGCCCAGAATGGTAGGAGCATCTTCCGCAGGAACGGGGTCGCAGAACCCCGGATCCCCATACACCGGCCAGAGCTCGGTCCAGCCAGTGGAACTGTTCGTCGTATCAATCAGGCAACAGGCCGTGTAGGGCGCACCGGAGGCAACGTCAACGATTTCATTACCGGTCTCCGCGCTGTCTCCAAAGAATATGGATCGCGTGCAATTGATGAAGCTGCCCGGCCATGAGTACACATAAAGGGCTCCGCCGTATTCTTCCGCGAGATTGCCCGAGAACGTGCACGAATCGATCTCCATCCAGTTGCCGAAAATCGCGCCGCCGCGATCAGCGCGATTGCCGGTAAGGAGCGAATGATACACGAGCGCATCGGAGCCCGGCGCAACCAGAGCCATGGCTCCCCCGTACTGCGCCGAATTCCCACGCAACTCGCATCGCTCCACCCGTACATCCGCGCCCGGCCCGGCGTGAATCGCCCCTCCGAAAGCTCCCGGCGCTTGATTGCTGAACAACAGGCAGTCCTGAATCGTGAAGTCGCTGCTGTCGATGCGAACAGCCCCGCCACCATCACTCCATCCGTTCTGAATCGTGAAGCCCTGCAGTCGGGCGTTGAACGTCTCCCCGTCCCGGATCCACAGCCCGCGGCTCGTGGACTCGCAATCGATGACCGTTGCCTCCGGTCCCGCGCTCGATAACAGCACGATATCCTTCCCGTGAAACGTCAGATTCACGTTTCCGCTACCGGTATACGTGCCGGGCCCGACCAGCACGGTGTCACCGACCGCGGCTGAATCGATAGCCTCCTGTAACGCGGTAAATTCTAAAGGCACGTGGAGCACCGAAGCCTGAGCCAGCGACGTGGTGAGGAATACGAAGGAAGTGGCGAATACGATCTTCACTGATCGGCGCTCCAGAGGAAGTCGGCACGATTGCATGCCTCTTTCGATTTTAGCACGCCTTGCCGGCTAGCACCACGTGCTTCCCTCTTCCTCTCCCCCTCTTCTCCCCCTCGCAAGAGACAAGCGGCTTTCTTCGTGCCTGCGTCGACATCGCGGCGGGAATGATCGCTCTCCCTCTCTGCGCGGGTGGCGCGCCCGACGGGGACCCCTGCCGAGCCTGCCGAGGCAGGGGTGGCCGGGCGCGACAGGACCCGCGCAACAATACAGAGCCGACCTCCCCCCGCCGCGCACCCTCCGATGCAGACACGAAAAAGCCGCCGGGATCCGAAGATCCCGGCGGCGATGCTATCTGCAATCTGCCAAGCGAAGCTTAGCGGATGAGCACCATCTTCTTCGTCTGCTTCTGACCATCAGTATTGAGGGTGTAGAAGTAGACACCCGATCCAACGCCGTTACCAGCGTTGTCCTGTCCGCGCCACTCGTACGAGTGATCGCCTTCAGGAAGGGCGCCGCTGACGAGGGTTTTCACTTCGCGACCGGCGATGTCGAAGATCTTGAGGTCGACCTTCTGCTGCGTCGGAATGCTGAAGCGAATCTTCGTAAGCGGGTTGAACGGGTTCGGCGTGTTCTGATGCAGCGTGACACGCTGCGGAACACCCGTATCGACACCAACGTCGATTACGCAGTTGGTATTCGGATTCGGAATACCGACACCGAAGTCCGTCAGCACGGCCTGCATCACGCAGTCACGCATCTGCGCGCTGGTGTACAGGTCGATCGGCGTGGACGAAACGATGACCTTGGAATCCGCGCCGGGACCGGCATGCGGAATCACGTTGCGGAACATCGTGGGTCCATTCGTGCTGGCGAAGTTCATGATGGCCGTCGCGCCGTTCGCCGTGATTTCGTCCGGGTTGTCCAGAAGCGGGCAATCCCAGTATCCGACGAGAGCGGTCAGGTCCGACATGATCGTGCCGGGCTGTCCAACGAGACCGATGACGTTGCCACCGGGAGCAGCGGAGAGACCGCCGTCATCCGGGCAACCACCCGTTTCAGCCTGAAGGCCAGCGAGGTTCAACCAGAACTCAGCACCGTTCGTGGTCTGTACGCTGTTTGCGTCCACCCACGCCGGATCCGACAGTTCGTTTGCTTCGCAAATGTCGTTACCAGCGATGAAGAGGTTCGCACCACCAGAGAAGTTCGTGGCGTTCTTATCAAGATACGTCGCGACTTCGAGCTGCGTGGAGTCGGCCATGGTCAGGTTGTCGTTGAAACGACCCGTGAACCATACGACGGACTCATAGCGACGACCGGTGATCGCGCCGGCGTTGCGAGCGATCGCACCACCGTAACCATCATGGTCGAACGGTTCGTTGTAGATCGGCGTGCCGCCGCCACGGGAGACACCGGAGCTGTAGATCCGGTACTCATCGTAGACAACGCCAAGACGATCGAGAGATTCACGCCACATCTGACGGAACTGCGGGAACGCAACGTTGCCAGCCTGCGACTGGGTCGGGTCGGTTTCCACATCGTAGGTCCGTCCCTGCGGACGCGAAACGAGCAGGACTCGCTGATTCTGACCAGCGCCGAGAGCAACTTTCGAGGTCGGGCACGGAAGTACGCGAACCTGGAAAGGCCATTCGAGGCGACGATCGTGACCAATCGTCGTGTTGATCAGATTGGCATCCGTTCTCGCGAGGGACTGACGGTTCGGGAACGTATCGAGGTTCCCCACACTGTCTTCGGCCGTGAAGAAGTACTCGATGAGAGTTCCTTCGGGCCATTCCGTCGCCCCGCCACCGAGGTAGCCGAGGTTTTCCGAGATACGAATACGCGAGCGGTACGATCCGTTGAATTCGCACGGCGTGCCGGGGCAGCCGATCGGATCATCCGCGAGCGAGAAGTTCAGAGCTTTCTGATTGTAGACGGCTGCCGGTGCGGCGGTTCCGCCGGCCGGACGACCGTTGTCCAGATCGAAGTTCTGTCCGCAGTCGGTCGAAATTCTCCAGTGAACCTTGACCTGGCCACCTTTGAGACCATCGAAGTCACGGACTTCGATCTGCAGGGAATCTTCGTCTTCCCACGTATCAGCAGCGAACATTTCCCAGTTTTCCTTACCCGACGAATGCATATCCGTATCACGGGCGAAGGTGTCCTGGAACTGGTTCGCACCACCGAGGCTCCACTGCGTCGCACGCGACTGGAACACACCGAAGCTGACGTTATCCACGAGGAACGTAGCTTTGCGATGCTGACCCATGCAGGGAAGCTCACCAGCGGAGTTGTAATCACAGCGATCGAGGAATTCCCACGAGAACTGGATCGAGTCGGAGGTCGACGTCAGCTGCGAGGACCAGTCGGTCCGTGCATCGACGGTCCAGAACTGGCAACCACCTACGTTCACGTAGTTGTCGCCGCCCCACTGACCCCAGACATTCGCGGAACCGTCGTAAACGCGGACCTGCTGATCCGTAACGTCACCGACGATATCTTTAATGCAGAGATACGAATCGAACTCGAGCACGACACCGGTCCACTTGTTGTCCGCGCCCGGGCCATCGTTGTTCGGATCCCAGTACGGGTTGTTTTCCGAAGTATCGAAGACCGGCGAGGTAAGACGGTAGTGGTAGGCATCTTCCTGGTTCTGACCAAATGCGGCATCATCCGCGGTCCAGATCCAGTTGTTCGTGTAGGTACACGTATTGCCCTTGTTCGAGTACGAAGGATCGAGTTCCAGGTGCCACCAGTCAACCGAGACCGGCGTACCGTTCACCCAGACGCCGCCACTCCAGAACCCGCCGAGCTGCGCGCCCGGGAAGTTCGGGGTGCTCCACTGCGCGGGCAGCGGGCCTTCATGCGTCGAGCCGAAGCCCTGCGTGGGGTAATCAGTACCGCCGGCAAGACCGTCAGCCGAGACATTGTCGACACGCCAGGCGCCGTCCGTATGGACACCACCGGAAGCGTCTTCATCGTCCCAGGCGTTGTCCGAGGCGAAACGCCAGCGGACATACACGTTCGTCGCAGAGTTGTTTACTGCGGGACCGTTCGCCGAGAAGGATTCGTACTGGGCGCAACCGTAGTTGGGCGCAGGACCGCCCGTACCGGTGCAACCACCGTCGAGGTTCGACGTACCGTTATAACGATCGAGCTCGAACCACGTAGCGTTGATCGAGTCGTTCGAAACGGCGTACTCGAGGTAGCAGTAATCGTAGTTGATTTCGACGTCATACATATGCTGACCGGCAACCGTAAAGCCGCCGCTCGCGTCGAAACCGGTCACGAGTGCACCAGAAGTGGTCGATCCGAGGTTCAGGATAAGGCTGAAGTTATAGGCCGGGCCATAACCGTAAGCGTTCTGCCAGATCAGCGGATCGCCGAACTCACCACACCACGGCGTGACACCGTTCGGATCGCCGATCGGATCGAACGAATCAAACGTGTCGAGATGCCATTTGTTGGTAAGAGCGGTGAAAACATCATAGTGATCGAAGCAGCCGGGGAGGCCGCCGCCATAAGCGGTGGTCGTGGCGCACGTGTCAAAAAGACCGCCGCCCAGATTGCCACCTTCCCAGCACCAGGTGGCGTAACCGGGAGCAAGAATACCTTGCCCGCCATCGGAAACGACGCCTGTCGGATCACATTCCGTGCCATCCCAGACACGGATCCACGCGGTATCACCCGGCGCGGCAACCTTCGTGTAAGCAATCCCACCGTCTTCGGTAAGGATCTCACCGTTGATTACTCGCTGGCTGGTGGGCTCTTTAGGCGTCGTCGTGATCTCTGCCGTAGCCGATACGGCGAAGAGACACACGGCACCAAGCCCGGCCGCGAAGTAACTTAGGGTTCTGTTCCTCATATTTCTGCCCTCCATAAGCAAGCGTGTAAGGAACACGGAGAAAATCGGGACTCGCAATACGTCCTGACGCGTCAGGATTCGGCTTGATCGCGAGCTGTTTAAGCCCCCGGGGGGGCTCGTGAAATCAGGATAGAGCCTTGAGGCCCGTCCTTCCTACGGCAGGCCTCAACGACAGCCGTAGAAGACACTTACATCTTTACGGCTTGTATCACCCCCCCATCCTGGAGATGCCAGATATAGGCAGTCCAGTACAAGTTTCCAAGTTGCAATGACTTAGCAAACTAGACCGGCGGTTTCATCTGCAATTCTCCATCGTGGAGGCGTGCAGATCCATTGACACCGTAACGTAGTATACCAAAGAATTTTGCTGAATGTCAACGGGAGAGGCTGATTCTACGCGGTTTTACGGCGTACCGACGACCTGCTTCGCCTTCTCGTAGTCGACTTCCCAGACCTGATATTCCGGGGCGTTTCCGTCGGACGAGGGACGATCGGTGCACGGTGTCAGTGAGATTGCAATTTTCGAGTCATCCGGCGACCATTTCGGCGAAATGATCTCCCGCACGCACTCGTTCACGCCGATCTCGCCGGGAAGCGGAACTCGATAGGCAGTATCGGTCAGGAAGTCGAGCACGAACAAGGCCGTGAAGTCGGCCACGACGGCCAGTTTCGTGCCGTCATGAGAAATCGTGGGATGGGAAGGCAGGAAGGTGCCGTCTGTCAGCGAAGCGTACGCGCCTTCCACTCCGTCGAAGTACCAGAGAACGGGTTCCATGGCGACCTTGCGGCTCCCCCCCGTATTCCATTCGGGCTCGGGCAGTTCCTCGGGCGCCGCGTCGGCCCATTTGCCGCCGCCCCCCAGGAACGTCGTGTCGCAGTTCGTGCGGATCCGAGGGCAGTCGAAGCATTCGGCCGTCACATCGCAGCAGATGATCGCGAATCCGGGAATCGTATCGCAGCAGCCGGATGCCTCCAGATCGAACTGCGTGGCGTCCAGGAACACGGTCGTCGTCTCGCGGACGCCGACGGTCGCAACCACGCTGTCGACCGCGAGACGCTTGCAGAGGTCGCGGAGCTGCAGCGCTTCCATCGTGATCAGGTGATCGGTGTTCGGGAAGATGCAGTCGACGAACGTGGTCTCGGCGAAGTTCTGCGGCAGATTGAATCCGTCTACAGCAAGGTCTGCGGTCTGCGGGAATGGAATGACGCGGAAGACGCCCCGGTCGTTCTCGAAGTCGAAGGTGACGTCGGCCGTGTCGTTTTCGAACACGTTGATCACGGTCGTGAGAAGCGTGTCGCAGTAAGTCTCGACGGCGTCGAGATCGGACACGACCGCACCGACGACGTACGGTCCGAGAGGCCGTCCACCGATGATATTCGGCGTGCTGGTCGCGGTCGAACGGCCTTCCAGGAAGATCTCGGCCTTGATCGGAATCTCCGTCAGGGCGTCGAAAGCCGACACCGTGATCGCCCCGAGGGCCACGCGCGAATCGGACACGAAGTAGATATCGGTCGCGCCGTTTCTCCGGATCCCGGTCGGCTGCGACTCGATGAAATCCGCGGTACCGGAGAGCACGAAATCGGACGGATCGTTGATGACCTTCTCGAGCGAGACCGGTTCGTTCGCTTCGTCGAGCTTGACCACATAAATATTGATACTGTTCGAAAAAAGGATCTCGTCGTCGCTGAGCCAGACCGGCCCGCGCGGATCGAAGCCGATCATCTGACTGTCGCCCGGAATCGGGGACTCGCTCGTGACGCGGACTTCATCGCCCGGATCGGACCAGTCCGTGGCGTCGATCACGAAAATGTCGTATCGGTCGGGAAGAGCGCGCATGAACGCGATCCGGTCGCCCGATGGCGACCACGCCGGGTCGAGTTCGTCCCGGTCGCTTTCGGTCATCTGGAAAAATTCCTGGTTGCCGTCCCCGTCTTCCGAAACGATCCAGATGTTTTCGGTGTTCGTGGAGTTCCCGCGATCGCTGCTGAACGCGATCACGCGGCCTTCGCCCGGAGCGGGCTGGAACGGGTAGTACGATGGATTCGCCGAGTGGTCGGTCAGCACCTGGTCCCAGAAATCACAGTTTTCGCAGGTAAATGTGACGTCGCTCGCCTTATTGTCGTCGCCACACCCGAGGGTGACCGAAAAAAGGACCGCCGTCATGAAGAAGGGAAACGCCTGGTGGAGCAGGCCGCGGAAAGACCACGCACAGGATCGCAACGAATCGAACTCCTTGATCAAAGGGAAACGGTAGGGGGAATCGCCCGTACGCGTTACAATACTTGAAGTTAAAGCATTGGGACTATACTGAAAGGTTTCCGGAGTGTCAAGGGGATTCCCACTACAGAGCGATGCGCGCGCGGGAACGCGTTTCTGGGTGATCTGGGCGGTGGTGTTGATCGCGGCCACGGCCCTTTTCCTGAAATTTCACCCGTCGCGGCCGCCGTTTTCCGTTTCGGCGGAGGACGGAACGGGCCCAGATGTATCAGGGGGCCTGCGGGCCGTCCTCGGCGCGGCGATCGTGCTCGCGCTCGCGTGGGCGTCGGGGGGCGCGCTCTTCAGGCGTACCCCGTCGCAGGCTCCTGTTTCACTCACGGCCTGGCTCGTCGCGGGGATGGTTCTGATCGCGCATCTCAGCTGGCTGCTCGCGACTTTCGGCATCCTGCGCTGGTACGTGCTGGCGCCTCTCGCACTGCTTCCGCTCGTGTTCCGGCGCCCGGACAGGGCGCTGGTTCGCGTTCGCCTGCGCGTGAACCGCGTGAACACCGAGACTCTGCTTTTCGCCGTTCCGGTCGCTCTGGTGTTCCTGCTCGTCCTGCTTCGCTCCCTGGCGCCGGCCACCGCGAACGACGCGATGGTATACCACTTCGAAATCGCGCGACGCGTGGCCGGGAGCGGCACCCACATGCTCCCGGCGGAGAGCATTTACGGCCGCATGCCGCACCTCGGGGCGCTGGGATATGCGTCGGCCTGGCTCTTCGGCGGCGAGGGAGCCGCCCTGCTTCTTCGGGTCGCCGCCCTCACGGGAGTCGCTCTCACGGCCGCCCGGCTCGGGCGTATGGTCGCCCCGGACGCGCTCAATGGACTGATGCCCGTCGCCTTCCTGCTCGTATGCGCCCACCCGATCCTGCTCGACCCCCGGACCTTCGGAAACGTCGACCTCTTCAGCGCCCTTCTCTTTCTTCTGGCTGCCGAGCAGATTCTGGGCCGGGAAAACGGCGGGCCGCGGCAAAAAGAGGGGCGAACAAAGACCGCGCTGCTGCCGGCCGGATTCTTCGCCGGGGCATTTCTCGCGATCAAGCTCAGCAACGTCTTCCTGATGCCGGTGCTCGCGGCGCTCTTCTGGACCCCGGCGATTTCTCGCGCCCGTGCCGCCGGCGCCGACGGCAACCGCGCATCGGCCCCCGCTCCCTTCGGCGCGGTCGCGGGCTTTCTTGTGCTGGCGGCGATCCCCGTCATCCCGTGGATCGTGCGGAACGCGATCACGAGCGGACATCCGTTCTTCCCCGTGGTGCCGGGCAGCGACCCGGTCTGGGACGCGGCGCTCGCGGATCGATTGCAGAACTGGCAGCTCTCGATGGGGATGGGCCGCGCGCCCCTCGACTTTCTGCTGCTCCCGTTCCGGCTCTTCTTCGAAGGGGATCGCGGCTATGCGCGGTTCGACGGGACGCTGCACCCGGTTCTTCTTCTCGCGCTGATCCCGGCCGCTCTGCTCGGGGGGCTGCGGGCGCGCGGCGCGATCGCGGCCGGTGTTGCCGGAATCTGGCTCTGGGCCCTCGGGCCCCAGCAGGCGCGCTTCTTTCTGCCCGTGCTGGTTTTTCTGGCGGCCGGATGCGGCTGGGACTGGCTCCCGGCACGCGGCTCGAAAATGCGCTACGCGATCATCGCGATGCTCGTACTCTCGACGAGCGCCGGGCTCTTCCGCCCCGCGGTGGACCTCGCTCGCGACACGATTCCCGTCGTGGCCGGCACGGAGAGCCGCGAATCGTACCGCGCCCGCCACGTGCAGTCGTACGAAGCGCTCAAAAACATCACGCGTCAAGTACCGCCTGGAGAAACGGTTCTCTTTCTCTGGGAGAACCGCCTGTACGGATTCGATCGCCCGCACATCGCGGACAGTTTCTTCGAAGCGTCGCAGATCGCGCGACTCGCGGAGCGGGACGGCTCCTCGCAGGCGTTCGGTGCGCGCATGGCGGAACGCGGCGTGCGCTGGGTCGCGGTGAACCGTTCGCTCGAGCGAGTCTTCGGACGGCAGTATGCACGCGAGACCATGGTGGTGCTGAACGGTTACGTAGCCGGCCTCGAACCGGTGGGGGCATGGAAGGGGATCGAGCTCTACCGCGTTCCCGCCCCGCCCCCTGGCGGGGCCCCGGGCGCGGCGCCCGGCGCTATTCGATGAGGGAACGGATCGAAGGGTCCAGCGTGCCGCCGCGTTCGACGTAGGCGCGCGCCCACTGCTGCGCCTCGTCGGCGCGCCCGATCTGGGCAGCCACGAAAGCCGCGTTCTTCCATGCGGGGAGAAACGTGGGGTTCGTTTCGCTTTCGATCCTGAACTCGCGAAGCGCCGCTTCGGGCGCGTTCCGCCTCACTTCGAGAATCCCGATCGCAAAATGCAGGTACGGCATGTCCGGCGCCACCGCGGCCGCGCGTGCGAACACCGCCGCAGCTTCGTCGAACCCTCCCTTGCGATAGAGATAGGAGCCGAAGTAGTAGAGCGCCGCCGGATCGTTGTCGCGCGCGGCCTCTCGATACCGGCCTTCGATGTTCTCGCCATCGCCGAAGAGTTCCGCAACGAGGGCGGCGCGCACTTTCACGCCGGCGCGCCACACGCTCTCCCCTTTTTTCGCGCGCCACTGCGCGAGAAGATCGATTTCGACGAGCCGGCCGCGCACCTCGGAAACGAAGGGCGTGAACGGATCGTCGGGCGCCAGCAGCGACAGCGCCCGATCCGCACGCTGCACGCCATCCGCACGCCCCTCCAGAAGCGCGATCGCCGCCAGATGCGCCCACGCCTTCGCGTAGCTCGGGTCGAGCTCGACGGCGCGCTGCAATTCGGCTTCGCCTTCCGCGACGGCGCCCGTGCGATAGAGCAGAAGCCCGAGGTTCAGGCGCGGCTTCGCGTATCCGGGGTCGAGCGCGATTCCGGCGCGAAACTCGGCCGCCGCTTTCTCCACATCGCCTCGTACCGCGTAGATCTCTCCGAGGTTCAGGCGCGCCTTCGCGTAGTTCGGGTCGAGTTCGATCGACTTCCCGTACTCCAGGATCGCGTCGTCCGTGCGCCCCTCGCGCGACGCGATGATCCCGAGGCGGTAATGCGATTGCGCATCCCCCGTCGCCGCCGAAATTCCGTACCAGTTCACATTGCAGAACACGGCGAACGCCAGTGCGGCCGCGACGCCCGGCAGAAGCGCACGGAAGTCCGCCCGTTTCACACGGCGGACTGCCGCAACGAGCCCACCCGACGCGAACAGGATCACGACCGGCACGACGGGGAGCCGATACCGCGTCAGCACGAAGAAGAGCACGATCGATCCTGAGTACACGATCAGAAACAGAACGAGCATCGCCGTCCGTTTCGAGCCGCAGAGAAAGACGCCCAGCACGGCGAGTGGCGCCAGGACCCCGAACGGCAGGAAGAGCGCGCGGATGAGAAGGCTGTAGCGCTTCTGGAAGTGATAGCTCTCGATCTGGGGAATCTCGAACGTCGAGAAGAAGAACGTCGTTTTCCGCGCGAGCAGATCGAGAGCGCGCCCCGGCTCGGCGCGAATGAACGCGAGCGCCCGCCCGGACCATGCCTTCGAAACCTCGGTCGGCGTCAGGCTGCGGCCGAGTTCCTGCTCGAGCATCCGCCTGCCCGCGGGGTCGTGATCGACGTCGAGCCCGTACGGCTTCTCATAAGCGCCGGAAGATTCGGGTCCGTTCCCGATATAGAAGTTGAGCCCGCCGTTCGATGTGAGCAATACGAGATCGCCGCTGGAGGCATAGTTCCGCGCGGTGACCAGCCCGATCACCATTGCCAGGCCGAGCGCAAGGGCGACGGCGGGGCGCGCGCGCTGCACGAGCGAGCCTGTCTCGCGCGCCATCAGCACGAGCCCGGCCACCGGCGCGAAGAGCGCGATGTTCCCCTTCCCCACCGCGGCCAGCCCGAAAAGCACACCTGTCAAAAGATGAAACCTGAACTGTTTCGCGCGAGGCACATCCGTCGTAAGTCGATCGAGTATCCAGAGGATCAACGTGATCGCCGCAGTCGTATAGAGAATCGATCCCGTATAGAAGATGAACGGCCCGTACAGAGCAGCCGCGACTCCGGCGACGAGCGCAATCGTCGGATCGAACAGCCGGCGCCCCATCCGGAAGAGCAGCACGGGAACGAGCGCGGAGAGAAGCGCCTGCAGAATCCTGACAACGAGAAGTTCGCGTCCGGCGGCCGCATAGACGAGTGCAAGCATGTGCGGGTAAAGCGGCCCCATGAAGTACGCGTCGCTGCCGATCAGTCCCTCGTCCAGGATCTCGACCGCGCGCTTGTCGTAGTAACGGGAATCGAGCCCGAGGCCCTGAAAGAACGGGTTGTCGCGCGCTTCGATCAGGTAGAAGAGACGGAGCGCGAGCGCGAGCGCGAAGAGGCCCCAGTAAATCGTGCGGGGAGTGATGCGCTTACGGCGCTTCATGCCCGCGCGCCGGTGAGAGGAATCCGCGCACGCCGTATACGACGCCCCCGATCAGACCGTTCAGTAGAAACACGCCGTAGATGATAAGCGACAGCACGATCGCGGGCGTCGCTTCGACACCGAAGCGGGCGAGAATGAACACGAGCAGACCCTCGCGGATCCCGATCCCCGCGAGGGAAATCGGCAGCATGCGACCGACTTCCACGACCGGCATCATGAGAAAGAACACGAGCGGGTCGACATCGAGATTGATCGCGAGCGAAAAAACGTAGCAACCGTAGATCCAGACGACCCGTGAGAGAACGGAGAGAGCGGCGGCGCGAAACACGGCCCCGCGATCTTCTTTGTAGTGGTCGAGAAAGTCGTAGAGACGGCGCATGCGATCGGGCAGTCCTGACTTTTCGAGCCACGCGCGGACCGGGCCGAGCAGCGGCACGAGCATACGAAGCGTGCGCCTCCGGATCAGCACGGTGCCCGCGACGAAGAGCGCGAGCATGCCGGCTTCGGCGAGCAGAAAGAGGTCGCGATCGGGAAGGGACGGGCCGAGCAGCAGAAACGCGATGATGCTGATCGGGAACAGAGCGTAGAGTCCGAGCAGCCGCTCCACCATGATGCTCGCCATGGCCGACGACTTCTTCCCCGTGTGCTTCGAGAGATCGAAGACGCGCATGACGTCGCCGCCGATCGAGGTCGGCATGAAGTTGTTGAAGAACATGCATACGAAGTAATAACCCGTCAACCTCATGAACGAAACATGGACGCCGAGCGGCTTCACGAGTTCGCCCCAACGCACGCTGTTCAGAGCGACCATCACGAGGTTCAGCAGGTAACCGAGGGCGACCAGACGGAGGTCGACGTCCTTCAGGAGCGTCACGAACTCCTCGCCGTTCACGCGCGACAGGATTACCCAGACGAGAATCCCCGTTATGATGAGACGGATCAGGTTTCCCCGCATCGTCAGTCCTCGTTCCTTACGTACACAATGAGATCGCCGATCCGACTCGATTCGGTAAACGCGTTTCGGATCGCCCGGTACGGCCGTTCCGCAAAGCGTGAAAACCTTCGCTCGTCCCTGCCATCGATCGCCATGTCGCGCAGCAGAACGACGCGCGTCGGATGCCCCAGGATGTCGCCGATATAGCGATCTTCTTCCTCAGGCGAGTCGAGGGCTCTTCTCAGATGAATGTACTCTGTCGGATTCTTCCGTTCGAACAGGAAATAGAAAAGCTGGTACCCCGGCACGGTCAGAATGTAGTCCCCGGGGGCCGAATGCTCGTTCAGGGCGCGCTGTACGGCGTACAGAAAACGCGACTCGTTCTCTCCGACGCGCACGCGCGCCCGGCCCAGTCGAAGCGGCTCCCCCGGTCGGAACGCTTCGGCGACGTGTCCCGCGTAATACGGCGGAATCGGCTGGATTCCCTCGGCCGCGATGCGCGCGGGCCCGTATGGCGCGTTGTAGATCCGCCCGTACTCGAAGAAAAGCGCGAAAAGCGCGAGCGGGACCAGCCAGAGCGTGTGCCGCGCGACCCTGCTCTCGGGCCATGTCGTTTCACCATGCCACAGAAGCAGCAGAAGCGCGGGCGGCATCGACTGGATGAGATGGGCGAAGTCGCTCCGCCAGAGCGTCTGATTGAACGCCAGGATCGCGAAACCGATCACGGGAAGAACGGGCACGATCGCGCGATCGTTTCGTACCAGCGCCAGAAGCCCCCGCCCCGCCGCCAGGAGCACCGCGGCGATCGGAATGTAGTAGAAGATGCGGAGCGCGGCGAGTGTCATGCCCGCGGGGTCCCAGCGCGGCGGCGTCAGCAGCGGAGGAAACGGGAGCGCGTTCGTTTGATTGTCGCGCATTCCTGCCAGAAAAATCTTGTGCGCCGCCTCAGGCAGTGCCCCCTGCATCGCGAAGTAAAGCGCGACCGGAACGACGGGCAGCGCGAACCAGACCGCAAAGCGAGCCAGATCGCCCCCGGTAATGCGCGTGCGAAAGGAGAGCGCGGCCATCACGCCCCAGACCGCCAGCGCGAAGAGACCGAGGTCCTGTCGAAAGAGAAGCGAGATCCCCGCAACGGCTCCCGCAATCGCCACCGCCTTGCGCGTCGGGTGGAGCGCGGCGTTCACGATCACGAGCATGTCGAGCAGCAGAAAGAAATGGAAGAACGACTTGTGCCACGGCCCCGGGACGGCGATCCAGATCGCGGCGAATGCGAGCGCCCCGCTCGTGCTCAGAAAGCGCCGGGCCAGCAGGTATGCGAGCAGCACGATCGCGACGCGCAAGACGACCCAGAGTGCGCGCACGACGAGCAGGTCTTCGCCGAACACACGAAAGAGCCCCGCGATCAGATAGAAACGACCCGGAGCATACGTGTGATGAAAATCGCGATACGGGACCTGGCCGTCGAGAATGCGGGTGACGCCACCGATCAGGTAGCCTTCGTCGTCGTTCAGACCGACGTTCCAGTATGTGAGAAAGATGCCGAGCGAGATGACGAGCAGAACGAGCAGCGGAAGTCCCCTGGACCGCGCGTGACTACCCGACATACCCCATGCCTTTGAGGCGTTCGATGATTTCCTGGCGGTCCTCTTCGGACATTTCGAGCTCCGCCCCCTTGACGCTCGGATACGGTTCGCGCGTGCGCACCGGATTCTTCGCGAACCACGCCGGGTCGAAGATCTCCTCGGCAACGCGCCCGTCCATGTCGGTCGGAACCGCCATCCCGAGGATGTGCAGAATCGTAGGCGCCATATCGAGAATCGAAAGCTCCTGCAGCCGTTCCTGCTTCACGATCACGGGACCGCCCTTCGCCATGAACACGCCGTTCATGCGATGGTCGCCCGAGTTCCCGAACGTGGGCTCGATGAAATTCTTCGTGGTAAAATCAACGATACCCAATGCTTTATACGTCATGTCTTTCGGCTTGAACAGAATGTCGGGCATGCGCGCCACGTACTGCCCCGTGTAGATCTCGTCCCGATGAAATACTTCGGAAAGCAGCTTGCCGCCGTTCTTCGGGTCGGGAATCTCGCGCAGGCGCGACTTGATGTCTTCTACCACCGCGTCGTAATCCGACGGATCGACGGAACCGTACGGCTCGCGCCCCTTCAGGTTCACGTAGATCTGACCGTAGTTCCCCTTCGAGTAAGCCTTCGTCCGCTTCCAGTCGATGTTGTCGAGCGACAGAAACATCCGGTTGATCATCTCGAAAAGAAACGACCGCCCGCCCACGCCTTCGGAGAGCCGAAGCGAAGCGAGCCCGAGCTTCATCGCCATGCGATATCCGAATGCGGGCGTGATGCCGAGCTTGAAGATCATCTTCTTGAGCTGTGTGAATACGTCACGCTTCAGAACGAGCAGCCCCTGTTCGAGCAGCCACACGTTGAAGTTCATATAATTATGAATGGGTCCGAACCCGTGATCGGACATGATGATGACCGTGGTGTTCTCGTCGGCGAATTCTTCCGTGAGCTCCTTCACGGTGCGATCGACTTCGCGATAGAAGTCGCGCACGCGTTCGCCGTAACGTTCGCGCTCTTTCGCGGTCGAGTGCGGATGCGTTTCGTCGTGAATGTGCCACACTTCGTGCTGCAGGCGGTCGGTGCCCTCGAAGTACGTGATCGCGAAGTCCCATTCGCGCTCGCGCAGCAGCTCCTTCGTCATCTCGCGTTTGTACTCGATATGATGAAACGCTTCGTCGAGGACCAGGTCGACCTTTCCCTTCTGATACACCTCTTTGTGATAGAGCGGGAAGGCACCGTGCTTCGCTTCGATCCGGTCGATCAGATCCGGCGGATGCGTGAAGTCGCGCGCGCCTTTCGGCGTCAGAAATCCGCTGATGCAGTAGCCGTCGACTTTGTCGGGCGGGTACGTCACGGGGACGCCGAAGACCATCGACTTCTTCCCCTCGGTCGTCAGGATGTTCCAGATGGGATGGCCGTCGCGAACCGAGGCGTTCACCGGAGTGACATCGAAACTCGACTTCAGAAAGTAGAGGAACTCGAAGATGCCCGTCTTGCCCGGATTCATTCCGGTCATGAAACTGACCCAGGCCGGCGCCGTGATCGGCGGGAAGATCGAGTCGAGAGGAGCGTGCACGCCCTCCGAACGGAACTGCTTCATAGACGGCAGCACGCCTTCTTCCATCCATGGATCGAACGTGTCGAACGTAATGCCGTCCAGTCCGATTACCAAAACGCGGCGGCTCATGCCGATCTCCTTCTTGCTGCGAATACGAGGCACGCTGCGATTGCCCATGAAACGGCCGCGACCAGCGCACCCGCGCGAAACGATCGCGGCCTAAACTCAAATTTTACCACATGTTGCCCGGCGGACAAAGCCACCGCCCGAAACGCGTAATTGGCGCGCAGAAGCGGGGCGGGCGCGCCGTCCACGCTCACTTCCCAGCCGGGATAATGCGTGTCCGCGAGGAAGAGAACCGCCCCCGAATCGGTCGTGGCCTCGATGACGATCCGGTCAGGCTCGTCGATCGTGATATCGGCCGTTCCGCTCCCCGGCGCGAGCGGGGGCGCCGCGATCGCGGCTTCGAGCAGCACCTGCGCGCGTGGATCGAACGATGCCTGGCAGAGGCGCGCGGGCATCTGCTCTTCGGGCACCGTCTCCCAGTCGTAGACCAGCGCGACTCGCGAGGCGTATGCGGGCGCGGGCCCTGATGCGGGCGCGGGCGGCCGCGGGCCCGCGTGATCGTCCGGCATGCGCACCGGCCGGCCCTGCGCCACCGTATACGGCACACCGGCCAGCATCGCGAGCACGGGCGAACCGGCATTCTCCGCCCGGAACGGCGTATACCGCCTCCGGTCGTATACCCCAGGCTCCACCGTTTCGAGCAATGTGCGATAACGGTCGAGATTGAGGGCGTTGATCCCCGCGATATCCCGGATTCCATAGAGTGACGCCGTCCCCGGCGGAAGAAGGTTCGCGGATTCGCCCCCGACACGTAGCAGGCGGGCGCCGCGGATCTCGGACTGCATGGCCCGGATTTCGTTCGTCTCTCGAAACGTGCTCTCGTAAGGGAGCGTCAGATGAAAGCGGCTTCCGAACAGAAAGAGGTCCGCCACCACGAGCAGGCCGACCAGCGCGATCCGGGCCCCGCCTCCTTTCACGAACAGCGTCGCCACGAGCCCGCCCGCGGCGAGCACGAGCGTCGTCACGACCGTACGAGAAAACGTGATGTCCGCCACGTCCAGGGGCATGCGGCCGCCCGCGAGCGCCCCGAAGACCGCTCCCTTCGCCATAAGAAACACCAGCGCGCAGACGCCCGCGCCGGCAAACAGCACGCGCGTTCCGATCCGCGCCAGGCGTTCTTCCTTCCAGGCGTCGAGCGCCGCCGCGAGCCCCACCGCGAGCGCCAGATTCACGAGCACGATAATTCGGTCGGGGCGCGAGAACGCGAATCCCGGGAGCGCATGAAAGAGCCGCGCGACCGGCGTTCCCCAGAGGATCGCCAGCGAAAGGGCAAGAAGCGCGATCCAGTACCGGCGACCGCGCGCGAACAGCAGCCCCGGCACACCGAGCGCCAGCGTCGCGATGCCGCAGTAGCTCAGAGTCGAAACGTAGTTCTGGCGGAAGTAGCCGTTGCCGCGTGTGTACATCGTCGACCACAGGTTCTCGTCCATCGGGTTGCCGAAGAGGTCCGGGAACCAGACGCGCCAGATCATGGCCGAATGATGCGTTCCCGAAAGAAACGTCGGCCAGTCCATGGCCGCGCGGGTCGACTCGCGCAGGAATTCATACGTGGGGAGAAGCTGAAACGCCGCGAGCCCGAACGAGAGCAGGACCGCGCCCGCGTACACCGCGAGAAACCGGATGCGGCGCCCCGACACGGTCGGGAGGAGCAGAAGCGCGGCGAGCGCGGCGGCATAGTGAAGATGCACGAGTGTCTGCGGGAAACCGGCGAGCGCCGCCATCGAGAACGCGCCTGCGAGGATGGCGCCGTTTCGCAGCGTCGGCTTCTCCGCGAGACGAAACACGAACGCGAGAACGAGCGGAATCCAGGCGGCGGTCGAAACGAACGTCGGGTGGCCGATGCGCGTCATGAAATACGGGGAGATGCCGTACGCGATGCCGCCGACAAGCGCGGCGCCGCGGCTCGCGCCGAGCGTGCGGAGCAGCACGATCGTAAAGAGACCGCCGAGCACGAAATGAATCGCGACAAACCACCCCATCGCGCGAAGAGGCTCCATGAGATAGAGCGCGAGGTTCACCGGGTAGAGCAGCGCGGACTGATAGTTCGCGAGAAACGGCTGCCCGCTGAACGTGTACGGATCCCAGAGCGGAAGGTCGCCGGCGCGCATGCGGGTCGTTGCGAACGCGCGGCGAGGATAGTACGCCAGTGCGCAGTCGGTATTCACCGCGGGGGGAGCGATCTCTTCCGTCGTCAACGCGACGCGCCAGGGATCCCACCGGTTCGGGTTGCACGGAAGTTCGGCTCGATCACCGAACAGGCTCGGCGCGAAGAACGCGACCACGATTGCGATCAGGAGAAGCGGTCCGGAGAAACGGGGGAGGCTCATGACGGCCTCCTCGCGCGGACGCCGCCTGCAAGTGCGAGCAGCGCCAGAATGCCGCAGGACGCGAGGCTGATCGCGCGGCCGCGCACGAACGACGCCGGCTCGTACCGAAACACGACTTCATGCTCGCCCGCGGGGACGACCACGCCGCGAAAGATGCGGCTCACGCGATAGAGTTCCGTTTCTTCGCCGTCCACGAACGCGCGCCAGCCCGGATACCACGTATCGCTCAGGACGAGCATTCCTTCCCGCGCATTCCCGGTCTGCACCGCCACGACTTCCGGCGCATCAGAATGCAGGATCACGCTTCCCTCATCCCCTTCCGGAGCTGCCGGCACGATCACGGTATCCTTTTCGACAGTCGTGCCGAAGCGACGCGTATTGGGATGCGACAGATACGCGTACGCCGCGCGCGGCGATTCGACGTTCTGCACTTCGGTCGCGAAGTAAGCCCGGGGATACGCGCTTTCGTTTTCATAGACGCGCATCGGGCCGTCGTGCCGCAGCGGAAGCTCGAGCTCCTCCTCCGCGCCCGTCAATATCCAGCGGGCCCCGAGCCGGTCGAGAAGCGGAGAGCGCAGGCTCACGAGCGCGGTGAGCGCATTGATCCGGCGCTCCTTGACCGAAGGCCGCGCCATCGCCATCCAGTAACGGCGATAATACTTCACATTCAAAGCGTTATACCCGGCGGCGTCTTCGAGTTCGAAAAGGCCGGGAAGGTTCGGCGGGAACACGTCCTCACCGAAACGGACGAGGCGCCCCCAGTTTTCATTCTGCAGATACTCGATCGCGGGCGTCACATGCGGCAGCTCCCGCTCGGGAATCGTGACGTGGCAGTCGCGCCCCTCGAGCGCCGTGTCGAGAATGACGAGCGCCAGGAACGCGAGCCACACGTGCCGATACTTTCGCGCCAGAAGCAGACACGCCGCGCCAGAAGCGAGCACGGCGAACGAACGCAGCGCGGCCGCCCGAATGGTCGCCGCGTCGACAGCGGCCGACGCGCCCGGCCCCGCGATCCAGTCGGCAATACGCGGTCCGATGAGGGTGAGCGCCACGAACGAAATGGCCGCCAGCGCGGCCGGCACCGCCCACGACTTCGCCGAGGCGCGGCCGCGCGCGAAACGGTCAAGGCCACACGCGCCGAGCAGCACGAGCGGAAGCGTCACGAGGTGCACCACCCGGTCGAGCCGCGCGCCACCGAGCCCCGGCACGTGCGCTACCGCATACGCGATCGGAGTCCCGAGCAGGATCAGCAGGGCGAGCGCTCCCACGCCGAGCAGCGTGCGGCCGATCGCGTTCTTCCCGAGCCGCCTGAGGCCGAGCGGCGCGAAGAGAACGAACCAGATCCCCGCATAGGCGGCCGTGGAGATAAACGTCTGGAAGTAATGGCCATCGCCCCGCTTCAGCAGGAAGAGCCAGTCGTTGCCATGAAACGGCGTCCCGAAGTAGTCGGGGACGAGCAGACGAATGAGGGCGGCCGGATGCCAGGCGCTCGAAAGAAGCGTCGCGGGTTCGAACCTTACGCGATCCGTCTGCATGATGAATTCGATCGTCGGCAGAAGCTGCACGGCCGCGAGCCCGGCCCCGAGCAGAAGCGCAAGCGCCGCGCGGGCAAACCCGGATCCCCGGGAGACGCTGCCTGATTTCGTGAAAGTGAGCGCCACAAGCAGCGCCCCGAGCAGCATCGTGCCCCAGGCGAGAGTCGGCGGAAAGCCGGCAAGAATGATCATCGCGAACGCAAGCGCGAGCGGCACGAGCGAATGCCCCGCAAACACGTTCCGCATCGCGAGAATCGCAAACGGAAACCACGCGGGCACGGCCATCATCGTACTCTGCCCGGTGCGCACGGCCATCGCTCCGTTCGAGGCATACACGACGCCGGCCACGATCGCGATTACGGGGGAAACGCCGAAAGAGCGGCTCAGAAAATACATGCCGAGCGCCGCGATCCAGAGGTGGATCCAGTAGAACGCGCCGAGCGACGCTTCGGGCGAAAGCAGACGAAGCGCCCAGTTTACGGGATAGAAGACTCCGGATTGAAAGTTCGCGAGAAACGGCTGGCCGGCGAACGAGTACGGATCCCAGAGCGGAATACGCCCCTGCTCGCTCGCCTGATGCGCGAAGCGCGCGCGCGGATAGTACGATTGCAGGCAGTCGGGATTGAAGGATACGTCCCGGGCGCCGGCGCCGGAGATATCCGCGCCCGCAGAGACATTCGCGGCGGGTTTGGCGCTTGCGCCGGGAACGTCGGCCCACGGTACGAAATTGTCGGGGTGGTACGTAACGAGCGCGCGCCCCGGATGCCAGTCCATGGGATAGAGCGCGGCGAGGATCAGAGCCAGTATCAGAAAAGGACCGAAGCGGCGCAAAGTCGCCCCCGGAATCAGCGCTGAGACGATCGGAAGCTGATCTTGAACCACATCTCGATCAGTTCAGCGACCGTCGAAATCACATGGCTCGGTCGCACGGTCGAACTTCCCGCTGTCCGCGGATAATGCCGCACGCCGATCTCCGTCACTTTCAAATCGTACTTTTTCGCCTTCGCGAGAATCTCGGTGTCCACGAAGAACTTCTTCGACTCGATGGTGATCTTGTCGAACACATCCTTGCGGAACAGCTTGAACGCGCAATCGATGTCGCGCACGCGAATCCGAAAGATCGTGCGTGCGATCAGATTGTAGCCCCAGGAAAGAAACAGACGGGAAAGCGGATCGAAACGGTAGATCCTGAAACCGCAGACGATGTCGTAATCCTCGATCGCGGGGAGGAAGTTCTTGATCTCTTTCAGATCGAACTGGTTGTCGGCGTCCGAGTAGAACACGTACTTCTTCGATGCCGCCGTGAAGCCGGACTTGAGCGCTTCGGCGTATCCCTTGTTCGTGCCGTGTTCGATCAGGCGCACGTGCGGATCCTTCTTCGCGATCGCGCGTACGAGCTCGGCTGTCCGGTCGCTGCTGCCGTCGTCGACGAAGAGGATCTCGTAGTCTTCGACGTTCGCGAGCTTCACGGCTTCCACCGCGCGCTCATACGACATGTCGACGTTCTCTTCTTCGTTATACGCCGGATAGACGATGCTCAGTTCACTGACCAAATCAGTTCTCCCCTTCGAGGACTACCTTGGAAAGATCGGCCAGATTCCCGAAAAGCTGAGCGATTCCTGACAAAAGAGCGAACCGGTTGTTTCGAATCGCCTCATCCTTGTCCATGACAAGCACCTTATCGAAGAACTGATCGATCGGGCCCCGAAGCGTAATCAGGCGTTCCATCGCTTTCCTGTAATTCCGGTCCGCGAGCGCCGCCTCGTAATGAGGCCTGGCTGCCTCTACGGCTTCGTGAAGCGCCCGCTCTTCGTCGTCCTTGAAAAGCGCGGGGTCCGGCACGCCGGCCACGCCCTCGGCCTTCTTCAGAATGTTCACGACGCGTTTGTACCCGTGCACCAGGTTCTGGAAGTCGTCGGTCTCACGGAAATCACGAATCGCGAGAACGCGCTCTTCCACATCGGCCGGGTCATCCATGTTCAGCGAAACGACCGCGCTTACGACATCGTACGCGTATCCCTTTTCGCCGAGCATGTTTTCGAGCCGTCCGCGCACGAACTCCATCGTGTCCGATTTCACCTTAGCAGGATCTTCGATTCGCGCGCCGAGAACTTCGACGCCGAGGTCGATCAGGCGGCCGACCTCGAGATCGACCCCTCCCTCCCCCAGAAGGCGCAGAATGCCGCGGGCGTGGCGCCGGAGCGCATACGGGTCCTGCGACCCCGTCGGCATGTTGCCGAGCGAGACCGCCGCGAGCATGGTGTCGACCCGGTCCGCGAGCGAAAGGATCGCACCCGGGACGGAAGAAGGGAGATCGTCGCCGCTGAAACGCGGCATGTACTGCTCGTAAATGGCAAGCGCGACCGCCTCGGTCTCGCCCGCGGCGCGCGCGTATTCCATCCCCATATAGCCCTGGAGTTTCGTGAACTCCTTGCCGTCCTTGATCATCTCCGTCGTGAGGTCCGTCTTCGCGATATGCGCGGCGCGCGACACGGTCTCCTGCGTCTCCGGCGCCACTTCGCGCGCAATCGCCTCGGCAATCGTACGCACGCGTTCGGTCTTGTCGAGCAGCGACCCCATCCCCTTCTGCCAGACGATGCGCTCGAGCATCGCGACGCGGTCCGCCGGCGGAGTCGCGCGGTCTTCGTCCCAGTAAAACGAGGCGTCGGCCAGGCGCGCGGTCAGCACGCGCTCGTTCCCCGCGCGCACCGACTTCTCGTTCGCAGCGGTTCCATTCGCGATCGTCACGAAATGCGGCTGCAGCGTGCCCGTTTCGTCCTGTACGGCAAAGTAGCGCTGATGGGAACGCATGGCCGTTGTCACGATGCGGTCGGGAAGCGCGAGAAAGCGTTTGTCGAAGCTCCCCAGAATCGCGTGCGGATACTCGACGAGATACGTGACCTCTTCGAGCAGCGCGTCATCGGGAATGATCCGCACCTCCCGCTCCTGCGCAACGGCGTCGATCGCCGCTTCGATCAGAACGCGGCGCGCGGCCGGGGAAACGACGACATGCGCCGCCATCAGATCGTCTTCGTACGTGTCCGGCCCCGCGATCGGGATGGCTCCCGGCGACAGGATCCTGTGTCCGCGGCTCACGCGCCCGCTCGTGACATCGGCGATCGTGATCGGAACGACGGTCTGGTCGAGCAGCGCCACAATCCAGCGAATCGGGCGCGCGAACAGAAAGCCCGTCGACTCCCAGCGCTGCGTCTTCGGAAACGGCAGACCCGCCACGATCACGGGCACGATCTCTCCGAGAACCTCGGCAGTGGGGCGCCCCATCTCGTGAACGGACGCCACGAGGTATTCGCCTTTGGCCGTCTCGATCGTGCGCAGGTCCGCGACCTCGACGCCGTTCTTCTTCGCGAATCCGATCGCGGCTTTCGTGGGGTTTCCGTCCTTGTCGAACGCCACACTTTTCGGCGGTCCGTTCTCTTCGCGGTCGAGATCCTCCTGCTGCGTGGCCAGGCCGCGGATCAGCAACGTCAATCGCCGCGGCGTCGCGAACGTTTCGATCTCGACGTGCGCGATCCGCGCGTCTTTCAGCTGCGCCTTCATCTTTTTCGCGAACGCGCGCAGCGCGGGCTCGATGTAACCGGCCGGGATCTCTTCGGTCCCGATTTCGAGAAGGAGGTCGCTCACTGGCCCGCCCCTTTCTCGAGAAGCGGAAAGCCCATCTCTTCGCGGCGTTCCACGTAGGCGACAGCGGTCTTCCGCGCCATGTTGCGAATGCGCCCGATATACCCCGTGCGTTCGGTCACGCTGATCGAACCGCGCGCCTCGAGCATGTTGAACGCGTGCGACGCCTTCACCACGTAATCGTAGGCGGGGAAAATGTGGCCGAGCGCGAGCAGACGCGCGGCTTCCGATTCGCAGAACTGAAACTGCTTCAGGTGAAAATCGACGTCGGCCTCTTTGAAGTTCAGCGCGCAGTAGTCGACTTCAGAGTTTCGCAGCACGTCACCCCAGGTGAACGTGTCGTTCCATTTGATTTCGAAGATGGAGTCGACGCCCTGAATGAACATCACGAGGCGCTCGAGCCCGTACGTGAGTTCGACCGAGATCGGGTCGAGGTCCACGCTGCCCGTCTGCTGGAAGTACGTGAACTGCGTGACTTCCATGCCGTCGAGCCACACTTCCCAGCCGAGCCCCCATGCGCCGAGCGTCGGCGACTCCCAGTCGTCCTCCACGAAACGCAGATCGTGCTGCGCGAGGTCGATGCCGATCGCGCGGAGCGACTCGATGTAGACGTCCTGCACGTCGGCGGGCGACGGCTTCAGTATCACCTGGTACTGGTGAAAGCCCTGCACGCGATTCGGATTTTCTCCGTAGCGACCGTCCTTGGGGCGCTTCGAAAACTCGACGTAGGCCGCTTTCCACGGCTCGGGGCCGAGCACGCGCAGGAACGTGGCGGGGTTGAACGTACCCGCGCCGACCTCGGAGTTGTACGGAGTCGAAAGAACGCAGCCGCGCTCGGACCAGAAGCGGTCGAGCGCCATGATGATTTCCTGAAATGTAGTGCCACTCTTCATGAGCGAATGAGATCCTCCAGCGGACGGAACGGGGATCGCCCGAGTCCGTGCTCGACTAAAAATCGTCGTATGGCTTCGCGGCCTTCGGCCGTCACGCGGCCGCGCGACGGACTTCGATCGGCGCTGCCGCGCGCGCATTCCATCAGCACCGCGCGCGTTTCGCGCGAGAGGGCGAGCCCCGCCGCGCCGTGCCTGCGGCACAGAACGCCGCCGGCCCGCGAGTCGAACACCATCTCGTCGACGGTTTCGACACGTCCGCACGCCAGACACTTTTCGAGCTCCGGTTTGAACCCGGTGTCTTCGAGCGCCAGAAGCAAGAAACGCCAGAGGACCGCCTCGAGACGATCTTCGGCCGCGGCATCGATCTCTCGAAAGGTTCCTCTGGCGAGGCGAAAGAGGGATTCCGCGTCGCTCTCTTCCCGTTTCATCCCCATCAGGCTCTCGATTATCGCATAGCCATAGGAGAGTCTCAACAGCGACTCCCTGAGCCCGGAGAACGATTCGACGAGGTCCGCCTGGGTCAGGAGCTGGAGATCCCTCGTTTCCTTTTCGTAGTAGACGATCTGAACCACGGTCGTGGGCTCCAGGACGCCGGAGAAGCGGCTTCTCGTTCTCCTGGCCCCTTTGGCTACAACGCGCAGGCGGCCGGAACGGCGCGTGAACAGATCGACGATCAGGCTCGACTCCTGCAGCCGGCGACGGCCGAGAACGATGCCTTCGTCTTTGCGGATCGCCATGTCAGATCCGTCCGATGAGCTTCGCCGCCACGACGAAGTAGATGAGCAGGTTCAGCACGTCGTTCGTCGTCGTGATGAACGGGCCCGTGGCGAGCGCGGGATCGAAACCCATGCGGCGCAGCACGATCGGAATCATCGTGCCCGCGCTCGCGGCGACGAGAATCGAAAGGAAGAGTGCGATGCCGAGGATCAGGCAGAGACCCCACGATCCCTCGAGAACGAACGCGACCGCCGCGAGCAGAAGCGACAGGATGAGCGCCATGATCAGCGAAACGAAAAACTCCCGCGCCACCCGCTCCCCCACGCGCTTCGGGTCGAGTTCGCCGAGCGCGATCGCGCGGACGACCACCGTCGAGCATTGAATCCCGACGCTCCCCCCCATCGCCATGATGACCGGCACGAAGAACGCGAGTGCGATGACCTGGCTCAGCTGCGCTTCGAAGCGCCCCATGAGCAGCGCCGACCCGATCCCGCCGCCGAGCCCGATCAGCAGCCACGGCAGCCGGAGCCACGTGACGCGCAGGACCGAATCCTCGTGCACGTCGTCTTCGGTCGTTCCCGCCATGCGCGTCAAGTCTTCGGTGGCTTCCTCTTCCACCACGTCGAGCACGTCGTCGAGCGTAATGCGGCCGACCAGAATTCCCGCGGCATCGACGACCGGCACTTCCACGAGATCGTATCGCATCGCGAGCGAAGCCACCTGCTCCTGGTCCATGTCGACGGGCACGCTGTAGAACTCGCGATCGATCAGCGGCTCGACGCGATGATCGTCGGGTGAAATCGTGAGGCGCCAGAGTTCGAGGATGCCGACGAGCCGCCCTTCGCGATCGATCGCGTAGACGTTCCGCACCTGCTCGACATCACGCGCGCGAAGACGGAGTTCGTGCACCGCCTCGCCCACCGTTACGTTCTCGTGCACGGCGACGAACTCGCTCTCCATGAGGCCGCCGGCGCTCTCTTCGGGATACGTCAGCAGCGTCTGAAGGCTCTCCTTGCCCTCGTCCTCCATGAGGTCCATGACGCGATTCGCATCGTCTTCGGAAAGCTGGGCGACGATGTCCGCCGCGTCATCCGTGCGCAGCTGATCGACGGCGCTCGATATCTCCTCGTCGTCGAGGCCGGCAAGCAGCGCCGTCAGGGTGGAATCTTTGACGCGGGAAAGTACTTCGGGGGAAAGTTCGCGGGGAATCAGCCGGAACAGCGCGGCCTTGTCGCCTTCTCCGATATGGTTGACGATATCGGCGAGGTCGCTGGGATGCCCTTCGGACAGCAGCACACGGAGATCGTCGAACCGGGATTCCGCGAGAAGGGAATCGACCTTCTCCTGCAGCTCGGCAATGGAACGCTCCACCTGGGACCCCCTTTAGTCGGCCCGGATCGGTGTGCGCTCCTTGCGAATACTGACCGGCCCTTTCACCGTCTCGGGAAGAACCGAGCCGCCCGAAATCACGAGCTTGATCGCCTCTTCGATCGAGAAGGAGAGGGGAATCGTATCTTTTCTCGGAATAATGAGCAAGAAACCCGAGGTCGGGTTCGGCGTGGTCGGCAGAAACACGGTGACGAGCGGACCCTGGTTTTCGATCGGAAACTCGTCCGTGATCTCGTCGTTCGTCAGAAACGCGACGGAATAGACGCCCGATTTCGGATACTCGATCAGGACCGCCTCTTTGAAGACGGAGCGCTTCTCGGCGAAGATGACGCCGGCGATCTGCTTCACGCCCGTGTAGATCTTGTTGACGAACGGGACCTTGACCAGGAACCACTCGCCGAATCCGATCAGGCGACGGCCGACGAAGTTCGATGCGAAGAGGCCGACGAGAGTGATCAGCAGGATCATCGCCACGAAGCCGGCGCCGGGCACGTGCACTCCCGTGTAGCGCGCGATCAGTTCGCCGAGGAAGCTGTCGACCTTGACGAAGACGTTCCAGAACACCGTGATCGTCACGACAACGGGCAGAAGTACGATCAGGCCCGCGACGAACATATTTCGTAACCGACGGATCATTCGGAGCCCTCGGCCAGGGTTTCGGCTTCTTCTTCTTCGGCGTCCGGCTCGGGACGCTTCTGGATGCGAACGATGGAGATGCGCTGGCGATCGGTACTCTCGACCGTGAAGTCGAGCTTTTCGTCCGACACCGTTTCGCCTTCCGCGGGAACGCGTTCAACGAGAGTATAGAGGTAGCCGCCCAGCGTGTCATGACGATCGTCGTTCGGAAGCGAGAGATCGAACAGTTTGTTGAGCTGCTCGAGTGAGATTCTCGCGTCGACACGCGCCGAATCGGGCCCTGCGGGCTCGAACAGCGGGTCTTCGTCGTCGTATTCGTCCTGAATCTCGCCCACGATCTCTTCGATCACGTCCTCGAGCGTCACGAGGCCCGCCGTGCCCCCGTACTCGTCAACCACGACCGCAAGGTGCACTTTTTCCGTGCGGAACTCGCGCAGCAGGTCGTCGACCGGCTTCCCTTCGGGCACGAAGAACGCGTCGCGCATGACTTCGTGCGCGGGCAACTCCCACTTGTCTTCCTGCGCGATCCGCAGCAGATCCTTCGCGTATACGACCCCGATGATCTTGTCGACGCTCTCTTCGTACACCGGAATGCGCGAATGACCGCCTTCGGTGATCTTGAGCAGTACTTCCGAGAGCGGGCTGTCCTTCTCGATCGCGATCATGTCGACGCGAGGCACCATCACTTCGCGCACGGTCGTGTCGCCGAGTTCGAAGATCGAGTGAATCATATCGCGTTCTTCTTCCTGGAACTCGCCCTCTTCTTCGCCCGCTTCCACGATCGCCATGAGTTCCTCGACCGTGAGATACGGAATCGCCCGCTTGATGCCGAAACGATTCGCCGCCGTGCGCAACACGTTTACGAACAGCTCGCACGGCGCGCCGATGAACTGCTGCAGGACGATCACGATGCGGGAAGCGTTGAAGACGACTCGCTGCGCCCGTTGAATGCCGTAGGATCGCGAAAGCATTTCGCCCGGAACCCACACCATGAGAGTGAGAGCAGCGTCGACCAGAACGATCGCGAACGTAGGAAGTCCCATCCGCGCGGACAGCAGCCCGGCTACCGCAATGTACATGCAGATCACGAAGAGAACGCGAAGCGTGACAACCAGTATGCGGAGGGACAGATCCGTCCGACGCGGCTGTTCGAGAAGTCCGACCACGAGCGGCGTGCGCGGATCGTCGCCGTGCTTCTCCTCGAGATCGTTGCGCGCGGGTTTGGGGAAGCAGAAAAAGGCGCTCTGCACCGACGCGAAGTAATTGCCAAGAAAGTAGAAGCCGAGAGCTGCTATGCCGTAGCCTAACTCACCCTCCAAAATGTCGTCTCCTTGCCATGATTACCCTTCGGCGGAACGTATGTCCCGCGCTCCCTGCATGAGCTGATCACGCAGAGTATTCAAATCGTCGCCCGTCTGGCCCAGAATCTTGACGATATATTGAAATTTGTTCTTCGCCGAGTACCAGCAGACGGCCACCATCGGCCTTCCGTTCATATTGTAAGTACCCCAGCGCGCACTTGCACCCTCTACCGTATACGCACCCGATTCCCGCAGCGGGGGACCCATTCGCTCCATTACGAGATCGAGTTTGTCTTCGGAGAATTCGCCCCGGGAAATGGCGGTGAGGGACAGTTCGCGCCCTTCCGGCCCCGCGAGAACGGCTTCGAGCCGGTACCCGATCAGCAGCCCCGTCTCGTTTTCGTCGAGACGGGAAGCCGGGGTGACGGCGCGTACCATGTTGGCCACGCCCGCCTGCCACGGAATCGGAGACTCGACGACGAGATTCGCGAGGTCGTAGCGAACCTGACCGTTTTCGTGTGAAATATGGCCGACGAGCGGATAGCGGTCGTACTTCGGACGCAGCTCGAGCATCGCGTCGAAGATCTCGTCGTGCTGAAACGAGTTCACGTGTTTGGGTGTCGAAAACTCGATGACCGGAAGATCATCCGTATTGATCTGACCGGAACCGACGAACTCACGCGCCTCTTCTTCAGCAAACAGGAAGTAGCCGAGCAGAAGATAGACCGACCGCGCGCCGATGCGGTCCAGATCCTTCGCCACCTTCGGTTCGTTCAGTTTCTCCGCAATCTGCGGATAGTTCAGAGGGATCGGTTCGTTCGCGCCGACCATGAAGATATTGTTGTCCGCGTTCCAGATCTGGGCGTACGGAAACACCGAAAGAAACGTGCGGAGCGCCGTTTTGAAATCTTCGGGCCCCATGCTGTAGTAGTGGAACCACTGGCAGAAAAGGCCGCGATCGTTCAGCCGCTTCTTCGAAATCTCGTACGACTCGCGCGTGAACAGATTCGAGACGCCGCTGATCCACGGCTTCGAAGGCTCGGAGATGATCACGTCGTATTTCTGGTCTGTCGATAGCATGTAGTTGCGGCCGTCGTCCATGATGATCTGCGCTTTCGGGTTGCGGGTGACATCGGAATGCCAGTCCGCGAAGTAGCGCGCCGCACGGACGACCGCGGGGGAGATTTCGACGCACTCGGCCTCGTCGACCGGATGCGTGAGTACGCTCCCGAACGTGATCCCGCTGCCGAGACCGATCACGAGCACTTTGCGCGGGTCCGGATGCAGAAGCATCGGAATCTGCGATACGAGAATCTGGTTCGACATGTCCGACGTGGTCGAAGCTTCCGTTCGCCCGTTGATCTGCAGAAACAGCGAGCCCGATTCCTGGCTCACCGCGACGTTCGCGTACGTTCCCTCTTCGAAATACTTGATATCGTAAGAGTAAATATAGTCGCGAAAGCCCTTCTGGGAGATGTTGTAGAGTGCGAACTGCGGGCTGTCGAAGAGCCCCGCGTTCAGCAGGTAGCGATCCCACTTTCCCCCGGTCGCCATCAGCAGGACCGCGATCACGAGCGGAATGCCCACGGTGGCCAGTCGCGCGCCCAGGTTGATCCGCGGGAGCGTGAGCCCCGCGAGAAGCGCCGCGGAGAGGTTCACGACCGAGGCGATCGAAATCGCGTTCTGCGTGCCGACCAGCGGAATCAGAACGAACCCGGCGAGGAACGAACCCAGAATGGCCCCGATCGTGTTCGACGCGTAGACGCGGCCGACGCTGCGGCCGAGTGAGCTGATCTGTTCGGTGAACGCCTTCGCCGCGAGCGGCAGTGCCGCGCCGATCAGGATCGTGGGAAGCAGCATCACGACAACAGTGCATGTGAACTGCACCATCTGGAACGACCAGAACGTGTCGCCCACTTTCGCGAAGAGCGTAATGAAAAACTCAGGGAGACGGTCGAAGTGCGGCGTAATCGCCATCGCCGAAATCGCCACGAGCCCCTGCACCACGACGAACGCGCGCGAGGGCGAGCCGAAGCGATCCGCGAAGAGCGATACGATCAGCGACCCGAGCGCGATGCCGAGCAGAAACGTGGTCAGCATCGCCGAGAACGCATAAACGGAGCTGCCGAGAACGAGGGCCAGAATCCGCGTCCACGCGACTTCATACACGAGCGATGCCGCGCCCGCCATCCCGACGGCGAGGATCAGAATGCGCTGATAGCCCGAGAAGGCGGCCGGCCTGTCACTTGTAGACGAGTCGGAAGATCCGGCGGCCGGCTCCGCCCCCGCCTCTTCGATACTCCCGCCCTTGTAAAGGCGCCACGCGAGTACGGCCACCAGGACATTCAGTCCCGCGGCAATCCAGGTCGTGCGCCAGACGCCCACGGTTCCGATCAGCAGATAGCCGGCGCTGAAGCAGCCGATCATCGCGCCGAACGTATTCAGGCCGTAAAGCTTTCCGAAGCCGCTCCCGAACTGGTCGAGGCGGCGCACCACGAAGCGCGAGAGCACGGGCAGCGTGGCGCCCATGAACGTGGCAGGCAGCACGAGCAGCAGGGAACTGATCGCGAAACGCAACAGGCTCATCAGGTAGAAGTTCTCGCCGATCGAATGATACGCGGCCGTATAAATCCCGGTCACTCCCTTGAAGAGAAACGGGAGCAAAAGGCAGTACACGGCAATGCCGATTTCGAGCAGTGCGTAAATGCGCAGGTGATCGCGTCTGCGGTCGGCGATCTTCCCGAACCAGAAACTGCCGAGCGCGAGTCCGCCCATGAACGCGGCCAGCACGGTACTGACGGCGAATGACGTCGTTCCGAAGATCAGCGAAAGCTGGCGTATCCAGAGCACCTGGTACATGAGGCCCGCAATGCCTGACAGAAAGAAGCAGAGAAATACGGTGATCATGACGCCGTCCGCTCCTCGAGTGAGGGCCAGTGGGCGTCGAAGAATTCGTTTTCGCGGGCCCGCATGCGCGCGGTATCTTCCTCCGCGTCGTGCGTATGGCCGACAAGATGCAGCAGTCCGTGAATCATGAGTCGCAGCAGTTCCTCTTCCAGCGCCATCTCGCGCTCTTCCGCCTGGCGGAGCGCCGTCGGCAGTGAAATGTAAACGTCTCCAATTATACCGGGGCTCGTCGGGTCATCGTAGAAACTGAAGGAAAGCACGTCCGTCGGGCGATCCTTGTTCCGATATTCCCGGTTCAGTTCGCGAATCCGTTCATCCGAAACGAAGACGACGCTCGCTTCCCCTTCGGGGTCAGCGAGTTCCCCTAAGACCTGTGCGGCGATGTTCCGGAAAGACTCGGTGTCGATGGCGAACTTATCGAGCAGGTTTTCGCAGGTAATCTCCAACGGCTAGTCGAGCCTCCTCCGATTTGGTTTCGTCAGGGTAACGGATACGGGAATGCATGGAACTGGTCAGGATCGGGATGAAGCTCTCCTGAATCAGCCGAAGGTCGCGGAACGTGAGTGCGCATTCGTCGAGCTGTTTCTCGTCGAACTTCGCGCGCGTCACCTGTTCGATGCGCTGGCGAATCTTCGCCGGCGTCGGTTCGTTCAGGGCGCGCACGGAAGCCTCGGACACGTCCGCGAGCATGATCACGGCGTTTTCTTTCGTCCGTGGCCGCGGACCCGGGTAGCGGAAGTCGGATTCCTGCACCTCGGACGGCGAAGTCTTCATCGCCTTGTCATGGAAGAACGCCATCAGCGTGGTGCCGTGGTGTTCGCCGATCGCATCGATGATCTCGTCCGGCAGCCCTTCCTTGCGTCCCATCTCGACGCCTTCGCGCACGTGGGAAATCAGAATGAGCGCGCTGATCTTGGGCGAAAGCTTGTCGTGCTTGTTGACGCCGCTGATCTGGTTTTCGACGAAGTATTCGGGCTTCGACATCTTTCCGATGTCGTGATAGTAGCCGCCCACACGCGCCAGCAGCGAATGCGCCCCGATCCGTTCGCACGCCGCTTCGCTCAGGTTCCCGACCATGATCGAGTGATGGTACGTGCCGGGTGCGAACAGCGAGAGGTTCTTCAGCAGCGGCTGGTTCAGATCCGAAAGCTCGAGCAGCGTAATGTTCGTCGTAACGCGGAAAAGCGATTCGAACAGCGGCAGCACGATCATCGTGAGCCCCGCGCAGACGAATGCCGAGAGCAGCCCGTACCCGATCTTCTGCAGTGTGTCGACACTCGGCACGAGGTGCAGAAAATCCGCCGCGGCGATCGCCACGATGTACGCGGCGCCGATATAGGCGAGCGAAATCCAGAAGCTCTTCCGTTCGCGCAGCCCCGAAACGCCGTACACGGCCGTGGCGCCCACGATCCCCATCGTGAACGCGACCGGGAGCGTGAGTCCCTCGAGGAGCGCGACACAGATCAGATACGTACCCGAAAGCGACATACCCACACGATCGTCGAACAGCAGTGTCCCGAGCATCGCGATCAGCACGATCGGCATCAGAAACGGCGAAAGATCGAGCCGGTTGATAAAGAACGTGAGCACGAAGCCCATCAGCGCGACCGTCGCGAGCAGAATGAGATGGCTGTCGCGCGCGTAGATCTTCGGGCGATTGCGCTGTAGAAAGAAGACGAACAGCACCATCACGGCAAGCAGCGTGAGCAGCCGGCCGAAGTGCGGATAGACGCGCTTCCACGGCTTCGCCTCGAGGCGCTCCTCGCTCACTTTCGACTCCATCGACTCGAGAATGCGCATATGACGCTTCGTCACGCGTTCGTGCGCGCCGATGATCTTCTGGTCCTTGAGGTAGAGCTCGGTGTAGGGCGAAACGCCCGCCCGGCGCGCCTCTCTGCGGGCGGAGGTTTCCGTGACGTCGTAGAAAAGGTTCGCTTCGCCGAACTGCTTGCTCACTTCGAAGAACGAGGCAACGAGCTCCTGGCGCGTTCCGAACGCCGTTCGGCCCCACTCCGTCGCGGCCGCGTAGTACTCGTCGAGGTCCAGGAAGCGATCGAGGCCGAGCGCGTATTCCTCGCCGTCCCGAATGACAGACAGGCGATTGTAGTCGGCCTCTTCGAACACTTTCTTGTCCGTCAGCACGCCACGCGCCAGGACCTCGTCCAGGAAGCGCACGACCTCCTGGCGCAGGCGCGTTTCGTTCGCCAGGTCCAGCAGGACCATGCCGGCGGACTCCGTGAAGTCGCCTTCGAGTTCCGAAAGACGGCTCTGCCGTTCCGCAGGCACGACGTCTTCGTCGATGATCGCTTCCACCTGCAGGAAGAAATCGCGCACGCGATTCTTGATCGACTGCGTCGTTTCCTCGCTCTCGCGTACGACCGGAAGCACCTTGCGCGCCTCGAGCGAACGCTCTTTGTCGAGTTCGTCATCGCCCTTCAGAACGGGGAAGTCGAACGGCGCGAGGATGTTCTCCTTCGCGATCTGGCCCTCGGCGAGAAGCAGTCCCTTGCTCGTGGAGCGGGGCATATACAGGACCATTATGATGGATACGAGAGCCGCGCCGATCGCGAGGCGGCGCAGCGTCTTCCCGTGCATGCGGGTGAGCGCTTTCAGGCGATGGAGATTCCACCCCTTCTTCTCACCCTCTTTGCCGCGCTTCGATTTACCGCGGACATTCCGTTTGTTCTGGAACGGGAAGATCTTCATTGCGTTATTCCGGCTTGCCCTTGGCCCCGCCCCTGGGGAGGCCCGTCTTCTGTCCCCGGTCGCGACCGCTCTGCTCCGCGCGCGCGCTCGCTTCGCCCATCGTGTGATCGTCGAACGCGCGGATAATGCGCTGCACGAGATGATGGCGCACCACGTCACGCGGCGTCAGGTACACGAATTCGATCCCCGGGACGTCCTGCAAAATCGGCTGGATGCGTACGAGCCCGGACTCGTTCGCGTCCGGCAGATCGATCTGCGTGACGTCGCCCGTGATCACGGCGCGCGAGTTCGTACCAAGGCGGGTCAGAAACATCTTCATCTGTCCGATCGTCGAGTTCTGCGCTTCATCGAGGATGACGAACGCGTCGTTCAGCGTGCGGCCGCGCATGTAGGCGAGCGGCGCCACCTCGACAATGTCCATATCGAAGGACCGGCGGATCCGGTCGGCTCCGAGAAGATCCTGCAGAGCATCGTACAGCGGCCGGAGATACGGGTCCACCTTCTCCTGGAAATCCCCCGGCAGGAAGCCGAGACTCTCCCCCGCCTCCACGGCGGGCCGTACGAGCACGATCCGGTTTTTTTCGCGACGCCTGAGCGCCGAAACCGCCGCCGCCACAGCAAGATACGTCTTCCCCGTCCCCGCGGGCCCGATCCCGAAGACGATGTCCGAACGATCCATCGCCTGGATATATTCCTCCTGGCCCAGCGTTTTCGGCTTCACCTGCTTCTTCAGATGGAAATACTGCTTCTTCGGTGCGTAAAGCTGTGAGATGTCGCTTCCCCCTTGCTCCTGAGCCATCTCGGTGAAATAGCGGATATCCGTATCCGACAGTTCTTTTCCCTGCTTGGCGAGAGAGGTGAGATCGAGGAACAGGCCCTCCACGCTCCCCACGGCAGCCGCCGCCCCTTCCAGATAGATGTCGGCGCCGCGTGCCACGATTTGCACGTGCGGGAACGCATCTTGGATATGGCGCAGGAACTGGTCCCGGTGACCGTAGATGAGTAGAGGGTCGACCTCGACGAGGTGCAGTCTTTTAACGACGTTGGCGCTCAAAGTGAGCGGTGTCCCCTTTGGATGCAGACGCTTACAAGTTGACGAACAATCTACGACAAGCACCGGTGAGTGTCAACGCACCGCCGCTGTCATAAATCTATACCGCGTTATTATAGCACAACTTAGGTCGATGCAGTTCCTGGGGTGCCCCGGCGTCGTCCCCGGCCGTTCGCCCCCGCGTATCCCGACCCCGCCGCGGGAGTTGCAAGCGTACCGGGTATCTTTTATTCTCGAAGCGTGTCCGAAACTCAGAAAGGCCCCCCGTCATGAAATACGAAACGCGGGAGAGCGGAGACGCTCTCGTATTCGAACTCCACGGCAATCTCCGGGGGCAGCCTACGGGCTACAACGTGCTCGAAGCCGTGCGCAAAGAGATCGCCGACGGCAAGAAGAAGATCGTGATCGACCTCGGCGAAGTGAACGACTCCGACAGCACCGGCCTCGGCATTCTCGCGTCGATCATCACCTCAGCAGAAGGCGGCGGCGCCAAAGTCGGCTTCACGAGCCCCCCCGCTTCCCTCAGGAAACTGCTCGATATCGTCCGACTCTCGACCGTCATGAAGATCTTCCCGACAGCCGACGAGGCGGCCTCGGGAATCTAAACTCGTCGTCGAATTCCCAACTCGTCGTCGAATTCCCTCCGCCCTTCGCCCTGGCGTACGGCCAATGGGGCTCAGGGCTTCGGGAACTCGACTTCCTCGCCGTGAGGAATCCGGAGGGGAATGACGGGGGGCGGACGGCTAGCGTTCCGCGGGCACCGGCGCGCGCCATTGCGCCAGGAACGGCAGCAGGCTTGAAAATCGAACGGGAAGTGGGTGGAGGAGTCCGTAGTGAGCGTTGGCGATCGGACATGGTTCATTGAACTTCGCACCGAGTTTTGAAATCAATTCGAAACACGATCACTTCATGGTCTTTCTTCCGCCAAGCATACACGGATGAATATCTATTCATGAATTAAGAAACTGATTTGAAGAGGGAGTGCTGAACCGATTGCCCGCGAGTTTGGACCAACCCATCACCCGCCCTTCTTCTTTCCTTCGCGAAAAAAGGCGAGAACCGCGAGCCCGGATCGGTTCCCCGAGCCCCGAGGCCCATTGGCCGTACGCCAGGACGAGGGGCGAGGGGAATCCGATCCGGGCTCTGATCCGGCTCCTCCACTTCGCGAAGCTGATGCGCGGAATTGCGGCGGGTGGCGCGCCGGACGGGGACCCCTGCCGAGCCTGCCGAGGCAGGGGTGTCGCGGCGCGACAGGACCCGCCGCCAACTCAGCGCACCAGCGTAACGCGTTGCTTGAATTCCTGCCCGTCGACTTTCGCTCCGATGAAATAGACACCGGAGGCGACGCGCGCGCCGCTTTCGTCGCGTCCGTCCCACTCGAGAAGCGATTCGCCCGCGCCGCGGACTTCGTGCGTCAGTGTGCGAATGCGCCGGCCGGCGATGTCGTGCACGGTGGCGAGTACGTCCGCCCGCCGGTCAAGGAAGAGCCGCAGCTGCGTCGATCCCGTCGTCGGATTCGGCGCGGGTCGTCCGAGTCGCAGCACGGAACGCGAGTCTTCGGTGTCGCCGACGGTCGTCGGATCCTGCACGATCTTGTACACCTCGCCGCTATTGGTACTGGCCCGATCGATAATGTACATCTCGCCGAATCCGTCTTCGGCGAACGAAGCGAGGCTTCCGATGTTGTTCGGGAAGTTCGGGTTCAGCTGGCTCGTAAGAGCTTCGACCGTCGTGTCGGTGTCGATCGTAATAGCACGCACGAAGCCGGAACAGAAATCGCCGAACAAGTACTTCCCGTAAAGTTCGGGCACGTCCGTGCCGCGATACACGTAACCGCCGGTGATCGAACAGCCGGCGCCGTGGTTGTAGACGTAGACAGGGAGGTCCAGCGTGTCCGAACCGCAGTTGGCGCCCGGATTGTAGCAGCTGAATCCTTCCATGAGCCTCCAGCCGTAGTTCCGCTTGCCCGTACTCGGATACGCTTCGACATCGACTTCTTCGAACGTCTCCTGGCCGACGTCGGCGATCCAGAGATCCCCGGTCAGCCGATCGAAGCTGAACCGGTACGGATTGCGAAGACCGTAGTCCCAGATCTCGTCGAGCGCGGTGGAATCGCCGACGAACGGATTGTCGAGCGGGATCGTATAGGGCAGCGTACTGACGTCGATTCGCAGTATCTTTCCGAGAAGCGTGGTCAGTGTCTGCGCCCGATTCCCGGGGTCGCCGCCGGAGCCGCCGTCGCCGAGCCCGATGTACAGATAGCCGTCGGGCCCGAACGCGATCGAACCGCCGTTGTGATTCGCAAATGGCTGGGTGGCCGTCAGGACGATCTCGGCCGATGAGTGGTCGGCTTTGTTCGGGTTGCCGGCGTCAACGGTGTAGCGCGCAATCACCGTGTTCCCGCTGAGGTTCGAATAGTGCACGTAGAAGTAGCCCGTCGAGTCGTAGTCGGGCGCGAATTCCATTCCGAGCAACCCCTGCTCGCTGAACGAATTCACATTGACGACCAGCGAATCGATATTCAGAAACGGATCCGCGTTCACGGTGTCCGCCTCCAGCACGAATACGCGGCCGCGCTGTTCGACGATGAAGAGCCGGTCGTCCCCCGCTGGGGCCGTTGCATAAATCGGGCGGTTCAGTCCGGAAGCAACGAGTTCGATCGAAGCCGACGCCACGGCCGACGCCGCACTCAGTACAAGCAGAGAAACCGAGAGCATTACGAAACGCAATGCGCACCTCCAGTGGATTCGCGAGAATAAGAAGACAGGCACGGGGGGAGTATCTACCCGTGAAGCTTAACAGAGGGACTGTGCGGTTTCCAGCGTAAGCGGACAGGCGCAAGGGCGCGATCAGGGTGATTCGGGCCTGCGCGTCAGCTGCGCTGCCAGAGCGAGAGACAGCCGACGTAGAGAAACCCGAACAGGAACAGGAGCAGCACGGGTACGGCGAGAAAGAGTTTGTTCGCGATCGCGAAGTAGATCGAAACGAGAAAGTAGACGGCCAGCAGCACTTCGAGAATCGAAAGCATCGAGACGCCGGCCCTGTAGCTCATCTTTTTCCAGCCGACTCCGCCCTCGACCACATTGTACTTCGGCGTGCGCAGAAACGGCGTGCTCTTCCGCGCGAGCGCCTCGACCACGGCGCGTGCATTGTTGAGCGACATCCCGATGCCGACCGACATGAGACACGGCAGATATTTGATATGTCGAAGAATCTTGCCGGTCGCGCGATGTTCCGCGAAAAGATAGAAGATGATCACGGACATTGTGGAAGCCAGAAACACGAGCATGTAGAAGAACAGAACGGTCGACGACTCCCTTCCCCCCTGCAGCAGAAGCACCGGAAGCATCAGAAACACGGGAATCACCATCAGCGCGTACGCAATATTGCTCGCGAGATGAATCGTGGCCTCGACCTTCGCCTTGAACGGAAACTTGCTCGCCCAGACTTTCGGCAGAAGCTTGATCGCAGTCTGGATCGATCCCTTGGCCCACCGATGCTGCTGGCTCTTGTACGCGTTCATTTCGACCGGCAGCTCCGCGGGGGATGTCACATCCACGAGATACTGGAACTGCCAGCCGCGAAGCTGGGCGCGATAGCTGAGGTCGAGATCCTCGGTCAGCGTGTCGTGCTGCCACCCGCCGGAATCTACGATCGTTTCGCGACGCCAGACGCCGGCCGTTCCATTGAAATTGAAGAAGCGCCCTGTGCGGAACCGGGCCGTGTGCTCGATCACGAAGTGCCCGTCGAGGAGCATCGACTGTACGCGCGTCAGCATCGAGTGATTGCGGTTGATGTGCGCCCAGCGCGTCTGCACCATGCCGATCTTCTGATCCGCAAAGTGGGGAACCACACGCTCGAAGAACCCCGGGTCCGGCGTGAAATCCGCATCGAAAACGGCGATCAGTTCACCGCGCGCAACCTGGAGCCCGGCCTCAAGGGCGCCTGCCTTGAATCCCGCACGGTCGGTCCGGTGTAGATAGACCACGTCGTGCCCCTCGGCCCGGAGTTCGTCGGTGAGGTCGCGGAGCAGACCGGCTGTCTCGTCCGTGGAATCGTCGAGAATCTGAATCTCGAGCATTCCTCTCGGATAACGCATGGCGGCCACGGACCGCACGAGCCGATCGACGACATACCGTTCGTTATATATAGGAAGCTGAACCGTGACGACGGGAGCCGCACCGGGGTCGAACACGCGGTCCTGAACCGGCTTCTTGTTGCGTAAGTATAGATACAGCAAGGAGTAACGATGAATTCCGAACAGCGCGAGCAGCAGAAGGGAACCCATGTACATGGGCACGATGATGCTGCTCAAGGTCTCCATGCGGTCGCTCCCTCGCGTGCGTGCTGCGAAATGGTCCGGCTTGATCCGGGGTGGAGTCTAACGAAAGCGGTATGCGGTGGCAAGGCCGCCTGAAGCCCGTCAATCCAGGGCGTGAGTGCTCCGGCCCCACTAAAATCTTTCAGGAAAAGCGCAATTAATATGATACATAATGAACGATCAACCGGGACGATGCGAAGAGGACGGCCCCATTGAGCTGGAGCAAATTCGGAAGTCATCTGGTCGTTTGGGGGGGAGCCGTTCTGATCGAACTGCTTCTCCTGTCGGGCTATCTGAGCCTGCCCCCCTCATTCGACGCGCTGCGATGGATGTGGGTCCTCGTGATCGGGGGCGCGGTCCATTTTGCGATCGTGCATCATGTGCTGAAGCGGCGCACACGCGTGCGCCCTTACCATATGGCGCTGTTCGTGCTCGTCGCGCTCGGATTTCGACTGACGGCCATTCCGCTCGCGCCGTCGCTCTCGGACGATCTCTACCGCAACATATGGGACGGCAGAACACAGGCCGCCGGCATCGATCCGTACGCGCACGCGCCGGCTGATCCCGCCGTCGCGCACCTGCGCGAAGGAATCGTGTGGCCGAGCATCAATCATCCGGAACTGCGCACGATCTATCCGCCGGTCGCGCTCTACTTCTCACGGGCGGCGGTCTTCCTCGAAGAGAGGGTCCCCGCCCTGGCGAATCGCCCCGTGCTCGCCTGGAAACTGGTGATGCTCACCGTGGAAATGTCCGGCGCGCTCCTGCTCGCCTGGGGCCTCTATCGCAAGAACAGGGGGATCGCGTTCCTGCTCTACGGCTGGTCGCCCCTTGCGGTCATCGAGTTCTATGCGTCCGGGCATGTCGACGCGGCGGGCGTGGGTCTGCTGGCCGGCGCCACGGGTCTCATATTTCTGAGACAACGCATTCTGTCCGGTGTATTTCTCGCGGCCTCGTTCCTCACGAAACTGCTCGTGCTGCCATCACTCATCGCGTTCGTGGCGCTGCGCGGGAAACGCAAGCGTCTCGCGGGTTTTGCGATCGCGGCGGTACTCCTTTCCCTTCCGTTCTGGAACAGCGGCGCCGAGGCGATCGATTCCCTGCGCACGTATCAGGCACGATGGGAGTTCAACGGTGTCGTACATCGCCTGCTCCATGTGGACGCCTGGGGGGCGATTCCGGAACGCATCGAGCGCCGGGAGTGGTCGAAACTCGGGAACGCGGGCACGGAAGCGCAGAAAAAGATCGGGCGCGCGCTCCTTTCGCTTCTCGTACTGGCGGGCACTGCGGCCGCCGTGCGCGCCGGCGCCCGGCCGGCTGTGATCGCCGTGTGGTCGCTCGGCGTGTTTCTGCTCGTGCAACCGACCATTCACCCGTGGTACCTGACCTGGCTCCTCCCGCTGCTCACGCTTCACTATGTGCGCGCCTTCCTCGTATGGACCGTCACGATTCCATTCAGCTATGAAGTACTGCTTGCGCAGCGCCTCGGCCAGGGATGGATCGAGAACTATCCCTTGCAGGCCGCCTCTCTGCTTCCCGTTCTCTTCTTCATGATCTGGGATCTCCACCGGCGCGATTTCGGCATGCCGATTCTCGAACCAACCGCCGACGAGGAAACAGACCGGCTCGCATTCTGATGTTTCATGGCCGCCGCGTCTCGTGCGTCATCCCCGCATTCAACGAATCGCAATCGGTAGGTCTCGTCATACGCGACTTCCTCGCCGTTCCGGGCGACGACGGGCCGGCGGTCGACGAGGTCATCGTTTGCGACAACAACTCGACGGACGGTACGGCCGATGCCGCGCAGGCCGCCGGCGCCCGCGTCGTAAGTGAAACGCGCCAGGGGTACGGATCCGCGTGCTTGAAGGCGATCGCGTCCCTGTCCGACGGGTGCGAAATCGTGCTCTTCGCCGACGCGGACCGCTCCGACGACCCGGCGGAGACGCCTCTGCTTCTCGAAGCGATCACGCGCGGAGGCGCCGATCTGGTCATCGGGTCACGCGTCCTCGGCCACGCGGAGCGCGGCGCGCTCACGCCCCAGCAGGAGTTCGGCAACAGGCTCGCCGCTTTTCTGATCCGCCTGTTCTGGAAGCATGAAACGACGGACCTCGGCCCGTTCCGCGCGATCACGCGGAGCGCGCTCACCCGGATCGGGATGCGCGACCCCGACTACGGCTGGACGGTGGAAATGCAGGTCAAAGCGATCCAGGCGGGGCTTCGGGTCGTCGAGGTCCCGGCCACATACCGGAAGCGGATCGGCAAATCCAAGATCAGCGGCACGCTCAAAGGGACGGTTCTGGCCGGGTACAAGATTCTCGGTACGATCGGGGTTCTCGCGCTCCGCGGGAAGCGCTGAGGCCTTGTGGCGCAGGCGAATGTCTGGTATTCTATAAGTCGCTCCTGCTTTTGAATTTAATCCCTCATACCGATGTATTTCGTGGAGAAACCTATGCTGCCTCGCTATTGGAAACGAACGACCTGCCTCTGTGCCATGCTCCTCTTCTCCGCTTCGGCCGCGTTCGCGCTCGACGGAAAGAACGTGGAGCAGCTCGGGCGCGCGAACGACTTCATCGCCTATTCCGACGTGTGGGGATACACCGCGCCGGACGGGCGTGACTACGCCATCCTCGGCACGGAGTGGGGAACGGCGTTCTACAACGTCGAAGACCGCCGCAACCCCGATCTCGTCGGCTTTGTCGGCGGGCCGAAGTCGACCTGGCGCGACATGAAAACCTACGGCACGTACTGCTACGTTACGACCGAAGGGAGCGGCGTCGACGAGGGAATGCAGATCATCGACCTCGGCGATCCGGAAAACCCGACGCTCGTGGGAACCTACACCACGACGTTCGTGACGGCGCACAACATGCACGTGGACTCGACGGCCGGGCTCGCCATCGTCTGCGGCGCCTCGGGCGGCACACACATTCTCGACGTCACGACGCCGACGGCCCCGGTCCGCATCGGCCAGATCTCGAGTCCGTATGCGCATGACCTGATGGCGAAAGACGGAATCCTTTACACGGGAAATATCAACATCGGCCAGTTCCGCCTCTGGGACATCGCGAACCCCGCATCGCCTTCGCTGCTGTCCGCTACGAGTTACGCCACAGCGTTCACGCATAACGTGTGGCCGACCGAAGACAACCAGTACGTCCTGAGCACCGACGAGAACGCGGGCGGGCGGGTCCGCATCTGGGACATCAGCAATCTCGGATCGATCAACCAGGTTGCCCAGTACCAGACGGGCAGCCCGAATTCGATCGTGCACAACGTCATGGTGAAGGGCGACATCGCTTACGTCTCCTATTATACGGAGGGGTTGCGCCTGGTCGACATCGCGGACCCGACGAACCCGTCCGAACTCGGCTATCTCCGCACGTACCTGTCGACGGGGACCGGCTTCAAAGGGAGCTGGGGGATCTTCCCGTACACGGATGACGGCACGTTCTACGGCAGCGATATCGGACGCGGGCTCTTCGTCGCGAAGCGGGACACGACGTACGGCGGCTGCACGGGCACGCTCGAATCGAGCCTCGACGCCTCGCCGATTCTGAACGCGAACGTAAGCGTCGACGGTACGCCGTACACCCAGGAAGTCAGCAGTCTCGGCGACTTCTGGGTTTCGCAGCCGGCCGGTAACTATACGGTCACGATCGAACGCTACGGCTATCAGCCCGTCAACTTTCCGATCAGCATCACGGCGGGATCGGACTCGGCACTGGCGATCGTCATGACCCCGTACCCGACCGGATCGATCACGGGCACGATTGAAGACGGCTCGAACAACCCGCTCGAAGATGTGGTGGTCGAACTCGTCGGCGTTTCGTATGCCGACGAAAGCGAATACATCGACTCGACGGACGCTTCGGGCGCCTATTCGTTCAGCAACGTGCCCGAAGGCACGTGGCAGGTTCGCGCGCGCCTGATCGGCTACACGCCCGGGCTCGAAGTGGCGGACGTGCCGTCTGGCGGCGCCGCGGCGGTCGACTTCGCGCTCGCCGACGCGCTTTTCGCGGACGACTTCTCGACGGACAAGGGCTGGACGATCGGCGCTCCGGGCGACAACGCCACGGCCGGCGTCTGGGAACGAGCTTCCGTCATCGGCCGCGAAACCGGGAAAGTGGTCCCTTCGTACGATCAGAGCCCCGGCTTCAACAACTACGCGATGCTGACCGAGCGCGGCCTCCTGGGCGAACCCCTCGAGGAGAGCGAGGTCGACGGGAAGACTTCCGTTCTTTCGCCGATCTTCGACCTGACGACCACGGCAAACCCCACGATTTCGTTCTACCGCTTTCACTCCGTGAACGCCGGGTACCATCCCTACGATGGCGACCCGTACGAAACGTGGCTCTCGAACGACGGCGGTTCGAACTGGACGCTGATCGAGTCGACTACGGACAATGACATCAATCTGAACCGGCAGTGGCGCGAAGTGGCGTTCAAGCCGGCATCGTACCTCGCGCTGACGAACGACATGCGCGTCAAGATCACGGTCGCCGACCTCGGCGCCGAGTCGGTGGTCGAATCGGGCATCGATGATTTCTCGATCACCGAAGGGATCGACACGTACGTGGGGGTCGACCTCGCGGACGGGGAGTCCGGCGCGCCGGCACGACCGATTCTCGCGGGCAACTTCCCGAATCCGTTCAATCCCACGACCTCGATCCGGTTCTCGCTTCCGGCCGCGGCGGTCGTCGAGCTCGACGTATACGACACGGCGGGCCGCCTCGTAAAACGCCTCGCCCGTGACGCGCGCGAGACGGGGAATCACACGGTCGTCTGGGACGGAAGCAACGATCGCGGCGACGGGGTCGCGAGCGGCGTCTACTTCTATACGCTGCGCACGGACTCGTTCTCCGAAACGCGCAAAATGCTGCTCGTGCGCTAAGCGAATGGCGAACCGACTTCAGCACGAAACGAGCCCCTACCTCCTCCAGCATCGGGACAACCCGGTCGACTGGTATCCCTGGGGGAAAGAAGCTCTCGACGAGGCCGCCCGATCCGGGCGGCCCGTTTTTCTGTCCATCGGGTACAGCGCCTGTCACTGGTGCCACGTCATGGAACGGGAATCGTTCGAAGACGAAAAGACCGCCGCGTTTCTGAACGAAAACTTCGTAAACATCAAGGTGGATCGGGAGGAACGCCCCGATCTCGATTCGATCTATATGGACGCGGTCCAGGCGATGACGGGGCACGGCGGCTGGCCGATGAGCGTGTTCCTGTCGCCCGACGGCAAGCCGTTTTACGGCGGCACGTACTATCCGCCCGAAGAGCGCCACGGCATGCCCTCGTTTCAAACCGTGCTTGCCGGCGTGCTCGACGCGTACCAGAACCGGCGCGAAGACGTGGCGCGTCAGTCGGACGCGCTTCTGGAGCATGTGCAGCGCGGCCTCTCCCTCGACTCGCAGGGCGGTTCGCTGAACGCGTCGCTTCCCGATGCCGCGGTGCGCAAGTTTCACGAAAGCTTCGACGGCGTGTACGGCGGCTTCGGATCCGCTCCGAAGTTTCCGCAGCCCATGAACCTCGACTTCCTGATGCGCTATCTCACGCGAACCGGTAACGAGAACGCGCGCGACATGATCACGCTCTCTCTCGAGAAGATGGCGGGCGGCGGCATCTACGATCAGATCGGGGGCGGCTTCCACCGCTATTCCGTCGACGCGTACTGGCTCGTGCCCCACTTCGAGAAGATGCTCTACGACAACGCGCTTCTCGCGCGGCTTTACCTGCACGCGTTTCTGGTGACGGGCAACCAGTCGTTTCGGCGCATCACCGAACAGACGCTCGACTACATTCTGCGCGAGATGACGGATCCTTCCGGCGGCTTCTACTCGTCACAGGACGCCGATTCCGAAGGGGAAGAGGGCACGTTCTTTCTCTGGTCGCCGGCCGAGATACGCGCGGCGCTTCAGGATCAGGACCAGGCGGAGCTCCTGATTTCGTTCTACGACGTGACGGACACGGGCAACTTCGAGGGAAGGAACATCCTGCACCAGCCGAAGCCGGTCGCGTATCACGCGAAGTCGCGCGGTGTGAGCGAAGCCGCTTTCCTGGCGCAACTGGACCGCGCGCGCGACAGCCTGTACAAGGCCCGCGCAAAACGGATCGCGCCCGGGCGCGACGACAAGGTGATCGCCTCGTGGAACGGCCTCGCGCTTGCGGCATTCGCCGAGGCGGCGCGCTATCTGAATCGCGACGACTACCGCGCGGCGGCCGTCGCGAACGGCGAGTTCCTGGCGAACGAAATCATCGAGAACAAACGGTATCGTCACACATGGAAAAACGGGCGCGCGCGCTTTCACGGCTATCTGGAAGACTACGCGTACTGCGGCGAAGGCTTCCTCGCGCTCTACGCGGCCACGTTCGACGAACGGTGGTTCACGCACGCGCGCGATGCCGCCGACGGCATCCTGGCGCACTTCGCGGACGACCCGAACGGCGGATTCTACGACACGGCAGACGACCACGAAAAACTCGTAACACGGCCGAAGGCCATTCAGGACAACGCGGTCCCGAGCGGGAACGCCATGGCGCTCGGCGTGCTGGCGCGGCTCGCGTCGTACACGGGGGAGGCCCGCTATCGGGAACCGGTGCATCGCGCCCTTGCGGGCATGGAGCCGCTGCTTGCGCAGTATCCGAACGCGTTCGGACACTGGCTCGGCGTTCTCGAGTACGTGCTGGGGGACCCGCGCGAGATTGCCGTCGTTGTGCCGAAGGGCGGCGACACGGCGGGCGCCGCGGCGATGCTCAGCGAGACGTACAGGCCCGGGGAAGTCGTGGCGCTGAAACAGGAAAACGCTTCCACGGTGATCCCCCTGCTCGAGGGGCGTGGAAGCGTCTCCGATCGAACCACCGTACACGTATGCCGGTCGTTCACCTGTCAATTACCGATTACGGATCCCGCGGAAATCCGCGCCTCGCTTACGGCCTCTCCCGGACTCTAATCTTTCTTCTTCTTGTTCACGGCGAGCTGCAGGTCGTCGAGCAGTTCCTGGTCGACAACAGAAGGCGATCCGTCCATGAGCGAAATGCCGGACGTCGTCTTCGGGAACGGAATCACGTCGCGAATCGACTCGAAACCGGCCAGAAGCGTGATCACGCGATCCCACCCGAACGCGATGCCGCCGTGCGGCGGCGCGCCGTATGCCAGCGCATCCAGCATGAAGCCGAACCGCTCGTCCGCGTCGGCGCCCTTGATGCCGACGACCGCCATGATGCGCCGCTGAATCTCGGGGTCATGACAACGAATCGAGCCCGACGCGATCTCCCACCCGTTCAGCACCATGTCGTACAGCTGACCGTGGACTTTGCCCGGATCCGTTTCGAGATACTCGATCTCGTCCGCGTACGGCATCGTGAACATGTGATGCGCGGGCTCCCAGCGTTTCTCTTCTTCGTCCCAGTCGAACAGCGGGAATCGGTTAACCCATAAAAAGTTCCAGGCGTCCTTGTCGATGAGATCGAGTTTGTTCCCGAGCAGAAGCCGCACGGCGCCAAGCGAAGTCAGCGCCGACTTGTACGGACCGGCCACCATCGTGACCAGGTCACCGTCGCCGGCGCCCGTCGCTTTGACCACAGCGGCGGCGTCAAAGAATCGGGCGACGCCCCCCTCCAGCTCCCCGCCTTTGACCTTGCACCAGGCAAGGCCGGCGGCCCCGTATGTCTTGGCGTGCGCTTCGAGGTTGTCGATGTCCTTGCGCGAAAAGGCGGCGCCCCCCGGCACGACGAGCGCGCGCACCGTGCCCCCGCCTTCGAGGACCGTCTGAAACGCGCGGAACTCGGACGCGGCGGCCATGGCGCCCACGTCGATCAGCTCCATCTCGAAACGCGTGTCGGGCTTGTCGCTCCCGTACCGTTCCATCGCCTCATGATAGGAGAGCACAGGGAACGGATGCTTCACGTCGATTCCGGCGCCGTCTCTGAGGATCGTGGTCATGAGACCTTCCATGATCTCGAAGACCTGGCGTTCCGTCGTGAACGACATCTCGATATCGATCTGCGTGAACTCCGGCTGGCGATCCGCGCGCAGCGCTTCGTCGCGCAGACACTTCGCGAACTGAAAATAGCGGTCGCAGCCGCTGATCATGAGCATCTGCTTGTAGATCTGGGGCGACTGCGGGAGCGAGTAGAACTTGCCGGGCCAGAGACGGCTCGGCACGAGAAAGTCGCGGGCGCCTTCCGGCGAATTGCGGACGAGAAGCGGCGTTTCGATCTCGAGAAATCCGTGCTCCGAAAGGTATTGGCGACCGACCTGCGAGGCCCGGTGCCGCAGCTCGAGCATCTGCTGCATCCTGTGGCGGCGCAGATCGAGGAACCGGTACTGGAGACGGACTTCTTCCGAAGCGTCCGTTTCGTCCTCGATCACGAACGGCGGCGTCTTGCATTTATTGAGGAGCGTGATTTCTTCCGCAACGACTTCGATCGCGCCGGTGCCGAGGTTCGCGTTCACCATGTTGGCCGGGCGCTTGCGGACCTTGCCGCGCACGGCGGCGACGTACTCGCGTTTAAATGCACGCGCGCTTTCGAGCGAAACGGGCCCGTCCGGTTCGACCACCACCTGCGTCATCCCGAAACGATCGCGCAGGTCGAGGAACACGATGCCCCCCTGGTCACGCATCCGATGGACCCAGCCCATCAGGAGCGTTTCGGTGCCGTCCATTTCGGCGCGAAGTTCTCCGCACGTGTGCGTACGGGTCGCGTCCATGTTCCGTCTCCTTTCGGCGCGCGCCGTCAATCCGGCGCGGGCGTATCGTTCTTTTTTCGCGGCCGTCTCGCCGCGCCCAGAAACAAAGCTTGTCCGGCGATGGCGCCTGCCGTGTCCGCCACCCAGTCTTTCGGGTCGGTGCTGCGTCCTACGCGCCCCTGGTAGAGTTCGTCCAGGGCGCCGTAAACCGTGCCGATCAGAATCGCGAGCAGCGCCGCCCTCCAGCCGCGGATTCCCAGCGCCAGACGCAGATATCCCCCCCACAGAATCGAAAAAATCGCGTATTCGATGAGGTGAAAAATCTTGTCGTACGCGAAGAGAGGAACGGTGCGCGAGGAGGACGGAATCGACGATCCGATGATCATCACGATCGTCCACCCGATTGCAGCCGCGAGCCACCGGTTCCTGCGATCCCTGGTCAACGTTGATGCTCCCGAGCCGGCTTGAGTGTAAGTGAAGCAAGGTATCAGCTTTCATTCAGCCGGTCAACCGGCCCCATGCTATGATGCGCCCATGATGAGGCACCATCGCTGCCGACCGGCGGAAGAGCCCGATCTGCCGGCGATTACGGAGATCTACAACCAGGCGGTTCTCGGCACGACCGGGACGTTCGACACGGAGCCGAAGACGGTTAACGAGCGCGCCGCATGGCTTCGCCGCCAGGGAGAGCGGGAGCCCGTGATCGTGAGCCTTGCGGGCGAACGCGTGACCGGCTGGGCGTGGCTCCACCTCTGGTCGCCGAAGCGCGCGTACGAGGGAACCGGGGAAGTGACGCTCTACGTCCGCGAGGAGGATCGGGGGAACGGAATCGGCACGGTTCTGCTCGGCGCCCTGCTTGACGCGGCCCGCACACTCGCGTACCGCACCGTGCTCGCCCGCATCGCGGAGCAGAACGACGCGAGCCTTCGCCTGCACGAAACGGCGGGCTTCGAAGTCGTCGGCGTCATGCGCGGAGTCGGCCTAAAATTCGATCGCCTGCTCGACGTGCACCTTCTGCAGAAGCGAATCGAACCATTATGAACACATCCCGCAGACGACGGTACTTCCGCGGGCTGTCCGCTCCCGGCCGCAAACGTCCCCGCCATGTACTGCTGCTGCTGATGCTCGCGGCTCTGCTGCTGCAGTGTGGCGGCGCACCCCGGCCCCCCGATCTCGTACTGATCGTAATCGACACACTGCGCGCCGACCATCTCGGGTGCTACGGCTACGAGCGCGCCACGTCCCCGGCAATCGACCGGCTGGCGGCCGAATCGATCCTGTTCGAGCGCGCCTATTCCACCGCGCCCTGGACGCTTCCCGCATTCGCCTCGATTCTGACCGGACTCTACCCGCACGAACACGGCGCATCGCTCGACTACTTCGCGGTAAGGGATGACGTCCCCCTTCTGGCGGAAGAGCTGCACGATGCCGGGTACGAAACGGCGGCGTTCGTGAGTCATATCTACACATCGTCCCGCTACGGTTTCGACCGGGGCTGCGAAACGTTCGAAGAGTTCGGCCTTGCCGAGAACTACGCGTTCGATCAAGCGAAGGAGCCGAACGCGGAGCGCGTCATCACGGCCGCGATCGACTGGCTCGACAGCCGGGATCGATCGCGCCCCTTCTTTCTCACCGTGCATCTGTTCGACCCGCACTGGGACTATGCCGCACCACCGCCGTTCGCGGGGACGCTCGCGGGCTCTTCGGATTCGTTTGCCGTCGACGGCTCGTTCGCTTCGATCCGCCCCTACATGGACCGGGCGGCGGACCTCTCCCCTCGCGATGCTTCCCATCTGAAAGATTTATACGACGAGGAAATCCGCTATACGGACGCCTGGATCGATACACTGCTGACGCGGCTCGCGAGGGAGCCGAGCGAACCGGTCGTCGCGCTGACCGCCGACCATGGCGAAGAGTTTCAGGAACATGGCGGACTCGGCCACGCGTACACGTTTTACGATGAGGTGCTGCGCGTACCGCTCATCCTGCGCCTGCCCGACCGCAACGGGAAAGGCGAGGTTCGCACGGAATGGGTCTCGACGTCGGCCCTCTCCCCGACGCTGCTCTCACTGGCGGGAGCCGCGCCGGCCGGGGCGGCGCGCCCCCCACTTGCCACGCTTACCGGCACCGCCGCGCCGCGCGCGCTGTACGCCGCGACGAACCGCGACGGCCGCTACGGGGGCGCCGTGCTTGCCGGATCACGCAAGCTCGTCTGGGACCGGGAAGGGAGCGCCATGCTCGATCCCGTGCACGACTCTGACGAAGAACGGCGTGCGCCCGGCGACGCCGACGCACCGCTTTTCGAAAGCCTGGCTGCGACGGCGACAGAGGGATGGACGATTCGCGTGCCGGCGCAGGAGGCCGCCGTCGCCGGGACCGTAAGCGTCGCCGGCTTCATACTCGACGTGCTCCCGCTCACCCCGCGCACGACTCCTGTGAATGCGACCGACAACACCGGCTTCCGCTTCGCAACGCGGGCGAACGAAGAGTGTGTCTGGCGCTTTCGGGTGGCGCCTCCGGACGCGGCGGTCACGTTCTCTTTCAGCACGGACGGCCGCATCGTGAGCGCGGATCGCATCCGGATCGGGGAGCGCGGCATGTCACCCCCTTCGGGCCGTTTCACTCTCGATCCGGCGCGCGCGCCGGAAGGCGCGTTCGATCCGCCCGACGCCCCCGTCGCCCCCCCCGCGATCTCGATCGACCTGCTTCCGATCACGAATTCGCCCGAAACGATCGACCTGTCCCCTGCCGAACGGGACCGATTGCGCGCACTCGGGTACTTTTAGCCGCTTTCGGCACGACACCTGCAATCTTTCTTCCTCAGAACTGAACTGAAATTCAGTCGTGGCAAGCCGTTCCGCAAGTCATTGCGCAGCAATACTTTGTGAGAGCGCTTCTGCACACCCGCTGCCGACGCTGTGCATGTCCCGCGCATCGTGGGCAAAAAGGGAACACGAAGATTCCAAGAAGGGATCAAGGAATTGCCCAGGTTCGTCGAATTTCAGAAGGATAGGGAACGGGCGAACGGATCCGGGGGGCGAGCCCGGTCGAGGAAAACAGCTTTGCTGACACGAGTCGTTCTTATATTGATGGGTCTGTTTCTGAGCGCTGCACCCGCGTGGTCGGATCCGTATACTTTTACATCTCCGCTGTCGAGTGCGAATACGAACGACACGTACATCTCCGAGAAGTTCCCGAACACGAACTACGCCGACGCCGACTCGCTGAAGTCGGGCGGGAACTCGCAGCGCAACCGGGCGCTCATTCATTACGCGACTCCGCTCATTCCCGGCGGCGGCACGATCGGCTCCGCGGTCCTGCACATTCCGATCCGGGAATACAAAGGGAGCGTTCTCGAGAACACGCGCTACGCGATCCACAGGATGACGGGCGACTGGGACGCGGACTACGCAACCTGGACGATGGCGGACTCCGCCAAGACCTGGAACAAGGACGGCGGCGATTACGACACGACGACCATCGCTTCATTCACCGTCGAAAAGGGTGACACGATGGCCGTGGTCGATCTCACGTCCCTCGTCGCGGGCTGGGTCGCCTCTCCCTCGACGAACAAGGGGATGATGATCCGCGCCACGAGCGAGCCGGGCATCATCATCATCGTTCCGGACATCTTCGGGCTCAGCGGCCCCATTGTCGTACACAAGCCGACCACGTTCGAATCGTCGGACCAGACGGATCCGACCGCCGGCGAACCCTATTTCGTGATCACGGCCTACCCGCCCGACGACGTACTCCCCCCCGTAACGTCCGCGATCGGCGAGATTTCGCCGCATCTGCTGCCGCGGGGCGGCCCGGTCGCGTTCGACCTGCAGGTGCGGGTTACGATTCGAGGGCGCGGATACGACACGGGCTTCGACCGCGTGACCCTTCCGCTGCCGGCCGGCCTCCAGAACGTAACGCACGTCCGGACAACGTTCGAAGGCGTCGACTTGAACCCGGTTGTCAGCGGTTCGGCGAACTCGCTCGTTCTCGACCTCGCGCCGCCGATCGATTCCTCCGGTGTTCTGCAGATCTCGTTCACGATGGAAGCACCGGGCGTGGATACCGCCGAAACGTTTTCCGTTCCGCCCTCGATCGACGATACGAATACGCTGTTCGGACCGATGACGCCGTCGCCGGGTGACGTGGACGGTTTGAGCAACGGCAACCACATGCGCGTTACGGTTCCGGGAGTTCTTGCGACGATCGGGATCGATCCGGCGCTCGACTCGATCTCGGCAGACACGACCATCACCTTCACGGCAAGCGGCTACGACAACGCATCGAACGACGTTCCCGTGAGCGCGCTCTGGTCCGCCCCATCGCTGGTGGCCGTACTGGATCCGATCAGCGGTCACTTCGACCCGGTCCGTGTGAGCGAAGGCTATGTTATCGCCACCGACGGCGCGGTCGCGGGGAGTCTCTACACGCACATCATTCCCGGAAAACCGATCGGCTTCGCGATTGCGCCGCCGGACACCGCGATCACCATGGACCAGACGGTGGACTTCGTGTCCATCGCGATCGACGGCGACTTCAACTGGTATCGCCCGAAGACCACGTGGTCCGTCCTGAACCCCGCCCTCGCGGCGATCGACACGAGTGGTCTCCTTACGCCGGCTGCAACCGGGAGCACGTTCGTCGTGGGATCGTTCGACGGCCTGAGCGACACGAGTTCCGTGCGCATTGCACCGGGCGGGATCGCGGCGATCGACATCGATCCGATGAGCGCCACGATCACATCACTGCAGCAGATTCAGTTCCAGGCGACGGCGCGCGACGCGCACGGCAATGAGGTCGCCGACCCGGGCACGTATACGTGGGGCGGCGGCACGCTGATCGGAACGATCGATACGGGCACGGGACTTTTCGATGCGACGACCGCGGGCAAAGACGTGATCCGCGTTTCCTACAAGAAGCCGAACGTGATCACGCCCGAAGGGGAAGTGGCTCTCGGCGCCACGATCGTAGGACTTACAGACTCGATTACCGTGACCCCGGGGCCGGCCACGAGCGTCACCATTTCGCCCGCTTCGACGTCGCTCGGAATCGGAGGGGCCGTACAGTTTACGTATCAAGCCTTTGACGCGGACGGAAATGCCGCGACAGAAGCTCCTGCGTGGACAATCACCGGCGGCCTCGGCACGATCAGCGGGAGCGGGCTCCTGACGGCCACTTCTCCGGGCAACGGGCTCGCGATCGTGACGGTCGGAAGCGTGAGTGATACGGCTTCTGTCGAAGTGCTCGACAACGAAGGACTCGTCATCGAAGCGGTGATCGAGAGTCGCGAACGCGTGACGCAGGGAGAGTCGGGACTTCCGGTCGGCATCGCGCTCAAGAACGACTCAGGGAACGATATCGCGTCGTTCTCGTTCAGCCTCACGTTCGAAGGGCCGCTCGGACAGCCGCTGAACGCCGAATACGTTCTCGACTCCATCCAAGCGCCGTTCGACACACTCTCCTCCGGAGCGTCGGACACGGTCTGGGTCGACGTCACGGTCGACTCGCTGGCGACGGTCGACTTCCCCGTCACGATCCGGGGCTTCGCGTCAGGCGCGTTCGTAACGAACGGGTCACCGATTCAGACCGACGCATCGCAGGCAACCGGCCACTGGACAGTTACCGAACCGCCGCGCCTCGTCGACCTGCTGCGCACTCTGTTTCCGAAGACCGCGATCCCGGGCGGGAGCAGCGGCTTCTTCCTCGGCGTGCAGAACATAGGCGGCGCTGATCTGGCGCTCGACTCGACGTCCTGCCTCGTGCTCACGGACGGAACCGACAGCCTCACGGCGCCGATCACGGGGGCCATGGCGCTCGCGGCCGACAGCAGCGTCGTTTCGCTTCTGTTCGATCCGGCCAGCCTGCCGGCCACGTTCCTGCCGGGCCAGTACCAGGCAAAGCTCGTGCTTTCGGGGCTCGACGGGAACGGCGCCGCCTTCTCGAAGAGCGTCACGACGCTGAACAACGACCTCGCGGTGCTCCCGCCGCACGTGCAGGCGGCCGTGAACCCGGTCGAAGCAGGAACCGTGTATCCGGGATCCACCGATATCGCGCTTCTCTCTGTCCGTTTCACGAATCTTTATGCGCAAACCAGAACGCTGACATCGATCGCGTTCGCGAACGACGCTTCGCAGATCGGCAGCATCGCGCAGCGTGACGGCGTATTCGAAAGCGTCGCCGTATACCGCGACGTGGATCGTTCGAGCGACCTGAGCGCGGGCGACGCCCTGCTGACAAACAGTGTGTTCGCGAACGGGAGACTCGTGCTGTCGGGCCTGAACTTCGCCCTGGCTCCTTCGGACTCGATTCACTTTCTGCTGGCGGTCGACGTTTCGCTCTTGAACGCGCCCTCCGGCTTCGTGCTCGACGCGGTCGTGAGCTCGGAATCGGAAGTCACGTTCACGCCGTCGTCCACCATACTCGCGACGTTCCCGCTGGACTCGCCGGGAAACCCGATCGTAGACGGATCGATCGCGGCCCAGATCACGCTCGATCCCGCGCTCCCCGAGGAGCTGCCGGCAGGGTCCGTCGATTCTCTCGCCCTTTCGTTCGTCGTGCCTTCGAACGGGTTTCAGAGCGATACGCTCTACTCGATCACGCTCAAGAATCGGGGCGAGGCAACCGCATCGGACCTTGCGGGGCTCAAGCTGTGGCGTGACGGCGGCAACGGGGCGTTCGACCGCGGGACAGGCGACGACATCTATCTCGGCACGGCCGTCCCGGCAGGCAACAACTGGTTCTGGGGAACGGGCGGACTCTACGTGCCGCCGGGAGGCGCCCGCATCTTCGCGAGCGCGAGTGTCGTAGAGGCGCCTTCGGGCGGCGTTCTGCAGCTTTCGATTCCACCGGGCGGGCTCCAGTACAAATCGACGAACGACGGGCCGATCGACGGACCCGCGTACACCGCGACACTCCAGATCATCGGGGGGAGTCAGGGGATTTCGATCGGCGACTTCACAGCGTCAGCCGTCAGCACGGTTTACCCGGGCGTCACCGATGTGAAGCTGTACGCGTTCACGCTCACGAATCTGGACACGACCGAAGCGACCGTGTCCTCGCTCCTGCTTCGCAACGGATCGCACGGCCGATCGGGCGCCGACAGCGTGCTGAGCCAGGTCCATGTGGTCGACGACACGACCGGGCTCGTGTTCGGAAGCGCGAGCTTCACGAACCGGAGTGCGGCCGTCGCGCTGCAGGGTCTTACGATTCCGCCGTCGGGGGAACGCCGGATCGCGATCATGGTCGATGCGGGCGAGTCGTGCGCATCGCAGGGTGATTCGATCGCGGTCGTCATCGATTCCGGAGGCTCGTTCGGCTTCCCGCAGGAACGCGTGGCAATCGGCACATTCCCGATTCAGCGATCGACGTTCGTCACCGTGCGGGCGCTTCGCTCCCAGAACTTCATGATTCCGAATCTGGAAGACGGCGCGATGATCCCGGGCGAATCCGGTCGACTCGCTTTCCAGATCCGGGTGCCGTCGAACGGCTGCCTGACAGACACGCTGAGGGCGCTCCAGATCGACAACCTGGGAACCGCCGTCCGGGTGGCCGACATCGCGAGCCTTTCGATCACGACAACGGCTTCGCCCGCGGGCGCCATCGCGCTGTTCGGGACAGGCGATCGCAGCTGGTTCCGGAACGATCTTGCGATTCCGGTTCCCCACGGCGGCGCGGATCTTTATGTATGGATCAATATCGACGCGGGGGCTTCGGGAGATGAAACCGTGGCGCTTCAGATTCCCGTAAACGGTGTATCTCTGGCTTCCGGGCGCCTCGGTCCTGGGAATCAGCCGGTCGCATCGCCCGCGGTTTTCACGATTACGACGGCCCCTATTTTCGCGCAGTTCATCGATTCCGGCGTCACGATCGTTTCGACGGGGCAACCGTACGACATCACATTCGAGATTTCGAACCCGAGCGTGGCCGACACGATGCACTCCATCTTCACTCCCGGTCTGACGGGCGTCGGCGGCACGCTCACTGAAGTCGTTTCTCCCGAGATCGACATCAACCGCAAACTCGCCCCCGGCGAAAAGCTCCCCGTGACGTGGACCGTCCAGGCGCACGACGGCGGCACGCTGCAGGTCCAGACATCGTTCGGAGGGAAGCCGGTCGGGTCCGAGGAAATCGTGAGTACGGGAATCGTTTCATCCGGCATCGTCACGGTGCAGGTGCCCGCCGACTCGATCACGCTCGACGTCGACATGGACATTCCGAGCGAAGTCGTGCGCGGTTCGTTCGGGCAGGAGCTCGTGAAGATCAACGTCACGCACGAAAACGGCAATCCGAATACGGCGCCCGTGCGCCTCGAAGAGGTCACGTTCCGTCTCGATGACGAACTCGGCAACGTGATCGACCCATCGGCGTTTCTCTCGCAGCTCGACGTCGTCGACCTGGAAGCGAACCGCAGGCGCGTGGCAAGGCTCCTTTCGAACGATATGGGCACCGGGGCGATCACCGTGGCGCTCGACTCGACGATCGTACTGCGTTCGGGGAACGACGCGGATCTCGCGTTCGAATTCTCGTTCCGCGAAGAGTCGAGCGTGCAGGCTTTCACGATCCGCTGGGAAACCGCGGGCGCGCTCGCGCTCTTCGACCTGAACGGCGGGAGCGCGATCGGCTATCTGCTCGACAGTGCCGTCGTATCGGACACGATACCGGTCGTCGACCCCCCTGCCGGCCTCGACGTCACGGTGCTGAGCGGGCTCCCGGAACAGATCAACCGCGGCGACCAGAACGTAGTACTGATGGACTTCACGCTCGCGATCGCGGAGAACGAAACGCAGACCGCGGATCTTCTCGTGAACGAGATCCGCATGCTTCCCGGCGCGGCCGACTTTCCGTTCTCCCGCCTTGTCGTCGAGCAGGAGGGCTTCCCTCCGTACTTCAACGGGAGCCACTGGATCCAGGCCGAAGATTCGCTCGGAAGTGAACATGTGCTGATACTCCCGCTCAGTCCTCCGATTCGCGTGACATCCGAGGCCACGCTCAACTTGAAGATCCGCGGTGCCGTGCGCGCCGACGCGGCGCTCGGACCGTTTCAGGTGGGACTCGTCGATTCCGTTTTCGTAGATCCCGAACCGGACGGGCCTCCCTCCTCCGGAACGGCGGAGAGTCCGGTCGTGACGCTCGTGCTCGAGGAGCCTCTTCAGACCGACATCAGGATACGGACGGACGAGATCACGGTTACGGGCACGGACCGCGTGGACACTTCTTTCGTCATTACCGGTACGCGCAAAGTCCCGGCCTTCGAACTGCGGTTCGACCATGGCGCGGGGAACTCGCTCTCCGACATCGAAGTGAATGGAATCGTATTCTCGGTGCGTGACGCGGGCGGAGATGCCGTGGCGCTCGAAACGCTGCTGGACCGCGCGCGCCTGATCAGAAACGGCGTCACAATCGCGTCGGCGGCGCCGATCGAGCCCGGCTTGAACACGCTTGCACTCGCGCCGGCACCCGCGGATCTCGTGCGCATGACGAGCGGCGAGTCCGTCACGCTTCTCGTGGAGTTCGATATTCGCGCCGACGCGGCCGCCGGCGACTACGTCGTGTCAGTAGCGAGCACCGGTATCACCGTCGTCGAGAAAAACCAGCGCGGCGCCGTCACCGTGCGTCTCGACGGTGACGCCCCAAGCACGTTCTTCACGGGACCGCTTGCGGTCAGGCGCCAGAGTGACGCCGTCGACGTGACGATCGCCTTTGCGCTGCCGGCCACCACCGTTCCCGGCGCTTCGATCGACCCGGCCGGTACCATTCGCATCAAGGCGAGCGGCGACGAACGCGTCAGCGATGTGCACCTGACCTCGATCCTGCTGGAAGTGATGGGAGAAGCGGGTACGATCGATCCCGCGCAGGCCCTCGCTTCCGCGCTATTCCATACTGGTGAAGTCGAGTACGTCGGCACGTTTACGCAGAACGGTATCTTCTTCACGTTCGACGAACCCGTTGTTCTGAAGCCGGGCATCGAACAGGAGTTCGCACTTTCTGTCGAACTGGCGGCGGCGACTTCGCTCAGCCGTTTCAAGCTGCGCATCCCTGTCGAGGAAATCACGATCGTCGAAGTCGGACCCGTCGTTCGTTCCACGACACAGAACGCGGGCGAATCCGCCTGGACGCATTTTGCGAACCGCGACTTCGAGTCGAGTGTACGAAACTACCCGAACCCGTTCTCCGCGGGCGAAGACGGGACGACTCTCGCGTTCTATGCCCGCGAGGCAGGCACGGCGATCATCCGCGTCTTCACCGGACTCGGCACTCCCGTCTGGACCGTCGAAGCCCCGATCAGCGCCCCCGGCTTCGTCGAAATCCCCTGGGCGGGCGTGAACGGCGACGGCAACCGGATCCTGAGCGGCGTCTATCTGGCGTCATTCGAGATCCGGTACGAAAGCGGCTCCGTTGACGTAAAAACGCACAAGATCGCCGTTCTGAACTAGCCGCGCCTTCCAAACGGAGCGGCCCTGTCCGCTCAAGCTGTAAGCCATGCTGCCTGATTCGCTCTAATCGTAAGCATTACAGGCGTTTTGCCGATACTCAGCAAGAGGAGTGAAGGCGAAGTATGTCCAGGAATCTCATACAGATCATGGCTGGCAGTTCGCGGGCAGGCGTCCGGAAGTTTTCGCGTGCTCTATTCCTAGCATGCTGCCTTGCGATGTCACTTCCTTCGCCCTCCGATGCGCAGCCCGTCATCGTCGCCCTCGACTCGGCGTTTACGGACGACGCGCATATCAACCGCGACAATCCGAACAACAGCCTCGGCGACAACAACAACTTCCGAGTCGGTTTCAACAACGACGATTTGAAACGCGGCGTCTTCCGCTTTGAAACGAGCCTCGTTCCGAACCCGGGTACCGTGACGTCGGTGCTGCTGGTACTGAAGATCAACGACAACTACCTCGACGACGCTCCGATGGACCTGCACGCGTACTCGCTCGCGGAGCGATTCATCGAGGGCACCGGAACGAACGGGTACGACGTCTCCTGGAACGATCGCATGAACGGAATCCCGTGGTCCGTTCCCGGCGGGAGCTGGGATCCGGGCAAGCTCTCACGAACAACCGTGGAAACCTGGCACGACAGTCTCGTGCTCGACATCACGACGCAGTTCCAGGCGTGGGTTGCGGATACGTCGAAGAATCACGGGCTCATTCTCGGCGACTCGCTCTACTTCGCGCAGCCTGCGTGGAACTACGACGACCACGGCATCAGGATCACGGCAAGCTCGAGCGGCACGACGTCCGAGCATCCCTATCTGATCGTTTCGTACGCGCCGGTGATCAAACCTGCCACGGGCGACAGTTCCTGTGTCGTGCTGCAGAGTACGTTTACGCGCGACTCCTATATCGAGGGGACGGATGTCACGCACAGCCATCCCGATCGCGACTACGTAACGATGGGATTTCAGAACGACACGAACCGCGGCGTACTGCGATTCGGCCTCGATCGATTCACGAAGCTCAAGGATATCGCTGCCGTAGAGCTCCGATGGCCTCTGAAAGACAACAACCTGGCGAGCACGCAGCTTTACGATGCCTACCCTCTGCTCGAAGAGTTCCAGGAAGGCGGGGCCGTCGCCGGCTTCGACATTTCGTGGATCCATCGCGACAGCGGAATCCCGTGGACGAATCCGGGCGGCACGTTCGACTCGTCGATGGTGTCCAGGTTCAATGTCACGCCCGCGGATACGGCGCTTTCGATCGACATCACGAACATCTTCGAAGCGTGGGCGGCCGACACGAGCACGAACTTCGGGCTCGTCCTCGGACAGGCGACCGGTTTCATCGACCCGACCACCGGAAACGGCCAGTACGTCGAGGCCTGGTCTACGGAAGAGAGCGACACGACACTGCACCCGAAAGTGATTGTCTACTACGACTCGCTGAGCTTTACGACTTCCGTCATCGACAGCGTGGTCGGCGAAATCGAACCGTACACGCTTATCAAGAGCACTCTTGACACGCTGACTCTTTCGATCGACCTCGACTTCGGTTTCGGGGACGACGGGGTCGACATCTTCTACATCGACATGCCGGCGGGATTCACGCTCGACGAAGTCGTCGCAGTGCGTCGCTGGGGCTCGCCCTTCGGCCAGTACAACGACGCGAGCGGCCCGAATGCGGTCGTCCTGAACACGTGGTTCGAGCTGTCGTTCGACGGCCGCCTCGAGATCGACATGGCCGTCAACACGCCGACGACTCCCAGCCTCGGCGGCATCTGGTTTCATCCGCGGGTGGGCAATACGAGCCGGTCCACCTGGCAGATCGTGCCCGAGGGTGAGGCGAACGGCACGCCCGGCGACTGGGACCAGCTCAGGGTCGATGTCGCGGACGTGAAAGCCAGCGTCACGATCACGCCCGCCTCGGCGAGCGTGACGACCGACTCGATCATCGATTTCGACGCGATCTTTTCGGACACCACCGTTTCTCACACGGCAACCTGGAACGTCGCGGGCGGGATCGGCACGATCGACTCGGCGGGCGTCTTCAATCCGAACACGGTCGGAAGCGGCAGGGTCATCGTGTCGGAAGGTGCGCTCGCCGACACGGCCACGGTCACCGTCGGCTACGGATCGTGGGTCGATCTCCTGCTCTCGCCGTCCGACACGCTCGTCGTCGCGGACGAAGACGCCCTCTTTCTCGCGGGCGTCATGGATGCCGACTCGAACTTCTTCTATCCCGATCCGGAGGACGTGACGTGGAGCGAGCCGAGGGGGCTCGGCACGGTCGACGACGGCGAGTTCGCGACGACAACGGCAGGAACGACCTACGTGTGGGCCGCCTATGGCGGACAGACCGATTCGTCCCGCGTGATCGTCGTCGCGGACGCGCTGGACAGCATTCTCGTAACGCCGTCACCGGACACCGTGTCCGCCGATTCAACGCGCCAGTATTATGCAAGCGGCTACGACGAACACGGGAACCCGGTCGCGATCAATCCGGTCTGGAACGTACAGGGCGGCATCGGCTGGGTTACTTTCGGCGGCCTCTTTACGCCCACTAACGTCGGTACCGGCACCGTACGGGCCGCTGTAGGCCCCATCAAGGGAAACGCGACCGTGACGGTCACGGCCGGAGCCGCGCGAACCGTCGTGATCACGCCCGACAGCCTCACGGCGTTCCCCGGCGACACGGTCTATTACACGGCGCAGGCGTTCGACACGATCGGCACCGCGCTCGACTCATCGCTCGGATCGTGGTGGGCGCCGAACGGCCTCGCGACATCGCTCGGCGGCGGCGCGTTCGAAGCGGACGCGACCGGTTTCGAATACATCGTATTCGCAATGAACGCCCGCTCCGACACGGCTTCGCTGTCGATCCTGGCAGCAACGCTCGACAGCATCGTGATCACGCCCGACTCCAGCTCTCTCAGCGCGGACTCTTCGATCACGTTCACGGCGACCGGATACTATTCCGACGCGTCGAGCGGCGCCGTTTCCGCGCTCTGGCGAACCGAAGGGGGCATCGGCACGATCGACAGCACGGGCCTGTTCGACGCGACGAAAACCGGCTCGGGGATCGTCATCGCCGAAACGGCCGGGCTCTTCGATACCGCGGACGTTTTCGTCACGGTCGGCGCGCTCGCACGCGTCAATCTGTCGCCGAGCTACCAGAGCGCTTCCGTCGGCGACACGGTGACCTACATCGCCCGCGGTTTCGACGCGGACAACAACGAAATCACGCCCATGACAGGCGGGTCCTGGTGGTCGAATCACGGGTTCTCGACCTACTTCGGCGCGGGATCATTCGTCTGCACCGCGACCGGCGTCGATACCGTCGCGGCATTCTTCAGCGGGGTCGGCGACTCCGCAACGCTGGATATCACTTCGGCCCTCCTCGACAGCATCGTGATCGTGCCGTCTCCCGTTCTGACGACGACCGACTCGTCGATCGCGTTCGGCGCCACGGGCTATTACAACGACGCGTCGACGTCCCCCGTATCACCGACCTGGAGCGTGGTCGGCGGAATCGGAACGATCCAGACGGACGGAACGTTCGACCCGACCACGGTCGGCTCCGGACTGGTCATCGCTGTGCGCGGCGCGCATACCGATACGGCCGACGTAACGGTCACGCGGGGCGCAGTCGCCTCGATCCAGATCGTGCCTGCAATCGACACGATCGTCGTCACCGACTCGATCGCGTTCAGCGCAACGGCGATGGACGCAGACAGCAACGTCTTCACGCCCCCCTTCACATGGAGCGAACCGACAGCACTCGGTTCGATCGACACGACCGGCGTTTTCGTGTCGGCGAGCGTCGGACTTGGGGAAGTGCGGGCGGAAGCGGAGAGTATCATGGCCTTCGCGGCCGTCTCGATCGTGCCGGGCCCGCTTGTGAGCATCGTAATCGCGCCCGCTCCCGATACGCTCTCGTCCGACACGACACTCGTTTTCACGGCGACCGGCTACGACGCGCTCGGATTCCCCATCGCCCTCACACCGTCATGGACGGTGCTCGGCGGAATCGGATCGATCGATGCAGGCGGCTCTTTCACCGGCGGTACGGCCGGGTTCGGCGCCGTGGTCGCCGATACCGGCGCCATCGCCGACACGGTCTGGTTCGCGGTCGTCCCCGGAACCGCCGTCAGTCTCGACGTGCTGCCGGACAGCACCGGTGCCGCAGCCGGGGACACCGTTTCATTCACGGCAAGCGTAACGGACGCGCAGGGGAACACGGTCGACACGACTGTTTCCTGGGCGACGGACGTGGGCGTCATCGACGGCTCCGGCAACTACGTCGGAACGACAGCGGGGCTTGCGCGCCCTTCGGCCTCACTCGGTTCGATCGCCGACTCGTCCGCAGTCTTCGTAACACCCGGAACACCGGTCGTGTTCACCATTACGCCGCATGACACGACGGTCACAGCGGACGACGTCTTCTCCTTCCTGCTCGCCGGCGCCGACGCGTTCGGGAATCCGGTCTCTCTCGACAGCGTCTCCTGGGGAGGCGGCGTTTCGATCGGCACCATCAGCCCGGTGTCCGGGTTCTTCGACGCGACGACAGTGGGAACCGACACGGTGACCGCGACCTGGAACGATACGACGATCGCCTCGGGTCCGATTGCCGTGACCCCAGGCGTTGTCGCTACGATCGCCGTAACGCCTGACACAATGCTGACCGGCGTTGGCAGCGATTCGACCTTCACGGCAACGCTTCGCGACGCGGACGGCAACGAGACTTCCGGCGCGGTTGCCTGGACTTCGACGGGCATTGCGGGGTCGATCGATTCGAGCGGCCTCTTCCACGCCGACACCGTCGGGACCACGGGAATCGTCGCCACGGTCGGGTCACTCGCGGACACGGCGACAGCGATCGTCTTCGACGGGTCCGGGCTGCGCATCACTGCCGTACTCGAAGACCGCGCGACCGTGATCCAGGGCGAGACCGGCATTCCGGTGCGAGTTGCAATGACGAACGAGTCGGGCGACCGCATAAACGGAATCACCGTCTCCATGTATTTCCATATCGCGGGCCGAGGCGTGACGGGCCAGTACCTGACCAGTGAAGCCCCGTCCAAAGATCACACGCTCGCCAACGGCGAGTCCGACACGCTGACGTTCTTCGTCGACGTCCTCGGAACGGCCGAAACGGACGAGGTCGTCACGATCGGGGCGAGCGCGGTCGGGGAACTGGAGGCGACGGGGCTGCCGGTCGCGGACCTCGCGCCGGACGTGACCGGCGACTGGATCGTGCTTTCGGGGCTTCAGCTCGACGACGTGGCCCGGTCGTTCTTCCCGGGCAAGATGCGCCCGGGGCAGTCGGCGGGTTTCGTGATCCAGCTTCGGAACGAAGGCACCGAAGACCTGATCCTGCGAACCGGCACGCGGCTCGTGATCGACAACGGCGTGACCACGGTCGAGGCCGATCTGCTCGAAGCGGTAAGCCTGCCTGCCGGTGGGTCCGGAAGCACCGCGCGATTCGAAATCAGGACCATCCCGACGGACTGGACCGCGGGGTCTTATGCGCTCACGTTCCTCGTCGACGGCGAGAATGAAGCAGGGCTGCCGCTCGCTACGACGTACACGGCAAAGAAGAACGCTCTCCAGATCGCGCCGCCCTACGTGTTCGTCAGTACAGAGGGAATCGAGGGTGCAATTCACCCGCCCGGCGCGGAAGACGTCATTCTGGCTCATCTCGAAATCGTGAACCTGTACGAAACGAATCGTACGCTGGCATCGGTCACGGCCCGGAACGCGACGGACGGAACGGGAACCCAGAGCGAACGCGACAGTGTGCTGACGGCGGTGCGACTCGTGCACGACCGCAATCGTGACGGGCTCGTCGACGCGTCCGACACTACTATCGCGACGGGCCGCTTCACGGGCGGATCTCTGACGTTCGCGAACACGGACCTCATGCTTGCGCCGGAAGATACGCTTTCGCTGTTGACGACCGCCGACGTTTCTTTGATGCACGTGCCGGACGGCACGCAGGTCGACGCCTGGTTCACGGGCGACACGCTCTCGTTCGACTGCGGCCCGGGGACGATCGTCTTCGGCGCCGACACGCTGTTCTCGCCGGGCGACCATTTCGTCGACGGCATGATCGCGGCCCAGATCGGAACGTCCGCCCCGTTCAGCCCGAACATCGCGGGCGGCGCGGCCGACTCACTCGCACTCGTGCTCGATCTTCCGTCGAACGGCTACGAATCCGACACACTGCGCTCTCTCGCGATCAGGAACTTCGGCACCGCCGAAGTCGACCTCGACATCTCCCGCGTCAGCATCTGGCGGGACGGCGGCGACGGCGTCTACGACCGCGGCGCGGGAGACGACACGCGACTCGGATATGCGGCCTGGATCGGCGAAGGGTACTGGTCTCTTTCGGAACGCGTCTTCGTACCCCCGGGGGGCGTACGCCTTTTCGCGACGGTCGACATCACCGAGTTCGCGCGCGAATCGCAGACGATCCGCCTCGGAATCCCCGTGGACGGCGCGGACATGACGTCTCGAAACGACGGCCCGATCGACGTCGAAGCGCGCCTTGCGAACGGCCGAACGATCGGCTCCGCGAACCGCATTCTGTTCAGCCAGACGGACGAACCCGGGGACCGAACGGTCCCGCCGGGATACGAGACCTCGCTGTTACGTTTCACGCTTTCGAACCTCTATGCGGACACCGTGTCGATACGCGGTCTGGCGGTCGTCGACGAGTCGACCTCTCCGGCGGACTCGGCGTTCTCGATCGTGCGACTCTATCGTGAGGGCGCTGCGGGTGGCCGCGAAAGCCTGACCGAAACGAACATCGCGGGCGGCCTCGGACTGCTCGACGGATTCTCGCTGACGCTTCCGCCCGGCAAGATCTGCACTCTTTCGGTCGAGGGAACGATCGCGACAACGTGCGTGTCCGACGGCGACGTCCTCTCGATGCGGATCGCGTCCGCGCAGTCTTTCCAGACCGGACTCTCGCGATTCGTGACCGGCATCTTCCCCGCGGCAACGCTGGCACCGGTCGTCGTCGACGGATTTTCGACGATGCAGATCGCCGCGGACGTTCTCGGCGACGGCCCGATCGCACCGGGCGGCGCGGAGCAGCTCCTGCTGCGGGCGCAGATCCCTTCGAACGGCTGCGGTGCGGACCGCATGAACGCGATCGAGATCGTGAACGCCGGATCGGCGGACTACACGGCCTTCTCCTCGCTGCGTCTCGTCGCGAACGGCGCGAACGTCGGCGATCTGGTCTGGGACGGACTGGCGTGGGTCCGGGACGGCTTCGATGTTCCGGTGCCGGCAGGCGGCGTCCCGATCGAGATCCACGGAGCGATCGCCCTCGGTGCTCCCGAAGGGGGAACCGTACGCGTGCGGCTGGCTCTCGACGGTATCGAAATGGACTCGGACAACGACGGTCCGATCGACGCCCCGTTCGACGCCCCGGACGAATTTACGATTACCGACGCGCCGCTCTTCACGCGCTTCATGACGCCGCCGCGGCGCGTCAGCGCGGGGCAGACGTTCGACGTCACGCTGTTCGCGATCAATATATCGACCGAAATGGACACGCTGATCGAGGTCGAACCGAACCTGTTCACGATCACCGGTCCGGCGTCGGTCACCGTGCCGAACACGGAGACCATCGACGAACTCGCGCCAGGCGACACGGCTCTCTTCGTCTGGACGGTCCGCGCGGATTCTGCAGGCACGGTCACGTTCTCGGGGAACGCGACCGCCGACGGCAGCAACGGGAGCGAAACATCGCTTGCGAGCACGTCTCCGCCGGTTCTCGTGCAGGACCCCGCGACCGGAACGGTCGTCAGCGTCGTGAGCGCGATCCCGACATCCGTGACGCGCGGGCTCCGGGACCTCCGCGCGTTCGTGCTCGACTGCTCACACGCGGACGACGCGGGCACCGGGCGCAGCGACATCGCAATTCACGATCTTCAGTTCCGGGTGACGGACGAAGACGGCGTCACACTGGATCCCTCACTCGTAATCAGTCGCGCGACCGTACAGCGAACGGGTGCGACGATCGGCACAAGCGAGCTGGCGAAGAACACGGACTCGACATTGACGATCACGTTCACGGACACGGTCCGCGTGCTGCCGGGAGGCGGCACGTCGCTGGTCCTCCTGTTCGACATCAGCGACTCCGCAAGCGTCGCCCGGTTCCGGATCGGATTCGAAAGCGACCACGCCGTGCAGGCTCATGACGCGAACTCGCACGAATCAGTCCCGCTGTCGGGTAACCTTCCGTATCTGTCGGAAGTCGTCGGGCTGTTCAACGCCCCGTCCGGACTCGAAGTCGCGGCCGCGAACCGGTTGCCCGAAGCCGTGAACCGGGGAAGCAACGATGTCGCAATCGGCGAACTCACGCTTTCGAGCACCGGCATCCCCGAAGAGACAGCGAGCATTCTGGCAGACAACCTCTGTCTCGTCGTGACCGACACGACATTCCCGTACGCCTCGCTCTCGGTGTGGGCAGGTGACGTACGCCACTTTGCGGAATCGGGCTGGTCGATGCAGGGCGACACGCTCTATCTGCCTCTGATTCCGGCGCTCGGCATCCCGGCGAACAACCCGATCCGCGTCACGCTCCGCGGCGACGTCCGAACGGACGCCGTGCTCGGCGCCAGTAGTATCGACAGCGCGTTCGTGCTGATTCGCAGCGCCGCGTCGGACTCGCTTCCCCTCCTCGTTACGGCGCATGAACCATTCACGACGACGATTCAGGAACGCATTGCGGAAATCGCCGGACGGTCCCGGAATCGCGTTCCGATCGACCCCGTGTTTCAGGGCGCGCGCGCCGTGCCGATCGTCGACGTCGTGTTCGAACCTGTGCCGAAAGAAAACGGCGCGTCAGCGACACTGCATGCGATTACGATCGCTCTTACAGATACGAACGGTGCCGCGACCGCCATGGCGGATCTTACAGAACTGGTCATCCTGACCCAGGATGGCGCGCGGATCGGAGCCGCGTCTGCCGCGGGACTCTCGGGAAATGCGCTCCGGGTCCCGCTCGACGTTCCGCTGCCTGTTCGCCCGGGCTCAACGCGCAACATCGCTCTATCGATCGATCTCAAAGCCGACGCCCCCCGCGCGGACTATCGATTCACGATTCCTGTCGCCGCGATCGAACTGACCGACGCGAATGCCGGAACTCCCGTTTCCTTCGTTACTACGGTCGACACAATCAAAACGTCCGGCCTTGCCGTTCGCGAAGTAACCAGCCGCGTAGATCTGTACTTCGACGCTTCGCTGCCTGCCACGTCGGTCGGGGGCGGCGCGGTCGAGTCCGGCGCGACAGTCGGTATTCTCGCATCGGGCGAGCAGGGTGACGTTACCCTCCACCTCGCAAGCTTCACGATCGCGCTCGAAGACGAGAACGGCAGCGTGATCGCGCCGGCTGACATCATCGCGAACGCCACCGCGCGTACTTCGAACGGAAACGAAGTCGTCATGACGCTCGCGAGCGACCGCCTTGTCGCGCACTTCGCAAGCGACGGCGAACCGATCACCCCGGGCGACACGCTGACACTCTCGGTCGACTGGACCGTGGTCGACAATCCGAACGTCGCGTCGTATCGCGTCCGCATTGTCGAAGATGCCGTCGTGCTGGAAGAAAACGTGGCTCTGCTGGCCCGCGCGTTCGACGATCCGGGCACGAATCCGTCCGGATTGACGTACTTCGTCGACAAACAGTTTGAAACGAGCCTGCGGAACTACCCGAACCCCTTCGCGGTCTCGGGCGGCACGACCATTGCTTTCTATTGCCACGGGGGAGGCCGCGTTTCGATTGATATCTTTACCGGGCTCGGCGTTCCCGTGAAAACGATCACGCGCACGATCAGCGAGCCGGGCCTCGTGGAAGTTTTCTGGCAGGGCGAAAACGGCGACGGGAAGAACGTCATCAGCGGCGTTTATCTTGCGTCAATCGTAGTGACTTACAACGACGGAAAGCGAGACCATGCGATTCATAAGATCGCCGTACTCAATTAGAAACGCGCGAGTTGCGGCTCTCGCACTCGCACTCGCACTCCCCCTGCACGCCGAGGCGTCGCAGAGCGGGGGAACCGAGTCGCCGTTCGCGTTCGGTGTGGGGGCACGCGCCCTCTCACTCGGCGGAGCGTATGTCGCGAGCGCCGAAGGCCCCACCGCCATGACATGGAATCCGGCCGGTCTCGCGAACGTGCAGTCGAAGCAATTCTCGCTTTTCTACACATCGCCCTTCGTTGAGGGAAATCGTTATTCGTTCGTCGGATACGTGCATCCCTTCCTCGATCTGGGCACGGTGGCCTTTGGCAATATGCGATACGGCGTGTCGGATATTGCGAAATACGACGCCGGCGGCGCCGCGCTCGGTTCGTTCGACAATGCACAGAACGAATGGATCATCGGCTACGCACTTCCGGCCTTCGGACGGGCGCGTTTCGGCGCCAACATTAAAATGGAGACACATTCGCTCGACGGCGAATCCGCCACGGCAGTCGGCGCGGACGTCGGGTTCCTGTTTCAGGCGAGCCAGTCGAGCCGCTCGCTCTGGTCGACGCGGAATCTCGCGTTCGGCGTCATGATCCGGAACGCTCTCGAGCCGCGCCTGACGCTGCGAACGGAAGAAGAACGACTCCCCACGCTCATGCGGAGCGGCGTCGGCTACTCGATCCCGATGGGCGGGTTTCTCGACCGCGTCCTGCTCCTTGCCTCGTTCGAACAGGGCAAGCAGTCGGGCGGCCGTTCGAAGTTCGGGGCTGAAGTGATGACGCCGTCGGGGCTTGCGTTCCGCGGGGGCGCCGGGCCGGACGAATGGGCCACGGGCATCGGATTCCAGCTGGCCGGCGGCCAGCTCGACTACGCCTTCGGATCGCAGGAACTGGGCACCTCGCACCGCCTCGAACTCACGATGTCGTTCGGCTCGTCGCTCACGAATCTGCGCGCCGATCGTTCGTCACGCGAAGAAGAACGCCTCGCAATCCGCACGCAGGAAGAGCTCGAACGGAACGCGCGCGCGCAGTTCGAGGACAACCTGGAACGCGGCAAGCAGCATCTCGCCGAGAAGCGATATCTCGAAGCCGAGTCGTGGTTCGACCGCGCGCTTCTCTGGGAACCTGAAAACCCCGAAGTGAACGCTTCGCTCAAGCAGGCGCGGATCGAGCGCCACATCGCCGAAGGGGATCGCTCGCTCGAATCGGGAAGCCTGCTCGAAGCGATCGCGTCCTACAACGCCGCCATCGCGGTTGACTCAAAGCACGCGCCGACGATCCGTCGCCTTGCGCGCGCCACGGACATGCTGCGCACCTCGACGGCCAGAAGCGAAGAAGTGAACGAAAGTTTGACACGCGGCATCGAGTTTCTCGCGCTCTCGCAGTTCTCGAAGGCCCGCGGGTCGTTCAACCAGGTCCTCCAGATCGATCCGGAGAATGCCGATGCTCAGAGGTACCTGGCGCGGAGCGACTCGCTGATCACGGTCAAGGTCGACGACCTGGTCGACGAGGGCCGCTGGTTCCGCAGCCGGGGCGATATCGCGTCGGCGCGGGCCCGCTTCAACGAAGCCAACGCCCTGCAGCCGAGCGCGCGCATCCGGAACGAGATCGCGCGACTCGACGCCGCCCAGGCGAATCGCGCGGGCGCGGAAGGCGCCAAGGCGGCAGAGCGGCCGAAACCGCGGCGCAACGTGAGCGCGGAAGAACGCGCCGAAGCAGAACGCATGTACGGAGTGGGTCTCGGTGAATTCCGGCAGCGGAGAAACTCCGAATCGATCCCGTACTTCGAATTCGTATACGGGATCATTCCCGACTTCGAGAACGTCGAGTCTTATCTGAAGCAGGCGTATCTCTCGACGGGAATGGAGCTTTACTCGAGCGGACAGCTCGACGAGGCGATTCAGACCTGGGAGAAGATCCTGAAGATCGATCCCAGCGACGGTCAGGCGCTCGAGTTCGTCCGGCGGGCGAACGTAGCGAAGCGAAAAGCAGGGGAGCTCTCGGGTGGCGAACGCTAAGACGGAAAAAGTGCGCGACGAAGCGCGCGGGAACCCGCGCGAGAATCCGCGCGAGAAAAAGACGTTCAGCCTCACGCTGCTCTTCGCCCTCTCGGTGATGCTGCTGCTTACGGGCGTTACGCTCTTTTCCGCGCGCATCATCCTCGACCGGGAACAGGAGTTCCTCGAGGCCGAAGCCGAACGGCGGATTCTCGCCCAGTGCCGCAGCCTCGCTTCTCTTTCCGCGGCGCCGCTCCTCGACGAGTTTCCCGAATTCGTCCTGACGCCCCTCATCAAAGACATCGTGAACGAGAACGAAGAAATCGCGTATACGTACGTCGTCGATCCGAACGGCAAGATCCGCGGGTCCGGCGACATTCGCGACGTCGCGAACGTCTTCGAAGACAACCCGGCGCTGATCGAACGCAACGTCACGATCGTCACGCGCCAGGGCGAACGGTTCCGTTCGACCAGCAACGTTGTCGAAGTCTCCGTCCCCATTCGCTACTCGGACGGCACGAACCTGGGCCGCGTCTATCTCGCCATGCAGATGTCGCACATCCAGTCCGTCATCGACGAAGCGTCGAAGCAGACCATCAAGATCGTGGGCATCTCGCTGCTGATCGGCCTGCTGGTCACATACCTGCTCGTTTCGAATATCACGCGCCCGATCAATCTTCTTACGAAGGGATCGGAAGAGATCGCGAAGGGCAACCTCGACCACAAGATCCAGCTCAAGAGCCGCACCGAAATCGGGCGCCTCGCGTGGCAGTTCAACGAAATGACCTCGCAGCTCAAGGTCGCGCAGGATGACCTCGTCGAGAAGGAACGCCTCGGGAAAGAACTCGAGATCGCATCCGAGATCGAAGACCGTCTTCTGCCGAAGCCGAACCTCGCGATCCCGGGCTACGACATCACGGGATTTCATCAGTCCGCGCAGCAGGTCGGCGGCGACTACTACGACGTGATTCCGCTCGACGGCGAGCACGTCGGCATCACGGTCGCCGACGTCGCAGGCAAGGGGATCCCGGGCCTCGTCGTCATGGCGATGACGAGCGCGCTGCTCCGCACACACGGGCCGCGCTACAAGACGCCGTCGGAAACGTTGATCGAACTGAACCGCATGCTCCAACCCAACATGCGGCGCGGCATGTTCATCACGATGTTCTACGGCATTCTGCACCTCCCGTCCGGCCGGCTCGCTTTCGCGGGAGCCGGACACAACCCGCTGATTCATTTCCGGCGCGAATCGGGACTGCAGAGCCTCATGAAGACCACAGGCGTACCGCTCGGCCTCTTCACGGGTCCCCGGTTCGACGAACGGATCAAGGATCAGACGATCGTACTCGGCGCGGGCGACGGCATCGTCCAGTACACCGACGGCGTCAACGAAGCGGTCAACCGGAACCTCGAGGAATTCGGGCTCGACAGCCTCGTGCAGATCGTGGCGCAGGAATGCGGCCGTTCCACGCGGGACCTGGTCGACTCGGTTGTCGAAGGTGTCTTCGAGTTCGCGGAAGGAACCGCGCAGTTCGACGACATCACGCTCCTCGGCATCAAGCGCAAAGAGCCGTCGGTAGAGAGCCGGAACACCATCCGGGTTATGGCATAAAGGAGCCCGGATTGAGTACCGATGATCGGAACGAAGGGAAAGCGATGCGACATCGTGAATTCGACGCCCTCGAGGAGGATCAGGTGGGCTCCGTGACGTTCAGACAGGAAAGTACGTACGAAGGCGAGTCGGCGGACCACCGCACGGGCGCCTGCTACGAGATCGAGATCCCGGCGCGGATCGAGTCGATCGGTCCTCTCTGCGCGTTTCTGAACATGATCGGCGAGTGCCACGGACTGCGCGAATCGGAGCTGCAGAGCATCGAAATCGCCGCCTACGAAATCGGCCTCAATATCATCGAACATGCCTACGGCTTCGATCCGAACGCACGCATCGGCGTCCGCATGAAGATGCTGCCCGAGCGCGCCCAGCTCCTGTTCCTGGACCAGGGACGGGCTTTCGACATGGAAAGCATTCCCGAACCCGACATGGCGGATCCGCACGTGAGACGCCGGGGTCGCGGCTTCGGATTACAGATCATTCGTAAATCGATGGACCAGATCCGCTATCGCCGGGTCGCGGGCCAGAATCAGCTTTATCTCGTGAAACTCATAGGGAACCGTGCGCACGCGCGCTCCCGCGTACTGGCACTGCAAAAGGGAGACATAGCATGACGCAGAGTACAGCAAGCCTGCAGATCCGGTCGGACACGATCCAGGAGAATCCTCCGATCAGCCTTCTGAAACTGGAGGGCCGTTTCGATGCCGAGGGCCTTCCGGTCGTTCTCGCCGAGATCGAGAAGAGTCGGTCGACGGGATCGATCCGGTTCATGGTGGATCTCGAAGAAGTCACGTTCATCGGTTCGGCCGGGATCGGCATCTTTCTGTCGCTCGTGGAAGAACTGAATTCGGAAGGCGGCGGCGTCGTTTTCCTGAGCGTTCCCGAAGCGATTCAGCGCATCTTCGACGTGCTGAACGTGCTCGAGTTCCTGCAGATTCGAAACGACCAGGAGTCGGCCCGCGAGATTCTTCTCTCGGGTAACGCGTAAGAACACGCGAGGAAACCTGCATGCCCGAAGTTCATGAAAGCAAGCGCTGGGACAAGTCCGACATGGACTCGATGCACAAGCGCGTGCTCGGACTACAGACGCTTCTCGAGCTGAGCCGGTCGCTCGTCTCCGTTCAGGAAGCGCGCCGTCTGGACGGCCTCGTACTGCTGACCGTAATGGGACTGCTCTCTGTCTCCCGGGCAATTCTATTGACGTGTCAAGCGGGTGAGGACCGGTTTCGCCTGTACTCGCGCGGCATTCCGAAAGACCTCTTTCCCGAAGACGAGCCGTTCCTGCGTCCGTCCGGCGTATTCGCGCGCCGGATCAAAGCGGCACGCGGCATCACCGAAGTGCGCGGCGACGGACTGCCCGCGCGCGAAACGGAGCTCGTCGAAAAACTCACAGGGCAGAAGATCACGCAGGCCGCCGGCATTCGCGCACAGGGCGAACTGCGCGGCATCATCCTTCTCGGCACGCGCATGGATGCGAAAGAGATTCAGTCGTTCGACGAAGAGATGCTGCTTTCGATTCTCGATCTCGCGGGGATCGTGATTCACAACGTGCAGCTCTACGAAGGCCTGAAACACGCGAACACCTCGCTCGCGGACTCGAACCAGCGCCTCCAGGAACTCGACACGCTCAAGAACGAGTTTCTGTCGAACGTAGGGCATGAGCTCAGAACGCCGCTCACGTGCATTCTCGGCTTCGCGCAATGCCTGAGCTACAGCGAAGTCGACGAAGACATGCGGCAGGACTTCTCGAACAACATCATGCGCCAGAGCCAGAAGCTCTCGAACCTCATCGACCAGATCCTCGACCTCTCGGAGATCAGCCAGAAGCATCTGCAGTTCGAAAAGCAGAAGGGGAATCTGAACGATCTCATTCTGGAAGTCGTGGAAACGATGCAGATCGAAATCGAAGAGAAGGAGATCCGTCTCGAGATGGCGCTCGAGCCCAAAATGGAAGAGTCGTGGTTCGATCCGATGAAGACGCGGCGCGTGCTCCTGAACCTGCTCGACAACGCGATCAAGTTCACGGACAACGCCGGCGTCGTGAGGCTCACGTCCGGTTGCGCCGAGGACCGCGTGACGTTCTCCGTGGAAGACTCGGGGATCGGCATCGCCGAAGACAAGATCGGGGCGATCTTCGACAGCTTCCGCCAGATCGACGGTTCCGGGACGCGAACGCACGGCGGCAGCGGCATCGGGCTGTCGCTCGCCAAGCAGATCGTCGAAGGTCAGGATGGATCGATCCAGGTCGCTTCGGAAGTCGGCAAGGGATCGCAGTTCACGGTCGCGCTCCCGCGCGACAGACAGGAAACCGAGGACACCCGGCCGGGCGACCCTCAGCTCATCTCTTCGTAATCAGTTCCCTGTAGTCAAACAGCCGATCAGGAAGTCGAGGCGGTTTCTTTCCGCTGATCTTTCTGCGACGGAGCCTGCGGAGCGCCGGAAGGCTTCTGCGCGGTCATCTTGCCGCTCTGGCCCTGCAGCGACTTGCGACTCTCCACCGACCGCCAGCAGCCGCCGTCGAAATAAACGCCTTCTTCGATCACGAGGTTCTTCGTGTAGATGTTCCCCTCGAAATGGGAGCCGGCCTGCAGCTTCACGCCGTCCTGCGCGTTGACTTCGCCTTTGATATTCCCGGCGATCGCGGCCCGCTGCGTTTCCACTTCGGCGTCCAGTTTTCCACTCTTGCCGACGACCAGCGTTTCGGAAACCGTCAGTTTCCCTTTGAATTCGCCATCGACGCGGATGCTCCCTTTCACACTGATGGAGCCGTCGAAAGAGCAACCCGCGGCGATAATGGAGGCCACGTTGGTGTCTTCGTAATTCGATTTGGCCATGCTTTCCTACTCCTCAAGTTGTGGACGGTGGTCGAATGATAAGGACTGCGGCGAGACAGCGTCAAGCCGATTCCCCCGTTTCACGGCCCGATCGCCATTTTTGAGACGAACCGGGCGGGCTTGTATTAAAATGACGGCCCCGTCACGCACGGCGAGACCGAATGAAACCCGCGGAACCTGCCGGAAGGAAGTCGATGCTCCGCTCCCAGAGAGGCCACGATGCGGTCGCCACATTACAGAGGGGTGTCTCCCTGATCCTGCTGCTGGGCCTGCTCCTCGGCACCATTTCCGGGCTTTCGCACATTCGTGCGAACGACTACGGCGATCAGGGCCTTCGTCACGCTTCGCTCGACGTATTCGTGGATCATCTGAATGCCACGTTCTTCCACTTCATCCTCATCCTGATTCCGGCGGCTCTCGCGCTCTTTCTGCTCTACCGGATCGCGCCGCGCTCTTTCCGCCAGGTTTACGCCGTTCTCGCGCTCGCGCTTCTCATTCTATTTGTCGGCAGCCGCGGCTTCTTCCTCGAAGGGTGGGACTTCCGGAGCGCGCTCGGCGTCTCCCCCGATGTGTGGCGCGGCATCCTGAGCTTTTTCGTGACGATCCTCGCGATCGGGCTCGCGCGCCTTCTTTACGATACGTCGAAAGCGCTGCACGCGATGATTCGGATCGTGCCGTTTCGTGTCGTGATGCTCGTGCTGTTCCTGCTCGCAGCGGCGAATTCGGCGCGCTACATCAATCACACGAAGAATTTTCCGCGCGGTCCGAACGTCATCCTGCTTACGGTGGATGCGCTGCGCCCCGACCGTCTCGGTTCGCAGGGGCGGCTCGCGAGTCCCACGCCGAACGTGGATCGCATTGCGTCACAGGGAATTCAGTTCGCAAACGCGTATACCACATCCCCCCGCACGACGCAGGCGCTCGCCACGATCCTGACCGGGCGCTATCCGCAGACGACGGGCGTGCGCCGCTTATGGGACCGGCTCGGCGACCGCGAGATGACCGTCACGGAAATTCTCGCCGACCGCGGCTACGACACCGGCGGGTTTGCCTCGCTTCCGGCGCCCGGCGACGCGTTCGGATTCGCGCAGGGCTTTCAGAAGTTTGCGGCGAATCGCAAGGCCGGCGCTGCGGGCATTACGAATGCCGCGATCGAATGGCTCGATTCGCGCAAAGACCGGCCGTTCTTTCTCTGGATGCATTACGACGATCCGAAAATGCCGTACTGCCCCCCCTCCCAGGAGCTGATCGACATCGATCCGCTCTACGACGGAGCGTTTCCGCACTGCTTCGACTACACGCCGTCGCGAGGGTGCGTGGTGTTCGGCCTGTCCCGGTTCGATTCGACCGACACGGCCCAGATCGAGCGCCTCTACGACAGTGAACTCCGGTCCGTCGACCACGAAATCGGCAGGCTGCTGGCAGCGCTCGAACGCGAGGACCGCCTCCACAATTCGCTGATACTGCTGGCGGGAACGTCCGGGGAGAGTCTCGGGGAGCACGGATATTACTACGATCATGGCGAGCTGCTCTACGACCCCGTCATTCAGATTCCGCTCATCATCCGCGCGGAGAATCTGCCGCGCATGATGATCGAGTCACAGGTCCGCAACCTCGACATTGTGCCCACGCTGCTCGACATTCTGCACTTCGAGATCTCGGAACGCGTGGAGGGGGTCAGCCTGATGCGGCTCGTTCAGCGTGAGAACAGCGCGGAAGTGCTGCCGGTGTTCGTCGAGTCGGGCGAGTCGCTGTCGCCGCGATTCAATCACGCTCGCCCGATCCCTACTATCGCCGGGAAACTGCGCGCGGTGCGCGACGGTCGCTGGAAACTGATTCAGACGCCGGCGCCCGGAGATGACCGCGTGGAACTCTACGACCTCCACACGGATCCTGCCGAAACGCTGAACGTCGCGACCGAGCACCCGGAAACCGTGCGCACACTCACGAACGAACTGAACGCATGGATCGCAAAAACCCCCGCCGACACACTGGCCGACGGGGGGGAACTTCCTTCATGGCTTACTGCTGAAAACGTGAACGTTTATCCCTGAAGCGCTTCTTTGAATTTCTTCGTCAGCTCAGGAACGATCGCGAACACGTCACCCACAAGTCCGTAGTGCGCCACTTTGAAGATGGGCGCGTTCTCGTCTTTGTTGATCGCGACGATATTGTCCGAGGTGCGCATGCCGGCGAGATGCTGAATCGCGCCGGAAATGCCGCATGCGATGTAGAGCTTCGGCTTTACTGTTTTTCCCGTCTGCCCGACCTGATGCGCGTACGGGATCCAGCCTGCATCGACGACCGCGCGCGACGCACCTACTGCGCCGCCGAGAACCGCGGCGAGTTCGTTCACGATCTCGAATCCTTCCGGCGCGCCGAGGCCGCGCCCGCCCGAGACGATCACGTTCGCGTCGATCAGGTTCACGGTTTTGCCTTCATCCGCGAGAAACTCGACGACCGTCGTGCGCAGCGCCGCAGGAAGCTGCGGGGCCACCTCTTCCACTTCGCCGCCCGCACCCGCGCTGTCCGCCGGCACCGGAAACGCCTTCGGCTTCACGGAGAAAATCTTCGGCCCGGACGAGCGGTTCTCGACCGTGGCCGTCAGATTGCCGCCGAAGAACGCGCGCGTTCCGACGAGCACGTCGCCGTCCCAGTCGAGGTGCGTGCAGTCCTGGACTGCGCCGCCGTCGAGCGAGGCCGCAAGCGAGGCCGCGAGCTCCTTGCCGTTCAGGGTACCCGGGATCAGAATGACATCCGGCTTGCGGTCGCGTGCGAGCGCCCCGATCGCGGAGGTATACGTTTCGGCCAGGTACGTTTCGAGCTTCGGATCGACCATCAGGACGACCTGCGAGGCGCCGGCCGCCTGCAATCCTTCCGCCACGCTGTCTTTCGATGCGCCGCAGTAGACGCCGGCAACCGTGCCGCCCCCCGCGAGTTCTTTCGCCTTCCCGAGTATTTCTTTCGTCGTGCGGGAGATCCCCGATTCGCCGCGCTGGGCCACGACCCATATCGTTTTCGACATCGGATCTCCTTCTAAAGGACTTTCTTGTCCATGATTCGCTGCACGAGTGTGGCCGCCATTTCTTCCGCGCTGCCGGTGATCATTTCGACTCCCGACGGCGCCGGGGGCGGATCGAGGCTGCGGATCTTCGTCGGGGATCCCGCCGCGCCGACCGTCGCCGGATCAACGCCGATATCCGCGAGCGACCATGTCGGCACTTCCCGCTTCGACGCCTTGCGGATCCCGAGCAGCGACGGGTAGCGCGGCTCGTGAATGCCCTTTACGACCGAGATCACGGCCGGCAGTGTCGCTTCGACCACCTGCCTGCCATTCTCGAGCGTGCGGACGACACGGATCTTCATCGCGTCGGCGTCGAACTCCCGGATCTCCGACACGAATGTCAGCACCGGAATGTCGAGCAGCTGCGCGAGAGCGGCCGTTACGATCGAGGCATTGTCGTCGGCCGCGCGGTCGCCCGTTACGAGGAGATCGTAGTCACCGATTTTCTTCGCCGCGCCGGCAAGCACCCGTGCGATCGCGTTCGGGTCGCTCCCCTCGATCGCGTCATCGGCGACCAGATAGCTGTTGTCGACGCCCATCGCGAGCGCCTCCTTCAAGATCTTCTCCGCGCGGCTGTTTCCGGCCGTCACGGCGTGCACCTCTCCGCCTTTGGCATCCTTGAGCTGCAGCGCAGTCTCGATGGCGAAGGGATCGATCGGGTCGGTCAGGAAATTCCCCCCGCCCGCGGCCTGCACCTGGCCGTTCTCGGAGACCGAAACGCCTTCGGGCGTTTCCGGGACCTCCTTGACGAAAACGATCGCTTTCATTTCTTTAAATCCTCCCGGATGAAACTGGGAAAAGTGTGGGCGATAAGCGTTGCGAGGCTAACAAAGCGCCGGAAAAACTGTCAAGCGAGCGAGATTCCCCTTGAGCGCACAATTTCCACTTTATCGCATTTTGTGCTTGATTCGCGATACACTATCTGGGATAATTCCACTTCCTCGACAAACAAGCCTTTCATCAGGAGCGTACTGCTTTCCTCGTGAGCCGGAGTCCCGCATGCAACCATCGGACTCGTGCACCACGACCGCTGCGGTTGCTCCTCTTTTTCTGCCCGTCATCGAGCCATCGGGAACCGGAGTTCTCTCCCGCGCGTTTCATTCTCTATAGTAAGGGTAAGAGAAACACGCACCAGCCGCTGCATCTTCCGGCGGCCTTTCCGGGGAGTTTTTTCCATGATCACCGCATTCCTCCGAACCGCACGCATGGGCGCCGCGGCCGCCATCCTGCTTGCAGGATCCTTTTCTCCCGCATCCGCTCTCGAAGCCGGATTCCTCGGCGTTTCCGTACAGGCCATTGAGGATGCCATCGCCGAAGCGCTTGCGCTCGCCCCCGGCAGGGGCGTGCTTGTGGCATCCGTTCTCGCCGACAGCCCGGCCGGCAAGGCTCAGGTGAAAGTCGGCGACGTCATCATCGAAGTCGAAAAAACCGCGGTCACCTCGCCGGGCGAGTTCCGCGAGTTGATTCGCAGGTACGAACCGGGCCAGTCGGTCGATCTCCGCATTCTCCGCAGCCAGAAGTACATCAACCTGGCGGCCGTCCTCGGAGAGCCGCCGGCCATGAGCAGAAAGGTCGAGAAGAAATCGGCCCGGACGCACGACTTCGAAGGGAAAATGAAGAACATGACGGCGAAGCCGTGGATCGGGGTCGAACTACAGGACCTCGAAGACAACTCGCTCGCCTCCTACTTCGGAGTGAAAAGCAACGAGGGATCGCTGGTCACGCGGGTGCACGACGAAAGCCCCGCGCAGAAAGCGGGCCTCGAGAGCGGCGACGTCATCGTGAAATTCGAACAAGCGAAAGTGACCGGGGGCGCGGACCTGATCCGGGCCGTGCGCGACCGCAAGGCCGGCGATCAGGTCGAGATCGCCTACATGCGGAAAGGCAAAAGCCAGACCGCGAAGCTGACGCTCGAAAAGCGCCCGATGGATCTCAGCATGAAAATGCCCGGTATGCCCGGAATGCCGCGCATGCAGCGCGCCCCGATGGCGCCCCACGCGCCGCACTTCCAGCAGAAGGACGGCCATCCGCGCGGCGCGCTCGACGAACTGCGCGAAGAACTCGAAGAGCTGCGGCGCGAGCTGCAGGAACTCCGCGACGAATCGTAAGACTCTGACACGAATCCTTCCTTCGTGTTTCGAGACCGGGGGCCGTCCTGTAATGGGACGGCCTTCGGCATATGGTGCCCGGCCGCCGGCAGTGCTACCCTTGTCTCATGACACAGCGCATGCATCAGACCAGCCTCCGCGTCCGCTACGCCGACACGGACAAGATGAAAGTGGCCTACTACGCGAATTACCCCGTCTGGTTCGAGGTCGGACGTGCCGAACTTCTACGCGCGCACGGATACCCGTACTCCGAAATGGAACGCGACGGGCTCATTCTTCCCGTTTCACGGGTCGAGTACAGACTCATGCGGCCGGCCCGCTACGATGACCTGCTTACGGTCGAAACCACGGTCGACAGGGTGCGGTCGCGCGGTGTTACGTTCCGCTATCGCGTGCTTCGCGGCGAAGATCTGCTCGTCGAGGGGATGACCGAGCACATCTGCGTAAACCCGGACCACAAGCCGACGGCGTTTTCGTCGCGGGCGCGCGCGGCGCTGGGGGCGGACTCGTGACCGCCGCGGCCGATGCCGTCGTTCTCGTAAGCGGCGGGATGGACAGCCTGGTAACGGCCGCCATCGCCTCGCGGAAACAGAGAACCGCCTTTCTGCACGTCACTTACGGTCAGAGAACCGCCGCCCGTGAGCGCCTGGCCTTCGACCGGATCGCGGCCCACTACGGGATCGCGACAACACTCATATGCGATCTATCGCATTTGTCTGCGATCGGGGGCTCTTCGCTGACCGATCACGCGCAAGCCGTTCCCACGCACGGCATCGACATATCCATCATTCCGAATACGTATGTTCCATTCCGGAACGCACACATCCTTTCGATCGCGGTTTCGTGGGCCGAGTCCCTCGGCGCGGGCGCCATTTACATCGGCGCGGTCGAAGAGGACTCGAGCGGGTATCCCGACTGCTCCGAATCGTTCCTCCGCGCGTTTGAAACGGCCGCGAATCAGGGCACACGCCCCGAGACCAGGCTCGCGATCCACGCCCCCCTGCTTCATATGCGGAAATCCGAAATTGTAGCGCGCGGGCGTGATCTGGACGTGCCGTTCGAGCTCAGCTGGTCCTGCTACAGCGAGTCGGAGAGGGCGTGCGGCGTCTGTGACTCCTGCCGCCTTCGGCGGGGAGCGTTCGAGGCGAACGGGCTCGAAGATCCGATTCCGTACGCTTCGGCCGGGCCGGCGTCCGGTCCGGCGTCCGGGCAGGCCCCGGTCGCCCGCCAGAATTCTGACGAAATCTCTGAATGAAGCGGGCGGCGGGCGGGTACTTCTGATCAAGGCGCCACTTTTCTGAAACGTTTTCTATTCTGAAAGCGTCTTGTCAGATCAAGGAGCGCCGTCTCCAGGGGAGGGTTACGATGTTGGAACTGTTCCTGCTTCTCGGGCTCGCGCTGTTCGCGCTGCTGTTCGCCAAAGTGGGGTTCATGCTGCTGCTGGTGGCGCTTGTCTTCCTCGGCGGCATCGCGCTCCTCAAGATCGGCGGCTTTCTCTTCCAGTTGATCCTGATCCCGTTCCAGATCGTCGGCGGCCTGTTTCTCGGGCTGCTCGCCATCCCCATCGCGATCCTCGCGATCCCCCTCGCGATCCTCGCGGTCCCGCTCGCCATCGTGGCCGTGCTCGGACTGGTGGCGCTCGCGGTCTGCGGAGTGCTGGCGCTCGCGGGCGGCCTGATCGGGTGTCTCTAGGGCAGGCTCAAAACAGGAAATGGATGTCGATGGTCGGCGTGAGAAACTCGTAGAGGTCTTCCGGCAGGCCGAAGCCGATCGCCACCGGGTACACCGCGACTCCGATCGCGATTTCGTCCGTTACCAGCGTCGAGAGCCCCACGAAAACACCACCGTGAATCAACGTATCGTCCGGGCCGGCGTTCGTGTCGATCCCGAGCGATCCCCCGATTTCGAGCGGAATTCCGCGATACTCGTACGGCCGGATCGCGAACTTCGAGCCATACAGGATCTGGGATTCCCCGGCATCCACGACCCGGATCCCGGATTCGAGAAAGAACCCGAACGAGCTGTACCGAAGTGTAAAAAGCCCGCCGATCTGAGGGTAGAGCGAGTAGCCGACGCCGACGCGATTGCTGGACGCCTCCGCGGAGGGACACGCGAGCAGGGCGGCCAGGGCGATTCCGATGCATGTTTTGCGCAAAACTTCTCCTCCGGGGCGGTTTTGCGGGGATTGTAGACAGGCGGCTTCCCCCCGGCAAGCGGGAATCGCGATCACAATCCGTGTGATATACTGCTCTTTTGCGGAGGCACAGGCCAATGGACGAAGAGCGGGGCGCCGGACGCATTACGAAAATCGTACTGATCGTCGTTCTCGAATACGTCGTTCTCATCGGCCTTTTCCTCGCCGCGATCACGTTCGGGCAGCCGACGGTCGCCCAGGTCGCGTCGTTCGCCGCCGTTCTGTTCGGTCTGCTCACGTTTCTGAATTTCTGGTTCGCGCGGAACGTGCTGCGCCCCCCCTTCGAGAACACGGCATCCAGTCACCTGCGCCTTCTCCGGGAAGAATTCCTCTACCTCCGTTTCTACTTCGACGAAATCCTCGAAACGATGAGTTCGGGCATTCTCGTGCTCGACCGCCTGATGAACGTGCGCGCGATGAACCACGCCGAGCGCCATCTTCTGACGCTGAAGGAAAAGGAAGAGCTCGTCGGCAAACCGTTCCGCTTTCACCCGCTTTCGAAAGAGATTTACACGGGGGAGATTTACGCGCACCGCGGCAAACCGCTGCTCAGCATTCTCGAGTCGTGCGCGTCCGAAGGTTCGTCGATCCTGCTGCAGGACGTTCATTTTGCGAGCGGCAACGGACACGCGCCGATTCCACTCGACATTCTCGTCTATCCATGGAAAAACCGTCATGATGAGACGGAGCGGATCGTGCTGCGCATGGACGACAAATCGATCCCGGAATCCGAACGCAAGATCAACGACATGCAGATTGAAAAGCTGATCGCCGCCTCGACCGTGGCCGCCGCGGCCGCGCCCGAATCGATCGGCAGCGACATCGGCGAAACGCTGCGAAGCGACTGCACGTCGATGCGCGACTACCTCGAAGCCCTGCTCGCCTCGAGCCGCGCCATTCACGGTTTCGTAGCGCCTGGCGAAAACGGGCCGATGGCCGAACTGCTGCTGTTCGAAATGCAGGTGAAGAAGATCATCGATCTCGTCGAGTCGATGGAACGCGACATCGGCCAGGGCCTCAACTGACCGGCCGGAACGGATTGAATTTCGCATTGAAAGAACGATTCTTCCTCCTCGCTCTCGTCGTGTTCACGGCCGCGCTTCAGTTTTTCTATCTCCACGAAATCCGCGACAATCCATTCTTCACGCGTCCCGTCCTCGACGAGGCGATTCATCTGGAATGGGCCGGGCGATGGGCGAACGACGAGGCGTGGTTCCCGGGTGAACCGTTCTTCCGCGCGCCTCTCTATCCGCTTCTCCTGAGCGGCGCGATGCGCCTGTTCGGCCGCGATTACGTCATTCTCCGCGTGCTCCAGATGCTGCTCGCGCTCGCGACGCCCGTGCTCGTCTACGCCCTCGGACGCGCGCTCCATTCGCGCACCGCCGGCGCCGTCGCGGGCATTCTCGCCGCGTGCTACGGCATGATCCTCTACTTCAACGCGAGCTTTCTGATCGTCGTCCTGCTCCTGCCCCTCGATCTCGGCGCGCTGCTTCTGCTGCTGCGCGCACGCGCGCATGAGGATCACGAAGAACGCGAGGATCGCGGAGAACGCCCGCTCTGGTTCGGCGCGGGACTGCTGCTCGGTCTCTCCGCGATCGCGCGGCCGAACATCCTGCTCTTCGCGATCGCGATCGGCGCCTGGGCGGGAGTACGCGCGCTTCGACATCGCCTGGCGCCGTATGCGCTGGGTCTGCTGCTTCCGATCGTGCCGGTCACGCTTCACAACCTGTCGCAGGGGGAGTTCGTGCCGATCGCGTGGCAGGCGGGCACGAACTTTTACATCGGGAACAATCGCGCGGCGGACGGCATGACCGCGATCGCGCCCGGCACGGAGGGCACGTGGTGGGGCGGCTATCGCGACCTCATTCGCATCGCGGAGGAGGCCGAAGGGAGAACGCTCGCGAGGACGGAGATCTCTAGCTACTGGTTCGGGCGCGGGCTCGATGAAATCGCGGCCGACCCGGCGCACGCGGCGCGGCTTCTGCTGAAGAAAACGTGGCTTCTGATCGCGGATTTCGAAGTCAGCAACAATCAGGGGATCTACTTTTTCGCGCAGTTCTCGCCGCTGCTCTCGAAGCTGATGCTGTTCGGCATGGGGCTGCTCTTCCCGCTCGCGTTTCTGGGCGTGGTCGTGACGAGAGGCAGTCGCGCCCGCACCCTGCTGCTCCTTTTTCTCGCTGCGTACGCGCTTTCGATCGTGCTCTTCTTCGTGACCGCGCGCTATCGCATGCCGCTCGTCCCGGTTCTGCTCGTGTTTGCGGCATGCGGCCTGGTCGCCATCGTCGATTGGATACGGAAACGCGCATATGTTCCGCTCGCGTTCACGCTTGTCGCGCTCGCCGGACTCTCCGCGCTGGCGCATGCACCACTTCTCGCCGTCGAAAAGGATCGGTTCGCACAGGGGTACTACAACATCGGGACGGTGCTGCTGCAGGAAGGAAACGCACAGGAAGCGCTCACGTGGTTCCAGAAGGCGATCGACGAAGAACCGGCGTATCGGAACGCCCGTTACAATCTCGGGCTCTCCTACTCGCTGCTGGGACGTCACACGGAAGCGGAGGAAGCTTTGCGCGCGTTGCTCGCGGTTTCACCCGGTGATACGCCCGCACAACGGACACTCGGATCGGTTTATGAAAGCATGGGACGCTACGACGACGCGGCGCGGGAGTACGCCGCCTCGCTCCGAACCGGCGCGCCGGAACCGGAAGTGCTGTTCTCGCTCGGCGCACTGCGCGCGCTGCGTAGCGTACCGCGTGCGGGGGATAATGGAATCACGGGGCGTGATGGAATCACGGGGCGCAATGAAATCGCCGGGACCGATGAAATCGCAGGCGGCTTCGCGCTGCTCCGGGCACGCGGACGCGAAGGCGAAATCGCGATCTGGATCGAGCGCCTGGTCGCGCGCGGGATCGAACCGGCGCTGGTGGACTCTCTTGCCGGGGCGCGCCCGGCCCGCTGAGGGATCGCTTCGTTGGACGTGGCCATTGCGCCCCGCCCTCTGTATATTCTTCTATAGCTACGCTTGCGAAGGAGTTCTGCATGCGCTCTCAGAATCGAAAAGCCGGTATCGCGCGGGCCCGGTCTTCACGGACTGCATTCCCGCTGTCGAAACGCGCGATCCTCAGCGCCGTCGCGGGCCTGTTTCTGTTTACCGCGGCTGCGTCTCAGACCGCGATCGATCCCAAAAAGCTCGAGCGGCACTTCATGGCCCCGTGCTGCCGGCACAGCCTGCTTGCGGATCACTTCTCTCCGGGCGCGCTCGAAATGAAGGACGCGATCGCGAACTATGTCGCGCAGGGGCTCAGCGTCGATTCGATCCACGCGATTTACGTGGCGCAGTACGGCGAGGAGATTCTGTCCGAGCCGACCCCCGAAGGCTTCAACCGCATGTCCGACATCGGCCCGTGGGCCGCGCTCGCGCTCGGCGCGTGCGTGCTCCTGCTCGTGATCCGTTCGCAGCGAAAGCGCGGGAACCGCGCCGCCCAGGATGCGGCGGGACATCCGCGCGGGGAGGACGATGAAATCGAGCGGGTCATTCGGGAGGAATTCGACACCGACTCGTGATAAACTCCCTGACCCATGAACCTACTTCGCATCGGTACTCTCGTCCTTCTCGCCGTCCTCTTTTTCGTCCGCCCCGAAGCGGACCAGACTTATCTCTACGAACGCAACATGCAGTCGCTTCTCGACCGCGTGCAGGAAGAAATCGGCCCGTCCGGCGCCCGTCTCACTGAGGTGAATGCGCTCGGCGAAGTCCCGGGCTCCTATCTTGCAGGACGCCGCGCGGAAATCGCGGCCCGTTTCGCGCCTGAAGACGGCGGCGAGGCGACCGAACCGCTCGGGCTTTCGTTCTCGGCAACCGTGGCCGCGCAGAGCCTGACGTGGACCTGGCGCGGGGAAACGCATGTCGAAGAGAAGGCCCCGATCCGCGCATCTTCGCTGCTCCCGCCTCTTCTGACGATTGCGATCGCCCTGCTCTTTCAGCGCACGATTCTGGCTCTCGCGAGCGGTGTCTGGCTCGGAACGACGCTTCTTTCGGGGTACAACCCGCTCAAGGGGCTCTGGCTGTTCGTGCGCGAATACGTGATCCAGCAGGCGCTTCTCGACTCGTTTCGTCTCGAGCTGATCGGCTTCGTGATCGGCCTCGTGGCGCTGATCGGCATCATCAGCCGCGGCGGTGGCGTGCAGGGCATGCTGGAGCTGATCACGAAGCTCGTGCGCTCGGCGAAGTCGTCCCAGTTCGCGACCTTTCTCATGGGGCTCGCGATCTTCTTCGACGACTACGCGAACACGATTCTCGTCGGCAACTCGATGCGCCCGCTCACGGATCGCTTTCGCGTGAGTCGCGAGAAGCTGGCTTACATCGTCGACTCTACCGCCGCTCCCGTCGCGGGAATCTCGATCCTGTCGACGTGGGTCGCGTACGAAGTGAGCCTGTTCTCACCCCAGCTTCTCGAAGTAGGCATCACGGACAACCCGTATCTGGTATTCGCGCAGACCATTCCGTATCGTTTTTATGCAATCTTCACGCTTCTTTTCATTCTGATCGGCATTTTTACGGGGCGCGAGTTCGGGCCGATGCTCGCGGCGGAAAAACGGGCTCGCTCGCTCGGTCACCTGTCGCATCCGGACGCACGCCCGATGGTTTCGGACGCGATGACGCGCGTGCAGCCGAAAGAAAACATCCCGCACCGATGGTGGAACGGTGTACTTCCACTCGTCACGGTCGTCATTGTCACACTCGGCATGATGTGGCACTCAGGGAATGCCTCTCTCGACGCGCCTTATCCCCTCAGTGCGGTTTTATCGTTCAGTGCGCTCCGCGATGTCATTGCGAACGCTAATTCAACACAGGCGATCGCTGGGGGTGCCTGGAGTGGATTCCTGCTTGCGGCACTGCTCATGCTTACGCAAAAGAACCTCACGGCGACGGAAGTACTCGGCGCGTCGTTCAGTTCGACGAGAGCGCTTGCCTTCGCGATCGTGATTCTCGTTCTCGCGTGGTGCATCGGCGGGGTGTGCCGCGACATGGGCACGGCGTACTATCTCGTGGCGCTCTTCAAGCAGTCGATTTCGCCGAACATGTACCCGATCGTGCTCTTTCTCGTGTCGTGCCTGGTTTCGTTTTCAACCGGCTCGTCCTGGTCTACGATGGCGATCATCCTGCCGAACGCGGTTCTGCTGGCGCATCTTCTCGGCGCGGACAGCGTGCTCGGGCCGTACGGACTCACGATCGTTTCGATCGGCGCCGTGCTCGAGGGATCGATCTTCGGCGACCACTGCAGCCCGCTTTCCGATACGACGATTCTCTCGTCCGTAAGCTCCGCGGCCGATCACATTCATCACGTCCGCACACAGATTCCGTACGCGATGACGACGATGGTCGTCGCCATTTTCGCGGGATATATTCCCGCCACGCGTGGCGTTTCTCCCTGGATCTGCCTCGCCTGCGGCGTCGCCACGCTCTTTCTGATTCTTCGATTCGCGGGGAAAAATCCGGACGAGGAAGTCGCGGCGAGTCAGCGCACGTAACCGAGACCGCGCAGAACGCGCTTCGTCTCTTCGTCGATCGCGCCCTCGTCAACGGGCGTATCCGAGGCGGCCCACCGGTCGAGAATCGACGCGAGCCGTCCTCCCTCCCGCGCGAAAATTTCGGCATCGCCCGCAAGATTCACACGTTCCCCCGGATCCGCTTCGAGATGATAGAGCTCGCGACCACGCTCGCGCGACGCCAGCAGTTTCCATCCTCCCTGACGAATGCCGAAGAGCGGTCCTTCGTGCGGCGAACGCTCCAGATAGAGCGGCCGCGGCGCGATCGGTTCCCCGCGGAGAGCCCCTGCGAGCGAAACGCCGTCGGCATTCTCGGACGCGAGGCCGGCCAGCTCGGCGAGAGTCGGCGCCACATCGAGCAGCGAAACTTCGTCCCGCACGATGACGCCGCGCGGAAGCGCACTCGTGTCGGGCGCCCGCACGAGGAGCGGCACGTGCACGGAGGGGTCGTAGAGAAAGCGGGAATGACCGAAGTAGTACTGATGCTCCGTGAGACTTTCGCCATGATCCGCGAGAAGCGCCGTGATCGTGTTTTCCCAGGCGCCGTCGGCTTCGAGAGCGCGCACGAGGCGCCCGATCTGGCGGTCCGTGTACGAAACCTCCCCCTCGTAAAGAGCGACCGGGTAGGCGATATCCGTTACGCCACCGAGCAGCAGGTTCGCCGGAAGGCGAATGTCTTCCATGCTCCGGTTCGCGCTCGATCGTTCGTCCCCCGTGTAGTAAAGCCGCCGCTCGGGTCCCGGCGCGGCATACGGAGCATGCGGGTCGAACAGGTGAATCCAGACGAACCAGGGATCTTTTCTGCCCGCAATCCAGCGGAGCGCCGCATCGATCGTCTTCGCGGCGGAGCGCTCCGTCCCCTGCACGGATGTGCCGCTTCCCGTGAAACCATCGGTCAGGTAGTCGTCGTAGTGGTCGAAGCCGCGCGCAAAACCGAACCGTTCGATCAGAGGAAATCCGCTCACGAACCCGGCCGTTTCATAGCCCGCCTGCGAGAAACGCTCCGCGAGCGGGTTCCCGTTCCGGAGCACGATCCCGTTTTCGCGAATGCCGTGATGTCTCGGGTAGAGGCCGGTCAGAATCGTGGCGTGGGCCGGAGCGGTTTCGGGGATCGGGGTCGTGCAGGCCGCAAACAGCGCCCCCTCGCGCGCGATTCTGTCCATCTGCGGAGTCAGAACGTTGTAAGCGCCGTAACAGCCGAGACGGTCCGCGCGCAAAGTATCGACCGAGATGAGAAGTACGTTCGGCCGGGAACGACCGCAACCCGCGAGCAGCGGCAGAAGGAGAAGCAGGAGGAATCCGAGTCGTCGAGTCATTCCGTTCGCCATGTCGCTGAGGATAACAGAAAGGGCGGGTCCCGAAAGGAACCCGCCCGATCTTACGATGCAACGAAGAAATCGCGCCGAACAGCGCGGAGAGTTATCTCTTCTTCTTCGTAGCCTTCCGACGCGTAGCTTTCTTGCGCGTAGCCTTCTTCTTCGTGGCTTTGCGGCGCGTAGCTTTCTTCTTGGCCTTCTTACGCGTGGCTTTCTTCTTCGTAGCCTTCTTGCGCGTAGTTTTCTTCTTGGCCTTCTTGCGCGTAGCTTTCTTCTTCGTAGCTTTCTTGCGCGTGGTTTTCTTCTTAGCCTTCTTGCGCGTAGCTTTCTTCTTCGTAGCTTTCTTGCGCGTGGCTTTCTTCTTCGTAGCTTTCTTGCGCGTAGTCTTTTTCTTGGCTTTCTTGCGCGTAGCTTTCTTCTTCGTCGCTTTCTTACGCGTAGCTTTCTTCCGAGTGGCTTTCTTGCGCGTGGCTTTCTTCTTCGTAGCCTTACGCGCCGTCTTTTTCTTAGTCACTCTGGAAGCAGTCTTCGCACGACGTCTCGTGGATTTCTTTTTAGTGGCCACTTCTCATGCCTCCCTTGTTCGCGAAGGTTATAATGTAAACCTTCAGCATTCGATTCGACATAATCGCCGAATACGTTTGTTCCGCACCACCACACATCCCAGGATTTATCTTCAAACTCGTCATCGGCATGATTCACGAGTTCTTTTAGTAAAATCGCACTTTTTTCCACTTATAAAAAAGCTGGGGAGAATATATGGAAAGCCAGAAAACGCTGTCAACGTTTTTTGTCACCTTCGAAAATACGATTTTCAGATGGGGGGAGGGACGGCGCGCCGGCAGGAGACGAACATTTCACATTGCGAGCATCGTTCTTCAAATCCCACGGAGGGACAACGGTCGAGAATTCCGAGGCGGCAGAGTGGGAAGTCGAAACGGACGGGATCGCGGGAATCGTAGAGCGCGAGCGAGGAGGTCATGGAGCGCACGGCCGCTCTGGAGGCGGTTTTCTGCGGAATGAAGCCGAGACGGCGGCCGATGCGGAGCAGGTGCGTATCGAGCGGAACCTGGAGCTCCGCCGGGTCGCAATCCGCCCAGGCGCCGCAGTCGATCCCGTCGTCTTCACGGATCATCCAGCGCAGGAAAAGATTCCACCGTTTGCACGCTCCCCCCTTCGAAGGGTCGGTAAATAAATAATTCAATCCGTACGAAGATTTCCAGCCGTCTTCGTCATAAACGTGCGAAACGTCCGTTTTTCGGAATTCGCCCACCATGCCCTCGAGCCGGTCATATGTGTTCCCCGGGAAGGATCGGAAGAGTGTTTCGAGTGAGTCGTGGGTGCGGTAGATCGAAGCGAGAACGGAGAGAAGTGCGACGATGTCGCGCCCCGTATGAAACCGATAACGGATTGCGAGGAAGGCTTCGGGAACACGGTCGGGTCGAAACGAACGCACCGCGCGATACGGTTTTTCGCCGAGCAGCAGAAGGCAGTCTTCGACGTGCGCACAGATCGCGGATACGCGACCGTATGCTGCCAGTGCGGCGAGTACGCCCGCCACTTCGCGGTCTTTCGGGTCGGAATACTGCCGGACGAGCGGAAGCGGATCGGTGCCGAGATAGTCGGGGCGCGCGTAACGCGCATAGATGCGATCGAGGAAACCCTTCATCTGCGGATCCGGGCCGGCGATCTTCTGCGCGTGCTTCATACCCGAACGGTAGACGTTCCCCGCGAAACGGGCAAGCGCGCCGCTCCCTGCGCACGCATCTTCGTCGACCGCCGCGATCCGGAAACCGGACAGGATCTACGGGCAGCGCCAGTGGCCGGGGACCCAGCGGTACCCTTTGCGTTTCCCTTCCCAGCGCCAGTTGCCGGACGCCCACTGCGCGCCGGGGCACGGGGCCGCCACCCGGATTTCCGCCCGTGACGGCGGCGGCGAAGGCCGCGAATAGATCGCACAGCTCTGGAGCAGCAGGGCGCCGAACAGGAGTCCCCATGTTACGCTTTTCATCAACTTGACCTCCATGCGTCGCCCCACGTTTCCCTACTAAGTAGAATTGCAAAAGTAGTGCCAGAAACCGGCCATCTCCTCGGATGCTTCCAATCCCTTGGTACTGTTAGAGGTAGAAGCCCGCCCCGTTCTCCCGGTATTCTGCGGACCAGGCCGATTTCGGTTCCTGCAACGGGAGGCGTTCGATTTTGCACGGGAGGACTCGCCAGCGATGATCGCCAGACGCCACTCCTCGGCCCTTTTCGGGCTCGGTTTTGCCGCCATCTATCTCTCGTGCCTCGGCGCCCGCATCTATCTCGGCGACTCCGGCGAACTCGTCGCCGCGGCGCACACGCTCGACATCGCCCATCCTCCCGGCTACCCGCTCTGGCTCCTGATCGCCCGGCTGTTCGACATGCTCCCGTTCGCCACTTCCGCGTGGCGGGTGGCGCTGCTCTCGGCGGTCGCGGGCGCCGCCGCGCTGGCGGTTCTGCACAAGGTGGCGATTCGTTTCGCGACTCCGGGCGCCGCGTTTGCGGCACTCGCGCTGCTCGGAACGAGCCCGCTCTACTGGGAGCAGGCCGTGATGCCCGAGGTCTACGCACTGCACTCTCTTCTTTTCGCGCTCGTGCTGCTCGCACTCCTGTCCGGCCGGTCAGATCGCAGCGCGCCGGTCGCGGGATACGGCGCCGCTCTCGCGACGCTCGCCCACCCGCTCGGGGCCGGAACGTGGATCCTGGTCGCGCTTCGCGCGGGCGTGCGGCGTACTCTCGCCTTCGCGATCCCGGCCGGTGTCGTCGCGTTTACGCTTCTGTTTGTGCTGATGGTGCGCTCGCAGCAGGATCCGTTCGTGAACTGGGGCGAGCCGAATACGCTCACGGGGCTGTTCGACCACGTTACGCGATCGCAGTACGGAATCGTGGCGCGACCGGCTTTTTCGTGGGAGCTGCTCGTGCGGAACGCGTCGGATCTCGCGCGGGAACTCATGCGCGGAAGCGCGCTTCTGCTGCTGCTTCCGCTCGCGGCGGCCGGCATGGCGGCGGGCTCGCATTCCGGCGTGGTGCGCATTCCCCGGCGTCTCTTTCTGGCGGGGATCGCGCTCTACGGGCCGGTTCTCGTTCTGCTGCTCCGCTTTCCTCCGACCGTGCGGGAAACACAGACGAACGCCGTCTTCTTCACCCCGGTTCTGATCCTTCTTGCCGTCGGCGCGGCAGTCGGAATCGATCGCCTCGCCATTGTCCTCGGGCGCGCGGGGCGGTTCGTTCCTGCGCTGTTTCTGCTGGTGGCGCTCGGGGGGGCGATGCGCGATATTCCCGCGCATCGCATGCGCGACGTCCGTCTGCCCGAGGCATACGCGCGCGAAGTTCTTTCCACGCTCCCGGATTCCGCCAGGCTTTACGCAGCGGGGGACGACCTCCTCTTCCCTCTGCTCTATCTGCAGCAGTGCGAAGAATTCCGGACCGACGTTTCGATCCGCAATCCCGAAGGAACCGTGTACTTCTACCCCGCGTTCGAGCCGCCGTGCTATTCGAACGCGCCGATGGGAGAACCTTCACCGGACGGAGTCGTGTTCAAGACGCCCGATGCGCCGGACGCGAAGGCGGCCGACGTTCTCGATCCGCGTCCCGAGCGCGCGCGCATTGCGCGCGACGATCACCTGCGCACGCTGTGGGTGAACTATTTCGAGACGCTGACGCAGACCGCGACCGACCCGGAACGGGCCGTGCGTTTTCGTGAAGAAGCGCTCGCGCTGCAGGAACCGGGCGTCGTGTACGGCGCGTCGTTCGCACGGGCGACTGTGTTGAGCGATCGCGGCGATGTCGCCGGAGCGATCGCGGTACTCGAGGGGCGCCCGGGCGAATCCGCGCCGCGTTCGCCGCGCGAAACATTGCTGGCGATCGAACTTCGCCTTCGCACGATCGGAAACGGGCGGGCGGGCGCGGAGCTGTTCGCGCCTCTTGCCGCAGCGGATTCGTGGGGCCGGACCGAGCGCGTGTGGGCCGCGCGGCTGTTCGCGATGGCCGGGCGAAACGAGAGAGCGGAAGAACTGCTGCAATCGGCGCTTGCCGATGATCCGTACGATGAGGATGCGCTTCGGCTCGCCTTGCGCGTGGCCGAACGTGCTGATGACGGGGAGTCGGCCGCGCGCCTCCGCGCCCGCATTCTGCAGGTAGTGCCGGATGACGAGTCGGTGCGCGCGGGGATGGCCGAACCGCGGTAGAAGGTCCTAAGGCTTGCGCATGATGGCCCGGAGCTTCTCGATGTTCTGCTTCGTATCTTCGGCGTCCGGGTCGAGAAGTCTGGCGCGCCGGAACGCTTCTTCCGCTTCTTCGAGGCGCCCGGTCTTCGCATAGATCACGCCGAGCGCATTCCACCCTTCGCGCAACGTGGGGTCGTATGTGACGCCGCGGCGATAGTGAATTTCCACCTGGCCGGGTTCCTCCCCGAGGCGCTCCCCGAGAATGCCGAGCATATAGTGCGAGGGCGCGTGGTCGCTCTGGTAGTCGAGCGCTTTGCGGGCGGAGAGCCGCGCTTCGACAAAGTCGCCCGTTTCGGCAATCGCCAGCGCACGATTGAACCAGGCGTCGGCGTAGTCCGGGGCCATCGTGATCGCCCGACGGAAATGCCTCATCCCCTCGAGCGTCTGTTTCTGCCCGAGCCGCGCGGCGCCCATTCCGTTCGCAATGTCCGGATCTTGCGGACGAAGCTTTTCCGCCCGCTCGAACGCGCGCATGGCCCCTTCGAAATCACCGCGCGTATGCCGCATGCGACCTTCGAGATAGTCGATCCTGACCGGATTCGGGATCGCGAGGCGCGCACCAAGTAAGAGAATCGCGAGCAGAATGGCGCCCGCGAGAAGCACGCCGCGCACCCGGCGGGAAACGCCCCACGACGCGAACAGCCCGACCGGCGCGGCCGCGAGGAGCGCGAGGAACGGGAGCGCCGGCGCGCGATAGCGGACCGAGTAAACGGTAAGCACGATGAAGACGAACGAACCGGCGGCGCCCGCGAGGGCAACGCGCCACGTGCGGGTGCGCCTCTTCATGACGATCAGAGACGTGAGGGCGAGTGCGAGAAGGCCGGGCGCGTCGAACAGCAGATTGCGCAGCAGAAACGAGCGTCCCATGAGCCGGCCGGGGTCCAGGTTGGCATCGATCCGGCGATCGGCAAGATAGAGCCGCGCCTTGTCCCACAGCCTGCGCGCGAACGCCGCCGGGTCGTGCGCGATTTCGTCCCGCGTCTTCTCGAGGAAGAAGCGCGATTCCGCCCGGCTCCCTTCCACACCCGCGACGCGCGGCATCGACGTCAGTTTCTGCCAGGCGTATCCGGGACGCACATCGGCCGTTCCGTTCCCCGCCGCACGATTCCCGATATAGACGTTCATCCCCGCGTTCCCCTGCACGGGAAGCAGGCCCTCGCCTGCCTGATGCGACCAGAACGCGAACGGCGCGAGAACGAGCGCCGCGCCGAGCGCCGCAGCCACGACCCGCGGCACGAAACGGCGATCCCGCGTCAGCAGGAAAACGGCGAGGATCAGGGCCATCGAAAGCAGCGAACCCGGGTGCGTGAGATATGAGAGCGCCGCAAGCACGCCCGCGAAAAAGGCGCGCCGCGGTGTGCGTTTCTCGTCGAACACGATGAGGTAGACGAGCCCGGCATGAAGCGCGATCTGGAGGGATACGGGCAGCGCCTGCACCTGGAAGTGAAGCGCCATCGGCGAAAGCGCAAGGAAAGTACCCGCCGCGATGCCGCCCCACGGACCGAACGCCTTTTCCGCGCACGGAAAAATCAGCCGCACCGCGATCGCGGTCAGCAGGATGTTCGTCCAGTAGACGGCCGTCAGAAATGACGTGGTGAAAAGCGCCAGCAGCGGCACGAGCAGCAACGGATATACGGGGCCGTGAATCGGAAGCGATTCGTGAAGCGGCAGGCCGGCGAGCAGTGCGCGCGCCTCGGCGATATACTCGGCCGCGTCGATGATCGGATGGTCGAGGAACGGTTCGCCGCGCAGCAGCCAGAGATTCAAGGCACCGGCAATCACGGCGACAGCGATCACGATCCACATGGCTTTACGATCGCGCATCATCCCACCTCCGGAACGCATAGTACGAAATCGTCGTCAGCGCGAACTGCACGAAACGCAACACTATCAGAAAGGAGCCGATTGCCGCGCCCGGATGAAGCCTCTTCAGAAAGAGCGCGAACACCGAGTCGGCCACGCCGATCCCGGCCGGCGTCGGGGCGAAGAACGCGGTCGTATTGAAGAGCCCGATCGAAGCGACGACCTCCGCCGGGTGGAGCGGGATCCCGGCCGAGGCGAAGAGAGCGCCCCAGAAGACGACGTCGATCGCGACGGCCACAAGCGTGAGTCCGAGAAACCACACCAGCCGCCCCGGCGCGAACAGCGTACGAAACGCCGCCTGCATGCGCCCGACCTCTTCTGCCAGGCGCGTGCGGGAACGGAGCAGCCTGTCGGCCGGCCCCCACCCTTCCAGTTTTCCCACGACCCGGACGCCCATGCGGCCGGCGTGCGTCATCCATCGATTCTTGTAGAGCAGTCCCATCAGCAGAATGCCCGCGAGAGCGAGGAGGCCGAGCGAAACGAGCCAGCCGGCCGGTACATGCCCCCGCGCGAGCGCGAGGCCCGCGAAAAGCGCGAGCGCGAGTGTCAGCACGCCCTCCAGAATGCGATCGAACGCGGTCAGCGAAAGGAGCGGCGCGCGCGTTTCCGATCCTGCGGTCGCCGCGGGCAGAAACTCGCCGACGCGACCGGGCGTCACGAGCCCGAAGAATTTGATGCGAAAATAAAGCCCCGTGGCCCGGCGGCGCGTCGCCGGAATGCCGGCCAGGGCGCAGAGGCGCTCCCATTTCACGATACGAACGAACTGGGCGAGCGCGAACACGACAACGGCCAGCGCCAGGGGTGCCGGGTTCGTTTCCGCCAGCGCATCGAGCGTTTCGCGCCAGCCCAGCCTGTGTTCCATATACGCGAAAAGAAGAAGTCCCAGCGCGATTTGAATCAGCTTCCCCGCTGTCAAGAACGCGCTCCGCTTCTCTCTTTTTGCGCGAGCACGTAACGGATCATGCCGACCTGCGGAGCGAGAAACTCGGGCGACAGGGCGAACGGAAACACGGAAAGCCCCCCTTCCTCGACGAGCGCGAGGCCGTCCCCTTCGTGCAGGGCGCGGAGAGGACCGCGCCGGAACGGCTTCTCGTAAATGCCGGGCATGACGAGCGGGCGGGCGAGCGACCACCACGAATAGAGGTTCGGGACGAACGTCGCGAGCAGGCCTCCCGGCCGGAGAGACGCGATCAGATTCCCGACCAGGCGCCGCTGCACGTCCGGCTCGAAATGCTCGATCAGTCCGTCGGTGAACACGATGTCGAAAGTCTCCCTGCGCGCCGCGCCGAACGCCGGGTCGAGCAGATCGTCCGTCGTGTACTCGGCTGCCGCGTTCCCGGTGACCTCACGCGCGATGGCGAGCGCTTCTTCGGATCGGTCGAGCGCCGTCACGCGGCACCCTTCACTCTGGAAGAACGCGCTGAAGTAGCCGGACCCGCACCCGGCGTCGAGAACGTCCTTCCCGGGCGCGATATGCGGGCGCAGGATGCGTTCCATGCGGCGCTTCGACCAGCTCACGCGTGTGAATCGCCCGCCCTTCGCCTGCTTCCAGTAGCCGTTCCAGTCGCTCGGTTTCATGAGATCATGATACGAGAGGCGGACTTCGCGCGTCCAGACGCGCCGCGGCGCATTTCGTTGACCCGATTCCGCGCGGGAGAGTACGATCCCGCCGTGAAAGAGAAGCGCCCCATACTGCCCGCGTTTCGCCGTGAACTGGAGCGCATCCCGCCCTATCGCGTCGACACGCCCGCGCACGAGATCAAGCTGAATCAGAACGAGTCGGCGATCGATCTTCCGGCCGGCCTTCGCGAACAGATCCTGATTCGCCTGCGCGAGGCCCCGTGGCATCGCTATCCCGACTATCCGGCCCGTTCGCTCGAGCGACTGATCGCGAAACGGATTCGTGTCGCCCAGGCCCGCGTGATGGCAGGCCACGCTTCGAACGAGCTCCTATACGCCACCGCGCTCGCGACGCTCGAGCGCAGAAAAACGATGGTGACCGGCGCTCCCGGCTACCCCGTGGCGAAGCTGGCGGCCACACTCGCGGGCGGGCGAATCGTGGAGGTGCCCGCCGACGCGCGCTTCCAGTACGAAGTCGGGCCGATCGTGGCCGCGATTCGAAAACACGATCCCCGTCTCGTCTTTCTCCCCTCGCCGAACAATCCGACCGGCTCGACGCTGTCGCGCGATGACGTCGCGCGCATCTGCTCGGCGACCGGCAACCTGGTCATGATCGACGAAGCGTACCGCGAGTTCTCGGGCGTCGCGATCCAGTCGCTTCTAAAACAGTTTCGGAACCTCGTGCTGCTCCGCACGCTCTCGAAGGCTTCGCGCCTGGCCGCGTTTCGCATCGGCTATCTCGTGGGCGACCCGGAGGTGCTCTCACGGATCGAACGGGCGAAGCCGCCTCATTCGATCGACGTCCCGGCGCAGATCGCGGGGGAAACGCTGCTGGCGAGCGGCGACATCCTGAGCGCCGAAATCGCGCGCGTCAAGCGGGAGAGAGCCCGCGTCATGAAGTCGCTCGCGACGCTTCCCGGCGTCGAAGTGTTCCCTTCGCGCGCCAACTTCTTTCTGATCCGCGCGGAAAACGCCGCCGGCTTCTACAAGTATCTGCTCGCGCAGGGCATTCTGATCCGGGCCGTGGGGACCGCGCCGACCGCGCCGCCCCTGCTCAGGAACTGCCTGCGCATTTCGATCGGGAAGAACCGCGAGAACAGCGCCCTCGTTGCCGCCGCCCGTCGCTTCTTCGAAAGAGAGGGCCGGTGAACAAGAAGGCAAAACTCGATCGTCTGCGCAAACGGATTCGTGCGATCGACCGCAGGATTCTTGCACTCGCGGACGAGCGCGTCCGACTGGCGGAAGAGGTCGGGCAATGGAAGCTCGAGAACAGCCTCCCCGTGCGCGATTTCGAGACCGAGCGCGAGGTGCTCGCCAACGCGGAACGGATCTGCGTCGAATTCGGCCTCGAACCGACGCTCGGCCGCGAAATCATCCGCGCGCTGATCGGGGGCGCAGTGAAAGTGCAGGAAGAGATTCGGGAGCGCCGGTTTCACGGATCGAAACGACGTATCGGCATTCTGGGCGGTCGCGGAAAGATGGGGGCGTGGATGGCGCGCTACCTGTATTCGCGCGGCCAGGACGTGCTCGTTCACGACATCGCCGGGCGCCTGCCCGGCTTTCGCAACACGAGCCGGCTCGACAAGGTGCTGGCGGAATGCGAGATCCTGATCGTGGCCGTCCCGCTGGCCGATGCGAAAGACTTCTATCGCACCGTGCGCCGCGCAAAGCCGGCCGGTATCATCGTGGACCTCTTCAGCCTGAAGAGTCCGATCGTGACCGAGATCGAGCGTGCCCGCGCCGACAGACTTCGCGTCACGAGCCTTCACCCGCTGTTCGGCCCCGACGTTTACCTGCTGTCCGACTGCATTCTGCTGCTCGCCAGCTGCGGCGACGAAGAGGCGGACAGGAGCGTGGCCGAGCTGTTTGCCGATACGAGCCTCGAAATCGTCACGATGCCCGTGGAAGAACATGACCGTGCCATGGGGCTCGTGCTCGGCCTCTCACACGGCGTCAACTTCGTGTTCACGGAAGCGCTGGCGCGAAGCGGGCTCTCCGCGGCTGCGCTCCGCAAGGTCGCCACGACGACCTACAAGAAACAGAGCGCAACCGCGTCCGAAGTGGCCCGTGAGAACCCGCGGCTCTACTACGACATTCAGCACCTGAACCGCTACTCGCCCGAAGTCTTCGCGCTCTTCGAGCAGTCGCTCGCCACGTTCAAGAAGGCCGCCTCGAGTCGCGACCCGCGGTCCTTCACGAAACTGATGGACCGGGGCCGCGCGTTTTTCGACGAAGAGCGCTAGCGCCCCTTCCCAGAACCACCGTCATTCAGTCCGAAAACGGGCGTCAGTCCGCTCGGCACCTGCTTCGGCACCTGGAGCAGATAGGGGTCGAGCCCCGTTCCCATGTCCGTCAGCGTCTTCATGAAAGCAACGACCGCGTCGACCTCCTCGTCATCGAGGCCGAGCGGATCCCGAAGATCCGGATCGAGCAGGTCGTTCGTAACCGCCGGATGGCGCGGGAAACTGCCCACGTTATAGAAGCGCACGACTTCTTCGAGCGTTTCGAAACAGCCATCGTGCATGTACGGCGGCGTCAGTTCCACGTTGCGAAGCGTGAGCGTCCGGAACGCGTAGCGGTCACGCGTGTCAAGCGTGTGCTCTTCGCGCCCCGTGTCGTCGCCCGGCATGATGTCTTTTCCGCCGCCCTCCTGCGGAACGCCCTGCACGATGAAACGATAGTCGCTGAACATCGGACCGGCATGGCAGACCCCGCACTTCGCTTTACCGAAGAAGAGCTCGAGGCCGTGCAGTTCCGTCGCGTTCAGCGCGTTGTCATCGCCGGAGACGTAGCGGTCGTAGGCGGAATTCCGCGTCACGAGCTCGCGCTCGTAGCAAGCGATCGCACGGGCATAGGTCGAGGAGTCGATGATGCTCGCTCGCTCTCCGTCCTCCACTTCGACCGCCTCGACCGGGAATGCCGCCTTGAAGCGCTCGAGGTACTCGGGGACCTCGCGCAGGCGGGCCAGCACCGAGTCGACGATCACGGCGCGATCCGTAGCGCCACCGAAGCCGTCGCCCCGCATCTCGACGCGCGACGTGATCGGCCGCGAAGCCTGCTCTTCGAGACCGCGTACGCGGCCGTCGAGGAACTGAAACCCTTCGTGAGTCACGAGGCCCGACTCGTCGAGGTTCATGGCCGCATTCAGAATGGTCGGCGAGTTGCGCGGTTCGAGAGAGATCGTGGCATTCGTGAGCACACGGTCGGGCCCGAGGCCTTCGCCACTCACGCCGGCGCTGAACTGGCGACGATCCGCGAATGCGAAGTTCGGGTGATGGCACGTACCGCAGGCAATGTTCTTCTCGCCGCTGATGATCGGATCGAAGAAGAGCAGCTTGCCGAGCGAGATGCGTTCCTGACGCGGCTCGTTGTCGGGCGGGTACATGACGGGGGGCAAAGGCTGGAGGTTCAGTTTCTCCCGCAAGTCTTCATTGACGGCGACGGGGTTGCTGTCGTCGTCATCGCCGCAGCCGGCAAAGACAAGCAGAAGGAGCAGAAAGATGAGGCGCCGGGGTTGGCACGCCTCCTGGGTGAATCGTCTCACGACTCGCTCCTTTGTTGTGAGTTGCATGGATGGACCGGCAGCATCGTACGGTATGCGGGAATTATCTTGAAGTAAAAATCTTGTGGGGTTTGGCTTACAGAATCGCGGGCGCTTACGGGATCAGGACGCGTTTCCCGCCGTTCGCGAGAGACTCGGCCGCCGCTTCGAGTCCGGCTACGACGCGGAGCCCCGAGCGGCCGTCGCTGAGCGGTGTCTTTCCGTCGCGTATGCATTCGATGAAATGCGCGCATTCGACGCGCAGCGGCTCGGTTCCCTCGATTTTCGGCGCGTGAATGTCGCCGCCCCGCAGCCGCACCTGATAGTCGCGGATTCCGCCTTCTTCAAACAGCACGCTGTCGAACCCGCGATCGTAGATCTTGAGCTTCTGCTCGCTGTCGAGATCGTCGTAGATCGCCATTTTCTTCCCGCCGACCACGGTCACGCGGCGCACCTTCGAAGGGTCGAGCCAGCTCACGTGCACATGGGCGATCTTGCCCGACGGGAACTCCAGATACAGGAACACGACGTCTTCGATGCCCGGCTTCAGGAACGACTGCCCGAGGGCCCGCACCGCGATCGGCTCCTCTTCGAGAAGGTAGAACACGATCGAGAGATCGTGCGGCGCGAGGTTCCACATGGCGTTGATCCCCGCGCGAAACACGCCGAGATTCACGCGCGTGGCGTAGATGTAGCGGATGCCGCCGAAATCGTCGCTGCGCACGATCTTTTTCAGGTGGCGCACGGCCGGATTGTATTCGAAGGTATGCCCCGTCATTAAAACGAGCTTCTTCTGATCCGCGAGGGCGATCAGGTCGCGCGCCTCGTCCGTCTTCATCGTGAGCGGCTTCTCGACGAGAACGTGCTTGCCGGCTTCGAGCGCCCGCTTCGCGATCGCATGATGCGTCTCGGCCGGCGTCACGATCACGACCGCTTCGATCGAATCGTCCGCGAGAATCGCCGCGCCGTCGCTCTCGCCCCGGACCGACGGGTATCGCTTGAGAACCCCGGCAAGGCGGTCCGCATCCCTGTCCGCAACCGCGACGAGTTCCACTTCGTCCATCTCCGCGAAGTTCCGGATCAGGTTCGGTCCCCAGTATCCGGCGCCGATTACTCCGATGCGAGTCACGTGCGATCTCCTCCGCGTTCCGCGCGTTCCGGTCCGTTCCGCCCGGTGCCGAGCGTCGTCTTGAACGCTCCCGGACTCCGTCGTAAGCTCCCCCGAAGCTTACAGGAGGACGCCGCAACATGCTCAAAAATATACTGCTCACGGTTCTCCTGGCGCTCATCTTCCTGCTCACCTACGGCTTTCTGATCGAACCGAGCCGCGTGATCGTGAAAGAGGTCGTGATCCCCGCGCCGCGCCTTGCGGAATTCTTCGGCGACGCGGTGGTCGTACATCTGAGCGATTTTCAAAGCCGCGGCTGGGGACTGCGCGAGATGCAGGTCGCCGGCCTTCTCACGAAGCTCGCGCCCGACTACGTGTTCATAACGGGCGATTTTGCGCAGGGCTCCGACTCGTACGAACCCGTCATGCGCCTTCTCGAAGAGATCCCGGCGACCGAGGGGATCTTCGGAGTACTCGGGAACACCGACTATAATGAACGGCGCAACGTCTGCGTTCTCTGCCACGAAAGCGATCTGGTGACGCTCCGCGAGGGGCCGATCCGCATGCTCAGGAACGAAACGATCCGGCTGAAGCGGAACGGCAGGGAGCTCGCGCTCGTCGGTCTCGATCGCTACGACGAAGCGAAGGGCGGATCGTACGCCCGGGACGCGATTCGAAACGCGCCCTACGCGCTGCCGAAAATCGTGCTGGCCCACACGCCGCATTACCTCGAAGACGTATCGCAGCGCGGGACCGATCTCTATCTCGCCGGCGACACGCACGGCGGTCAGATCGCGCTTCCGCGATCGACACTCGCGAAGCTGAACCCGACGAAAGACATGCGCTATCCGCGCGGCCTTTTCGAAGCGGAAGAGATCCCGCTCTACGTGAGCTCGGGGATCGGATGGAACGAAGTCCCGGTCCGGATCGGCGTGAGGCCCGAGATCGTGGTGCTCAAGTTCCGGGAGGAGGGCCGGTGATGAAATACGCATGCGCCGCCCTCTTCTTTTCGCTGGCGCTCTGCCAGGGCTGCGGCGGGCAGGAACCGAAGCAGACCACGATCGACTTCGAGTCCGAAGCCGACCTCGATCGCCTCGTCTGGAACTGCAGAACGCGCTTTCTCCGCGTGGAGGAGTTCGCGACCACCGGTACCTGGTCCCTGCACTGCTGGTTCCCCGAAAGCGACTGGCCCGGACTCTCGTTCCACGACTTCCCTACGGACTGGTCCGAAGCGGGGTCGCTCACGTTCGACTTCTACAACCCGGGCGCCGACACGCTGACCGTTGTCGTGCGCGTCGACGATGAAGAGGCGACGCCCGAACACTCCGACCGCTTCAATCAATCGTTCCTCGCGCCGCCGGGGCCGACGTCCGTGCTCGTACTGACTTCGACCGTGGCGCTCGGCCCGGAAACACGCCCGCTCGACCTGACGCGGATCAAACAGTTCCTGATCTTTCTGAGCCATCCCGGGCACGCCGTCGACTTCTACATCGACAACATCGAACTTCGCTAGCGCTTCGCGCGGGCCGGACTGCTATCATGCGGCATGCGCACCGCCCGTCGTCCATCCTGTTTTTTTGTTCCTCTGTTCCTGCTCACGCTGCTGGTTTCGTGCGCGTCGAAGGACGACCCGGGCTTCACGTTCGCCGTGGTCAGCGACAGCCACACGGGCGGCACGCTCGAAACCGGCAAGCTCGTCTACAAGCGGCTCCTCGAGCAGATCAACGAACGCCGGCCCGACCTGCTCGTTCATTGCGGCGACTGGATCGTCGGACCGTCGTACGATCGCGCGGGTGACGCGACCGCCGACACGTTTCTGACCTACACGGCCATTCTCGACAGTGCGATCGCGTTCTACCCCGTGCTCGGCAATCACGAAGGCGATTACGAAGACTACACATACTCGATGGACCTCTATCCGGATCACTTCGGCAGCGGCGGATGGTATTCGTTCGACCACAAACGCGCGCATTTCTTCGTGATCGAGAACAACTCCGACGCTTCCGATTCAACGCTGCGCGGGTACAGAACGTGCCGGCCGAACGGGGGCATCAACACGCCCGGTTCACCGCAGCGGGCTTGGCTCGACGCGGATCTCGCGGGGCGCCCCCCGGACACGCGCTGGACGTTCGGGTTCGGGCATCGCTCGTACTATGGCGCGGAAGGGTATTCGGGACGGAAAAACGTGTACGAAGGGCGGACCGGCCAGGACGCGATCTGCCGCGTGATGGAAGACGCGGGCGTGGCGGTGTTCTTCAACGGCGACCAGCATTGCTATACGCGATCGCGCGCGATTCGTGGCGGCGGCCCTGCACAGGCGGGCGAGCCGTCTACCGTGTATCTGACCTGCGGCGGCGCCGGCGGACGCATCAACCGCGGCTCGAAACGCAAGCCGCCGCTCGCGTTTCCCGCGCTTCACGAACTCCCCGCAGACACTTACGAAACGGGTTTCAAGGACCACTACTTCTTCCTGCTCTGCCGCGTCACCGAAGACCGCTTTCATGCGGACGTGATCGATACGTCCGGCGCGCTTCTCGATTCCTTTACGATAAAACATCCGCTCGCCGGCAGGTAGTCTCGGGCCGCGCTCCGTAAGAGCACAAAAAAAGACCCGCACCTCCGAAGAGATGCGGGCCTTCTGACTTACGAACAGTCGATGGCTTTACGGCTTAGAAGTCGCCGTATCCGCCGCCCTGCGGCGCCGGGGCCATCGGCTTGTCATCCATCGGAATCTCGGTTACGAGAACTTCCGTGGTGAGCATGAGACCGGCGATCGACGCGGCGTTCTGGAGCGCGCTCCGGGACACCTTCGTCGGATCAATGACACCGGCCTTGAACATATCTTCGTACTTGTCCGTCTGCGCGTTGTAGCCGACGAATTTCGTTTCCTTCATCACGTGCTCGACGATCAGCGAGCCTTCCTTGCCGGCGTTCTTCGCGATCTGGCGAATCGGCTCGGTCAGGGCACGCTTCACGATGTTGACGCCGACTCTTTCATCGCCGGTCGCCTTCACCTTTTCGAGAGCCGCGATCGCACGAAGGAACGCAACGCCGCCACCGGGGACGATGCCTTCTTCCACTGCAGCGCGCGTGGCGTGCAGGGCGTCTTCGACGCGGGCCTTCTTCTCTTTCATTTCCGTTTCGGTCGCAGCGCCGACGTTGATGACGGCCACGCCGCCGGCCAGCTTCGCGAGACGCTCCTGGAGCTTTTCGCGATCGTAGTCGGACGTGGTGTCTTCGATTTCGCGACGGAGCTGAGCAACGCGGCCCTGAATGTCGGCCTTCTTGCCGGCGCCTTCGACAATCGTCGTGTTTTCCTTGTCGATCGTGACGCGCTTGGCTTTGCCGAGATCAGCCGTCGTGACGTTTTCGAGCTTGAGGCCGAGATCTTCCGTGATCACGCGACCACCCGTAATCGTCGCGATGTCCTGCAGCATGGCCTTGCGACGGTCGCCGAAGCCCGGGGCTTTGACGGCCGCAACCTGAAGGGTGCCGCGGATCTTGTTCACCACGAGCGTCGCGAGGGCTTCGCCTTCGACATCTTCGGAGATGATCAGAAGCGGCTGCCCCGTCTGCGCGACTTTCTCGAGCAGCGGAAGCATATCTTTCAGATTCGAGATCTTCTTTTCATGGATGAGGATCAGCGCGTCAGTGAGCTGCGCTTCCATCGCATCCGGATTCGTCACGAAGTACGGCGAGAGGTAACCGCGATCGAACTGCATCCCTTCGACAACGTCGAGGGAGGTTTCAATCGACTTGGCTTCTTCGACCGTGATCGTGCCGTCTTTGCCGACCTTGTCCATCGCGTCGGCGATGATCGTGCCGATTTCTTCGTCCGAGTTCGCCGAAATACCGGCAACCTGCGAAATCTCGAGGCGGTCGCGCACCTTCTTCGACATCTTGTGCAGCTCTTCGACAACCGAAATCACGGCCTTGTCGATCCCGCGCTTCAGTTCCATCGGATTGGAACCGGCCGTGATGTTCTTGAGGCCTTCGCGATAAATCGCTTCGGCGAGAACCGTGGCCGTGGTCGTACCGTCACCGGCGACATCGCTCGTCTTCGAAGCGACTTCGCGGACGAGCTGCGCGCCCATATCTTCATACGGATCTTCGAGCTCGATCTCTTTGGCGACGGAAACGCCGTCTTTCGTGATCATCGGCGAACCGAATTTCTTGTCGAGAACAACGTTCCGGCCCTTCGGACCGAGCGTCACCTTGACCGCAGCGGCGAGCTTCTCGACACCCGAGAGGATCGCGCGCCGCGCTTCATCATTAAATTTCAACTGCTTGGCAGGCATATTCTTTATTCCTTTCCTGGAGCGAATCGAGTTACTCGATTACCCCGTAGACGTCGTCTTCGCGGAGAATGATCAGGTCTTCATTGTCGAACTTGAGATCCGTGCCCGCGTAGGACGAAAACAGGATCGTGTCGCCGATTTTGACCTGAACCGGGGTGCGCTTGCCGTCTTTGCCGCGGGCGCCTTCGCCAACGGCGACGACTTTGCCCTGATTCGGCTTCTCTTTGGCGCTGTCCGGAAGGATAATGCCGCCTTCCGTTTTGTCTTCCGCTTCCAGGCGCTTGACCAGGATGCGATCGTTCAGAGGTTTGATGCTCATCCTCTTTGACTCCTTTCCCATTGCTGGGCATACGCGCCGGCCACTGCCGACGGGTTCTCTCTACATAATGAGGTTGGAAATCGTGCGAAACCGCCGGAATCGGGGCTCGCTTTCCTCTATCCATGCGCGTTGATCGCAATTGCCGTACCAAACGCGCTCACTCGCCGTAAGTGGTTGTATACCAACCACCTCACAGAATACGCAAGATCGAGGGGGAGCGCAAGGCAGAATCATCATGCGTCACATTGGCAGAGCCCGAGCAGGAGTGGCAGAAACCTAATCGAGGTCGACCCTGCGTCCGCCAGATTGGCAGCATGCCTCGGCGATCCGCACGGCCTCCCGTCCGGCCTCGATCGGGATCGGCGACTCGATTTCGCCGCGCGCGACACGCACGAAGTCTTCGAGTGTGGGCACGATCGTGCCCGGCACGTCCGGGAACGGAAGCTCCACACGTTTCCGCCCCTCGATCAGCGCGAGCGACGGCGGCGTGCGCGAGAAGTGCAGGATCCCCTCGTCGCCCGCGACCTCCACGAACTCGTGCCGCGACTTCCCCCACCGCCCCATATTAATGGTGACCCGCACGCCCGCGCGCGTTGCGAGAACGGCCGAGTAGCCGTCGTCGAGATGCGTTCCGCGCACGTGCAGCGGCGACGCCCACACAGACGCAACAGGGTCAACGAGCAGGCCGAGCAGATCGAAGTAGTGAACGCCCGAATCGAGAATCGCCCCGCCGTCATCGAGCCGCTCCGCGAACGCGCCCGACTCGTCGTGCGTGCGGTCTTCGCTCGTGAGAACGAAGCTGATCTGGCGAATGCTCCCGATCCGGGGGAGCGCGGCAAGCAGCCCGGCGACCGGTCCCTCGTAGCGCGTGGTCTGCGCCACCATGGCCGGAATCTTCGCGTCATGTACGAGCGCCGCGATCTCGTCGCACTCAGCCACCGTCATTGCGAGCGGCTTTTCGATGAGCGCCGGCTTCCCCGCAGCAGCGGCGGCCCGCACCGCGTCCAGATGATGATGCGACTGCGAAACGATCAGCAGCGCGTCGATGTCTTCGCGCTCCGCCATCTCCGTGGCGCTCGCGCAATAAGCCACGCCCCACTCGGCTGCCAGCGCACGACCCGCGTCATGATCGCGCCGGCCGATCGCGCGCAGTTCCGCGCCCGCAATATCGCCCGCGCACAGGTGCCCCGCGTAGCGCACGCCGTGCCTTCCCGTTCCCAGGAGCCCCAGTCGCAACATCGCTTGCTTTACCCCTTCGATTTGCGCTTTCAATTCACGCTTTCGATTCCAGACGTTCGACTCAAACTTTCGGTGGGACCACAGTAACGGCCAGACCATCGGAGCCCGCAAAGAGCCGCCCGCCATAGGCGCGCCCCGCTTCTTCCAGCAGTTCCTTTTCGTCGCGGTCCGGTTCGAGATGCACGAGAATCACGCCGCCCACTCCCGCCTTCGACGCGAACTCGCCCGCTTCTCCCGCCGTCAGGTGCTGCGGCCACGTTCCGCGCTCGCGCGCCGTGGCTTCGATCACGAGCAGGTCGGCGAGGGCCGCAAGCTCCAGAATCGCGTCCGAAGGACCCGTGTCGCCCGTGTACGCGACCGACCGCCCGGCCGCGTTCGTGAAACGGTACCCGTACGCGAGCATCGTGCCATGGTCCATGCGCACCGGGCGCACGTCGTACGCCCCGCACGCGATCGCGCTTTCGCTTGCGAGGAAATCGTCATCCAGTTCGTACACGGTAACCGCAAGCTCCGGCACTTCGATATGGGGCGCATGCAGATCGTAAAGCAGCCGCACGTGCCGTTCCAGACCGCGCGGTCCATAGAGTGCGAGCGGCTTCGCGCCGCGCGCTTTCGTTTCGACGCGCAGACGAAAGAGAAGCGGCACGAGGTCCGCGACATGATCCGGATGGAGATGCGTGATCCATACCGTTTCGATCGACCACGGGTCGACGCCCGCCGCGCCGAGCGCGTGAAAAGAGCCGGCGCCGCAGTCGACAAGCACCGGCGAGCCCTCGCCCCGCAGCACGTGCCCCGATGAGCCGCGCTCCCCGTTCGGCTTATGATTGCCGCTGCCGAGAACGATCCATTCCATGCGCCCGGTACCTCCTTCCGCCGTCCTGTGATACCGTTCCCCGAAGCGTAGCACAGGCGCGCCAACCACTATTGAGCAGGAGCCAGCAGGGCGCGCCAGGAGGCGCGAGGAGCCGGCGGGAAACGTCATGAACCGAAACCCGACCACCATCAAGAGACCCGGCCGCTTCCCGATTCCGAAAGGGCGGCTCATTACCATTGTCGTGATGCTCCTGATCGTCGGCGGTCGCTTTCTCGCGGATCGCGCGTCGACGATGAGCGCGGCCGAAGGCACGATCGAGCAGGCGTATCGCGATGAAGTCAGCGGCGCGGTCTTCGAAGCTCTCGGGATCGTCGACAAGATTCTGCCCGATGATCGCGAAGGTTCACGCCATCAGCGCTTCATCCTGAAACTCACGTCCGGGCATACCGTCCTCGTGGCACACAACATCGATCTCGCGCCGCGCGTGCCGCTCGAACGGGGCGATCCGGTGCAGTTCCGGGGGCAGTACGAGTGGAACGAGCAGGGGGGCGTCGTCCACTGGACGCACCACGACCCGCGCGGCAAACGCCAGGGCGGCTGGCTTCGTCACGACGGGAAACTGTACGAGTGAATGCCCTCCGGCGTTTCCCCTTGTGGCGATATGTGACTTTTCGTACACTTTTGTTGTCCGCAGATTGACCCCACAGCGCCGCTCCGACGGAGGGGACCGCTTTACCGGTAACGGCTTCAGCCGAATCGTTTACGAAAATCTAGGAGGAAAAACCATGAGCTACAAAATCAACGAAATCGAAGGAATCGGACCGTCCTACGCGGATAAACTCGCCAAGGCCGAAATCTCCGACACCGACCACCTGCTCGAGAAATGCGCCACGCCCGCCGGTCGCAAGTCGACGGCCGCGGCAACCGGTGTCGGCGAAAGCCACCTTCTCAAGTGGGCGAACATGGCCGATCTCATGCGCGTCAAAGGCGTCGGTCGCCAGTTCGCCGAGCTTCTCGAAGCTTCCGGCGTCGACACGGTCAAGGAACTCCGTAACCGGAATGCCGACAACCTCGCCGCCAAGATGAAAGAAGTGAACGACGTGAAGAATCTTGCCAACGCGACGCCGGCCGACAGCGTGGTCGAAGGCTGGATCACGGCTGCCAAGACGATGGATCCGAAGATCACGTACTAATCGTACGCTTCGGAATTTTAGATGAGAGCGGGGGCTGCGAAAGCGGTCCCCGTTTTTTTGTGGTGACCTCACCGCGTTGTGATTGCGCAGCGCTCCTCGCCGGGCCTGCGGTCGGGCTGATCCGTGGGAGACCAGCAACAAAGTCAGCGGTAGCGGGGCCCTCCATCGGCCCGGACTGCGGGGCGCCGCGCAACCACACGCGAGAAGCCACCCTGTGGGGCGATGGGAAGGGGCGCGGCAAGGGCGATTCCGGCATGCTATAATGCATAGAGCCGCTTCCCAGCAAACCCGGAGGTCCATCCCTTGCGTTTAAAGCTCGTGCTTTGCGTGGCACTGCTCCTGTCACTTCTGCTGACCGAGAACGCTTTCGCAGAGAATCAACTGAGCAGGACCGGAGATCGGGTCATCCTGTTCAAGCCCGCGGGTGTAAGCTCACAAGCAGCCTCACAGGGCATGACCGGCAAACTGGAAGCCCGATCGATCGCGGATGCTTTCCTGGCCGAGAACGAGACACGTGACGGGCTCGTCTCCCCCTCTACTCAGCTCACGCACATGGAGACACGGCAGGACGACCTCGGCCTTTCACACGTGATCTACAAACAGGAACATCACGGCGTCTCTGTCCGCAGCTCCGGTTGCCGCGTGCATATCAATCAAGTCGGGGAGATCTACTTCGCATCCGCAGAGATTGTACGAGACCTGCCGTCATCCGTTTTTCCCGTCATCAGCGAGCGCGCCGCCATGCAGACCGCAGAGAAAGCGGCGCGCGAAATCCTGCCCGCCTTTGCGGACGTTTCCGCTTCGATCGCACGACCCCGGCTGGAGATTCTGCCGGAAGGCGGCCCGAGTCATTCCGAGGCGCGCCTTTCCTGGGAAGTGCATGTCACGTTTACGAAGTGCAACGGCGACGACTGCCCGCGACTCGGAGCCTGGGTGGGCGTGGATGCAGTCAGTGGTGAGGTGCAATACGCCGTGCACGACTTCCACGGCCTCGACCGCAAAGTATACGACTGCTCCAAGGAACCGAACGACGTGACCTGTTATATCGACTCGCCCGGAATCAGCGGCTACGTGCACGGAAGAAGCGAACTCGAGCCTGTCCGAGGGCCTCACAACAACCCCGCCGTGCCCCAGTTCGGGAGCACGGATGTTGATTACGCTTTCGATATCACTGCCCAGATGCACAACTTCGTCCAAACGAAGTTCGGACTGAATGGTGCGAATAATCTGGGCGGCACCAGAAATGAGTTAGGGAACCAGCACCTGACAGTATTGACTGTGCACGGCGAAGGTTGGGATGGGAATCAAGCGAACTATTGTCCCGGGTCAGCATATTTAACGACCCTATATAGCATGCGCTTTTGTCACGGTGAGATAATAAATGATGCGGTCGGGCACGAATATGGACATGCACTCGCTGAATGGAGTTTCACAACTCCAGCTGGTGATCAGGCAAATGGCATTGACAACTTAAAGCCCAGTACCCGCGCCCTGAGTGAATCTCACTCAGACATCATGGGGGAAGCATTTGACTTTGACCAGACAGGCTCAGCCGACTGGATCGCCGGCACAGGGTCAAACGGCCTGCCCTGGAGAGACCTGACGAACCCGCATGAATTTGTGAACGACGGTGGCAAACGTTTCGCCCAGCGGCTTTATGATGAATATTTCACATGTGGCGGCGTCGGAAGCGGTGACTACTACTCGCAGTCTACAGTGTACTCTCACGCCATGTACCTCGCTTCCGAGGGCGGCGAGATGAACGGCTGTGAGATTGTCGGGCAGGGAATGGAGTTCGTGACTCAGATTTACCATCGTGCGTGGCGCACCTACTTCAGTCGCGGTCAAAGCTTCGACGGCGCGTACACCATGTTCATGCAGTCCTGCAACGACCTCTACGACTCGACGGCCTGCGCGGAATTCGACAAGGCACTGCAGGCCGTGGAAGCGAATCAGGCCGAGGCGCCGTACGGCGGCGGCCTCTGCGACGATCCACAGGGCGCGCTCGGTGAGCAAGCCCCGCCCTGCGCGGTCTCTCATGGAGGCGACCTCGCGACTACACAGTCCGACGCCAGCCCTGATTCCGCCTTCCAGGTGAGTGAGTCGGTCTGGATCTCTCTCGCCAACGGCACGGCCGGCCGCACGGTCGACTTTGCGCTCCTGCCGCACAATCCTTCCCGCCCGATCTGGGACGATCTGGCTGGACAGGCGCTGGAGCAATCGAGCGGCACATTGGATTCAACGGGAGCGCTGTTCGTCTACTTCTTCACGCCTTCAGTCGAAGACACTTTCGATGTGATCGTGGACGGCAACCAGGACGGCTACTACCAGCCCTGGGCAGACGAGACGGCCACGATTGTTGTCTCGGGAGTTGCTACTGACGTAGAAGCCGGTTCCGTACCGACAGCCAGGCTGCTTCAGTCGGTCCGGCCCAACCCGTTCAACCCGACCACGACCTTCTCGCTGCGCCTCGCAGAAACCACACGGCTCCGCCTCACCGTATTCACTTCGGTCGGTCGCCAGGTACGCACGCTTGTTGAAGAGAACGCGCTGCCGCCGGGCAGTTACAGCTATGACTGGGATGGGCAGGACAATAGCGGCAAGCCCGTCGCTTCGGGGATCTACCTCTATCGAATCGAGTCGGCGCGCGGGAACGAGCTTGGCAAAGTCACGCTGGTTCGGTAACCGAAGCTGACACCCCGCTCTACCCGCGGCGGCGTGACACGTAGTAACGGATGCGGCGATGCTCCGCAACCCGCTCATGTATCGTGTATCTCATGTATAATGTAGCTGGTCGCCATTCAGCCACCGGAGGTCCATCCCTTGCGTTTCAAGCTCGCTCTTTGCGCCGCCCTTCTGTTGCACTTGCTGCCGTCCGAAAGCCTTCTCGCGGACACGATCCTGAACCCTGCCGGGGATCGAGTCATCCAGTTCCGGCCTGCGGGAATCAGCTCCAAGGCTGCCCCCCATAGCCAGATCAGCGAGGCTGATGCCTTGTTGATTGCGGATGCGTTCCTGGCCGAAAATGGCGCTCAAGCAGGCCTTGTCTCCCCGTTCACGCAACTGAAGCATATAGAGACCCGGCAGGACGATCTCGGTCTCACCCATGTCATCTACCACCAGGAGCACCAGGGCCTGCCGATACTCGGGGCCGAAGTGCGCGTCCATATCAACCAGGTGGGAGAGGTCTACTTTGCATCACCTACCGTTGTTGTGGATCTTCCGGCCAGCACCACACCATCTTTCTCGGGAGATGATCTTCGCCGGATCGCGGAAGAGAGTGCGAGGGAATTGCTGCCCGCTTTCGCGGAAGTAGAAGCAAGCATTGATAGCCCTGCGCTTGTACTTCGATCTCTCGGCCTGAGTCAAAACGGAATCGCGGACGACACCAGACTGGCATGGGAATTCCATGTGCAGTTCCCCAGGTGCGCTCACGGAGAATGTCCGGTGCTCGGCGCGTACGTTTCCATTGATGCAAGAACCGCCGAGGTCCTGTTCGCTGTTCATGACTTTAAAGGACTTGACCGCAGAGTTTACGACTGTGCCTTGCAGCCAGATGACGGGAGCTGCGGTCTTGACTTACCGGGAATCAACGGATACATCCACGGCAGGTCCGAGGGGCAACCGGCTCGGGGTCCACACAACATTCCCGGCATGCTGCAGTTTGGAAGCACGGATGTGGACTCGATGTATGTGCATGCCGGTGCTATCCACTCGTTTGTTCAGACCAAGTACAACCTGAACGGTGCGAACAATCAAGGCGGGACGCGTACTTTAGTCGCAGAAACAAACGAATCGCGGTACTACGTTCATTATGATTACTACCCTCAGGTCTGTCCTCACAGTGCGCTCATAGGTCCCACCAACAGTATCGCGCTCTGTGTGGGCGATGCTTCTCATGAGGACATCATCGGCCATGAATACGGCCATGCCATCCTCAAATGGGCATTCACGAGCGGAGGCGTTCCTTTTGGGCCGGACTTTTATGATGTGGAGACCAGGGCATTAGAAGAATCGCACTCGGATGTCCTGGGAGAGGCATTCGAATTTGACCAGACCGGCATGACTGATTGGATGAGCGGGAGTCTCATCGGCTATAATCCACCCTGGCGTAACCTGGCAAACCCGAATGATCTGATTGGTGATTGGGGCGCGAGATATGCCGCCAGATTCTATGATCAGTGGTTCAACTGCGATACGTCGATCAACACTGCGGGATTCTACCAAAACTCGACTGTCTACTCCCATGCCTTCTATCTTGCAGCTGAGGGCAATCAGTTCAACGGCTGCGAGATCCAGGGCCAGGGGATGGAATTCGCCCATCAAGTGTACCACCGTGCCTGGAAAACCTATTTCTCATCTTCACAGAACTTCAACACTGCGGACGACCGAATCCTGCAAGCATGCAATGACCTTTACAGTCCCACTGCCTGCGGTGAACTGGCCAAAGCACTCCAGGCTGTGGAGGCAGATCAGGTTGGAATCTGCGACGATCCGCTGGGCGCGCTCGGTGAGTCTGCCCCTCCCTGCGCGGAATCTCATGGAGGCGACCTGGAAACGGTTCGGTCCGACACCAGCCCGGATTCCACTTTCCAGGTGAGTGAGTCGGTCTGGGCCTCTCTTGCAAACGGCACGCCCGGCCGCACGGTCGACTTCGCGCTCCTGCCACACAATCCGGCCCGGCCGATCTGGGACGACCTGGCTGGACAGGCGCTGGAGCAATCCAGCGGTACATTGGATTCAACGGGAGCGCTGTTCGTCTACTTCTTCACGCCTTCCGTCGAAGACACTTTCGATGTGATCGTGGACGGCAACCGGGACGGCTACTACCAGCCCTGGGCAGACGAGACGGCCACGATTGTTGTCTCGGGAGTTGCTACCGATGTGGAAGCGGGCACTGTCCCGACAGCCAGGCTTCTCCAATCGGTACGGCCCAACCCATTCAATCCCACAACGACCTTTTCGCTTCGACTGGCAGAAACCACACGGCTCCGCCTGACCGTATTCACTTCGGTCGGTCGCCAGGTGCGCACACTTGTGGAAGAGAACGCGCTGCCGCCTGGCAGTTATAGCTATGAGTGGGATGGGCGGGACAATAGCGGCAATCCCGTCGCTTCGGGGATCTACCTCTATCGGATCGAGTCGATGCGCGGGAACGAGCTTGGCAAAGTCACGCTGGTGCGCTGACGGAAGCTGACCTCTTTCACGCCGCGTCACTACAGTGGCGAGCCGATCGCAGGTGTGGATGGGGCGACGCTCCGCAGTCCGGGCCGATGGAGGGCCACGTCTTCGAGGATGTTGTCACGGGCTGAGCTTGAACCAGGCCCGGCGAGGAAGCGTTGCCCCATCCGCACCCAGGCGCATCGACTCGCCCTACGCGTCTGCCGGCTCCGCAATGCCGTCCGCGTCTACCTTCCATGGCCGCCAGAGCAGGCCGAACTTCGCGATTTCGATATCGGTTTTGCGAGGACGAAGGATCGTCTCCTTGAGTTCGAGGTCAGCCGGGTCGACGGGCTCGTCGAGCGCGGCGATCTCCTCTTCGAATTGTGCGTTCAGTGTCTTCAGATCTTCCTGAAACGCCTCGACATTCTCCTCCGCGCGCCCGATGTCACCCCGTTCGCGCGCTGCGCGACCGGCCCCGCGCACAGCAGTCGTCGCCTTCGTGATACCGGACGACTTTCGCCCGAACACGGCACCGAGGATGCCAGCACCGGCTGAAATCAGAGCCTGCATCGTCTGCTGCTTGAACTGATCCTTTTCCTTTTCGACCGCCTGCTCGGCTTTGCGTTTCCGGTCCTCGAGACGCGCAAGTTTCGGAGCAAATTTAACGCGCAGCTTCTCTTTGTCGAGATCGCGGTCTTCGCGCGCGAGCGTCACAAGACGCGCCCGGAACTCGCCTTCGGTCTCGTCCGGCATCGAGCTGACTTTGTGCGCGGCGCTCTTCCATACGGTCATCGCCCTGCTCTGATAGAGCGCGCTCGTCAGCTGCTTTTCCCATGTGGCGTAGCTCTTCGCGCTGAGCGCCTCACTCGGAAGCGTGGCAAACGCGGCGCGCGCATCCGGTTCTTCGGGGAGCGCTTTCCAGTCGACCAGCGCATCTTCCATCTCGGCCCACGGGTTCTCATCGCCGGGCGTCCCGAGAACGGCGACGGTCTTCCAGACGTCGATCTTGTTCGTCGCCGACACGTAGTGAAGCTTCGAAACGCCGATGAGATTCGCCCGATAGAGCACGCGGTCGTCCGCGGAAACGCTTCTCGTGATCGGACGAAAGAGCTCTTCGACTTCCGCGGGCACCACAGGGCGTTCGCCGGTCTTGTCCTTCGCCTTCTTCTTCTTCCCGCCGGCCTTCGCCCCCCCGCTCTTCGCGAGCGCGGCCTTCTTGTCGTTCATGAGGACGTCGATCTGCGAGCGCGTAAGCGGCCCGCGCAGATACGACATCGCCCACCGCGTGTGAAAGAGAACGGGAGCATCTTCGTGCACGTTGTTCATGAGAAAAACGCGCGACCCGAGCCCGCTCAGAATCGTCTCGATTTCGCTTCGCTTGAACGCCGTGCCCGTTGCCGCCGCGGCCCCTTCGAGTCCGTCGATCACGCGCATCTTGTCGCGCTCGGTTTGCAGGCGCCCGAGGAACCAGGTACCGGTGTTCGAAAGCCCTTTGTAATCGAGGTCGACAGGGTTCTGGGTCGCGAGCACACATCCTAATCCGAACGCCCGCGCCTGCTTCAGGAGCGTCAGCATCGGCGTCTTCGACGGCGGGTTTTTGCTCGGCGGGAAATAGCCGAACACTTCATCCATATAAAGAATGGCCCGAAGCGAGGTCGTACCCGGCTGCGTACGCATCCAGGCCACGAGCTCGTTCAATACGAGCGTCACGAAAAACATGCGCTGTTCGTCATTCAAATGAGCGATCGAAAGAATGGAAATGCGCGGCTTGCCGCTTTCGGTGTAGAGCAGTTTCGGAATCGAGAGCGGCTCCCCTTCCATCCACTGCGCGAATCCGGGCGAGGCGAGCAGGTTATTGAGACGCATCGCGAGCTTGGCGCGCTCTTTCGCGGGGAAGAACGTGTCGAGGTCGAGCACACCCACGCGGTCGAACGGCGGCGACTGGATTTCGCGGATGAGACCCGCGATTTCGATGTCGCGCCCCTCCGCCCACGCGCGCTGCAGAATGTTCGAGAGAAGAATGTGCTCCTGGCTCTGCAGCGGATCGGCGTCGAGCCCGAGCAGGCCGAGCAGCCCCGAAACCGCGCTCGTCACGCGCTCGCCCATCGCTTCGATGTCGCCGCGCAGCTCCTCGGGGGGTGCCTGCAGCGAACGAAGCACCGAGAGCGAAATCCCCGCCGAACTTCCCGGCGTGTAAATCGCGATCTCCGCACTCTCGCGCAGGCGCTTGATCCGGTCGCCGTCCTGATTCCAGTCGCCGAGCCCGTTCTTCCAGAGGTCCGCGGTCCGCTTCGCGTATTGATCGACCGTCATGCCTTTGCGCGCAGCTTCCCCTTCGTCCACCCACGGCTTGAAATCGGCCGTCGCCAGATTCGGAAACGTGAGCATCAGGTTCCCAAGATCGCCCTTGGGGTCGATGGCGATCACGGGAATGCCGTCGAGCGCCGCCTCTTCGAGAAGCGACACGCAAAGGCCCGTCTTTCCGCTCCCCGTCATGCCGACACACACCGCATGCGTGGTCAGGTCTTTCGCGTCGTAGAGAATGGTTTCGTCTACGACTTTGCGCGTCTTGGGGTCGTATTTGCGACCGAGGTAAAACGCGCCGATCTTTTCGTAAGGCTGCATGTGCGAAGGTCTCCGGTTCGTGAAACGTGGTCTGGAATCAACGCCATACTACCGTGAGACCACGTGACGCTCAAGCGGCGGCGGGCCGTGCCGGGGGCAGGTCGAGGGCTGACGCGGAAGGCGACCTGCGGGCACGCCGGCGCCGACGGGTGGCGGATCGGGGCGCATCTGTGGCAAAATGAGCGGGATTGATCCCTTCGAAACGAGGAATTCCAGTATGGGTACGATACACGCGCCTGATCAGGCGGCGAAACTGGCGGCACGCTTCCGCGCGACGCGCGCCTTCACCGAGAAGCTGTGCGAGCCGCTCGAAACCGAAGATTACGTGGTGCAGTCGATGCCCGACGTTTCCCCCACGCGCTGGCACCTGGCTCACATGACGTGGTTTTTCGAAACGTTCGTGCTCCGGCCGTTCGCCGCGAACTACAAACCGGAACACGACGAATTCGAGTTTCTGTTCAATTCGTATTACAACGCGGTGGGCAAACCGTTCCCGCGCACGAAGAGGGGCTTCCTGACGCGCCCGACGGTGCGGCAGGTTTACGCGTACAGGAAAGCCGTGGACGCCGGGATCGCGGCGCTGCTCGAAAGCGACCAGGCGACGCCGGAGGTTTTCGAGCGCGTGGAACTCGGCATTCATCACGAACAGCAGCACCAGGAACTCGTGCTCATGGATCTGAAGCACGTGCTGAGCGAGAATCCGCTGAACCCGGCGTATCGTGCCGGCGCGGCGCGTGCCGAAGCGACGCCGGCCGCCGCGACCCGTGCCGCCGCGCAGAAGTCGCCGGCCCCGCAGGGCGCCCCGCGCTTCGTGCCGTTCGACGCAGACACGTACGAAATCGGGCACGAGGGTGACGCATTCTCATACGACAACGAGTCGCCGCGACACAAAACGTACCTGCGCGCCTACGCGCTCGCTCATCGTCTCGTGACCAACGGCGACTATCTCGCGTTCCTGAACGACGGCGGCTACGAAAACGCGGTGCACTGGCTGAGCGAAGGATGGGCCACGGTCGAAGAACACGCGTGGCGCGCTCCGCTCTACTGGCGCCTGGTCGACGGCGCCTGGCACGAATACACGCTCGCCGGGCTCGTGCCGCTCGACCTCGCCCGCCCCGTTTGTCACGTGAGCTATTTCGAAGCCGACGCCTTCGCGCGCTGGTCGGGCCGGCGGCTGCCGACGGAAGCGGAATGGGAAGTGGCGTCGCGCGGCGTTGCGATCGACGGGAATTTCGTCGAAGACGAGGAGTTGCAGCCTCGCGCGCTGCCTGCGGGGAGCGCCGGCACGGGTTCAGGGCTGCAGCAGATGTTCGGCGACGTCTGGGAATGGACGCAGAGTTCGTACGCGGCGTATCCCGGCTACAAACCGGCGCCGGGCGCGATCGGCGAGTACAACGGAAAGTTCATGTGTAATCAATATGTATTGCGTGGCGGGTCGTTCGGCACTTCGCGAACGCACATTCGAAGCACGTACCGGAACTTCTTCCCCGCTCACAGCCGCTGGATGTTCGGTGGAATCAGGCTGGCCGACGACGCGTAGAAATCAGTCTTTCACGGTCGCGAACGTAAGCGCGCGTTCGGGGTCCGTAACGCGCACCGAAAATCCCCAACCCGCGATGTACTGATCGACCTTGAGCAGGATGTCGTTCCATCCGCGGTCGAGACGAACGACGATGCGGTCCTCGCCTTCCGTAAACCCGCGATTCACTCGATTCCGCCAGACCTCCTGCCCGTTCAGGAACGCGACGATGCCGTCGTCACTGCCGAGCGAAAGCACCACCGTACGCGCCGTGGGTGCGTAACAGTAAGTGAGCGCATACCCCACATGATGCGTGCCGGGCGCGAGCCCCGCGCGAAGATCGACGTAACCGGCGCTGTCCGCGCGCGTCTCTTTCCAGAACACCATGCCTGCCCCCCGCCCCTGATAGCCTCCGGCCGGATCGATCCCCTGCCCTCCCCGCATTGCCTCCTCGGGCGGATGCACGGCGGCGGTACGGTCGAGCGCGTTGCCTTCAAACGGCCCCACGATGCGCCACGGTTCGATGAACGGTCCGCGCGGCTCGATCTGAATCCCTGAAACGACGCCCAGAAGCCGGCGCTCGGTCTCACGAATCGGGGAACCGGCCGGCAATGGATACGCGCGCACCGTGTCGACCGGCTGCCGCATGAACAGCAGCAGTTCGTGCGAGCCGGCCTCCAGGCGATGCAGGGACCCCGGGGTCATGTGCACGGGCTCAAGCGTATCGGCGCCGCAATCGTACCCCTGCAGAATCCGATCGCGTTCGAACGCGGCGTCGAGGCGGCCGAAGCCGGGCCCGCGCGCCACGGCGAGCGATACCGCGTACTCGCCGTCAGCCGGAATCGTGATGGTCGTTCGAAAGCGTGCCACGCCGCCGCGCTTCCCTTCGAGAAACGGGATCACTTTGTCGGTTGCGATCGAAGCGGGAGGTGCGCTCCATTCATCGGTCACATCGCTCCAATGCGCCTGGCCCACATCGAGCACGCGGTCGTTCCAGTGAAAACGATCGCCGAGCGCTACTGTGTTCTTCGGGAAGCGTATGCGGCGCGGAAGCCAGCCTGATGGCGCGGCCTGAGCCGGTTCGCCGGCCGCGCCCCCCTCGTACCAGAACGACGTGATCGAATAGAGAGCGCCCGGCTGATTATTCCACTCACCGTGCTCCCAGGCGAGACGCAGCGATTTCTGAAACGGAATGCGATCGGGAACGTGCCACCGATACGCAGAGAAGCGGGGCGCACCCGCGTCGCTTTGAAACGTCACGCCGTGCCACGGGAAGTGCCGCACGCCGCCCGCAAAATACCAGCCCGAATTGAAGTAGTCTTCGGTGCCCGTTCCGTTTCGTGTGAGCGCGGGGTCGCCGTCGACAAAGAACATCTCGTCCCCTTCGAGAAACCCGTCGCCCCGCGCGGCTGTGGCACTCATGAGCGTGCCGACGTAATGACCGTATCCATTTACATCCATGACTTCGAGCGGCTTCCCGGCTTCACTTTCGAGCTGCTGCCACCGCGCGTGAAGTCTGAGGTCGTTCTCGCCCGGGGCGCGTTCTTCGAACCACATGCCGAATGCGCCGCTGACTTCGTTCTGCGACGCGTTTTCGATCACGGCGCGCATCGACTCGCAAGGCATGGGAAACGTGACCGTGATCTTCCCCCCTTCGCTCGAAACGGGAGTCGACCGCAGCCCGGTCGGCGCGAACGCGCTTCCGTACAGTTCCGAGAGAGGCACGGAGATCGCGGGGTCCCGCGCGCCATCCCAATAGATGCGGAACACGAGCTCGCGAAGCGGCGGGGAGTCGCCCTCGACTTCGATCGTCATGCTGCGCACGACACCCGGGCCGGGGAGCGTAGTCGCGAGAGTGTGCGACTCGCCAGGTGCGATGCGCCACCATTCCTGGCGGCTGTCGGAGCGCGCGTGATCACCCTTCGCATCGCCCGGGCCGGGAGACGCTGTCTCGGGAGTCGTCGCTCCGTCGCGTGCTTCCTCCATTTCGATGTCGATCTGATAGAAGCGAAGCGGCGCATCGGTGGTGATGCGCACACTTTTCGCGAACGGGATCGGGACGTAGCAGTAACCAACGCCCCCCAGTTCCTCGAACGAGCCGACGTGCGGCTTCTGAAACGTGGCGCCGTTCCCCGAGAAGAGCTGGGAGACGGGGAGATCGAGACGCGGTTCGGGAAATCCGTCGAGATAGACGCGCAGCCGGACGTCGCGCCCCGGCCATGTCATCCAGATGCGACGAACTGCGCCGGCGCCCGCGGTTTCGGCCACCACGAACTCGTCGTTCTCCCTGCGAATGTATGAGAAGCGGCTCGAGAAGCCGTCGTCATTGCCCCCGTCGCGATCGAAGCTCGAAAACAGAACATTGTGCGCGAACGCGCGCCGGGCGAGCGGCGCAAGCTCGGCGAACAGCTGCTGGTGTTCCGCCGGTGCGCCGGCTTCGATCCCGGACGAATCGCCCGCGTTCGTGGCCGGCGCGTTCTCCGACTCCCGCCCGCATCCGAAAGCGAGCGGAATCATGGCGAGAAATACGAAAATGTGCGGGAGTGGCTTCACATGCTGAACAGTAACGCGGGCAACGGACCATATACAAAGAGAAAGGGCGCCCCGAAGGACGCCCTCCCTTGCCGCCCCTCGATGGGCGCGCACTTCGATCGATCAGAATCCCTGGACTTCGTCCGGAACGGCGTCCGTGCCTGCTTCGTCTTCACCGCTCTCATCCGACGGGTCGGTCTCCTCATCCATCGAGCCGTCGCAGTTCTTGATCCAGCGACCGCTGAAGAATCCCATGTTCGGGCGCTGCGCGAATTCGGGCCGTGCATTGCCGTCGGTCGCTTCGTCAACCGAAGGCGGCATCATGCGATCCCGCGTGAACCAGTTGCCGCCGAGGGCGCCACCGACGTCATTGCGGTTGTGCCACTTGCCCCGGAACCAGCCGCTGTTGTCGACCGCGTCCGAAGCGCCCCAGTGACCGCGGAACAGGCCGCGCACTTCGCCGCCCTGGCCGATATATTTACCGAAGAAGACGTTGTCGCCTTCGTCGTTCACGCCGAAATGTCCCTTGAGCCATCCGTGCGAAAGGCCGTAGCGCGAGGTCCAGCGGCCACGAAACACGCCGCCGTTGTCGCGCGTGTTCGCCCAGCGTCCGTGAATGAAGCCGCTCGGGCAGATCATGTCGTCCACTTCGAACGCCGTGATCGAGAACTGGTTGCCGCGATCGTCGACGTCGATGATTTCCTCGAGCGAATCGAGATCACCCACCGTCCAGCGCATTTCGAAGTCGCCGAGTGCGATGACGAGTTCGTTCACAACTGCCGGTGCCACGTCGGACTCCGGTTCGAGAATCGTAAGGAGAAGGCCGTCCCATGCGGGCGCGGTATGCGAGACGACGCTGATGACTTTGCGGTCGTCGCGCGGTCTTTCGATGTAGTCTCTGTCTTCGAACTGAAGAATGCGGTTCACAATGACGGCGCCGGTGATGACCGAGATGTCGCCGGACCAGTCGCGTCCGTCGGTCACCGTGGAGTCACCTTCGAGCATTCCCCAGGCGAGACGTACCGAGTACACCTTCGTACCGGGGCGGGCACCGAGATCGATCACGGCTGGATCTTCTTCGAGCGCGTCGCGCGCTTCGATGCCGTCGTTCTCTTCGTCGAGAAGTTCGTCGTCACCGAATGCCGGCAGCTCGTCCTTGTACGAGTAGCCGCCGAACGAAGCTTCGAGATCGAGCGCTTCTTCCTGCGGATCGTTCGAGCCGTCGGCCACGATCGGGTTGTCGTTCCGGGAGCAGCCGACCATCGCAAACGCGATGAGCAGCGGGAGCCAGAAGAGACGGGCGTGTTTCTGAAACATGTTCTTTCCTCCTGCCGGTGTCCTTGGGTGTGAAGCAGGCTGCTTCTGCGGGATTGGTTTCGCAAGAGGCGTTCCACTCCGGTGCCGGCGAGCCGGCCAGGACTTAAAGAACACAGAATCAATCGGTTAACGAAAAGTGAGAATGGGGGGAGCATCCATGGGCCGGAGGCGCGTGGACCAGATCGTACGTCCGGGGGCCCGGGTCGTACCAATCCGTGCGGATCACCGCATCGTGGGAACGCCGGCGACGGGGTCGAGTTCGCGCACGATCGACACCGGGAACGGCGTCACATAGACCTCGACCGTCACGCTTACGATGCCGCGAAAGAAGTGGCCACCGCGACAAGCGCAGTCGCGATCGCTCAAAACGGCATGCAGATGAGGAAACGGTTCCCCGTCTTTGAAGGTCAGGTTGCCCGTCAACGAAAGAAGTTCGTAGCTTTCGGTGAGCTGCACGCGCTCGTACTCGTTTGTTTCTACATCATAATAGGCAAGCTCGATCTCTTCGAGGGCGCCGATGCCCGTGATCGATCCTGCCGTGAGACCGTAGTCGCGCGCCGCCTGCTGAATCCCGCTCCAGACTTCTTCCCCTTTGTCGAACCGCAGGCAGATCGCCTCTTTCCCTTTGGTCGTCCAGCCTTTCATCTCGCCTCCTCCGCGCGCGCCGCGCCACAATCCGTTTCATATGCCGCCCTTTTCGTGGCATGGTAGACGAAATGGAAAGGGAGCGAAAGCCAGGAACGGACGCCGTGAGCGCGGGCGGGGCGGATGAAAGCGCACGCGCCCGTGGGTACGATCGCGGGCCGGGTGAACGCGGGCCGGGACTCGCCATCGCGGTAGGCCTGGCGATCGGCGGACTTCTGCTGCGCCTCCTGCACGTGGCAAGCCTCGCGAAGCTCCCTGCTTTCACGTTTCCGTACCGCGGGCTCGACGCCGATCTCTACTCCGGTCTCGCGCGCCGCATTGCGGGCGGCGAAATCGCTCCCGACGCGCTTCTGCATGCCGCTCCCCTCTACGCTTACTGGCTCGCGATGTTCGAGACGCTCGCCCCCGGCAATCCGTGGGCGCCACGCCTCGCGCAGGCGGCGCTCGGTGCGCTCGCCGTTTTTCTCGTCGCGCGTACCGGCGAGCGGCTCGCGGGCCGCGGCGCCGGCGTTCTGGCCGGTTTGCTCGCGGCGCTGAACCCGCTCTTCATTCTGTACGAAGGGACGCTCCAGAGCGCGGCGCTCGTTCCCGTCTTCATGGGAGCCATCGCGTTTCTCGCGACGGGCGCGCGGCCCCGCTTCGCCGCCGCCGGCTTCGTAACCGGTCTGTTCGTACTGCTCCGCCCCGACGCACTGCCGATGCTCGCGCTGATCGCCGTCGCCATTGCCCTGTTTCACGCGCCGCTCGCGTCGCTGCGCTTCGCCGTGGTCGCCCTCATCCCGATTCTTCCGTTCACGATTCTGATGAGTGCGCGCGCGGGCGGCTTCGTGCCGCTGACGGCGCATGGCGGCATCCATCTCTACGTCGGAAATCATGCCGAAGCCCGCGGATGGCTCAGCCCTCCTGCCGAAATCGAACCGTCACCCGCCGGCTTCCGTCGCGACGCGAAGCGAATTGCCGAACGCGAATCGGGCCGCACGCTCACGCCGTCGGAAGTGAACCGGTACTGGTCAGGCCGCGCCCGCGACGCCATAGGGGACGAACCCGTGCGCTGGTTTCGTCTTCTCGTGCGCAAGGGAACGCTCTTCTGGAACGAATACGAGATCCCGAACAACGAAGATCTCTACTTTCTCCGTACACGCACGCGCGGACTCGGTCTCCCGCTCCCCGTGTTCGGCGTGCTGGCGCCGCTCGGCCTCTTCGGGCTTCTCTTCGCGCGCATGCGTCGAATTGATCGCAGTGTTCTGGGGGCCGCCGTCGTTGCCTCCTTCGCGGGCGCCGTCCTCTTCTTCGTGACCGGGCGCTACCGGCTGCCGGCTCACATCCCCCTCATTCTATTGACGGCGGCGGCCGTTCCCGCTCTGCTGGACGCCGTGCGCGGCCGGCGCGTGATACCGCTTGCGCTTCTCGTGGCGCTCATCGTGTTCTGCAACCAGCCCGCGTATCGCTTCGACGAAACGGCGCCGCTCGCACGCCTGGCGGACTCGTATGCGCAGGCGGGGCAAACCGAACAGGCGGAAGCTCTCTTTCGGGAGGCGCTTTCGATCGAACCGGATATGACCGAGGCGAAGCTCGGCCTGGCGGCACTCTTCGAGCAGAGCGGACGGGCGGACGAGGCGGCGCGACTTTACTCTCAAATCAGCGGCGGCCGGCGCGTTCCACCGTCGGCCACGATCCGCCGGGCGGCCATGCTCGCCGAGTCGGGGGATCTGGCGGCGGCGGAATCGCTGCTCGCGGCGCTTCCCGGCCAGGATCGCACGCCGGCCGCGATGGCCGTGCGCGCCGGCATTCGGATGCAGCAGGGGCGTGATGCGGAAGCGGATGCGCTCCTCCGCGAGGCACTCGCGATCGACCCTGAAGATCAGTCCGCGCTCCTGAACGCCGCGCTCCTGGCCGCCCGCCGGAATGCCACGGCCGAAGCCGATTCGCTCTTTACCGCGCTCCTGCTGCTCTCCCCGAACGACCCGCGGGCGCTTTTCAACGCCGGCTCGATCGCGGCCCGGCGCGGCGACCTCGCGCGCGCCATCGCCCTCTGGGAGCGCCTCGCGCGCCTCGACCCCGACTACCCCCGTCTGGCGGAGCAGCTCCGGCGCGCGCGCGACCTCCGCGCCCCCTGACCCCGCCTCCTTTTGACCGCACGCCGAACCTCCTGTATCTTTTAGCGTGTAATTCTCGAATTCCAAACCGACTCTCCCCGTCCCATTCAAGGAGGCAATCTTGCGCCTTACCTCGCATGCCATGTCGTGGATCGCCCTGATTCTGCTGGCGATCCCGTGGAGCGCCGAAGCGCTTCAGAAAGAAGTCGTCGCAATCGGCGGCGCCGAAATCACCGTTTCGCGCGAAGTATTGAAGAACGGCCTTACGGTTCTCATCATGGAGAACCACACCGCGCCGACGATCGGCTTCTGTACCGCGTTCAAAGTAGGATCGGTCGACGAATGGGACGGCGTCAGCGGCGTCTCCCACATCCTCGAGCACATGCTGTTCAAGGGGACGGAATCGATCGGTACGATCGACTGGGAAGAAGAACGCTTTCTGCAGGCCCGGATCGAAGAAGTGCGGCTGCAGATTCAGGCCGAACAGTCCGTGCGATTTCACCGCGATGAAGAGAAGATCGCGAAGCTCACGGAAGAATGGATGCAGCTCCGCGAGGCGGCCAAGGAACTCGCGAACGGGCGGGAGTTCGGCACGATCCTGACCGAGAACGGCGCGCGCGGGCTGAACGCGTTCACGAGCTACGACGCGACGGCTTACATCGTGTCTCTGCCTGCGAACCGCCTCGAGCTCTGGACGATCCTCGAGTCCGACCGCTATACGAAACCGGTTCTGCGCGAGTTCTACACGGAAGTCGAAAACGTGCGCGAAGAGCGCAGGCGGTCGGTCGAAGACAGCCCCGGCGCGCTTCTGTACGAGCGCCTGACCGCGGCGGCCTTCGACGCGCACCGCTACGGCGTCGAAATCATCGGCTGGGACTCGGAGATCCGCACGATCAACCGGAGCGAAGTCGAAGACTACTATCGTCGCTACTACGCGCCGAACCAGATGATCATTGCCATATCGGGCGACGTCGATCCGGAGAAAACCGTGGCGATGATCGACGCGTACTTCGGCGATTACAAACGCCAGCCGCCGCCGCATCCGGTGCAGACGGAAGAGCCGGAGCAGCTCGGCGAGAAACGGCTCGAAGTGGAATACGACGCCGAACCGCGCATCCTGATGGCGTGGCACAAACCGACGGTGGGTCATCCGGACAACGCCGCGCTGACCGTGGCGCGCAACATTCTGGACAACGGCCTGTCGAGCCGCTTCGAACGCAACATCGTGAACAAGGGAATCGCCGCGTCGATCAGCGCCAGCGTCGATAACCCGGGCGAGCGCTATCCGAATCTGTTCACCGTGAGCGCCGCGGTGCAGTCACCGCATACGGTGGCCGACGTGGAACGCGCCATCCTGTTCGAGATGGACAGGCTGAAGACCGAACCCGTAACGGCCGCCGAACTCGAGAAAGCGAAGACACAGATCGAAACGGCGTATGTCCGCAGCTTCGGCAGCAACATGCGGAGCGCGATCAACATCGCCTACGAAGAGGCCGTTCTCGGCAACTGGAAGCGGCGTCCCGAAGAGATTCTGGCATGCCGGGAAGTCACGGCCGAGGACGTACAGCGCGTCGCGAAAACCTACTTTACGAAGAAGACGCGCACGGTCGGCTACACGGTGAAACCCGAAAAAGAAGAGCTCGAGAGCGCCATGGGAGGCACACGATAATGACCTTGCAGAACTCATGGAGAGCCGGAGCAGCCGTACTGGCCATCGCAATCGCGGTGACACTCGCGGTAACGCCGGCAAGCGCGCTTACGGCAAGAGAGAAGATTCAGAAGCTCACGTTCGAGCCGATCGAGGTCACGAAGCAGACGCCGCATCGCGAGACGCTGCCGAACGGCATACGCGTATTCACACTCGAAGATCATCGCCTTCCGCTCGTCGACATGGTCGTCATTGTGAAAGCGGGTTCGCTTTACGAACCGGCGGACCAGTCAGGACTGGCGGAACTCACCGGCACGCTGCTCCGAACGGGCGGCACGGAGTCGATGCACTTCACGGATGTGGATGAAAAGGCCGACGCGATTGCGGCCCGGTTCTCGACCTGGGTCGGAACCGAAAGCGGCGGCGCGCTTCTCAACGTACATGTGGATCGGCTCGAAGACGGCGTGCAGCTCGTTGCCGACGCGCTCCGCCATCCCGCGTTCGACCCCGAACGGTACGCCGTCGAAATGGCGCAGCTCCGGGAGCAGATCCGCCGACAGAACGACAGCGTGCAGCAGATCGGGCAGCGCGAATTCCGCAAGTTGCTGTACGGCGAAGGACATCCCGCGGCGCGTTTCCCGACGACAGCATCGCTCGACCGCATTACGCGCGAGGATCTCGTGGCGTTCCACGAGCGCTACTTCGCGCCGAACGAGATGTGGATCGCCTTCGCGGGCGCCATCACGCCGGCGCGAGCGCGGGCGCTTGTCGACGAAGCGTTCGGTGACTGGGAATCGAAGACCGTGACATACCCCGAGGTGCCCGTAGTCGCGGGGAACAGCACGCCGGAAATGGTTCACATTCAAAAGGAATCCGACCAGAGCATCGTTTCGATCGGCCATCTCTCGATGCGCCGGACCGATGACGACTGGGCTCTCATGCGCCTTGCCAATCACGTGCTCGGCGGCAGCTTCTCCACGTCGCGACTCATCACCGAGATCCGTCACAAACGGGGACTCGCCTACGCGACCGGAAGCCGGTTCAGTACGCCGTATCTCTACGACGGCCTGTTCGGCGCCTACGCCGGCACGAAGGGCGAGAGCACGGGCGAAGTGCTCGGGATTCTGCTCGAGGAAGTGAAGAAGATGGACGAGGCGGGCGTGAGTGCTGAGGAACTCGAAGTCGCGCGCAACGCGCTCGTGAACAGCGAAGTATTCGAATACGAAAACGCGCAGAACATCGTGCAGCGTCTCGTCGACATCGACTTCTACGGCCTGCCGGAGAATCACTACGAAGCACCGTTCGCCGTGTATCAGAGCGCGGATCGCAAGACGCTGAACGAAGCGATCGCGCGCGACCTGAAAACGGACGGACTGAAGATTCTGGTGGTGGGTGACGAGGCGAAATTCGACGTGCCGCTGGAAGACTTCGGCTATCCGGTTCGTAAGGTGACGCTCGACTGAGCGCGCTGCATGCGCTGAACGCACTGAGTGCCCGGCCGGCGAATGAATTTCTAGCCGGGAAGCACGCCTTCGATCAACTTTGCGAGTGACTTCAGCCCTGCCACATCGGTGGGGCTGAAGTCGTTCGGGAGATGGCTGTCGACGTCGAGAACGCCCCAGACCCCGCCCCCCGCGTGAAGCGGCACGACGACTTCCGAATTCGACCGCGCGTCACACGCAATGTGGCCGGGGAACGCGTGCACGTCAGGCACGACCTGCACGGTATCCGTGTCGTATGCGGTGCCGCACACGCCCTTTCCGCGCGCCATGCGCACGCAGGCGGTGCTCCCCTGGAACGGCCCGAGAACGAGCGCCCCGGACTCCACGCGATAGAAACCGACCCAGGAATAACCCAGCCGCTCGTAAAGGACCGCGGCGGCATTGGCCAGGTTCGCGATCCAGTCGTGTTCTCCGTCAAAAAGGGACGAAAGTTCCCGCCCGATCTCCTCGTACAGCGCTTCGTTCCGAACGGGCGAAGTCTTTGACCCCATTGAGGTTTCGTGGTATTCTGACATGGTTGAAGCATATCCTTTCTGCCATCCCCCGGGCAAACGGAATCTGCACTCTCCCGTGCAATCAGTATCACTATGTCCCGATCGGTTGCGGCGAACTCCGTTCGGCCGGCCGGGCTGCACCCCAGAGAAAGGAGCAGGGATGAAATTCTCGTTATCGAGGCTCGGCATCCCGGGCGTACTTCTACTCGCTTCCGCCACGGGCGCGCTTGCGTTCACGGAACCGGAGAATGCGCCCCGAAGTCCCTACGAGATCCCGCGCCCGGGCTGGATCGCGAACGAAGACCTGTGGATCGAACCGGTCGACGCGATGCCGGCGCAGGCAAAAGCATCGCCGATGGCGGCGATGGAAAGCATGCATGGCGGCGAATGGCATTTCCGCCGGAACGCGCTCACCGGAACGCTGCACCATGTGTACGGATCGGGCGCGCAGTTCGCAAGCCCGCTCTCGAGCGAGTTCGAAGCGAGCGCGGCATCACGCCAGTTCGTGAACGCGCATCCCGAAATCTACCCGGTCGCGGCGAACGAACTGCGCGAGAGCACCGTGCGAAACGGCCTCGGCAAGTACGCCGTGCACTACGACCAGACGAAAAACGACATCCGCGTCGTCGGCGGTCGCGCCTACTCGCTCTTCATGGAGAGCGGACGCGTGTTCGCGGCGGGGGCTGACCTGTTCCCGGACGTCGACATCACGACCACGCCCTCGGTCGACAGGAACACCGCACTGCTGATCGCGCAGAACGATATCAATTTCGGCGCGCCCACAGACCGCCTCTATTATGAAGAGCTCGTGATCCTTCCCGTTCGCGAAGAAACGGGCGAAGAGCGCGCGCTTCAGTACAGGCTGGCGTGGCGATTCGACCTCGATGTCATGAGCCCGCTCGGCAACTGGGTCACCTACGTCGACGCGCAGAACGGCGAGATCCTCTGGCGTTACAACATGATCCAGACGCTCGATATCACAGGCAATACGCAGGGCGACGCCCACATTTACGTAGGCGGGTGCGATCCGAATACGCCCGCTTCGGTCATGCCGCATCAGGACGTCGCCGTTACGGGCGTCGGTACGGCAACGAGTGACGCGAACGGCGACTTTTCGCTTACGTACGGCGGCACGGACGACCGCTCGTTCACGACGACCTTCGACGGGCCCTGGATCGCGATCGATCGCTTTACGGGCGCCGGCGCGAACGGCTCGCAGGCGGGCACGATCACGCCCGGCACGCCCCTCACGATCGACTGGGACGACGCGAACTCGCTCGCATCGGAACGCGACATGTTCCATCACATCAACCGTCAGCACGACTGGCTGCTGAACGTCGACCCCACGTTCACGGAGATGGACTATCAGGCGCCGTGCGTAGTCGAACGCACCGACGGCTTCTGCCCCGGGAACGCGTGGTACTCGTTCGGCGATCGCAGCATCAACTTCTGCGAAGAAAGCGCGACCTACGGCAACACGGGTCAGCTCGCGGACGTCGGCTATCACGAATACGGCCACGGCATCACGGACCAGATCTATCCGAGCGCGTCGCAGCCGCGTTCTTCACTTCACGAAGGGAACGGCGACTGTGCCGCGATTCTGCTGACGCGCGAAAGCATCATCGGACTCGGCTTCTTCACCGGGAACTGCGTTTCTGGCATTCGCAATGCCGATAACACGCTGCAGTATCCGGGCGACTGGTCGAACACGCACACGGGCGGCCAGATCATCGCCGGGTTCATCTGGGATTCCTGGCAGGAGCTCCAGAGCACGCTGCCGCAAGCCGAAGCCGACAGTATCGCGGCGCTCGGCTGGCACTTCGCGCGGCGCCTCGGGCTTCCGCAGACCGAAGAAGACCAGGTTCTCTGGACCTTCATGGCCGTCGATAACGACGGCGACCTCACGAACGGCGTTCCGAACTACGCCGCATGGTGCGTCGGCGCTTCGAATCACGGATTCTCGTGCCCGGCCATCGTGACGCCCGTTTCGATCGTGCATACGCCGGTTTCGGAACACCTGAACGCGACGCTTCCGATCGACATCACGGCGACGATCACGAGTGACGTGGCGATCAACGTCGGCGCGACAGAAGTGTTCTACCGTGTCGACGGCGGAGCGTTCACGAGCGTGGGCGTTACAGCGAACGGCGGCGACAGCTACACGGGCCAGATCCCGGCGCAGGCCGTCGGCTCGATGGTCGACTACTACATCTATGCGGAAGACAACAACGCCGCGAACACGACGGATCCGACGCTGGCGCCGACAAACTTCCACAGCTTCCTCGTCGGCACGTTCGTCTGTTCGATTACGGACGACTTCGAAACCGACCAGGGGTGGACAGTCGATAACGAAGCGACCGACGACGCCACAACGGGCGCATGGGAACGCGGCGACCCGCAGGGGACGACGAACGGCGGCCAGTGTCAGACGGAAGACGATCACACCGCAGCGGGGACCGACTGCTGGGCAACGCAGCTTGCGGCAGGCACGAGCGCCGGATCGTTCGACATCGACGGCGGCAAGACATCGCTCTATTCGCCGGTGTTCGATCTGTCCGGCAGCACGATCGCGATCGTCACATACTGGCGCTGGTACACGAACAATCTCGGCGGCTCGCCCGGAAACGACATCTGGCAGGTTTCCGTCAACGACGGGGGCGGCTGGGTCGATCTCGAGAACACCACCGCAAGTGCGAACAGCTGGACCGAACATACGTTCCGGCTGAACGACTACATCTCGCTGACGAGCACCGTGCAGTTCCGGTACATCGCAAGCGACGAAGGCGACGGTTCGCTCGTCGAAGCCGCGCTCGACGACTTCTCGATCTGTTCGGCGGCCGGTGCTGTCGTAAGCGCGTCGAATTCTTCTGTGAGCGCCAACACGGGACTGTTCATCAGCCCGGACGGGAACGGCGATTCGACTCTCACGATCACGGTGACCGTGCGCGACGGCGCGAACAACCCGATGCAGGGCATCGCGGCGGGCGACGTCACGGTGGACATCGTGGGCGCGTCGAGCAACGGCGGCGCCATTCGTTTCTGCGCGTCGGGCACGAACACGGCGTCGTTCGCTTCGACCGCGGCCACGGACTTGAACGGAGAAACGGTCATTCAGATCGCGAACATCGCCGGATGTGGTAACCTCGCGATCACGGCCACCGTGGAGTCTACGGCGCTTGCGGCCGGAACGAATTCGTTCATGACGTCGAACGACCTGAACGGCGACAACGAGACGAACTTCATGGATACGTTTCTCTACCTGCCGGAACTGAACGTCGGTACCGGAACGTGCGGAAACTTCGATCGCGACCCCGCGAACGATGTGAACTTCTTCGACACGCTGAAGTATCTGCCGCTCCTGTTCAACAACGCGAAGTGCCCGTAGGAGGACATCATGAAATATACGAAGATCACCATACTCGCCTGCATGACGGTCCTTGCCGGGACCGCGTTCGCGGGCTCCAACAGCGCGGCACGCCCGTTCGTTACGGCCGGCGCCCCCGATGAGGCGGCGCTCAAGTTCGAGCGCGGCGCCACGATGACGGTGCAGATCGGGGCAGCGGATCTTGCCGCCGTGCAGGCCGTTCATTTCGATCTCGCGTACGACACGGACGCGCTCGAGTTCGTCGGCTTCGAAGCCGGCGACCTGTTCGCCGACCCGCTCGTGCTCGGGCCGTTCGTACGGACCGACAAGAAGCTCGTCGACATCACGACCGCCACGAGCGCGGGTCCCCGTGCTGTGGACCGCGCCGAGGTCGGCACCGTGACGTTCCGGGTTCTGGATCCGGCGCGCACCGACGTGGCGCTCGTTTCGTTCCAGACGGGGGACGAAAACTGGCAGCCGGATACGCAGGTAAGCGCGGAGAATCCGGTCACGCTGAAAACGATTCCGAGTCGTACGGCGCTTCTCGCGAATGTGCCGAATCCGTTCAATCCGACGACCACGATTCGCTATCAACTCGCGAACGCGGCCCCGGTCCGCATCGACATCTACGATGTGTCCGGTCGCCATGTGAAGCGCCTGGTCAACGAAACGCGGGAAGCCGGGACGCACACGGCCGAATGGCGCGGCGTCGACGAAAGCGGCGACGCGGTCTCTTCCGGCGTCTATTTCTATCGCTTCGAAGGCGACGGCGCCCGCATTTCGCGGCGCATGACGCTGATTCGCTGAATCACGATCCCGTTCGGATCGCTGGGGGTGTGTCTTCGGGCACACCCCTTTTTTTGTTAGACTCGAGTGAAATGCGTACCGTGAAGAAAAACAGGGAACTCGTGCTGGTCGGCGGCGGCCACGCGCATGTGCAGGTTCTGAAGGCGCTGGCCATGAAAGGGCCGCGCACGCTCCGGATCACGCTCGTTTCGGACGGGCCCACGGCGTTCTATTCCGGCATGCTCCCGGGCGCTCTGGCGGGACTCTACAAGGCCGGCGAGACCGAAGTGGATCTCGTGCAGCTCACGCGCTGGGCGGGCGTGCGGTTCGTGCAGGGCCGCGTGACGGGGCTCGACCGCAGCCGGCGCCATGTGCAGATCGAAGGCCGCCCGCCGCTTCGCTACGATCTCCTGTCGCTCGACATCGGTTCGGTCACGCGAGGCACGGACATTCCCGGCGTTCGCGAAAACGCGATCCTGACCCGCCCGATCGGGCTTCTCCTCGACAAAGTGGAAACCTTCGAAAAGAACTTCGCGAATCAGAACGCGATCCGGATCGTTGTGGTGGGCGCCGGCGCGGCCGGCGTGGAACTCGCGTTCGCGATGCGCGCGCGCTTCGGGCGAAGAATCGCCGACACGGCGGTCACTCTGATCGACCGCGGCGAGCAGGTGCTCCCCGATCAGCCGACGGCCGTTCGTCGGGCGATCGAACGCGCGCTCGCCTCGCACGGCATCACGCTCCGGCTCGGGGCCGTGATCGAGCGCGTCAAGCCGGGCGCCATCGCCTGTGAGGACGGCGACGCGGTTCCGTATGATCTGCTCCTCTGGGCGACCGGGGGCGGCGCGCAGCCCGCGCAGAACGCGTTCGGTCTCGCGCAGGATCCCCACGGCTTCATTCGTGTGAAGAAAACGCTGCAGTCGATCGACGACGAGGCCATCTTCGCCGCCGGCGACATGATTCACATCGACGAACATCCCGCCGTCCCGAAAGCGGGCGTCTATGCCGTGCGCCAGGGCCCCGTGCTCGCGGAAAACCTCGCGGCCATGGTGACAGACAGCCCGCTTCGCGCGTATGAACCGCAGTCCGGCTTCCTGGCGCTGCTCATGACGGGCGACGGGTCGGCCATCGGAAGCTACAAGGGGTTTGCGCCCCGGGGCCGCTGGGTCTGGAAATTAAAGGACTGGATCGATCGCCGGTGGATGCGCAAGTTCGACCCGGCCACGCTCGGGCCGTCTCCCGTCATGATGCGCGCGGGAGAAACGCCAGCCGACGAGGATTCTGACAGGGACTCTGATAGAACCGACGGTATGCGCTGCGCGGGATGCGGTTCGAAAGTGAGCGGCCTCCTGCTCGCCGACACCCTGCGCACCCTCACGCTTCACGAGAATCCGCGCGTGCTGCGCGGGCTCGACACGCCGGATGACGCGGCCGTGGTGCGCATTCCCGAGGGCTTCGCGACGGTCCAGACCGTCGACTCGTTTCGCGCGTTCGTCGACGACCCGTATCTCATGGGGCGCATCGCGACACTGCACGCGGCGTCCGATCTCTTCGCGATGGGCGCGACGCCCGACACGGCACTCGCGAACGTCACGATTCCGTTCGCGAGCAATGCGCTCATGCAGGAAGACTTCCGGCTCGTGATGACCGGGATCGTGGAGGAGCTGAACCGCATGGGCGCCACGCTGGTCGGCGGCCATACGACCGAGGGAAGTGAGATCACCGTGGGCGTTTCGATGACGGGCCTGATCGAAGAGGCGCGCGTCGCGACCAAGGGGGGGGCCCGACCGGGCGACGCCCTGATCCTCACGAAATCGATCGGCACCGGCGTGCTCTGGGCGGCCGACATGCGCTCGGAAGCGCCGGGGCGCACGATCGAAGGGGCGCTCGCGTCGATGCTGCAGTCGAACGAAGCCGCAGCGGGCGTACTGGCAGGCGGAACCGCACACGCCCTTACGGACGTCACCGGGTTCGGCCTGCTCGGCCATCTGGCCGAGATGCTCGAGGCGAGCCGGAGTACTGACGCAGGCCGCGGTACGGATGCAAACGACGGCGTCGGGGCACGGCTCATCGGATCGGCAATTCCCGTGCTCGAAGGCGCGCGCATGGCGTCGCTGCGCGGCACGAAAAGCACGATCGATCCCGCGAATCGGGAACGCGTACTGGCGCGCTGGAGCGTGGTCGGCGGCACGGAGCCGCTCGGCACGCTGCTCTTCGACCCGCAGACGGCGGGCGGTCTTCTCGCTGCGGTCAGTGAAAGCGACGCCGCGCGCGTGGTGGAACAGCTGAAGGCGGCGGGTTACGAGTCGGCGTGCGTAGTCGGGAATGTTACGAAGCGGAAAGGCGTGATCGAAGTCGAATCGCAGAAGGGCGCGGCACGAGCTCAGCCCGCAACCCCGGCGCGCGTCCCCGCCTGAGTCTGAAACGCGAGCCCGCGTTCGTAGAGCAGAAGCAGTTTCGCCACCGACACACCGTCACACCCGTTCCCGATCATCGAAACGCGCGGACCGAGGCGCGATGCCACGCGCTTCACGATCTCTTCGTGTCCCGCTTCGTACTGCGGAATCCCCGGGTCGTGCTTGTAGACCCTCATGAACTCGGGGTCGCCGTCGATCCCCATCACGTCATGCAGCTCGCGGAGCGCGATCGGCAGCAGCGCGCGCCCGGGCAGCGTGAGCGCCTTCGGGTCGTGCATCCCTCCGATCATCGTCCGGAACAGCACGCGTCCCTCGGGGGCGGTGCCGGGGAAAATGCTCGACGTCCAGAGCGAACCGAGAATGCGCATCTTTTCGCGGCGCGGCACGAGAAATCCGAAACCGTCGACGGGCGTCCGCACCTGTTCCCTGCGAAACCCCGTCACGAGAACTGCCACGCGCGCAGAACGAATGCTCCGGAGATCGCGCGCAGAGTCCTGGTTGATCGGCGCGATCAGCGACGCCGTCCGGCCGGGCGGCGTCGCGAGCACGACGTCCGAGGCCTCGATCGCGTCCCCGTTCACACGAACCGTCACACCGTTTTCGTGCGGCTCGATCGCGCTCACTTCGGCATGCAGTCGCAGCGAGTTGCCCAGGTCGCCCGCCATGCGGTCGATGAGCGTCTGCATGCCGCCGCGGAACGACGTCAGCTTGCCCGGCTTCCCGCCGCTCTTCATCCCCTTGATCACGCTTCCGGCCGCGGCTTCGGCGTCGGTCGCGCGCGGGAATGCTCCGCGCATCGTAAGCGCCTTCGCGTCGCCCGCGAACACGCCCGACACGATCGAGTCGGCGAACGCGTCGGCAATGCCCACCCCGAAACGGCGCGCGAGAAACGCGTGCACCGACTCGTTGCCGTCTGCGGGAGGCGGCGTTTTGACCCACGGTTCACGAAACGTGCGCAGTTTCGCCCCGGCGGAGAGCAGCGGCGAGCGAAAGAACGCAAGCGGGCCGGTGGGAAGCGGTGTCAGCGCACCGCGATGAATCAGATAGCGTTTACGCGCGGCATCCGCGCTCGTCACGATCTCGTTTTCGAGCCCGAGCTCTTTCAGCACGAGCCCCGGCCCCTTCGTGAAATCCCCGTCGAACAGGAATCCGTTGGCGGCCCATTCGCACTGGTAGCCCTCTTCGCGGTCGGTGCGGATCAGGCCGCCCGCGCGGTCGCCCGCCTCGAGCACGACCACGTCCCGCTTCGTACGAAGGCCGAGCGCGAAAGAGAGGCCGGCGATTCCGGCGCCGACAACGACAACGGGGGCAGGCATCAGATCGTCCTCGAGAAAACGCGGCTGTCGTCGCTTTTCTCACGCAGGTAGATATCGAACACCATGCAGATATTCCGAATGATGAGACGGCCGAGTTCCGAGACCTGAATCGCGTTGTCCGCGATCGAGAGAAAACCGTGGCGCGCCGGTTCCCGCAGCTCGTCCCGCTCGCGCGCGAAGTAGCTCGCGAAAACGATCCCGAACCGCTTTTCGAGCGCGCGCACATCGAGATGGAAGTTGCACATGAGTTCCGAAATCACATGGCGCCGGATCCTGTCGTCATCGCTCAGTTCGAAGCCCCTGAGCACGGGCAGACGATCCGCATCGACTGCCTGATAGTAGCGGCTCAGTTTCTTTTCGTTCTGCACGAACGCGCCCGAGATGTCGCCGATCGACGAGATCCCGAAGCCCAGCATGCCGTTCGCCGGCTTCGTGGTGTAGCCCATGAAGTTGCGATGGAGCTCGTGCTTGTTGCGCGCCCGCGCGAGTTCGTCGTCGGGCAGCGCGAAGTGGTCCATGCCGATCTGCTCGTACCCCGCGGCCATGAACTGCTCCATGGCGCCGTGAAAAAGCCGCAGCTTCGTTTCGGGACCGGGCAGGTCGCCCTCGTCGAACGCCTTCTGCTGGCCGCTCTTCCACGGCACGAACGCGAAGGAGTACACGGCCACCCGCCCGGGCCGCATCGCGATCACGGTGTCGACCGTTTCCGCGAACGAACTTTCCGTTTGATGCGGCAGCCCGTAGATCAGATCGATGTTGATCGACTCGAACCCGCGCTTCAAACAGTGCTCGTAAAGTGCGCGCGTCTGTTCGACGCTCTGGACGCGATTGATCGTCTCCTGCACTTTATGCGTAAAGTCCTGCACGCCCATGCTGATGCGGTTGAAGCCGAGCTTCGCGAGTACGTCGATCTGTTCGAAGGTCGTAACGCGCGGGTCGACCTCGAGCGCGATCTCGGCGCCCGGCAGAAATTGAAAGTGCGTGCGGAACGTTTCGAACAGGTGTTCCATTTCGGCAACGCTCTGGTACGACGGCGTGCCGCCGCCCCAGTGGAACTGGATCACGCCGCGGCGGTCGGGCAGGCGCGCGGCGACCATCGCGATTTCGCGGTCGAGGTACTGCAGGTACTTGCTCGTTACGTCGCGCTTCTTCGTGATGATGACGTGACAGCCGCAGAACGTGCAGCGCTCTTCGCAGAACGGCAGGTGCGTATAAAGTGAAAGCGGTTCGTTCGGCTCGCTGTTCGCGTGCGCCAGCGTCTTTTCATAGGCGCCTGTGCCGTATTCTTCATGAAACTCGACCGCGGTGGGGTACGACGTGTAGCGCGGCCCCGGGCGGTCGTACTTCTTCAGAACGTCGAGCTTTTTCATTCCGGAAGTCATGCGCCCTTCTCCGAAAGTTCGTGCACGGTTTCGACGAGGAACTTCGCGTTCTCCCACGGCGTGGTCGGCAGAATGCCGTGGCCGAGGTTGAACACGTGCCCCGGCTCGGGGCCCGCGTCGGCGAGCACCCGCTTCGCCTCGCGCGCGATCGTAGCGCGATCGCCGAGCAGCACCGCGGGATCGAGATTCCCCTGCATCGCATACTTCCCGCCGAGCCGCGTGCGCGCTTCGTGAATCGGCGTTCGCCAGTCCACGCTCACGACATCGGCGCCGCAGTCCGCGATCGCTTCGTACAAGTGACTCCCGCCTCCGACATAGAAGATCGCGGGAACGCCGAGTCCGCGCACGTGTTTTAGAATCTTTCTGACGCCCGGAAGCGCGACCGCCTGATATTGCGGCGCGTCGAGCAGGCCCGCCCAGCTTTCGAAGAGCTGCACCGCCTGCGCCCCCGCCCCCACCTGCGCTTCGACATACTTGCACGTCATGTCCGTCAGCACGTCCAGAAGCCGCGCCAGCGTGGCCGGCGACTCGTACAGCATGGTGCGCAGCTGCGAGAAACTCGGCGACGAACGCCCTTCCGTAAGATACGCGGCCACGGTCCACGGCGCGCCCGCGAAACCGATCAGCGGCACGGTTTCGGGCAGTTCCCCGCGGATCAGGCGGATCCCCTGCATCACGAACCCCACGGACTCCTCGGCCGAAAACGGCGTCAGGGCGTCGAGGTCCTTTTCCGTCCGCACCGGCGTCTCGATCACGGGGCCGGGGGCGAAATCGAGCGGCAGGCCGAGCCCGACGACCGGCGTCATGATGTCCGCGAACAGGATCGCGGCATCGACGCCCAGTTTTCGCACGGGCTGCAGCGTCACCTCCGCCGTGAGCTCGGGGGTGCGCGAAACGGCCAGAAAATCGTGTTTCTGGCGCAGAGCGCGGTATTCAGGCAGAAATCGGCCCGCCTGACGCATCATCCAGATCGGCGTGCGGTCGGTCGCTTCCCCGCGGCACGCCTTTACAAATCGAGGGTTTTCTGTCATGAGTTGATCGTAGCATTCCATACAAGCAATGCAAAGGCCACCTGCCCGGCCGTTCCCCCTTCCGGGCGCATTTTTTCGAAAAACCTCATAGGGTTCGCCGCATGAAGCCCGTAAGCATAATCGAGATGCATCTCAACATTCTGCGAAACGCACTCAGCTCATCCCGGCACGTGCGCACCGTGATCGCGCTTTGCGCATGCGCTGTGCCGATGCTGACATCTGTTGAGGATTGTGTGGCGGCGGACCCGGGACAGACTCTCGATACTACTCGCGTCCACTTGGCCTTCGAGAACCTGGGACTCGATGATGCGCTCTGGCGTATCTTCTCCGCCGCCCACATCCCCATTCTTTTCGAGGCGGGCCTCGCACGAGGGCGAGTGGCGAACTGCAACTGCGAAGACGTCACCGCGCGCGAGGCTCTCGACCAGGTCCTGAAGGACTCGGAGCTCACATATCGCGTTATGGAAGACGGACAAGTCATCATATTAAAAACAGACGACCTGCGGGCCTCGGACGGATTCCCGGCCGGCCAGGTCCGGATCGCACGCTGCATTCCGGTGCGCGGCGAAACCCCGCTCTTCGGTTACCGTGAACTCGGCTTCATGCGCTCCGACTATCTCGCCCTTCCCGCGGCCGGATCCGCGAACCCGTACTCCGCGCTTTCGCTCATGCCCGGCATTCAAACGAAATCGGGAATCGAACACGACCTTTCGATCCGCGGCGGCGCGACCGCCGAGAACCTCGTGATGCTCGACGGTTATACGATCTTCCGTCCCGCGCGCCTGCAGGAATCGTTCAGTCCGCTGAACCCCGACGCGATCCAGGAGATCCGTATCTATAAGGATGTGTTTCCCGCGCGATTCGGCGGCAGAACATCGGGCGTGGTCGAACTGCTCGGGCACGACCGGCATCCGCGCACACTCAAAGTCGGCGGGCACGTGAACCGGCACGAGTCGGGCGCGTTCTTTCATACGCCGATCGCGGACGGGCTCTCCTGGTTCGTGACCGGTCGCAAGTCGCACACGTCGCCGTCCGAAAGCAGCACGTACTCTTCCGTGACAGCCGAACTCGACAACATCTTCGTGGGCCTCGACGGCTATGGAAACGAAAGCGACGTCGCGGGCAGCGGCGCGGACGGCTGGGACCACGATTTCGAGCCGCCCACCGCTTCGACCGCGCCCTCGCCCGACTGGAGCGCGTCGGAGGCCGAAATCGACGAGAACCCGCTCGCTTTCAGCGAAAAACTGTACCTGCGGTCCCGTTTCACCGACGCCAACAGCAAGATCCTGTGGCAGCTGAACCAGCGTGACCGCGCGGCCGCCAGCGTGTTCTGGTCGCACGACGCGATCGACCGCGTTGCGGACGTGAACGACGCCAACATCGACTCGGAACGCTGGGAACAGCTCGGCATGTCGCTTTCGTGGACACGATCGTTCAACCGGAGCGACCAGATGAGCTTCACGCTTGCCGAGTCTTCGCTTCGGAATCGTCACGAGCGCGATATCGCCAGCGTGATCGAAGGAGACAGCGCCGCGATCGAAACATTCGAATCGCGCCTTTCCAACCGCATTCATGATCGCGCCGCCCGCTTCGAAAGCAAGTGGCGGCCGCATCGCAAACTCGACATCGAATTCGGCGCCGAACAGAAACGGATAGACATTTCCTACGACTACGACAACGTGGATGGCGGCGCCGATTCTTCTTCCTCCTCGTACGCGCACGAGGAACGCACGGACCAGACCTCGCTCTTCTTCCAGAAGAACTGGCGCCCGACAACGCGCGTGGCCACGACCTACGGCATGCGCGCGACGCACGACGGACTCTCGAACGAGAACTACGTGGAGCCGCGCGCGTCGGTTTCCGTGCGGCCCCTGGCGCGGCTCGAACTGAAAGCGAGCTGGGGCCGCTATCGCCAGTACGTGCACCGCTTCATTTATGACGACGCGCCGTTCGGATCGCGCTCGTTCTGGGTGCTGGCCGACGAAGAGCTGCCGCCGGGACGCGCCGAACATCGCAGCATCGGCGTCGCATACGACGGCCGCGGATGGCGCGCCGAAGCGCTCGGCTTCGAAAAGAACTTCTCGCACCTGCTCGAGTCGATCCCGGGCTTCACGCCCGACAGCGGCGCCGATCTCGTGCAGCTCATTCAAAACGGCGGCGGCGAAATCCGCGGCGCCGAATTCACGCTTTCGAAAAACCGGGGACCGCTGCGGGGATGGATCGCCTACGCGCCTCTCTCGTACCGCTTCGAGTCGACATCGCAGCCTGGCACGCTCGTCTCCTCGTATCAAGACACCCGGCACGAGGTGAAGACTGTCGGTTCGCTCCGCTTCGGTTCCTGGCAATTCTCGGGTAACTGGGTCTGGATCAACGGCCCGCAATCGTATTACGAAGACGCAGACGGCGTACGCGACAGGCTCTCCGCCTATCACAGGCTCGACCTCGCGCTCACGCGTTCGTTCACCGGCGCCGGCCGCAACGCGTCCCTTTCGTTTTCGCTCTTGAACGTGTACGACCGCGACAACGTGTCGACCTGGGTTTACCTGCGCGGTCTCGATCACGAAGTGCCGTCCGCGGCCGACGGTTCGATCTCGTCGATCACGCCCGCGGTTTCGCTTCGTTTCGAACTCGGTGGTGGAGAGTAACGATGAATGAATCGAGGCTCTTCGAGCTGATCGAAAAAGAGGCGAATCACGATTTGAGTCCGGATGAGGAGGCAGAGTTGAAACGGTGGGAACGCCGCTCGGGCGGCAACGCGAAACAGGTGGCGCAGCTGCGCGCAATCTTCGAACGATCGGAGCCCGTGGTTCCCCACCTCGAACGCGACGAAGTCGATCGCGCCTGGCAGGGCGTGGCCGTCAGAACCGGCATCGATCAGGAACGCGGACTGCGCGGCCCGTCCCGGCGCTTCGTGTGGCCGCTTGCCGCCGCAGCCGGGATCGTCGGCCTCGCGCTCGGAATCGTTACGCTCCTGACGCCCGGCGGCAAAATGGAAACGGCCGAAGCCGCCCGCGGCGAAACGCGCACCATCACGTTCGTCGACGGCTCCACCGTGCGGCTGAACGCCGACACCCGCATTCGTTATCACGTGCGCGGCAACGGCAAGCGCGAAGTCATTCTCGACGGCGAAGCCTACTTCAATGTGGCGCGCGACGAGTCGCGCCCGTTCGTCGTGCGCACCGACCATGCGTCGGTCGAGGTGCTCGGCACCCAGTTCAACGTGTGGAGCCGCGGCACGAGCCGCGTCGCCGTCAAGAGCGGCCGCGTGGCCGTATGGAACCCCGAAGAGACGCGCGAATCCGCGCGCGAACTGCTTCCCGACACCCGCATCGACTGCACTGACGGCGGCTGCGACGACGCCCCCTCCCCCATCGACTTCGGCGCCACGCTCGGCTGGATCAACGGACGCATCGTGTTTCAGGACGCCACGCTCGCCGACGCCATCACAGAGCTCGAGCGCATCTACGACGCGCACATCGAAGTGCGCGGAGAAGGCATCGCCGGCCGCACGATCTCAGGCACCTTCGAGAAGAAGGCCGTTTCGACCATCCTCGATCAGGTTTGCGTATCGCTCGACCTGACACTCACGATCGACTCGTCACGCTTCATCATCAGCCCGTAACGCATGGCGATCCAGGGTGCGACCGACGATCAACTTGCCAAGCGCGTCCGGAAGTCCGATCACCGCGCGTTCCAGGAACTCTTCTACCGGTACTACCGGATCCTGCATCATTTTTTCGTGGCACGCGCGTCCGACCGCGAACTCGCCTCGGATCTCAGCCAGGAAACGTTCGTCCGTCTCTGGTCCCAGCGCGAGGCGCTCGACCCCGAAAAATCCGTCAAAGCCTACCTCTATCGCACCGCCCGGAACCTGCTGATCGATCATTATCGTAAGCAGCAGGTGCGGCGCGATTACGAAGAGTACGAAGCGAGCGCCGCCCCCCGCGTCTCCCAGCCCGACCACTCCGGCATGCTCGCCAGGGAGATCGAGAAGACCATCAACGGCCTCCCCGAGCCCCAGCGCGAGGTCTTCACGATGAACCGTTTCGAGGGCGTTTCGTACCGCGAGATCGCCGAAGTCATGGGCGTCAGCGTCAAGACCGTTGAGAAGCGCATGAGCGACGCCCTCAAAACATTGCGCCGGGAAATTTACGAAAAGAGCGACACGAAAACGTAGGGTGTTCCCCCCTTGATCCGTATTCATAAGCAGAAGAGAGAGGATTTCTGCTGCTGACCTTTTGTCGGCGAGGATGTAGAGGACCGGGATGGGGGTCTCTCGTCGCAATTCGTCCGGCGGTATCTCAAACCTCTCTTTGCCGTCCCCGTAGGTAATACCCTGGGCCGCGGGGACGGCCTTCTACTTTTCATTCCGCTGCGCTTCCAACTGATCCAACTCAATCGATCCAATCGAAATTCGATCCAGTTAAAAATCGTCGGCAACGTTCGGGTGGCCGGCAAATTCGTCATTCCCCTTCGGCCCCTCGTCCTGGCTGAACCAGCCAATGGGTCTCGGGGCCTCCGGGAAACAACGAATTCGCCGGTCCCGATCGTTGACGGAACAGGGGGAAAGGAGAGGAAAGGAGAGGAAGGAGAGGAAGGAAGGGAAAGAGAGGTGAGGGCGGCGGGGCGCATTTCGCGACGATCCGTTCAAAAAGCGTGGCGGGCCGGGCGGTCCCCCCTGATACAATCCGCACAGTCTTATGCAACCAATTCACGATCAAGACAGGGCGATTCGGGCCTGGTGTTTTTACGACTGGGCGAATTCCGCGTTCGCTACGACGATCATGGCGGCAGTGCTGCCGATCTTTTATGCGAACGTGGCCGGCGCCGAGCTGCCGAAGCACCAGGCGACGGCGTACTGGGGCTATACGACGGCGCTGGCGCTGGCGCTGGCGGCCGTTCTCTCGCCCATCGCGGGGGCCGCGGCCGATGCCGCGCGGGCCAGGAAGAAGATGCTCGTTGCGGGCGCCCTGATCGGGGCCGCGATCACGGGGCTTCTGGCCACCGTCGGGCACGGCCAGTGGCTCAAGGCCTCGCTCATCTTCATCGCGGCGCAGCTCTTCTTCGTGATTGCGAACGTCGCCTACGACGCCCTTCTCCCCCATGTTGCCCGCGGACGCAATCTCGACCGCATCTCGACCCGCGCCTACGCGCTCGGCTACCTCGGCGGCGGCCTGCTGCTCGCCGTGAACATGGCCATGATCCTGTTCCCCGAAAAACTCGGGATTCCGAGCGCGGGGGTTGCGGTGCGCTTGACGTTCGTGACCGTGACCGTGTGGTGGACACTCTTCACGATTCCGCTGATACGGCACGTGCGCGAGCCCGTCGCGGAGACAATTGCGGGGCCCGCCGCGTCCGGGGCAGAATCGGACCCGGGTGGCGCGCCGGGCGGGGACCCCGGCCGAGCCCCGTCGAGGACGGGGTGTCCGGGCGCGACAGGACCCGGGTCGAATTCCGCCATCACTTTCGCGGCGGTGGTGAAAGAGACGTTCGTGCGGCTCGGGCGGACGATGCGCGATATTCGCGCGCACCGGAACGCGATGCTGTTTCTGTTCGCGTTCTGGATCTACAACGACGGCATCGGGACCATCATCAAGATGGCCACGATCTACGGCACCGAAATCGGCATCGACCGCGACGCGCTGATCGGGGCGCTGCTGCTCGTGCAGTTCGTGGGGATTCCGTTCACGCTGCTCTTCGGGCGGTGGGCCAGAAAGATCGGCGCCCGCCCCGCCGTGCTCGCCGGACTCACGGTGTACACCGGGATCGCCATCGGCGGCTACTTCCTGCAGACCGCGGCGCACTTCTGGATCCTCGCGCTCGTCGTCGGCATGGTGCAGGGCGGCACGCAGGCACTTTCGCGCTCGCTCTTCGCGCGCCTCACGCCGCCTGAAAAGAGCGGCGAATGGTTCGGCTTCTTCTCGGTCAGCCACCGGTTCGCGGGGATCTTCGGGCCGCTCGCCTTCGCGCTCGTCGCCCAGGCGACGGGCACGGGCCGAAACGCGATCCTGCTGCTCGTGGTGTTCTTCGTGCTCGGCGGCGCGCTGCTGACACGTGTCGAGTTCCCGGAGGAGAAGCCGGCCGGCGCGTGACCCTGGCGGCCGCAGGCGTGATCTTGCGCGTCCAGAATCCCTCTGATACTCTTCAGAAATACGGAATCGAACAGCCCATCCCTTAATGCTCAGAAGGATCACAATCATATGAAGTTCGAAACGAAAGTGGTGCGGGCCGGCATCAAGCCGGAGCCCCATACCGGAGCGATCGTCCCCCCCATTTATCAGAGCACGACGTTCGTGCTGCACGAAGTGGGGCGCGACCGCGGCTATGACTACACGCGCGCATCGAACCCGAGCCGCTCGCAGCTCGAGACGTGCCTGGCGGCGATCGAAGGCGGCAAGTACGCGAACTGCTACTCGTCGGGAATGGCCTCGGTCGACGCGGTGCTTCGCCTGTTCAAGCCGGGCGACCATATCGTCTGCTCCGACGACGTGTACGGCGGCGTTTATCGCCTGTTCGACAACATCCTGAAGACATACGGGCTCAAGTTTTCGTTCGTGAATTCGTCGGATCCTTCGCAGGTCAAGAAAGCGATCCGCAAGTCGACGAAGATGATCTGGATCGAAACGCCCACGAACCCTCTCATTAAAGTGACCGATCTGGCGGCGATCGGCGAGATCGCGAAGAAGCACAAGCTGCTCTACGCGGTCGACTCGACGTTTGCGACGCCGGCGCTGCTCCGCCCGCTCGAATACGGCGCGGACATCGTCATGCACTCGGTCACGAAGTATCTGTCGGGCCACAATCAGGTCATCGCAGGCGCGCTCATCACGAACTCGAAAGACCTGCACAGCAAGTTTCACTTCATTCAGAAGTCGGTCGGCGCGATTCCGAGCCCGTTCGACTGCTGGCTGGTTTTGAGCGGGCTGAAGACGCTCTCGCTCCGCATGGAGCGCCACAGCGAAAACGGCATGGCCGTCGCGGAGTTTCTGGAAGCGCATCCGAAGGTGAAGAACATTTTCTATCCGGGACTCGAGTCGCACCCGCAGCATGACATCGCGAAGCGCCAGATGAAGGGCGGCTTCTCGGGCATGATTTCGTTCGAGCTGAAGGGCGGCCTGGCGGCGGGCAAGAAGCTCATGAACAGCGTGAAGCTGGCGGCACTCGCCGAGAGCCTAGGGAGCGTCGAGACGATGATCACGCACCCGGCCACGATGACGCACGCGAGCGTGCCGAAGAAGGATCGCATGGCGCGCGGGCTGACCGACGGGCTCGTGCGGATCTCGGTCGGCATCGAACACAAGGACGACATCATCGCGGACCTCAAGCAGGCGCTCGCGAAGTAAAGGACGATCATGGATACGGCCTTGCTCGATAAGGGATTCGTGAAGCTCGTGGATGCGCTCGGCGACGACGTCACGGTTGTGAAATCGGCGCGCGTGTCGTTCGGGAGCGGGTCGAAGGGCGAAGAGAAGGACCGGAAGCTCATTCGCTATCTGATGGCGCACGGGCACGAGACGCCGTTCGAACACACCGTGTTTCAGTTTCACGTGAAGTGCCCGATCTTCGTGGCGCGGCAGTGGTTCCGGCACAGATGGTCGAGCTTCAACGAGATCTCGGGGCGTTACACCGTGTTCGACGAGGGCGAGTTCTACGTGCCCGACCACAAGCGCGTCAAAGAGAAGGTGAACAAGCAGGGCAGCGAGGTCGCGGCGATCAGCGACGAAGAGCACGCGGCGTTCCGGACGCGCGTCGAGGCCGAGTGCCGGCGCTCGGTCGACGCGTACAAGGAGCTGCTCGAGCAGGGCACGGCGAAAGAGGTCGCGCGCATTCTGCTGCCGCAGAATATGTACACCGAGTTCTACTGGACCGTGAATGCGCGCGCGCTCATGAACTTCCTGAAGCTGCGCTGCGACGTGCACGCGCAGTACGAAATCCGCGTCTACGCCGAAGCGATCCGCGACATGTTCTTCGAGAAGATGCCGTGGACGGCCGCGGCATACCGCGAAATCTACCTGGGTGAAAAGGAAGAAGCGGCCACCCCTTCATAGGGCGACCGCTCTTCACTCGGCTTCGCAAACGGGAGCGCAATCCATTTTCGAAGCGTTCGCGCGGGCGCGGGCAACCCGTCGGGAGAGACGGGCCGCTGACTCATTCCACGTCTACACGATCTCCTTTTCGACTCGTCGCCACCTGTTGCTGGCGATAATCCTCCGCCGACTGGCCGCTGTAATTCTCCCCGGGCGGGAACTGTAATGGTTCCACTTCAGGGAGGGGGGCAGAGCTTGCAGCGGCCTCCGACGGCGGAGTGATTCGGGAGTACAGATTCGCGAGATCAGACCGGAACGACGTTCCACCGAACACCACCAGAAACAGCAGGTTCAGGATACAGAGCGCGCCGTAGAAAAGAGCGGGGATCCAGCGACGGTCGGGGCTTCGCCGCCGGGCGGGCGTCTGCACCGAAATCGGGGCCGTGCCGTTCTGTTCGTACGCGTTCAGCAGAGCGATCCTCCGAGGCAGGATTGGGTTGATCGACCCTCTTTCGGATATGGTCCGGGCATGAATCATTGAATCTGTTATCGGTCATATTAGCACGATTCAGATCAAAAGTGAGAACTTTCTGTACAGATGGGCGGGCGGGCGGAACTAGCTGAGCTGCCTTCTTTTAGGGTGCTTTCGGTGGTCGCGGGCATCCACGCTGGCACGGAGGGTCTCGATCCAGTCGATGATTTCCAGCAGGGGTGCCATGCGTAGCGAAATGAAGCGATAGTGGCCTTGCACCTCGCGATGAATCAGGCCGGCGCGCTCGAGCACCTTGAGGTGTTTCGACAGCATCGGGGGTGTGATGTGCGTTACAAGGGCAAGAAACGATACGACTGCCTCTCCCTTGCTCAGCGAGCGCAGGATCGAGCGGCGCGTGGGATGGGCAACGGCTCGGAGTGTCGCGGTGAGGCGATGGGCCTTCAAAAATTCGTTTTCCATGGAGTTCACCTTTCGGTTAATTAACCTTCGGGTTAATTGCCCCCCGAGTTAATTGCCCCCATGGTGAATTTCAAATAATCGGCTGGATGGCACGCCCAATCGAGGACATCCGGATTGGAAGCGTCCGCACCGGGCGGCCGGCGGCCGGCGGCCGGCGACGCTTCCGTGGCGCTCCCCGGCGCTCAGTGGCGCCCCGCCACCCTATTGCGCCGCGTAGTACGGGTTCTTGCCGCCCGCGTGGTCGGTGGTGTCGATGATCTCTTCGATCTCGGGCACCGCGGCCTTGATCATGCGCTCGATCCCCTGGCGCAGCGTGACGTTCGCCATGCCGCATCCCTGGCAGCCGCCGCCGAGCTTCACGTAGACCGCGTTCTCTTTGACGTCGAGCAGTTCGACGAAACCGCCGTGCGACGCGAGGCCCGGGTTGATCGTGTTATTGATCAGCTCCTGGATCGTGTCGCCCTGCTCCTGGTCGGACCAGGCAATCGTGTTCGGATTCTCGAAGACGAAGCCGGCGCCCTGCAGATTTTCGACGTAGTCGATGCTCGTGCCCTTGATGTTTTCGGCGCTGCCGGGGTCGATCAGCACATTGAACGGGCCGGCGTCGATCACGTTGTCGTCGGCTTCTTCGGCCCCGGGCGCCACGAATCCGAGCTCGTGCTTATATCCGGAGGCACCCCGGCCCGCGATGCGTACGCGGAGCTGGTGGCCCTCTTTCCCCTGCATTTCCAATACTTTTTGAACCCGCTCTATCGCGGCGTCCGTCAGCGTGACCATGTGATGGCCCCCTTTCGTTGCTCAAAGTATAGAAGACGTGAGGCGGCGCGGCAAGGGGTGCGCGCATCCGGGGCGCCGGAAGACGGATCGTTCTCGGTTTGCTAAGATTATCGAAATCAAGCGTTTCTGCATACAGGACCGCTCTGGTACGAATTGACATTCCGGCCGTCCCTCAGTATAATAGCGAAGTCGAAACCTGCGGAAATACGCGCCCGAAAGGGCTCAATCGGAGTCTTGACGCGCCGCGCCCGCATTTCACCCTGATCCGGACCGCTGGGCGGAAATCGTCCCGCGGCTTTTTAAACGGCATCGTCAGCACCAGGCACCCGAGGTAGTCGCGCACCATGGCCCACGTTCTCATACTGAATCCGCCCTACGTCGACGACTTCGTTCGCAGCGCGCGCTGGGACGCGCGATCGCGCGGGCGCGTGCAGCGGCACCCCGATTACATCTGCGTCGCGACGGCCGTGCAGCGCGAAGCCGGGATCGACGTGCGCTTCGTCGACGCCGCGGCGCAGAACTGGTCGAAGGAAGACGTGCGCGCGCTGCTCGAGCGCGAGCGCCCCGCGTGGGTGGTGATGCACGCGAGCACACCCGCGATCGACAACGACATCGCGTACTGCGCGCTCGCCAAAGAGGTGTGCGACGCGAAGACGATTCTCGTCGGCCAGCACGTGACCGCCGTGCCCGACGACACGTTCGCGCGGGCGTTCGGCGCGCTCGACTACATCGCGCTCGGCGAATACGACTACACGATCCGCGACCTGTTTCTGGGCGGCGATCCGAAGACGACGCCCGGCCTCTTCTATATCGACGAACTCGGGCAGCCCGTGCGCACCGGCGGACGGCCGTTCATCGACGTGAACGAGCTCCCCTTCCCTGCGTGGGACTTCATCGACGCCGACTGGTACTACGACGGCGGCAAGCTGCACCCGTTCATGACGCTATTGTCAGGGCGCGGCTGCTTCGCGCGCTGCACGTACTGTCGCGATCCGCAGCTCATGTACGGGCACGAGAACCGCTTTCGCGACCCGAAGCTCGTCGTCGACGAAATGGAATACGACCTCGCGCTCTTCCCGGCTCTGCGCGAGGTCATGATCGAAACCGACACGTTCACGGCCAATCGCGAGCACGTCGAAGGCGTCTGTCGCGAGATCCTGAAGCGCGGGCTCGACACGAAACTGCGCTGGAGTGTGAACGCGCGGAGCGACGTGAAGCGCGACCTATTACAACTCATGAAACGCGCCGGCTGCAGAATGCTCATGGTCGGCTTCGAGTTCGGGAGCCAGATGGCGCTCGACGGCGTCAAGAAGGGCATGAACCTGCGCCGCGCCGGCGAATTCGCGAAGAACGCCAGCGAGCTCGGCTTCACCGTGCACGGGTGTTTTATGATCGGCGCGCCCGGCGAGACCGAGCAGACCGCGCGCCAGACCATCGACTTCGCAAAGTCCCTCCCGCTCGACACGATTCAGATCTCGGGCGTCGCGGCGTACCCCGGCACCGAGATCTACGACTGGGCGAAGAAAGAAGGCCACCTCATTCCGAAGGACTGGGGCGAGTACCTCGACGACAATCACGAGCAAGTCACGGTGCTCGACTACCCGCAGCTTTCGAAGGACCGCATCGACGAACTGATCGACACCGGCCTCAAGGAGTTCTACCTGCGGCCGAAGCAGATGCTGAGCATGGCGACGAACATTCGCTCGATCGGCGACATCAAGCGCAAGTTCCACGGCGTGAAAGCGTTTGCCGACTACATGGGCGGCAACGCGAAGAAGCGTAAGAAGGTCGGCGAGGGCAAGAACGGCGCGGGACCGGAGGCCGAATCAGCCGGCGGCTCGGGTGGCGGCGGATGCGCCGCGCAGGAAACCGGCGCCCCCGCACCCAACGCCGCTCCCGAGAAGTAGAGGACACCACGCTTTGAGCACCTTCATGGGATACGCCAAATACGCGACGCGGATCTTTCACAAGACGAAAGTCGATCCGCACTACCTCATTCTGTTTATTACCGATGTTTGTAACGCGCACTGCGGGCACTGCCTGCTCGGCTGGGTGAATCCGTCGTCGAACGAACTGACGGTCGACGAGTACGAGAAGATCTCGAAGAGCATGGGCGACCTGCTGTTCCTGCTGCCGACCGGGGGCGAGCCGTTCCTGCGCGACGACATTTCCGAGATCGTGCACATCTTCTGCAAGAACAACAACGTCCGTAACGTCGGCATCCCGACGAACGGGTCGCTGACGACCAAGGTGATCGACCAGGTGCGCACGATGCTCGACCAGAACCCGGGCGTCGACTTCGCGATCGACGTTTCGATTGACGCCATTGGCAAGGACCACGACCGCCTGCGCGCGATCCCGGGCCTCTTCGAGAAGTGCATCTGGACGTTCCAGGAGCTGCAGAAGCTCGAGAAGGAATACCCGAGCTTCAACGCCAATATCGCGACCACCATGAGCGGCTTCAATCAAGAGAACGTCATGAAGACGTACCGCACGCTGCGCGATCAGCACGGCGTCAAGAACGTCAACAATCTCATTGCGCGCAAGGGCGCCCGCGCCGCGCACGCGCTCGACGTCGACCGCGAGAAGTACCTCGAGTGGGTCGCCGAGCTGCGGCACGACACCGAGAACAACTCCGACATGGGATACACGAACTACCCCGGCGCCGACGTCATCAACGCGATGAAGAACGTGCGCCAGGACGTCATCTCCGAGACCGTGCGCACCGGCCAGTACCAGCTGCCGTGCTACGCCGCCAACATGGCCGGCATCATCTACGCCGGCGGCGACGTCTACCCCTGCGAGATCCTCGAAGAGTCACTCGGGAATCTGCGCGACGTGGACTACGACTTCCGCGAGATCTGGTTCAGCGACCGCACCGAAGAAGTCCGCAAGATGATCCGCGACACCAAGTGCTTCTGCACCTTCGAGAACTACCTGACGAACAGTGTGCTGTTCACGCCCGAGATGCTGCCCAAGATGGCGTACGAGTGGATGAAGCTGAAGGTGAGACGCCAGGCGAACCATTTGTTCAGGAAGAAGAACGGCAATGGGAATGGCGCGGGTGGTGGGAACGGGCACGGGGGTGAGCATGCGCTGCCGATGGTGGCGGGGAGGGGGAATGGCGCGGGGGCGAACGGTGGTGGTGCGGCGGGGGCGGCGGGCTCAGACGCGAAGGGGCATCAGCCGGTCAATACGGATGATATTGATGCGTGGGTGGCGGAAGGGAAGAAGTAGGATACGGCCCCAATCGGTCCGGCAGAACCAATCTATACAATCCAAAACGCTGGGTCGATAATCGTCAGCATTCGAAAGAGGCTCGAGCGGTAGGAACCACTCTTAACTCAACAGTCCATGGGGATGATCTTCCCCCCAAAAACTGGCCCACAAGTTCCTGGACTTTCGGTACTCTAAAGATCCAGGAGGAAGCACATGCGGAAGGGTCGATTCACCGAAGAGCAGATCATTTCGATTCTCAAGCAGTCTGAAGCCGGTCACCCGACGAAGGAGCTCTGCCGGCAACACGGGATCAGCCATGCGACGTTTTACGCCTGGCGGAAGAAGTTTCGCGGGATGGAAGTCGGGGAGGCGAAGCGTCTGAAGCAGCTCGAGGACGAGAACCGGCGGCTCAAGACGATCGTCGCGGATCTCACGCTCGACAAGAAAGCGCTCGAGTACATCGTGTCAAAACTGCCTTAAGGCCGTCGCGCAGGAGAGAGCTGGCGCGCATGGCCCAGGATGATCTTGCCCTCAGCGAACGGCGCAGTTGCCGTTTGCTGCAGCTCCAACGATCGACGTTCCGGTATCAGGCTCGTCCTCGTGACGACGCACGACTCAGAAAGCGCCTTCGCGAACTTGCGGCAAGATATCGGCGGTGGGGAGCACCGCTCCTGACCGACGTGTTGAGACGAGAAGGATTCACGGACAACAAGAAGAGGATCTGGCGCGTGTATCGGGAAGAAGGATTACAGGTAAAACGCCGTCGACGTGGCCGCAAGAGATACGTCGCGACGGTTCGTGTGAAGCATCCGGTCGTCTCGTCCGACGATCGCTGGAGTGCGGATTTCGTCCACGACGCGTTCGTCGACGGTCGGCGATTTCGCATGCTGACGGTCATCGATCACTGCACGCGTGAATGTCTTCGAGTCGAAGTGGGCGTTTCGGTCGGCAGCGGGCATGTCGTTGATGTGCTCACCGAGCTGGCGGACCTCGGGAGAAAACCCAGAGAGCTTCAACTCGACAACGGTCCCGAGTTCCGGAGTCGCGCCTTGGTGAAGTGGTGCCATGAAAACGATGTTCTTCTTCGCTTCATAACACCCGGGAGACCGACGGAGAACGGTCACGTGGAAAGCCTCAACGGCACGCTTCGGAACGAATGCCTGAACGAGCACTGGTTCACGGACCTGACAGATGCGCGGGACAAGATCGAGAAGTGGCGGACGAGATACAACTCGTTTCGCCCGCATTCATCCCTCGGTGGGGCTACGCCCGAGGAGAAGTTCGAACAGTTACGTAGCCAGGGAATTGTCCAGGAATGAGTGGTACAGAAGATGGGGGAAGATCAGGGACGGTGTAGAACCCTTGCCAGAAATGACGAATACGCCCTCGTCCTCGGCAACAACGCCATCGCATCATTCTATGGCGACTCAAGTGTCCGCTCTTTCACTACCAATCATGACGCAGGCGTATCGGATAACCCTAGCAACAATTTCGAACCAATCAGCCAGCTCTTGTTCGTCAATGGATATCTTTCTCGGACTATGAACGATTTCATTTCTCTTCCTAGCCATCCGTGCTAGAGACTCCTGCTCACTTGTGCTGAGCGGTAGATTCAACTCGGTTCTAGCGCACTTTATCAATTGGGCGATGGGCGGTGAATTGATCCTTGTCAATATGTACTCTGCAATCGGCCCGTCAACGCTTAGCATAGCCTTTGTTGCTGTCTCAGCCGCTATTGTCAAACAGACAACAGCAGCTCCATGAGCCGCCATGTCATAGTTCGATTGAGCAGTTTCGAATAAGTCCAAAAATGCCGGCGATTCCTCCACACCGTCATTCAGAGATTTCTCGATTTCGGAGAGTTTTGCTACGGTCAAGAACCCTATTCGTGAGACGTAGTTTGCGGGGGGTAGTGGTAGCCTAATCTGACCGGACCGGAGAACGTTTGAAAGATACTTACTCATTTCCTTTGTGGGCGCACTCTCTTGAAGAATAGCCCGCTCGTTGTCCTCAAATTCCAACACAACGTGTCTTTGGTCGACTAGATCCCCCCGCACGCCAGCGTACAGGAGATCCGCACCTGCTCGCACCTGGTACAATACGTCTCTCAGGCCCATGACCAGGTCGCGATGGACAGCCTGGAGCATGCTCTGAGCTGGACGGCCCAGGGCACCCCACTCCAATTGCCTCACAGTCTTACTTCTCTCAATGCTTAGCAACAAGCCCTTCAGAGCTTTTCTGGAGACCTGCTTTCTAACACGAAGAAAGGCAACTGGACGCTCTATCGCAAACTCCAGATTACCCCACGCCAATCGCGAATCGCCTTCCGATACGACCCGTCTCAAGGCAACTCTGACACTGAATTTTCCCATAGCTCATGCCTCAGATTTGGCCTGCGATCTGCCTACGCATGACCTCTTAATGTGTAAATGAACCTCATTTCCTCGCTATCAAATGTACCCCCAACGGAAGCGATTCTGTCAATATACTCCGCCACAGTTTGTCCCTTCTCTCGGAGGATTTCCTGAAGGTACTCCTCAACGGTATCAACGCAGATAAATGTGTGGCTGTACACAACCCTCTGCTGGCCGATTCGATTAATTCTATCGCGAGCCTGAGCATTGGCTGAAGGGTTCCACCATTGATTTACGAAGATAGCGTGGTTGGCTTCAACCAGAGTTAAGCCCTCACTCGCAACTCTGCTGGATGCCAACAGTGCAGTGACAGATTCATCCTCTTTGAAGTGCATGAGGGTCTGGGCTCTCGCCTCATCACCCATTCCACCATCGAATGCAAGCGCCACAATATTGTGTGTATTGAGCATTCCACGAAGAATCCGCAACGGTTCTAGTAAGTAAGAGAAGACTATTGCTTTCTCATTATTGAACTTGATCTCCGCGAGGAGTTCGACTATTCGATCCAGCTTTGCACCACTTCTTGTTTTTGGATCGTAGTCACATATCTTCCTCATCTCGTTGATTTCGGCCAATGCGCCATCGAGTCGCCTACCGCACGAGTCAATCCCATGCTGAGCCTTCTTGTAGGATCGACGTTGAGCTTCAGAAAGTTCTAGATATTCAGCATTCTCGACAAGTCGAGGTAGCTCGGGCAAAACCGTTTGTTTCAGCCGGCGAAGCATAAAGGGTTGTGCCTTTACGCTTAGAGCTGCACCAGAGACCCGCGCATCGGAGGGTGCAAATCGCCTAGGTTCAATGATTGACAATACATTCGCAAGGTCTTCAGGGTCTCGCTCAATAGGCGTACCTGTTAATGCCCATACTCTATCTCGCTCAATCTGCCGTACTCCACTAGAGATCTGCGCTTCTTCGTTTCGTAAGCGGTGAGCTTCATCTGCGATCACTAGCCCCCATTTGCCCTTTCGCAACTCCTCTACAGGACTGCGCAACTGCTCGTAGTTGGTGATTGTTACATGTAGATTGTGTCGAGTGTACGCCCAAACTTTATTGGAGTTCTTACGATATGGGCGTACGGACCGCACCAGCAATTCTGGAGCCCATCGCCTAAATTCAACCTGCCAGTTCAAGACCAGAGACTTCGGACAAACTATAAGACATCGTTCCAATACTCCCTCCCAAAACAACAATCTTGCTGCGGCAATACACTGGACAGTCTTTCCTAATCCCATTTCGTCTGCAAGCAGCCTACCTCGCCCCTTAAGCAGCCAATTCACTCCCTCCACTTGATATCCATACAGAGACGAAAGATCTGGCTTCTCTAGAAACATCGGGCGACAAAGGTCTCCGGACTCGGGCTTGTATGACAGGGCATCTTCAAGGCTTGTGATCGGGTACTTTGGAAAATGTTGGCGCTGGTCTACGGGGATAAATATCTCTACTTCGCCCCCACGCTCCAACTTGCGTCGGACCAGAAAATCTCTTTCCAGTGCACGACGAAGCGCACCCGGTAGGCGATCGACAACATGCTCGGAAGAGAGTGGAGCGGAATATGTAGGTAATGCTATGGGGAGTCCTGGGCTCCTGGGAAGTCCGCGCCCCACTATAAGTTGAATGCCGGGGCTCCGGTCACTGTTCGAGCTCACATGAACGGAATACCATTGGCCATCAAGTTCAAGCGGAATGTTCACCGGAAGGTGGATGCCAGATCAACGATCTCGTCCCACAGGGAGTCACGTTGATCTTCCGGTACTTCGATAAGAAGACTTTCCCAGCGCTTTCGTAATCCCTCATTGAGAGAGTCCTGGGAAGGGAATTCGTCAATTCCAACAATATACCGCATCATGCTTAGTGCTAAGGTAATGGCATCAGTACGATCCTCGCTTCGCATTCTCCAACTATCTTTGCCGGGATCGTAGACGTAGACCAGGCCGCGCCATGGGAGCTCGAATCCCCTCCAGGGCGCCTTATTCAGCCCAGACAATGCGTCCTTTATGTCTCTCGGTGTTAGCATGGAGCCCTCACTCGTTCTTCCTTCTTGTTTGTCAAGTCGAGCTCGCACTAGCTTTGCAAAGACACCCTCCTGGACGATAGGGCGGAAGAGCATATGATTCGTTACGATTGCTCCATCCACTTCTTCGTCCGATTCCAAACCCGCGTCTGAGCGCATTCTGGCTCCATCTTCCCTTAGTTCAGGGAACTCCTCCAGAATACCGTCCCAATACTGAGAGAGTTCTGTATACAAGCGATCAAGTGCGTCGTCATCCGGCAAGTTCTTCGTTAGAGAATCGAGTTTCTCCTTCTCAGATCCCTCTCCCCACTCTGTGCCAGCCTTTCTGAGCTTGCTGAACAGTAACTGCTTATTCATCTTGTAGAGACTGATTATTGTGGTGAAATAGCTTTCACCCTTTCTTATGTTTGCCCCACCCTGGCAACGGACACGAGTTGACTCACCTTCGATCCAAGAGAAATAATCGTGCTCCTGAATTAGACGTCTTGTATTAATGGCGAATGCATCATCTTCTTCCATGATAATTGTCGTTGCAGGATCCATCGCTTTGGCATAGCGATTCAGATGACTGAATAGACGGCGATACTTCTTCATGAATTCTTCTCGCGACTCACCTTGCTCTTGAACAACAATGATCACTGAGAACTCATCATCCTCGAAGTTATCCGGCTTCTTGAATTCCGTTTCGTTCTCAATTAAAGCCTTGATTGCACGCAAGCGATGCTGCCCATCGAGAGCATAGTATTTTTGCGTTCCATCGAACCGAAGTACACCAAAGGATTCATTCATTCTGTCGTCTGCTAGGATTGCGAATTGCGGATCGTCTGCTATCTGCACTGGAAAGAACTTTGGCTCGCCCTCAATTGCCGCAACAACAATTGAGTTAAAGAAACGATCCTCGTGCCTTGCCAAGTACGCGGCGATATCGCGTTTGGCGCGTGACTCATTCAGGCTTCGCTGTATCCAATAGTCAAGTGCCGTTGAGTCCCAAACCTCACTGGCAAACTTCACTTGGTTGGCAAGATCTCCTGCCGCCATTTTTGTGGAGTAATAGCGCCACGTCCCAAGAGTTCCCTCAATAGCCGGAAAGAGTTGCATCGTTGTTCCTTTCTGAGAGCGCTACCCTGCGGGCCGTGCTTTGTCAGCACGGATGTGCGCCTTGATCTTGAACTTGTCGCCGCTTCGCAGATTGGCAGATGGTCCATAACAGTCAATGAGGCTATCCTCAATAGCGACCACATCTTCTCTCTTCGCTGTGGCGTAATAGTAGTGCAGTTCGTCTCTATGAAATCCGTAGCAAGCGATCACCTTGGCAATCCCCTTATCCGGATTCTCGCAGTGCTTCTTAAAGCGGTCTCGCAGACTTGACTCTGATCGGCCAGCATAGAGAACATTGAAGAACCTCTTGTGCGGGTCGTGGGCGATGATCGGAGGGCGTGCACAAATGAGATACACACCCGGCTTTTCCGGCACAGACCTAACATGAACATTGTCGAATGGAAGAAAGAACCAGGTCAGTCCCCGAATGTGTTCATCTAGTTCTTGCCAGTATCCGCGACTAAGCCGCCACCCATACTCCATCTCGATCCTTGCTTCTCTAAAAAGGCTCCCGTTTCAAAGCGCGTCATGTAGTTGCACTTCCTAAAAAACCTCTAGCGCTTTCCTCAAACGGGCAATATGAGCGTGCGTCGACTTATTAGCAACCGTTCGCACTCTCTCAGTCAAGTCTCTCCCGACTAACTCGGGGTGTCGAGTGCGCAATTCTGCTCGATGTTGAGTTCGATATCCAGCTCGGAGTGCCACCATCAGACGTTCAGTACATTCGTCCCAGACTTCTTGCATACTCTCCTTAGTTGCACGATCGCGGGATTTAGTCGCCTCTCCACACACCAATATTGACACTAGCGGCCCTAGGGCCTTGGTCGCATCCCCGATCTTGTGATTCACAATCAACCCCGCAGCATTGTGAGTAATGTGCAAACGGAGGCGGCTACCTCTTGATCCAAACCAATCCTGGTCGTAAACTTGATTAAGATACTTTGTGAACCACTGGCTGTACGTCAACCAATTACCTTTAAAATCCTCTGTCCAATACAAGTCTCCGAAGGAAGACAGGATTCCTCGCATACCAATATCGAGCGCCAAGAGATGCGGTATCGCTGACTTTAGGTCTATAAGGTCCTCGACGATCTCCTCATATGCAGAATGGATCGCCTTCGCCTCGGACACCTTTCCTTTGTGCGAACCAAACCTTAGCTGCGAAAGAGCATGTTGATAGGGTTCCCCCTTAGCTAACCAGTCTCGCTCCAGTCGTGCGATTGACTCTCTGTATTCGGCATAGGGTCTGAAGTTCTGGAAGAGAGTGCTGATTCCCGGCAGAACAGTTTTGCGAAAATGAGCCCTCAAGTCCACGGCGGATTCGGGGAGCATCCGTTTCCTTTTGAATGCATCTTGCAGGGCATCGCTTCCAGATTCCACATCCAGTGATTCATATTGATCTTCGGAGTAATCCGCTCCGAGAACATAGTGCTCCAACCAACTCGCGATTTCAGTGATTGATTTGATCGCTGCCGGAGAAGCTCCAACTCTGCCTCCCGCGTCCAAATCACGCCAGTCATAGAACAGAAGAGGTAGCCTTTCGGAGTCACGAGCTGCGGGATCGTCTACGACATCATTCTCATGGGAATGCTGTAGAAGCTCCTGGCAGCAAACATAGTTGGGGCTCTCATCGTTTAGTAGTATCTGCCTCGCAAGTGAGGGTACTCGCGCCTGTGTATTGATATACACAAACATGCTCCGCACGACATCTAGGTTAGAGACACTTGCTTTCTCTCGCGTTTGAAGCTGATCGATGCCACAGATCACAACCGGAATATGCCACTTTTGAAACTCAGCGTGACCGGGCCTGCTAGGGTCACTCATGTACCGCTTTAAGGCAGACAGACGGTGCTGTCCGTCAATCGCAACGAGGCTCGTGTGACTAGAATCCCACTCCAGTATTCCGCCTTCAGGACACTCTTGGCCACCATCAATTGGAAAGCGGAAACGAAAATACGGTTCGTTTTTCAAGATTCTCCAAGCCCGTCCCTCGGAATCAGTAACGTCCTGCCGCACAAAAGAAGACACTATGGATCTCGCGGAACCACGCCCCTGATCTAGCGGAATAAGCGTAAGAGTGAGGGGGCTAAAGAACTTCACCTTCTCTGCGTTTTCCAACCAAGGCAGGATGTATTTTGACACTCTGTCTGTGTCAACTTCCCGCTGAAAAAGGTCGCGCACGGGCCATCTATCTGAACCAGGTATTTCCTGCACAAGCTTGATGCTGTGCAAAGCACTCGGTCTGATCGCTGCTTGAAGAAAGCGAACCGACAGATCCATTCCAGTCCCAAATGTACCGTAAACTCCCCGAACGGTTTGATCGTAGGTCTTTGATGCTGATGTTGCGTGTTCCGACATTTTATCAGCTACTCGGAGCCCGTCGCATGCCGCTCGATCTTGCGATACGTTTTCGGATAGTTTCGCTTGACCGAATTGAGAGCGGAATTAATTACGAGCGCATCATCAACATAGCCGATTCCGGCAATGTGGTCTGGAACAATGTCGAAGGGGTTGCACAGATAGAACAGGGCTGTCGCCAGACGCTTCTTTATCTCTCTTTGGACAAGCCTTGTCTCCGAGAAAGGGTTCTCATCCGCTTCAAGATAATTCCAAATTGCCCTCGCGGTCTTCCCCATGTCCATCAACCATCCCTCCTGCCTTGACAGTCTTTCTAGTGTGCGAGCAATCTTGACCTCAACATACTTGAAGTCTTGCTCATCGAAACTTCGAAAAGCCGCTTCATACGAACATGCCACGGCCGTCTCCATATCTCGATCGAGCTTCACAGGAATTTTCACTAGCAGTGTCACAGATCCAACGATCCCATCCGCGGGCACAAACCCACTTGTACAGACTCTGAAACATCAGCCGTCGAGCAAGTGAACATAGGTACTGGTCTCTATGTGATATCTTCTGCTTTGTTGTCCAACTGTCTCTCACATTACAAATGACAAATAGCGCATCCCTGCTCATCATCGGCGGCTGGCAAAGGGTACTTGTCTGGGAGCTCGGCTATGTCGTCTAGTGTCCGTCCTTCGGTCCATGTGAACTTCTTGCTGCCTGCGATTTTCTCGTACTTCTTTGCGTCCTCAAAAAGCTGCGGGTGTTCTTCCTTCAGGCGTTGCCATTCCCCTATCTGCTGATAGAAGCAGAAATAGCAGCCTGAGCGAGACCGCCACCGATAGTAGTCAGGGAAGCCAAGACCGCTGTCATCAAGGATAGCCCGGACGTCACCGATTCCAAGATCATCATCTTTGAAGGGGTAGACCGGGATAATGTTGGGCTTGTCAGAAATGGAAGGTGGCTTCTTTGAGACATAACCGTCCCGATCTTCGTCGCCGCGAATCCCGATATAGCTGTAGGCCTGCGTGTCCCCTACGTAGGCTTCAAATGGCTGAATCTTCAGGACTCTGGTGCACCAACGGCTCCTCGGATTGGGCAGGAAACCACCATAGACCTCGTTTAACCAAATGTCGAAGGGGTTCCGACCAGGCTTTTTCTCGATATTAAGGAGATCAATGGCATTCAAGCGGTGGATTGATTGGCCGAGGAGCGCCTCGAGTCGTTCCAGGTACTCGTAGGTCTCAGGGAGCTCGCAGCCAGTATCGCAAAACACGTACTCAGCGGGGAGCTCCGGGTACTTCTGTTGTAGGTAAATCGCGAGCGCGGTGGAGTCTTTTCCCCCGGAGATACTTACGATGTGCCGTATATCACTTCCGTCGTGATGGCTTTGAAGTGCTTCCTTTAGGCTTGCCACGTTTGTCACCTTTCTGAGAGTCTGGGACCGAGGCCAAAACATGCTTCGCCTCTTCATCACCTACTATAGCAGCTAAGCTTTTGTAGAGGTCTGAGATTCTGCGGCCAACAAGACTCGAAATCTGGGCTGCTTCTACGTCGACAGCGAATTCGCCATGCGCGGAGAGGAGTCGGTCCTCAAGTCGTCGGACAATGCTCTCGAACTCCCGCTCAAAGGCGATTGCTGTGGCGTCCTCCCAGCGTGCCAGCCCCCGTTCCACCAGCAAATTGGCAATCGAATCGATGAGTTGATAATCGGTCGCGTATGGTTTCTTGAGGCGCAGTAAGAAGCCTTTAGCGATCCCGTCTTGGAGAGCCGAGATGAAATTCTCGGAGAAGTACTGCGTCCATCGCGCGGACATCTCGCGCAATGTACCCGCCTCCCGGCTAGGATTCAGACAGCGGAGCATCACATCGGATGCAAGGTCTGCGTACCGGTTGGCAATCTGCTCCATCTCCTCGAGCAATGTCGAGATAGCAAGCACCGTCTTCTCATCAATTGGGCCTCCCGCGAAGGCAGGCAATTCGTCAAAGAGCAAGCGGACGGGGTCCTTCGACCGGTGAAGAGCAGCCCGAAGTCGAATAGCGGGGCGAGAAATGCTTTTCGTTGTGAGGGCGGCCGGCGCAAGATTCGATTTCCAGGACTCGATCGCGTCGAACGCGATCCGAATCATATCTGAGGTATCGAAGGAGTGCTCCCTTACCGGATCAAACCGGGTAATCAGTTTGGTCAGGTATTGGCGCTTCTTCATGTTCAGATCAAGCACGGTGATCCAGTAATCCTGGGGTGTCTTGCAGATCTGCTCGATATCGGAGGGGAGGAGATCATCAAGATACTCGCCTCTTCGAGTGATTGAGATCGCGCTCGGGAAGGCCTTCAATCCGGAAGCGAGAAGAACTGGCAGGAGACCCTCGCGCACTCCGTATGGAGGTTCCTTTAACTCCTTGAGTAAAGTAGCCGGCGATTTCGGCACTTTCGTGGGTCTTGTAAGGAAGACCTCGAGTTTCTTCCACACAGCACGGAGCCCCTGATCAGCCAGGGCTGAGGGGCGAGCGTATTTCCAAACTCCAGACTGCGTACTCTGGTAGAGGCCTGTATTGAGCAGAATAGTACGGAACATCGACATGTCCGGGAAGTTGCCCTGGATACCAAGTGCTTCCTGCCCATGCCGTTCCAAGATGCCCATCAGGAGCTTCTTGCGAGCGTTTACGATTACGGGCGTCGGGCGATGCCGGATAAGCGATTCGCTTCGAATGACGGGAGCCTTCGGGAAGTTGTGTTCCATCAGCTGCGAGAGAAACGCACGGAGGTCCTGCGTACTCTGAATCGGTAGCGATTCGCCCATGTGAAACCAGCGGGAGGGCGCTTCGGGCAGGGGCTGAATGAGACGTGTCACAATTCGAGTCAGATGGTCGCGCGCATCGTCGCTCATCTGATGGATCTCGGGGAGAGCCATCGGATCCTCGTGGACTAGACTCTGATCGCGCTGCATCTCTTCGAGACACGCTACCTCTAGCGCTGCTTCACGAATTGCCAACGGCGATTCAGGAATCACGACTAGGAGACGATCGTGCTTAAGGTCGCGCTGGGCAATCTCGGTAGCCTGTTCGATCTGCTCCGGGCTCTCTGCGACGAGATACAAGATTTTGGCGTCCTCGCCTGCCTCCAGACTGTCGAAGATAATGTCGTAATTCAGAAACGTCTCAAGCTGAGAAACCGTTTGGTATTGACCACTGGCAAATCGGCGAATAGACCACTTGTCATTGTATTGAACCGGCTTCCAAACGGGAGGTGGACACTCCTGACTCAGAAACTGGACCAGGCTGAAGCTCGAAGCTCGCTGAGCAATTGATTGCTCGAGCCTGCCCCGAAGATCGAGGTCCGTGCCATGCCAAGTCGAAACTTCGTCTGTGTTCTTTCTGTAGAGAAGGAGCTTTCGCTTAATTAGGCTCTGTACGGTCTTACGAACCTCCTTAATATCTCCGAATCCGGCTACTGCGAACTCAAGCATTGCCCGGTTGATCCGTGACCGGGCACCGCTCGCGCCCAGACTCATGAGACAGGTGGCTTTTAGTATGTTCCTTTCCTCTTCCGACTCCACCTTTGAGAGGGCGCTCTCTGTTTCCAGCCATTGCCTGTAGGTTCCGCCAAGGGAAGTATCGGCGCGCATGGAAGAACTAAAGTAGTCGTAGACATGCGAGACTCTGACTTGTTCATCAAGCTCACTGCTAAAGAGAAACCCAAACAGCGTGCGTTCGTTTTGTGCCACACGAGCGGAAACGCGAGGGAGTAGATAAAGTGCGATCGGATCGACGGAGCTACTACGGTGGAGCAGGTCCGTGAGTTCTCCCTTGCCAAAACCCGAGAAGAAACCCAGCGCGAGACTTTGTTCTGCAGTATTAGAGCAAACCTTCTTAGTTCTGCTAAGATCCGAAGTACGACTCGAGATCACCTCAGCGAGAAGACGATAGGCCTCATTGCTGTCATCGAGATATTCAATAGTTTCGAATCGGCCCTCGATCTTGCGCCACTCATTCTGGATCGCCTGAGGCAGGTTACCTGCATAGTGAATCAACCCCTGGTGAAGGAGCAAGTTTAGCGTAACCGGGAATGTCTTTGTACGTGCACTAAACTCCGCGAGAAGTTGCACTTCGGAGAGAGAGTCCCCGTATCCTTCTCGAGCGAGAGATTCAAGGTGGCGCCCGAATTCATCCCAAATGATCGAGATCCGATCGACACCAAGACTCTTCTTCTTCTCGCGAAGCCTCGCCATTAGCGCCACTGCCTCTTCCATGCTCTCGAAGTTCGCGGTCGCGAAGCTCTTCGCGCTTCGGGTCAGCTTGAGACGCCGCATGGAGTCCAGAATTGCGACGCGAATCGCGTTTGGGAGGTCGGGGCAGTGACCATGAAGAGCAACAACCAGACCCTTCTTCTTGCTTCGGCGGCGGCTGAGTATGGACTTGCCTGATTCGGGGTGCACATCGGATGCCCTCTGCCCAATCGAAAGCAATAGGTCTTTGGTGTCCTTGCGATTCTCAATCAGCTGCAGCGCAAAGGTTGCAGTCAGTGACTTTCCAGTACCGTACGGGGCCACGACCAAAGAGGCACGACTCTCGGCAGCACCTGCCAAAGCCTTAAGGAGGACAAGGCTCTTCGAAGTAGGGCGGAAGTGTGCGATCCGATCCGGCTCTGCGGCATCGTATTGAATGTTAATCGAACGGAGAAACGTATCCTCCGAGATCGCACTATGCTGGCTTTGTCGATTACGCGGCATGTGTTGTCACCGCCTTTGCTCGTTCGTAGTACTGCTTCATCCAATCGACATCGGTGATGTTTTTCACACGAATCACGCGTTGTCCGGCAAGCCCAATGATCTCTATCTCTGTTGAGCTGCTTGCGGATTCGGCCTCATGCAGCATGTCGAAGAGAGCCTCACTCGAGAGCACGAACACCCTTCCCGGTCCGGAGGGGTACTGGTGTGCCTTTCGTATTGGAACATCGAAGGTCCGGCCCGAGCCTCTGAGTTCCGGGAAGCCTAGGCTCAAGACATAACCCAGGAGCTCATGCGGGACCTTCTTGGGCCCCGAATCGGACTGAAAATACCCAGAGTCCCGATAGAATCGAATGAGTCCAAGCTCGCGCAGTGGGCTGGCCTTGCCCTCCTCGGGATCTTCGACTTCAGAGGGAATCGGGGTACTGTAGCAGGCGTACACGCAAGCGAGATCGCGCTCGAGAGTTCGATTGCTAGGCATCCGGATCTTCTCGGCGGTTAGGTGCCTTCGAAGAGCTTCGAGGGCGACGGCTCGATCAAATCTTCCATGGGGGAATTGGTTGAAGAACCACTTGAAGGTGAGCGCACGATTCGGGATTGAAAGGATGTTCGCATGCACGGCCCACCACGTACCATCGAGCAAGAAGTAGGGATCCTGCTTCCTGATGAGTTTACCAAGATCAGTCGCTTGATAATCTGCCTTTCCTTCTGGAGTCTTTCGCGTGACAGCGAGACCGCACGTAAGCAGCCAGAACTTGATTGACTTGGCCATATTCCGACCCACGCCGAGCCAATCAGCTACGTACTCGTCCGTGAGACGATCCGGTTCTTCGATAAGCATCTTGAGACCCTTGTGAAGCCATCCTTCTCGGATCGCAAACGTCTCGTGACCACCAAACCTCATTTGGAAACATTCTCCTCAGCAGCGAGGCCTTTGCCCACACCGCTCTGAAATCCTCGAAGTTGACCACACAACTCTTCCAAAATGTCTACCGCCCGTTCGACATCGTCCTGCGAGTTCAGTTCTCCGAAACCGAAACGAAGACTTGCGTAGGCGTCTTCTTCACTCAGGCCCATTGCACGAAGAACGTACGATGGCTCGGGCTTTCCGCTGGTGCAGGCCGAACTTTGAGAACATTGGACTCCCATCTGATCGAGACGAGCAACGAGTGCCTGACCATCTAGGCCTCGAAAAACGAGGTTGGACGTGTTCCAGATGCGCTCTTCCTTCGCACCGTTGACGATGACTTCGGGAATCCGCTCCAATATCTGGGCTTCAAACCGATCACGGAACGCTCTGACCCGGTTCCGAATGGCAGTGAGATTCTGTCTTCGCAAAGCCGCTGCGACCCCTAAGCCGGCGATACCAGGAACGTTCTCTGTACTAGCCCGATGACCGTCCTCTTGCGGCCCCCCATACAATGAGGGAGCGATCTCGGAAGGCCGCTTTGCGTAGAGAAAGCCGACACCCTGCGGACCATGAAACTTGTGGCCTGTCGCCGAAACGTAGTGAATTTTACTACTGTCTAAATCGATCTCAATCTTCCCAACGGCCTGAGCAGCGTCGGTATGGAGCAGCACCTGATGGCGATGACACACTTCCTGAATATGGTCGAGAGGATGAATGACTCCAGTTTCGTTGTTGATCCACTGGATAGAAACGCCGGCTGTTCTCGGGGACATTCGCTCGGCCAGCCTATGAGGATCTATCGACCCAGACGGCTCGCACGCAATCTGAAGTAACTCTACTCCGATTGCAGAGAGAGGCTTTTCCATCGCGAGGACGGAGGAGTGTTCGATGTTGCTGCAGAGAATCTCGGTCCTACCCTGAGCAAGCCCAGCTCGTGCGATTGAGAAGAGAGCGAGGTTGTTCGACTCCGTTCCGCTAGATGTGAAAACGATCTGTTCCGACAATGCCCCTACAAGCTCGGCAACGGACGCGCGTGCCTCCCGGAGAATTTTCCTAGCGCGCTCTCCGCCGGAATGCGCGGACGAGGGATTGCCGAAACTCTCGCCCATCGCATGCCTCATTTCTTCGACAACCTCAGGCAGCGGGGCAGTTGTGGCATTGTGGTCGAAATAGATTTCGTTCAACGACGGTTCTCCGCGGGTGACGCATTGTATCCAAGTGGCCGTATCCGGTGCGCATGCGCCCGAATCAACCTAAGGTCGGCCTCGGAGAAGACTAGTTGTTGGTCTCGGTAACGATGCCCGGAAGGGATCTTGCCCTCTTTGCGCCAACGCCAAATGGACTGCCGAGAAACGCCAGTCTGCTCGATAACGTCTGCGGTAGAATAGTAGACCTTTCCGTCAATCACGATAGACAAACTCCGCCCCCACGGTTTCGTTTCCCTTCAGTGCCCACTCTCTCTGACCGGTGTAACACGGCGTAACATGGCCGTCAAGCGAGCATGCGAAACTATCTCGGTTTCGTGGCTTTCGTAGTACGAAATCAGAGCTAGACGCTATCCGCACAAGGGGTCAACAGCATGATCTCGACGTGGGCGGTTTGGGCGAGGTGTGTCGCGCTCACGACACGTAGCCGCGCGTTCGGTGGAGATCAGAGTTCTGTTCGCTCACATGAGCGAGAACTAGGAGTTGTAGGGCCGCTTCGAGTTAGCGAAGAAAGACGTTGCTACTCCGATGGCTCTAGCAAGCCAAAGGGCAGACCGAGCTCGCGAGCCACTTGAGTCTGTGTAACTCCAGGCTCCTGCGTCAGAGCGACGGCTTCACGCTTGAATTCGTTCGAGTACTTGCGTCGTGGCATGTGACACCTCCAAAGGCATTATAACGCCTTTCGAATGTGTCCGTGGGATCGGGGAATAACCCGACGTGAACGTACTCGGTTTAAGAAAGGGGCTAGCGTTGGATCCTTGATTTTTGACATTCTACCGGATTGGTACTCGGCCTCGCCTTGCATTAGCTGCTGAAAGCATTGCTATTGTGACGCAGTCACCATTCGCGAGTTGGTTGACCTGCTGCCTTCGGGATTCGGTATCCGATCCCTAAGGGGAATCTCCTCCCCGAGAGCCCAAGATCGTGAGGCCGAGTACCGAGATCGGCTTAAAGCAGCCGGATCCGATGGGTCAAGTTCCGAGGTTCGCTCCTCAGGTTCATTCGGATGATTACTTCCTGGAGACAGCCGCAACTTGAAATCCTAGCGAACGCAGTTTCCTGGCCACTGTATCTTCTCCACCACTGAATTGCTTGCTTAACAGAGGTCCCTGCTCAGGAAACTGGTTCCCGTACGCAACACCGACAATAGCCTTCGAGTCATACTCCTCACGTTTGTAATGGAGGAAATACGAACGTGCATAGCCAAATCCGTACTTCTTCAGGAACTGTCGACGTCCCATCTCATTGCACTCGTGAATGGCCAATATAACGGCGTTTCGATCTGTCAGATCAGAAAGTGACATGATTACCTCCGATGCGCTAGAAGAGGGTTCGCCCGTTATTGGCGTTCGCACTAAGCTTCATAACATTACTTTTGGAACAAAGGATTGTAGCACAGACGTGAAATAAGATCTGCGTCCAACCGCACTCATCCGCGCCAATCATGAGGCGCAGCGTATCATCCCAAACGGCACGGCGTGACAGGGAGATCCTTGTCAAATTGATTCTAGCAACACCTGTCACCCTCGCCCCTCCCCCCCTCTCTCCTTGCTCCCCCGCACCCCCTCCCCTAAACTCCCCGAATGGCACTCCAACCCGGCAGCAATCTAGGTCCTTACGAAATCATCGAAGCGATCGGCGCGGGCGGTATGGGCGAGGTGTATCGCGCCCACGACACGCGCCTCGACCGTTCGGTCGCGATCAAGGTGCTTCCCGCGCACATGAGCGAGAACGAGGAGCTGCGGGGCCGCTTCGAGCGGGAGGCGCGCACGATCTCGAGCTTGAACCACCCGCACGTCTGCTCGCTGTTCGACATCGGCCGCGAGGGGGACGTCGACTTCCTGGTGATGGAATTCATCGACGGCGAGACGCTGGCGGACCGTCTGGCGAACGGCCGGGACCGCACGGACACGGGGGGCCTGCGCACGGACGAGATGCTGCGCATCGGGGCTGAGATCGCCGAGGCGCTGGACGCGGCGCATCGCGCGGGCATCGTGCATCGCGACCTGAAACCGGGCAACATCATGCTGACGCGCGCGGGCGTGAAGCTGCTCGACTTCGGCCTGGCGAAGATCATGGAGACGGGCGCGGCTGATCCCGTCAGCACGCTCACGCAGATGGCGACGCACGCGGGCACGCCGCAGCCGATCACGCAGGCGGGCACGATTCTCGGGACGTTCCAGTACATGGCGCCGGAGCAGCTCGAGGGGCGCGAGGCGGACGCGCGGAGCGACCTCTTTTCGTTCGGCGCGATTCTCTACGAGATGGCGACGGGGAAGAAGGCTTTCGAAGGCCAGAGCCAGGCGTCGCTGATCGCGGCGATTCTGGAGCGCGACCCGGCGCCGATTTCGCAGGTGGCGCCGCTCACGCCGCCGGCGCTCGAGAACCTCGTGAAAGCGTGCCTCGCAAAGGACCCCGAAGACCGCGTGCAAACGGCGCACGACATGCTCTTACAATTGCGATGGATCATCGAGGGTGGCTCGATGGCGGGCATTCCGGCGCCGGTGGCGGCGCATCGGCGCCGGGCCGCGCGCCTGCCGTGGATCGTGGCGGGCGCGTTGGGGGTTCTGGCGGCCGTGCTCGCGTTCGTACTTCTCACCCGCGATCACCCCGAGCGCATGCGCATGGCGACCTCGATCCGGCTTCCGGACGACTCGCCCGCCATTCTGGGTGGCGGCGGCCATCTGTCGATCTCTCCGGACGGGCGTCAAGTCGCGTACGCTGCGGTCTCCGAAGAGGGGAGTTTCAACCTCTGGATTCGTTCGATCGAAAACCCGGCGCCCCGTTCGATGCCAGGCACCGAAGGCGCGGCCTATCCGTTCTGGTCGCCCGACAGCCGCCACGTTGCGTACTTCGCGAACGGCAGCCTGCGCAAGATTCCCGCGAGCGGAGGGCCTTCGGTCACGCTCTGTCCCGCGCCGAACGCGCGCGGCGGCGCGTGGGGCGTTTCGGATCGTATCGTGTTCGCGCCCGAACGGGGCGGCGGCATCTTCACGTTACCGGCTTCGGGGGGCGATCCCGTTCCCGTAACGGACGTGAGTACGGGCGCCGATGTCGATTCTCATCGATTTCCGTGCTTCCTCCCGGACGGCGAGCACTTCGTCTATCTGAGCTCACCAAACAATGACGTCGCCGAGCTGCGGGTCGCGTCGCTCGACGGATCGGTGAACGAGAAGCTGGCGGACCTAGAATCGAGCGCGCGCTACGCGAACGGGCATCTCCTCTACGCGCGCGGGAGCACGCTGATCGCGGCGCCGTTCGATCCGAAGTCGCGCAAGTTCACGGGAGACGCGATCACGATCCTCGAACCGATGGCCTCATCGACCGGCTGGGGGCGCGCCGACTTCGACGTTTCGCAGAACGGCATTCTCGTATATTCGAGCGAAGTCAGCCAGACGGGGTCCCGGCTTACCTCCTACGACCGGGATGGCAGCACCGTCGCTTCGGTCGAAAACGACTTCGGCATGGACGACCTCGCGCTGTCGCCCGACGGGAACCGCGTCGCGTTCATGCGGGCGGACGCGGAGGGTCGGGACATCGACGTCTGGATTTACGATCTCGGCCGAGAGACCTACTCACGCCTTTCGCTTACGGGAACCGCCGACGATCCGGTCTGGTCGCCCGACGGACGACGTGTCGTCTACGCGGACGGTTCCGAGATCTATCGGCGTCTCGCGAGCGGTGCGGGCGAACGGGAACTCGTCGGAAAGAATGCGCTGGACAAGGTTCCGCACGACTGGTCGCGCGACGGGCGCTGGATCGTCTATTCCCGCGTCACGCTCGACGAGTACGAGAATCTCGCGGCGATCGACCTCGAGGGGGAAGCGCCGGAACCGGACTCCCTGGAGCGCTGGATCGGAAAGCCCGTGACCCTTCTCGCCACGCCGTATCGGGAAGTGCAGGCCGCGCTTTCCCCCGACGTCAAGTGGATGGCCTATACATCGAACGCGTCCGGCCGGCTCGAGGTCTACGTGCAGAGCTTTCCCGATCTCGAGGAGAAATGGCAGATCTCGACGAACGGCGGCGGCATGCCGCGATGGCGGGGCGACGGACGGGAGATCTACTTCATGAGTCTCGACAGCGAGATCATGGCCGTCGCCGTCACTCCCGCCAGCGACGGCGGGCTCGCGATCGGCGAAGTCCGCAAGCTGTTCGATACGAACATGGGTAACCCTGTGGGGATCCGGACGCATCAGTACGCCGTGCGGGACGACGGCGAACTCTTCGTCGTCATCGAGCGCCCCGCGGCCGCCGACCGCGGCGGCAAGCACTGGAATCTCGTGACGAACTGGGACCTGGTACTGGGCGAGTGACAGGCGCAAAGGCAACTCATGATCGGTAAAACCCTCAACACATTCACATGCTCGACGGTGTGTTTTAGATAGCGTTCCCCCCCATCCCGCGGGAGAATTTCCGCCCACCCCAAACAGCACCTGATAATGGTCGAACGCGCCGGCGAACGCGCCGGGCTGCCACGCCGCTCGACTGCCGTACCTCTGCTGCTGAATCGATATCCGGAAAAGGTGGGTCTCATGCATCACGACTTCGCACCCGGCCCCGGGCGGGCCACAATCGGCGTTCTCGCGCATCGCGCCTTCTTTCTCGTGCCGGTACTTGCGCTTCTATTGTGCTGGCCCGCGCCCCCGGCCCGCGCGGCGATCGTCTTCTCGGACGGCGATCTTGCTGACGCGAACTGGAGTCTGACTGCCCTCGTCTGCGGGACGTCGTCGTCCACATCGTTCCACGACAGCACGGAGGGCAATCCGCCGGCCTCCCGCAGGGTAAGCAACGAGGTGAACGTGCCTTCGGGCAGCTACTCGAACGCGGCCACGGCGGCGGTGCATCTGGCGTCGCTCGTCGACCCCGCGGCGACGGGCGGCATCGCGCACGTGAGCTGGAGCGCGGACTTTTCGTGCCACGCGCAGGACGGATGCTTCGGCTCAGGTGCGGCAACCGGCCTGCTGCTGAGCCAGGACGGGCGCCTCTACTTCGGCCCGGCGGCCGCGATCGGCGTGGGGACGGCGTGGACGGCCCGAAGCGGCGACTCCCTGGTCGCCACGAACTTCCGGCGCGTCGACACGCAGGAGTGTCCGGGCAACATCATTGCGGTCGACACGTTCCCGGACTTCTCGCCGGGGGGCGCACCGATCCGTTTCGGCTGGTTCCTGTGGAATTCGGGCAACGTCTCGTACACCGCCGTGCCGCGCATCGACAACTGGACTGCCACGATCGAAACCGGCGTTGCCACGAGCGTTGCCGAAGGCGTTGTCGAAGGCGAGACTCCGGTCCCGGCACGTCTGCACGGCATCGAAGCGCGCCCGAATCCGTTCAACCCGGCGACTGTGATTCACTACAGGTCACCGCGCGAAGCGTTCGTCACGATCGCGATCTACGACACGGCCGGTCGTCGTGTGCGCACGCTGCATCGCGGCTTCGTAAACGCGGGCGCCGTCGAGATTGCGTGGCGGGGACGTGACGAGCAGGGGAATGCGGTGCCTTCGGGACGTTACTTCGTGAATGCGCGCGCGAACGGTGTGAACGAAACGACGCCGATCCTGCTCGTACGATAGACAAGAGGGAGCGTCTCCATCGCATGCTTCCGCGAGAACCCGAACGCTTCCGCGGTGCTCGGGGGGTACCGAGCCAGGCTCTCGAGTGCCGGTTCCGAGCTAAGCTTCAGCGCGCCGAATCATCTCGTCGACCACTTCTTCCAGCGACCGCGTCGCGTCTACGACCGTAGCATCGCGCGGCAGGTCCTCTTTACTCGCATGTAAACGTAAGATCAACTCACGCTCCGCCTGCCGTTTTCCCCAGTCATCGCCCGGGCGGGCGTCGAGCCGCCGATTGAGTGTATCCACATCGACATCGAGAACAAAAACGCCATCGAACAGGTGAATGAACTTGCGAAAGTTTCGTGAACCACCGCAGAAGAACGCAACGGCACTCTCCCTGCTTGCCGCGATTTCACGAACCTTGCCTACATCCCAGATATGATGTTCGTGCCTGGCCTCTTCGGACTTCCTGCCCGACTCGGGATCACCTTGATACGCAAGCTCGTTGTCTCCGTCGATCGCTTCATAGCCACGTCTTCGCAGTTCATGACAGACAGCACTTTTCCCCGTACCGGAGACACCTTCGATCAGATAGTTCTTCCTGGCCATGACCGAAGTATATCAAAGCACCGACTATCGATTACGCACGCGGGGGCACGGGGAGAGTCGATTAAGACGGAGGCCGACGGTGCCGATCTTACCCACAGGGGAACTTCCCGTGACGTATCCTGTTCTCTATTAGTATGGTGCCCGAATGACATCACTCTGGACAACTGCAAGCGCGGCCACCTGGCGGATCATGCCGAGCCTGGCCCTGGCGCTGGTCCTCGTGTTCCTGCTGGGGGGGCCGGCTATCGCCACTGCCTCCATGCAGAATCTCGAGGACTCGACGGCTTCCGCGCCATCTGTGGCGCCTGCGCAAACGACACCGCCGGAGTCGGCCAAGCCCGCGCCCCCCTCTCCCCGCCCGTTCGCACACGCGCCTACCTGATCCGGCTGACCCGGTGAAGGCGCTCCCGTGGGGGGTGAAGGATTGAGCACGCGCTACACGTTTTCGCAGCGCTACGTCGATACGAGCGTCGAGCGCGCACGCTGGCGAAGCACGGCCAATGTGCGCGTGCATCCCAGGCTCCAGCTCGGCGTCGAATTCAACGCGGTGGCGGAAGAGGTCGGGCCGCTCGTGACGCTCTTTCTGACAACCGAAGGGCCGCGCGTGCCCGGAGTGTTTCTGGGGACGAGCTCGGACCGCATCGGTTCGCCCCCGGGCGAGCAGTCGTACTACATGACGCTGGCGAAGAGCATCCCGGAACTCGGGCTTGCGACCTACGCGACGGTCAATTACTCCGAGTGGGACGACGAGATCAACTTTCCGTTCGGCGCAACGCTTGCACTCGGACGCGGCTTCTCGGTGCGCCCGATGTACGACGGCGCGGAAACGCACATGCTGCTGAACTACGACATGCCGAGAGCGACGATTTCGTTTCTCTGGGTCTGGCTCGAAGAGCCTGGCATCTCGGTTTCGTTCGGTTTCTAGAATTTGATTACAGGAATCAGGAGAGGTCTGATGATGAATACGATACGAATGGCGACTCTTGTTCTCGGGGCTACGGTTTGCCTCGCTGCGCTCTCCGGCATCACGGCCATCGCCGCCCCGGGCATTGCCTTCGCCGAAAACGAGAAGGCAGGCACTCCCGAAATGGCCGTCTGTCGAACCTGCGAGATGCGCGGCTCCGGACATGGCGAGGAGAATGTAGTTGCCTCGCGCATGCACGAAGGAGAGGCGTATCATTTCTGCTCCGGGCCGTGCGCCGAGGCGTTCGACGCGTTCCCGGCAGGGTACGTGAGACTCCCGCTTCCCAGACCCGCTCCCGCGGTCGCGCTGCAAACGCTGGGCGAAACGGAGATCAGGCTGGGCGAAGCGCGCGACGATCTTCTGCTCGTCGACTTCTGGGCGACTTGGTGCAAGCCGTGCATCAAGGCGATGCCGAAACTCACGAAGCTTCATCGCGACTACGCGGACGACGGGCTCACGATCCTCGGCATCTCGATCGACGACGATCCGAAAAAGGTCGCCGATTTCCTGGAGAAGAAGCCGCTCCCCTACCCGGTTGCGATCGACGCGAAAGAAGAACCCGCCTGGGCGGCGTTCGGCGTTGCGGCGATTCCGGCGATGTACCTGATCGATCGCGAAGGACGTATCGTTGCCGAGTGGAAAGGCCGCGTGGAAGTCAAAGACGTGATAAGCAAAGTGGAGAAACTGCTCGCCGAAGAAACGTCGACGGAGCATCCGGAGTAAAGCCTCGTCCCGAGCGGGAGCTGTAACTCCGCATCATCTTCCGTCTGCCCTCGCTATCAGTTGGAACATCACGAGAGGGGCTGCTCAACCCTTTCCTCCCTCCCCTACCCCCGGCTCTCGTCAATCGCGGCCCGCTCGTCCTCACGCAGCTCCTCGATCGTGAGGCGCGCGGCTTCGCCGGGAACGCCGGCGGAGAGGAGCACCATCTCGCCAAGCTGCAGACTGGCTTCGGAAATCTCGGGAATGACGTGACTGGCGCCATGGCGAACGAGGCGCCGGGCATGCTCGACATCGCGTGCGCGCGCAAAGATCGCGAGCTCGGGCCAGAGAAGCCGGGCATGCACGACCACCTGTTCGGCGGCGTCGGGACTGTCCATGGTAACCACGAGCGCGGCGGCGCGCCCGGCGCCGAGTTTCGCGAGCAGGTCGGCGCGGTTCGCGTCTCCGTAGAAGATGTTCGTTCCCAGGGAACGAAAGCGGGAGACCAGCCGTCCGTCGAGATCGAGCCCGACATGAAACACGTCCTGCGCGTCGAGCAGTGACGCGAGCATCTGGCCGACCCGCCCGTACCCCGCAATGATGACATGGCCTCTGATATCGGGCGGCATGTCGGCCTCGCTCTGGCCGCGCCTGCTCTCGGCTTCTTCGATCCGGTGTGCGATCAGGCGCGCGATGTGCGACACGAGCGGCGTCACCATCATCGTAAAACCGGTGACGATGAGAAAGAACTGCGAGGCGCTTGCGGGAATAATGCCGAGCGTGAACCCGAGCCCGATGATCAGGAGCGTGAATTCGCCGGCCTGCCCGAGCAGAAGCGCGGCTTCGAATGACACGGAACGGCTTTCGCCGAAGAGCCGCGCCAGCACATAGATAATCGGGCCCTTCAATAGAAACAGGCCGAAGACGGAAGCCACGAACCAGAGCGGCCGGCCGGCTACCTGTGTGATATCGATCGCCATGCCGACGGAGATGAAGAAGAGTCCGAGCAGGAGTCCCTTGAAGGGTTGAATATCGATGGCGATCTCATGGCGGTATTCGGTTTCGGCGAACAGAAGCCCGGCAAGGAACGCGCCGAGCGCCATGGACAGGCCCACCTGCTCCATCGCGAGCGCCGTTCCGATGATCACGAGCAGTACGAACGCGAGAAACATTTCGCGGCTCGCGGCGCTGCCGACGAGGCGAAAGAGCGGACGCAGGACGAGCCGGCCGAGAATGAGTACGGCGGCCACGGCAACCGCCGCCTGGCCGATTGCCTGCGCGAACGCGATCCCGGCGGGTCCGTCCCCCTCGCGCGCAAGAACTCCGATCAGAAACAGAATCGGCAGCACCGCCAGGTCCTGAAACAGCAGAATGGAGAACGCGGTGCGGCCGGTGGTGCTCCCCATGCGGCCGCTCTCTGCGAGCAGTTGCATGACGATGGCCGTCGAAGAGAGCGAGAATGCCGCGCCGACGACCAGGGCGACGGGCAGCGGATTGTCGAAAGCGGAAGCGATCAGCGCGATCACGATTCCGGTCAGAACGACCTGGGCGGCGCCGAGCCCGAAAACGTTGCGACGCATCGCCCAGAGTCTTTCGAGCGAGAGTTCGAGGCCGATCATGAACAGCAGAAAGACGACGCCGAGGTCGGCGAGTGCGGAGACGCCCTCCGGATCGTCGATCACGATGTAGTGGAGCCAGGGTGCGGAATCGAGAAAGCGCCCGAGCCCGTGAGGGCCGATGACAAGGCCGACGCCGAGAAAGCCGAGCACGGGACTGATGTGCAGGCGATGGCCCAGCGGCACGACAACGCCGGCGGCGACCAGAAATACGATCACCTCTCGCAGATTCAGGGTCTCAAACGGCATGGGATCCGCCCGGAAGGTAAAGTGCGCACACGTCGGGGACTTACCCTCAACATAAAGGTCGGGCACGGCTTCGCGGATAGGTAGTTCCACGTAGTCGGCTCAGGGGGCGCCGGTCACATGCGAGATTTCTTCGTCAAATCGTCCGGGCCGCCCGTCTCCTTTATAACATGCCCGGCATCCCCTACATCACCAGCATCCTCGTCATCCTGCGCCGCCTCGTCCGCGGAGCCGCGTTCGTTGCCCTCGCCCTCGTGGCGATCTGGCTCGTCCGCGACTACGGCCTGATTTCCCGCACAAACGTACGTTTCGCAAACGGCCCGGTCGAGCTCGCCGGCACGATTTTCTCCCCCCGTTTCGGCGGGCCGCATCCGGGCGTCGTCCTGATTCACGGCTCGGGCGCAACGGACCGGTCGCATGTCGCGGGGCACGCGAAATGGCTCGCGCGAAACGGATTCAGCGCCATGGCGTATGACAAGCGGGGAACGGGCGAGTCGGGCGGCGCCCCGGACGAGACGCGGTACTTCGACTTTGCCGATCTCGCGGGCGACGCGAAAGCCGCGCTCGCCGGCCTTCGCGCGCAGGACGCGGTCGATGCCGCGCGCTGCGGGCTGCTCGCGTTCAGCCAGGGCGGATGGGTCGCTCCGATGGTCGCGCGCTCGGACAGCGACCTGCGCTTCCTCGCGATCGTTTCAGGCGCGGTCGCGACGATTGCGGAAGATCGCCTCTTCGAGCGAGGCGCGCGTCTCGCGCGCGAAGGGTTCGACGAGAACGACCGGCGGGAAGTGCGCGCGATGCAGCTCGTCGATCAGGCGACAACGCGCGACCCTGCGACGTTCGATCGTTTCGCCGCCCTCTGGGACGAGAACGAAGAGAAGGGGTGGTTCCGGCGCGTCTATCTGTCCGAGGAACCGGTCGCGGCCGATGACGAGTATCGCATCTGGTATCGCACCATTCTCGACCACGACCCGCTTCCCGACCTCGAGCGACTCGACGTTCCGATCTACTGGGCGCTCGGCGATCCGGCGCACGACCGCTACGCGCCGGTCGCTCTGACGATCGAGCGTCTCGATCGCCTGACAGCCGGGCGCGCGAAAGACTACACGATCGCGAGCTACGCGGGCACGGACCACAATCTCGAGTACGTGAACGGCGGCCCGGCCGGAATCTGGCGGAACGCGACGCAGCACTGGCGCGGCCCCATGCTGGCGTGGATGAAAGAGAAAACGCACCTGGCCGCCGACGCCTCACATTAATCCGGCGCTCACATCAATACCGAACTCTCAAGCAAAAGAAAATCAGATGTGTGCGGGAGCGTCAGCGGGAGTGTGCCGCGCCGCACCCAATGAGGGCGCGACCAGCAGCGCAGCAAGTAACAGTGCGAGGGCAATCGTACGGTAAAGTGTCAAAGAATGCATCGGCGCTCCAGGAGGGTTCGTTCAGAAACGCCATCGTAACACGAATGAGCTTCCTGCGGTGGTCGCTCTGATGCGATGCGTCAGTTCACGCTGCGAAGGCGCGCGGCCAGCGCACTCGTATCTTGCACTCAAGGGCCGCTTCCGGCGCGCCGATATAGACCGCAAGGAACCCCGCTCCAGGGTCTGGAGTGAATTCCTTTCACGCGCCGATCTTGTCGGCACACTGAAAAAGAGATACTGTGGTTTCATCATGATTCGAACGTTCTTCGTCATTCTGACCCTCTGGGCGCTCCTGGCGAGCCCCGGGCTCTGTCTTGCCGGGTTGATCGAGCACATTTGCGCGGATGCCCCGGAGGACGAGGTGGCGTGCGGGCATGAAGAGGCGTGCTCGGAAGATCCGTGCCTCGACGCGCTGGTCCGGCCGGAAAACGAGCGTGGCAGCGGCAATGCGACCATGGCCGCCGCGAGACAGAGTACGTCGATTCGGATCGACCTCGTATCGAACGACGCCACGCTCATTTCGATCGTGCCGCTCCCCCATGGCAGGCCCTTGCCACTCCACGAAAGCGACCTTCCCCTTCTCCGTTGATTTCCGTTTCTGATCGTCACGATTAACCTCGTCGTGCGCGCGTGCGCCGCCGGGAATCATTGTGTCGTTTGCCTGCGGGCAGACAGAACGACGAACGGGAAGTCATATCATGTTCCAATCATTGAGGGGCTCCTGCGCGCCCCTGATCGCAGCAGTGCTGGCCTGCTGGGCGGCAACTGTTTTGGCGCCGGCAGCTCATGCCGCGGGGAGCGCACCGGGGCCGGCACCACCATCCAGTCCGGCCGCGTTCGCAGAACCCACCGGGAAACTGACGCTGGGTGATGCGCTGGCGCTGACGCTTGTCAACAGTCCGGCACTCGCGCCCTGGTCGATCGAGATCAAGGCGGCGGAGGCCGCGGCACTGCAGGCGGGGCTGCGCGCGAACGTGGAATTCGGCGCCGAGATCGAGAACTTCGGAGGTACAGGCGAATTCGGTGGCGCAGGCGGCGCCGAGGCGACAATCGCACTCTCCCAGCTCATCGAGCTTGGCGGTAAGCGCGCGAAGCGCCGCGCCGCCGCGATGCAGAGCCGGAACCTCGCGGCGTGGGATTACGAAATCGCGCGCATGAACGCGCTGACCCGGACCACAAACGATTTCGTGGCGCTTCTGGCCGCGCAGAAAAATCGCGCGCTCGCAGAGGAGCTCACGAAGGTGGCGGAAGAGGTACTCGAGTCGGTTGCGCGGCGCGTGATCGCGGGTGCCACCTCGCCCGTTGAAGAGAGCCGGGCGCGAGTGGAACGGGAGATGAGCCGAATCGAGCAGGCCGGCGCGGTTCGTGAAGTGAACGCGGCGCGGGTCGATCTTGCCGCGAACTGGGGGACGGCGTCGCCGCAGTTTGAATCCGCCGTGGGCGATCTGGAACAGATTCCGCCGATACCCTCACGCGAGGCGCTGCATTCCGCGGTCGAGACGAGTCCGTCTCTCACGCGCTGGGCGGCCGAGCTTGATCGCCGGCGGGCGCAGCTCGACCTCACACGGGCAGAAGGCTCGATGGACGTTTCGGTCGGTGCGGGTGTTCGCTACTTCAATGACAGGGACGACGCGGCCTTTCTGATCGAGTTCGGATTTCCGCTTCGCTTCTTCGATCGCAATCAGGGCGCTACGCAGGCCGCTGAACTGCGCGTGCGCCAGGCGGGTGAAGAGAGGCGCGCGGCAACGGTACGCATTCTCAAGCGGCTTTCCCGCACACATGAAATGCTGCTCGCCGCCGAAGACGAAGTGACGGCGCTTCGCGACCGCGCGATTCCGGAGGCGACGAAGGCGTTCGAAGCGGCGCAGAGCACTTACCTGCGCGGATCGCTTCGCTTCACGGACGTGCTCGACACAGAGCGCATGCTCTTCGAACTCAAGGGACGTTACTTTGACGCACTCGTTCGTTACCACCACGCCGTTTCCGAACTCGAACGACTGACGGGAGCGCCCCTCGCGGCCGCCCGGGACCATGCAGGAGAACCTGACAATGACTGATCGATACAAACAATTCGCGTTGAGCCTGATTCTCACCGCGTCCATCAACCTGTTCGGCGCGTCCGGAGTGCTCTGCGTCCTCGGCTCGCCCCGCATTGCCGCCGCGCAGCAGGCACAGTCAGACGGGCCGGGTCACGACGATCATGAACACGAAAACGACAATGGCGAACACGCCGAACACAGCGCCCCCGACGACCATGGCGCCCCCGACGACCATGGCGCCACCGACGACCATGGCGCCGTGCGACTGACGCAGGCCGAGATGGACGAGTTCGGCGTGAAGATCGCGACGGCCGGCCCGGGCGTGATTCTAAACACGCTCGAACTCCCCGGCGAGGTCGTTCCGAATGCGGATCGACTGGCACATATCGTGCCGCGCTTTCCCGGAATCGCGAAGGAGGTCCGGGCGCGGATCGGTGACTACGTGAAGAAGGGACAGGTACTGGCGGTGATCGAAAGTGACGAAAGCCTCGCGCCGTTCGAAGTGCGCACACTGATATCGGGAACGATCATCGCGAAGCACATCACGCTGGGCGAAGCGGCATCGCGCGATCGGGACGCATTCGTAATCGCGGACCTCTCGTCGGTCTGGGTCGACGTCACTGTGTACCAGCGCGACCTGAATATCGTGAAAGTCGGGCAGTCCGCGCAGGTCCTGATCGGCCACGATGTCGCGCATGGCACGAGCAGGATCTCGTACATCACGCCGATCGTCGACGAACACACGCGCACGGCAACGGCGCGCCTCGTCCTCACGAACAAGGAGAGTCTCTGGCGGCCCGGCATGTTCGTCACCGCCCGCGTGACGGTAGGGGAAGCGGAAGTTCCGGTCGCCGTTCCGGGTACGGCGCTGCAGATGTTCGAAGGCAGGACGGTCGTCTTTGTCGAAACGGACGAAGGGCTCATTCCGCAGCCAGTCACGCTGGGTCGTCACAATGAAACGACGTACGAAGTGCTGAGCGGCCTCCCGCCGGGCATTCGCTATGTGAGCAAGGGCGGCTTCACGCTCAAGGCCGAACTCGAAAAAGAAGCGTTCGGCGACGGCCACGCGCACTAGGAGGCATCATGATTGAACGTATCATTCAGTTCAGCTTGCGCAATCGCCTCCTTGTAACGGTGTTTGCTCTGCTCGTCATGGCCGCAGGGTACTACACCTACACAAAGCTACCGGTCGACGCATTCCCGGACGTTTCCCCGAACCTCGTGCAGGTTTTCACGGTCACCGAAGGGCTCGCGCCCGAGGAAATCGAAAAGTTCGTCACGTATCCGGTCGAAGTCGCCATGACGGGACTTCCCGGCGTCGAAAAAGTGCGCAGTGTTTCGAACTTCGGCCTCTCGGTAGTGAACGTGTACTTCGAGGACAACATGGACGTGTACTTCGCACGTCAACTGGTCGGCGAGCGACTGCAGGAAGCGCGCGAACAGATTCCCGAGGGCTTCGGGGAGCCGGAACTCGGGCCGATCTCGACCGGGATGGGTCTCGTTCTCTTCTACTATTTGAACGACACGAAGGGCGAACATTCGCTCGAAGAGCTGCGCACGATTCAAGACTGGCTCGTCAAATTTCACCTGCAAACCGTGCCCGGCGTGACGGAAGTACTCGGCATCGGCGGCTACGAAAAGCAGTTTCACGTAGTGGTCCACCCGGAAGAGCTCCTGCGGTTCGACGTGACGCTCGGCGAAGTCATCGAGCGCATCCGTGCGAACAACCTGAACGTGGGCGCGCAGTTCATCGAGAAGAACGCAGAAGAATTCGTCGTTCGTTCCGTCGGACTCGCGACGAACCGGGACGACCTGCGCTCGGTCGTCGTCAAGACGGAGGACGGCCGCTCGGTGTTCCTGAGCGACCTCGCGGATGTCGAGATCGGCGGGGCGATTCGACGCGGCGTGCAGACGCGAAACGGCGCGGGCGAAGTCGTGTCCGGCATGGTAATCAAACTGTTCGGCACCAACTCGTCCACGGTCATCGCCAGCGTCGAAGAGCGCCTGCGGAAGATCAACGACATCCTGCCGGACGGTGTCGAGATCGTTCCCTACTACGAACAGAAAAGCCTTGTGCAGGGCGCTGTCAGAACGGTTACGAGTGCGCTTGTGCAGGGGATCGTGCTCGTTTCACTCGTGCTGCTCGTATTCATGGGGGGCCTCCGGCCAAGCTTCGTCGTCGCGATCTCGATTCCCTTCTCGGTCCTGTTCGCGTTTCTACTGATGGGGCGCGCGGGGATCTCGGCGAACCTCATGTCATTCGGAGGTCTCGCGATCGCGATCGGCATGATGGTAGACGGCACGATCGTCATGGTCGAGAACATCGACCGCATGCTGCGTACGGCGAAGCCGGACGAACCGCGCATGCAGGTCATCGCGCGGGCGTGCCGGGAAGTCGGCCGCCCGATCCTGTTCGCCATCTCGATCATCATCATCGTGTTCCTGCCGTTGTTCACGCTGCAGGGCGTGGAAGGAAAAACGTTTCGTCCACTCGCTTACACCGTTTCGTTTGCGATGCTCGGTTCGCTTATCTTTGCGCTGGCGCTCGCGCCGATGCTCGGAAGCGTCTTCATGCGCGCACCGAAGCGAAAGTCCGTTCCCGGCATCAAATCGCGTGCCGACGCGGGCGAGTCTGCCATCGTGCGCATGCTTCTTCGGCCCTACCGCCCCTTACTTCGATTCTTTATCGCGCATCGCTGGATCGCCGTCGCGGTTTCGCTCGGCCTGCTCGCAGTGGGCGCCGTGCTCTTTCCACGACTGGGATCCGAGTTCACTCCGAAGCTGAAAGAAGGGACGATTGTCGTGCGCCTCACGATGGCCCCTTCCATCTCGCTGACGGAGAGCACACGCAGCACGCTGATCGTCGAGCGCAGGCTCCTTGCGATTCCGGAAGTGCGTGAGGTCGTGACACGAATCGGTCGCGGTGAGGTGGGCGCGCATGCGGACCCGATCAACAGCGCCGAGATCTACGTGCTGCTCCACCCTCCGGCTGAATGGAGGACTGCGGAATCGCAGGAAGACATCGAGAACATCATTCGCGAAGAACTCGGGAACATCCCCGGCGTGCTCGCGAATCTGACGCAGCCGATCGAGATGACTGTCGACGAACTGCTCGAAGGAATTCGCGCCGAACTCGCGATCAAGCTGTTCGGCGAAGACCTGGACATTCTGCGGACGCAGGCGGAACGAATTGCGGCGGCAGTACGCGACGTCCGCGGCGCGGCCGACATTCAGGTCGACCAGGTCGGCGGCGCTCCGCAGCTTCTCGTCAAAATCGACCGCAAAGCCATCGCCCGATACGGGATTAACGTGGCCGACGTGCAGGCAGTCGTACACGCGGCAATCGGGGGCGAAGTAGCGGGCCAGATCTTCGAAGGCGTGCGCCGTTTCGACATTCTCGTGCGTTACGAACCGAGAGCGCGTGAAACGGCCGAAGCAATCGGTCACATCCTGATCAACGGGCCCGATGGCCTCAAGGTCCCGCTCGACGAACTCGCCGAGATCGAGGAGATCATCGGCCCGCGCCAGATCAAGCGCGAAGACAATCAGCGCTTCATTACCGTGCAGTGCAATGTGATCGGGCGCGATATCGGAACGTTCGTCGAAGAGGCGCAGAGAGTGATCGACGAGCAGGTCGATCTGCCACCGGGCTATCTCGTGACCTGGGGCGGGCAGTTTCGTCTGCAGCAGGAGGCGAACAAGCGGCTGCGCGTTGTCGTGCCCTTCACGCTGCTTGCCGTGTTTCTGCTGCTCTTCAGCAGTTTTCAATCGCTCAAGAACGCCGTGCTGATCCTGCTGAACATTCCGCTCGCTCTCGTAGGCGGCGTCGCCGCGCTCTGGCTCTCGGGCCAGAACCTGTCTGTGCCCGCGTCCGTCGGTTTCATCGCACTCTTCGGGATCGCGCTCGAGAACGGGATGGTGCTCGTGACGTACTTGAACCAGCTGGTGAAAGAGGGGGTTCCGATCGACCAGGCGTCCGTTCGCGGCGCGTGCCTGCGCCTCCGCCCCGTACTGATGACCGCGCTTACAACCGCGCTCGGGCTCATCCCGCTGCTGCTCGCGACGGGAATGGGAAGCGAGGTCCAGAAACCGCTGGCTACGGTCGTTGTCGGCGGGCTCGTGACTTCCACCGTGCTGACGCTGCTCGTCATTCCGGCCATCTACGCGTGGTTTGCACCAAGAAAACCAGTGGCGCTCGACTGATTCGTCAAGCTCGCACGCAAACGCTTCTGCAACGGTTGATTCCCCGGTGGGCTCGTCCTCGACCGGGCGGGCCCACCCCCTTTCGGGGTTGACGTCCGCCCGTCAATCGATTATATTCAACCATATGGTTGACTATCGAACCAGCGAAGACGCCCTGACAGCGGCCTTTCACGCACTTGCGGACCCGTCGCGCCGCCACATCCTGGCGATTCTGCGCGAGGCGGGCGAACTCAAGATCGGCGACATCGCCGCCGTCTTCGAGATGAGCCTGAACGGGGTTTCGAAGCACGTGAAAGTTCTCGAGGCGGCGGGGCTGGTCGATCGCAGGATCGAGGGGCGCGAACACTGGCTTCGCGTGAACGGAGGCGCGCTCGCCGGGCCGCTTCACTTTCTCGAATCGCATCACACGTTCTGGATGACGCGTCTCGACGCGCTCGAATCACACATGAAGAAGAACGCAACCCGCCTTCCCGGCAGGCAGGGAACACGTAAGCAGCAGCCAGAAACAGCAGCCAGAACCACAGCACGAAAGAAAGGAAAGAAGAAATGACGACCGACCTCACGATCACCCGGACGATTTCCGCTCCCCGCGAGGAGCTTTTCGAAGCATGGCTCTCCCCCGACGCGCTGAAGGAGTTCGTGCGGCCGGGGCCGACGATCACGATCCCGAAAGCGGAAGTCGACGCGCGGGTCGGCGGCAGATTCCTGATCGTCATGCAGTACGGCGAGCAACTCATCGAGCATCGCGGCGAGTACAGGACGATCGACAAGTACGATGTGCTCGCGTTCACGTGGGTCTCGGAGTACGCGGGCAAGAGCAGCGTGGTGACGCTCACGTTCAAAGAAGCCGGCGCGAACAAGACGGAGCTGACACTCGCGCACACCGGGCTTCCGAGCGAGAAAGAGCGCGAAAATCATGAGAAGGGCTGGACGGGCATCGTCGAAGCCCTTCGCGACTGGGCCGGCGCGAAACAGAAGTGAAGGTTCGGCGGCGGCGGGGGGCGACTGGCGGGTCGGCGACCGGCTGGTCGGCACCATCGTCTTCAAAAAAATAGATATAGTAAGTAAACATTTACTTACTAACGAGAATTCTTGCGAAACAACACACACGAACACCGAGGGGCGGGCGGAAATTGCGCGCCCCTCGGCAAGGAGATCCCAGCCATGACAGCAATCAAACATCGCGTCGAGATTCGCGCAACGCCTGACAAAGTGTTCCGAGCGATCGCCGAACAGGATGGCCTCGCGCACTGGTGGACGGAACTGGTCGAAGCAAAACCCGAGATCGGCACGGTCGGGGTTTAAAGCCAGAAGCGCGGCCCCGGCCCCTTGCGCCCGGAACGATCGCCGGGGTTCGCCAGGGTGCATCGCTGCAGGGAAAGACAGCCGCAGCCGATGCACCCTGTCAGGCTGTCCTTCAGGCGCTCCAGTTCGGCGATGCGCTCCTCGACCCGCCGGACCCACCGGCTCGAGAGTCGTGACCAGTCTTTCTTCGTCGGAGTGCGATTCTCGGGCAGCTTCGCGAGCTCGCCCGCGATTTCTTCCAGCGACAGACCGATTTTCTGTGCGAACACGATGAACGCGATCCGTCGCAGAACCGACCGATGGTACCGCCTGTGCCCGGATCCGGCCCGTTCGGACACAATCAGGCCCTTTTCCTCGTAGAACCGAAGGGCCGATGAGGCCACCCCCGCCCGCTTCGAAACCTCGCTGATCGTCAGTATGAATTCCATGTCTCAAAAAGTATCACTTTCGGCTGTTGACTTCAAGTTCACTTGAACTTGTAGGCTTACTACAGACACCAGACGAAAGGAGAATTCGACATGCAGAGCAGAGCGAAACAGAACAGAGATCTCGCGGGCCTTCGCGTCGCGATCACAGGGGGAACTTCGGGACTCGGACTGGCGCTCGTGCGACAGCTGACGGCGCGGGGAGCCCGGGTGGCATTCGTGGCCCGGTCAGCGGACGCGGTTACGCGCGTCGCGTCAGAGACAGGCGCACACGGCATCACGGGCGATGTCGGGGGCAAGGACGAGATCTACGGAATCGCCATGCAGATCACGGGGCAGCTCGGCGGGCTCGACGCTCTCATTAATAATGCGTCGACGCTCGGGCCGCGCCCGCTCCGCCCTCTCGCCGACACGGACTGCGAAGATCTGCAGCACGCGCTGGCCGTGAATCTGGTCGGGCCGTTCCGCCTAACGAAGGCGCTGTTCGGGGCGCTGGCCTCGTCCGCACGCAATCGAGGCGGCTCGCTCGTCGTGAACATCGCGAGCGACGCGGCGGTCAGCGCCTACCCCACGTGGGGCGCGTACGGCGCGAGCAAAGCGGCGCTGGGGCACATGACCGCGATCTGGAACGAAGAAGCGCGTGACGCCGGCGTGCAGTTCGTGTCGTTCGACCCGGGCGACATGAATACGCCGATGCACTTCGCCGCGATTCCGGACGCCGATCCGAACGAACTGAAGCGCCCGGAAGACTCGGCGACGCAACTGATCGAAGGAACGCTGACGAAACTGGCGGCGAATCCGGAAACGGACGCGGGCGCGCCCGGCAGCACAACCGCCGCCGGCGATGTGCGGTCATGATCGCGGCGAACAGCCCCGAGCGGCGCTGGGGCAAGCTCATGAAAGTCGATGCCGGGGGATCGCTGCGCCATTTCCGGCGGCGCTCGCTCGCACGCCTGTTTGCGCCGGGCGATGTCGTTGTCGTGAACGACGCCGGAACGCTGCCCGCCAGCCTCGCGGGCATTCATGCAGAGAGCGGCGCGATGATCGAAGTCCGTCTCGCGGGCTGGCTGTCGGACATGCTCGATGCCGGGGGCGAGCCGCGATTCCTCGCAGTTGCTTTCGGCGCGGGCGACCACCGCACGGTGACCGAAGAGCGGGCGGCCCCGCCTCCGATCCTGCCGGGCGACCATCTCGTGTTCGGTTCGCTCGAAGCGGTCGTCGAACGCAGGCTCGATCACGCCCGTCTTCTGCCGATCCGATTTCGCACGAGCCTCGGCGCACTCTATGCGGGTCTTGCGCGACATGGCCGTCCGATTCAGTACGCGCACATGCCTGACGACCTTGCGCTCTGGGACGTCTGGACGAGCGTGGCGGCCATGCCGATCGCGTTTGAAGCGCCGTCGGCCGGGTTCGCGATCGACTGGCGCACGATGAGCGCGTGGAAATCGCGCGGCGTCGAGATCGTCTCCGTAACGCACGCCGCGGGCATCTCGTCGACGGGCGATCCGGCGCTCGACGCGGAGCTCCCTTTCGACGAACCGTACGTGATTCCGCAGGCTACAGCAGACGCGATCGCGCGCGCGCACACGAATAAGCGGCGCGTGGTTGCGATGGGAACGACCGTACTGCGCGCGCTCGAATCGGCATCGCAGGAGAACGGCACAGTGGTCGCCGGGCGCGGCGTGGCGCGCATGCGCATCGGGCCGGAAACCCCCATTCGCGTCGTGGACGTCGTACTGACCGGCATGCACGAGCCGGGCGAGAGTCATTTCGAACTGCTGCGCGCGTTCGCCGACGATCCGGTGCTTCATTGCATTCACGAGGTCGCAAGCCGGCGAGGCTACCGGGGGCACGAATTCGGTGACTCGCTGCTGATCGAACGGAGCGACAGGGCGGCAGGCATGTAAGCCGGCGGTATGTAAAGACGAGGCAAAAGTTGCCCTCCCCCGTTGACCGCCGGGGAAGGGCGGACATAAGCTTGTCTGCATGACAACGAAACAACGCTTCTCAGAATCAGGGCCTTTGTGATCGCATCTCACTCCCGGGGCTTTTCTCGTCGCAACGCCAGCCTGCTGATTGCAACACTTCTGCTCCCTGGCTGCGCCGTGTTCAGGGCTCCGGACAGGGACTTCTCCGAATCTCCCTATGTACCGGACGAGTTCTCGATGACGGCTGTCGACTCGCGTCGTGACAGCGTCGAGAGCACACCCGCATACGGCCCCTGGTGGGAACGCTTCGCGTCACCCGAGTTGAACAGGCTCGTTTCGACGTCGCTCTCCGACAATCTGAGCATCGCGGAGGCCTACGCCCGCCTGACGCAGGCCCGCGCGCGTGCGGTGCAGTCGGGCGCCGCGCGGTGGCCGGACCTGAGCCTGGAAGCGGACGGTTCACGCACCGAGCAGCGGCGCCCGGGCACGGACGGATCGTTCGCGACGGTCGAAACGAAAAGCTACGGCGCGGGGCTCGCCAGCAGTTTCGAACTCGATCTCTGGGGGCGTACGCGCGCGCTGCACGAGTCCGGCCGCGCCGAGCGCTCCGCGGCACGAGAAGATCTTCAGGCTACGGCGATTACGATTTCCGCCGAAGTCACGCTGCGCTGGCTCGCGCTCCTCGCGCAGCGCCAGCGACTCGACCTGCTGCATCAGCAACTGGACGCGAACGAGCGTTTGCTCGAGCTGACGGAACTGCGCTTTGCGAAGTCGCAGGCCACGGCGCTTGACGTGCTGCGTCAGCGGGATGCCGTGAGCGCCGTCCGGGCGCAGCTCCCGACGGAAACCGCACGCGAGGCAACGCTCCTTCACGAAATCGCCGTACTTCTCGGAAAGCCGCCGCGTACCGAACTCGGCATTACTTCCCGCTCGCTTCCGGAACCACCGCCGGTCCCGGACGCGGGACTTCCGATCGAGCTGCTCACGCGTCGCCCGGATCTGCAGTCGGCCGCTTACCGGCTGCAGTCGGCCGACTGGAACGTGAGTGCGGCCCGCGCCGATCGACTGCCGTCGATCCGTCTCTCCGCTTCGGGCGGCCTGCGGGCCGGGACAATCGCCGACCTGCTCGAAGGCACGATCACGCAGCTCAGCGGGAATCTCGTGGCCCCCCTGTTCGAGGGCGGTGCGCGCAAAGCCGAAGTTGCCCGGACGCGCGGGGCCGTCGAGGAGCAGCTGGCCGCCTATCACGGGCTCGTTCTCCAGGCCGTACAGGAAGTGGAAGGCGCCCTGATCCAGGAGCAGAGCCAGTCGGAACGCATTCGCGAGGTCGAACGGCAGCTCGAGAACGCCAATCTGACGTATGCCGAATCGCTCAGCCGCTATCGCAAGGGGATCATCGACTTCCTGCCTGTGCTCGACGCGCAGGAAAAAGCGCAGGAAACCGAGCGCTCGCTCGTTACGGCTAAGTACGAACGGCTCGCTTTCCGCGTGCAGCTGCATCGAGCACTGGGCGGTGACTGGGTTGACGAATTCGAATTCAGACCCTCACCGGGAGACCGCCTGCAATGATAGATGCCAACTCCGGGAAAGATGCCGACGCCACTGCTGGCGAGGTCGAACGCCCGATGACTCCCCTCTGGAAACGCGCCGGTCTGCCCGTACTGGTTCTGGCGATCGGTCTGCTCATCGGGCTCGCGTTTGTGCGCTCCGCGCCCCAGGCAAAGCGCAAGCCTGCGGTCCGTCAGGCACGCCTGGTGGAAGTCGTGTCCGCTTCGATCACGAACGAACGCGTCACGCTGCACGCGATGGGTACCGTCGTCCCCGCACGCGAAGTGGACCTCGTCCCGCGCGTCAGCGGTCAGATCATCGCGGTTCACGACGATTTCGTTCCCGGCGGCCTTTTTAAAGAAGGGACGACGATCGTCAAACTCGACCCTGTGGATTTCGAGCTCGCTGTCAGGCAGATGCAGAGCGACGTGGCGCGGGCGAAGGGTGACCTCGCGCTCGAGCAGGGCCGTCAGGAAGTGGCCCAGCGGGAGTTCGAACTGCTGCCGGAGCTGGTTTCGGAAAACGATCGGACTCTCGTACTCCGTGAACCGCAGCTCGAACAGGTTCGCGCCACGGTGGCTTCGGCGGAAGCAGCGGCGGATCAAGCCCGGCTGCACCTTTCGCGCACGGCGGTGCTGACACCGTTCAACGCCGTGGTGCGCGAGCGCCATGCGAATCTCGGTATGCAGGTGACGCCCGGAACCCCCCTCGCGACGCTCGTCGGAACCGATCGCTACTGGATCGAAGCCTCGATCCCCGTAAGCCAGCTCCCCTGGATCGAACTGCACGACGCGTCGAATGCGCGCGGCTCGGCCGGCGCCGATGGTGCAGGCAGCGCGCAGGGATCACGAGCGCGCATTTACGGGGAAAGCGCGACAGAAGCCGACCCGTTTCGCTCCGGTCGTGTCGTCAGGGTGCTTTCCGAACTCGAAGAAGAAGGGCGCATGGCGCGTGTTCTGATCGAAGTGGAGGATCCGCTCGCATTGAAGCCCGAGAACGCGGGGCAGCCCCGGATGTTGCTGCGAGAGTACGTACGGGTCGAGATCGAAGGACGGGAGATCGCGAACGTGACGGCGATCGATCGAAGCCTGCTGCGCGACGGCCGGTTCGTCTGGATCATGAATGACAACGACGAACTCGAGATCCACGAGGTCGAAATCGCGTTTCCCGAACGCGACCGCTACCTGGTCCGCAACGGCATTCGCGAGGGGGCGAAGATCGTTTCGAGCGATCTTTCGGCGCCGGTCGACGGCATGCCCCTCCGCACGCAGGACATGTCTCCCGCGGAGGGAGGCCCTTGATTCAGCATCGCACGGAGTCGAGTGAAGCAGCCGCGCGCGGCCCGATCGCGTGGATGGTCGACAACCGCATTACCGCCAACCTGCTGATGATCATCCTGATCGTCGGCGGCATTTTCATGTCCAGCCGCATCAAGAAGGAAGTGTTCCCCGAGTTCGAGCTCGACAGCGTGAGCGTCAGCGTCTCGTACCCGGGAGCGAGCCCGGAAGAAGTCGAACAGGGAATCATTCTCGCAGTAGAAGAAGTGGTGCGCGCCCTCGACGGGATCAAGGAAGTCACGGCGACTGCGTCGGAAGGCCGCGCCTCCATCAGGATCGAGCTTTTCGAGAACGTGGACGGCCAGACCGTTTATCAGAACATTCAGCAGGAAGTAGCGCGCATTACGACGTTCCCCGAAGAGGCCGAGGAACCACGGATTGCACTCGACGCGCGGCGGCGTGAAGTACTGAGCCTGCAGCTCTATGGCGATGTGAGCGAGTGGGGCCTCCGCAATCTCGCGGAAGAAATGCGCGATCGCCTGCTTCAGAGTTCCGGCATTACGCAGGTCGACTTGATCGGGGCGCGCTCCTACGAAATCCACGTCGAAATCCCCGAACAGAAACTGCGCGCCCACAGCCTCACTCTCGAGCAGATCGCACAGCGAATCCGTGCGGCGGCGATCGAGTTTCCGGGCGGCAGCGTCGAGACCGACGCCGGTGAGATCCTCGTGCGCTTCAAAGATCGTCGCGACTGGGCACGTGAATTCGACGAACTGCCGATCGTAACCACGGCCGGAGGCACGGTGCTGAGGCTCGGCGATCTGGGCAGCGTGACCGAAGGCTTCCAGGACACCGACAACGAAGCCTACTTCAATGGAAAGCGGGCGGTCAGCCTCGGCGTGTTCCGCATCGGGGCGGAAACACCCATCGGAGTCTCCGACGCGGTGCGTGCGGCGCTCCACGACATCGAGGCGGACCTCCCTCCCGGCGTGAACTACGCCATCAACAACGATCGTTCGGAAATCTATCGACAGCGGCTCGGCCTGCTGATGAAGAACGCGTCGATCGGCCTCCTGCTCGTACTTCTCGTGCTCGGTGCGTTTCTCGAATTCAAGCTTGCGTTCTGGGTCACGATGGGGATCCCGATCTCGTTTCTCGGTGGGTTGCTGTTTCTCCCTCTGATGGGCGTCAGCATCAACATGATTTCGATGTTCGCGTTCATCATCGCGCTCGGAATCGTCGTGGACGACGCGATCATCGCGGGCGAGAACATTTACGAGTATCGTCAGCGCGGCATGAACTTTCGGGACGCGGCCATTCTCGGCGCGCGCGACGTTTCGACGCCGATCGCCTTCAGTATCCTGACGAACATCGTCGCGTTTCTGCCCCTCTATTTCGTGCCGGGTTTCGTCGGCAAGATCTGGAAAGTGATTCCGGTTGTCGTAATCACGGTCTTCCTGATCTCGTGGCTCGAGAGCCTTCTGATCCTGCCTTCGCATCTCGCGCACACGAAGAGTCGCCCCGGCTCCGCGATCGCGAAATCGCTCCGTGCCCGGCAGGAGGCTTTTGCACGATTTGTCGCCCGCATCATCGAAGAGAAGTACCGCCCGTTTCTCGATCGATGCCTGCATCACCGTGTGCTCGTGATCTCCATCGCGCTCTCGATCCTGATCGTGACGTTTACCTACGTCTCTTCGGGGCATATCGGAGTCATTCTGATGCCGCGCGTCGAATCCGACCGCTCCGTCGTCACGGCGGTACTTCCGTTCGGCAGCCCCGTCGCCGCGGCGCGCAGCGTGCAGGAACGACTCGTCGAGGCGGCCGATCTCGTTACGCGGGAAAACGGGGGCGAGACTCTGTCCGAGGGGATATTTTCGACGATCGAAGAGAACGAGGTCGAAGTCAGCATCTACCTGACGGATGCAGACGTACGCCCCCTGACCACGACCCAGCTCACGGAACTGTGGCGCGAGCAGGTCGGCGCGATCGCCGGGCTGCAGTCACTTCGCTTTGCCTCGGATCGCGGGGGGCCCGGTTCCGGCGCCGCGCTCACGATCGAACTCAGCCATCGCGACATCGATGTGCTGGATCGTGCCAGCACGGCCCTGGCAGCTCAGCTCGAAGAGTTCTCGAACACCAAGGACATCGACGACGGCTACACTCCGGGAAAGCAGCAACTCGACTTTCAGATGACGTCCGCCGGGCGATCGCTCGGCCTCTCGTCAATGGACGTCGCACGCCAGGTACGTTCCGCCTTCTACGGATCCGAAGCGCTCCGGCAGCAGCGGGGGCGTAACGAGGTGAAAGTCCTGGTTCGTCGACCGCAGAGTGAGCGTGTCAGCGAGTACAACATCGAACAGCTTCTGATTCAAACGCCCGCCGGAAGTCAGGTTCCTCTGATGCAGGTGGCGGAAGTGACGCGCGGACGTTCCTATACGAGTATCGTGCGGCGCGGCGGAAGACGAACCGTTACCGTAACGGCCAACGTCGAACCGATCGGTGAAACGAATCAGGTGAAGGCCACGTTGAACGACTCCGTGCTGCCTCAGCTGGTGCGTGATTATCCCGGCCTCTCTCTGCAGTACGAAGGGCGTCAGGCCGATATGGCGGAGAGTGTATCCGCGCTCGTCAGCGGGCTGCTACTTGCGTTCTTCGCGATGTACTTTCTGCTTGCGATCCCGTTCCGCAGCTACACGCAGCCGTTCATCGTCATGATCAGTATTCCGTTCGGAGTGGTCGGCGCGGTCCTCGGTCATCTCATCATGGGGTACAACCTGAGCATCATCAGCATCATGGGAATGATCGCGCTTGCCGGAGTCGTGGTAAACGATTCGCTCGTTCTCGTGGAGTACGCGAACAAGCAGTTCGCGATGGGCCTCTCTCGTCATGACGCGATCATGGCCGCCGGCGTACGGCGTTTCCGTCCCATTCTGCTGACGACGCTGACGACGTTCGGCGGGCTCGCCCCCATGATCTTCGAAACCTCGCGCCAGGCGCGCTTCATGATTCCGATGGCGCTTTCTCTCGGCTACGGCATTCTGTTCGCGACAGCCATTTCACTGGTTCTCGTACCGACGCTGTACCTGATCGTGGAGGATGCCATCACCGCGACCCGGAGCAGGTCCCGCGAACGCGAAGCGGCGGTCGCCAACTCCTAGAAGTGATAGCTGTACGACGCTCCGAGTCCATGCGCGTCCGGCATCATGCCGAGCGTGTACTCGTGCGCATCCTCGCGCATGGGGGCGCCGCGGTCGGGCCTCGCGTCAGGCGCACCCGTCGCCGGCTCCGTGAGCCGCTTCAGGCCGAGCGCCAGCGAAACCCCGCCCGCGATCACGAGCGCGACGTTCACCGCGTTGTAGCGGGCCTCCCGCGGCGCGAACGAGTCGAAACTGTCGCCGGGAAACGGCGCGCCTGCGTCGAGCCCGTTCTGTGCGGGCGGCGGGGCCGTGCCGAACTTCTGCGAAACACCGAGTCCCATCGCAATGAGGCCGATGGTCGCAAACGCGATCCCCTGTTTGCGCGGCGAAAGATCGTCGCTGTTCGCGAGGAAATCGATCACGTGGCGGCCGTACGCGTCTTTCATCACCACATGGGAAATGTCCTGCACCTCGACGCGATACATCGTGCCGTCGCGCACCAGAATGCTCAGTTCGTAATCCATATACTCATACGGAACGGGCGGCGCGAGGAAGTAAAGATCCTCCTTGTTCGCGATCACGCCTTCGTAGTGCGTGCCGTCGCGAAGCGTGATCGAATCGGCGAACAGCGTGGCGGGGTAAAGGAGCATCATCATCGTGATTCCGATCGGTCGTCCGGTCATCGGTCTCTCCTTTGCAGCGGCCGCCTGCCGGGGAAAGCAGGCATGCCCGTCTCAGCACTCTTACGTGTAAGACGTGCAGAGTGTGTTCCGATGCGTGTAAAGAAGTGGAAAAAGGCGTGAGAAGCCGATAGCGAGGCGGGAGAAGCCGGAGCGCGGACGTTGCGTCAGCTGAGATGCGAGATGAGGGCGGCGACGAGCCCGGTCCAGCCTGTCTGATGCGCGGCGCCGAGGCCGGCGCCCGTATCGCCGTGAAAATATTCGTAGAACAGCAGATGGTCGCGCCATGCGGGGTCGGCGGCGTGGGGCGTTCCCGCGAGATACGGTCGGCTTTCGCCATCGCGCTCGAACAGCGCGATCAGACGCCGTGTGAGATCGTCGGCAACTTCGGCAAGCGTCGCCTGATGACCGCTCCCGGTCGGAAACTCGACCGTGTACGTCGGCCCGAGATAACGGTTGTAGCGGCGGAGCGACTGTATGATCAGATAGTTCAGCGGCAGCCAGACGGGGCCGCGCCAGTTCGAATTGCCGCCGAACATCGCGCTGTTCGACTCGCCGGGCTCGTAGCCGACAATGTTCTCGTAGCCGTCGGAAGCAAAGTGATAGGGGTTCTCTTCGTACTCCTTCGACAGCGATCGAATTCCATAGGGCGATAGAAACTCGTTTTCGTCGAGCATGCGCGCGAGCAGTCGTTTCAGGCGCTCGGGCGAAACGATCGACATGAGACCGCGCTCGTTGTCACCCTCCCCTACGAGGCACGTGGCGTTGTTCGCGAGGTCGGGACGGTTCTTGAAGAACCAGTTCATGCGCCGTTTGAAATCGGGCAGTTTCTCGAGATACGAAATCTCGAGAAGCTCGACCGCGAACATGGGCGTCAGACCGGCGATGGTGCGCAGGCGGATTCGTTCGCGACTGCCGTCGGGCCGATGGATCTGATCGTAGAAAAAGCCGTCCTCTTCGTCCCAGAGCGAACTACCGGCGCCGTCAATATCGTAAATCGCTGCCGCGATCGACAGATAGTGTTCGAAGAACTTCGACGCGATGTCCTCGTACGCCGGATCGTCGACCGCGAGCTCCCACGCGATCATGAGCATGTCGAGACAGTACATGGCCATCCACGCGGTGGTGTCGATCTGCTCGAGATACCCCTCGCCCGGGACCGGCTTGCTCCGATCGAACACGCCGATATTGTCGAGCCCGAGAAACCCGCCCTCGAATACGTTCTGTCCCTGGCGGTCTTTGCGATTGACCCACCAGGTGAAGTTCATGAGCAACTTGTGAAACACGCTCTGCAGAAACTCGAGATCCGCGGTACCGTAGCGAATATATTCAGTGCGATAAACGTTCCACGCCGCGCGCGCGTGAACGGGCGGGTTCACGTCCGAGAAATTCCATTCGTACGCCGGGAGCTGGCCGTTCGGGTGCATATACCATTCACGTGTAAAGCGCCGGATCTGCAGTTTCGCGAAAAGGGGGTCGAAGTCGGCGAAGATCATCGCGTGAAACGCGGAGTCCCAGACCGCGAACCAGGGATACTCCCACGAGTCCGGCATCGACAGAATGTCCTCGCAGTACATGTGCTTCCAGTGAACGTTCCGAACGCGGGCGCGACTCTCGGGGATGGGCTGCTGATCGGGATCGCCCTCGAGCCAGCGAGCCACCCAGAAATAGTAGAACTGCTTGCACCAGATCATGCCCGCCCAGGCGCGGCGCTGGATCTCGCGCCGCTCGTCACTGAGGACGTCGCTCTTCTGGAGCACCGCGTAGAATTCGTCCGCCTCGCCGCGGCGCTTTTCGATCAGCGCGTCGACATCCGCAGGAACACAGCGCGCGTCCTTGCGATCGGAGATCAGACAGTAGACGGCGGCCGACTCCCCGGGCGCGAGGTCGACGCGGTGAACCGCGGCCACACGGGTCCCCGCGGCCGAGCCGGATCCCGCATGCGCCACGGCGCCCGCGTCGCCCCCCGCGATGTACGCGTGAAAGCCGTCTTTGTAGCGCGCGTGTTCGGCGGGCGCGGATTCGGTGTTGCCGGGCTCCCACGGTGCGGGGTTCGTTTCGTTCTCGGTAAAGACGATTTCACCCGCCTCCGCAAACGCGATCCACCGGTCTCCGAGCGTTTCGTGGCGCGCGCGCACGCAGCCGTCGGACCCCTCTTCGATGACAGGGCGGGGCGCACCGTTTCGCTCCCGCCACGTATTCCGGAACCACACGGTCGGCACAACGGTCAGCTGCCCCGCTTCATCCCCGCGATTCTCCGCGCGAATCCGGACCGCGATCTCCTCCGCCCCGTTCTTCGCATACTCGATCGTAATGTCGTACCACGGCCCGGCGTCGAAGATTCCCGTTTCGGGCAGTTCGAATTCCGGGTCGCGCAGACCACGCTTCGCACTCTCTTCGCGCAACTGCTCATACGGAAACGCGCGCCCGGGATAGCGATACAGAAACTTGAGGTATGAGTGAGTGGGCGTCGCGTCGAGGTGCCAGTAGCATTCCTTCACGTCCTCGCCGTGATTACCTTCCGGGTTCGAAAGGCCGAAGAAGCGTTCTTTGAGGGCGGGGTCCCGGCCGTTCCAGAATGCGGGGGCGAAACAGAGGCGCTGATGGTTGTCGCTGATGCCGGCGATGCCGTCCTCGCCCCAGCGGTACGCGTACGAGCGGGCGCGTTCGTGCGTGACGAACTGCCACGCGTCCCCGTCGCCCGAGTAATCCTCGCGCACGGTTCCCCACTGCCGGTCGGAGACGAAGGGTCCCCATCGTCGCCAGTGGTGTTCGCGCGACGCCGCTTCGCGCAGCCGGTCGGCCTCGCGCACGTTCTTCATGTTGATGACAGGTCGTCTCATACGTGGGCAGCAGTATAACGCAGCGCCGGGAAGCGCGACGAATGTTTCACGCCGGCTCGCGATACGCTATGATCGCCGCACTTCGCGGGAAGTCATCTTCGGGGAGACCGTTGTGAGCGATCATTCTGCAATCGAGGCGCGCGTCGAGGCGATGCTGCCGGCACGCCGGGGTCACTTTCGACTCGAGTCGGGGCACCATGGCGCGCTCTGGCTCGACCTCGAAAAGCTCTGTTACGACGTAGCACCCGTGCGGGAACTGGCGATCGAACTCGCGAAGCGGCTCGAACCGCACGACATCCAGGCCGTCTGCGGGCCGCTGGTCGAAGGCGCGTATGTCGCCCTTTTCGCGGCGGAAGCGCTCGGCGTTCCGTTCCTGTACAGCGAGCGCGAAGAGGGGCGGAACGAGAACGGACTTTATACGTTCCAGTATCGCGTCCCGGCCGCACTGCACGCCGCGGCAAAGGGCAAACGTATGGCGATCGTGAACGACGTCGTGAACGCGGGATCGGCCGTGCTCGGAACGCTCGACCATCTTCAGGCGCTTGGCGCGGACGTGGCCGTTATCGCGTCGCTTGCCGTGCTCGGCGACCGCGCGCTCGCGTTCTGCGACGACCGCAATGTGGCGCTCGAAACGCTCGCCACGATTCCGAACACGATCTACAACCCGCTCGACTGTCCGCTTTGCGACAAGGGGATTCCCGTTACGAACGGCTGACCGGGCTCGGTTCGCGCCCCCCGCGCATGATCTGCTACAATAACCCCCGTATTCTTTTCACCTGAAGGAGAAACTCCCATGACCTCCAAAGCTTTCAACGCCACGCTCATCGGCGTCAACAACAACTCGGCCTGCGCGATCGAAATCCCGTTTGACCCGAAAGCGACGTTCGGCAGAGTACGCGCACCGGTCGTCGTTACGATCCGGGGCTACTCGTACAAGAGCACGATTGCGCGCATGAGCGGTGTCACGTTCATACCTCTCCGCAAGAGCCACCAGGTCGGCGCCGGCGTGAGCGCCGGGGAACGCGTGCGCGTGAGGCTCGCGCTCGACGAGACAAGACGAACCGCAAAAGCGCCGGCGGATCTTACGAAAGCGCTCAAGGCGGCCGACGTGCTCGCCGGCTGGAAGAAGCTGAGCTTCACGATGCAGAAGGAGAACGTCGAAGCCATCGAAGGGGCGAAGAAGCCGGAAACGCGCGCGCGCCGCATCGACAAAGCCATCGACGCGGCGCGCAGCAAGATGAGTTGACGATCTACCTCACGAGATGCACACGCGCGGCCTGCGTTTCTCCGACGCGATCGAGTCGAATGAAATAGACGCCGGGTGATGCACGTCGGCCGAATTCGTTGCGCCCGTCCCAGACCGCAATACTGCCGGCAGCTGATTTGGCCACCGCAGCAGGCCCCGCCAGCGACCGGACGCGCCGGCCGGCTATATCGTAAACGGCCAGATCGCCGAAGCCCTCGAGCATCCCCGTACCGCTTCCCCCCGACCATTCCGCACCCTGCGAGTAGAACACCTGAACGGGCGTCCCGGCCGGCGCCGGATTCGGGTAGGCCACGAGAGAAAGCGCGCCGGAAACAGGCAGGCCGCCCGCAACACCGACATCAGCCGCGTAGGTCGCGTAGTAGACATCGCTTGTCGAGTCCTCGAAGTAGCTCAGATGCGGTTCGTCGTTCGCGTCGAGCGCGAGCGCGGGGCGCCATCCACGGTCGCCCGTATCGTCGACGCCTTCGCTCGACCAGACGCCCGCCTTCTTCTTCACGTGGCGCAGTTTCTGGATCAGTGTGTCGTAGTAGGCGATATGAGGATCGCCTTCGGAGTCGATCCAGAGCGAGGTCCCTTCGCCGACCGCGTCGTTCGGATCGGGAATCGCTTCGGTCACCCACGAACCGCTCGCGTTCGTCGCATAGCGCGCCGCGCGCGTATTTTCGTTCACGTACGAAATGTGAATGTCGTTGTTCGCATCAACCGCGATGTCCGTCCAGGTGCCGACGTTCGGGAGCGAGTCGACGACCGTCTGAACCCAGTTGCCCGCGGCCGTCCGTCTCGCATACTTCAAATTCCCGTTTCCCTGATCGTAGTACGCGACACGCGGCCGATCGTTCAGATTCATGACGATCGACGTGTAATAACCGACATCGTCGCCGCCGCCATCTACGGTCTCGATCGCCCAGACTCCGCCGCTCCTGAACGCGTAACGAAGATCCGCTTCGGGACCGAACAGCGATGACTTCCATCCGTAGCTGATGTGCGGTTCGTCGAGCGTGTCTACAGCGATATCGGGCCATTCGCCCACGAGCGTGTCTCCCGAGACGACGTCGGGGAAGTCCGGGATCGTGGTCGTCCAGGTATCCGAGTTGTTGTCGTACTTGTAGTAGATCAGAAGGTAGTCGGGATAGACATTGCCGCGAACCGCGAAATGCGGATCACCGTTCGAATCGAGCTGCATCGCGCAATACTGGATCGTCGGCCCGACGTTCCTGGCTTCGAAACTCCAGTTGATGCCGTCATGGCGCGCGTACCAGAGCGTCGCGTTCCCCCCGCCCGACTCAGTCGTATAGGCGACGTGCGGCAGGCCGCCGGCGTCGATATCGATGTCCGTATACTGCGTCCAGTTGTTGCCCCCCTGATCGAGGAGTTCGTTCGTGAAGGTCTGCGCCGAGGCGGGCCCCGCCATGGCAAAGAGGACCGCCCCGAGGGCCGCCCCGAGGGCCGCGGAAATAGAGATCCGTAGATTGAGTTTCATGAGTGCTGTACTCCTTTCTATTCGAGTACCGCACCGTTTCCCGCCCGAAAGGACCATCTTTCTTCGAACGGGCCCTTCGCCCCCCTATTGATCCCTCCCCGCTCCCCCCCTACAATGCAGACGTCCCGGTGAGAGATCGTCCGAAGGCCGAATCGAACACGCGAAACGAGACCCATGCCCCAGACACCGCAATCCACGAACGGCGGCCTGCCTGCCAACTTCGCGTTCGTAATCGACAATCGCAAATGCATCGGGTGTCATGCGTGCTCCGTAGCCTGCAAGTCCGAGAATGACGTCCCACTCAGCGTGAATCGAACCTGGGTCAAATACGTCGAAACCGGCCTCTACCCCGATTCGCGCCGGCACTTTCAGGTCACACGCTGCAATCATTGCGCGAACCCGCCCTGCGTCACGATCTGCCCGACTGCGGCCATGTTCCAGCGCCCGGACGGTATCGTCGAATTCGATCCCGCCGCGTGCATCGGGTGCAAGGCGTGCCTGCAGGCGTGTCCGTACGACGCCATCTACATCGACCCCGAATCGCATACCGCCGCCAAATGCAATTTCTGCGCGCACCGGATCGAAGTCGGGCTCGAACCTGCCTGCGTCGTCGTATGTCCGGAGCACGCGATCATCGCCGGAGACAAGAACGACCCGGCGAGCGAAATCGCGCAGCTCCTCGCCAGGGAAAAAGTCACGGTTCGCAAGCCCGAACAGGGCACGAAGCCGAAGCTCTACTATATAGAAGGGACCGACGCGTCCATGCAGCCCGACCCGTCCATCGCGAAGCCGCAGACGTACATGTTTGCCGACCGCGTCAGCGAGCAGGGGGAAGATCCGAAGCCCCGCTCGTCGTTTGCTGCGGGTCCTGTCGCGCCCGGACACCCCGTCCTCGACGGGGCTCGGCCGGGGTCCCCGTCCGGCGCGCCACCCGCAGAAGGTACGGGTCGGGAATCGGAACTTCACCCTGCTTCGTCGCGGAGTGAAGAGGGGAATGAAGATAGGAATGAAGAGGGGAGCGAAGAAGGAAGAGGGAGCGCTGGGCTGGACCGCGACGCTCCTTCCTCCCCCCTCGCTCGCGACGCGGCCGCATCGTCGGGACGACCGGGCCTGAAGGGGCTCGGCGGTTCCGACGCCTCTTTCGGGCCGGGTGGCGCTCCGGGGTGGGCGCCCGAGACCGAGCTTGCGGGGGAACGGGCTCTCCGGAGCGACAGGCCCCGGCCCGAGGGGAAGATCGCGAACCAGCCGGGCCCCATTCGCCAGGCCGGCCAGATGGTGCAGGTTGCCTACAACGCGCAGCATGAAATCCCGTGGCACTGGCCGGTGCCGGCATACATCGTGACGAAAGCGATCGGCGCGGGCGTTTTTCTCGTGGCCACGCTGCTTGCGCTTTTTGGTCAGCTCGAACCGGGTCAGTCGTCGGCCGCGCTGGCGCTGACATCACTCGTGTTCATGGGAATCACGACGGCACTCCTGGTGCTCGACCTCGAGAAACCGGCGCGCTTCTTCTACATTCTGATGCGTCCGCAGTGGAGAAGCTGGCTGACGCGCGGGGCGGTCGTTCTGATCGGTCAGACCATCATCACGACAGTATGGCTTATGCACGAGCTCGGCTTTCTTTTCGATGCGCTGCCGCGCGAGGCGATTCTGATTCCGGGCGCGGTTTTTTCGCTGCTCGCGGCCACGTACACGGCGTTTCTGTTCGCCCAGGCGGAAGGCCGCGACCTCTGGCAGTCGCCGCTGCTGCCGGCTCAGCACTTGCTCCATGCGGTCGCGACCGGCGGGGCGATCACGTCCCTCATTCTGTGGCTCGTCCCCGTTCCGATTACGGCCGACGCACGCGCCCCGTTCACGGCGTTCGCGTTCTTCCTGCTCGCGCTCGGGCTCGGCTTCCTGTTTCATCTGCTCGCCGAACTCGGCATGCGGCACGCAACGGACGTCGCCGAAGCGGCCGCACGCGACATTCATCACGGCCGCTACAAATGGGCGTACCGACTGGGCGCACTCGGCCTCGGGTTTATTTTGCCGCTCGCGATCGGGATCTACACGTTCACGGTCGGCGTCACTTTCCCGGCGATGATCTGCGCATCGATTTTCGCGATCATCGGCTTCTTCATTCATGAATACGCGTTCGTGATGGCGCCGCAGCGCATCCCGAACAGTTGAGAGACGCATGAGCAACGACAAGAAAAAGTCCGTGGGCGCGAGCGGGAAATTCGAGACCGCGGCCGGCCGCGCGCTGCCGAAGTATGGCGAAGTGAAGATGACGCCCGTGACGCATCCCGACGGGCGGCTCTCGCAATATCCGCCGGCAGAACTCTGGGACGACTGGGTTGAATACGACGGCAAGCAGTGGCCGAAGAAGGTCGCGCGCAACTACATGCTCGTGCCGACGGTGTGCTTCAACTGCGAAAGCGCGTGCGGGCTCCTCGCTTACGTCGACAAAGAAACACTCGAAGTGCGCAAGTTCGAAGGAAACCCGGCGCACCCGGGATCGCGCGGCCGGAACTGCGCGAAGGGGCCGGCGACGCACAATCAGGTATATGACCCCGAGCGTATTCTCTATCCATTGAAGCGTGTGGGCGCCCGGGGCGAAGGGCAGTGGGAGCGCATTTCGTGGGAGCAGGCGCTCGACGAGGTCGGGGCGAAGATGCGCGCGAGCCGCGAAAAGCGTCGCGACGGCATCATGTATCACGTCGGACGCCCGGGCGAAGACGGCTTCACGAACCGCTGCATCAGCGCGTGGGGCGTCGACGGGCACAACTCGCACACGAACATCTGCAGCGCGGGGGCGCGCGCCGGTTACGCGTTCTGGGGCGGCTTCGACCGCCCTTCGCCCGATCACGCGAACGCGCGGCTCATTCTTCTATTATCGAGCCATCTGGAAACGGGCCACTATTTCAACCCGCACGCGCAGCGCATCATCGAAGCGAAGACCGCGGGCGCGAAGATCGTGACGTTCGATCCGCGGCTCAGCAACACGGCGAGCATGAGCGACGTCTGGCTCCCGACCTGGCCGGGGAGCGAAACGTCGATTCTGCTTTCGATCGCGAACTACCTGATTCAGAACGACCACTACAATCGCAAGTACGTCGAAGACTGGGTGAACTGGCGCGAGACGCTGCAGGCGGTGCGCGACGGCAAGCTCGACCCCGGGCCCGGTTTCGACAGGGGCCTGCTGGCAGGCGGAGCAGGTGATGCGGACAGCGCTGCAGCGGGCGGCAAAGCGCCCGGCGACGCATTCTCCACGTTCGACGCGCTCCTCAAATCGCTTTACGCCGAGTACACGTTCGAGCGGGCGGCGGAAGAGTCCGAGGTCCCGATCGAGCGCATCGAAGAGACGGCCGACCTCGTGGCGAACTGCGAAAGCCGCCTCGCCACGCATGTATGGCGCGCCGCGAGCATTGGAAACCTCGGCGGGTGGCAGGTCGCGCGCGCTCTCTTCTTCCTGAACGTGCTGACCGGCAGCATCGGGACGAAAGGCGGCACGTCCGCGAATTCATGGAACAAGTTCGTGCCGAAGCCGTTCGTTTCGCCGGCCGCCTTCGAGGCGTGGAACGATCTGCAGATGCCCGAAGAGTGGCCGCTGGCGCATTACGAAATGAGTTTTCTGCTCCCCCACTTTCTGAAAGAGAACCGCGGCGAAATCGACGTCTACTTCACGCGCGTTTACAACCCGGTCTGGATCAACCCGGACGGCTTCACGTGGATGGACGCGCTGCGCGACGAATCGAAAGTGAAATGCCATGTTGCGCTCACGCCGACCTGGAACGAGACGGCGTTTTATGCGGATTACATTCTGCCGATGGGCCTCGCGAGCGAGCGCCACGACCTCATGAGCCAGGAGACGCACGACGGCCAGTGGATCGCGTTCCGGCAGCCTGTTCGTCGCGTGGCGATGGAGAAGATGGGGCACCCCGTACAGTTTACGTACGAAGCGAATCCGGGCGAAGTGTGGGAAGAGAACGAATGGTGGATCGAACTTTCGATGCGCATGGACCCGGACGGGTCGCTCGGCGTCAAGCAGTGGTTCGACTCGCCGTATCGCAAGGGCGAGACCATCACGGTGGAAGAGTACTATCGCTGGATCTTCGAGAACAGCGTGCCCGGACTCCCCGCCGCCGCCGCGAAAGAGGATCTGACGCCACTCGCGTACATGCGGAAGTACGGGGCGTTCGAGATCTCGCATTCGAACCTGGCGCCCTACGCGAAAGAGCTCGCGCCCGAAGCGGGCGACAAGGTCGGCCCCGATCGCACCGTGCGCCGGAACGGCCAGGCCGTGGGCGTAGAGGTCGACGGTACGCCGCGCGTCGGTTTCGGAACGCCTTCGCGCAAGCTCGAATTCTTCAGCGAAACATTGCACATGTGGGGCTGGCCGGAACGCGACTACACGATTCCGTGGTCGCTCGAAAGTCATGTATCGAAGCGCAGGATCAACCGCGCCGAGGGCGAAATGCTCCTGCTGCCGAACTTCAGGCTGCCTACGCTGATTCACACGCGCAGCGCGAACGCGAAATGGCTCTACGAGATCTCGCACAAGAATCCGATCTGGATGCACCCGAGCGACGGCGAACGCCTCGGCGTGGAAACGGGCGACGCGGTGCGGATCGATACGGAAATCGGCTGGTTCGTGAACACGGTCTGGCTTGCAGAAGCGATCAAGCCCGGCATCGTAGCCGTAAGCCATCACCTGGGACGATGGCGCGTGCGCGACGGCGAAGGCGTCAGCGCGGGCATGTCGAACGTCGTGACGCTCGAAGAGAGCGCGGACGGCGGCCGCACGATGCGCGTGACACGGCAGGCGGAAGCGCACAAGACGTTCGACCCCGATACCGAACGCATCTGGTGGAAAGACGTCGGCGTGCATCAAAACATGACGCACGCGGTGCACCCCGACCCCGTCTCGGGCGCGCATTGCTGGCTCCAGAAGGCGCCGAACGTGCGCAAAGCGACGGCCGACGAGAAGCCGGGCGACGTGTACGTCGACACGAAGCGATCGATGCAGGTCTACGAGGAATGGAAGAAGCTCGCGCGCCCGGCCCGGGACGTGAGCCCGGACGGCAACCGGCGCCCCCTCTGGCTCGCACGTCCGCTGAAACCGACCACGGCGTCGTACAAGTTGAAGAAGCGCTGATCGGACTGAAGCCGCCTTGAAGAAACTCACGCTCGCACAGGCAAAACGAATCGCGCTCGGCGCGCAGGGGTTCGCGACCAAACGACCCGCCGGCCGCATCGACGCGCGCCATTTCCGCAAGCTCTTCCAGACGATCGGCCTTCTGCAGCTCGACTCGGTGAACGTGCTCGAGCGTTCGCACTACCTTCCCGTGTTCGCGCGGCTCGGCCACTACGATCGCGCGGCGCTCGACAAGTACACGTCACACTCGCGCGAGGTTTTCGAGTACTGGGCTCATGAGGCGAGCCTGATCCCGGCCACGCACTATCCTCTGATGCGTTTTCGCATGGACTCGAACCGGTGGGAGAAACGCCTGGCAACCTGGGCGAAAGAGGAGCGCCACTATGTTGCCGCGATTCTCGATGAAGTGCGCGAACGCGGGCCGCTTTCCATTTCGGACCTCGAAGATCCCGGCGGGCGAACGGGCCCGTGGTGGGGGTATCAGAAGGGGAAGATCGCGCTCGAGTGGCTGTTCGGCCGCGGCGATCTGACGGCGTTCCGGGGCCCGAACTTCAAGCGCGTGTATGAGATCCCGGCGCGCTACGTACCCGAAGCGCACTTCGACGAGCCGCCGCCCGCGAAGGAAGACGCGATGCGCGCGCTGCTGATCGAGTCGGCACGGCATCATGGCCTCGGCACCGCGCGCGATCTCGCCGACTACTATCGCTTGAACGTGCCGGCGTCGCGCAAGCTGCTTCACGACATCGCGGCCGAGGGCTCCCTCGAAACCGTTGCGGTCGAAGGCTGGAAGGAGCACGCGTACCTGCACCCGGAAGCGAAGCGGCCGCGCGCAGTTACGGGGTCGGCGCTGCTGTCGCCATTCGACTCCCTCGTCTGGGAACGCGCGCGCACGGAGCGTCTGTTCGACTTCCATTATCGCATTGAAATTTATGTGCCGAAGCCGAAGCGCGTGCACGGTTACTACGTGCTGCCGTACCTCATGGACGGGGAACTCGTGGGACGCGTGGATCTCAAGGCCGACCGGAAGGCGTCGAAGCTGCTCGTGCAGTCGGCGTTTCTCGAAAGCGGACGCCCCGCGAAGAAAGTGGCGGCCCGTCTCGCGAGCGATCTCGTTGATCTGGCGCACTGGCTGGGATTGCAGGATGTGGTCGTGGGGCGCAAGGGCGATCTCGTGACCGCGCTCCGGCCGGAAGTCAAAGCGCGAAGCTGACCCGCTCCGTGATCCGGAATCCATGTTTCACGATCTGTCGTTCTGCTCTGGTGCTGACTCACGCTTCGGTTTAGCCACGTCATTGCTCTTCGCAGTACCACGCGCCGTCACTCCCCCGCCCCACTTGATGAACAGCACGGGTACGAGAATCAGGTTCAGCAGCGTCGACGTGATGAGCCCGCCCAGAATGACGCGTCCCATGGGACTTTGAATCTCGTTCCCGGGCTCCCCGCCTGCCAGCACGAGCGGCACGAGCGCAAGCCCGGCGGTGAGCGCCGTCATGACGACGGGCGCGAGGCGTTCGAGCGAACCTTTTCGCACGGCTTCGAATACGGACATCCCTTCGCGCATGAGGTCCTGGTAGCGCGTGACGAGCAGCACGCCGTTACGCGTGGCGATGCCGAACAGCGTGATGAGACCGACGAACGACGCGATGCTGAGCACGCGGTCGCCGAGCATGATCGCGAACACGCCGCCGATGAGCGCCAGCGGAAGATTAACGAGAACGATCATGGTCTGGCGATGGCTCTTGAACGCGATGAAGAGCACGCCGTACATCGCGATCAGCGAGAGCGTGGCCAGCACGGCAATGTTCCGTGTGCTGCGCGCCCCTTCTTCGAACTGCCCGCCGAACGTAACGCGATATCCCTGAGGCAGGCTGAGGGCTGCAGCCACAGCGGCGCGCGCGGCTTCCACCGTACCGTTCAGATCGACACCTTCTATGTTCGCCGTCACCATACCGACGCGCTGCACGTTCTCCCTTCGAATCATGCTCGGGCCGAGATCGAAACGCACGCGGGCCACATCGCCGAGGCGAAGCAGGCGGCCGCTCTTCGTGATAACGGGCAGCTCTTCGAGCTGGTCGCGGTGCGCGCGCAGTCGTTCGGGAAAGCGAAGAACAACGCGCGAAACGATGCCGTCTTCGATGATCTCACCGACCTCGGTCCCCTGGAACGCCGCTTCCACGACGCGCGACAGTTCGGCAGCGTCCATCTCGAGGCGTGCCAGCGCGGGCCGGTCGAACTCGATCAGCAGCTGCGGCACACTCGCCTGCTCCTGGTTGCTGACGTCCACGATTCCGGGAACGGGCGTGATGGCTTCTTCGACCTGCCGCGTAAGGTTCCTGAGCACCGCGAGGTCGGGGCCGAACACTTTCACGGCGAGATTCGATTTACTCCCCGAGATCATGTGATCGATCCGGTGGCTGATGGGCTGCCCGAAGCTGATGTTGGCGCCCGGGATCATGGCTACGGCGGCCCGCATGTCCGAAACAAGACGGTCCTTGTCGATGTCCTTGCGAAGGACCACTTCGAGTTCGGACGCGTTCACGCCCTGCACGTGCTCGTCCTTTTCCGCGCGGCCGGTGCGGCGCGTGGTCGACACGACTTCGGGAAACGTGAGAAGTGCCTCTTCCACCTGGCGTCCGACCACATCGCTTTCTTCCAGCGTGATACCGGGGGGCGATACGACCGAGATCGTGAGCGAGCCTTCATTGAAGGGAGGCAGGAAACTGCGGCCGACGAACGGAAGCATGGCGAGCGCGATCAGGAGCAGTGCGATGCTCGACAGAATGACGCGGCGCGGGGAGCGGAGCGCAGTGGCGAGATCGCGCTCGTAGCGCGCAACGAGTTTGCGCATGAGCCACGGTTCGCGCGCGGTCTCGCTCGACGTATTCCCGAGCAGCAGATACGCCATCGCCGGCGTTACGGTCACCGACACGATCAGCGAAGAGATGAGCGCCACGAGATACGAGAAACCGAGCGGCTGCAGAAGGCGCCCTTCCATACCCGGCAGGAAGAAGAGCGGTATGAACACGAGAACGATGATCAGCGTTGCGAAGAAGACGGCGCCGACCACGCTCGAGGCCGCTTCCTGAATCACGGCCAGACGCTGAACGTCGCTCCCCTTCGGTGTTTCCCTCAGGCGGCGGTACACGCTTTCGACCACCACGATTGCGTCGTCCACGAGGGCCCCGATCGCGATCGTAAAGCCGCCGATCGTCATCGTGTTCATCGTGCCACCGAACGCCGAGAGAACGAGAACGCCCGCGAGCAGCGAGAGCGGAATCGCGATCGCCGAAAGGAGCGTGGTTCGCCAGTTCCCGAGGAACAGAAACAGTACGAGAATAACGAGAATGGCGCCGTCGCGAAGCGCGTGCGAAACATTGTCGATTGCCGTTTGAATGAAGTCCGACTGACGAAAACTTTCGCGTTCGATCACGACATCGTCCGGCAGCGAATGAGCCAGTTCGTCGAGCATGGCGTTGATGTCCTTCATCATCGACAGCGTGTTCGCCCCAGGCTGCTTGGTAACGCTCAAGATCACGGCCGGCTTCGCATTGAACGCCGCAATCCCGCGCTTCGGCGCCGCCCCGATGCCTACGCTGGCGACGTCGCGCACCACGAGCGGCACTCCGTCATCGACATGAATGAGCGCGTCGGCGAGATCGTCCACAGTGCGCGCCCGGGCCTGCCCGCGCACGAGATACTCCTGGCCGCGGTCGACATAGAAGCCGGCCGCCGGATTCCGCGTCGCCCGCGAAAGCGCTTCGGCGATCTCTTCCACTCCCACGCTGTGCTGGAGCAGCGCGGGGATTTCCACTTCCACCTGATACTCGCGCACGTCTCCCCCGATCGGAACGACCTGCGATACACCGGGCAGCGACAGCAGATTCCGGCGCACGACTGTTTCGGCGAGGCGCCGGAGGTCCATCAGCGAAGTCGCGGACCCCTCGGACGTGAGCGCCAGGAACGTAATCTCGCCCATGACCGAACTGATCGGACCGAGTTCGGGCGCAGGCACATGATCGGGAAGCGTGACCTTCTGAATACGCTCCGCCACGATCTGGCGCGCTCTGTAGATGTCTTCGCCCCACGCAAACTCCGCCCAGATCACGGAAATTCCCGATGCCGAAACGGAGCGGACGCGGCGAATACCGGGAGCCCCGTTCAGCGCCGACTCGATCGGGAACGAAACCAGAAGTTCCATCTCTTCGGGCGCCATCCCGACGCCCTCTACAATGATGGTGACCGTGGGCGCGGAGAGGTCGGGAAATACGTCGACCGGGGTACGCATGATCGTAAGCGCGCCAATGACGAGCAGAATTGCGGCCGCCGCGAGAACGATCAGGCGATGATGAAGCGATAGAATGATGAGACGCGTGAGCATTATGGGTCGCCTTTAGTGAACGTGTCCGTGACCGACGCCGGCACCGATCAGCGACGCGCGGCGGATCGAAGCGCCTCCGTCCGTAACGATACGCTCGCCGGGTTTGATCCCCTCGACGAGCAGCTTGTTCCCTTCGCGGGCGATGACGTCCACGTCGCGGCGCACGAAGCTTTCGCCGTCGGCCTGCGCGTAGACCACCGAGGTGCCGTAATCGTCGAGTACGGCCGTTGACGGGAGCACGATTCCTTCGCGCGTAGCCGGCACGAGAATCTCGGCTTCCGCCGCGCTCCCGATCCGGAGCCGCCGATCGCCCTGCCTGATTTCGATCAGGCACTCGACACGCCCCGTCTTCGCGTCCACCTCGGGGGAGAGAGATACGAGTCTGGCGGATTCGTAGAACACCGCATCGTCCGCCCCGATCGGGCGAAGCCAGATTCCTTCGATCCCCTTCGCCAGGCGGTCGGCGTCCTGCGGCGCCACATGAACGTCGACCCAGACGGGATCGACGCGCACCACGCGGCCGAGCACCTGCCCGGCAGAAACCGCCTCGCCGGGCGTCACGAGCACAGACGCCACTTCACCCGCGAACGGCGCGTTCACGTCGATCGACTGCCCCGCCCCCGACTTCCCTTCGCCCTCTCCTGACCGGAGCTGGCGGCGCGCCGACTCGTACTGCGCCTCGAGCGTCTGCAGCGCCGAGCGGGCGCGGGCGACTTCGGCGTCGCTGACCGCTTCAACCGCAAGCAACCCTTCGAGCCGCGCTACACGGCTTTTCGCAAGCTCGAGTTCGCCCCGCTTCTCGGTCACGAACGCTTCGAGTTCGCCGAGCGTTTTTCCCTGCGCGCCGCGCGCCCCGAGCGAGAAGACAGTGCTGCCGGGCGAGACCGCAAGCCCGATGTGGGGCCACGGAACGCTTCGCACGATCGCGTCGATCGAGGCAGTCAGCAGCATTTCGCCACCGGCCGCCGGTTTCAGTTGCGCGGTGCCGCGGATCGACTCGCGGATCGTCCCGCGCGCCGCCCACTCCGTGCGAAAGTCCATGCGCCACTGCTGTTCCTTGAGGAACGAAGTGACCTCCCCTTCGGGCTCGGGCGCGCGGCTCACGAGTTCGCCGGGATGCCCGGCGGAGCCCACCATCACTTCCCCGCACGGAATCTCTTCGGAGACCCCCGCAGCCTCGACGACGAAGAGAATGTCGAAGGGTCCTTCCGTCTCCGGCGTGATCGCGATATCGAAAATTCCGGGACGAAGCACTTCCGTCTGCGTAAAGATCTGGTCCTCGAGACCCGGCCGGCGCAGCACGGCACTCACTTTGCCTGCGAGCAGCGCCTGGAAACCGTCCAGCACGGTGACATGCGTGTGCGACCGCGCGGTCTTGCCGACGGTCAGCGGGTCGGCCTCCGCAAAGATTTCATAATGGGCGCCCCACGACGTGACGGCCCAGCTCTCGCCCTCGCCGTGCGCGTGGCCATGATCGTCGGCGCCGGCATCGGCGTGATCGTCCGACTCGCCGGCCGCGTGATCGTGCCCGTGATCGTCGCCGGGCGCGCTCCGCGAGCAGCCGTTCGCGAGGGCCAGCAGCAGGATCAATAGAGCGAGTGTCCAGGCGCGCATCATTTCGTTTCTCCTGTCGCATGCGACGAGGGGCCGTTCAGTATTTCGAGTTCTCGATGAGCCGCCAGGGCATCGCCGTAAAGGTCGAGCGCGGCCAGCCGGCTTTCGAGCACCGACGCGAGAGTATCGAACAGGTCGGTCAAACTCATTTCTCCGGTCAGAAAGGACGCACGCGACGCGGCCGCTACCGCCTGCGCCGTCTCTTCGATTGCGTCCGTCGACTGCGCGCGTTCGAACAGCACGCGGTACGATTTTTCCGCAGCTTCGTGCTCCGTCCGCGCATGGGATTCGAGCAGATCGAGGCGAGCCCGTTCGATTTCCATTCGTTTCGCACCCGCATGACGATCGCCCTGATTGCGGTCGAAGAGCGGGAGTTCGAGCGTAAGCCCCCAGAAGTATCCTTCGAGAGAACTTCCCTCTTCGTCGATCCGGGTCCAGGCCCCGGCGAGCGAAGGAAATGTCAGAATGCGTCCGGCCGCGCGCGCTTCGAGCTCGGCGGCCTCCAGTGTGCGGCGCTGCGCTTCGACGTCGAGATGGGCGTGTGCATGTCCTTCGCCGGCTTCGTGCAATTCCACCGGAGGCCGCGGAAGAACGGGGAGCAAGGGCACCGCCGACCGCAGCGCGTGTGCTGTCAGCGGGGATGCGGGGAACGTGGCCGCTCCGATCGCGTGCGCATGCGCGTGGGCATACTCCGCTTCCCCTTTCGCTACGTCCGATGACAGAGCGAACGCCGCCAGTTCGAGGCGCTTCGCGTCAAGGCCAGATTCCTCGCCGCGCGACGCACGGGCCTGAAAACGCCGTACCAGTTCCTTCATTTCCGTGGCGTGTTCACGCAAGGTGTTCACGCGTGCATGCGCCAGCGCCCACTCGGCGTAAATCGAGCGATACTCGGCCCGCAACTGGAGCCGCTGCCAGGCACGTTCCGCATCGGCGGCGCGAACAAGCGCGTTGCCCGCGCGTACCGCAGCGCCGCGGCGCCCGTCGAGCGGCGGTTTCCATTCGAGCCTGACAGTCGACTGGTCGGTGGAAGCTTCGAACGTCTCCCGTTCGAAAGTGAGCGACGGGTTCTCGAACGAGCCCGCAGAACGGCGTGCGCCTTCGGCGGCCACGTAGTCTTCGTCAAGGGCCCGCAGCGGGGCGGAGCCGGTCGCCAGGACGGAAAGAAAACGCTCTTCCGAGAGTTCGCCTTCGATGCCGCTCGGCTCGGCGGCGTCGGTGTTCCGGAACACGGCCAGAAGCAGCACAGTCGCGATGAGGGCGCAATGGAATGTCGAATGACTCACTCCGTCGCCCCTACTTCAAATACGTTCGCATGACGTTCAGGAGTTCGTCGGTCGCCCGCGCCTGTTCCGCCGTCGGTTTCTGCTTCGGATCGAGCACGTGTTCGAGCAGGTGCCCTTCGAGCACCTGTTTCATGAGGCCGTTCATCGCCCCGCGGCACGCGGCGATCATCTGCAGCGTGGCCGTGCAGTCGCGGTGCTCCTCGAGCGCGCGTTCGATGCCGTCGATCTGGCCGCGAATCCGTCTCACACGATTCAGCAGTTTCTTCTTGTCGCGTTCGAGATGTGCCATCGTTTCTCCTTACGGCTGACTGATCCCGGTACTATAACCGGGTATAGTATTCGAGCCAACCGGAAAAATCGTGGCGGGGTGCCACGATGTACACGAATTCCATTCGTATCAGTCAGTAGTCTGGAGTCTTCTTCCCGTGTTCGCGTCGAACAGATGGATTCGTTCCGCCGGAAAGCGAACGCCGACTTCGGTGCCGGGTTGCAGGTCGGCCCGGGCGGGCGCTCTGCAGGCGAGTTCCAGCTTCTCTCCGCCCGCCTCGACAACCAGCGCGACCACGATTTCGTGTCCCAGCGTTTCGAGAACATCGACGCGCGCCACGGCGTCGGCGCTTTCGACCGGCACGAGTTCGACATCCTCGGGGCGAACCCCGAGCGTGACGTCGCAGGGAGCAACGGCCAGAGACGCGGGGAGCGAGAGGCGCAGTCCCCGGCCCTCGAATCGCATGGACCCGTCACCGTTCGCGAGCCGGCCGGGCACGAGACTCATCGGCGGCGAGCCGATAAACGTCGCGACTTTCACGGTCTGCGGCTTTCGATAGATTTCCATCGGGGGAGCGAACTGCTCGAGTTCCCCGTCGATCATCACGGCCACGCGATCCCCGAGCGTCATCGCCTCTTCCTGATCGTGCGTCACGTAGACCATGGTTGCGGCAAGACTGCGATGTAATCGGGAGATCTCGGCGCGTGTCGTGCGCCGGAGCTTCGCGTCGAGATTCGAGAGCGGCTCGTCCAGCAGGAACGCCGCCGGCTCGCGCACAATCGCTCTTCCGAGAGCCACGCGCTGGCGCTGGCCACCGGATAGCTGGCCCGGCTTCCGATCGAGGAGCGCCGTCAGTTCGAGGGCGTCGGCGACTTCGTTCACGCGGCGCGTAATCGTGGCCTTCTCGATCTTTCGCATCTGCAGGCTGAACGCCATATTGTCGCGCACACTTTTATGCGGGTAGAGCGCGTAGCTCTGAAAGACCATGGCGATGTTGCGATCGCGCGGGGGGAGATCCGTGACATCGGTCTGATCGATCAGGATTGCGCCCGCGTCGGCGACTTCGAGCCCCGCGATCACGCGGAGCAGTGTGCTCTTGCCGCATCCCGAAGGACCGACGAGAACGACCAGCTCCCCGTCTTCGATGGCGAGAGAGACGCCGCGAAGCGCCAGAGTCTTCCCCCGGTCGTAACTTTTCTCGATGTTCTCGAGTCGAATGGAAGACATGTCCATCCCCTTCTGTCGCGTTCGAATTGTGGCCTGCAAGATGCCGGCGCTGTCCCGATCGACAGCGTATCACGGATGCCCCGGTTGACATTCGAGTGCTTTGCGTGTCAGCCTTTCAACGTGAAATCCATCCCACTACGTTTCGCCCTCGCATCGCTGATCCTGTTCGCCTGCGGCCCTGCCGATCATACAGAGACACCCGGCACGCAGTCCATGCAGGACGAGGCGGCTTTCCTCGACGACCTTCAAAAGCGCACGTTTCGATTCTTCTGGGAGCTTTCCGACCCGAATACGGGCCTCACGCCGGATCGCTGGCCCGCGAAGTCGTTTCACAGCGTCGCTGCCTCGGGATTCGCGCTCACGGCGTATCCGATCGGCGCGGAACGCGGCTTCGTGACGCGTGCCGACGCGGCAGCCCGCGTTCTGACGACGCTGCGCTTCTTCTGGAACGCGCGCCAGGACACGGCGGTCGCGGGAAGCACGGGATACCGCGGCTTCTACTATCATTTCCTGGACGACGACGGCCGGCGCTTCGAAACCGTCGAGCTCTCGACGATCGACACGGCCCTTCTTCTGGCGGGCGCGCTCTTCTGCCAGACTTACTTCGAGGAAGACGACGCGACGGAAAACGAGATTCGCGCGCTGGCCGACTCTCTTTACTATCGCGTCGACTGGAACTGGGCGCAGGTGCGGCCGCCGTCGATCGTGCTCGGCTGGAAGCCGGAGAGCGGATTCCTGCCGTACGACTATCGCGGCTATAATGAAACGATGCTGCTGCAGATCCTGGCGCTCGGATCGCCGACGCATCCCGTGGGGAAAGACAGCTGGGACGAATGGACCAGCGCGTACAAATGGGGCGAGTTCCACGGGTTCGAGCAGCTCGGATTTCCCCCGCTCTTCGGACATCAGTACAGTCATGTCTGGGTGGACTTCCGCGGGATTCAGGACGACGCGATGCGGGAGCGCGACATGGATTACTTCGAGAACTCACGGCGCGCGACACTGTCTCAGCAGGCCTACGCCATCGCGAATCCCGGCGAGTGGGCGGGCTACGGCGCGACGTGCTGGGGATTGACGGCATGCGACGGCCCCGTATCGGGCGAATTCGTGATCGACGGAAAGACGAGGACGTTTCAGACGTACTGGGCGCGGGGGGCTTCGTTCCCCTACGCCAATGACGACGGCACCCTGTGTCCTTCGGCCGCGGGAGGTTCGGTCCCGTTCGCGCCGGCCATCACGATTCCCGCGCTTCGTTTCATGAAAGACACCTACGGCGACAACCTCTACTCCGAATACGGTTTTCTCGACTCGTTCAACCCGACGTTCCGCCTCGATGTCCCGGTGCAGCACGGGCGGGTCGACACCACGCTCGGCTGGTTCGACACGGACTATCTCGGCATCGACCAGGGCCCGATTCTGGCGATGATCGAGAACTACCGCACGGGGCTCGTCTGGAACACGATGCGACGAAACCCCCATCTCGTGCGCGGACTGAAAGCGGCCGGGTTTGCCGGCGGCTGGATCGACGACATGCAGACGGAAGCGCCGCAATGAACCGGCGCGCGTGGCTCATGTTGCTGCTCCCTCTGCTCGTCGCGGGTTGCGGAAAGGGGCGCGACGAAAGAAGCCTCGTTCGTTTCTGGGCGATGGGACGCGAGGGCGAAGTGGTGCAGGAACTCGTCCGCGATTTCGAGGAACTGCATCCGACCATTCGAGTCGAAGTGCAGCAGATTCCGTGGACCGCCGCGCACGAAAAGCTGCTGACGGCCCACGTGGGCGATTCGTCTCCCGACCTCTGTCAGCTCGGCAACACGTGGATCGCCGAATTCGTGGCGCTGCATGCGCTCGAACCGCTCGGCGACTGGGTGGATCGATCGACCACGATCACGCCGCGCGGTTTCTTCCCCGGCATCTGGGACACGAACGTAATCGACGGCACGCCCTACGGAGTCCCGTGGTACGTCGACACGCGCGTTCTCTTCTATCGCAAAGACGTCCTTGCGCAGGCCGGTTACGACGCGATGCCGGAAACGTGGGCCGAATGGCGGCAGGCGATGACCGCGGTCAAACGCCTCGCGGGCAAGGACGGATACGCGATCCTGCTGCCGACGAACGAGTTCTCGCAGCCCGTGATTTTCGGTCTGCAGATGAACTCGCCGCTCGTGGCCGAGAACGGCACAGTGGGCGCCTTTTCGAAGAAGCCGTTTCGCGACGCGTTCGCGTTCTACATCGGTCTCTTCGAAGACGGCCTCGCGCCCCCGGTCAGCAACTCCGAAGTCTCCAATCTGTACCAGGAGTTCGCCCGCGGCTATTTTTCGATGTATGTAACGGGCCCGTGGAACCTCGGTGAATTCGAGAGGCGCCTCCCGCCCGCGCTCGCCGATGAATGGGCGACAGCGCCGCTTCCCGGCCCGGGCGGCATCGAAACGGGCGTATCACTCGCCGGCGGTTCCAGCATCGTTCTGTTTCGCTCTTCGGAACGGAAAGAGGCGGCATGGAAATTGATCGAGTACCTTTCGGCGCCCGCACAGCAGCTTCGATTTTTCGCACTGACGGGCGACCTGCCCGCGCGAACGGAGTCGTGGCAGCACGAGTCGATCGCGTCCGACCCGCGCATTACGGCTTTCGGCGAGCAACTGAAGCGCGTGGTCGCGACACCGAAAATTCCCGAATGGGAGCAGATCGCGACACGGATCATGATCCGGGCGGAAGAAGCCATTCGTGGTTCCGCGACGATCGACGAGGCGCTCGAGGCGCTCGACAGGGACGTCGACGTGATCCTCGACAAGCGACGCTGGCTTCTCGAAAAGCGGGGGCTCGTTCCCGAGTCACCCACCGACGGGGACGGGGACGCTTCATGAGATCGCACCTCGAAAAAAGACAGCGGCGCGCCGCGTGGCTCTTCCTCGCGCCCGCACTCACACTGATCGGCGTCTTCTTCTTCCTTCCGATCGTCATCGGTTTCGCGCTCAGCCTGACGGACTTCGACATCTACGCCATCGGATCGATCGACACCGTGCGGTTCGTAGGTGCAGACAACTATCAAAGCACGCTCGGCAGCGGAGAATTCTGGAACGCATTCAGAAACACCGCGTATTTCGTGTTTCTCGGCGGCCCGCTTTCGGTGATCGTGTCTCTCGCGGGTGCGATTCTCGTCTCGGGCCGGCTCGCGCGCTTCAAAGAAATCTTTCGCACGCTCTACTTCGCCCCTGTCATCACAACGCTCGTTGCGGTCGCCGTCGTCTGGCGTTCGCTCTATCATCCGCGCTACGGACTCATGAACTACGCGCTCGCCAAGCTGGGAATCCCGGCCATCGACTGGCTCGGCGATCCCGTGTGGGCGATGCCGGCCATCGTTCTCATGGCCGTCTGGAAAACGTTCGGCTACAACATGCTGATCTTCGTGGCGGGGCTCATCAGCATTCCCGAAGAGCTGTATGAAGCGGCGGAAGTCGATGGCGCGTCGGCGTGGCAGCGCGTTCTGCATGTCACGCTCCCGAGCCTCGCCCCGACGTTTCTGTTCGTCAGCCTGATCACGCTGATCGGGTACTTCCAGGTGTTCGCGGAGCCGTACGTCATGACCCAGGGCGGACCGGTGCGCAGCACGGTCACGCTCATGCTGCTCATGTACGAAGAAGGATTCCGCTGGTGGCGCATGGGGAACGCGTCCGCGATCGCGTTCCTGCTGTTCGTCATCACGCTGGTCGGCACCATGATCCAGCTCAAACTGCGCAAGGCGGATCCGGCATGAACAAGCGCATGCAGACAGTACTGCTCCATGTCGTGCTGACCGTAATCGGGCTCGTTACGATCGCGCCGCTTGCCTGGATGGTCGGCGCCTCGTTCATGCCTGTCGGCGAAGCGGCGAGTTATCCGCCGCGCTTTATACCGAGCCGGCCCACGCTCGAGCATTACATCGCCCTTTTCACGCGGCTCGATATCGCGCGCAACTTCATGAACAGCGCCTTCATCACGATTACCGCCACGATGATCAGCGTTCTCGTGAATGCGATGGCGGGCTACGCGTTCGCCAAACTCAGATTCGGCGGAAGGGACCGCCTGTTCAAGTTTCTGCTCGCCGGTATGATGATCCCCGCGCAGGTCGGCATGCTTCCGCTCTTTCTGCTGCTGAAGAACCTCGGTCTCGTGAACACGTACATGGGAATCATGATTCCGAGCTTCGCCAGCATCTTTGCGATCTTTCTCGTGCGCCAGTACGTGCTCAGCGTCCCCGACGAACTGCTCGACGCCGCGCGCATGGACGGCGCGGGTGAGTTCCGCATTTTCTGGACGATCGTGTTACCGATCGTGCGGCCGATTCTCGTCACGCTCGCTGCGTTCACGTTCATCAGCACCTGGAACGATTTCATGTGGCCGCTCATCATATTGAGCGACGAATCGAAATACACGCTGCCCGTCGCGCTCGCGAACCTGGCGGGTGAGCACGTGCAGGACACCGAACTCATGATGGCCGGCGCCATGGTCACGATCGCGCCCGTCATGATCGTCTTCCTGTTCTTCCAGCGCGTCTACTACCAGGGCATCATGGCCGGAGGCGTCAAAGGATGAGAGGCGGGCCGAACGTGTCGCTCATGGCGCTGCTCACGCTGATTGCGCTGCCCGCAGGCCTCGACTTCGCTCAGGCGGCGATCCCCCGACCGGTGAACACGATCGACGATTTCGAGAACGCGGGCGAATGGAAAGCGCTCGTCCCCGAAGGAGTCGAACTCGCTCTCTCGGCGGACGATGGCAGAAACGGGCGCGCGATCCGGCTCGACTTCCACTTCGTCGCGGGAGGCGGCTACGCCGTCATGCGGAAGGAGTTCGACTTCCCGCTGCCCGCCAACTACGTAATCGAATTCGACTACAGGGGCGAAGCGCCCGTCAATCATCTGGAATTCAAGCTGGTCGACGAGACGGGTGAGAACGTCTGGTGGTCGGTCATGCGCGATGTCGCGTTCAGCGAAGAGTGGACATCAGCGCGCATCAAGAAACGTCACGTCAGTTTCGCGTGGGGGCCGCGCGGCGGCGGCGATCTCGAGCGCGTGGCGGCCATCGAGTTCGCCGTAACGGCGGGAACGGGCGGCGAGGGGACGATCTGGATCGACAACCTGACGATTCAGGAACTGCCGCCCCCGAACGCGAATCCGCCGGATCCGGTCGCGACGGCCTCTTCGTCACGCGCCGGGTTCGAAGCTCCGCTGGCGATCGACGGGGATTCGAGCACGTTCTGGGCCGGCGGCGAAGCGGACACGCTCCCTCGGTTCGCTCTCGACCTCGGCGGAGTGCGCGAGTACGGGGGTCTCGTCATCGACTGGGCGCCCGGGCAGAGTGCGACGGACTACGCGATCGAGGCATCGTTCGACGGCAGGAGCTGGGAAACACTGCGCTCGGTAACGGGCGCGAACGGCGGCCGGGACTATCACTTTCTGCCCGAGAGCGAATCGTCCCGGATCAGGGTTCGCTGCCTGAAGAGCGCCGGGACGCGCGCGGGCGGGCACGACATCGGCCGCGGCATTGCCGTCCGCGAAATCACGCTGCAGCCGCTCGCGTGGGGCGCGGACCGTCAGACATTCTTCCAGGGCATCGCCGGTGACGCCCCGCGCGGAACCTACCCGCGCGGCATGACGGGCGAAGCCGTGTACTGGACCGTGGCCGGAGTCGACAACGATCCGCGCGAAGCGCTCATGAGCGAAGACGGCGCGATCGAAACGGGCAAGGGCGCGTTCACGATCGAGCCATTTCTGTTCGTTGACGGCGAACTCATCACATGGGCCGATGTCGAAACGGACCAGACGCTTCACGACGGGTGGATGCCGATTCCGGGCGTCAGCTGGTACAACGGTCTCGCACTTGAAGTCCTGGCCATGCCGACCGGTGCTCCGGGCGCGTCGTCCCTGACCGTTTCCTATGAAGTGCACGCGGCAGACCACGGTTCGCACAGCGGAACGCTGTTCCTGGCTGTACGGCCGTTCCAGGTGAACCCGCCCTACCAGAACCTGAACATGGCGGGCGGTACGGCCCCGGTGCACGAGATCACGTGGGACGGCAAAACCATCGATGTCGACGGAAAGTCGATTGCGGTCTCCGGCACCCCCGCGGGGTTCGGCGCGGCGACTTTCGACCAGGGCGACATCGTCGCCGACTGGCTGCGCTACGGAAAGCTACCCGAAACGAATCACGTGCAGGATCCGTTCGGCGCCGCGTCGTGCGCCCTCGTATTCCCGTTCGATCTCGACGGACTCGAGTCGCGGATCGTCACGCTTCGCTTCCCGCTCGACGAGCAGAACGATGCCTCCGCGCCGGTTACGCAGGCGACGGCGGACACCAGGTCGACGGCAGACGGTCTGGAATCGCCCGTCGAGAGCCTTCGTGAAGCGGCGGAACACTGGCGCGATCTCCCCGTCGCCAGGATCAAGCTGCCGCCGGTCGCCCGCGAGATCGAACAGACTCTGTACGCGCAGCTCGGCTACATACTCGTCAATCGCGCCGGGCCGGCGATTCAGCCGGGGGCGCGCTCGTACGCGCGGTCGTGGATCCGCGACGGCGCGCTGACGTCCTCCGCGCTGCTCCGCATGGGACATCGGGAGCCCGTGCGTGCGTTCATCGAATGGTTCGCGGAATTTCAGTACGACAACGGCAAAGTGCCCTGCTGCGTCGACACGCGCGGCGCCGATCCGGTGCCCGAGCACGACAGTGGCGGCGAGTTCATTTTCCTGATCGCCGAGTACTATCGCTACACGCGCGACGACGCGTTCCTGATCGCGATGTGGCCCCAGGTCAAACGCGCGGCCTCTTATCTCGATTCACTGCGCGGCCTCCGGCTCACGAGCGAATTCGAAGCCACACCGTTCTATGGTCTGCTCCCGCCGTCGATCAGCCACGAGGGATACTCAGCCAAACCGATGCATTCGTACTGGGACGATCTCTTCGCGCTGACGGGTTTTCACGACGCCGCGTTCCTCGCCGGGGCGCTCGGGTACGAGCGCGAGCAGGAACGCTGGCGCTCTGTTCGCGGAGCGTTCGAAGGTGATCTCGTGAACTCGATGCGGGCCGCGATGACGCTGCATGACATCGACTACATTCCCGGCTGCGCGGATCTCGGCGATTTCGACGCGACGTCGACGACGATCGCGTTTCACCCGGCGCAGGCATCCGAGACGCTGCCGCGCGAAGCGCTGCTCCGCACCTTCGAGAAGTATTACGAGTTCTTCACGCATCGCAAGATGACGGGCGAGTGGGACGCCTACACGCCCTATGAACTGCGTCACGTCGGCGCCTTCGTGCGCCTCGGCTGGAGAGAGCGCGCACACGAAGCGCTCGACTGGTTCATGGAGCATCGTCGTCCGGCGGGCTGGAAGCAATGGGGCGAAGTCGTATTGAAGGACGAACGCGAGGCGCGATTCATCGGCGACATGCCGCACACGTGGGTCGGCTCCGACTACATTCGATCGGTACTCGATATGCTCGTTACCTATCGCGAGTCGGATGAAACGCTGGTTGTCGGCGGCGGGATTCTGTCTGAGTGGCTGGACGCGCCCGGGATCACGGTAAGCGATCTGCCGACGCCGTTCGGAACACTGAGCTTCACGCTTCTTCGCAAACATACGGGAAGCGAAACGTTGATCGAGGCGGTCATGAGCGGCGATCTGGATCTTCCGGCGGGTGGGATCCTGCTCGACCTGCCAGGCGGAAACAGAACGATTCACAAACTCCCTGCGAGAGTCACGCTTCCCTGATCGTCTGCACGATCATCTTGTCGTTACCTTTTCTTGATCAGTGACGTTCCTTGTTTTCCGACGAGCGTTTTCGTCGTTCAGCGACCGAGCGTCACGCTGACCTCGTGAGCACTTCCGTCGGCAACCAGCAGAACGCTTGCGGTACCCTTCACGACGGCAGTGGGCTCCCCGTCCAGCGTGGCGCCCAGAACACGCCCGGCATTTCCGCTCGGGTTTTCGATCGTGATGCGATACCGCGTTCTTCCGTCCGGCAACCTGTATTCGATTTCATACCGAGGCCAGTCGTCCGGAACGCACGGCTTGATCAGAAGCGTGTTCCCGTTCTTGATACTGAGGCCGAGAATCGATTCGACGGCAACGCGATACATCCATGACGCGGACCCCGTGTACCAGGTCCACCCTCCCCGCCCGACATGGGGCGGCTCGCTGTAGACGTCCGCGGCGACCACATACGGCTCGACCTGGTACGTCGCGACCGCTTCCGGCGTCATGGCATGGCTGACGGGTGACAGCATTTCCAGCAGTTCCGCCGCCCGGTTGTTCTGCCCCATCTCGGCGAAAGCGCGCACGACCCAGAGCGCGGCATGCGTGTACTGCCCGCCGTTCTCCCGCACACCGGCCACGTACCCTTTGATGTAACCAGGGTCGTGGGGCGTGTCCTGGAACGGCGGCGTGAGCAGCCGGATCAGCTTCTGTGAATCGGAGATCAGATGTTTCTCGAGTGACGCGAGAGAAATTTGCGCGCGCTCCTTCGTTGCCGCTCCCGAAATGACCGCCCAGGCCTGCGCCAGCGCGTCGATCCGGCACTCCTGATTCTCGCGCGAACCGAGCGGGCTTCCGTCATCGTAATACCCGCGCCGATACCACTCGCCGTCCCACCCCGCTTCGTTGACCGCAGTCAGCAGAAGCTTGCGATGTTCTTGGTACGCGCGGATTCGCGCGTCGTCGGATCTCGATTCGCAGAGCGGAATGAATTCACCCAGCACGCGATAGAGAAAGAACGCCATGAACACGCTTTCTCCCCGCCCCCCGCGCCCCACCCGGTTCATGCCGTCGTTCCAGTCTCCCGCGCCGAACAGCGGCAGCCCATGCTCCCCCGTTTTCAGCGAGCGGTCGATCGCGCGGCAGCAATGCTCATACAAATCGCCGGACTCGCCCGAGTCCACCGGCACGACGTAGGCTTCGTCTTCTTCCTTCTCGAGCAGGCGCGCCGACAGGTAACGCACTTTTTCGTCCAGCACGTTCCAGTCGCCTGAATTTCGTACATAAAATGATGTCACATAGGGCAGCCAGAGAAGATCGTCGACGAACTTCGTCCGAATCCCTTTGCTGTGCGGCGGATGCCACCAGTGCAGCACGTCGCCCTCTATGAACTGATGACCGGCGTGGAGGAGGATCTGATCGCGCGTCATCGCGGGCAGGGCGTACACCAGCGCGGCCGAGTCCTGCAGCTGGTCGCGAAAACCGAATGCTCCGCCGGACTGATAGAACGCGGAGCGCCCGTGAAGCCGGCACGCAATCGTCTGATAGAGCAGCCAGCCGTTGACCATGACATCGATCGCGGGAACCGGCGTTTTCACCGTGATGGTGGAGTGGATCTCTTTCCAGTGCGCCCGTACTTCTTCCATCGCCGCGTGAGTCGCTCCCCGTGCCCTGTAGCGCGCCACGAGTGCGACGGCCTCATCGCGACTCTCCGCTTCCCCGAGCAGGAACGCGCATTCCACGTCCTCCCCCGGCTCTACGGACAGGCTCGCCGCGTGCGAGATTCGTGATTCACTCAGGGACTCGAACCCGGTTTCGGACGGATGCGTCGTAGCGATCGCATGGAAAGCGACACGGGAGGCGTACTCATCGCCGGCCGTCGGATTGTACCCGAACGTGATGCCGGACTCCGCATCATGGTCCGTGCGGACGAAACGACCGGTGCCGGAGAGCTGGTTGCCCAGAACGAGCTGAACATCGCTGAACAGGAAAAGACTTCGTTTTCGGTCCGACTGATTCGTGATGGTAACGCGCGTGATTTTGATCGGATCATCAAGCGCGACAAGAATCCGGGTTTCGATCTTGAGCCCGTTGCTCCGATGATGGCACGTGCTGTAACCGAAGCCGTGTCGCATTTCATAGTCGCCCGCGCCCGGCAGCGGGCCCGGCAACGGAGACCAGAGAGCGCCCGTCTCTTCGTCGCGCAGGAACAGGCTTTCTCCGTGCGGGTCGCGCACGGGGTCGTTCGACCAGGGGGTCAGCCGATGCTCGCGGCTGTTCAGGCACCACGTGTATCCGGCGCCCGTTTCGCTGACCATCGTGCCGAACTGATGATTCGCGATGATGTTGACCCAGGGGAGCGGCGGGAGCGCATGACCGGCAGCACGATACGGAATCCGAATGACGTACTCCCTGCCTTCGTCGGCAAATCCCCCGCAGCCGTTGAAGAACAGCAGTTCCTCCTCTACCGGCAGTCTCTCGGGAAGCTCATGCGGGGGAACCGTGCCGCGGAAAGACCGCGCCGCGCTCGCCGCGACGGGAAGCGCGGGGCTCATGACGAAGCACGCGGCCGCCCGCAGCAGCGCGGCATCGGCCTCGGGAACCTGCTCGTCCGGAATCACGACGTCGATCGGGAGCCCGAGTTTCCGCCAGTATTCCCGCATCGGCCCGCCCCCCGACTCGGCCACGACGAACGGCTTCTCGACGGACACGCCGTATCGGCCCAGTGCCGGGCCGATGCTGCCGCCGCCGGGAACGTGCGGCGGGGATACCGGGCCGGGAGCGCTGTCACCGAGAAGAACGCGGGCAGCGAGGGCATCGAGACGCCCGGCTTCCGGAACCGTAAGGCCGGCTTCCGCGATCATGCTGCTTGCGTTCGCTTTCGCTTTCGACTGACTGCATTCGATCGCGTTCTCATCCGTAAAAGCCTCGATCGTCTCCGTCGCGTTCGTACTTGTCGGCGCGGTTCCCGTCAGGAAAGTACACGAGAACTTCTGTCCGTCTTCGACGCGGATGACGCGTCGCAGGCTCACGATCGGATCGAGCACGGCGCCCACCGACCTGGAAAGCGGCATGGGGGATCGAAGCGCCTGCGGTGCGGCCGCCGAACCTCCGCGCCCCACGAACCGGTATCGACTGGTCTCGTAGTCGAGGTCACCACTGCCCGAAAGCGAATGGAAAAGGACCGGATGGACTTCGCCGTTGGCGCGCGGCCTTCTGCGGGCGATCAGTGTCCTCGATCCGGGAATCCATGCGGTTTGTATGAAGAGTCTCGAAAACACGGGGTGGGCGGCATGCGCGTCCCGGCCCGCGAGAACGACTTCCGCGTAGCTCGTAAGCTCGAGTTCGCGTTGCCGGCCCGACTGATTCTCGATCGTGACTCTGCGCAGCTCGAGCGAAGTGCCGGGGTCGATCCAGACTTCCATGCGTGACGCGATGCCGTCATCGGATCGCGCGAAGGAAACAATGCCCGGCTCCCCGGTGACGCTGCCGGAGTCGGGCGACGCTGCGACCGGATCGCGACCGACCGACCAGAACGCACCGTTCTCCCGATCACGCAGATAGAGAAAACATCCGGACGGTGCGGCCACCTGAAGGGAAGAAACAGGCGTAAGAACGGTCTGCCCCATCGCCAGATATCCCGCTCCGCGTCCCGTCAGCACGGAGTAGCAACTGCCGTTGGAAACGAGGAAGAACCCTTCGTGCGATATCAGGGGGGCGTCCGAAGAGAGCGAATCGAAGTTCCTGTCGATCGAGTTCGACATGGCCTGCGCACCCAAAGCCTTTCTTTACATATAGTTACGAATTCGAAGCGAAAATAGGGGGCACTTGGAAAAGCACCCATTTCTTGACTCAGGGTGGCATACATGGCATCCTTGTGCAAACGTTTACATCCCCGCTGCGGCGTCGTCTGCAAACGTTTACAGCCTGAGCCGGTGACGTCGATGCTCGCGCAACGCGGGTCTCCCCTCCGATGCCCGGCCTTTACTTGATGACATCTCTTCGATTCAGAGGAGCTCCATGGCAACGATTCGAGATGTGGCCCGTGAGGCCGGTGTTTCCACCGCGACCGTTTCCCGCGTTTACAACGGGAGCAGCCTGGTGACCGAATCCACGACACAGCTCGTCATGGAGGTGGCCGCCCGCCTCGACTACTGGCCGAACAGCGCGGCCCGCAGCCTGATCACGAATCGAACCTATACGCTCGGCGTCGTGCTCCCCGATCTCTTTAACGAGTTTTTCTCAGAGATCATTCGAGGGATCGACCACGCCGCACGCGCACGCCGCTATCAAATCATTCTGTCGTGCTTTCACGATGACAGTCGGGAACTGATTGCCATGGCAAAGTCCATGCGCGGGCGGATCGACGGCCTGATCGCCATGGCGCCCGACGCCGGTTCCGCCAAAGTGATCGCCAACATTTCACGCCACTTCCCCGTCGTTCTGCTGAATCCCGGATTTCAGACGAAGGACTGCAGCGCCGTTTCGATCGCGAACTATGACGGCGCCCGCGCGCTCACACGCCATCTGCTGGAGTGCGGGCATCAGAGAATCGCGATCGTGAAGGGCCCGGCCAGAAACGTGGACGCCGAAGAACGTCTCCGTGGCTACCGCGACGCCCTGTCCGACGCGGGAGTGAACAGCGATCCTTCGATGGAAATCCTGGGCGACTTCAGACAGGAATCGGGCGAGCAGATCTGCGCCGACATTCTACGCATTCGACCGCGGCCGGACGCCGTATTCGCGACCAACGACTACATGGCAATCGGGCTGCAGAGCGCGCTTCTGGCCCATGGGGTACGCGTTCCCGAGGATATCGCGATCGCCGGTTTCGACGACATCTCTCTCGCCGGGTATGTAAACCCGTCACTTACTACCGTCGGTATCGACGCTTACGGGCTCGGGGCAAAGGCCGTCAGGAGATGGTTTTCGGACAGCGGAGCGGGCGGTGCCAGAACACAGCAGGAAATCCTCCCCGCCAGGCTGATCGTACGCCACTCCTGCGGGGGGAGTCGAATCGATCGTATTTCCGAAGAACATCAAAGCAATGAACAATCAGGAGGCTCATCATGAATCGGTCGCGCTGGATCACACTCTTCACATTCGCCGCACTCTTCGTGTTCGCCGCATCCGCGTTCGCGCAGATCCCGCGCGAAGACGCGGTATGGGCTCGAACGACGGACGGCGCCGCCATCACACTGGACGGCATTCTTGACGAGGCGGTGTGGGCGCAGGCCGAATCCGTGACGATCAAGTGGGGAGAAAGCGCCGGGATCCCCGGCAGCGGATGGAAGGCGGAAGTCGGCTTCCTGCCGGTCGATCCGACGGATGCGACAGTCAAGTTCCTTGTCGACGGCGATGACCTCTACATGGCTTTCATCGTTCCGGACAGCTCGGTCGGCGGCGGCCCCGACTTCAATCGGTTCGACGGCCTGCTCATGGCGATCAAGAATCACGAAGATACTCTCGTGGCGCCGAAGCCGCCGGGGGAATACTTCTACTCGTGGTGGTATCAGGACTGTCCCGACTCGATGGCCCCCGGAAAAGACCCCGGTTTCATCGGCGTCTGGGGCAACTTCCCGCCGTGCGCCGTGCGTGACTCCATCCAGGTGGCGAACTGGGACGCGGTCACGGTCGTGCAGGGCCTTTCGAACGACGATGCCGTCATCGACACGGGATACGTCATCGAAATGCGCATGAACATGGCGGCCATCGGCTACGACATCACACAGGCGGAAGGCGATATCGTCGAGTGGAACTGTTCGATCTACGACGCCGACTGGTTCTGGCCGATCAACGCGACGAAAGTGAGCGGGAACCGCACGTGGATCCAGGGACCGTGGGGCAACCAGCCGATCTATAACGAAATGCGCATTTACACACGGCCCGACGTAACCGTGAACTCCGGCCCGGCGCCGGAACTCGAGCCCGAGCTCCGCATTCCGAACGCGGCGCTCTTTGCCGCGCCCGTCATCGACGGCGTGCTCGACGAAGCGCTCTGGGACGTCGTGCCCGGCATCGACATCCGCTACGACAGTGATTCTCTCCGCGCGACGTATCCCGGAGTTTCCGCTCATCGTGCGGGGCACTACCAGCCGAACGTGAACGGCGGCGCCGCTGTGAATGTGCTGGACGGCGGGGATGCGACCATACAGATGGCGCACCTCGGCGACTCCCTCTACATCGCCTTCGACTTCCACGACCAGTATGTGCAGCACCACACGAACTTCGATCGCTGGGACGGATTCATCGTCAATATCATCGTGCGTGATTCGATCGACGTCGACTCGAACCTCACGGGGATCAGGCTCACGTGCCAGGTCAACGCCGACGGATCGGCGCTTCCGCAATCGTTCGTGAACGCCGATTATCTTCCGTATCTGATCGATTCGCTGGGTGGTGCCCGGGTGGCCATGAATATGAACGCGGGGACCACGGTCGACACACTGGGACTGGATGTCGATAACGGCTATACCGCCGAACTCCTCGTCGACCTCACGAAGCTCGGCTATCCGCCGGGGCTCGGCGATCGCGCGATCTTCCTCGGCGTCAACATTCTCGACGGGGACTCGTTCGCCGCACTCCCGCCGGGCGACAGCTACGGCACGCGCACCTGGTGGTTCAAAGAGTATGAAGGGACCTGCTGTCCGGCATGGGGCTATCTGGATCCGGCACTCTTCGACGTCGGCGTCGACTCACCGATTTTCCCGACCGCGAATGCACACATCGAAAACTTCCCGAACCCGTTCAAGGCGAAAACCACGATGCGCTTCGCGCTTCGCGTGCGAAGCGAGGTCACGCTGGAAGTCTTCGACGTCGCGGGGAGACGCGTCGACAAACGCAACCTCGGCCGCCAGGCGCCGGGGATTCGCACTTTCGATTATCACGGCCGTGATCTGGCGGCGGGAACGTACTTCTATCGCTTGAGCGCTCCGGCGGGCGAGGGCGAAGTGCTCCAGTCGACGACCGGCAAGATGACGATTCTCAGATAACGAGCTCGGCTCAGGGACTGAGCTTCGGCTCAAGGACTGAGCTTCGGCTCAGGGATACAGTGGATACATGGAGAGATTTTCCATCATGCGCGACGTTCCACGGATCATGTGGATCGCTCTGGCCTTCGCCGGAGCGCTGTCGCTCTGTCGTGCCGGTGAGTCGCTTGCCGGCACGACAGGGAAACTCTCCGGACTCGTTACGGACTTCGCGGGCAGGCCGCTCGTGGGAGCAACCGCCTTTGTAAAGGGGAGCTCCCCCGCGATCACGGATGCCACAGGGTCCTTCGACATCATCGGAATCCCGGCGGGAACGCACGACTGTCAGGTGCAGCGCAACGGATATACGACCGTTCTCGTGAAGCACATCCAGATCTCGTCGGATGAAACGACGCAGCTGTTCGTCGAGATGCCGTCTCCGGATGTCATCGCGAATCGCGTGGAGGTCGTGGCGACGCGTCCGATCGTGGACGTGAACCTCACGAGTTCGAAAGCGATCATTACAAGCGAAGAGATCGAAGAGATGCCCGTGCAGGAACTGCAGGACATCGTGGCCCTTCAGGCAGGCGTCGTGGAAGGCCACTTTCGCGGCGGGCGTCTCGGAGAAGTACAGTTTCAGGTCGACGGAGTCAGCGTGAACAACGTGTTCGACAACAAAATCGCACTGCGGCTCGATCGCTCGCTTCTTCAGGAAGTGCAGGTGCTGAGCGGTACCTTCGACGCGGAGTACGGGCAGGCGATGAGCGGCGTCGTGAACACGGTTCTGAAGACCGGCACGGACACGTTCTGGTGGGACGCGGAAGCTTTCTCGGGCGGGTACTACTTCCCGGGCGCGGAAGACCGTCGCCCGACGAACAACGACTTCAGACCGGCAGCGGTGCAGAATTACGCCGCCACGATCACGGGCCCGACCCGGATCCCGAAGACGTACTTCCTGCTGAACGTGCGGCATTACGAGTTCGACAATCATGTATCCGCACATCGCATATTCAATCCCACGGATGAGCACGATCTCGAAATCAAGATCTTCAATCCCACGGGTGACGGGGGCCGCGTGCCGCTCGGGTACACACGCGAATGGTCCGGCGCCGCGAAGATCACGAACAAATCGATCCGCGGCGTGCAGCTCAACTACCAGGTCATCGCAAACCATGTGGAAGGGCAGCGAAACACATGGGCCTACCGTTATAACCCCGACGGACTGGCGACGCAGAAAACCGTATCGATCGCGCACGGTCTCGACGTCACGCACGCGTTCGGCGCGTCGACATTCTACCGTTTGAGCCTGCGCCACAATTACCACGACTACCAGGATCTCGTGTATGACGACGTCATGGATCCGCGCTACCTGACCTCCGGGCCGCCCGTAACCGACGACGCCTACGAGACCGGCGCGATCATCTCGGGCGTGGACTTCGGGCGGTTCAAACAGAAGACGAACACGTACATCGGCAAACTCTCCATGACCAGCCAGCTGAATCGGAACAACCTGGTCAAGGCGGGCGTCGAGGTGCAGTACCCGCGCGTCGTCTTCGGCGAGCCGGGACGCCTCGAATTCATTACGGACGGCGGGCAGGAGATCCTGAGCGCCGAGACGCTCGCGCTTCCCGAATACCGGCCCGTGATCGGCAGCGCGTTTCTGCAGGACCAGATCGAATGGGAAAACGTCACGTTCCGGCCCGGCCTCCGGTTCGATTACTTCGACGCGCGCGGGACCATTCCGAGCGATCTCTCCAATCCCGCAAACTCGATCGACGGCGCGCCGGAATCCGTTGATCTGAAGACCAGTCGCAAAACGTATCTCTCCCCCCGCGTCGGCGTTGCCTATCCGATCAACGAACGCGCCGGTATCCATTTTTCGTACGGGCACTTCATTCAGTTCCCGCCGATCGGCACCGTCTTCAGCAACGCGGACTACTCCATCGTCCGGGATATTCAGGCGGGCGTGGAAGACCGACTCGGCGTCGGCGTCCTCGGCAATCCCGACATCGAGCCGGAAAAAACGGTGCAGTATGAATTCGGTTACAAGCAGACGCTGACGGATCACCTCGGCATGGATATCACTTTGTTCTACAAGGACGTGCGCGACCTGCTGGGCGTGGAATTCGTGACCACTTACAATGTCGCCGAATACGCGAGGCTCACGAATATCGATTTCGGCAGCGTCGTCGGATTCACGCTCGCGTTCGATCAGCGCCGGATCGGCATTCTGCGAAGCGAGCTCGACTATACGTGGCAACTCGCGCGCGGCAACTCGAGCGATCCGCGCGAGACCGCCGACCGCGAGGCCGCGGGCGAAGATCCCCGGCCGCGCCAGATCCCGTTCAACTGGGATCAGCGACACACGTTGAACGCCGTGATCAGCCTGGCGCGCCCGGACGACTTCACCGTCAGCACAATCGTGCGGGTGGCGAGCGGCACGCCGTTCACGCCCGTGATCGAAAGCGGTTTCGGATTCGGGCTGGAGACGAACTCCGGCCGCAAACCCGCGTCCGTGCTCGTCGACCTTCGCGCGGAAAAAACGGTAACCCGGAGCGCGCGCGTATTCCTGCGCGTCTTCAATGTCTTCGACACCCGATTCTTCAACGGCGGCGTCTTTCCGAGCACCGGAAGCCCGTACTACTCGCGATTCCCGACCGCGGACGAAGTGGCGCTCGGCGATCCCACGCGCTTCCAGGACGCGCGGCGAGTCGAACTCGGACTCAAGATCGGAGGCGGGAGCTAGGCCATGCGAGTACCCGTAAATAGTATTGTCGCCGTCGCCGTCACCGCACTGGCCGCCGCGTTCACGGCTCCCGCATTCGCGCAGCTGGTTCCCGTCGTGCCGCAGAGCGAGCGCGGACAGATCTCGGCCGAGCGCGTGGGCACGCATGACGGCGCCAACATCCGCACCAGCTTCTGGAACTACGGCATGGTCGGCGACTTCCCGCGCGACCCCGCCAACGTCGACCTGTCCCTCTTCCATTCGGTCGAAGTGCCGAAGGGAAGCGGCATGAACTACGGCGACGGCATCACGCCGTTCGTGCTGGCAAAGATCAGACAGAACAACGGCCTCGAGTCTTACATCATGGAAACGGGTTTTCGCGAACGCCAGGGACTGAGCCCTCTGCACGACCGCGTGATGCGCTTCGAACCGCGCCCCGGGTTCTTCCAGGCAGACCCCACGGTGAACCGCGCGCTTTCGCCCGCGATCAGCAACGATCCGAGAACATGGCCCGGATTCTGGCCCGACAAACTGACCGACGCGTTCGATCCCGGCTGGCCCGCTTCATGGAACGGCTACTTCGGCAAGCGCGCGGCGGCGGATCTCGAAAGCTACACGGTCATGGACGACGACTTCTACGACGCGTGGGATTACTACCCCGACAGCCGCGACAGCACGCGGCGCGGCCTCGGGCTTCGCATCGAAGTGCGCGGATTTCAGTGGGCGAACCCGCAGGCGAGCAACGTGATCTTCTGGCACTACGACATCACGAACGAATCGACGACGGACTACGACGACAACATCATCTTCGGGCTCTATATGGACTCCGGTGTCGGCGGATCCGGGCTCTCGTGCGACGGCATCTTCGAGTCCGATGACGACAACGCGTTCTTCGACAAGGCGTCGGACCTCAATCTCGTCTACACGTGGGACAAGGGAGGACACGGCGTCGACCTCTCGGGGCAGTGCGGCACTACCGGCTATCTCGGGTACGCGTATCTCGAAACTCCCGGCAACCCGTTCGATGCGGACGACAACGACGACGACGGCATTCTGAACGAAGTGCGTGACGGCGGCCGCGGCGAGAAGATCGAAGGCCAGGCGGCGATCCGCGCTCATGCCGCGGCGACCTACGATCTGGCCGCTTTCGAACAGGCGTTCGGTCCCATCGAAAAGCGCCCCGCGTACAAAGCGGGCGTATGGTGGACGGGCGATGAAGATCTCGACTGGGACATCAACTTTCACGATGTGGGTCAGGACGGCGTCGCCGAAACGGGCGACCCGGGCGAACTCGACGGCATGCCGACACTCGGCGAGCCCTACTTCGACCGCACGGACATTCACGAGTCCGACATGATCGGCCTCACCGGATTCAAGATGAACCGGATTCGCGTCGGCCAGGGCAACCCGAACCCCGAAGTGGACGGCGTGCTCTTCTTTACGAACGATCAGAAGTGGCCTGAGCGACTCTACAAACAGTTCACCGCTCCGAACGAGCCGGCGCGTTTCGATTCGGCCGTCGCGAGCAACTACAACATCGGATTCCTGTTCGCTTCGGGACCGTTCGTGTTAAAAGCCGGCCAGACCGAGCGCTTCAGCCTCGCGCTCGCCTACGGCTCGAACCTGACGGAGCTCAGAGAGAATGTCAGAACGGTACGCCTGATCTACGATTCGAATTATCAGTTCGCGGTACCGCCCCCCCTCCCCACTTTGCGTGCCGAAGCGGGCGACGGTTCCGTGACGCTCACCTGGGACGACAAGGCCGAACACGGATTCGACCCGGTTACGTTCGAAAACGACTTCGAAGGCTATCGGATCTATCGATCGACCGATCCCAGCTTCCTCGACCCGAAAGTCATCACGAACGCGACCGGCACCGCGCCGATCGGGAACGGAAAGCCGATCGCGCAGTTCGACCTGATCGACAACCGCACCGGATTCTCGGAACAGACCGTCGAAGGGACGGCGTACTGGCTGGGCGAAGACACGGGCATCACGCACGTCTGGACCGACACCACGGTTACGAACGGACAGCTCTACTACTACGCGGTTACGTCGTACGACTTCGGTTCGGACTCGCTCGGCTTCGCGAACTCGGACGCGGACACGATCAACTTCTACCCGTCGGAAAACGCGATCTCCGTCACGAGAACCGCGCGCGGCGGAACGATCCTGGCGCAGAACGTCGTAGAGGTACGCCCGAACCGCAAAGTCGCCGGCTTCACGCGCGCCGTTACGGGCGACGTCGAGCAGGTGAACGGCACCGGCGACGGTAACGTGCAGGTCGCCGTCGTGAATTCGAAATCCGTGCCGGACGACCACGAATTCATGATTCGATTCGTCGGGACGCCGGACAGCATTCGCGCCACGTCCTATTACATGACCGATGAAACCTCGGGTAAAGACGTTCTGACGCGCGGAACGGACCTCGCGGGACTCGGCAGCGGTCCGGCCGGAGCGGGACTGCTTCCGATCATCAGGACCCCGGAAACGGCTCTCGTCGACACGCTCACAACCGGGTTCGACGTGGGAAGCCCGACCAACGCGCAGTTTACGATCACGTATCAGACCGGCGGTTTTCTGTCGCTTCCCATCAACCGGATCCGCCCCGGATTCCCCGACGACATCACGATCGAGTTCTTTGACGAAATCGTCGACACCTCCCTGTTCGTCAATCCCACGCCGGCGCTTCCCGTGAAGTACACGGTGGTCGCCCACGGTGTGGAACAGGATCTGCCGCTCCAGACGAAATTCTTCGACACCGACGGCGACGGCACGCTCAGCGCGCCGAACGAGTTCATCGATATCATTACGTACGGCCCCGACCGCCCCACTCTTCCGATCGGCACGTGGCGCATCAAGCTCGCGCCCGACGCTCTGGAAGAAGGGGACACGCTTCGTCCCCCCGCGGGCGGCGACACATTCCGCCTGCGACTCCTTCGTCCCTTCGGGCCGGACGATCTTCTCCGCTTCAGTACGTCGGGCGAGTTCATCAATCAGGCCGTCGCGAATGAAACGAAGCTGAAACCCTATGTCGTGCCGAACCCGTATGTGGGATCCGCAAGTTTCGAACCCGAGCGCTTCGCCATTTCGGGTCGCGGAGAACGGCGCGTCGAGTTTCGCGGGATCACGCGGAACGCCACGGTCAGGATCTACACGGTTCTCGGCGAGCTCGTACAGACACTGCGGCAGGACGGATCAGACGACGCGTTCGTGGCATGGAATCTGCGAACAAGGGACAACCTGGACGTCGCGCCCGGACTCTACATCTATCATGTGGATGCCGGCGAGGCCGGTACGGCGACCGGAAAGTTCGCGGTGATCAAGTGAAACGGCGAACCTGCTTACATAAGATGTTGCTTGCGGTCGCCGCCTGCGCCCTGTTCTGTCCCGCCGCGTCGCTCGCGCAGAGCAAAACGGGTACGACAATCGGGCAGTTTCTTCTCATCGAGCCGAGCGCCCGTATCAGCGCCATGGGGAACGCCGGGGTCGCCCTTTACGATGGCATTCAGTCCATCTACTACAACCCCGCGGCGGCAGGCCAGCTCACTCAGTACGAACTGCAGGTCACGCACAGCGAATGGCTTGCGGACATCAACTACGACTACTTTGCGATCGGCATCCCGATCCCGTCGATCGGAAACTTCTTCTTCGCGGTTACGTCGCTCAGTTCGGGTGATATCGACGTACGAACGGTGGATCAGCCGCTCGGTACGGGCGAACGGTTCACGGTGGAAGATCTGGCGCTCGGCGTCGGCTACGGACGGCAGTTCACGCCGCGCTTCGGCGCGGGGATCCAGGTGAATTACGTGCAGGAAACGATCTGGCACTCGTCGCTCCGGACGTGGACGCTGGGTGCGGGAACGGCGTACCGGTTCCCGAACGGACTGCAGGTCGGGTCGAGCCTGTCGCATTTCGGCACGCGCGCCGGCTACGGAGGGCGCGACCTTCGCGTTCAGTATGACGCGAACACGGACGTATTCGGCGATAACAGCGCCCTGCCGGCCGAACAGTTCGCGGATGACTTCGGAGTGCCCATTCTCTTTCGTGTCGGCGTGACGATGCCCCGTCAGCTGAGTGAGAACAGCGCGTTGCTTGTTTCCGTCGACGCGTTTCACCCGAACGACAACAAAGAGAGCGTGAGCTTCGGAACGGAATGGACCTGGAACCGATCGCTCGCTTTGCGCGCAGGTTATCAGGACCTGTTTCTCGAGGATTCCGAGGTCGGCCTGACGCTCGGCGTCGGTGTCGGCGGCCGGATCGATCTTTCGGTTTTTGATTTCGATTACGTATGGGCGGACCACGGACGGCTGGACGCCACGCACCGTTTTACATTTGCACTGGGCTTCTAAAAGCAAGAGGATGAAATGCCACAAAGACTAATCACAGCCGGTTTGCTTCTGTTCTTCCTCGCGTTTTTTGCGCCGAGCGCGCATGCGATTTCGGAAGAAGCCCTGCTCGACTCGATCCAGCGAACCGCCTTCGACTATTTCTGGAACGAGGCGAACCCGACGAACGGGCTGGTCAAGGATCGTGATACCGGGGGCTCGCCCGCCAGCATCGCCTCGGTCGGCTTCGGGCTCTCGGCGATCTGTATCGCGATCGATCACGGATGGATTACGCGGGCGCAGGGAATCGATCGCGTACTGACGACGCTCGAAACGTTCTGGACGTGTCCGCAGAATACGACCACTACCGGAGCCTGCGGTTACCGCGGACTCTTCTATCACTTTCTCGATATGACGACGGGGCTGCGAGTCTGGGATTCCGAGCTCTCCACGATCGACACGGGGCTTCTGTTCGCCGGTATGCTGCATGCCAGGGAGTACTTCGATTCGAACGATTCGCTCGAAATCGAAATCCGCGCCATCACCGACTCCATCACGCAGCGTGCGGAGTGGGACTTCACGTGGACAGGCGGCGGCATCAAGATGGGCTGGAAGCCGACGACGGGTTTCAACGGATTCGGCGAGTGGGTCGGCTACAACGAGGCGATGATCATGTATATCATCGCGTTCGGGTCCCCGACGCATCCCGTGCCCGGCGTCGCCTGGAACACATGGACGAACAACTACTTCTGGGGCAGTCATTACGGCTACCAGTACCTGGAATTCCCCCCGTTGTTCGGGCACCAGTATTCGCACTGCTGGATCGATTTCCGGAACATTCACGACAGCTACATGGCGAACAAGGGAATCACGTACTTCGAGAATTCGCGGCGCGCCACACTCGCGCAGCGCGCTTACTGCATCGACAACCCGGGGAACTTCATCGGCTACAGCGACAGCCTCTGGGGGCTTACGGCCGGCGACGAACCGTTCGGGTACAGCGCGCGTGGAGCGCCGCCCGCCCAGAACGACAACGGGACGATCACGCCTACGGCCGCAATCTCGTCCATTCCCTTCGCACCTGAAGTGTGTATTCCGGCGGCGCGCAACATGTATAACTCGCTCGGAACTCAGCTCTGGGGCCAGTACGGCTTCCGCGACGGGTTCAACCTCGACAATGCGTGGTTTGCGTCCGACGTCATCGGCATCGACCAGGGCCCGATGATCCTGATGATCGAGAACTACCTGAACGATTCCGTATGGGATCGATTCATGCTGAACAGCGATATTATCGCGGGGCTTCAGGTCGCCGGCTTCTCGGTGATCACGGGCGTGGCCGACAATCCGAGTCCCGGCCGCGACGCTTACGAACTGTTCGCGAGCGCGCCCAGTCCGTTTCACAGCAACACGAACATCGAGTACAGAATCCCCGCGGGCGGCCACGTACAACTGGCTGTTTACGATGTGCGGGGACGCGAAGTCAGTCGCCTGGTCGACGGACATATGCCGGCCGGCCGGCATCAGGCCACGCTGCGGTCGGATGGACTGGGAAGCGGCGTTTATTATTACCGGCTTCAAATCGACGGGAAGACGCTGACAAAGCGCACCGTTCTCTTGAAGTGAGAAACAGGGAGCAACTCTCTTTACCTGCGCACGGAGGTGCGAAAAAGGAGGTGGGAATATCCACTTTTCAGATCGAGCATTGAAGAAACTCACATCAGCACAAAGGAGAAAGACATCATGCGATGGAACAACTACAAACTGATGGCCTTCGGCGTGGCAGCTCTTGCCATGACGTCGACCATGGCACTCGCGGTTCCGAATCCGGACGGCGCGGTCATGAACCTGCGCATTTTCGACGACTGCTTCACGTCAACGCTCAACACGACCAACAACTATCCGGCTCTGGTCGAGTTCAACGACGACTGGAACTGCGCCAACGGTTTTGCGAACCTGCATAACTGGCACCTTTCCGAAGCCGGCTCGGAAGTCGAATTCGACAACGCCGACGGCTGGCATCTCGCGTTCGATCTCGTGCTCAGCGGACCGGACAACATGGAAGCGGGAATGCAGATCTCGCCGTGGTGGTCGCCGGACGTGGACGGACGCTTCAACATCCGTTCGACGGACGGGGAAATCGCCTGCTTCGGCGGACGTCTTCCGTTCTACAGCTTCACGGCGAACCACGGACTGAACTACGTGAAGGGTACGACGATCGGCCTCGAAGCGATCTACTGTCCGAACAGCCTGGACTCGCTCGATGCCGGCTCGATCGAATACATCGTGAACTACGGTGGTTCCTCGTACTCGAGCGGACCGCTCCTGTTCGATCAGGGAAATCCCGGCGAAGATCCCCCGCACGGTCTCTGGGGCCTCCTGACTCCGCACCGTATCGGTGGTTACATGCAGAATCACCTGGGCGGCCCGGGTGGACAGGCGATCGCCACGTATACGAACATCGTGTACAGCAACAAGGCCACGACGGCCACCGAGCAGACGAGCTGGGGCGAGGTCAAAAGCCTCTTCCGGTAAATCTCTCGATCGTGAGTGGATAAGAAAGGGCCCCCGGGAACTCCCGGGGGCTTTTTCGTTTGCGGTGCGGCGCCTTTGCGATCAGCGCGGGAGGAAGACTCCGGGGGGGCGCTTACTGTGCCTTCACCGCGAACACGACGACCGGGCGACGCGATCCGCCTTTGCTCGACAGGACGACACGGCCCTGTTCCCGCCGGATCTGCATCGCTTCATCCGTATACACGGGATAGTAGCCCGCGGGCAGCTTGACGAACACCTCGTGCGCCGTCTGATACATGAACGTGAGCTTCTCCGTATCTTCGAAGTACGACTTCACGTCTTTCATCTTCGCTTCCACACTGAATCGGTAGCGCTCGCCCGGCTTGACCGGCTCGGGAAACTGGACACGATATTTCGCCAGCCCCTCACGCCCGGTATTGATCGCAAGCCACTTGAGCGGCGTGCCCCCCTTTTCCGCTTCCGCCGAAATCATTTCGATTTCGCAGTCGTAGGGGAGAATTTCCATCGATTGCGCCTGCTCCTGCGATTCACGAAACGTGTAGTACACCTTCCAGGAATTCTCCGCGGGCGGGCCGAGATCGATGCTGACGACCGCCCATGCGGGGACGCCCGTACAGGCGAGAATCAGGGCCGCGACGGGCCCGGCAATGGAAACGCGCATGATGCTCCTTCGCGATAGCAATCGAGGGGTCGGTCAATCCATTCCATGATAATGCAGGTCGCCCGGCAGCGCTCGTTCGGCGTGGAACTATGGTCTACGCGCCATCGCGCGCGAGCTTCACGGCTGTCCCGTACACGACGATTTCGGCCGCGCTCTGCATGGTCTGTGCGGAAGTATACCGGATGGCGACGACTCCGTCCGCGCCCAGTTTCGCGGCCTCCGCGGTCATGCGATCGAGCGCCTGCTCGCGCGCTTCGGCCAGCATCTTCGTATAGTCGTGGAGCTCGCCCCCGACGATCGTCTTCAGGCCGGCCATGATGTCGCCGCCGATATGCCGTGCGCGGATCGTGCTCCCGCGCACGAGCCCGATCGTTTCGACGATGCGGGACCCCGCAATGGTTTCCGTCGTTGCCAGAATCATCGAGTCACCCCCCGGTACGGATCGTTCTTTGCCGTGTGAAACCTGTGCCGCGCCACGCTTACGATCAGAATCGCAAGCCCCGCGAGAAACGCGAAGAGCCCCGCCCGGATCACGAACGGAATGCTCGTGTCGAGCCAGACGTCCTGCAGAATGTGATACAGCCCGTACACGCTCAAGATGACCGCGCCCGCCGACAGAAGGACCCAGCCGACCGTCTGCTCCGTGCGGTTGTAGATCCCGCGCCAGTACTGCTTCCAGTCGGCGTCTTCGAGATCGGCGAACGCGATCCGCTTCGTCATGTCCTTCACTGTCTTCAGCTTCTCCATTTCCGCCCGGATCTCCTGATTTCGTGCCATCTCTTCCTCGAACGCCGCGCGATCGGAAGGCGAGAGTTCGTCGTCGAGGTACGCCATCAGCCGGAGCTGCCAGTCACCCTTCTGCATCACCTTGCCCGCTCCTCGAGTAGAATGGTTTTCAGTTTCTGCCTCGCATGATAGAGACGCGACATCACGGTTCCCTCGGGAATCCCGAGAATCGCCGCGATCTCCTTGTAGCGATGCCCCTGCAGATCTTTCAGCACGATGATCTCCCGGCTGTCGTCTTCGAGCGCGCCGAGCGCCCGCCACACGCGATCGATGTCGTCATTTCGTTCCGCGAGCAGCGAAGGATCGAAGCGGTCGCCGGCCGGCGGCTCGACGCCCGATTCGCGCAGTTCGTCGAGCGAAGCATGAACCTTGCGGCGCGACAGAAACGTCAGACAGCAGTTCCGCAGGATGCGGAAGAACCAGGGCGCGAACGGCCGCGAAAGGTCGAACTTGTCGAGCGCCTTGTAGGCACGCACGAACGCCTCCTGCGAGAGGTCGTACGCCTCGTCCCGGTTGCCCAGGATGCCGAGCGCCGTGAAGTACGCGGGGCGGCTGTAGGCCGTCACGAGGTGGCCGAAAGCCTCCTGGTCGCCTCGCATCGTCTGCTCGATCCACGCTTTTTCCTGCACGTGTTCCATAGGGGTTACGGGCTCCTTACCCCCCTATTACCCTCCAGAAGGGCCCGATATTCAAAGAAAAAGCAGAATACGCCTTCCTGAGGGCCGGGGATTTACTTTTGCGGGCCTGTTAACCTAAACTCTTGTGCGGCAATACTATGGGAAAAACAATGGGAAATACTATGACTCGACCGGTCCAGAAGCTCACCTGGAACAGGTATCTCACGCAGATCGCGGACGATCCGCGCTACCGCGCGAAGATCGACCGGGATAAGCACGGGATGTACCGGGACTATAAGAAGATCTTCGCGACCCTCGATCGGATCGTGTCGAAGAACCGCGAGAAGGTCACGCCGATTCTGATCGGCGAAAGCACCGAAGGCGAACCGATCTGGGGCTTTCGTGTCGTGAGTGACGCCGGCAACACGCCGCGCATCACCTTCCCCCGATTCCTCGTGACGTCGGGCATTCACGCCCAGGAGTTCATCACCGCCGAGACGAACGTCGCGCTCATGGAGCGCGTCGTCAACAACATGTCGCAGAACAGCGATCTGTTCGACCGTGAAATCTATTTCTTTCCGATGATGAATCCCGATGGCTATCTGCGTACGCAGCGCGACCTCGAAGCGGGGCACCGGCACTTCAACCGTTCGAACCGGAACGGCGTCGACCTCAATCGCAATTTCAGCATCTTCTATTCGAAGAAGTACTACCTGAACCGCCTGCTTCCCGGCATCTGGCATCCGGGATATCGCCCGTTCAGCGAACCCGAAACGTCCGCCCTTCGCAGCTTTCTGCTCGAAACCCGCTTCGACTACGCGCTTTCCCTGCACTCCTTCGGCGGCTGGTTCTTCTACCCGTACGCCGGCTCCAAACGGAAGCCGCGCGACGAAGCGTGGTACAACGAAATCACGCAGGAGATGATCGACCGCCAGCCCGAATACGGCTACAAGGCGAAGCAGCTCGGCCGCTTCCTGCCCGGATTCCTCGCGCGCGGCGCGGAGATCGACTACCTCTACGAAACGTTCGGTACGCGTTCCCTGCTTGTCGAGATCGGCAAACACGGAATGAAAGCGCTGTCACCGCGCGTCTTCCTGCATCCCTTCCACTGGTTCAATCCCAAAGACCCCCAGCGGGAAATCGAGAACCTCATCGAATCGCTGTTCTTCTACCTGAGCCAACCGAGAATCCGCAAGATCGACTGATGGGGCGGGGAGAGTGCGTCGAACGGGTCCTGTCGCGTCCGGACACCGCTGCCTCGGCGCGGCTCTGGGCTGGTGCCGGTGTTGGACGGGTGTGTACGTGACTTCGCGAGACCTGGCCGGCTGCCTTTGATGGGGCGAGGGGCGAGTAGCAGGGATCGGGACTTCTGTTGCAGGCGTACGGGCTGGAGCAGGTGCGCCGAAGGCAGCCGGCTCAATGGGTCTCGCTCGTCACGCACACACCCGTCCCCACCGGCAGGAGACCAGAACGGCGAGGTGGGCGGACCGGAGGCGCGGAAGGAATCCCGTTCGCTCTCTCACCACCCACCAGCGATTTTGCTCCTGGCGTGAAGAACAGAGAGGGGGAAGAGAAGAGAAGCCGGGCAGAGGTGCTGGCCTGGAGCGCGGCACTCTGAGGTGTTCAGGTTCGAAACTTCGTGCGGGGCGGGATGATCGCGGGCGCTACGATGGGGGCACGGGCCGGGCGGGAGTTCGCGATCGCGCCCGGCACTGTGGCGCGGCGAGTGATACCCATTGAGCCGGCTGCCTTCGGCGCACCGGTATCCGCCCGACTTCCGGCAACAGAAGTCACCGCAGACAGTACCCGTCCGCCCCGTATCAAAGGCAGTCGGCCAGGTCTCGCGAGACCGCGCCACAGTGCCGCGCGGATCGCGCTTCCCACGAGCGACGCCGCCCTACTCGTCACACCCGCAGTCATCCTTCGCATTGCGCACGCGATAGTCGAGAACGTTGCCGCGCGCGTCGAGTTCGAACGCGCAGCAGTCGTGCAGCCACTCGACGAGCAGGGCGCGGCCGCGGCGCACGCGGGACTTCGCGGCCGTGAGTGAGATGCCGAGTGTGTCGGCGATCTCTTTCTGGGGGCGGCGTTCGAGTTCGAACATGCGCACGGCCTGGCGATACTTGACGGGCAGGTTGGCGATGGTGACGGGAAGCCACGACATGACTTCCTCGTTTCTGTTGTCGGAAGTGGGCTCGCCGCCGTGATCCGTGGTCGCCGTTTCGAGGCGCTCCAGATCGGCGGGCGCCACGTAGTCCGTGCGCCCGCCTGTCCGGTAGTGATCGTGAATGAGGTTCCGCGCGATGCGATAAACCCACGAGGCGATCCGCTCTTCCTCCTCGAGGCGACCGAGATTCTTCTGAATGCGGAGATACGTCTCCTGCAGCAGATCTTCGGCGGCGTCTTCGTCTGACACTTTGCTCCGTATGAACCCGCGCAGGTCCCGGTGCATCGCGCCCCAGAGTTCGTCCGTTCGTTCGCGGTTTCGCGCGGTCATCGTACTCCCGTTCAGCAGCATTGTTCCTGAGTCGAAACGCTTACTTTCACATTCCTGGTTCGGTCGAGATCGGAGCAGCAGGTGTCGTCGCAGCAGGGCGCTTCTGCGCCGGACGACTCGTGCATGGCGGGGGCGTCGGCGTCGAGCACGACGAACACTTCCCACTCGTTCCCGTCGGGATCGCGCGCCCACACTTTGTCCTGCACGGCATAACAGCACGTGGCTTCCGTCTCTACCTTCGTCTCATACCCTGCTTCGCGCAAGCGCTTCCTGGCAAGATTGACAGCCTCGGTCGACTTCACCTGTACGCCGTAATGCGTGCCGACGTTCGTGACGGGCTGGTTCGCGAGGCGCGACGAGGTGTGAATCGACAGATTGACGGACGGCTCGGCCGGCTCGAACTTCGCATAGCCCGGCCGCACCTTGACGGGCGGCGATCCGAGGAGCGTCTCGTAGAATGCAAGCGAGGCGTCGAGATCGCGTACGGTGAAACCGACGTGAATGCGGCTCTCTCCTGTGAATGCGGCTGCTTTTCTCTTTTCGGTCATGGAATCGGCCCTTTCTCCTGGGTTGCAGGGGTGTTCGTTCGCCCTTGCAGACGGGGAGGGAGCGGAAAAGACGCAAAGTATTATGCGAGCGTGGCGAGAAACGCGTAGCGCTCACGACCTCGGAGCCTCGTAAGCACGAGAAACCGGTCGCCGCCCTCTCGCAGTCCGAGCGACCGGCGGACGTCCTCGAGCCGGAGGTCGAAGTTCTTGCGCGTAAAATGCGCCGCTGTTACGCCACGCTTCCTGAGCACCGTGCGAAGGGAACCGGTCTTGTACGGGAGCGCGGCCTCGATCCGAAACGTCTTGCCGGGGAACGCCCCCGGTGCGGGGCGATCGGGGGACCAGAGATAGCCGCCGTCGCTCGTGACCCGCGCACCGGGAAACGCACAGACCTCCCGAAAGTACGCATCGACCAGGCCGGCCTTGTAAAGAGAGACATTCGGTTCGAGCAGCCAGCCTGAATCGGGCGCGCTCTCCAGCAGGGAAAGCGGCGCAGGGTCGATCGCCGTGGTCGCGGAACCCGACAAGGAGCCGACGGAGTTCTGCGGCGCGGGCTCCCGAAACGCGAACCGTTCTCCATTATAGAGAAAGCGTGCTTCGCGAAAATCCGGCTCGCGGCCGGTTGCCCCCTCTCCTTCCAGTTCGAACAGCACTTCCTTGCATTCGGTAGAGTCGGCGAGCACGATCGCACGGCGAACGGTGGGCAGAACGCGCGCCCCTTCGGTCAGATCGCACATCGGCGACGCTTTGACGAGCACGGTCTTCGCGATCGCGAGCAGCGCGGGCGCGAGCGTGACGATGTCGGGGCTCCCGTCGCTCAGGCCGAACTTTCGCTTTCCCGCGACGTCGCGGCGATCGGGATCGACGTAGACAAGATCAAAGGGCGGGCCGTCGTAGTCACGCACGAACTCTTCGGCAGAAGTGTGATGAACGGCGATATTCGTTGCGCCGAGCGCGCGCAGATTGAAAGCGGCGAGCCGCACAAGGAGTTCGTCGGATTCGACGGCAACGACACGGTCGAACGCACGCGCGAAATGCACGCTGTCGGCGCCGAGCCCCATCGTCAGGTCGAGGCACGTTCCCCCGTGCCATCCGTCCTTGAGCGCCGCGATCGTTTCGGATGTCGCCTGTTCGAACGCACGACCCGTAAAGAGACATCCTGCTTCGGCCCAGCCGGGAAGCTTCGCGCGCGCGCGCTTCCGATACTTGATCTGCGTCGCGATGAGCGCGGCGTGGGGATTCCTGGCGGCATGCGCGAGGGCATACGCGGCGGGATCATCGTTTCCATGTGCATGAATTGTCGCAAGCGAGGCGGGTTCGATCAGCGCGTTCAGATCGTCGCGGGTCTTAATGCGCGTGCCCTTCCATGAAGAACATCGGAAGCATCATGGCGATGACGCCGAGAAAGAGAAACACGAACGGCAGCATGCGATTGCCGGACTCCTTGTGAAGCTGCGGCAACAGGTCGGAGGTTGCAATCCCGAGAAACGAGCCGGCGCTGAGACCGATCGCGACGGCGAGCGCCTGTTCGCTGAGCCCCTGCAGCAGGAAGAACGCGACGATAGCCCCGACCGGCGTTGCGAGAGAGAAGCCCGCGATCATCCAGGCGGCGCGGCTACGGGAATAGCCCGCGAGAAGCAGAATCGACGCAAGACAGAATGCGGCGGGAATCTTGTGAACCGCGATTGCGGCAAAGACGCTCGGCGCCAGATGCTGGATATGAAACGACGAACCGACGGCGACTCCGTCGAGCAGGCTGTGAAACGAGATCCCCATGAACGCCGCGAGCCCGAACTTGTGAATGTGACAGCCGACCTCTTCGCAGGGGTCGATCAGAAAGAATTTCTCGAGCACGAAAATCAGCAGGAAGCCCGTAAGGATCGGAATGCCGGCCCATTCACCGAGCGCGTGCCACGTGAACGGCATCATGTGCAGGAATGCGGCGCCGAGCAGAATGCCCGCGCCGGCCGACACGAAGTAGGTAACGCGATGGCGCGACCACTTGCGGACAAGCGGCGCCGCGCCGCCGGCGAATGTGATGCCCGCGATCAGCGCGAGATACAGGGTCATTGTCATCGCATGTTCGTCCTTGCCCAAGTCGGGCAGTCCCTGCCCCGCAGGGCTATCGAATGAGTTTGAGGCCCATGGGCTGCGTTCTTCCGCCGGCGTCCACGGCGTACACTTCGGCGGAAGCAAGAACGCGCTCGAGCGTTTCCAGGTAAAGCCGTTCCTTCACGCCGACGGGCGCGTTGTGATATTCGTCCATCATCCTCGCAATGCGATCGGCTTCACCGCGCGCGATCTCGATGCGCCCCTCACGATCGCCGCGCGCCTTCGCGATCACAGCCACCGCTTCGCCGCGCGCACGCGGAATCACTTCGTTCGCATAGCCGTTCGCTTCGTTGATGGCGCGCTCGCGGTCGGACTTCGCGTTCTGCACGTCCTGAAACGCGTCGATCACTTCCGGGGGCGGCTCGATCTTCTTGACCGTAGCCGAAACGATCGCGATCCCGCTGTCGTAGCTTCGAAGAATCTCCTGCGTGCCGCGCCGAATGTTCTCGAGGATCGCGGACCGGCCTGTCGTGAGCGCGTCGTCAACAGCCGTTTTCGAAAGCACGTTCGTGGCGACCGATTCAGCCGCGCGGCGCACGAGAAAGTGCGGATCTTCGATCCCGTACAGGATGCGCAGCGGCTCGTCGACAACGTACTGAAGCACGAGCTCGAGCGACAGGATATTCGTGTCGCCGCTCAGGAACTCGGCGTCCGCGCCCGGCGCGGTCTTCCCTGCCACGCGTTCCGCGATCTTGAACCCGACGCTCATCTGATACGCGGAGGTCGTGCGTACGACGGCGCTCTTCGCGAACGGCCAGGGCGGCGCGAAGTGAATGCCGGGCGCAACATGCGTCTTCCACGGCTTCCCGAGCAGCAGCACGACGCCTTCTTCATCGCGGTCGACGGTGAAGATGCCCGACGCGACCCACACTACGAATGCGATCGTCAGCAGCACGCGTCCACGGAAGAGCTTCGCGATCATCGTGCACCCCGCTTCGTGACTGTTGTCGTGTATCGCATGACGGCGATCAGCCTCCCTGCTTCGGGCCGTGCATGAGCAGCTGCATGAGATCGGAATCGCTCGGAATCACGATCGTCATGTTCTTGTCGACGATCTTTTCGTACGACTCGAGCGTCCGCAGGAAATCGTAGAACCCGGGATCCTTGCGGATCGCTTCGGCATAAATGCGCGTCGCCTCGGCTTCGCCTTCGCCCCGGAACTCCGTCGCCTGCCGCTCGGCCTTCGCAAGAATCTCGCTGCTTTCGCGATCGGCTTCGGCCCGGATCTTCGTCGCTTCTTCCTCGCCCTCGCTCCGGAATTTGCGCGCAATTCTCTGGCGCTCGGCGCGCATGCGCTGGAAGACGGCCGACTGGTTCTGGTCGGGGAACGAAAGGCGCTTGAAGCGAAAGTCGACAACATCGACGCCGTAGTCGCGCTCGATCCGTTCCCGGCTTTTCTCGTGAATCGCGAGCGCCACTTCCGCGAGGCGCGCCTGGTCCGGTTCAGTCGAAACGAGCGCCCCGAACGGCACGCTTCCGAGCGCCGCGCCGATCTCGGACGAGAGCACATCGGTCATGCGCGACTCGGCGCCCACGCGTGAGTAGACGCGCTGCAGATATTTGAGCGGGTCCTTCACGCTCCACGTCACGTACCCGCTCGTGACGACGTTCTTTTTGTCCTCGGTCAGGAACTCCGCAGGCGGCAGGTCGAGAACGAGCAGCCGCGCGTCGATCCGATTGATCGAGAGCAGGAACTTGAGCGGGTCATAGTGGAGCCCCGGCTCGGTATGAATCGCCACGGGATTTCCGAATCGCGTCACGACGGCGTATTCGGTCACGTCAACGACGTAAAACCCGGACAGTAGAAAGAGCGCGAGCAGGACCAGCAGCACGGGCATGATCCATCGTCTCGGCTGACTCATCACTTGCCTCCGTTTTTGGAATCGAGGGAAGGAATCGTAACCTCCCCGTTTTTCGATTGAAACCAGATCTCGAAATCGCGGACGGCCGACGGATCGGGCCGCACGATGTTGGTCGTTTTCGGAAGTGTGCGCTCCATCGTCTCAAGGTAGAGACGCAGGCGCGTGGAACCCGGCGCACCGCTCTGCGCGTCCTGGATCGCCAGGAATCGATGGGCGTCGCCCGAGGCGGAAGCGATCCGAACCGTGCGATCGGCAGCCGCGCCCGCCGTGATCTCCGCCGCGCGCCCGCGCGCCTGATGCACTACGTCTTCGGCGTACACGCGCGCTTCGTTGATGAATCGCGCGCGGTCTTCCTGCGAGCTCGCGACGTCACGAAAATCGAAATGAACTTCGGGCGGGCTGTGCACGTTGAGAAGCGTGAAATGCTCCACGACGATTCCGGACGAGAGTTGCGTAAGGCGTTCGTTCGCCCGGGTCTGCACCGCGCTCTCGAGAGCGAAACGGTCGACGGTGAGCACTTCGTCGAGCGTGCGTGTCGCGAGTTCTTCGAGCAGCGAAGCGAGAATCGCCGCACGCGCCGAGGCCGGACCGTCTTCCACGCCGAACAGATACTGCACGGGATCGTTCGTCCGATACTGCGCGGTCGAAAGGATGTTGACGAGGTTCTCGTCCGCGGTGAGGTAGAGCGACTCTTCCTTCAGGCGGTCCCGTGGCGCGCTTTCGTCCGAACCGACTGCAACGCCGGGGGCCGCCGGTGCGTAGAAATTCGTCAGGTCATTGGCCGCGTCTTCCGCCGAGCGGAAACCGATGTCGATCCGCGCGAATCCTTCGACCGAAACCGTGCGCACTTCCCCCATCGGCCAGGGCAGATTCCAGTGGAGCCCGGGGCCGAGAACGGTTTCGCCCGACGCGGGCAGTGCCGGCGCCCCGAAACGGAGCGGCATGCCGGCTTCGCCCGGCTTCACGATCGCAAAACCGCTCGCCAGATAGAACAGAATGGCGCCGCCGAGCACGAGGCGTCCCGGAATCGTACGCACGAACCAGGCGGGGCGCAGTTCGATCAGAGGACGCACGGCCGTGGCGAGATTCTCACGCAGTTCACGCAGTCCCGGCCGAAGCCCGGTGCGGCGGAGCGACTGCACCGCGAGGAAAACAAATACGAGAAACCCGATCCCCTTCAGCACGCGATAAACGAAGTCGAGCGTCGTCTCCCCCGCCCCGAGACTCGCCACGGGTTCCCATTGATAGAACGAATTGAGCGCCATGCCGAACGCGATCGCCACGCCGACGATCGAGCCGACATAGATCTGCAGAAAGCGTTTTCCGAACACGCGCCCGACGACCGAAAGCGTGGCCGCGTTCGTGGCCGGGCCCGTAAGCAGAAAGACGAGCGCGGCACCGGGATTGAGTCCTTTGGTCAGAAACGCGAGCGCGACCGGCGTCGAACTCGACGCGCACATATAGAGCGGAACGCCGACGACTACGACGACGAGCATCGAAAAGAGACCCGTGCCGAGTGCGCGGCCGAAGAAGTCGTCCGGAAGCGCCGCCGACAGGAGACCCGTGAGCAGCATGCCGAACAGAAACCAGAACGCGAGCTCGTCGAATAGGTGCACGAATCCGTACCGCCCGGCTTCGCCGAGACGCTCCCGATGGGACAGGGGCGGGGATGCCGCGAACGGATCGGCGTGCGTGTGACCGGCATGGTCGTGCGCATGATCGTGATCGTGATCGTGATCCGGGCCGTGGTCGACCGCTTTCCCGGAATCAGCCGGGAACGCGCTGCACTCCGGGCCGCACGCGCCCTCTCCGGTCGCCGCGCCGGTGCCGGATGTCTTTGTCGAGCCGTTCGGCTCGCCCGCCGCTTCGAGATCGCGCGTTTCATCGTGGCCGAAGAGCAGGTGGGCGGCGCCTGCAACGACCGCGGTCACGACCGCCGCAAGCGGACGCACGACAGCCATCACCGGACCGAGCAGGCCGTAGCTGAGCGCGATCGAATCGACCGATGTTTCCGGCGTCGAGATCAGGAACGAGAGCGTCGCCTCACGGCTGGCCCCCTTCTTACGAAGAGCGACGGCGGTCGGCACGACCCCGCAGGAACAGAGCGGCAGCGGCGCGCCGACAAGAGCCGCATTCAGCACAGACCGCAGGTTCCGGCCCCCGAGGAACGGGATCAGCCGGTCGGTCTTCAGGTACGCGTGCAGCAGTCCCGCGATCAAGAAGCCGAGCAGAATATAGATTCCGCTCTCGAATACGATATAGAGGGTCTCCCAGAGGAAATCTCCCAGAAAACCAATGATTCCATTCATGCTATGCTACCCAATCGGGGCTTTAGAAAACGGGCACAGGATCTTATCATACTATTATAGGATCGGAGTTTATGGTCAATTCCGGTAGTCCAGAGACCAATTCCGGCCGCCCCGTTTCGGGCGGTTTCCTCGTATGGGGCGTCCTCATGACGTCCGCCGCGACGTTTCTGGCCGCGCAACTCATATTCGGACTCGCGCGCGACTGGCCGAATCCAGCCGATCGCGTCGTCCTTACACTCTATCTGTTTGTATTTTTTACCGTTACCGCTTTCGGAATCGGAGCCGCCGCGACGGGATTCGCGTTTCTGCGCCGCAATCCCGACCGGGGGGCCGCCCGCCTTGCCGCCTGGCTCTTCTTTCTCGCCTGGACGCCCGGATTCCTGTTTTTCTTTCTTTCGAGCAGGCCGACCTGGTTCACGGACCCTCGCGTGCTGGTGCCGGCGATCATCCTCGCCCTCGTCCTGATTCCCCTGTCGCGCATGCTCGGCCGCAGGCTCGCGGCCGTGCGCCCCGGCTTGAGCGCGATTCCGATCGTGATCCTGCTGCTCGCGACCCCGATCGTGCTCCACCGGTCGCAGGGAGCGTGGAACGGACCCGCATTCGAGCCGCCGATCCGCGACATGGGCGGCAAGCGCGTCTGCCATCTTCAGTTCGACGGTCTGTCGCTCCGCCTGCTCGACAAGTACATCGAAACCGGCGCCCTGCCGCACTTCGCCGCGTACCTCGCACGCGCGAGCCGGGGCGACATGAACCCCGAGATCTCGATCCTGAACCCGTTCATCGACAGTTCGTCGCGCGGCATGCGCTCTCCCGTGATCTGGTCGACGATCAACTCGGGGCGGCTGCCGCGCGCGCACGGCATTCTGGATTTCGAAATGACCCAGATCCGGGGCCTCGCCGAGCCGCTGCCGTTTCGGCTGCCGTTTCCGAATCATCTCGCGCCGGCCCGCATGCTCGGCGCGAAAACGCTGACGTCAAACAGCACGTTCGTGCGCGAACCACGGCTCTGGGAAATCGCCGAGTCCGCCGGTCTTCGCTGCGGCACCGTGGCCGCGCAGGTGACCTCGCCGCCGCTCCCGATGGAGGGCTTTCTCGTGGCCGACGATGCCGCCGTCGTTCGCAAGCGCGACCTCTGGTATCCGCTCGATCTCATGACCCCCGAGGAGAATGCGCAGTTTCGCGAAAAGGCGTTCGGCAATGAAATGCGGGAGTGGTTCGGCTTCGAGTCGCCTCGTGACATTGACATCGAGTTTCACGAAGGGCCGATTCTCGAGCGTTACGCGCATGCCGTGTCGCGCATCTTTCGCAAAGATTACAGGAACACGATGCTCGGGCTCTCCCTTGCGCGGCGCATGGACCTCGACTATTTCACGCTCTATCTTCCCGGCCCTGACGACGTGCAGCACTTTTTCTGGAAGCACACGTTCGGCGAAGGCGATGCCGATGTCGCGCCGGACGTTGCGGAATACTTTGGCGAAGTCGTCCCGCACTACTTCCGCTTTCTCGACTACGTGCTCGGCGAAGCACAGACGATTTTCGACCCCGACGAAACAGTTTTCGTGATTACGTCCGATCACGGGCTCGGTCCATGGCGCGAACATGCTTCACTCTCGAAATATTTTCCGTTTCTGGGTAAGGGGCGCCATCCCTTCAACACGGGGAACCATCGTCGCGACGGCGTGTTTCTACTGGCAGGGCCCGGTGTCGAGCCGGGCTATCGTGCCACGCCATCGCGCGACGTCGATATCGCTCCCACGATTCTCTACCTGCTGGGACTCCCCGTTCCCGAAGACACGGACGGAAAGGTCATACTCGATGCAATCACATCCAGCGAGCTTGAGCGGCGGCCGATCGAGACGATTGCGTCGTACTCACCTCTCAGGAGGAGCGGCGAGCTCTTTCTCGAGGACAGTGAAGCGATTCGCGAGAGACTGCGCGCGCTCGGTTATGTCGACTAGAGAACGAAAACGGACTCCTGGCGAACGATTGGCAACTGCCGGGCGACGAACGGTGACGGCTCTCCCGTTGTCGGCGCCCCACTTCCTGCTCCCGGTTCCGCGCATCCTGCTTCCATTCCTGTATCTGCTCTTCGCACTCGCCGTGCCGACGTCCGCGAACGGCGACGGGCCCCCGCGCCTCGCGCTGCACCTCGATCGAAACGACGCGTTTCCCTTTCCGTATGCCCTCGAAGAGCTCGCCGGGCGTGCGATCGACTGTGCTCCCGCGCGCTATGAGCCGGTACCGATCCCGGACAATAATCTGTCGCGGCTGCAGTCGCTGCTGAACCCGGGCGGGGGCGCGATCGGGGAACGCGAGCAGAAGTTCATCGCGAGCGAGGGACGCAGGCTGCATTTCGATGCCGTCGTGTTTCTGGAGACGCGGCTGCGTCCGGAAGGTTATGTGATCACGTGCCTCGGTGCGAAAGCGCCTTTCAAGACGGGCTTCTCGTTCGCACTCCAGCCCGCGCAGGTTGCGGACCTCGCAGCACGCCTTCCCGCGCTTGCCGACACGCTTCTCGCTCGATCGGTGCTCGTTCGCGCCTCGAACGAGCGCGCGCGCACGTTCCCGCACGCGACCTGGGAGTCGGAAGACCTCTATGTCGAGGGTGCGCGCTACGGCGACTTCCCGCTTCTGGCGCAGGCGCTCGAGGCCGATGACTCGAATGAGGCCGCCCGCTCTCTGCTCGGCTTTCGCCTGACGCTCGGCGACAATCCCGCCTACGGGTGGGGGCTGCTGCAAGCAGTCGACTCCTCACGCCTTTCGCCGTTCGATCGCGCCGTTCACACCGCCCGCCTGGAGCTCGCGAAGCCGGGCGGCGGGACCAGCTCCGACACGGCTCCTTCAATTTCCCGCCTTCATCGCGACTACCCGGGCCGCTTCGAGAGCGAACTCGCGTTTGCGATCCCGTTCGCGCGGCGCGGAGATATCCGGGGCGCCGACCGCGCCATTCGCCGTGCCATTGCGCTTCGCCCCCACGACCCCCTGCCGCATCGCATTCTCGCCGAGGCCGGGCTTCGCGCCGGGATCGCGGACGTTGCCGCGCAGGAGTTCGCCGTGGCCGACCGTCTTGCGGGTGGCGACTGGCTTTCCATCATCGGCATGGCGTCCACGAAGTACACGCAGGGATTTGTGCGTGACGCGTACGAAATTCTTTCGAATCCGATGCCCCCTCGCCTGCACACGTGGTCCGTTTACTACAAGTACCTGCTCGCGCGCGGCAATCTCTCGCTTGCTACCGGCGATTTCCAAACGGCGATCGCGGAGTTCGTGAGCGCGCGGGACCGCGCGTATCGGGCCGGGAACCGGGAAGCCGTGCTTGATCTCTCGGCGCGTCTCGTGTGGGCGAATCTCGAGGCGGGCCGGATCGATGAAGCCGCCTACGAAGTGGCCGATCTTCGCTTCGAGCAGGACACGACATATTTCTTCGAGGCAAACCCGGGCATCGTGCCGTTTCTCGAGGGCGTGGTGGCCGCTCATGCGGGCGACCTGGGCGAAGTGGCTGCCCGGCGGCTCGAGATCGAAACCACGCCCGGCGCGCCGGGGGCGCTCGCGTTGATCATCGAGGGGCTCTACTACCTGAAGCGCGACTCCGCGTGGGAGGCCATTCCCGCGTTTCGGCGCGCCACTGAAAGTATGCCGGGGTCCTACACGCGTTTTCTGCTCGGCATGGCGTACTTCGAATCCGGTGATGCCTCGCGCGCCTGGACAGTACTCGAAGAGAACGTGGAGAGGGGCGAGTCGCTTCTCGATTCGCCGCCCGTTCTGCCGCAGTCGTTTCACTATCTGGCGAAATCACTCAAAGAGCGGGGCGAAGATCATCTCGCGGCGATCGCATACAACGAACTTTACAACTATCGACGTGACCTGAGGCGTTCGGAAGGACAGGAAGAACGGAAGCCGCCGTCAATCTTCTACGACCAGAACCACGACAACGACCGCTAGGGACAATATCGAACGCATCCGGGGAGTTCACTTCCGGGTTCATTGCCCGGCAGGTAAACTGCCCTGCAGGTTAAATGCCCGGCAGGTTAATTAACCAAAAGGTGAACTCCGCAAAATATCGAAGAAGGGCCCTCAGTCCCGCGCCGAACGACCGCCATCCACAGGCAGGATCGCGCCCGTCACATAATCGCCATCCACCGCAAAGTAACGAACGGCCTTCGCGATGTCCTCGGGCGATCCCTGCCGCTTGAGCAGCGTCTTCTTAATGCCCTCGTCCAGCGGCTCCGGCCCCCCTTCGCCCTCGGGCGGCAGCATGGGCCCGGGCAGAATCGCGTTCACGCGAATGTCGGGCGCCAGCGCTTTCGCGAGCCCGCGCGTCAGGCCGATCACGCCCCCCTTCGAGAGCGAATACGGAATGTAGCCGGGCCAGACGGAAAGCCCGGCGCTGTCGGCGATGTTCACGATCAGCCCGCGCTTCATATGTCTGCAGACGGCCTGCGTCAGGAAGAACGTGCCCTTCAGATTGATGTCGAACTGTTTGTCCCACGCGTCTTCGGTGACTTCCTCGAACGGAGTGCGTGCGAAAACGGCGGCGGAGTTCACGAGAATCGAGGGGGGTCCGAGCCGCGCGGCGACGTCGTCGGCCAGCGCGGTGAGCGAAGCGAGGTCGGTCAGGTCCGCACGAAACGGGGTCGCGCCGCCGCCGGCTTCACGCGCGGTCTCTTCCGCCGCGTCCTGCGACGATCGATAGTGCACGGCGACCGTGGCGCCTTCACGCGCAAGCGTGAGCGCAATCGCGCGCCCGATGCGCTTCGCGGCGCCTGTCACGATCGCGACGTGTCCTTCGAGCGAGCTCATGGGAGCGTCCTAGCTGACTTCGTGGGCCATGCGATCCATTTGCGTACGGAAGTACTGGTCACTCGGGTACTGCAGAAAGTTCGTAACGGTGCTGGTGTAGAGGCACGCAAAGTCTTTCACCTGATGGCCGAAGCGACTGGTTTCGTTCCCCTCGCGAAAGAGGGGGCCCCACACGCGATTATACCGCCTTTGGGTCTCGCGCCAAAGCTTTCCGATCTCGCGATCGAGTTCGGCCGCCGTTTCGCTCCGGTGTTTCAGTTCGCGTTTCAGGTAATCGATCTGCTCGTTCCGCTTCTTCTTCGCCGCCGGCGCTCCCTGGCCGTTCAAATGCGCCAGCCGGGCGACTTCGCGTTCGAGCGCGGCCCGTTCCAGGTCGATTCTCTGGCGCTCTTCGTTCAGTCCGCTCACAATTCTGAGCTTCGGTTCGAGACTCTTCGATATGCGCTGCTCGTCTTCGAGTTCCTCGACGATCATGGCCGTCCGCCAGCCACAGTTCTTCTTCGCAATCAGAATGTCGCCGTACGTGTGATCGCCGAAGTAGAGCACGCGGTCACTCTCGTAGCCGACCGCGGCCTCGAGGTCCGACGCGCGCCCGCCGTGATACGCCGCCGGGTGATCGAGCTCGGGAATGCGCTGCCACGGTTCCTTGTCTTTTTCTTTGCGGGGCTCGAAGAAACGCGGCTTCCGCGCCTCGCAGATCACCACGTCGAAATAGCTCGACCAGTGCCGGAAGTCGCCGCCCCGCCGCGTGTGCAGCAGGTGGCTCAGGAGCACGTCGGCGTAGAAGTACTCGGAGTTCGTCAGAAGGAAGATCTTCTTCCCCCACGATCGGAAGTGGTCGAGAAGAACGGGCAGCTGCGGATCGCGTTTGATGAAACGCCCCGGCTTCGCCATGATGACATCCTTCAGGCTGCCGTCGGCATGCGCCTGATCGATCATCTCGCGGACGTCCTGATAGATCTTTTCGAAATCGAGATCCTTCTGTCCGCTCTCTTCGAGAAAGTCGATGATCGACAGGAAGAGATACACTTCGGGCAGATGGAAAAGCGTATCGACCGAAACATAACGCGGGTCGGACAGGCTGATGTGCCCGGAACGATACAGTTTCAATATCGCCTTCCCGAGTTCCCGCCGGCCGTGAAACGCGCGCGTCACGTAACTGTGGTAGTTCATTTTAAGAATGTTACCGCCCTGCTTGTCGATCACGAGCCCGCGAATGACGAATTCCGGGTCGTACTTGATACGCGCGATCGCTTTCGGGTAGCCCCGATGCTCGACGAGTTTCTGCTGGGTCGTCTTGAACGCGAGTTCTTCCACGGGCAGCGGATCGTAATGCGCGAGCGTGTGGTCAAGATCGAAACCGATCGACCCGATCGTGGGCATGCGCAGATTACGGTTCACGTAAACGCGCTTTTCCATGGGGATCCTGTGATCCGGTGGAAAGAGTTCATGGAGCGCTACCGGGCCCCGGCTGCGCTTTCGGCTGATGCGGTTGTCTGTCATATCAGAAGTTCAGAGCCTTCCCGTTCGTTTCAAAATCATGTATTGCGGCTGAGTCATGTGTTGCGGCTGACGGCGGACCAGGGCACATTCCGCCCCCGCTCCTCTGACCATCGGCCAATCGCGTCAATTCCTCAAGGATTTCGGGCAAAAGTGTCGGAAAAGCGAATTTCGCCCGTATTTTCGGCCCGAAGGCCGACCTTGCCCTCGTACACACTCCGGATCATGGCGAGATCCGCCTCACGGTCGCCGGAGGGTACGAGGAGCTCGGGATGGATTCCGACTACCCTGCGGGGCGCATCGACGTAGCCGAGCGCGACGGGGACGCCGGCATCCCTGGCGATGTGGTAGAAGCCCGACTTCCAGATCCTGGTTTTTCCGCGCGTCCCCTCGGGCGTGATGATCAGGACGAGCCGGTCGCGCGTCCGATACTCGTGCGCGATGTTCGAGACGACCCGGTTGCGCTTGGTGCGATCGATCGGAATGCCGCGAAGCGCACGAAAGAACAGACCGAACGGCGCACGAAACAGGGAGTCCTTCCCCATCCAGTTCACTTTCATGCGAAGCATGAGCGTGTACAGGATCATCAGAATGAAGTCCCAGTTCGACGTGTGCGGGGCCGCGATCAGGACGTACTTCTTCTCGGACGGCACTTCACCTTCGAAGGTCCACCCGAACATCTTCAGCACGAATGCCGCGAAATACGACATCCGCGCTTAGAATTCGACTTTCGGCGCCGTGTTCGCTTCTTCCGGAGCGTCGAACAGCACGGCCTTCTCGAAATCGAAGAATCCCGCGATGATGTTCGTCGGGAACGTGCGCAGCTTCGTGTTCAGAACGACAACCGAGTCGTTGTAGCGCATGCGTTCGGTGGCGATCCGGTTTTCCGTGCCGGCCAGTTCGTCCTGGAGCCGGATGAAGTTCTCGTTCGCCTTCAGCTGCGGGTAGTTTTCGACGACGAGAAGCAGCCGCGAAATCGCGCCCGAGAGTTCGTTGTTCGCGTCGATCTTGTCGGGGATGTTGCCGGCGGATCCCACGCGCGAACGCGCTTCCGTCACGTCGATGAACACGCCACGCTCATGCTCGGCGTATCCCTTCACGGTGTTCACGAGATTCGGGATCAGGTCGAAACGGCGCTGAAGCTGGTTTTCCACCTGCGCCCACTTCCCCTTCACGCCTTCGTCAAGCTTGACCAGTTCGTTGTACGTTCCCTTCACGGTGCCGTAGAGGCCGATGGCGGCGACCAGCAGAACCGCGAGAATAATCAGTAGAACCGCTTTCACGGAACCTCGGTCGTTCATTCCGTATCCTCCTCGAAAATGGAATCCAGTTGATCGATTGCCAGGACCAGCTTGCGTGCTTCCCGGAGATATCGTTCGAACAGCGCGCGCATGGTTTTGCCGTCGGGCTTGTCGCCGCGCCAGATCTTGTCGAGTTCGGTGAAGACCGCGCGGTCGAGCCCGAACCGCTCGCACGTTATGGAGACAGTTTCGGCCCTTGTCTGGTCACTTCGGCCCGTGATGATCCACGCAATCGCCCGGAACGTCGCATAGTAGCTCGGCATCGAGGCACGGACGAGATCGCGGAGCGCGCGCCCCTTGCCGCCGCTCTCCAGATAAAGGCGCCGCAGGCGAAGCAGATCGGCGCGTGCTTCTTTCTCAGCCTGCACGCGCACCGGTTCCCGGTCGATCTCGAGCCCCTGGAGGGCGTCGCGCCCCTGCAGTACTTCGTAGGCGCTTCGCATATTCAGGAACTCGATCGGAAACGAGTCGAGCGCGCCGCGCAGGTATTCGCCGGTCAGGATGAGCGGCGTCGAGACGCCGCGATGGCGCCATGCGCTTACGAAATCGAACGCGCCGTGCAGGCGATCGAGCCCGTCTTCTTTGACGACGACGAGAAAGTTGATATCGGAAAAGTCCGGCTGGTAATCGCCACGCGCCGCGCTTCCGTGGACGATCACGCTCTCCAGTTTCGTTCCGAAGAGCGCTTTGCAGTCGTTCGTGAACGCTTCGTACACTTCGCTCGGCTTTTCGATTCTTCGTGCCATTCTAAAACCCCCGGCTTGCGCCGCCGCCACCGCTCATGCCGCCGCCGAAGCCGCCGAAGCCGCCTCCGCCGCCACCCCCGAAGCCACCGAAACCGCCCCCGCGGTAACGCCGCCGATAAGGGCTGCCGCCGACCCAGGGCCCGCCGCCGATCATCGGGCCGGCCCCCGATCCCGGACCGCCCCCGTGTTTGTTCGCGCGGGCCATCAGGATCACGAGGATGATGAAGAAAACGATCATCCCGATCGGAATGCCCTCTTCGGAGCCGCGACGCGGGAGTGCGATACGGCCGTCGAGTTCGACGCCGGCGTCACCCGCGATTTCCTGCGCGAGGGCCGCGACACCGCGCGTGACGCCTTCGTCCCACGCATCGGTGCGTAGCGAGGGTACGACATATGAGTCGAGAATCGCACCGACTTTCCCGTCGTTCAGCAGTCCCTCGAGCCCGTAGCCGACCTCGATGCGAACCTTGCGGTCCGTGACGGCCAGAAGCAGCAGCACCCCCCGATCCTGCCCCGCCTCCCCGACACCCCACGCTTCGTAAAGTCCCGTCGCGTACTCCTCGACCGTGCGGTCCTTGAGCGTGCTGACGAGGGCAACCGCGATCGTGGCATCGCACTTCTGCAGTACTTCGATGCACAGATTTTCGAGGCGGCTTTCGAGTTCGCTCGGGAGTATGGCCGCGTAATCGTTCACGAATCCCGTGCGAGCCGGGTAGGCCGGCTCGTCCGCATACGCAGTTGCGGCCAGAATCAGAACGGCAGTGAGAATGAGAAGCTTGAAGCGCATGGCCCGCACAAGGTAACAGTTATGGGGCGGGGCATCCAGATCCGCTCGGGGTGTGAGTGCCGGGGGGTGTGGGCGGGCGGGTGTGGCGTTCTCCTCGCCTTCGCCCTGTCGGACCCTGGGTCGGGGTCGGCGGGCGTGGCGTCCTCCTCGCCTTCGCCCTGTCGGACCCTGGATCATGGGGGGCGAAGCGACAGTGCCGTACCCGGGGTCCTCCAATGGGGCTCAGGCTGCGGGGATCGCCACGCCCGCCGCCCCTTCGCGCGCGAGAAGAAAGGGAAGGGGAATTGGAGTAGGATTGGGAGTGGGAATGGGAGAGGAGTGGGAGCGGAATAGGAGCGGAACAGGAACGGAGTGGGAATGGAATGCGAGCGGAATGGGAGAAGAGTCGAAGCTTGATGAGTGCGGTCGATTCCGTCTCGCCGCTGATGGGCCAAGCCCCGCAATCGCGGCCGGCTCGCCTCGAGTAACGAGCAATCGCTCGTTTTCCAATGAGGTGGCGTCGATCCCGGCGCGCGAGGAGTTGCTTCTCGGATCCGGGCGGCCTCTTTTTCTGGCCGGTTCGGCCAGGCCGACCGGTCGAGAGAGGCAACGGACTTGCGCTCCAGATCTTCGCCCTCTTCCTATTAGGAGCGCACGTTGATTGTTCACGCTCGAACGGTCACAGATTGTCGAAACAGAATTCGGAGGAATGATGAGCCGTAAGGATATCGAGTCTCTGCTGAACGAAAAGCGGCTCTTCGAGCCGGAGCCGCTGTTTCAGTCGAAAGCGCGGGTGGGGTCGGTCGAGGAATACGAGAAGCTCTACAAGGAGTCGATCGAGGACCGCGACGGCTTCTGGAACCGAATCGCGGGGGAACTGCACTGGTTCGAGAAGTGGTCGCAAACGGTCGACTGGAAACCGCCGCACGCGAAATGGTTCGTGGGCGGCAAGACGAACCTTTCGTACAACTGCCTCGACGTGCACTGCAAGACCTGGCGCCGGAACAAGGCCGCGATCATCTGGGAGGGCGAGCCGGGTGAAGAGCGCACGCTCACGTATCAGATGCTGCACCGCGAAGTGTGCAGGTTCGCGAATGTGCTGAAGGCCCGGGGCATCGAGCAGGGCGACCGTGTCGCGATCTACATGCCGCTGGTGCCGGAACTCGCGATCGCGATGCTGGCCTGCGCGCGGATCGGGGCGACGCACTCGATCATCTTCGGTGGTTTCAGCGCGCGCGCGATTGCGGACCGCGTGAACGACGCGGAGGCGAAGCTCATCATCACGGCCGACGGCGGATACCGGCGCGGGAAAATCGTGCCGCTCAAAGCAACGGTCGACGAGGCCGTGCCGAAGTGTAAAACGGTCGAGAGCGTGATCGTTTATCAACGAACGAAAGAGAACGTGGGCTTCAAGAAAGGGCGCGACCACTGGTGGCACGACCTCATGGCCGAAGCGAGTCCTGACTGCCCCGCCGAGAAGCTCGACGCCGAACACCCGCTCTTCATTCTTTATACGAGCGGGTCGACGGGCAAGCCGAAGGGCGTACTGCACACGACCGGCGGCTACATGGTGGGAACGTATTACACGTCGCGCATGGTCTTCGATCTCAAAGAAGAGGACACGTACTGGTGCACGGCGGATATCGGCTGGATCACGGGGCACAGCTACGTGGTTTACGGCATTCTCGCGAACGGCGCGACGACGGTCATGTACGAAGGGGCGCCGAACTGGCCCGAGGAAGACCGGTTCTGGGAGATCGTCGACAAGTATCAGGTTACGATTTTTTATACGGCGCCGACGGCGATCCGGGCCTTCATGAAATGGGGCGAGAAGTTTCCGAAGCGCCACTCCCTGTCTTCTCTTCGGTTGCTCGGAACGGTGGGCGAGCCGATCAATCCGGAAGCGTGGATCTGGTATCACACGGTGATCGGGAGGAAGAACTGCCCGATCGTCGACACGTGGTGGCAGACCGAGACGGGCGCGATCATGCTGGCGCCGCTGCCTGGCGCGATCAGCACGAAGCCCGGATCGGCCACGCGTCCGCTGCCGGGCGTGGTGCCTCAGATCGTCGACAAGGACGGCGCGCCCGTTGAGGACGGCGCGGGCGGTTTCCTCGTTCTGCGCGAGCCGTGGCCGTCGATGCTGCGCACGATTTACGGCGACGACGATCGATTCCGCGCGCAGTACTGGAGCCAGGTCGAGGGCGCGTACTTTACCGGCGACGGCGCGCGCGTTGACGCGGACGGGTACTACTGGATCATGGGGCGCGTGGATGACGTCATCAACATTTCCGGGCACAGGCTCGGTACGATGGAAGTCGAGAGCGCGCTCGTGAGCCATCCGAAAGTCGCGGAAGCGGCGGTCGTGGGACGCCCGGACGACATCAAGGGGGAATCGATTGCGGCGTTCGTGACGCTCGAATCAGAGTACGAGTCGAGCGACGAGCTGCTCAAGGAACTGCAGGCGCACGTGGTGAAGGAGATCGGGGCCATCGCGCGCCCTGACTTTCTGCGGTTCACGGACGCGCTGCCGAAGACCAGATCGGGCAAGATCATGCGCCGGCTCCTGCGCGACATTGCGGCGGGCCGCGAAGCCCAGGGAGATACGACGACGCTCGAAGATCACTCGATTCTCGACAAGCTGCGCGGCAAGGATTCGTAAGAACCCTTCTCAATAATAAAGGCGGCGACTCGCATGAGCCGCCGCCTTCTGATTTCTAGATCGTCGCGATGCCTAGCGGAACATGTCCTTCACCGAGGACCAGCTCGAAGACTCGGTCCCCGTCGTGGCGCCACAGGTGGGCAACATGCCGGTCACCGGCCCCCGGCAGTTCTCGGTCGAAAACTTGATCAGCCCGTCTATCGTCATCTGTACGGGCGGAAGGTCGCTGTAAAAGCAGAACGTACCTGATCCGCTCTTGTCCGGCTCGCAGCTCTGACCATCGATCGGGTCGAACTTCGCCATCGGGCCTTCAATCCCGGGAATCGAAGGATCGTCCTCGCACTTGAATTCGCCTTCGAACGCTACCGAATCGCAATCTTCGCCATCGGTGTATCCGGCGACGTCGTCAAACGCGATGGGCGGTTCGGCGCAGAGATCCTCGCAGAGATCGAGGTCGAGCAGCAGATCCCAGTGGCTCAGTCCGTGAGGAAGCGGCCCCCACGTGATGTCGACGGTGTACTTGTAGATGCCGAGTGACGAGTTCACGGTCTCCACTGTAGACGTACCGGTGAGACAGGTGTCCACCGCGAACACGGTGTCGGCAATTCCGAATGTTGCGATGCACGTCACGAGGACGGCGACCAAAATACCAAACTTCAAATGTATACCCCCTGATGCAGTTCGTGATGTAAGTGTCGGAGTACTTGTTCAACACCTGTAATTTTATCAATCGCGCATGGCGCATGTCGTGGGAAACAAAAGTCAATGTGCGCCAAACTACGCAAACGAATGAGAGACGGCAGCCGGAACCGCCGTCTCTCGCAGCCATTTCGTGTTCGGATGGTCCGAACAGAGTTCTCATGTCGTGGGGATTCGTAGAAATCAAACGCGGAGCAGCAGGAGCAGCCGGATCAGCCGCCGGCCATCGGTGTGGCGATCTCGACACGATCGCCGTCGCGGACGGTGGTCGCGTTATACGCGGCGCGGTCGACGGGCTCGCCGTTCAGCTCGATCAGCGCCCATCGCGATTCGAGACCGAGTTCCGACAACAGCGCGAGAAGCGCCATAGGAGACCCGAGCGGGTGTGTCTTCCCGTTCACGACGCACTCACCCATGAAGCGCCTCCTCCCAGTCCTTCCAGACGGGGTCGATCCCCTGGGACGCCAGCATCGCCGTCACTTCGGCGGGCGTGCGATGATCTTCGATCTCGAACTGCTTTTCGCTTTCGTCGGGATGTTCGTAGCCGCCGGGCTCCGTGCGGGAGCCCGCGCTCATCATCGTGACGGCGATACGCGAAAGTCCGTCGCGAAGAGAAGGCGCTTCGCGCGTGGAAAGCACGATGCCGGCATCGGGAAACACGAGACGGAGCGCGCACATCATCTGCAGCAGCTGGCGATCGTTCACCTGATAGCGGGGCTCGATCGCACCGGCGGCTTCGCGAATGCGCGGAAAGCTGAAACTGATTTCGGTCTGCCCGAAACGTCGATAAAGGTGCGCGGCGTGCGTGGCGAGCGCAAGAATTTCCTCGCGCCACGGCGCGAGTCCGAGCAGCGTGCCGATGCCGAGCCGACGGACGCCCGCGTCTGCCGCGCGGCTCGCCGCGAGCAGCCGATCGTCGTAATCCTTTTTGGGGCCGTGCGTGTGATACGACGCGTAATGTTCACGATCGTACACTTCCTGATACACGACGACGCCGTCGGCACCCGCCTTCACGGTTGCTTCGTAACCGGGCGTCGTGAGCGGCTGCACTTCGATCGCAACCTGGGGCACGAGCTCGCGCGTGATGCGCACGGCTTCACACAGGTAGTCCTGGTTCACCCACTTCGGATGCTCGCCCGACACCAGCAGAATGTTGCGGAACCCCTGCGCGCTGAGATAGCGGGCTTCGCTACGAATCTGGTCCGCGTTCAGCGTGCTCCGCGCCACGTCGTTGTCACGCCTGAATCCGCAATACGTGCAGACGTTCACGCACTCGTTCGAAAGATAAAGCGGTGCGTAAAGACGAATCGTGCGCCCGAATCGCTGCGCCGTGAGATCGGCGGCCGCACGGGCGACTTCTTCGAGCAGGTGGTTGGCTGCAGGCGAAAGGAGAACGGCGAGATCCCAGCGGTCCCTGTGCTCTTTGCGCAGTATCTCCCGCACGGCGCGTTCGTCCGCGCACTCGGCGCGCACGATCATCTCGCCGAACGGAATCGTGTCGATGGCGTGAATCAGGTCGTTCATGACTCGCCGAGAAATCCTGTGAGAGGGGATGACGCTTCGGCCGACGCGCGTGCGGCGGGGCGGCCCGCGAGATAAGCGAGGCGGCCGGCAACGCAACCGAGGCGAAACGCTTTCGCCATCGCAACGGGATCTTCCGCCGTGGCGATGGCCGTGTTGACGAGAACGGCGTCGGCGCCCATTTCGAGCGCTTCGGCGGCGTGCGACGGCGCGCCGAGCCCGGCATCGACGATGACGGGAATCTCCGCCTCCTGCAATATGAGCGCGATCGCGTCGCGCGTCTGCAGTCCGCGGTTCGTGCCGATCGGCGCGCCGAGTGGCATCACCGTAGCGGCCCCCGCACCGGCGAGCTGTTTTGCCAGAATCGGATCGGCCTGCATGTACGGAAGCACGGTGAAGCCTTCCTTCACAAGAATCTCGGTCGCGCGCAAGGTTTCGACGGAGTCGGGTAGAAGATGGGAAGGCTGCGGCGTCACTTCGAGCTTTATCCAGTCGGAAATTCCGCCGGCCCGCGCCAGGCGCGCGAGACGCACGGCTTCGTCGGCATTCCGTGCGCCGGACGTGTTCGGCAGAAAGAGATACTGTTCGGGGTCGAGCAGGTCGAGAATGTTGCCCTGGTTCGCGCCCGGATCGACACGCCGGAGCGCCATCGTCACGATCTCGGCGCCCGACACTTCGGCCGCTTCCGCCATCTGCTGGTGTGACGCGAATTTGCCGGTGCCGAGGAGCAGGCGCGATTGAAACGAGCGCCCGGCTATGATCAGTGGGTCTTCGCGATGCATTCTATGACTTCGCTCCGCTGCTGTTTACGAGTTCCAGTTTCTGTGAACGATCGAGCCGCTTGATTTCGCGTTCGCGCCGGAGCGCGTCCTCGCGGGTCAGTCCGTCGACCTGCATCCTGAGCGCGACCGGTCCGCGGCCGCGCGTGTACTTCGCGCCCCGGCCGCTGTTATGCGCCTCGATTCGCTCGGCAACGGAACGCGCGATCCCGGTGTAGAGTGTGCCGTCGGCGCATTCCACGATGTAAAGCGACCAGGAATCATCCATAAAGATAGTATAGTGTGCGCGGGCGACGGGCGAAACCGGTAACCATGAAAAGCGAACCTTCATTCCACCTTCTATTCATAGGGAGCCTGGCTCTCAGCGGCGAAGAACGCTTTCTGCGTACCCTCGAAGCCGCCATGCGCGGCGGCGCGGACGCGTTTCTGCTGCGCGAGAAGGCGCTGGAGGGCCGGGCGCTGCTGGAACTCGCGACCGCGGCGCGCACGATCACGCGTGCGCACGGGGCGAAGCTGCTCGTGAGCGATCGCTTCGACGTGGCGCTCGCGGCGGAGGCCGATGGCGTGCATCTGCCCGAGACCGGTTTTGATCCGCGTGACGTCAGGGCGCAGAGCGGAAAACGGCTGCTGATCGGACGGAGCGTGCACGATGCCGGGGGCGCGCGAAAAGCTGGGGCGGCGGGCGCCGATTATCTGATGCTGGGGCCCGTCTTTTCGACGCCGGGCAAGAACCCGCTCGGTCCGGGCGCGGCAGGCGAAATCGCGCGCGCGTGTTCGATCCCCGTTACGGCGGTCGGCGGCATCGACGCGACGCGCGTGGAAGAGCTCGGCGCGCTCGGGTTCCGGTCGTTCGCCGTGATACGGGCCATCGCCGGGAATGTCACGGCGACGGATACCGAGAACGCTGAGAACGCCGAGAACTCCAGGGACGCCGCGCGCGCCCTCGCGACCGCAATCGCGCGGGCCACGGGGCGCGGAGAAATGCCGTGAGCGCGGCGCGAAAGCGAAAGGGGTCGCGCGCAGGCCGCATGCAGGAGCATCGGCGCCGCGGCCGGGTCATGACGCTGGCCATTGCGCTTGCCGCGGGATCGCTGCTGCTCGGCCCCGCCGCACTCGTTTCGATTCCGCGCTACGATTTCGGGCGGCTCACGCGAGAACGCCCCGCGGTCACGGCGGTCATGCGCGAAGCGGCCGCGCAATCCGTCGCCGAGGGCAGCACGATCCGACGCAGCTGGCAATGGGTCCCGATCGACGCGATGAGCCCCCATGTCGCCCCCGCTTTCGTGGCCGCGCTCGATCCCGCTTATTTCGAACACCGCGGAATCAACGTGCGCGGGATGCGCGGCGAAATCGGAGATGCCTGGAACCAGCGTGCCTGGACCGGATTCGCCCCGACGATCTCGCGACGCGTGGTTCGCGAACTCGTGCTGGGGCGCACGTTGTCACTCGCGGAACGGCCCGCGGAATGGGTGCTCACCACGCGTCTCGAACGAAAGCTTTCGAAAGAACGCATCCTCGAAATCTATCTGAACGTCGCGCTCTGGAGGGACGGCGTGTACGGAGTGGAAGAGCAGGCACAGGCGCGGTTCGGAAAGAGCGTGCGCGCGCTTTCGCTTCGGGAAGCCGCCCTGCTCGCGGCGGCGTTTCGAGCGAACGAGATCGCCGCGCCGCTTCGCGCGAACGAGATCGACGCGCCGCCTCGCGCGAACGAGATCGCCGCGGCGGAGGGGAGCGCGCCCGCGACGGATAGCGGCTCCGGGGGCCTCGCTACCGGACTTGCCCTGCATCGCAGCGCGAACCTGGTCCTGAAGCGCATGGAACGGGCGGGCTTCATCACGGATGCCGAATTCGAAAACCACCGCTTCCGCCTCGAAGGCCGCCCCGTAAACGCAAAAGCGGGCGCCTCCGGTTAGGAGACGCCCGACTCGCATTGCGAATGTACACGGCAGAAACGGATGCGGGCCCTACGGCATGATGCGTTCGATATCTTTCAGCGCCTGCTTCGCGATGATCATGCGCTGAATCTCGCTCGTTCCCTCGCCGATCTCGCACACCTTCGCGTCACGGAAGAAGCGTTCCACTGCGTATTCCTTCGTGTACCCGTAGCCGCCGTGAATCTGCACGGCTTCGCGCGTGGCGTCCATCGCCATCTCGGAGCAGTAGAGCTTGGCCATCGACGCCGCCGAGACGAGATCCTCGCCCCTGTCACGCCGGCGGGCAGCTTCGTACACGAGATGCTTTCCGCACGAGATGCCGGTCGCCATATCCGCGAGCTTCGCCTGAACGAGCTGAAAGTTCGCGATCGGATTCCCGAACTGCTCCCGCTCCTTCGCGTACTTCAGCGACTCCTCGAAGGCTCCCTCGGCAATGCCGAGCGCGAGCGCGGCAATACAGATACGGCCGTTCGAAAGCTGCATCTTCGCCTGCTTGAAACCTTCGCCGCGTTTGCCGAGAAGGTTCGCTTTCGGGACGCGCACGTTTTCCAGAATGACCTCGCTCGTGTCCGAAGCGCGCCATCCCATCTTGTTTTCTTTCTTGCCCGCGCGAAGCCCTTCCATCCCCTTCTCGAGGATGAACATCGAAATGCCCGCGGGCCCGGTCGACCCCGGCTCCGTGCGCGCGACTACCGTAAAAATGTCGGCGACTGCGCCGTTCGTGACGAACATCTTCGTACCGTTCAGCACGAAATGATCGCCCTCTTCGATCGCCATCGTCTGCAGCGAGGCGGCGTCGGAGCCGGAATTCGGTTCAGTGAGACAGTAAGCCGCGATTTTGCTGCCGGTCGCGCCTGCCGCGAGGTATTTCTTCTTCTGCTCGTCGCTCCCGAAGTCGTAGATCGGGCCGAGCGCATTCGACGTGTGCGTCACGACCGTAACGGAAACCGAGGCGTCCACGCGTGCCAGCTCCTCGACGACCAGCGTATAGGCGAGATAGTCGAGCCCGGCTCCCTCGTACTCTTCGGGAAAAGGAACGCCCATGAGACCGAGGTCCGCGAGCTTTTTTACGATCTCAGCGGGGAACTCCCCCTTCTCGTCGCGCTCCATGGCACCCGGTGCGACTTCCTTCCGCGCGAAGTCCCGCACCATCTTTCTGATTGCCTTGTGATCCTGTGATAATTCCATCGTTATAGTACCCGTTCTATTTACATTCCAAAGAAGAGACGTTTGGCCAGCTCATCGGGGAGGCCTACGTCGAGAATCTTGTTCGAGGCGGATTCCACGTCATACTCGATGCGGCAGATCTCAATCGTTTTTCTGCGGGAATCGTAAAGGCAGTAGGAAAGGCGCGGATCCCCGTCACGCGGCTGCCCGACTGATCCCACGTTGACGATATAGCGATCGTCCGGGGTCAGATCGAGCTCGCCCGCTTCCATGATGCCGGTGTGTTCGTGCGAAGCGGCAAAGAGGGCCGGAACGTGCGAGTGTCCGACGAAGCAGACGAACTCCTCGAAACAGTCGAAGGCTTCATCCGCATACGCGGTATTGAGAACATAGTGCCACTCCTTCGGCTCGTAAGGCGAGGCGTGCACCGTAAGGATACTGCTCGTGTTCCATGTGTACGGAAACTTGCGGATGGCTTCGAGGTGCTCCGGCGTCAGCTGCTTGCGTGTCCACTCTGTGGAGAGCTGTGCGCGCAGCGTGAAGTTGTCGGTCGATGTCTCGCCGGAGGCGGCCGCGTCGTGATTCCCCATCAGGACCACGTCGCACTGCTCGATCGCAAGTTCGAGACACTCCGCGGGGTTCGCGCCGTATCCGACCACGTCCCCGAGACAGATCAGCTTCTCGCACTCCTCCTCGCGAATCGAGTCGAGCGCGGCTTCAAATGCCTCGAGATTTCCATGGATGTCCGAAACAATCGCGTACTTCATAGTTGGTTCATCTATAAAACTGTGGCCGGTTCTTCTTCGGGGAGCAGCGAGAGAACATCGCGCGCGCATGCGAGACCGCGCACCGCGTGTTCGTCGCTGTCGAACACATAAAGAAGGACTCGCCTCAGGTTAGCGTCCTGATTCGTTTCGAAAGTGAGCGTGCGGCCGTCTTCTGACACCGTGATCGCGTTCACGCCTTTTCGAATATCGACTCGCCGGACTTTCCGTTTGCGAGTCTCTTCCACGTGGATCGATTCGCTTTGCAGGTAGCTTTCGATCGCGCGCCGATGCGCCTCAGTGAATGTACCTTCTCGCAACGAAGCCGTCCAAACAATTTCCATCTCCATGCCGTCCATCGAAGGACCATGAAGCGGCACGACCTCGCCACCGGAAAGCCGGATGCCTTCGGGGAACTGTTCGTTCAGCGCACTTACGACCGCGGCCGGTTCAATCGGTTCGTGAAATACGAATTCCACGAGCTCTTCGCGCCCGGTCCATCCGGTGGGCACCGGCCGGCCGAAGCTGAGCCGGAGATGCGGATTGAAGCCCTGCGTGTACGCGATCGGAAGCTCGGCTCGTCGCACGGCGAGCCGGAACACGCGCTGCAGCTCGAGGTGCGAGAGGAAACGATTCACGCCCTGCTTCGAGAAGCGGAACCGGATCCGATGCCGGCCTTCCGGCGGGCGGAACGGGGACACGGATTTGATATCTTCGCGCGCGTTCACGTTCTCGGTTCTGCGAACGAACGTTTCGCTGTCGCACGACTTGCACACCCGGCACTCTTTGCGGCAGAAAGGCGTGTGGCGTTCGACTCTCGCGCGCTCACGCTCGCGCAGCAGGAACTTCTTCGTGATGTCGATGTCGATATGCTGCCAGGGCAGAAACTCGTCTTCACTTCGCTCGCGATGCGCGTCTTCGAGGTCGATTCCTGTCGCGCGACACGCCTCGACCCAGCGATCGTACGAAAAGACTTCCTTCCATTCGTCGAAGCGCGCGCCCATCTCGAACGCTTTCTCGATCGTGTCACCGACGCGCCTGTCGCCGCGCGAAAGCAGATCTTCGATCGCGGTCTGGTACGAGTTGTGGCACTTGAGACTGATATTGCGATGAAGCAGCATGCCGCGAATGAGCGACTGCTTCCGCTCGACTTCGGCAATCGAATCCTGGCGCTCCCACTGAAACGGCGTGTGCGGTTTCGGCACGAGGCTCGACACGCTGACGTTCAGCTTGAACGCGCGTCCCGCGATCCCGCTGCCGATTTTCCAGACGTCGTTGCTGAGCGTGGCGATTCCGGCGACGTCCTCGTCTTCTTCCGTCGGAAGCCCGATCAGGAAGTAGAGTTTCAGGAGCCGCCACCCCTGCTTCACCGTGCGCTCCGTGATGTCGCGCACATGATCGCGCGTGATGCCTTTGTTAATGAGTCGGAGCATGCGTTCCGAACCGGCTTCGGGGGCGATCGTGAAGCTCGACTTGCGGAACTGCTGTACTTCGTTGATCACGTCGTCGCTGAGCGTGCAGGCGCGGAGCGACGGCAGCGAAAGACCGACCTGCTTCTCTTCGGTGCTCGCGTTCATGCTGCGCAGAATCGGCAGAATCTCGGCATGGTCGCCTGACGAAAGCGAAGCGAGCGTCACGTTCTCGTGCCCGGTCGCCTTGAGCGCCTGCACCGCGCTCGACACGACCTCCTGCTCCGGGCGCTCGCGCAGCGGACGATAAATGTAGCCCGCCTGGCAGAAACGACACCCGACGCCGCACCCGCGCGCGATCTCCGTGTACACGCGATCGTGCGTCGGCGTGATGGCCGAAAGAACCGGCTTCTCGGGAATCGGGTACTTCGAGATATTCGCAAGAATCGTGCGCTTCGGAGTGGCGGCCCCTTCGACCGACTCCAGGCGCCCGTCCGCTCCGTAGACCGGCGTAAAGAGGCTCGGCACGTATACGCCCTCGATCGCGGAGAGCCGGGCGAGAAGATCCTCTTTCGAATCGCCGCCCTCGTCCTTGAAAGCCGCGATCGTTTCGCTGATCGCCTGCACGGCATCTTCACCGTCGCCGATCAGAAAGAAGTCGAGGAACGACGAAAGCGGTTCCGGATTCGTGGCGCACGGTCCGCCGCCGGCAATGAGCGGAAAGATATCCCTGCGATCCTTCGCGCGCAGCGAAAGCCCCGCCAGATCGATCACACCCAGAATATTCGTATACGAAAGTTCGAACTGCATCGTAATGCCGATCACGTCGAACTCTGCGAGCGGACGGTTCGTCTCGATCGAGGCGAGCGGCAGGTCGCGCGCGCGCATCTCCTTCTCCATGTCCATCCACGGCGAGAAGGCGCGCTCCGCGGCGCAGCGCGGGTGCTTGTTGATGATGTTGTAGAGAATCTCGAGGCCGTGATGCGGGTATCCCGTCTCGGTGGCGTCGGGAAATGTCAGCGCCCAGGTCACGTCGGCCGCGTCGAGATCCTTCCCGACCGCGTTCCGAATGGGCGGCAGATACCGGCTCGGCTTCTCCACGTGCGGCAGAATCTCGAGCAGACGCTCCCTGTAGGGAATGCGGTTAATCATGAACTTTGCGAGACCTCCGTTGTATTCAGATCCGAGGCGCGTTGGAATTCACGCCAGTTTACCCGATCCACGCGATCTTTCCCTTCCATTTCCCAGGGAAACGCGGTCTCGCCGGGGCGATCGCTGTAAATCAGTTCTTCGAGGGGCAGGTTCGTTTCACGGGCAGCCGCCTGCCAGCTCGATCCGGCGGCCACGCTTTCGAGGAACGGCGCGAGGTCCTCGCCGCCGCGCGCCAGAATCCCTTCGAGATACACGTCTTTGTGCGACGGGCACTTCACGCGGATCCCCGGAAGCTGCTTTCTGATAGCGAGAACGATTTTCTTGATGTCCTTCGGCCTTCGCATCGCGCTCCACTGAAACGACGTACGCGGTTTCGGAACGAACGGATGAAGCGAAACGGTGACGCGGCCGGAACCGCTGATTTGATTATAGAAATGGGACCGGATGCGCATCGCTTCGTTCACGAGCCCGGCGCGATCGTGCTCCGTTTCGAACGGTAGCCCGACCATATAGTAGATGCGGAGCGACCGGAAACCCGCGGCGGCGACCTTCGAAACGCCCGCCATGATCTTCTCGTCCGTGGCCTCTTTCGCGATGATCTTGCGCAGACGCTCCGTTCCCGCTTCGGGTGCGATCGTAAGCGCCTGCAGCCCGGACTTGCGCAGGTATTCCAGCAGCGGAAGCGTGAGCTGATCGACGCGAACCGAAGACGCGCCGATCTCGAAACCGCGCGCAAACAGCATCTCCGCCATGCGCTCGGATTCGATGTGATCGAAGAACGCCGCCGTTACGAGGCCCACTTTGTTCACGGGCCGGCGACCGGCAGCCACGTCTTCCGCACGAAAACGCTCCGCGATCTCCACAGCTTTGTCGGCCGGGAGCATGCGAAACTTCGGGAACGCCGATCCCACCGTGCAGAACCGGCAGCGGCGCGGACAGCCGCGCGAAATCTCCATGAGCAGCGTGTCGCTGAACTCGGAATACGGCGTCAGAATGCGCGTCAGCGCGGGGTCGTGTTTCATCGCCATGTAGCTGCGCCGCTCGACCTCGCCCGCAGCCCCGTGCAGGGCGGGCACGTAAGCCCCCGCGATCGTGGCCGCACGCCGCACCCGTTCCGCGCGCGCCTCCCCGCGGTCGCTCTGCAGGCGATCGATGTATTCGCAGACGATCTCCTCGCCCTCTCCCATCAGCATCAGGTCGGCATACTTACGGAGCGGCTCCGGATTCAGGAACGTGATCGCCCCGCCGACCACGATCATCGGGTGCCGGTCGTCCCGCTCTTCGCGATCGAGCGGAATCCGCGCCTGGTTCAGCATGCGGACGAGATTCACGTAATCGTTCTCGAACGAGACCGAGAACAGGAGCGCGTCGAGGCCGCCGACCGGCTTCTGTGTCTCGAACGTCTTCAGCGGCCCTTCGTCATCGCCCTGGAAAACGCGCTCGGCGGAAACGCCCGGAATCGAGCGGATCCGGTGCAGGATCGTCTGGTAACCCAGGTTCGCCATGCCGACGCCGTACCGGTTCGGATACGCCAGCCCGACGGAAACCGCGCCCTCGCGCAGACGGATATCGCCGTAAAGTCGTTCATTCTCAATCAGTTGCCGGCGAGATGGCCCGCGCGATTGATTCGTTCGTCGCCTCATGGATGGCATTCCGGTGGTCGATACTCCGAACAGGATTGTGAGATAATAGCGAATGCGGCCGGGTGGGTCCCGAAGCGCAAGGTGAGCGATCTGTAATCATAGTCATTCTAACGACATGAGTCAAACCGGAGGGGACGTGGATACCCCGGGCCCGATTGACAGAAGGCCCGAATTCCATTAACCTTACAGGCGAGGCTCACGCACCAGCTGCTGGTGAAGAAGCCCCAGCATCTGGCGAAGAAGCACCAGCTGCTGGGAAGAAGCACCAGCATCTGGCGAAGAAGCACCAGCTGCTGGTGAAGAAGCACCATACCGGCTGGAAGATTCGCTTAGTACCGCCCATCCGCCTCACGCTCACCAGGAAAGGACCAGCACTTGCCTACGCAGCCGATCGATGTCGTTCTTGCAACGACCTATCGTTGTAACGCCCGATGCATCATGTGCAACATCTGGCAGAACCCGTCGGAGAACGACCTTACACCCGAGGAGTACCGGTTCCTCCCCTCTTCGCTCCGTTACGTGAACATATCCGGCGGCGAGCCGTTCCTCCGCGACGACATTCCGGAAATCGTCGCCGTCGTGAAGGATCGCGCCCCGAACGCCCAGATCATCATATCGAGCAACGGCTTCATGCCGGGCAAGATCGAAAAGCTCATGAAAGAGGTGCTGAAGGTCGACCCGACGGTCGGCGTCGGAATCTCGATCGACGGCAAGGGTGAAACGCACAACCACGTGCGCGGGATTCCCAAAGGCTTCGACAAGTGTATGGACACGCTGACGCGCCTCAAGGGGCTCGGCATGACGAACCTGCGCCTCGCCTTCACGGTGGTCGACGACAACGTCGAAGAGCTTCCGCTCGTTTACAAGCTGACAAAAGAGCTCGGCGTCGAATTCAGCATGGCTGTCGCACAGAACTCTTCGCACTACTTCAAGACCGATCAGAACAACTTCAGCGGCATCGATCTCCTGAAGAAGAACCTCGGCCCGATGGTCGAGGACCTTCTGAAGACGAGCACGCCCAAGAACTGGCTGCGCGCCTTTTTCGCGCACGGCGTGTTTCGGTACGCCGCCGGCGAGGGTCGTCCGTTCGTCTGCAACGCCGCTTCGGACTTCTTCTTCGTCGATCCGGGCGGAGATATCTACCCGTGCAATATCATGGAACGCGTTCTCGGCAACGTCCGCAAGGACAGCTTCGAGAACATCTGGGCTTCGCACCAGGCCGAAAAGATCCGTGGCGAGGTGCGCGCGTGCGAGCTTCGCTGCTGGATGGTCTGCACCGCGCGGACCGACATGAAACGCCACGCGGGCCAGGTCGGTTCGTGGATCATGAAGAACAAGACCGCGGCGCATCTCGGCAACTTCGAACTCGAACTGCCTTCGGGCGGCGAGAAGCAGCCGGAGGGCGGAAACGGCAAGCCGCAGCCCGCGAACGGAAACGGTGGAAACGGCGAAGCGAAGACGGACGGCAAGAGTGACAGCGACGATCTCCGCGTGCTGAACAATCCGCCGCCGAACAAGCCGTCGCAACCTTCTGCGTAAATGATCTTTGAACAGATTCCGCTCGGCGGAAACCGCAACTTCGGATACCTCCTCGGCGACACGGACTCCGGCATCGCGGTCGCGTTCGACCCCGCGTACGTGCCGAAGAAGTTCGAGCAGCGCGCGAAGGCGCTCGGCCTCGACCTGCGTTTCATCGCGAACACGCACTCCGACCCCGACCATGTGAACGGCAACGAACGCCTGCAGAAGTGGACCGGCGCGCAGGTCTGGATTCACGAGGCGTCGCAGTTCAAGGGCGCGCGGCTCCTCCGTGACGGAGAGGCGGCGCGGATCGGGTCGACAGAACTCCTTACGATTCACACGCCCGGCCACACGCCCGACTCCGTCTGCTTTCTGCTGAACGGCACTGCTCTCGTTTCCGGTGATACGCTGTTCGTCGGGAAAGTCGGCGGCACGGCGACCGACGAAGCCGCGCGCCAGGAGTACGAGAGCCTCCAGCGCCTCATGAAGCTCCCCGACCACGTCACGGTGTGGCCCGGACACGATTTCGGCGTGCGCCCGCATTCGACAATCGGCGAAGAGCGCCGCAATAACCCGTTCCTGACCCAGCCCGATTTCGGTTCGTTCCTGCACATCAAGAAGAACTGGCTCGCCTACAAGGAAGAGCACGGAATCGCCTAGTCTTTGCTATGCTTGCGCTTTCCAGGAGGATTGCCATGTCGACCAAGGCGAGCAAAGCGCTCGATACATTCCCGAATCCCAAGCGCGACCGGCATTACACGATCGCGTTCGACTGCCCCGAATTCACGTGTCTCTGTCCGAAGACCGGTCAGCCCGACTTCGCGACCATTCGCATCGAATACGTTCCCGACGAACTCTGCGTAGAACTGAAATCGCTGAAGCTCTATCTCTGGGCGTACCGTGACGAGGGCGCGTTTCACGAAGCCGTCACGAACCGGATCTGCGACGACATCGTGAAAGCTGTCGACCCGCGCTGGATTCAGGTGGAAGGGAACTTCTTCGTGCGCGGCGGCATCGCGACCACGGTCACGGCGGAACATACGAAGTTCGAAGAAGAGTAACCCCGGAGCCACGCTTGACACTCGAATCGGAGAAGCACGACGGCCTGTTCCGGGGCGTGACGCGCTGCGACAAAGCGGCCGTTTCCCTGGCTGCACTTGCCACCCTGCTTCACCTTGTCACGGCGAACGGCTACGGCATCTTTCGGGACGAACTGTACTATCTGGCGTGCGCCTCCCACCTCGACTGGGGATTCGTCGACCATCCTCCGCTCGTCGCCCTCATGGCCCGGCTCATCCGCAACACGATCGGGACGTCGCTCCCTGCACTCCGTTTTGTTCCGGCGCTGGCTGCCGGGGTTCTCGTATTGCTGACAGCCGCCACGGCGCGGCAGTTCGGCGGCCGGCGCTATGCGCAGCTTGTCGCGGGAACTGCCGTTGCACTGGCTCCTCAGTATCTCGGCATGCTTTCGATCTTCTCCATGAACGCGGCGGATCTCGTGCTCTGGGCCGCCCTTCTTCTCGTCACGGTGCACATCCTGAGAACCGGCGAGAGGCGCCTCTGGGTCGCAGTCGGTGTTCTGGCCGGCGTCGGCCTTCAAAACAAACTGAGCATGATGTTTCTGCTTTTCGGGCTCGCGGTCTCACTGATCGTATCGCGGCGGTGGCAGGATCTGCGCGCCCGGCAACTCTGGATCGGTGCGGGGGCGGCCGCGATTCTGTTTGCGCCGCACATTGTCTGGCAATTCGCCCATGACTGGCCGACCCTCGAGTTCATTCGCCGCGCCACCGCGCTCAAAAACATCGCCTATCACCCGCTCACTTACATTGTGGAACAGACGAAAATGATGAACCCCGTTGCACTTCCGCTCTGGCTCGCGGGTCTCGGCGCGCTGATTCTCGCGCGAAGTTTTCGTCTGTTCAGACCAATCGGATGGACGTTCCTCGCCGTACTGCTCCTTCTCCTGACTCGCGGAGCAAAGCCATACTATCTTGCGCCGATGTACCCGCCTCTCCTTGCTGCGGGGGCCGTGGTACTCGAACGCACCACACAGTGGCCGGGAGGAAAATGGATTCGCGGTGCCGCGCTCACGGTACTTGTCCTGTCGGGCATGCTCCTCGCCCCTTTCGCGAAGCCGCTGCTGCCGGTCGATCGCTACGTCACCTACGCTGCCGCCGCTGGAGTTGCTCCCGGAACGGACGAACGACACGAACTCGGTCGCCTCCCGCAATTCTTCGCCGACATGCACGGCTGGGAGGATCTGGCGAATGCCGTGGCAGCAGTCCATCGCGCTCTTCCGGCCGAGGATCAGGACCGGGCCTGCGTGTTCGCGCAGAACTACGGACAGGCAGGGGCGATCGACTACTTCGGGGCGGCGCTCGGAATCCCGCCGGCAATGTCCGGGCACAACAGTTACTGGCTCTGGGGTCCCGGGAGCTGTGATGGAGCGGTCGTCATCATGATCGGAGGCGAGCGATCGGATCACTTGCAGTCATTCGAGGAAGTCACCGCGGGGGGCGAATTCACCTGCCGAAACAGCATGCCGTACGAAAACAACCTGACGCTCTGGATCGCGCGGCGTCTCAAGGCACCCATCGCCGATGCCTGGCCCCGAGTGAAACACTTCGACTGAGACTGCCGCGTCTACCGCCCACGGAGCCCCCTTAGCACCGCCAGGTTCCGCCTGTCCTGCTGATGGTCGTCGGCCACGCCGCGCGTTTTTCCGTCCTTGGGCGTTTCGAGCACCATCGGAATCCGCGCGAGACGTTCGTCATTCATGACGAACCGGAACGGATCGATTCCCATCTCTCCCTCCGCGATATGCTCGTGGCGGTCGCGCCTGCTTGCGAAAGGCATCTTCGAGTCGTTCAGGTGCATGGCCTTCAGGCGACCCAGCCCGATCACGCGATCGAACGCGTCGATGGTCTCGTCGTAGCCGTCGCGCTCGTGAATCGGATAGCCGGCAGCGAAAACATGGCACGTGTCGACGCAGACGCCGATCCGCTCAGGCTCGCGCACGCCGCCGATGATACGCGCGATCTCTTCGAACCGGTGCCCCAGGTTCGAGCCCTGCCCGGCCGTTGTTTCGAGCAGCACGAGCGTCTCGAAACCGGACGTGGCCCGAAGCGCGCGATTCAGCCCGCCTGTGATGCGTTTGATGCCCGTCGCCACCCCCGCCCCGACGTGGCTTCCCGGATGAAGCACGACGCCGAGCAGCGCGAGTCGTTCGGCGCGTTCGAGTTCGTCCACCATGGCGTGGATGGATCGCGTGCGCGTCTCTCCACGGGGCGCACCGAGATTGATCAGGTAGCTGGAATGGGAGAAGAGAGAGCCCGGCGGGAAATCACGGGCGAGCGTGAGGAACGAGCGGGCGTCCTCTTCGGAAATCGCCTTCCCGTCCCAGCGGTTGTTGTTCTTCGTGAAGATCTGTACAGCGTGGCAGCCGGCGTCGAGGCCGCGTTCGAGCGCGCGCGGGACTCCCCCGGCAATCGACATGTGAGCGCCCAGCAGGTCAGGCGCAATCAATCGCGGCGTTCGCACTTCGCTACGCGGGCTTCGAGACTCCGCTGGCGTTTGTGAAGCACTACCAGGTACATCCAGAGCAGTCCCCAGACGACGAAAAATGCGCTGACCCAGAAACCGGTGTTGGCTTCGTTCATCGGGCAGTCTCCCTTCTTTGCAATGCGCGCAGCTTCCGCTCACTGACATCCTGACGAAGTCGGAGCCGGAGCAGCACCCAGTAGAGAAGCGTAAAAACGAACAGCGAAAAGAAGAACGTCACCAGCATGTCGGGGGCGAGCCCCGAATCGTCGCCGCCCGCAATGACGGGCTGCGGATGCTGCGTGCGCCACCATCGAATCGACATGTAAACGATCGGCACGTTCAGAAATCCCAGGATGCCGATCACGGCGGAGAGCGTCTGCCTGCGTGTGCCCGTGGCGGGCAGGTACGACCGCAGAATCAGGTACGAAAGAAAGAGCAGCCAGAGCACGAACGTCGAGGTGAGCCGCGCATCCCACGTCCACCAGATGCCCCAGATCGGCTTCGCCCAGAGAGGCCCGGTAATCAGTACCATCGTGCAGAATACCGTGCCGAGGCCGGCGGACGCGGCGGCGAGACGATCGGCGCCTTCGCGCTTCGTGATCAGATAAGTAATGGAACCGCAGAAGGTTACGAAGAAAGCCAGGAACGAAACCCACGCCGCGGGGACATGAAAATAGAAGACCTTCTGCATGAGGCCCATCGTCCGTTCGAGCGGCGCGAAACCGAAAATCAGCCAGATGTTCACGGCCATGGCCGTGCCGAGAAGCAGAAGCCATACGGTATCGGCGACGGCGCGCGTGTTTTGTTTTTCGCTGCTCACATCATTCCTCCAGGACCGAACCGAACAGCAGAACGCCGGTCGTGACGAACACAATGTCGTAAACGATCAGAAGCCGCAGGGCTCCCGTCATCGGATCGCCTCGAAACGCGGCCGCGGTCGCTTCCACCGCCGCGAGAAGCACGGGCACGATCATCGGAAACAGAACGACCGGCAGCAGAACGCCGCGAAGTTTCGTATACGAAGTAACGGCTGCGAGAATCGTACCGACCGCCGCGAACCCGATCGTACCGAAGAACTGCACGGTCAGCAACTCCGGGAGCATCGGCAGCACTTCGAAGTTGAAGAGGATGCCGAACAGGGGAAGCGTGACGAGTTCGACCACCGAAAGCAGAATCACATTTGCGATGAGCTTGCCCAGGTAGAGACTGCCGCGCCCGACCGGCGCCATGCGAAGCGCTTCGAGCGCGCCCTCCTCGCGTTCGGATGTCTGCGTCGTTTCGAGACCGATCGTGCCGGCGAAGCTGAACGCGATCCATAACAGTCCCGGGCCGATCCATTCCGTTTCCTCGCGGCCCGGTTCGAACGCGAACGCAAGAAGCAGAACCGTCAGTATCGAAAACACGGTCATGCTTACGACGCCCTGCTTCGTACGAAGCTCGAGGCGGATGTCTTTGCCGACAAGCAGCAGTATGTTGCGAAGGGTTCTCATGCGGGCGCCTGCTCCCGGCTTTCCATGGCAGCCAGGACGAGGGCCGTGCGATCGCTCACGGGGATCGCGCGGAAGTCGATGTCACGGGTCGCACCGCGGGCGAAGACGGTCGCCCCGGTTGCCACGCGTGTGGCGCGGTCGAGGCGGTGGCTCGTGAAGAGCACGCTTCCCCCGGCGCCCGTGGCTTCCAGCAGCAGCGTTTCCAGAATGTCGGCGCCGGACGCGTCGAGGCCCGTGAAAGGCTCGTCGAGCAGCAGCAGTTCGGGCCCGTGCACGAATGCCCGGGCGATCGCCAGGCGCTGCTTCATACCGCGCGAGTACGAACGGATCGGCTCTCCGGCGCGGTTCGCGAGTTCGAGTCGGGCGAGGAGTCCGTCGATCCGGCTTTCGTCGGCGTCGTACATTTGTGCGAAAAAACGAAGGTTTTCGCGGCCCGTGAGGTCCGCATAGAGGCCGACCCCGTGTCCGAGGTATCCGATCCGCCTGCGCGCGGCTTCATCCGGATCCGGCGCATCCGATACGCCGAACCACGTCATGGATCCTCCGGTCGCACGCAGAAGCCCGGCCACGATGCGCAGCAGGGTCGTCTTGCCGGATCCGTTCGAACCCGCGAGCAGCCTGCACTCGCCGCGGTTCAGTTCCGATGTCAAATGACGGAATACGTAATCATCCTGGTAGGCGTGTTCGATCGAATCCCAGCGGGCGACCGCATCACTCACGGCTTCCCCCCGCAATCATCATGGATCCGAAGAGCAGAATCAGCATAGCGCCCATTGCGTACCACTGGACCCCGGCAAAGCGCGCATCCCCCACGATCACACGCGTCTCGGTGCGGGGCGCGCCGGGCGCCTCCATCGTTTCGGGCAGCGAAAGACTGCCCGTTACGAGAAACGAAATCGGGTCGCCGGCTACGAGGTTTTCTTTCTGATACACGATGTGTCCCGACTCTTCCTCGCCCGAAACCGGAACGAACCCTTCCCCGTTCACGCGGGCGCCGCCGGGTACGACGACGAAGAGAGCGGGGATGTCGTAGAGGGCCACGGCGTCGTATGCGAACGCGTTCGCGTACGAGACTTCGACGGAAACCGCCGCGGTCGTGCGCCCGGGCCGCACAGGATAGTCGATCGCGATGACGCGCGGGTCGCCGGTCAGAATCGCGGGGCGCTGCACGGGCACGATTCCGGTCGAAACGGCCGCGATCACGCGCGACGGGTCCGTGACCTGAATCGGAAGGCCGACGCGCATCGTTCCCTCCCCGTTCGAGACGATCGAACGCGGCGGATCGAGATCGTTTCCGTAGCGCAGAATGTGATCGATGCGAAGCCCCCCCTCGGACCGGCTGAAGTCGAGCTCGGCTTCGGTGAGCGTCACGGCATCCACATCCTCGGACGTGGATTCATACACGACCATCGCGATCGTGGTGTCGCTGCTTCCGTTCAGAAACGCGAAGCTCGTGGAGTACGATACGTCCTGGTAGAACAATTGAAGGATGAACTGTACGTCGGCGCCGTCCGGCAGCGAGTCGAGCACGAACCCCTCGCGCACGTCGCGAAGACTCCACTCCCGGTCCACGCCGCCGAAGGCGAGAACCCCGAGTCCCACCGTGTCCGTGAGCGCCACGCCGGTGCCGTTCGTGACCGTGCCTCGCAGCGTGGCCGCGTGCGCCTCGCCCCCGATCACGGGCATGCTGCAGGGAACAGCCGCGACCGCAAACGCGATCGGCAGGCTGCGAAGAAGTTTAGCCCACACGGCCTTCCTCCTCCTTCAGCTTGCGAATGACTTCGGCAAGCTCGGTTTTGAATCGCGCCCGCTGCTCTTCATAATCTTCGAGCGAGAGCTTTCCCGTATCGAAGTCGAAGTCGAACTCGCGAATCGCGACAACGAGCATTCTCTTCTTTTCTTCGAGCGCTTCGATGCGCGCCTCGGGCACGTCCCACTTTTCCACGCGCTTCTGGAACAGCGGCGGGATCAGAAAAATGAGCGCGATGAGGGGCAGTAGTAAAAGGGGAATCCAGTTCATGACGGGGCTCAGGCCAGAACTTTTTTCTGATTGGGGAGAAACGTAATCAGCGTCCCGAAAGCAACCACGAGCCCGCCGATCCAGAGCCAGCGCACGAGCGGATTGCGATAGACCTGCAGCACGGCCCCGCCGTTCGGTCCCGCGGACGCGTAGACGACGTAGAGGTCTTCCCGGAGTGTGGTGTGGATTTCGACTTCGCTGCTCGGCTGCTCACTGGCGAGATAAAAGCGACGCTCGGGATACATTGTGCGCAGCGTGCGGTCGCCCGACTGCACCATGACCTCGGCGCGCGCGTATTCGTAGTTCGGGGTCTCCCCGGACTGGATCTCGTTTACCCGCACGTTGTACTTCCCGATCGTGAGTGATTCCCCTGCCTGCAGCTCGGCGCGCGTATCTTCGTTGAACGCAGTGCCTGCGATTCCGGCGAAGAGAAGCACCATTCCGATATGGACGATGTAGCCGCCATATCGGCGGGTATTGCGACCGACCAGATTCAAGAGCGCGGCAAGGAGATTTTCGCCGAGCTGGCGCATGCGCGCACGCGCCCCGCGATAGAATTCCATCCAGATCGAAGTCGTGACGAACATGCTGAGCGCGAAGCAGACAACCGAATAGAACTCGCGGATTCCGGCCGCTACGAGCGCGAGCGCCACAACGACGGCCGTGATCGTGGGCCACGTGAAGTTCCTGCGGACGCCCGACCACGAGGTCTTGCGCCACGCGAGCAGGGGCCCGACGCCGGTCAGGAAGAGCAGGAACAGCCCGATCGGGACGTTCACCTTATTGAAGAACGGCGGTCCGACCGAAATTTTTTCGCCCTGGATCGCTTCGGATATCACCGGAAAAAGCGTTCCCCAGAGCACGGCGAAGCACGCCGCGAGCAGAATGAGATTGTTGAACAGAAAACTCGATTCGCGCGACGCAACCGAGTCGAGCACCGTTTCGCTCTGCAGGTATTCGCGGCGCGAACGGACCAGCCAGATCGAAAGCCCTACGCCGATCACGATAAACGTAATGAAGTACCCGCCGATCGGGCTTTGCGCGAACGCGTGCACGGAACTCACGACACCGCTTCGCGTCAGGAACGTACCGAAGAGACACAGGAAGTAAGTCGCGATTACGAGCGACACGTTCCAGACTTTCAGCATCCCCTTCTTTTCCTGAATCATCACGGAGTGCAGAAACGCCGTTCCGGTCAGCCACGGCATGAGCGAAGCGTTTTCGACCGGGTCCCATGCCCAGTAGCCGCCCCAGCCGAGTTCGACATACGCCCAGCGCGCGCCGAGCAGAATGCCGCAGGTCAGGAAGAACCACGCGAAGAGCGTCCAGCGGCGCGTGACGCGAATCCATCGTGCGCCGGGCGAGCGAACCATGAGCGCCGCCATCGCGAACGCGAACGGCACGACGAAACCGACGAAGCCGAGATAGAGCATCGGCGGATGAATCGCCATCACCGGATGCTGCAGCAGCGGGTTCAGGCCCTTGCCGTCGATCGGCGTAAACGTGGAAAGCACCGTGCCCTGCTCGAGCATGAGCGGGCGGAACGGATTCACGACGAACAGATGCAATGTGGTGAAGAAGAAGATCGAGACGAGCAGGATGCCGTTCACGTACGGCATGAGGTCCCGATTCCGGTTGCGCTGGGAAACGACGGCCGCGAACGCGTACATCGCGAGCAGGCAGTTCCAGAAGAGGAGCGACCCTTCCTGGCCCGACCAGAGCGCCGTGAACTTATATATCGTATGCAGGTCGACGTTGGAGTGGCTCGCAACGTAAGCGTTGCTGAAGTCGTCCTGCAGAAACTGGATCGACAGAACCGCCGTGGCGAGCACGACGAGAATGCACGAAAACAGAACGGCGCGTTCGCCTGCGCGGACGAAGCGCGGGTTCTTCTGATAACCGCCCAGAAACGACGCGATGATTCCAAACAGGCAGACAGGATAGAGCGTCATGAGCGCGACGCTGCCGAGTTCCAGCACGGGAAGACTCCTCCGGGTTCGTGTCGAGGCCCGAGTTTAGTACGTCGGGTCCTCAGATACCACAGCAGCCGACTCGATCGAGTGATTCTCGTAATCGTATTCGGCTTCGTACTTCGAGGCGCACTTCGCCTGGATCTTCATCGCGTGGAACGTACCGTCCTCGCGCAGAGTCCCTTCGACGATCGCCTGCGACCCGTCACGAAAAGTATCCGGCACCGGATCCTTGCCTCGGTATTGAACCGTCAGGAGATGTCCCTCTTCGAGCAGGCGGAAATCGACGCCTTCGCCCACCCATTCGATGCTTCCCTCATCGACATCGCCGCCGACACGGAATCGCCGGTCGCCGATATCTTCCCTGGACATCGCTTTGACCTCTTCCACCGTGCGGTAGTAGGCCTTGCTTTCTTCGTAGCCCGCGTATGCCAGGTACCCCAGCGCGGCTATAATAATCGTGAACCCGAATACAAACTGTTTCGGTGATCGTGCCATGTGTGGCTCCCATTCTGTCGGCTGACGCTTCACAATATATCATCGGCGCCCCGTGGGTGCCAGAATTAGCGAACGGTGTGACCCGATTTTGCGCACGAGAAGAGAGCGGGACAGGGCCGTTTGCGGCGCAAAGCGCCCTGGAGTGGGAGGAGCCCCCTTCAGGAGTGAGAGCGGAGGAGCGATTCGAGCCCGGGAACGACCTTCGCGATCGCCTCTTCGAGCGTTCCCTCGAATGCAAGACCGGCCGCCCGCGTGTGGCCGCCGCCCCCCATCGACGCCGCGAAACGAGCAACGTCCACGCCCCCCTGCGAACGGAGCGAAACGCGCACGCGTCCGCTGTCGACCTCTTTGAAGAAGAGCGCCACTTCGACGCCCTTTACGGCGCGGATGTGATCGATATAGCCGTCGGTGTCTTCGAAGCTCGCGCCCGCCTGTGAAAGCATCGTGCGATTCGCGTGCATCCACGCAATCTTGCCGTTCGCGCTCCGTTCCACCGTGGCGAACACCGCGGGCAGAAGCTTTACGGTGCCCCATCGTTTTCCTTCATAGATGCGCCGGTAGACGTCGTCCGGGCGAACGCCGGCGTCGATCAGGTCGGCGACGACGCGGAACGTGCGGCCGTCGGTGTTCGAAAAACGAAAGGAGCCCGTGTCGGTCATGATCGCCGCGAAGAGCGCCGTGGCGATCGGCAGCGTGACTTTCCCCCCGAGTTCGCGAATCAGCTCGTAGATCAGCACACCCGTGGCGCTTGCGCCGGGATCGCGCACCATGAGATCGGCGATATCTTCGTCGGGGTCGGTGTGATGATCGATCACGACCCGGTAGGCATCCGACTCCTTCAGCGCCGCGCCCATCTCGCCGAGCTGATTCCAGCTGCTCAGATCGAGAATGATGGCCACATCGACCGCGCCGAGCAGCGCATCCGCGCGCGTCTGGTCGAACAGAACGATTTCGCCTTTCGGGTCGAGAAACCGGCAGTTTTCGGGGATCGGACTCGGGGTGACCATGCGGACGCTCTTCGAAAGGGTCTCCAGATAGCGCGCCAGCCCCACGACGGACCCGACAGCGTCGGGATCGGGGTTCACATGGCTTACGACGAGGAAGCTCCGCGCCTCTTCGGCTGTTTTTGCAAACTCGGACCAGATGTCAGACAATTCCTGTGTACCTCCTGAGCCCCACGAGCGGCGGTCAAGATAACGCTGCCCTTCGCGGGGTGTCAATGGCTCGATCCGGCGGACCCGATCTGCTATATTGGAATTCTTTGGGTATTGTAATTCCGATTCTGGTTCTGCAACGAACCCACGACTTGGGTTTCCAACCCGCGACCCGGGTTTCAACCCACGCAGTCAATTCCAGCACACATCTTCGTTCCGCAGGCGAGGATCGATTTCTCGTTGCGATAGGAGTGAACCGTTGATTCGTCCCTTCCAGTTACCGCAAGTCTCGTTCCGATCCGGGAAGCCTGACCTGAAGGGGCTTCCCCTCTTCGTCGTCGGCATCCCGGAGATCACCGAAAACCGGCCTCCCGTACTTCCCGAAGGCGCACAGCCTCTCGAAGACGTGATCCATCGCGGCGATTTCAAAGGGCGGGCGATGGAAATCGCCACCGTTTACCCTCCGATGAAAGAGCCGGAGCGTCTGATGGCCATCGGACTCGGCGATCCCGCGAAGCTCGAGGTCCATCTCTTTCGGCGCTGGGCGTCACAGGCCGGCCGGGAAGCGGCGCGCCTCGGGCTGAAAACGATCACGCTGCGGCTCCCCGACGAGGTGGGCCCGGAGGTCGTGTCCGCGGCCGCGCAAGGCGTCGTACTCGGCTGCCACTACGACCACCCGCGCAAAACGCAGGGGGGTGTCGAAGCGATCGTGATCCACGCGGTCGACGGCAATCAGGATGCGGTGGACGCGGGGACGGCCCTGGCGGAAGCGACGCTGTACGCGCGCATGCTCGTCGACGAGCCACCGAATACGCTGACGCCCGAAACGCTCGCCGACGCGGTCCGCGCGTTCGAAGCAGACGGCGTGAAAGTGCGCATTCTCGAAGGCGAAGAACTCGAGCGCGAAGGACTGAAGGCGCTGGTCGCCGTGGGACAGGGCAGCGCAAACAAGCCGCGCTTCATCGTGGCCGAATACAGCGGCGGCGACGGAAACGCCCCCAAAATCGGCCTCGTCGGAAAGGGGATCACGTTCGACTCCGGCGGTCTTTCCCTCAAGTCCGCGGACCGCATGATGCACATGAAGTACGACATGGCCGGTTCGGCCGCCGTGCTCGGCGCGTTTCGATCGGCCGTCCGCCTGAAGCTCCCGATCCGGATCACGGCCGTCGTTCCCTCGGCCGAAAACATGCCGAGCGATGTCGCGTACAGGCCCGGCGACGTGATCGGGTCTTACAAGGGGCTCACGATCGAAGTCGACAATACCGACGCCGAAGGCCGCCTCGTGCTGGCGGACGGACTCGCCTGGATCGAGAAAACACAGAAGCCCGACGAGATCATCGACGCCGCGACCCTCACCGGCGCGTGCCGGATCGCGCTCGGCCGTCATGCCGCCGGCCTCTTTTCGAACGACGACGCGTTCGCAGCGCGCCTGATGCAATGCGGGCGCTATTCGGGCGAGCGCGTATGGCAGCTTCCGCTCTGGGACGAATACGATCTGGAACTCGAAAGCGATGTCGCGGATATGAAGAACGTAGGAAAGTCGGGACCGGGCGGAGGCGCTTCGGTCGCCGCGTCGTTCCTGCATCGATTCGTGGACGACACGCCGTGGGCGCATCTCGATATCGCAGGCCTCGCCTGGGCGAACGCGGCCACGGATCTCGGCCGGCCCGGACCGTCCGGATTCGGCGCGAGTCTGATTCTTACCTATCTTATGGAACGCTCCGGTCGAGGGGGATCATGAAAGAGCATTATAAAGTCGCCATTGTCGGCAGCGGCCCCGCGGGGCTGACGGCCGCGATTTACGCCGCGCGCGCGGAACTGCCCCCGGTGGTTTTCGAAGGGGAGCAGCCGGGCGGGCAGCTGACGATCACGTCTGACGTCGAAAACTATCCCGGCTTCGCCGACGGCGTGATGGGCCCCGAAATGATGGACATTTTCCGCAAGCAGGCCCAGCGCTTCGGCGCGGACTGCATGTTCAAGACCGTGAGCGAAGTCGACTTCACGAAACGTCCGTTCACGGTCACGCTCGACGGGGGCGCGGAGAGCGTAACGGCCGACGCCGTGATCATAGCGACAGGTGCCAGCGCGCGATTCCTGGGCCTCGAGTCCGAACAGCGCCTGATGGGCAAGGGCGTCAGCGCCTGCGCCGTCTGCGACGCGTTCTTCTTCAAAGGGAAGAAAGTTGCCGTGGTCGGCGGCGGTGACACGGCGATGGAAGAGGCGACCTATCTCGCGAAGTTCGCGTCGGAAGTGCACGTCATTCATCGTCGCGACGAACTGCGCGCTTCGAAGATCATGCAGGACCGCGCGATGGAAAACGACAAAGTGCATTTCATCTGGGACACGGTCGTGACGGAAGTCCTCGGCGACGATGTCGTCACGGGGCTTCGTCTGCAGAACCGCAAAACGGATGAGGTGACCGACTTCGACGTGGACGGGCTCTTCCTCGGCATCGGGCATGTTCCGAACACGAGTGTTGTCGAAGGGAAGATCGAACTCGACGAGAACGGGTACGCCATCGTGAGCAACGGCACGAGTACAAATGTGCCCGGCGTGTTCGCGGCAGGCGATGTGGCGGATCACGTGTATCGTCAGGCGGTCACGGCGGCGGGCATGGGATGCATGGCGGCGCTCGATGCCGAGCGCTGGCTGGCGGAGAACGGCCTCGCCTAGCGGTGGACGGCCTGGACCATCACAACGCTGAGCACGAAGAGAGTAAAAATCACACCGAACCAGATATCTTTCCGCATAACTTTCCAAGGATCGACAGCCCGCCGCAGACTCTTGAGCGACCGGCCCGGGGTCCGTATATGACCCCGGCCCCGATTCGAGTCGTGGCCGGAATCGCGGTCCGCGGCGACCGCATGCTGGCGGCGGAACGCCCGCCCGGAGGCGCATTTCCCGGACGCTGGGAGTTTCCCGGCGGCAAGATCGAGGACGGGGAGCAGCCGCTTTCGGCCCTCGTGCGGGAACTGCGCGAAGAGCTCGGCGTCGAATCCGAAGTCGGCGCGCTCGTGGCGCAGGGTGTGCACGAATACGGCGATCGCACGGTCGACCTCCAGTTCTACGCGGTCCGTCTCCGTGGCGAACCGGCGGCGCTCGACGGCGGGCGCATCGAGTGGGTCACGCCCGAACACGCGGCGGCGCTTCCCTTTCTCGAGGGCGATCGCGATCTGATCAAGGCGCTCGCCCGTGACGGGGCTCTGCGACACATTGAGAAGTCGCTCCCCGCGCCTCTTCCGTCCCCGCTCCGGCTCGCGCTCTTCGATTTCGACGGCACGATCGCCGACAGCCTGCAGGACATCGCGGTTTCCTCGAACTTCGCGCTCGCGAAACTCGGGCTCCCCACGCGCACGCTTCCCGAGATCAGGGCGTTCGTCGGCCATGGAGTACGGCATCTGCTGTCGCAGGCCCTCGGCGAGGAGCACGCGTCCCGGCTCGACGAGGCGCACGCGATCTACACCGCCCACTACGACGAGCATCTCGCGGACCACACGGCCCTGATTCCCGGCGCCCTGCCGCTTCTCGATGCCCTCACCGACCGCGCGATTCCGATCGGGGTGGTTTCGAACAAGCCGCGTCCATTCACGGAAAAGATCTGTGAAGCTCTCGGCCTTGCGCAGTGCGAGCGGATCTACGGTCCTGAGACGGAAGAGGAGAAAAAACCGAGTCCCCTTCTGATCGAGCGCGCGCTCTCCGATTTCGGCCGGAGCGCGGGTGAGTCGATCTTCGTGGGGGACACCAGTGTGGATATACACGCGGGGCGCGCGGCCGGTCTCTATACGATCGCGGTGCTCGGCGGTTTTCGGGACGAGGACGAGGTACGCGGCGCCGCGCCCGACAGGGTTGTCGGACGGCTTGACGAAACGATCGCATTCCTTCCATGATCGGTCGGCACGGTACCGTAGAGTTCCCGTCACATCATCAGCAGGGGTTCCATTTTCAGTAAGGGTTCCATTTCATGAGCAAGTCCAGCAAATCAGCGATTTTTCACTACGCCAGCAGCGAAACCGACGCGGACCTTCTCTATCTCGCGGGTTTCCGATGCGGCGATCCTTTCGCATACGCTCACGTCGGTCGCAAACGCTACCTGATCGTCACGGACTTTGAAGTGGGGCGCGCCGGCGAGGAGTCGGACGTCGACGAAGTTCTCGCGCTTTCCGGGCTGGCCGCCAAAGCGGGCGGCATGGACCTCTACGACGCGGCGCTCCAGTTTCTGCGGGACAAGGACGTAGGTACGATCACCGTGCCGGAGCAGTTTCCGCTCGGGATCGCGAAGCGGTTCGAAGCCGACGGCATCGCGATCGAAATCGTCGAAGGCGCGTTCGTGCCCGAGCGCGCGACGAAGAACTCGTACGAGGTCAAGCTCATCAAGGAGACGCAGCGCAAGGCGGAGAAGGCGATGGAAGCCGCGATCCAGTGGATCCGCTCGGCGTCGGTGCGGCGCGGCACGCTCTACGTTTCGGGCAAGCCGCTCACGTCGGAAATGGTGCGCAAGCGGATCGAACTGCAGCTCATGGAAGCGGGCTGCCTGGCAACGCACACGATCGTGGCATGCGGCGACGACGGCATCGACCCTCACAATGTGGGATCCGGCGCCCTCCGCGCGAACAAGCCCATCATCATCGATATCTTTCCACGCTCGCTGACCCACTACTACTGGGCCGACATTACGCGCACGGTCGTAAAGGGCAAGGCGACTCCTACGGTCAAGAAAATGTTCCGGGCCGTACGCGAGGGCCAGCGAATCGCGATGACGATGATCAAGCCGGGCGCCCGCGCCGACCTGATTCACAAGGCGATCCACGACCATTTCGAAGAGGCCGGCTTTCAGACGAACATGACGAACGGCAAGATGGAGGGCTTCATCCACGGCACGGGCCACGGGGTGGGGCTCGACATTCATGAAATGCCGCGCGTTTCCAAGGCGAAAGGGAAGCTCCGGGTCGGCCATGTCATCACCGTCGAACCCGGCCTCTATTATAAGGGGCACGGCGGAATCCGGCTCGAGGACCTGATCCTCGTGACCCCGGAAGGCGGTAAGAACCTGACCCGTTTCGCCAAGATACTCGAAGTCTAATTTTTGCAGATACTTGCGGCGATTCGAGGGATGATCGGCCAGAATCCGTTCACAGGCCGGTCTTCCCTCGCTCCGCACCCTGGCAGTCCCCGTGCGATTTCGAGCCCCTGGCCCCCCGAAGCCCGATTTCGCTTGATTCCGCCCCTTTGAATCCGCTAAGATTCTTTCGTACCGCAAAGACCATCCTGCCCGGACTGGATACTTACTGAACAGAAATCGACGATTTGGATTGAAGTTTTCCCGGAAATCTGGTAATCTTCTCTCCATAGGCGAAGATGTCTCCACAATTTCCTCCCGTAAAGGTTGCCGGAAACAGCAGTTACGGTGTGGGGCTTTATTCGATTTTTGGAATGAAACAGGCAAATTGCAGCAGCCAAACAAGGAGGGGTTCTCAGTTGAAATTGCTAAGAATTTCCATCGCAATGCTCCTGTTCGTGGCCGTACCGGCCACCGCCGTCCAGCTTGTGGACATCAGCGGGTTCGATTATACGTTCCCGGTGACAGGCGGTGACTTCACGGCACCGAACAACTATTACGAAGCCCTTGGCCAGATTCAGAGTGCAAACGGCACGTATCTGACCACCGACTTCGGTAATAACCAGTACACGTTCTACATGCTTTCGGACTTTATCGCGACCGCGGATACGCTGGGCGGCCTCTTCGGCGTCTACACGTACGGTCCGAACACGTTCGTCGGCCTGTACGAAGATGCCATCGGTGGCGGTACGGCTTACGCCTACGGCACCAACCCGCAGAATGCTTCGGCCCCGGCCACGTTTGTGGACGGCGCGTTGATTCTCGGTGGTATCAGCCCTGATCTCACGATCACGGTCAACCTCAGCACGCTTGACGGTTCGCTCGCTGGCACGATCGGCTGGAACGCCGGTTCGCAGCTCGCGAATCTCACCGGTTGCACGACCACGGACTTCGCAGTCATCGGACATGGCGATCCGGGCGTGCCGGTCGGTTATGTCTGGGACATCGACGGCGAAATCAGCCTTCTGTGCGCTACGGCCACCGAAGACGCGTCGTGGACCGAAGTCAAAGAGCTGTTCCAGTAACCAATGAACAGAGAGGACAAGAACATGAAAAGGTTCTGCATCGGTCTCTCCCTCGTATTGGTTACAGCACTTACGGGAACAGCAACAGCGGGGACAGACTTCTTAATCGATTGGGGTTCACAGGGTAAGGTAGACGCGGACGGGTACGTACTCGGCACGCACAGCCACCCTGGCGGTAACACCTTTACACTGCATGGCGTGACCGGAGAGGCCTATCAGGCCGATCCGTTCAACGGACCGCTCAACTTCCTCGAAACGGGAAGCAACGCGAATGAGTACACCTTCGAATTGACTGCGACGTCGCTCGGGACGACGGACTTCGGAGGGATTCATTACACGATCTACGGACCTGGTACTTTCCAGGTGTACGAAGATGCGGCCGCTAATGCCGACTTCGCGAATCCGGGTACGTTCACGGACGGCACCCTGATGATCGAAGGTACGACGAATGGCATGACGACCACGATCAATGCGCTCTTCGGCTGCCCCCCGGGCATCTCCGGAGACTGGCACACGGATCTGGTTTACGGTCAGGGTGGTACGTACGGCTCGCTCGTCGCGGGTTGCGTCGGTACGATCGACGCTACGTACAGTGATACGCCGTGCAACGGCAACTTCACGATTCCTGCCGGTTATACGCATCATACGAACGGGAACTTCTCGATCGAAGACAACTGCGGTGGCTCGACGGCTACCGAACAGAGCAGTTGGACTGACGTCAAGGGTCTCTTCCGTTAGTCAGTGCGGTTTGATTATAATGACCCCGGACGGTTCGCCGTTCGGGGTCATTTTTTTTGCCCCCGACTCCTCTTTCGCGCAATCGTAAGTATCCCGGTCATCCCCCGTCGATGAAAGGATTCGCCCTATGCCTCGATTCCAGGGAGCCTGCCTCCTTTCGTTCGCGCTCGTCACAGCGCTGCTCATGACAGGCTGCGGAGACCTCGGTACGGAACCCGACGGCAACGGTGGCGGGAATCACGGCGGGGCGGACACGCTGTCGACCTACACGGACGTACGCGCCGTTCTGCAGACCAAGGGGTGCCTGAGCTCGAACTGCCACGGATCCGCCGTCGGAAACGGCGGCCTGGACCTTCGCACCTACGCGTCCACGATCGCCGGGGGGAACACGGGGAATACGGTCGTGCCCGGAAACAGCGGCGCGAGCAGCCTCTACACCAAAACGACGACCTCGCCGCCCTTCGGATCGCGGATGCCCCTCACGGGCACGCCGCTCCTCATCACGCAGCAGAGAATCATCGCAGACTGGATCGATCAGGGAGCAAAGAACAATTGAACACGCGCACGCAACACGACTACACGGAACTTCTCGGAATCACCGTCGGCCCGTTCCAGGAAAACACGTTCTTCCTGAAGGCGACCGACTCGCCCGAGACGATCGTGATCGATCCCGGCGATGAAGCCGAGCGCCTGATCACCGAACTGGACCGGCGCGGCTGGTCCCCGGTCGCGATCGTGAACACCCATGCGCATCTCGACCATATCGGCGCCGTCCAGGCGCTGAAGGACCACTACTCGATCCCGTTCTATCTGCACTCCCACGAGATTCCGATCCTCGAAGCGGCGCCCGACCACGCGCGCCTGTTCGGAATCACGCCTCCGGTCGTGCCGGGAGTCGACCATCTTCTCGACGGCCTCGAGCAGCTCGAACTCGCCGGCCTGACTCTTTCCCTTCTACTTACGCCCGGTCATTCTCCCGGCAGCGTCAGCTTCTTTCTGGATAACCGGATGATCGGCGGCGACGTGCTCTTTCAGGGGTCGATCGGACGCACGGACCTCCCCGGCGGCGACTACGCGACGCTGATGGGGACATTGCGCGACCTCATGCGTACCCTCCCCGACGAGATCGCCATCCATTCCGGGCATGGACCCGACACGACCATGGGCGAGGAGCGACGCACGAATCCGTTCCTGCTGCAGCTCGATCCCACAGGAGAATCCGCCTGAAGCGAGCCTCGGCAGGTCACCCTGCCCTTTTCCCGCTGTTTTTTCATCCTCATGAGATCAAGCCCTTTCTCCCGACAGCCGAACAGTTCCATGAGAGGCGGAATTCTCTCGCAGCGAGAGACATCTCTCTCGACACGGACTTTTCGAGCGACCGGGGGTTCTCTTGCCAGTTTCGCATGACAGACAGGCACGACAGAGTTCGCGAAGCGCATGGCCGTTCGCGTTCGTGCTTCCGGCACTGCTCCTGCTGACCCCGGGCCCGTCGGCGGGCAATACGTTCGACGACGTATTCATTTCCTATGAACTCATGCAGATCACGGAGGCATGGGTCGCGGGCGAGCGCAAGGAGCCGACCGTCTATCGCCATAACACGGGCGTTCAGTTCGGACGCGGCCCCTGGCGCGTGGGGGGCATCTATCAGCGCGCGATCGACCAGAAGGACGACGCCACCTTCTCCGAAGACGGCGCCATGCTGACAACGGGCTACGACTGGGTGATCAACGAGCGCTTTCACTTCGATCTTTCGGGTCGCGTCGGCCTGACGGACACCGACGAATCGACCGTGTACTACGCGGCGGACACGGACGCGACCGCGAAGCTGATCTGGTACGACGCGGACGGCGCCGGTCTCTTTCTCGGACGCCCCTTCTACCCTTCCGCATATGGCGGCACGACCGTGAGCCGGTACGGGCGCGTGCAGGCAATCGGCGGGATCGGCGTCTGGCATAACGAGTGCAATCTCTATCTCACGGCGTTTCACGCCCTGAACGGTGTCACCGACCCGTTCAACCCGGGTGACGATTTCGACATACGCTTCGCCCATCTCAAGAACTCGGCCGTGACGTTCAACGCCGGCTACGAAATCGGTGACTACCGCATCAGCTTCAAGAAGAACTTCCCGTTCGAGAACAGCGGCAACGACCTCCATCTGGGGCTCGAATACCGCCACTTCTTCGACGCCACGTGGGGGGAATGGTAGTGCCGGGGCGCGCCGCGACCTTCATCGGGATCACTCTGTGCGTGCTGGCCGGGCTTCCCGGTTCTGCGAGCGCCAACTGGGATCAGGTGAAGAAATTCCTGCAGAAGGATGTGGAAATCGTCTCGGAGAGCGAGGACAAACTCGTGATCTATCATTCCGGCGCCGGGCAGAAGATCACGCTCGCGAATGGAAGCGACAAGTCGGCCGGCGCCGACATTACAGGCGTTCTGAAGCGGCGGCGCGGCGGCAACCCGTACAGGGTCTGGTGCGCGAGCGAGCCGTTCTGGAACGATCCCCTGCGACCGAAGAGCAAGTGGGGGATGTACTTTCGCATGGAATTCCTGAGCATCCTCAGGCCTCCGAAGGAGGCCGTCTAGATCATGAATCCGTTCCGCCCCCGCATGCCCGCCGGGATGTCGCTCCAGACGAAGCTGGCACTGATCGTCGTCTGCACATGCCTGATCGCGCTCGTCATCGCGACGGCAGCCGTCACGCTCTACGACTACCGCTCGTTTCGTAACGGCCTTGCGCAGGAGCTCATGATCGAAGCCGAGATCGTGGCCGGAAACTGCGCGGCCGCGCTCATGTTCGGGGACGATACGGGCGCAAGCCGGGTGCTGCAGTCCATCCGCGCGAATCCGTCGATACGGGCCGGCGCCATCTTCGACGCGGACGGCGCCCTGTTCACCCGGTTCGGCGAATATGCGGGGCCGGCATCGCGGCGCTCTCTCCCGCAGGAGGGCGCCACGTTCGGGAAGGGCACCCTCGACGTGCACCGATCCATCCAGATCGACGGCGAACGCATCGGGACGCTCTCTCTGCGCGCGGATCTCCGGTCTCTCGAGCAGCGAATCGAACTCTACGTCAAGGCCGCCAGCCTGATCGGGCTTCTGACCGTGCTCGTCGCCTGGTTCCTGTCCACCCGGCTCCAGGCGCGTATTCTCGCGCCCCTCGTAAATCTGGCCGAGACCGCACGCCTCGTGTCGACCGAACGCGACTACGCCCTGCGCGCCCCGGAGGGGAGCGGCGATGAAGTCGGGCTCGTCATCGACCGCTTCAATGAGATGCTCGGTCAGATCGAGTCACGGGACGAGCAGCTCACGAACGCGCAGGAAAGGCTGGAGCAACGCGTGCAGGAACGCACGAAAGAGCTCAGCGAGGAGATTCAGGAGCGGAAACGCGCGGAACTGGAACTGATCGGCGCGCGCGAACGAGCCGTAGCCGCTACGAAGGCGAAGAGCATGTTCCTCGCGAACATGAGCCACGAGATCCGCACACCGATGAACGCCGTAATCGGCATGACGGGCCTGCTGCTCGACACGAGGCTGACGCCCGAGCAGAAGGAGTACGCTTCGACCATTCGCGTGAGCGGCGACTCTCTTCTCGGCATCATCAACGACATTCTCGACTTCTCGAAGATCGAATCGGGCAAACTCGAAATCGAAACCACGCAGTTCGATCTGCGCGACTGCGTCGAAGACTGTCTCGACCTCGTCGCGTCAAAAGGGGCGGAGAAGAAGATCGATCTCGCTTACTTCATGGAAGAGAACGTGCCGGCAACCCTGGTCGGCGACCAGACGCGCCTGCGCCAGATTCTCGTGAACCTTCTCAGCAACGCGGTCAAGTTCACCGAGCAGGGCGAAGTATACGTCTGGGTCGAAACGACTCCGCTCGCAGGCACGGAACACGAAGTCCACTTCCGCGTCAGCGACTCGGGCATCGGCATCCCCGAAGACCGGCTGGCCGCGATCTTCGAATCGTTCAGCCAGGTCGACTCGTCGACCACGCGGCGATTCGGCGGAACCGGACTCGGCCTTACGATCAGCAGGCGTCTCGCCGGGCTCATGGGCGGCACCATGTGGGTGGAGAGCACCCTGGGCAAAGGGTCCACGTTCCACTTCACGATCAAGGCCGAGAGCAAGCCGGGGCGCATGCGCCGCTATCTCACGGGGACACAGCCCGCGCTCTGCGGAAAGCGCGTGCTTCTCGTCGACGACATTCCCACGAACCTCACGATCCTCGAAAAGCAGCTGCGCTCATGGGGCATGAACACGGTGCGCACCGCAAGCGGCCGGGAAGCGCTCGATACGCTGCTGGCAGACGGTCCGTTCGACCTGGCGCTGCTCGACATGCAGATGCCGGAGATGGACGGAATCGAGCTCGCGATCCGGATTCAGAAGCTCCACTCGCCGCAGTCGCTGCCTCTCATCATGCTCTCGTCGCTCGGCCGGCGGGCCGATTTCGAAGGCCTTCTCGATAAGTACGAATCGCAGCCGGAGTTCTCCTCGTTCCTGACGAAACCGGTCAAGCCTTCGACGCTTTTCGACGCGATCATCGAGCTCTACAGCGAAACCGTGGCGGAAGAGAGCGCGCGCGCCGCGGCCCCCGCGTACGACGAAGGGATCGGGGCCCACAACCCGCTCCGCATTCTGGTGGCCGAAGACAACCTCGTGAACCAGCGTGTGGCCCTGCATGTACTCGCGAAGCTGGGGTACCGGGCGGACATTGCCTCGAACGGGCAGGAAGCGTTCGACGCGGTGCAGCGCCAGCGCTACGACCTCGTGCTGATGGATGTGCAGATGCCCGTGATGGACGGCGTCACGGCGACGCAGACGATCCGGAGCGAGATCGAGGCCGGGCACCAGCCGCGCATTGTCGCGATGACCGCGAACGTGCTGCAGGGGACGAAAAACGAATGCCTGGCCGCCGGGATGAACGGATACATTTCGAAGCCGATCGATCTCGAAGAGCTGAAACGCACGTTGGTCGAAACGAAGCCGCTGTCCACGGGCGCTGCCGAAAAATCGCGCACGTTCGACTGGTCCCGTCTCAATCATTTGAGCGACGACACGGAAGACGAGTACACGGATATCGTCGGCGAGATTCTCCAGATGTTCCTCGCGGAGACCCCCCTGCGCATCGAGTCTGCGAATGAAGCGCTTTCGTCAGGAAATCTCGAGGAAGTGCAGCGCTCCGCCCATAGCCTTCGCGGGGCCAGCGCCAACCTCGGCGCGGACCGGCTGGCCGAACTTTGCGGAATTCTCGAAGATTTCGCCGGAACGGGCGATACGGGAGAAGCCGACCGCGTCTTACGCGAAATTCGCGGAGAATTCGAAAGAGTGCACCAGATCGTAGTGGCGTCTTCCGCTCAATCCAAAGCGTGACGCGGCCGATCCTCGGATCAGGAACAATTGCAGACTCCAGGAAGGATGGAACGCCAGATGGCTGAGGCCACACTCGACCGATCGGTGCTCGACCGCTATCGCGATCTCGGAGACGACGGATCACCGGATATCGTGCGGGAAATCGTGGAGACGTATCTCGAGGACCTCCCCACGAGAACCGCGGCCATCATCGATGCCGTGGCTTCAGGCAACGCGAAAGAGTTCCACCGCGAGGCTCACAACCTCAAGGGGAGCAGCGCCAGCATCGGGGCCGTCGCCCTGGCCGCCATCTGCAACGAGCTCGAAACGATCGGCCGCAGGGAACAGACCTCCCCGGCGCGTCCTCACCTCGACGCCCTCAGGAACGAAGTCGAGCGCGTCCGGGAATCGCTCACAGACCTCCTCTCGGAAATCTCGGTCGCCTGATTCCGCCTATTTCCCCCCATGGGTTTATCTAAGGCTTCCCTGCGGATATAATCCGGGGAAAGGAGCACATCTTGGGTACACTCATTCAAAATGACGCGCTGACTGTCGCGTCGATCACAAAGACGATTCAGCGTTACGTTCGCTATACACTCGGCCGCGAGCTCCACCAGCTCGACCGGCACGATCTCTTCACCGCGGTCGCTCTGGCGCTCCGCGAGACTCTGATCGACCGGATGCACGCGACCGAAGAGCGCTATCAGGCCGCGTCGGCCAAACGCCTCTATTACCTCTCGATGGAGTTTCTGATCGGCCGGTCGCTCGGCAACAATCTGATCAACCTGGGACTCATCGATCCGTTCGAAACCGCGCTCCGCGGCCTCGGCGCCGATCTCGAAGAAGTGCGCGAGGGCGAGTTCGACGCGGCGCTCGGCAACGGCGGTCTCGGCCGGCTCGCCGCGTGCTTCCTCGACTCTCTCGCCACGCTCGACATGCCGGGCTTCGGCTACGGCATCAACTACGAGTACGGGCTCTTCAAACAGCTGATTCAAGACGGGCATCAAGTCGAGAAACCGGATCACTGGATGGCCGAGGGGTCCCCGTGGCAGATTCAGCGCGACGACGAAGCGTGTCTGATTCCGCTCTTCGGCCACCTGGCCGAGAAGGACGGGAAACAGGAATGGGTCGGATGGAACGTCGTGATCGGCTGTCCGTACGATATGCCGGTTGTCGGTTACGGCGGCCGCACCGTGAACTGGCTTCGCCTCTACAGCGCGCGTTCTTCGCAGGAATTCGACATCGACATTTTCAACGCCGGCGACTATCTGAAAGCCGTGGCGCAGAAGGTGCGCTCCGAGAAGATCTCGAAGGTGCTCTACCCTTCCGATTCCGTCGACCAGGGAAAACGGCTGCGCCTGATGCAGGAGTATTTCTTCGTCGCCTGTGCCGTGCGGGACATCCTGAAGCGCTTTCAGTCGACGCCGGGCGCCCTCGAACAGATTCCTGACCGCGTCGCGATCCAGTTGAACGATACGCACCCGGCCCTCGCGGTCGCGGAGCTCATGCGCGTTCTGATCGACGACCACGGGTTCTCGCACGACCGCGCGTTCGACGTGACGCGGCGCACGCTCGCCTACACGAATCATACGCTGCTTCCCGAAGCGCTCGAGAAGTGGCCGGTTTCGCTCATGGAGAAGGTCGTGCCGCGCCATCTCGCGATCATTCGCGACGTGAACGACGGCTTCCTCGAGGTCGTGCGCGCGAAATGGCCCGGCGACGAAGAGAAAGCGAAACACGTGAGCATCATCGGCGAAGGCGCCGAAAACGACGTGCGCATGGCGCATCTGGCGATCGTCGGTACCCATTCCGTGAACGGTGTTGCCGAACTTCATTCCGAGCTGATCAAGAGCGATCTCGTCCCCGACTTCTACGAGCTCTATCCCAAGCGCTTCAGCAACAAGACGAACGGCATCACGCAGCGCCGCTGGCTGCTGAAGTCGAACCCGGAGCTCGCGACTCTCGTGACGGCGACCATCGGCGACGACTGGATCACGAATCTCGACGCGCTTCGCGGGCTCGAACCGCATGCGGACGACGCCGGGTTCCAGGACGAATTCACGCGGATCAAGACCGCCAACAAGCGCACCCTTGTCAGGCACATCAAGAACACGACCGGCATCGAAGTCGATCCCGGGTCCATCTTCGACGTGCTTGCCAAACGCTTTCACGAATACAAGCGACAGCTTCTCGACGTCCTCCAGATCATTCACGAGTACCATCAGATTCTCGACGGGTACAGGCCCGCGCGTCCGAAGACGTACATCTTTGCCGGCAAAGCCGCGCCGGGGTACTGGGAAGCGAAGCAGATCATCAAGCTCGTGACGTCGGTCAGCGCCGTCGTGAACGATCACGAAATCGCGGGCCGATACCTGAAGGTCGTTTTCATCCCCGACTACCGTGTGTCGCTTGCGGAGAAGATGTTTCCCGCGGCCGACATCAGCGAGCAGATCTCGACCGCCGGCATGGAAGCGTCGGGCACGGGGAACATGAAGTTCGCGCTGAACGGCGCCATGACGATCGGGACATTTGACGGGGCCAACATCGAAATCCGCGAAGAGGTCGGCGAAGAAAACATCTACATCTTCGGGCTGACCGCGGGCGAGATCGAGGAGCTGCGGAGCTCCGAGACCTACGATCCCGGCGCGATCGCGGCCGGGAATCCGGACATCGAACGCGTGATGAACACGCTGCGCGACGGAACGTTCGCGCCGGACGAGCCGGGCCGATTCCAGTGGATCTACGACAAGCTCATGAGCCGCGACGATCGCTACTTTCATCTCGCCGACCTGCGTTCCTACTGCGACACGCAGCGGCGGGCGCGGGAGGAGTATGAGAACCGCGCGCTCTGGGCGAAGAAGACCATTCTGAACGTGGCGCGGATCGGCAAGTTCTCGAGCGACCGCACGATTCGCGAATACGCGACCGACATTTGGGACCTCAAGAGTATTTAAGCGCCGGCCTGCCGTTCGCGGCCGGCTTGCCGCGCGGCGAAACCGCGGCCCTCGGCGCGGCCATCATCTGGGCCTTCACGTCACTGTTCTACGCGCGGGCCGGCCGCCTGATCTCCCCGATTGCGGCCAACACGTTCAAGTGCGCGGTGGCGACGGTTCTTCTCACGCTTGCCCACTTTCTGATCGAACGCACTCCTTATCCCTCGGCCTCGCTCGCGGACTGGCTCATTCTTCTCGCAAGCGGCGTGATCGGGCTGGCCATCGGCGACTCCTGCCTCTTCTCGTCGTTCGTTCGCATCGGCGCGCGCAAGGGCCTCCTGCTTCTGAGTCTCAATCCCCTGATCGGCACCGCGTTCGGATGGATCGTCCTGCATGAAACGCTCGACGCGCAAAGCCTGGCCGGCATCGCCATTACCATGACCGGCGTGCTCGTGGTGCTCTGGCCGGCGAACGGATTCCGTTCGTTTCGCGCGGCGTCGGTCGGAGAGCGTGCTCTTCTGTATGGCGTACTGTTCGGGCTCGGGGCGGCGTGCTGTCAGGCGACAGGCGCGCTGCTCGCGAAGCCGGCGCTTGCACGCATCGACAACCTCACGGCGACGCAGATTCGCATGTACGGGGGGACGGCGGCGCTCTTCGTGCTCGGGATCGTGCGCGGGCGCTTCGGCCACTGGGCCGGCCTGATCCGCGTGCATCGCCTGTTCTGGCCGCTGTTCGTCGCGAGCTTCCTGGGGCAGTTCGTCGCGGTCTGGCTCATGACGATGTCGCTCGACTACGCGCCCGCCGGGATCGCGCTCGCGATCTTGAGCACCGCGCCCATCTGGCTCATTCCGCTCGGCGGCCGCTTTCAGGACCACGCGCCGACCATGCGGGAAACGGCAGGGCTTCTCGTCGCCATTGCCGGCATCGCGCTGCTTCTTATTCGATAGGAGTTTCGCCGAGCGCCAGATCGTCCGATTCGCCGTGCAGCCCTTTCATGTACGCGCGCGCCCCCCGTCTCAGATCGATCAGCACGACGTAAAGCAGCGGCACCATCACGAGCGTGATCAGCGTGGCAAAAAGCACGCCGAAGCCGAGCGAAACGGCCATCGGAACGAGGAACTTCGCCTGCACGCTCTTCTCGAGCAGCAGCGGCATGAGACCCGCGAAGGTGGTCAGCGAGGTGAGCAGAATCGGGCGGAACCGGTGCGTTCCCGCGTCAACGACCGCGTCGCGTACGCGCTTCCGCTCGCCCCGATGCTGGTTCACGAAATGGACGAACACGATGCTGTCGTTCACGACAACGCCCGTCAGCGCCACGATACCGAACATCGAGAGAATCGTGAGGTCGAGCCGCATGATGACATGCCCCCAGACCGCTCCGACGATGCCGAACGGAATCACCGACATCACGATGAACGGCTGCAGATACGAGCGGAACGGAATCGCCATCAGGCCGTAAATCACGATCAGCGCCAGTATGAAACCGCGCACGAGCGCCTGCATCGTCTCGGCCTGCTCCCGCTGCTGTCCTTCCAGGCTGAAACGGACGCCGTTGAAGTCGGCCAGAATGCCGGGCAGCACGTCGGCCGCCATTTCCGCGAGAATCTGATTCGCGTTCCCCCTGCTGACATCGATGTCCGCCGTAATATTCACGGCGCGTTCGCGATCGACGCGCCGGATCGACGCATACCCGCGCCCCGCTTTCGCCTCCGCGACCTGGACGAACGGAATCGCGAGCCCGCCCGGCGTGCGGATGCGCAGGTTCTCGAGATCGCCGAGCGTCCGGCGCTCCTCACTCGGGAAGCGCACCATGACGCGGACGTCATCGCGACCGCGCTGAATGCGCTGCGCCTCTTCCCCGTAGAAGGCCTGGCGCACCTGCAGCGCGAGGTCCGCGAGCGTGACGCCGTAAGCCTCGGCCGCGGGTTTCACGCTGAGTTCGAGCTCTGACTTGCCGGGGCGGAACGAGTCGGTGATGTCGAACACGCCGTCGTATTGCCGCAACGCTTCCTTCACGCGCGCCGCCGCCCCCGTGAGCGCGTCGATGTTCTGCCCGCGCAGTTCGATGTTGATCGGCTCGCCGGGAGAGAAAATGCTCGAAGAATACGTGAGTTCCACGGCGTCCGGAATCGGGCCCACCTTCTCGCGCCAGCGCTGCGCGATATCGACGCTCGGGATCGTGCGCGATTCCGACGGCGTAAGCTCGAGCGTGATCTCGCCGAGATGGGGCGACCCGCTGACGCCCCCGCCGCCGCCGCCGTTCTGCTGCTGCGCGGATCGAAACGGCTGATTCCCGATACCCGTATAGATGTAAACGATCGGCCCGGAGTCTTCGCCGCGCGCGTCTTCCCCCGCCTCCTCTTTCAGTTCGCGCTGCAGTTCGATCGCGGCACTTTCGATCCGCGTCATGGCCTCGTCCGTAATCGAGACCGAAGTCCCCGGCGTAAGCGTCAGCGACGCCGCCACGAAATCGGATTCGACGCGCGGGAAGAACTGGAAGCGGATCCACCCGCCCGAAACGACTCCGATCGTCAGGACGAGAGTCGCCACCGCGATCCCGAGCGTCGTATAGCGCCAGCGAATCGCGCGGTACAGGAACGGCCGGTAGCGGTGCTCGACGAAATCCGTGAGCCCGTTCGAAAACCTGCCCTGAAAGCGGCGCCAGACGTCCGAGATTGTCGAAAGAACGGGCAGGCGCCGTTCGGACTTGTGCGCGAGATGCGCGGGCAGTATGAGCAGCGACTCGATCATCGAAAACAGAAGCGTGGCGATCACGATCGTGGGAATGACGCGCATGATCTTGCCGGTCGTGCCGACCACGTTCAGCAATGGATAGAACGCGGCCACAGTCGTCAGAATGCCGAACACGACGGGAAGCGCGACTTCGGCGGCGCCGCGTGCGGAAGTGGCCACGCTTGCGCCGTCGCGTTCCTGATGCTTGAAGATGTTTTCGCCGATGATGATCGCGTCGTCGACCACGATCCCGAGCACCACGATGAACGCGAAGAGTGAGATCAGATTGACCGAAACGTCGAGTGCGGGCATGAGCCAGATCGCGCCGAGGAACGAGATCGGGATGCCGAGGCTTACCCAGAACGCGAGCCGGAAGCGAAGGAAGAGCGCGAGCACGCCGAGTACGAGCAGGTACCCGTTCCGCGCGCTCCGTGTCATGAGGTCGAGACGCCCGCGCAGAATGCGCGACTGATCGTTCCAGTGCGTGATCGTGACGCCGGCCGGCATGTCCGCCTGCGCCTCGTCGACGTACGCTTTTACTTTCTCCGCAACGTCGAGCGCCGCCTGGTTGCCGACGCGGAACACGCGGACGCCGACAGCGGGTTTGCCGGAGAAACGCGCGGACTCGTCCGTCTCCGCGAAGCCGTCGACCACGTTTGCGACATCGCCGAGCAGGAGGCGCGTGCCGTCCGGGCGCGTGCGCAGCACGATCGACGCGAACTCGTCGCCTTCGTACGCCTGCCCCGTCGCGCGCAGAAGGATCTCCCCTTCCCGCGCGCGGATGGATCCGCCGGGAAGGTCGAGCGACGAGCGCCGGATCGCGCGGGCGACCTCTTCGAACGTGAGCCCGTAGCGCCGCAGGTCCGTCTCGGAGATTTCGATCGCGATTTCGTACGGCCGCGCGCTCACGAGATCGACCTGCGTGATGCCCGGGATCGCGTTGATGCCGTCGCGCACGCGCTGGCCGATCGCTTTCAGCGCGCCTTCGCCTGCATCGCCCCAGATCACGACGTCGATCACCGCGCGCCGGTTCGTGAGCTCCGTGATGACGGGCTTTTCGGTTTCTACCGGGAACGTTTCGATGGCGTCGATGCGCGCCTTGATGTCGTCGAGCAGTTCACGCGAGTCGTAGCCGATCTCGAGTTCGACCGTGACGGACCCGCCCCCTTCGGACGCGTTCGCCGTGATGTGCTTGATCCCTTCGAGGTCCTGCACCGCCTCTTCGATCCGAAGACAGACGCCCTCTTCGACTTCTTCCGGGGCGGCTCCGCGATACACGACCGAGATCACGATCAGATCGAGCGAGAACTCGGGAAAGATCTCCTGCTTGATCGCAGGGAGCGTGAAGAGCCCCGCGATCACGATGAGCCCCATGAGTAAATTGGCGGCAACGGAGTTCCCCGCGAACCAGGCAATCAGACCCTTCACACATCACCACCCGCCTGGTCCGCCGTCCGCACCTTCATCCCGTCCGTTGCCGCCGTAAGCCGTGACAATATGACAAGGTCACCCGTCGCGAGTCCCAGCCTCACCACCACCCGATCCCTTTCGCGACGGGCAACCTGAACTTCTCGAAAACGCAGCGTTTCTTCTTCCACTACATAGACGCGGTCATCGCCGCGCATGGCCGCCCGCGGCAGTACCGCGGCGCTCGCGAGATCCCGGCCTTCGATTGCGGCGTCGACGAAGAGCCCGAACGGCAGTTCGTTCTCCTGGCGCCCGACGCGCGCGACGACGGTTACCATGCGCGTAACCGGGTCGATCTCCGCTTCCTTGCGTACGATCGTGCCTTTCCATTCGCGCAGGGCGCCGCCGTAGCGCGCACGCAGCACGACCGGAGGGTTTTCGCCCAGCGCGAGAAACGCGAGATCCTCGTCGGGAATCGGCAGGCGGATCTCGGCGTAGTCCGTGGCGAAGATGCGCCCGAGCACCTGCCCCGGAGAAACGAACTGGCCGACGTCCGCAAGCTTCTGGCGCACCGAGCCGTCATACAGAGCGCGCACCGCCGTACGCTCGCGATCGAGTTTGGCCTTGCGAAGCGACGCTTCCGCCGAAGCGAGGGCGGCACGCGCCTGCGCGAGCTGCAGTTCGCGGGATGCGAGCGGGGAGGGATCGCCCTTGCCGAGTTCGCCCCACTCCTCGCGCGCGATCGCAGCCTGGGCTCCTTCCTGTTCGAGCGCGACCCGCGCCTGGGCCACCTGCGCGTCGGCGCGGATGACCGCGATCTCATAGTCGCGATCGTCGATCCAGAGCAGCACGTCCCCTTTTGCAAACGCCCCGCCCGCGGCGAACGACGGCGCCACGCGGACAACGCGGCCCGCAACCTCCGACACCAGATTCGTTTCCGTGCGTGGCGTAACCGAGCCCTGACTCGCAATGCGAACCTGGTACGGGCCGACCGTTACACTTTCGACGCGCACGAGCGGCGCGCTCGCAACACGGGGGCGCTGCGCCGGCTCGGGCTTCAGCTTCATGAGCAGTACCGCGCCGAGTACCCCCGCGATCAGAATCGCGGGAGGCAGAATGTAAGGAAGCCTGTTCTTCATCGCATCATTCCCGAGGGCCTGTCGTTCGCGCCATGCAGCATCATTCCGCAACTTCCACAGCGAGGAACCCGGCGAAGTCGTCCTGTGTGCTGTCGAAACCCCCGCCGAGCGCGACGAACAGATCGAGCCGGGCGTCGAGCGCCGCCCGACGCGCCGTCATCTCCTGACTCCGCGCATTCAGCGCCGCTCGCTGCGATTCGAGCATCGTGATGTAGTCGATCAGCCCGTTGTCGTACTGATTCTCGGCGAGCCGTTTCGCGGCATCCGCTTCGTGTGCCGCTCTCATCAGGGATCGGACCTGAATCGCGGCCCTCGGCTCCGCGCGAAGCGCAAGCTCCACCTCGCCGAACGCGCCCAGCGCCGTCGCGAGATACGCGGCGAGCGACTGGTCACGAACGGCGTCTGCCCGCGCTACGTTCGCACGGAGGCGGCCCCCCTGAAAAAGCGGCTGCAGGATGCCGCCGGCGATGCTCCAGACACTGAAGTCGCCATCCAGAAGGTCCGCGAACTGATCGCTGAGCGTCCCCCCCGATCCCGTAAGCGAGATCGACGGGAGGAGCGCCCTGCGCGCTGAAGAAGCCTGCGCCCGCGCCGCAGCCACAGCGCGTTCCGCACTCACCACGTCAGGCCTCCGCAGCAGTAAATCGCTCGGGAGTCCGGCCGGAACCGGTTCGCCGAGCGAGGGAAGGTCGGCCGCGCCCCGGAAGGACGCGTCGGGATACGCTCCGATGACACGCTGCAAGGAAACAGCCAGCGCGTCGCGCTGGTCCTCGCGCGCTGCCAGGAGCGCTTCCGCCGATGCGAGATTGAATTCGGCCAGGCGAAGATCGAGCGGGGAACGGACGCCGAGCTGGTATCGCCTGCGGATGCGTTCCGTCGACGAGCGAAAACTCGCCACGGTCTCTTCCGCGAGCGTCCGTTGCATCTCAGCCTCCGACAAAGCGAACCAGAGCCGTGCGGTTGTAGCCGCGAGGGAGAGTCGGGCAGCAGCCAAATCGACCTGACTCCCCTCGAAGCGCGCAAGGCTCGACGACTTTGCGGAACGGATGCGTCCCCATAAATCGATCTCCCAGGCGGCATCGGCTGAGAGAGAGAAACGGTTGGAATAGGTCGTGATCGGACTCACGGCGCCCGGGATCGGGATTCCGATGATCACGCTTCGAGAACGGGAGGCCGCAAGCCCGCCGTTCAACTGCGGCCAGAGTGCGGCGCCCGCGATCCGGGCATCGGCTTTCGCCTGCTCGACGCGCGCGGCCGCCGCACGCAGATCGTGGTTCCGCGCGAGCGCGGCGTGAATCAGCGTGTCGAGCTCCGGAGACTCGAACGCGAGCCACCACGTTTCAGAAACAGGGGTCTCGCCGGCGAACGCATCGGAGCCCCTGCCGACGGAATCCTCCCAGTCGACGGGAGGAAGTTTCACGTCGGGGGCCCCTCCGCACGAGAGCGCCGCCAGCGAGACCAGGATCAAAAGCAGCGGGGGGATCCTCATGCGCCCTCCCCCTGTGAGGGCCCACGCGACCGCATCCCCGCCGTGAGAAAAGAAACAAGACGAGAAAGAGCTTCGTCCGGATCGTCCGGGAGCGGATTTCCGTCCACAAACATTCCCCCGTCCGCGAGCGAACCTCCGTCGCCGATCAGGCCGCCGGGAGCCGACAGCGTGAAGGCCGCCGTCCCGACCATCAAATGAAAGCGCCAGCGGCGTTCCTCTTCCGTGAGCCCCGGAAGCGCGTTGCCGAGCGCGGAAAGAAATCGGAGATAGACCTCGCGAAACAGCTGCGCCGCGAGAGCCCGGATCTCCGAATCGGGATTCTGGAAGATCTGGCCCATGAGCGCCGAGAAAAGAACGCCGGCTCCGCTTCGGTTGTAGCGCAGGCGTACCGCCGGGGCCAGGAACGCTTCCAGCACCGCTTCGAGTGAAAGCACCCCCTTCGCGCTCCCACTCTCCACGGTGCCGAGAAGCTCCAGTCGCTCCGCGTTGAGCGGCTCGATCCGCCGCTCGAGAACCCGGCGAAAGAGATTCTCCTTCGATCCGAAGTGATAGTGGATCGAAGCGAGATTCACATCCGCCTCCTTCGTAATCCGTCTGAGCGACACCCCCTGCAACCCTTCCTCCGAGAACAGTCTCTCGGCGGCATCGAGAATTCGCGTTGGTGTATTTGTCTGGGGCATCGGTTTGTCATCATACGTTTACTTGAACTGTACGTCTACTTAAAGAATCTGTTCGCTTGAATCATACGAACGTTTCAATCAGTCGTCAAACACAAAAAAGCCGACCGCGCCCCGTCTCATCCGCTTGGAAACGAAAGGACGCCCGGGAAGGGGGTGTGAGGGATGCCTTACGTGTGTGTCTGCCAGTGGGAGTGTCGGGCTATCGAAGCGTTCCGGAATGCGGTATAATAGTGGGGAGTTGCCAGCTCACACCAGCCTCGCCCAATTGAGTGAGAGATCGTCTGTCGGATCGTCCGTGGTCTATTCGAACACAGGGGCATCGACTCCCGTCCACCGATCCTGCGGCGGTCCGCAGCGGTCTCTCTTTTCACGCGATCCTGCCCTCAAAGCAGCTCCGCCGCCTCGCGAAGCAGCGCCTCGGTCGTCTCCCAGTCGATGCACGCGTCCGTAATCGAAATGCCGTAGTCGAGCGACGCGGGATCCTTCAGCTTCTGCTTACCCGCATGAATATTACTTTCGAGCATGAGGCCGATGATCGACTCGGTACCGCCCGTAATCTGCTTCATGCAGTCATGAAACACCATCGGCTGCAGCGTGTGGTCCTTGCGCGAGTTTCCGTGACTGCAGTCCACCATGATCGTCTTGTCGAGTCCCGCGCGCGTCAGTTCCTCTTCGCAGATCCGGATACTGACCGAGTCGTAGTTCGGCCGCTTTCCGCCGCGCAACACGATATGAGCGTCCGCGTTTCCATTCGTTTCGAATACCGTTGTCACGCCCTCTTTGTTGACGCCCAGAAACTGATGCGAATTCGAAACACTCAGCAGCCCGTTGATCGCCGTGTTCAGATTGCCGTCCGTGCCGTTCTTGATGCCGACAGGCGACGAGAGACCCGATGCCATTTCGCGATGCTTCTGTGATTCCGCCGTGCGTGCCCCGATCGCGGTCCAGCTCACGAGGTCGGCGATGAACTGCGGTATGACCGGGTCGACGAATTCCGTCGCCGCCGGCAATCCCATCTCCGCAAGATCGACGAGAAACGAACGCGCCAGCCGGAGCCCCTCGTCGATCTGGAACGAATCGTCGAGCATCGGGTCCGTGATCAGGCCCTTCCATCCGACCGTCGTGCGCGGTTTCTCGAAGTAAACCCGCATGACGATCAGGAGCGAATCTTTCAGCTCCTCGGCGAGCGCGTGAATCCTGTTCGCGTACTCGCGCGCCAGGTCCATGTCGTGAATCGAACACGGCCCCGCAATCACAATGCGGCGCTTGTCCCGCCCGCGCAGGATGGCCTTGATCTCCTCGCGCGCGCGAAAGACGTTCTCAGCCCCGGGCTCGCTCACCTTGATGCGGTCCGTCAGTTCCGCCGGCGTGATCAGCGGCCGACTCGAGCGAAGATTTACGTTATCGATCCGTTTCATCTGTATCTTTCGTTTTGCTTGATCCGAATTGCTCGCCCTTCACGCCTTCCACTTCCTCCCGCTTTCCTTCCGCTTCCTTCCACTTCCTTCACGCCCCTATCACGCCGCCGTCGAGCGCCGTGTGCGTCCCGTGTGTGCGCGGCGAAGCGAGACCAACCTTGAGCCGGCCGCCTTCGGCTCACCTGCATCCCCCGTCTGCACGCAACAGAAGTCACCCCCAACGACACCTGCCACCCGAAAACAACAAAGGCGGACGGCCAGGGATCGCAAGGCCGCGCACATTCGGGATGCGCACGGCGCAGCGACGCGCGCCGTATCTATAATTATATCATTGTTTGAGATACGCGCGGACCGCGTCATCGATCGAAGCAAGGGCGAAGGGAAAGCCGGCGTCGCGCAGTCGTTTCGGCTCCACCGCGTTGCTCTTGAGAATCGTCTCTTCCGCCATCTCTCCGCCCATCAGAAGCTTGAGCGCCAAAGCGGGAACGGGGAGAGGCGCCGGCTTGTCGAGCGCGCTGGCCAGCACGCGGGTGAAGTCCGCGTTCGTGACGACATGCGGGCTGACCGCGTTCACCGGCCCCACCCAGTCGTTCGCCAGCAGAAAGCGAAACACGCTCACGAGATCTTCACGCGCGATCCAGCTCATCGACTGGCCCCCGCGACCGATGCGACCGCCGAGTCCGAGCTTGAAGACCGGCAGCATCTTTTCGAGAACCGTTTCGATCACGACTCCGATCCGCACGATGGCCACGCGCACACCCGACTCGGCGGCGGGCGCCGTCGCTTCCTCCCAGTCCATGCAGAGCTCGGCCAGAAACCCCTGCCCCGGCGGGGACTCTTCGGATACGGCAATCGGCCCGGTATCGCCGTAGAAACCGACTGCCGAAGCCGAAAGAAATGTGCGGGGGGGATGTTCCAGAGCGGACATTGCCGTGGCGAGAAGCGTCGTCCCGTCGACACGGCTCGCATAAATTTCATCTTTCAATGATTTCGTCCAGCGCTTCGCGGCGATGCTCTTTCCGGCGAGATGCACGACGGCGTCCACCCCTTCCCATGCTGCATCATCGACGAGCAGCTGCGCCGGGTCCCAGAAGAATGCGTCCGGGCCCACACGCGTCTTGTCGCGAACGAGAGTGCGCACGCTGTGGCCTTCGAGTGCGAGGTCACGCACGAGCGCGCTTCCGATGAATCCCGATGCTCCTGTGACGAGTACGTTCAATGCAGCGCTTCCATGCAAGAGACGCGCACGCCCGATTGCGTGCTGCGCTGCGATTCGTAACGGAGTCGGAAGGGAGAGTCAAACCCTATCGGGTCAGTGGAGCGCGCGCAGAATGAACGTGACCATGGAAATCCCGATGGCGAGTTTGACGGCGGTCGCGAGTCCGCGCCCGAGAAACGCGCCGAAACCCGCACGCACGCCGTCTTCCCGGTTCGCGCCGCGTGACCATTCGAGAAGGGGCGCGCCGAGAGCCGTGCCGGCCAGCGAACCGATGAAGGTGCCGATGATCGGGAGCACCATCGTGCCCAGGATCGCGCCGATTATGCCGCCCGCGAACGCGCCGAGCATGCCGTAGCGCGTGGCGCCGTAACGCCCGGCGACCAGCGATCCGAGAATCGCTTCGAGAATTTCGCCCACGATCGCGGCGCCCAGCATGACGCCGATCGAAATCCAGCCGTAGTGCGCGAATTCAGTGATCCAGGCGCCGAAAAGTGCCAGGGCGATAATCACGAAGTTGCCGGGCAGGCCGAGGGGGACCAGAAACAGGCACAGAATCAGCAGCGCGTCGAAACAGAACCAGCCCGCGATCTGCGACCAGGTGCGAAGCGCGCCAAGAAATCGATCCATTTCGCACCATCCTGATCCCGGCCGGTAAATGGGAGCGCCCCCGCCTCGCGTGAGACGGGGGCGCGGAGGCATGAAAAGGGCCAAGTGGCTACAAGTCCCTCTTCATTCGGATGGGCCCGGGCCGCATCGCGTCCGAAGGGCCGGAATCCCATCACGTATCGTGCACGTATCGTGCCGGGCTCGCCGCACAGGGGCTGAAACGCCCTCCCGGGCCGCGAGCCGGTACATTTCCGATATTCTACGAGATTCAGGGCTGGAAATCGCGACCAGCGACAGTCAAAACACTCACAAGTTACTATATAGCAATCGTTTGTCGAGTTGTCGATGTACGTCCCCACCGCACGAGGCGGGCCGGGGCTGGGATCGAAGGGGCTCGAATCTCTGTCGAAAATGGTACACGGGAAGGGGGACTCCGTCACCCCCCATTCTGGCGAAACTTGACACATTTTTGGCCCGGCCCTACATTCTCATAGGGAATCACCCGGTACGAAGTCCTTAATCTAAGCCTTTTAATAAAGGAGACTTACATGGCTCACGAACTTCCCTCGCTTCCGTACGCGCATGACGCGCTCGAGCCGCATGTCGACAAGAAAACGATGGAAATCCATCACGGCAAGCATCACAACGCGTACGTGACGAATCTGAATGCGGCGCTCGAAGGTCACGCCGATCTGCAGGCGAAGAATCTCGACGAACTGATTACGTCGCTCGAAGCGGTTCCGGATTCGATTCGCGGCGCCGTTCGCAACAATGGAGGCGGTCACTGGAATCACTCGCTCTTCTGGAACATCATGAGTCCGAAGGGCGGCGGCGATCCGACCGGTAAAGTCGGTGACGCGATCGGCAAGAAATTCGGTTCGTTCGGCGCATTCCAGGAGAAATTTCAGAAGGCCGGCATGACGCGCTTCGGCAGCGGCTGGGCATGGCTCTCCGTTGATGCGAACAAAGAACTCGTCGTTTCCTCGACGCCGAACCAGGACAACCCGCTCATGAGCGGCATGATTCCGATTCTCGGCCTCGATGTCTGGGAGCATGCCTACTACCTGAACTATCAGAACCGGCGTCCCGATTACATCGCAGCATGGTGGAACGTCGTCAACTGGGACGAAGTGAACCGCCGGTTCGAGGCCGCCACGAGCTAGCGCCTCTACGAGGCCGGTCTCCTCGCCCCTCGCCCTGGCTGACGGCCAAGGGGGCTCAGGGCTGCGGGGACCGGCCTCTTCGTCGTTCAGGACCGGGCGACTTCGTTGTTGGAGATAGGTATTCACTTCGATGGGGCGGCCCGGTCGTCGTCGCGGACAATGTCTTTGCTTGCTGGCTGTGCGGCAAGGCGATGAGCATCGCGGACTCGGCAGAACGACTTTCATTCCCTTTCTTTTTCTTTCTCTCTTTCTTCATTCCCTTCGCTTCCACGTACGGTTCGGACAAGCGGCTGGACGAGGTGAAATGGGGCGGGCGGCGCGCCGAAGCGTCGGTCCGGTCCCCGGAGCCCGCGAGGCCCATTGGCCGTACGCCAGGACGAGCGGGCGAAGGGGATCCGGCCGCTCGCTGTTCCGCCTCTCCCCCTCCTGCTTTCTTTTCTATTCCTTCCGCCGCTTGCACGAAACCGTGCTCATCCCCTAGCCTAGTACCCATGCCGAATCCCCGTGTATCCGCCGGCGGTGGTCTTGCCGCGCTCTGGTACGTGCTCAAGAAGAGTCATGACGCCGGGGGACTGCTCAAGATGTACCGGCGTCTCTCCTCCCGCAATACGTGCAAGACGTGCGCGTTCGGCATGGGGGGCCAGGCGGGCGGCATGGTGAACGAGGCGGGCCACTTCCCCGAGGTCTGCAAGAAGTCCGTGCAGGCGCAGGCCGGAGACATGCACGGCGCGATTCCCGCATCGTATTTTCGCGAACGGCCGATCGCGGCGCTCGAAAACCTGACTTCTGGCGAGGCGGAGGCGCTCGGTCGCCTCGCGTTTCCCATCGTCGCGGAACCGGGTGACACTCACTTTCGCCGCACGTCGTGGGACGACGCGGACGCCCGGATCGCGCGCGCTTTAAGCACCACCACTCCCGACCGCACCTTCTTCTACGCATCCGGACGCTCGAGCAACGAAGCGGCGTACCTGCTGCAACTCGTCGCCCGCGCATACGGCACGGCGAACGTGCACAACTGTTCCTATTATTGTCACTCGGCATCGGGCGTGGCGCTGAATCGCGTGTACGGATCGGGCACGGCTTCGGTCGTGCTCGACGACCTCGACAAGACCGATCTCGCATTTCTTGCGGGCGCCAACCCGGCGAGCAACCATCCGCGCCTCATGACAAAGCTCATGCAGCTCCGCAGACGCGGCGGCCGCGTGATCGTGGTGAACCCGCTGCGCGAACTCGGCCTCGAGCGTTTTCGTGTCCCTTCGGACTGGCGCAGCATGATCTTCGGCAGCACGATGAACGATCTCTATCTGCAGCCGCATGTCGGAACGGACATCGCGCTCTTCAAAGCGATCCTGATCAAAGTGCGGGAGATGGGCGGCGCGCAGCAAACGTACATCGACGAGCACACGACGAACTGGGACACACTGTCGCGCGATCTCGACGCGGCGTCGTTCGACGAACTTACCGCGATCTGCGGCGTTCCCGCACAATCGATCGAGAGCGCCGCACGCATGATCTGCGAAGCGGGTAACGGAATGTGTCTCTGGGCGATGGGGCTCACGCATCACGAACACGGCGTCGACAACATTCTCGCTCTCACGAACATCGCGCTGGCGCGCGGCTGGCTCGGAAGGCCCGGCGCCGGTCTCATGCCGATCCGGGGGCACTCGAACGTGCAGGGCGTCGGTTCGGTCGGCGTTTCTCCGCAACTCAAAGAGGCATTCGCCGATAATATGGAGCGCCTCTTCTCGATTCGTATTCCGCGCGAAGGCGGACAGGACACGTTTGCTTCAATGCAGGCGGCTCACGCGGGCGCGATCGACGCGGCCGTGCTCATGGGCGGCAACCTGTGGGGGTCGAACCCGAACCTGGCGTGGGCGGGCGAGTCGATGCGCCGGATCGGGACGACGTATTCGATGACAACGAAGCTGAATCCGGGGCATTTTCACGGGCGCGGGAGAGAAGCGGTCATCGTGCCGGTTCTCGCACGCGATGAAGAGTCGGAAAAGACGACGCAGGAGTCGATGTTCAACTTCGTGCGCCTTTCAGATGGCGGCGCTCCCGCGCTTGAGGGAGAGTTTCGATCGGAGGTCGCAATCATCGCCGCGCTTGCGGAAGCGGTTCTGCAATCAGCCGACGGTTACGACTGGGCGTCGCTCCGCTCGCACGCGAAGTTGCGCGAAGCGATGGCGGCCACGGTGCCGGGCTACGAGCGAATCGACGGCATCGAAACGAGCGGCGAGTTTCAGATTCCGGGCCGCACGTATCACGACATGCGCTTTTCGACGCCCGACGGGAAGGCGCATTTTCATGCGACGCCGCTGCCCGCGTTCGGCCCGAAGAAGGACGAGTTCCGGCTCATGACGCTGCGCTCGGAGGGGCAGTTCAACACGGTCGTTTACGATGAAGAGGACCTGTATCGAGGCACGACGAGACGGGATGTGGTGATGATGGCGGCCGAAGACGCGCAAACGCTATCGCTGCGGGAAGACGATCGCGTGAGCGTGGTGACGGAGGTCGGACGCATGCAGGTGCGCGTGGCCATCGTACCGATCACGCCGGGCAATCTCGCGATGTACTATCCGGAGGCGAATGCGATCGTGCCGGCCAGGCTCGACAAGCAGTCGCGAACGCCGGCCTTCAAATCCGTGATCGCGCGGCTCGAAACGTAGACGAACGAACGAAATGCAGCATCGAACTAACCTCGGAAACGAAAGGACTCTTGTGTTGAAAGGCGATGGGATACGGTTTTTCTTCGCGGCGGCACTGGCATTCGCACTGACGGGTTGCGCGACCGCGCCGGTGATCACCGCGCTCTCCCCCGCCGATGCGGAGTCGGAGATCCCGCTGCTCGAAGAGTCGATCGCGAAAGATGAAAACGATGTCGACGTGAACTACCGCCTCGGGCTTGCGCTTCACGCGCTCGGCCGGGACGACGAAGCGATTCCGCGACTTCGCAAAGCGTGCACTCTCGATCCGGGCCGTGTCGAAGCGGCGTTCGTGCTCGGCGAGATCTACGAGTCGCGCGGTGACCTGGCCGCCGCCGAAGCGGTGCTGCTTCAGGCGGAACCCGACGGGCGCGACGCGGAGAATCTCGTGCAGGCAACACTGGAAGAAGTGTCGCGGAAGCGCGACGGCGAGAACATGCGCAAGATTCTCGCCGGTGAGAGTCAGATCGAAACGAGCCGGATTCCCGAGAACTCGCTGGCCGTGTACGAGTTCCGGCCCGGCCCGAGCGCCTGGGAACTCGACAAGATGGGAAAGGCGCTGAGCGCGGTGCTTCTCACCGACCTCTCGCGCCTCTCGGAACTCAGGCTCGTCGAACGACGAAAGCTCGCCACCTTGCAGCAGGAGATGTCGCAGTTCGGGATCGGGAATGCGCGCATTGATCGCTCCGGCGGAGAGCCCGCGCGCCGCTCCATGCCTGATTTGACTCCGGTGAACCAGCTGAAGGGCGTGCAGGAGCGCCTGCAGTATCTGACCGACGACGACGGCAACACGTACTATACGGGCCCGCTCGACGGGGCGCGCTCCGAAGAGACGCTGCGCGCGATTCGCGCGTTCCAGCGTGACCGCGGACTGGGTGTCGACGGCATCCCCGGGCCGAATACGCAGCGCAACCTCGATCTCGCGATGCAGGACTGGCTCGCGGCGCAATCGGTTGCGGGCATTCCGCATACGATCGGCGGCGCGCCGGCCGACCCCGGGGAAGCGCGCGTAGGCATGCTGCTCGGCGCGCGCAAGCTGATCAGCGGTCGTTACGAAACGCCGAACGAGACCGACCTGCGGGTCGACGCGCAGCTGCTCGACACCGTCGAAGGTTCGGTCATCGCCAATTTCACGTCGGAACAACCGCTCAGTGAATTCCATGTCGTGCCGGGCGAGCTCGTCGTGCAGACGGCCGATGCGCTCGCGATCGAGCTGACGGACAAGGAGCGACGCGAGATCCTGTCGCTTCCCCCGGCAACGAAATCGCTTGCGGCTTTTCTCGCGTTCGGCAAGGGAATCGATCTCGAAGACCGGGGCATGATCACCGACGCAAACGAAGCATTCGCCGAAGCCGTGCGCCTCGATCCAGGCTTTCAACTCGCGCGCGACCGCGTCGCGATCACGCAGATCGGAAGCGCCTCGTTCCAGACCGCGCTGAACCGCATCCAGCGCACCGGCGCCGCGGCGAGCAGTTCGTACGGGTCTGCGAGCGGCGACGCGGCCGCACGCGCGGTCGGCGCGATCGGACTCGAAGTGGAAGAGGCCACGCTCGGCGAGGATGACTCGACGAAACGCACGCCGCAGGCTTCGGGCCCTCCGCTCGGCACTGTGCGCGCCACCGGCAGCTGGCCGGCGCCCGGCACGCGGGGAGGGTCGAACCAGTGAGACATCTTCGTATCGGAAATGAAAACCGAGCCATTGCGCTCCTCCCTCTCTTCGTGGTCGGCGCGCTCGGCATTCTGTTTACGAGTGAAGCATGGGCGGGCCCGAGCAGCTTCGTGATCGGAGTGCAGGACCGTCGCCTGAATATCGCCGGCGTAGACGACCCGGCCGGCGGCGACTTTCCCGCCGTCGACAACGAACAGACGAGCGTGCGTTCCACATGGACATGGCGCACCACGGAAAAGCTCACCGTTGTTGCACAGACCGGCTGGGCGAAATCGTTTCTCGAACTGAACGACACCGAGCTTACGGGCATGACCGACGGCCGCCTTCGCCTGCTCTACCGCCCCGCGCCCGCCTGGGTGCTGGGCGTCGGCACGATCATCCCGTTCGGGCTGTACGAACTTACCGCGAACGAGGTGACCGCGGCGCAGTGGACGTGGAACCCGCGCTCGGGCTTTCCACTCTCGAGCTTCGGCGCGGGCCTCGGGTACGAGCTCACGCTCGCACGCGCGTTCGATCTTTCGGACAACGTCTCCGCCGGATTTGCGGGCGCGTTCCTGAAGCACGCGGAGTTCGACCTGCTCGCGGGCGGCACGGGCAAATACCAGCTCGGCGACGAGTTCGGCCTTTCGTCCGCGCTCGACATCCGGTTCGCGCGCGGGCGCATGCTCCGGCTCGACTTCGCCTACGTGCTGTTCGGCACCGACCAGCTCGGGGGCGCGGATTTCGTGGACCAGGGCGATCAGATTCAGCTCGGCGCGCAGCTTCACCTTCCGGCTGGCGCTTTCACGACCACGTGGGCCGTGCGCGGCGTAACGAAGGGGGACAACACGCTCTTCCAGACCGATGACGCCGACTCGCTCGTCGAAATCGCGCAGGCCAGCGGTTCGTATCTCTACTTCGACGGTCGCGTCGCCTATGCATTCACACGCAACTTTCTGTTCCACGTCTTCGGACGCATCACCGCAAGCGACGAATCGGAATACGCCATCGGGGCGAACGGCACGTCGTTCCAGTTCGGGCCCGGTATCGGCTGGCGCATCGGCCGGTCCGCGTCGGTCGGGCTGCAGTACGGCTATATCGACGGGCACGGCGACGGCGACGTTTCGTTCGACGGCAGTGACATCCTCTTCACCCTGGAGCTTCGATCCCAATGAAAATGTCCATTCCCAACCTGAAGACGGGCGCGCTGTTCGTTCTGGCGGCGGCGATGGCGTTCGGTTGCGGCGAGCGGGTAGCGGCGCCGGAAGGCCCTTCGCTCGTTCTGAACCTCAAGTTCGAACCGCAGGACGATCCGCGCGAGTATTCGGTCGGCACCGTGCTGGTCCGGGCGTTCGACGGCGATTTCAATCCACTCATCAACACGCTCGCGATTGCGGTCGAGGAGTCGCGCGCGACGGGACTCTTCGACGTGTCGTTCGACGTGCCGGCCGGCGAGGGGATGATCATTCTCGTCGAACCGCGCGGTTCAGGACTCAATCCCGACGGCGGCAAGACCGAGTCGGGCGTTGCGATGCAGGGATTTTCAGATCCGGTGAACATCCCGGCGTCGGGCGTTGCGGAGGTCGACATCGTTCTCGAGCCGTTCATTCCCGACAGCCTTGCGCTCTCCTTCGAAGACAGCGGTGATTTTCTCGTCTGGAAGAAAATGCGCGATGCCGAGACGCACACGATCCGGTACCAGGAGTTCCTGCCGGGAGCGAACGCGCCCGTAGTGCGGACGATCTCCTCCGGGCCGACCGCCCGCGTCGCCCTCGCGGACCTTCGCAATAACGTGGAATCGTTTCTCGACGCGTTCCAGGTCGCGTCGGTCAACGACTTCTCGGAGAGCGCGTTCTCGGACACGCTGTTCCGCGAGTTCATCGGTTCGGGCAATTAGTACGCGGGAGCCGATCTCAATCCGGGAATACGAACCCGGCGACTCCATCCCGGCGATCACGAAGCTCGTGAATCGCGCCTATGCCGCGCTCGGTGAGGCCGGTTTCCGGTACGTGGCAACCTGGCAGGACGACGAGATCACCCGGCGGCGCGTCGAGGCCGGCGTGACGTTTCTGGCCTTCGCCGGCGATGAGCTCGTCGGCACGATTTCGTTCTACGAAAAGCACCGCGGCCCCTGCGAGTACTACAAACGCGAGGGCGTCACGTATTTCGGGATGTTCGGCGTAGCCCCCGACCGCCAGGGCGGGGGGATCGGAAGCCTGCTGCTGGACCGCGTGGAGCAGGAGGCGGCCGCCCGGGGAGCGAGGGAGCTCGCTCTGGACACGGCGGAGGGCGCGGAACGCCTCGTAGCCCTCTACGAGGGCCGTGGATACGGAATCGTGGACCGCGTGGACTGGCCCGCCACGAATTACATCAGCGTGATCATGGCAAAACCCCTTGAATCGTAAACTATGTACACAGTTCCACCAATATCTGCTACAATGAGAAGGTAATTATCCAGGGCAATCCGGGGGGAAGGGGTTCCCGATGCAGACTCGCATTCGCATCCGCGCAGGTGTTCTCGAAATCGAATACGAAGGCCCGGACACCTATCTGTTCAAACAGCTCCCGGAACTCATCGCCCAGCTTCAGGACATCCTTCCAGGCACCGACATGCCCGAACTGATTCAGACGGAACCCGTGGCCCATGCCAACCGCGCAGGCACGAACGGGGACGGCGCCACCGCACACGCACAGGGTGCGAACGGGAACGGCGCTGCCGGCCGTGCACCGGGCGCGAACGGAAACGGTCATGGTGCGAACGGAAACGGCGCCGGCGGGAATGGCACGGGCGGAAACGGTCATGGCACGAACGGGAACGCACTTCGCCCGCCGATCCCCGATGACCTGCTCGGCGAGAACGCCCCGAAGCTCGAAGACCTGATCTCGGCACTCGGCCCGGCCCCCTCGCAATGGAAGCGCTTTCTCGCCACCACGGTCTGGCTGCATACGCTCGGACTGACGCGCGTGCAGACGAACCAGGTCACGAAGGCGCTCTACAAGCGCGACGAGCGGCGCATCGGAAACCCGAGCGCGTGTCTCGCGAAAAACCTCGACAAAGGCTACCTGACGCGGGACGGCGTCACGTTTTTCGTCACCGAAGACGGGATCGCGGCGCTCGAGGGTGAGTTCTCCCGGTAACGCGTTGCAGCGTCTTGACTCCCCCACGCCTTGGCCCTACCCTCATACGCATCATGTCTGACCACCGCGTTATCCCCGAGCCGCCGAAGACCGTTCTTCACATGAAGGTGAACGGTGTGCGCATCGAAGAGGCGATCCGTCCTCACAAGACACTGCTCGAAGTGCTGCGCGAGGACCTGCTGCTGACCGGCACGAAGCACGGCTGCGAGCTCGGCGAATGCGGCACCTGCGCGGTTCTCGTCGACGGGGAACCGGTGCTTTCGTGCCTCGTTCTCGGCGTGGCGTGCCAGGGCAAGTCTGTCGAGACAGTCGAAGGGATGGCGAACGGTCCGGAACTGCACCCGCTTCAGGAGGCGTTCGCGGAACTCGGCGCGGCCCAGTGCGGCTACTGCACGCCCGGCTTTCTGCTGACAGCGAAAGAGCTGCTCGACCGCGACCCCGACCCGTCGCGCGAAACGATGATCGCCGCGCTCGCCGGAAACCTCTGCCGATGCACCGGGTATCTCAAGATTTACGAAGCGATCGAACTCGCCGCCGCACGCATGCGAGGCGTGAAGTGAGCGCGAAACGAAGTCAGAACGACGGCGGTGCGAGTTCGCGAGGCAGCCATCGCGCCGGCGAACCGACGCGCGTCGTAGGGAAGCCGCTTCGCAAGGTCGACGCGACCGACAAGGTCACGGGCAAAACGCTGTTCGCGGACGACCTCGTGCGCCCGCGCATGCTCTACTGCAAGCTGCTCCGGTCGCATCTCCCCCATGCCACGATCAAGAACATCGACCTCGGCCCCGCTCTCGCGATGGAAGGCGTGGTTGCGGGCCTTACCGGCGCGGAGATGCCGATCCAGTTCGGGATTCTGCCCGTCAGCCAGGACGAACACGCGCTTGCGCTCGACAAGGCGCGCTTCATCGGCGACCCGATCGCCGCGATCTGCGCCGAGGACGAAGAGACGGCCGAGGCCGCGATCCACGCGATCAAAGTCGAGCTCGAGCCGCTCCCGACCATCACGGGCATCGAAGACGGCATCAAGATCGACGAACCGCGCATTCACGATTACGGAACGCGCGGCAACGTGCACAAGGTCGTGAACCTGCAGTTCGGTGATGTCGAAGCGGGCTTCGCCGAAGCGGACCACGTGCGCGATGACGTGATCTTTTTCGAAGGCAACACGCATCTTCCGATGGAACAGCACGCGTCGCTCGCGGAGTGGTCGGCCGACAGGAAGCTGACGCTCTGGAGCTCGACGCAGACGCCGCACTACGTGCATCGCGCGCTCGCGAAGGTGCTCGAGATGCCGGCCGCGCGCGTGCGCGTGATCGCGTGTCCGAACGGCGGCGGCTTCGGCGGCAAGAGCGACCCGTTCAACCACGAAATCGTCGTCGCGAAGTTCGCGATGATGACCGGGCGCCCCGTGAAAGTGACGCTGACGCGCGAAGAAGTTTTCTACTGCCACCGCGGGCGCCACCCCGTGCTCATGCGCATCAAGACCGGCGTCAAGAAGGACGGCGCGATCACGGGCATGCATTTTCAGAGCGCGCTCGACGGCGGCGCGTACGGTTCGTACGGCGTGGCGAGCACGTTCTATACCGGCGCGCTGCAGACCGTGACCTACAAGATTCCGCGCTATCATTTTCAGGGCATCCGGCTCTTCACGAACAAGGCGCCGTGCGGTCCGAAGCGCGGCCACGGTACGCCGCAGCCGCGTCACGCGCTCGAAGTGCAGCTCGACAAGATCGCCGAAGATCTCAAGATGGATCCGGCTGAAATTCGCCTGAAGCATCTCACGCCGCCCGACTCGGTCACCGCGAATTATCTCAAGATCGGGTCGATGGGTCTCGGCGAATGCATCAGAAAAGTGGTCGCGGGTTCCGACTGGAAGAACAAACATCGCAAGCTGCCGTACGGGCGCGGCGTCGGCATCGCGTGCTCGAGCTATCTGTCAGGCGCGGGGCTTCCCATCTACTGGAATCATATGCCGCACTCGGGCGTGCAGCTGAAGCTCGACCGCTCGGGCGGCGTCGCCGTGTTCTGCGGCTCGACCGATATCGGCCAGGGCTCCGACAGCGTGCTCGCGTACGTCGTCGCCGAAGTGCTCGGCATCGACCCGTTCGACATTCGCGTCGTGACGGCCGACACGGATTTAACGCCCGTCGATCTCGGCAGCTATTCGAGCCGCGTCACGCTCATGACAGGGAACGCCGCGCTCCAGGCGGCCGAACGCGCGCGTGAACTCGTTGCGAAAGCCGTCGCGGAAAAGCTCGAAGCGAAAGTGAACGACATCGTGTTTGCCGACGGGCGCGTGTTTCGCGCGTCGAATCCGGACGAAGGGTATTCGTTCGCAAAAGCGGTGCAGTACGCCGAAGCGAAGTTCGGCACGATCGGCACCGTGGGCAGTTATACGCCGCCGCGCTCGCCCGGACGCTTCAAGGGCGCGGGCGTCGGCCCCTCCCCCGCCTACAGCTATTCCGCTGCGGTTGTCGAGCTCGACGTCGACCCCGACACCGGCGCCCCGCAAGTGCACAAGATCTGGATCGGCCACGATATCGGGAAGTCGATCAACCCGCTTCTCGTCGAAGGACAGGTCGAAGGCAGCGTTTATATGGGCCTCGGCGAAGCGATCATGGAAGAGATGGTCTATCGCGAAAATCGCAACATGGTGCACAAGATCCCGAGCATGCTCGAGTACAAGAGCCCGACCACGTTCGAAATGTGCGATGTCGAAACGTACCTGATCGAAGACCCCGACCCGAACGGCCCGTTCGGCGCGAAAGAAGCCGGCCAGGGTCCGCTCCTCCCCATCATGCCCGCGGTTGCGAATGCGGTCTACGACGCGGTCGGCGTGCGCATCGACGAGATCCCCGTGACCGCCGAGAAGATCCGGCGCGCCATGCGCGACAAGGAACGCGGCCGCGAAGGACGCTTCGGCCCCACGAAGTTCCCGGACGTCGACTGGGGCGATCCGCTCGTCGTACCGCCGCCATGGGAAGGCGGCGACGGGAAGCCGCTCGAAGAGGAGGCGCTGAAGAAGTAATGCTGCGTCTTCCGAACTTTCATTATCACGTGCCGGCGACCGTTGCCGAGGCCGTGGCGCTCAAGGCCGAGCACGGCCCGCACGCGAGCTACGTTGCGGGCGGCACAGACCTCTACCCGAACATGAAGCGGCGCCAGCAGGAGCCGCATCACGTGATTCAGATCTCGCAGCTGCGCGAACTGCACGAAGTGCGCGATGAGGGCGGCCACGTGCGCGTCGGCGCCGGACTCACGCTGACCGCCGTGCACCAGCACGAACGGATCGCCCGCGACTACCACGCGCTCGCCGAGGCCGCGGAATCGGTCGCGACGCCGCTGCTTCGCAACATGGGAACGCTCGGCGGCAATCTGTGTCTGGACACGCGTTGCAACTACTACGACCAGTCGTACGAATGGCGCAAAGGGATCAACTTCTGCATGAAGAAGGACGGCGACATCTGCTGGGTCGCGAAGTCGTCTCCCAAATGCCTCGCCGTGAGCTCCACCGACACCGCGCCCGTTGCAGTCGCGCTCGGGGCCGCAATCGAAGTGACGAGCGCAAAGGGCGAAACAAGACGCATTCCGGCCGGTGATTTCTTTCGAAACGACGGCATCGACTACATGAAGAAGGAACACGACGAGCTCGTGACCTCGATTCACCTGCCCGCGCCGAACGGCTGGCGTTCGAGCTACATGAAACTGCGCCGGCGCGGCAGCTTCGATTTCCCCGTGCTCGGCGTCGCGGTTTTTGTGAAGTTCGCGAACGCGAAAGGCGCGGCCGCCAAAGACGCGCCCGTCGAAGAGGCACGCGTTGTGCTCGGCGCCGTGTTCTCCGAGCCCACGATCGTGCATGGCGCGGCGGACGCGCTTGTCGGTCGCCCGCTTACGAAAGAGTCGATCGAAGACGCCGCCGAGGCCGCATTCAAGATCGCGAAGCCGATGGACAACACCGACTACCTGCTCAGCTATCGCAAAGAGATGGTGATGCCGTTTACGAAGCGTGCGTTACTGAAGGTGATGTAGCCCTACCGCGTCGCCAGAATCGCCAGCACCCCGATCGCGAAAAAGACCGGCCACGACAGGTGCTTCCCGCGTGACGCGAAGAGCGCGATGGCGCCGTTTGCGAGAAACGTGACGCCGACGACGAGTCCGATCGCGCTTCGCGTAGACGGCCCGTGCGCCAGCAGGTACAGCACCGCCGCGAACCCGAGCCATGCCACCGACGTGATATGCCACGCGAACCGGAGTGTCCGCCTCGTGAACTTCGCGCTTCCGAAGATCCGGGGCAGGTCCTCCCGGCAGAACAGGCGAACGAGAATGTATCGCTCGCCGAGATACGAGTGGGCCACGCTGACGGCGAGGATCAGTACAAGGGCGAGGTCAAGCGCGAGGTCCATGATCGGCAGCTCCTCTCGGAAACCGTGAACATTCCCCGGCCGCGGCGGACGGATCCCGCTGATTCCTCTCCATCCTATACCCGCAGCCCTGTCCCGCGCAGCGAAGAAATGCTACTCCCGCGGTCCCGGCTGCTGGTGCCCGAGGATTTCCTTCGCCTGGTACGGCTTCTCGAGCGCCGCGACCTCATCGTCGCTGAGCTCGATATCGACGGCCTGGCACAGGTCTTCGAGGTGTGCGATCTTCGTCGCGCCGATGATCGGCGCCGTCACGGCAGGCACCGTAAGCAGCCACGCAAGCGCCACGCGGGCGGGTGACTCGCCACGCGCCTTCGCGACGGCGAGCAGCGCGTCGAGCACGTTCCAGTCGCTGTCGTGCCCGTACATTTTCTCGGCGAACGCGTCGGATTTCGCGCGCGTCGTTTCGCGCCCGCCGTCTTTCTTCCATGTGCCGGCGAGAAAGCCGCGCGCAAGGGGCGACCACGGCAGGAGCCCGACGCCCTGATCGTTACACAGCGGAATCATCTCGCGCTCTTCTTCGCGATAGATCAGATTGTAATGATTCTGCATCGTGACGAACTGATGCCAGCCGTTCACGCCCGCGACGAAGAGCGCTTTCGCGAACTGCCATCCTGCCATGCTGCTCGCGCCCAGATGACGCACCTTGCCCGACCGCACGAGCGAATCGAGCGCTTCCAGCGTCTCGTCAAGCGGCGTGTCGGGATCCCATCTGTGAATCTGATAGAGGTCGATGTAGTCGACGCCCATTCTCTCGAGCGACGCGTCGCACTGCGCGATGATGTGCTTGCGCGAAAGTCCGCCGTCGTTCTTTCGCTCGCTCATGGGAAAGAAGACTTTCGTGGCGAGCACATACTCTTCGCGATTCGGCAGCAGCTTGCGGAGCCACTTCCCCGTGATCTCTTCGCTCATCCCCTTCGAATAGATGTTCGCCGTGTCAAAGAAGTTGATGCCGAGCTCGATCGCCTTCTCGAAATGCGGGCCGGCATCCTCCGCGCTCAGCACCCACGGCACCCAGTCGCGATTCCCGAACGTCATACAGCCCATGCAGATCCGCGAAACTTGCGTGCCCGTTGTCCCCATCCGTGTATATTTCATGAGAAGCCTGCTCCTTGTGAGTCGCGTAGAATGCCGTGATCGTATCTCAGCCCCGAGCGTAAGGTCGAATCGGAATGGAAGTCAAATCAACAGGATCGATCCATCGTGACCGAGCCTGGGTCGCGGCGCAATTCGTACTCATTTTCGTCTTTATTCTCGCGCCGGGCCTTCCTATCTACGAGGTCGGCGACCTCCCGTTCACGGTCCGCTACGCGTACCAGCTCGCGGCGTTCGTGCTGTTTCTGGTTGGGCTCTACGTCATGACTCGTGGTATCATCAATCTCAGTCGCAATTTAACGCCGCTACCCTCCCCCCGAGAGAACAGCTGGATCGTGCAGAACGGGATCTATTCCCTCGTGCGCCATCCGATCTATACGGGCATTCTCCTCGCGTGCTCCGCCTACGCGCTCCGGCGCTGCAGCGTTACGCATTTCGCTCTCTGGCTGCTGCTCGTATTGTTCTTCGACAGGAAGTCCCGGTATGAAGAAGCGAGGCTCGTGGCGAAGCATCCCGAGTATGCGGAGTACGCAAGAACAGCAAAAAGATTCTTTCCCTATATTTACTGATTCCTTCACTCAAGGCTGCTTTCCGACCTCCCGATGGATTGCGTAAGAAGTAGTGACTGCGAGTCCGGTACGAATTCGGGAGGCCATTCGGTGAAAACTTCGATGATTTTGGAACAACACGACCTGGAAGCGATCGAAAAACACGGTATTTCAGAAGCGGACGCGGCGTACCAGCTCGACCTCTTCAAGAACCCGCCTCCGTACGCCGCGCTCGACCGCGCGTGCCTGCCGAACGACGGCATTCAGGTTCTGGGCGACAAAGATAAGAGCGACGCCATTCTCCATTTCAACTACGCGGCCGCCGGCAACCGTTTCCAGAAGTTCGTGCCCGCAAGCGGGGCGGCGTCGCGCATGTTCCAGTCGCTGCTCTGGTTTCTGCATCGTGACGAAACCGAAACGCGCGAAGAGATCGAGCGCGGCGCGACCGAAGCCAAAGAACACGATTCGAATCTTCTCGCTTTCATGAACGGGATAGCGCAGTTCGCTTTCGCGGGCGATCTCGACAAGGCCCTCTCCGGTGAACTCCCGCGTCTGGCGGATCAGTTCGACTATAAATCGATTCTCGGCGCGCTCCTGAACGAAGACGCATTGAACTACGCCGCGCTGCCGAAGGGCGCCATTCCGTTTCACCGCTACGACGGCGAAGTACGGACGCCGATCGAAGAACACATGCAGGAGGCGCTCGTTCATGCGAACAACGCCGATCGCACGTGCCATGTCCACTTCACGGTCTCCCCGGCGCATCTCCCGCTGTTTCAGGAAATCACCGAGCGCGCGCAGAACCACCTACGCGCCCAGCACGTCACGTTCGATACTTCATTCTCCGTGCAGAAGCCGGAAACGGACACGATTGCCGTTGACGCGAACAACGCGCTCTTCCGAAACGCGGACGGCACGCCGCTTTTCCGCCCGGGCGGGCACGGGGCGCTGATCGAGAATCTGAACGACATGCATGGCGACCTCGTCTTCATCAAGAACATCGACAACGTTTCGCCGCTGCAGCTCACGCCGCAGTACATCGAATGGAAGCGGTTTCTCGCGGGGCATCTCGTCAAGCTGCAGGAGCGCGTGTTTCACTATGTAACGCAGCTCTCCGGCGGCATCGAGAACACGTCTCTGCTCGACGAAGCGCTCGAGTTCATGAGGACGGACCTGAATGTCGTTCCGCCGGAGCTCGAGAGTGACGACAGCAAGCGACGGTTCCTGCTCGACAAACTGCAGCGCCCGATCCGCGTGTGCGGCATGGTGCGAAGCGAAGGGAACCCGGGCGGCGGTCCGTTCTGGGTGACAGAAAGCGACGGCTCGCAGTCGATCCAGATCGTCGAGACGGCTCAGATCGATCCGAACGATGACGAGCAGCAGGCCATACTCGCCAGCGCCACGCACTTCAATCCGGTCGATCTCGTCTGCGGCGTGCGCGACTACCTCGGCCATCCGTTCCAGCTTCGAAATTACATCGACCCGAACGCCGTTTTCATCTCGCGCAAATCCAAGGACGGCAAAGAGCTGAAGGCGCTCGAGCGTCCCGGCCTCTGGAACGGCGCGATGGCGAACTGGAATACGGTGTTTGTCGAAGTACCGGCCGAGACCTTCAGCCCGGTCAAAAAAGTCGTGGATCTCCTGAGCGACGTGCATCAGAATCAGGGCTAGCACCAGCCCGATTCAATCCATGTCACGATGCCCGGAGGATTCCCCGATCTATGGCGCGGGTTCAATTCACCCGACATCTTTCGCGCTACTTCCCTGATCTCGAGCAGAACGTCGAGGTCGAGGGAAACACCGTCGCGCAAATCGTAAGCGGCCTGAATGACCGGTTTCCCGGCCTGGCCGCGTACATCGTCGACGACCAGGGCGCCCTCCGCCAGCACGTGAACATCTTCATCGGAAACGAACTCATACGCGACCGAAAGCGCCTCGGCGACGAAGTGCAGGCGGACGACTCCGTCTACGTGCTGCAGGCGCTCTCCGGCGGATGAGCCGACGGCCCGGCGATCCGAAGCCGGCGCGAGGAGATCTTCATGCCTGAAAAGAAACTGTACGTCGGCACCCGCAAGGGGCTTTTCATCTTCGAGCGGAACGGCGCGGGCTACCGGCTCAAACGCTCGTCGCACCTCGGCATCCCCGTCCAGAATACGCTGTTCGACGAGCGCACCGGACGACTCTGGGCGCTGCTCGACCACGGACACTGGGGGCAGAAGCTTTCCCGATCGACCGACGACGGGAAAACGTGGGAGGAGATCGAATCGCCGAAGTATCCCGACGGCGAAATGGTGAACGACGACACCGCCGCGACCATGCGCCTGATCTGGGTGGCCGCGACCGGGTCGAACGATCAGCCGGGGCGCATCTATCTCGGTACCGAGCCGGGCGGACTCTTTCGCAGCGACAATGACGGCGAGAGTTTCGAACTCGTGCGCTCACTCTGGGAACATCCTACCCGCAAGGGGTGGTTCGGCGGCGGACGCGATCAGGCCGCGATCCATTCCATTCTGGTCGACCCGCGCAATCACGACCGCGTGCTCGTAGGCGTCAGCTGCGCCGGCGTTTTCGAAACGACCGACGCGGGCAAGACGTGGGCGGCGCGCAACAAGGGCCTCCGCGCCGACTTTCTTCCGGACCCTGCCTCCGAAGTGGGCCAGGACCCGCACGTCGTCGTGGCCGCAAAGTCAGACTTCGACACACTCTGGCAGCAGAACCATTGCGGGATCTTCGTATCGCAGGACGGCGGCATGAACTGGGCCGACGTGACGACCGACGGCACCGCGAACTTCGGCTTCGCGATCGCCGTGCACGAAGAACGCCCGCAGACCGCGTGGGTCGTCCCCGCCGTGTCCGACGAATGCCGGATCGCGGTCGACGGGAAGATGGTCGTCTGCCGCACCGACGACTACGGCAAGACATGGACCGAGCACCGCAAGGGGCTGCCCCAGAAGGACTGCTACGACGTCACCTTCCGTCACGCACTCGACATCAACGGCGATGAGCTCGCATTCGGAACGACGACGGGGAATCTGTTCGTGTCAGCCGACGGCGGCGAGAGCTGGGAAGGGCAGGGGAATTATCTGCCGCCGGTTTACTCGGTTCACTTCCACTAGGGATTGGGAATAAGAAAAGAGAAGTGGCGCGAGGTCGTTGCTTCCCTCGACCCGCGCGTCCTGGCCAAACTGGCCAAGTACGGAGGCCGCGCGGGATCCGGGAAGCAACTCCTCGCGCTTTCTCTTTCATCTTCTTTGAAGCGACAGGAAAGAGCGGAGCGGAACAGGAAGCGGAGCGGAACAGGAAGCGGAGCGGAGGCGGAGCAGAGGCGGAGCAGGAGGCGGAGCGGAACAGGAAGCGGAGCGGAAAGAGCGGAGCGGAAGTGGAGAAAGTGCGATGGCCTACAAGAAGCTGAAGTACTGGTTTGATGGGGAGCTGGCGGGCATGCTGGCGGAAAAGATCCAGGAGCAGTCCCCGGATTTTGCGGGAGCGGATTTCGTCTCCGCCGTCACCCGAAGAGTAAAGCCGCTGGAACTCAAGGATCGCGTGGCGGCCATTGCCGAAGAACTGCACGAAGGGCTCGGCGGAAGTTTCACGGAAGGAATGGCAGTTCTGCTTCGGATTCTGGGTCCCGAGAACGAAGAAGAAACGGGCATGTTCACGAACTACTACTGGATCATGCCGATCGCAACGTATGTCGAGCGATATGGACACAATCACTTCGCACTCTCCATGCGCGCCATCGAAGAGATTACAAAGAGGAACACCGGAGAATACGCAATCCGGCCGTTTCTGGTGCAGGATACGGAGCGAACTGTCGCCGTCATGAACGAATGGGCCCGCCATCCCAGCAGCCACGTCCGTCGGCTCGCGAGTGAGGGTGTTCGGCCTCGACTCCCCTGGGCCAGGAAGCTGGACGTCTTCATCGACGATCCGTCACTCATTCTGCCGATACTCGAACAATTGAGGGACGATCCTTCCCGATACGTTCAGACATCAGTAGCGAACAATCTGAACGACATCCTGAAGGACAACCCGCAGATCGGGCGGAGAGTGATCGAAGCATGGGCACTGCCGGAAATGACGCCGGAAAGGAAGTGGATTCTGAAGCACGCACTGCGCAACGGCAGAAAAAAGCAGGATCCATGGGCGCTCGGCTTGCTTGCACAGATCACGTAGACCAATGCGCAAAAGGGATCGTCGATTCGTGAGCATGCGCGAAAGGCCGGTCTTCACTCGCGCTCAGCAGGGCAGAGAACCAAAAAGGCCGGTCCTCGGAGCCCGCGAGTCCCGTTGGCCACGCCAACCTCGCCGGGCGGCACCCCGTCGATCTGCCACCACTACCCTTTACCTCAAGTACATTCGTGAGCCTGTGCGAAAGGCCGGTTCCCGGATCCCCGAGCCCCATTGGCTGGTTCAGCCAGGGCGAGGGGTCGAGGGAACCGGCCTTCGCACAGTTCACAATTGTCTTTCCTGTCCTGCTCCCTACGGCAGATCGACGCTCGCCTGAAAATAGCCCCACAGACCCGGGTCGGCGTTCTTGCCGGCATAGTCTTCGGTCGGGAAGAACCCGCCCACGATGACGCCCACGGTTCCGTTGTCGACAACCTGAGTCTTCGCGAAGAGATCGACTTCGAGACCGACGTTCTTCGAAGTTTCGTCGGAGTCGACGCGGCTCACGAAATCCTGGTGCGTCATGAAGTAGTGAAGATCGCCACCGACTTTCCAGTCGCTGTTCGGGCGGAACCAGTCGCGCACGTAGAGGTCGATCAGGCCGGCGGATCCGGTCGAAACCATGTCCATCCAGCCGTTGAACTTGTGCGCGTCATGATAGAGGTTGTCGTACGCGCCGTAGTCGGCTTCTTCGGGATCGTTGCCGGAGGTGAAGTCGATGCCGAGCGCGGCGCGGTTGCTTCTGTCGCCCATTTCGGTCGTCGCGCCGATTTCGAAGTTCACCATGAACGCGGCGAGATCGATCTTCTCTTCGGCCGCGGTCTTGGCGATCGACGACGGATGCGCATCGCCGAACTGGAACGCGCCGTTGAAGGTGTAGTCGAACTTGTCGGCGAAATCGCGCCCGGTATAGACACCGGCGGTCGAGCGGCGCAGCGCCCGGTCTTCGCCGATCACGGCACCGTCATAGTCGAACAGGTAGTAGACGTCGACCATCTGCTCGAGAAACATCACATAGAGTCCGAAGAGGTCGCGATCCGGCGAGTCGACTCCGGCGGCCGGGTTCAGGCTGCGTTCCATGAGACGCCCCTGAAAGAGATCCACGGCCACTTTCTCGTTGCTGAGCGTGGCGCGCACGGCGTCCCAGGTACGGCCGTTGTTGTCCCAGTCGAACTCGCTCAGTACGCGGCCGTTCCCGTAGTCGAGCGGGAAGCGCCCCGCCTGCAGCGCGAGGTTGTCGGAAAAGACCTCGTCCAGCATCAGATACGCTTCGTAGACGCCCAGGTTGCTGTCACCCATCGTGTTACCGGAGCTCGGCGCGCCGTGGATCCGCGAGTCCTGGACCGTCAGCTTCGCCTGCGCGCTCCCGTGCATGCCGTACAGCATCGACAGTCGCGTGCGCAGCTCCTGGTGGCCGGCTACGTTCGCCTTTTCGCTGAACGAACGCTTGTCGCCGAACGCGCGCCAGCGCACTTCGATGTCGGTTTCGAGATCACCGGCAGCGACGGGCGCCGCGCCGAACATCAGAGCGAGTACAGGAATCAGAAACTGGATGGGCCTTTTCATCATCATTCTCCTCTTGGGAAAGTCCTCCCCGGCTTCGTTACGGCTAAAATGACCGCAAATCACGGGGACGAGTCAAGAAAAAATGGTTTAGACGGGTTCTTTCGTAAAGCGGGCGAGCAGGTAGTCGCGGTTCAAGAGGGCGATGTTTTTGACGGAAATTTCCTTCGGGCAGGCGGCTTCGCATTCGCCCACGTTCGTGCAGGCGCCGAACTTTTCTTCGTCCATCTGCGCGACCATCCGCTGCACACGGCGCCAGCGCTCGGGCTGGCCCTGCGGCAGATGGGCGAACTGCGCGACCCGGGCCGACACGAACAGCATGGCGGAAGCGTTCGGACAGGCCGCGACACAGGCGCCGCATCCGATACACGCTGCGGCGTCGAAAGCGGCGTCGGCGGCCTCTTTCCCGATCGGGATGGCGTTGGCGTCGGGCGCGGAACCGGTGCGGGCGCTGACATACCCGCCCGCCTGCTGGATGCGGTCGAACGCGTCCCGGTCGACCACGAGATCCTTGATGACGGGAAACGCCTTCGCGCGCCAAGGCTCGATCGTGACCGTCGCGCCGTCTTCGAAATGACGCATATGGAGCTGACAGGCGGTGGTCCCCTTCTGGGGGCCGTGCGCCATCCCGTTGATCATCATGCTGCAGGAGCCGCAGATGCCTTCCCGACAATCGCTGTCGAATGCAACCGGCTCGGTTCCCTCGAGCGCGAGCTGCGTGTTCAGCAGATCCAGCATCTCGAGAAACGAAATGCCCTGCGAGATCGCGGCGAGTTCGTGACTTTCGAAACGCCCCTTGTCGTTCGGGCCGTTCTGCCGCCAGACGCGCACCTTGAGCCGGATGTTGCGGTCGCTCACTTGTAGCTCCTCTGCGTCAACTTCACGTTCTCGAACGTGAGATCTTCCTTGTGCAAAGTCGGGTGCTTTCCTACGCCCTTGTACTCCCAGGCGGCGACGTAGCTGAACTTTTCGTCGTCGCGCCGCGCTTCGTTGTCTTCGGTCTGCGACTCTTCGCGGAAATGGCCGCCGCACGACTCGTTCCGTTCGCGCGCGTCGATCACCATCGTTTCGGCGAACTCGAGAAAGTCGGCCACGCGCCCGGCGAGTTCGAGCGTCTGGTTCAGATCGTCGCCGGAGCCCTGCACGTTCACGTTCTTCCAGAACTCCTCGCGAATGAGCGGAATTTCGCCGAGCGCCTTCTCGAGGCCCGCTGCGTTCCGCGCCATCCCGCAGCGGTTCCACATCACGAGGCCGAGTTCGCGATGCAGTTCGTCGACCGTCTTCTTCCCGCGCACGCCGAGCAGCTTCGCAATGCGCTCGGTCGATCCGGAAAGCGCCTCCTGTGCGGCGGCATGCGTCGCGTCGGCCGGCGCGATCTTCGCCGTGGCGAGGTAGCCGCCGATCGTGTACGGCAGCACGAAGTAGCCGTCGGCCAGTCCCTGCATGAGCGCGCTCGCACCCAGACGGTTCGCGCCATGGTCGGAGAAATTCGCTTCGCCGAGCACGAAGAGCCCCGGCAGGTTCGACATCAGATTGTAGTCGACCCAGAGCCCGCCCATCGTGTAGTGCACGGCGGGATAGATGCGCATCGGCGTCTTGTATGGGTTTTCGCCCGTGATCTTTTCGTACATATGAAAGAGATTGCCGTACTTGCTGCGAATGGCGTCTTCGCCGACACGCTTGATCGCGTCCGCGAAGTCGAGATAGACCGCAAGGCCGGTTTCGCCGACCCCGCGCCCTTCGTCGCACGCCTGTTTCGCGGCGCGTGAAGCCACGTCGCGCGGTACGAGGTTCCCGAAGCTCGGGTAGCGCCGCTCGAGATAGTAGTCGCGTTCATTCTCGGGGATCTGACCGGGCGCGCGCTTGTCGCCCTTCTCCTTCGGCACCCAGACGCGCCCGTCGTTACGGAGCGATTCGCTCATGAGCGTGAGCTTCGACTGATGTTCGCCATGCACCGGAATGCACGTGGGATGAATCTGCGTGAAGCACGGGTTCGCGAAATACGCGCCGCGTTTGTGCGCGCGCCAGGCAGCGGTTACGTTCGAGCCCTGCCCGTTTGTCGAAAGATAGAAGACGCGCCCGTAGCCGCCTGTCGCGAGCACGACGGCGTCGCCGATATGCACGTCCATTTTCCCCGTGACCAGGTTCCGCGTAACGATCCCGCGCGCCTGGCCGTCGATCACGATCAGGTCGAGCATCTCCGTGCGCGGATAGAGATCCACCGCGCCGAGATCGACCTGGCGCATGAGGGCGCTGTAGCACCCGAGCAGCAGCTGCTGGCCCGTCTGGCCGCGCGCGTAAAAGGTGCGCGAGACCTGGGCGCCGCCGAACGACCGGTTGTCGAGCAGCCCGCCGTATTCGCGCGCAAACGGCACGCCCTGCGCGACGCACTGGTCGATAATCGCCTTCGAGATCTCGGCCAGCCGATAGACGTTCGCCTCGCGCGAGCGGTAGTCGCCCCCCTTCACGGTGTCGTAAAAGAGGCGCCAGACGCTGTCGCCGTCGTTCGCGTAATTCTTCGCGGCGTTGATTCCGCCCTGCGCGGCGATCGAGTGCGCGCGGCGCGGGCTGTCCTGAATGCAGAACGATTTCACCTTGTAGCCGAGCTCGGCCAGACTCGCGGCGGCGCTTCCGCCCGCCAGCCCCGTACCGACCACGATGATTTCGAACTTACGTTTGTTCGCCGGATTCACGAGCTTCAGATTGAACTGATGGTTCGTCCATTTCTCCTGAATCGCCCCATCGGGAACATGGGAGTTCAAACTCACGTTACGCCCCCTTTCCCGCAAGGATGACCCAGAGCGGAATCGAACTGAAGCCGATCGAGAAGATCACGGCCGCCGCCAGTCCGACGAACCGAACGAGCGGCTGATATTTGTCGTGCAGAAAGCCGAGCGATCGAAACGCGCTCTGAAATCCGTGGCCCACGTGAAAACCGAGCACGGACACGGCGAACACGTACCAGCCGCAATAGAACAGGTTCGAAAATACGGCAATATTGATGGAGTAGAAGTCCTTGTGGCCGTGCGCGTCGATCATCACTTCAGCGAAACGGAACTGCCAGAGATGAACGATCAGAAACGCGAGCGTGATGATGCCGGAAAAGATCATGGTCTTCGAAGAGAGCGTGTTGCTCGATTTCGTGCCCTTCACGGCGTAGCCACCCGCGCGCGCGGTGCGGTTCGAGATCGTGAGTATGATGCCGAGGATGATGTGCACCAGGAAGACCGCGGCCAGCCCGAGCTCCACGGGGCGCACGATCGGGAGCGATTCCAGGAAGTGAGCGTAGCCGTTGAAGGCGTCCTGGCCGAGAAAGAACGCCAGATTCCCCGCCAGATGGACGACGAGATAGAACCAGAGCGCGAGCCCCGACAGGCCCATCAGAAACTTCCTGCCGATTGAGGAACCGAGAGTCCCCGCGAGCCAGCCCATATGGTTATTCGTCCTTTGCGGCGTTCGAGTTGCGATTGCGCTTACAGATGCTAGGCAGGGCGGAACGTGTTGTCAAGGATGGCGATACGGTTAATCCATGTACCCGAGAGCCCGGAGACGGGTGGCTTCTTCCTCGGTAAGAACGGGAGGCGGGCCGCTGCCCGATTCCGGAATCCGGGCCAGATAATCGCGGCGCAGCAGGCCAAGATCCCGTGCACGGTCCTGCTCCCGCTCGATCCGGTTGTTCCGTGTCTGCGGGTCGGTCCGCAGGTCGTAGAGCGCGACCGGTTCCCCCTCGCGAACGACCAGCTTCCAACCGTCCCAGACGATGCCGTCGTGAAAGTGATACGGGTCGAGGTCGGTTCGCCGTTCGCCGTCGACGGATCCGAAGGCGAGACGCCGGATTTCGTTCTTCGCCACCCGGCGCTCCCTCGTCGCGAGCACTTCGTCGGGAATGTCCGCGCCGTAGGCGAAATAGACCGGCGCGGGATCGACCGTTTCCCCGCGAAAGAGAGGCGCGAGCGACCGCCCCTGTCCGTCCGGAAGCGGATCGAGCCCCGCAAGAGCGAGAATGGTCGGAGCGAGATCCGTGAGCGATGTCAGTTCATCGTGGCGGGCGGGCGGAATGCCCGGCCCCCTCATGATGAGAGGCACGGCGATCCCGGGTTCGGTGATCATCGGCGCGTGGGCGAAGAAAATGCCCTGTTCGAAACCCTCCCCGTGGTCGGCCACGACGAGGAAGATCGTGCGCTCGCGGAGCCCGGCTTCCGACAGCCAGTCGTCGAGTCTCGCGAGCCCGTCGTCCATGTGCGCGATCTCGGCCGCGTACATGGCGCGTGCATGCTCGTAAAACGCCAGGCTCACGTCCCCGCCGCGCGGCTCGGACTCGGCGCGAAGCGCTTCGTGGTTCACCTGAGGAACGCGGCGTGCCCACTCCCCTTCCGGCAGGTACTCCACGGGCGGCTTGTAGTCGAAGTGCGCGTCGAACAGATGCAGCCACAGGAAAAACGGGCGCCCGTCGTCGATCTGGAGTGAAGCCAGCGCCCTTTCCACGCCCTGCGTCGCGTCGCTCGACTTTTCATCCGCCGGATTCATGCGTTCGAAGCCGCGCATGAAGCCGCTCGCCGTCTGGAAGAGCCCCGTTCCCACGTGCGCGATCGTACGATACCCCGCATCGCGAAAGCGCTCGGCGAGCAGCGGACGCTCGTCGGACAGATGATAAGTGTTATTGAGAACGCCGTGCGTGCGCGGATAAACGCCGGTGAACATCGTGGCATGCGACGGCCTCGTCACCGTCATCGGCGCGTACGCGTTATCGAAAACCGCCCCCCCGGCCGCAATCCGACCGATCGCGGGCGTGTTCGCTTCACTGTTATAGGGAGAGAGAAAGTCGCGTCGCGTGGTGTCGAGCGTCACGAGAATGACGTTCGGCCTGTCGCCGCCCCGCCCGCACGAAACGAGGGAGAGCGCGATCAACAGGAGTACGAGCGCAATGGGGGCACGGTTCATAAGGGGGACGGTAGGAGTGGGGGGCTCCGCTTGTCAATAGGGGGGTCGTCGAAGAGGCCGGATCCTCGGCGCGTGTCGGCTCTCCTCGCCTTCGCCCTGTCGGACCTGCTTTCACCTGGATCGAAACGGGAATGCCGTACCCCCGGTCCTCCAATGGGGCTCAGGCTGCGGGGAACCGACACGCGCCGGGACCGGCACCTTCGCGAATACGACTACCGACAAGCTACGCTGAGGTGAAGAAGGGAAGGAGAGGAGAAAGAGAAGAGAAAGAGAAGAGAGAGAAAAGAGAGAAGGATAAAGAATTCAGGGATGAAGAATTGAGAGGAGAAAGGAAGAACGGCGGGGAGTGGTCCCCGCCGTCCTGGAGTGTTCATGCGGTTACGTCGGCGAGGCGGGTCACGTTCGTTACGCTTTCGCGCGGGACGGCGAGGGCTTTCTCTTTCGCCCAGTGCCCGAACTTCGCTGCTTTTGCGATGAAGTCGTCTTTCGGGCCGTCGGTGCCATCGTGAATGGCAACGTCGAGCAGCATGACGCCTTCGTCGGTGATGTCGTCGCAGCGACCGATGAACGTATGAGCGCCGCTTGTCTCCACGACAACGGTGATGCCGTGCAGCTCATGCTTTCCGTGATGAAACGTGCGCTCCATATCAGGCGGACTGCCCGGAAGCGCAATGCTGATCGAAGGCCGACATGAGATTGAAGGCCACGGACTGCGCGTCCTGTCCTTCGATCTGATGGCGCGGCACGAAATGCACGAGCTCACCGTCCTTGAAGAGCGCAAACGACGGGCTGCTCGGCGGCACGTCCGGGAAGTAGGCGCGGGCGCGGGCGGTCGCGTCGAGATCCTGGCCTGCGAAGACGGTACCGACGCGCACGGGCTTGTTCTCGTGGCGCAGCGCGAGCTTGATGCCGGGACGGGCCATACCGGCGGCGCATCCGCAGACGGAATTCACGATGACGAGGGTCGTTCCCTCTTTCGAGCCCATGAACGTGTCGACGGCTTCGGCCGTCGCGAGTTCGGTCACGCCGAGATCGGTCAGTTCCTGCCGCATCGGCTGCACGAGTTGCGGATCGTAAGGCATGGAGTATCTCCTCCTGAGTATGATAGTGGATATCGATCGAATTTCGTGGGAGCCATTGCCCCTGCCCCATAGTATACCGGGCACAGGAGAGCCCCGCAACCGAACCCCTCGGTGTTGACGCTGCGTGACGGCCCTTTTACCTTCTAGGGACCGAACCGGTTCCACGGAAGGGGCCGCCCCGACCGCCCGACAGCCCGATCGCATGGAAAGGAAGCAGATACCGATGACCGGATTCCGCACCGAAAAAGATTCCCTGGGTGAGGTCCGCGTTCCCGAAAACGCGCTTTACGGCGCCCAGACCCAGCGCGCCGTCGAGAATTTCCCGATCTCGGGTCTTCGCCCCTGGAGAGCGTTCATCTGGTCGATGACCACAATCAAGCGGTGCGCGGCCGATGTACACAAGGATCTCGGTATGCTCGATCCCGAGGTGGCCGGCGCGATCGCCCGGGCGGCCGAAGAGGTGATCGAGGGGAAATGGGACGGGCACTTCGTCGTCGACCCATTCCAGGCGGGCGCCGGGACGAGCCATAATATGAACACGAATGAGGTCCTCGCGAACCGTGCCACGCAGATCATGGGTGGCCAGGCTGGCGAGTATCGCGTGAATCCGAACGATCATGTGAACATGGCGCAGTCGACGAACGACACGATCCCGACGGCAATCCGCCTGGGGTGCCTCTGGCGGCTTGACGAACTGCTCGGCGCGGCGCACAACCTGGCCGCGGCCCTTCATGAGAAAGGCGAGGAGTTCGACGACATCGTGAAGTCCGGGCGCACGCATCTGCAGGACGCGGTACCGGTGCGCCTCGGGCAGGAATTCCGCGCGTACGGGCGGGCCGTGGCGCGTGACGCCGAGCGGATCGCGCAAGCGGCGGAAGGGCTCCGCCGGCTCGGGATCGGCGGAACCGCGACCGGGAGCGGACTGAACGCCCACGCCGAATATCATACGCGCATGATCAAGCGCATCGGCGAGGTCACGGGAATCGAAGTGCGCGAGTCGGACGACCTGTTCGAGTCGATGCAGTCGCTCGCGGACGCGGCGCATTTCTCGGCCTCGATCCGGACTCTCGCCCTCACGCTGACCCGCATCGCGAACGACTTCCGCCTGCTTTCGTCGGGCCCGAGCACCGGACTCGACGAGATCCGGCTCCCCGCCGTGCAGCCCGGTTCGAGCATCATGCCTGGCAAAGTGAACCCGGTGCTGGCCGAAATGCTGAACCAGGCGATGTACCACGTGATCGGGTGCGACACGACCGTGGCGATGGCATCGAGCGCGGGCCAGCTCGAGCTGAACGTCATGATGCCCGTCATCGCACACAATCTTTTCGAGATGATGCAGGTCACAATCGGGTCGGTCGACGCGTTTGCAGAGAAATGCGTGCGCGGCGTGCGGGCGAACCGCGAGAAGGCCGAGGGGTGGCTCGAGAAGAACGCGATCGTGGTAACGGCCCTCAATCCGCTGATCGGATACTCGCAGGGCGCGGCTCTCGTAAAAGAGGCGCTCGCGGGGGGCCGCACGGTCGGAAAGCTGGCGATGGAGAAGGCGGACCGGGGCGAGCTTCGGCATCGCGACGCAGACCGTACAGTGACAGCGGACGAAGTCGGGAACGCCCTCAAGGACATGCGCAAGCTGACCGAGGGCGGCATCGTAGGCTGAGGCGGCAGGCACTCTGCGGCCGGCGCCCCGATGCTGTAAGATAACGAGGGCCGGGACCACCCACAGGCACAATTTCGATTCCATATCCCCGGTTATGCGAAGGAGATTCGATGCACGACGCGGTGCGAGAGTATTACGGCAAGATTCTGCAGTCGAAGGATGATCTGCAGACGAGCGCCTGCTGCACGGACACGGACCTTCCGGCCGGCCTGAAAGCGATCCTCGGGCAGGTGCATGACGAAGTGGCCAGCCGCTATTACGGCTGCGGGCTGATCGCGCCGGCCGATCTCAAGGGTTGCCGCGTTCTCGACCTCGGCTCGGGGAGCGGGCGCGACGCGTACGTCCTTTCGGCGCTCGTCGGCGAAGAAGGCGAAGTGGTCGGCGTCGACATGACGCCCGAACAGCTCGCCATCGCAAACCGCCATATCGAATACCATCAGAAGCAGTTCGGCTACGCGCAACCGAACGTCCGCTTCTACGAGGGATATATCGAACAGCTCGACGCGCTCCCCCTCGAACCCGAAAGTTTCGACGTCATCGTTTCGAACTGCGTCATCAATCTCTCGCCCGACAAAGAGTCGGTTTTCCGTCAGGCGCACCGTCTTCTGAAGCCGGGCGGCGAACTCTACTTTTCCGACGTCTACGCCGACCGCCGCGTTCCTTCCCATCTAAAAGAAGACCCCGTGCTCTACGGCGAGTGCCTGAGCGGCGCCATGTACTGGAACGATTTCCTCGACATGGCAAAACGAACGGGCTTTCTCGATCCGCGTCTCGTCGAAGACCGCCGTCTCACGATCGAACAGAAAGCGATCGTACAGAAGATCGGACACGTCGGCTTCTACTCGGCCACGTACCGGCTTTTCAAACTCGCCGACCTCGAAAGCGCGTGCGAAGATTACGGCCAGGCCGTGCGATACAAGGGCGGCCTCGAAGCGAGCGAACAGATGTTCGTACTCGACGCGCATCACCACATCGACCGGGGTCGCGTGTTTCCCGTCTGCGGCAACACGTGGCGCATGCTCCACGACACACGTTTTCGGAGGCACTTCGAATTCATCGGCAACTGGGAAACGCACTACGGAATCTTCACCGACTGCGGCACCTCGATTCCGTTCCAGGAATCGCGCGACCCGTCAGACACGTCCGGAGCCTGCTGCTAGTGGCGATCCCGGCGCAAAACCTGGGCCGCTCCGAGGCGTGGCACACGACGCCCGACGGCAAGGCACGCGGCTATATCGAACCGCAGACCTTGAAGGAGCTCTGGTTTCACACGGGAACGAACTGCAACCTGAGCTGCCCGTTCTGCCTTGAAGGATCAAAGCCAGGCGACACACGTCTCGGCCTCGTCAAATTCGACGAAGTGAAACCCTTCATTGATGAAGCGATGGAGCTCGGGGTCGAGCAGTTTTCGTTCACGGGCGGCGAGCCGTTCGTGGCGAAGGACATGGTCAAGATCCTGGGCTACGCCGCCGATCGCCTTCCCTGCCTCGTGCTCACGAACGCGACCGAACCCGTTCACAGGCGCATCGACCAGATCGCGACGCTGCTCGAAGCGAAGCATCCGATTTCGTTTCGTGTCAGTATCGACTTTGCGGACGAGGCGCGTCACGACGAAGGCCGGGGCGCCGGCAATTACAGGGCGGCGCTCGAAGGAATGAAGATGCTGCACGATCTCGGGTTTCATGTTTCTGTCGCGCGCCAGATGGAAAAGGGCGAAAACACCGCCGCGGCGGAAGACGAGTACCATGCCATGCTCGCCGACTACGACATTCCGAGCGACGCGCGCATCGTATCGTTCCCGGATTTCCATCCGCCCGGGGCCCGCGTCGACACGCCGCACGTCACCGAAAACTGCATGACGACCTATCAGACCGCGGCAACGCGCGCGAAGTTCATGTGCGCGTTCAGCAAAATGGTCGTGAAGAGCGAACACGGCATGCGCGTTTACGCCTGCACCCTCGTTGACGACGACCCCGAATACGACCTCGGCACGACGCTTCGCGAAAGCATGGAGCCGCGTGTTTCGATGAAGCACCACCGCTGCTTCAGCTGCTTCTCGTACGGCGCGTCCTGCAGCGAATTGTAGAGTCACACGATGAAAGCCCCCTCCTTTCCCACTGAAGCGACCTGGCTGAATACAGACGCTCCGATCGCGTGGGACGATCTGCGCGGCCACGTCGTCCTGCTCGATTTCTGGACGTACTGCTGCGTGAACTGCATGCACGTGCTGCCCGTTCTGCACAGGCTCGAGGAGCGTTTTCGTGACGAACCGTTTCATGTGATCGGTGTGCACGCCGCGAAGTTCGACGAAGAGAAAGATCCCGCCAACATTCGCGCCGCGATCGCGCGCCACGGCATCGATCACCCCGTGCTTGTTGACAGCGATCACGACCTCTGGCAGCAGTATGCGATTCGCGCGTGGCCCACGCTCGTGCTGATCGACGCCGAGGGGAAGATCGTGCAGACGATGCCGGGTGAGCCGAACGAGGCCGACCTCGGAAAGCGCATCGCGGATGTTCTCGAACGGGACCGTTTCAGCGACGTGCTGGCGAGCGAGAAACGCGTCTTCGCAAAACCGCATGCCGGCACGGAATCGTTCCTTTCGTATCCGGGCAAAGTACGCGTGCTGCCGCCGCGCGAAGAGAATGACAAACCGCTTCTGGCCATTACCGACACCGGTCATCATCGCATTCTGCTCGCGAACGTTTCATTCGAAAAGGACGGTTGGCCGGTTATCGAGTCGTACGAAGCGGTCGGCGGCGGAGGCGTCGGGAAGCAGGACGGCGCGTACGACGCCGCGAGTTTCCGCCGACCCCAGGGAGTCGACCGTATGGGAACCGTCGTGTATGTGGCCGACACCGAAAACCATCTTCTGCGTGGCATCGACCTCGAGACGAAACGCGTGACGACACTCGCGGGAACGGGCGGCTCGGAACCGCACCCCGGTGGTGAAGGCCCGCTCGAGCTTGCGGTGCGCTCACCATGGGACTGCCTCGCCCTCGGCGACGTCATTCTGGTTTCCGTTGCAGGGGCGCACCAGATCTGGGCGTACGAGCCGACGCGCCCCGTTTTCTTTCCGCTCGTCGGCTCCGGCCACGAGAATCACGTCGACGGCCCGTTCAAGGAAGCGCAGCTCGCGCAGCCGTCTTCGCTCGCCCCGCTCGGTCACGCCGTCCTGTTCGCCGACAGCGAGGTGAGCTCCATTCGCTTTGCGGATCTCGAAAAGATGGAAGTGTTCACGGTGATGGGGCGCGGGCTGTTCGACTTCGGCGACAAGGACGGTCCGCTCGAGGACGCGCTGCTGCAGCATCCGCTCGGCGCCGTATTTCTGCACGGCGCGATCTATATCGCGGACACGTTCAACAACAAGGTCAAGCGGATCGACTGGGAGACGAAGACCATCACGACGTTTTTCGGGGACGGGAGCCGGGAGCTGCTGTTCGAGCCGGGCGGTCTCGACGCGGTCGGCGACGTGCTGCTCGTGCCCGACACGAACAACCACCGCATTCGCATGATTCATCGCGACACGGCCGAAGTGCGCGACCTCACGTTTCCTTAGACTTACCCGCGCGGCTTCGTTCGGTTGATGTGCCAGGCATCCTTCACCTTTTCGAGTTCCACCGTGTATTCCAGTGACGACTCCATCGCCGCGCCGCGCTTGTCCCGGTAGTCGAGAAAGAGACGCACGTCGAGTTCCGCCGTCCGCTCGCGGACATCCTGCCGCAGGATCAGGGCTGTCGCGTCGATCCTGTCGGCCGCGCCGAAGTAACGCGTCCAGAAGCGCTCCTCTTCGGACGGGAATTCACGGATCAGAGACTTCAGAGAGGCGATGTTTTCGTTTTCGATCGCGACGGAATACTCGCGCACCAGGCGATGAACCGCGCTGAGATTCGCCGACCGCGCCGAACGCACGGGATCGGCGCTCTCCCCGAGCTCCACCGCAACCGTATCGACGCCGCCGTCGGGTACGATCGCAATGCTCGTGTCGAACGTCGCGTAGCCGAGGCGCGAGAACGTGAACGTGCGAAATCCGAACGGGACGTCTTCGATGAAGCAGTTTGTGGGAATCGAAACCGGCGTCCCGTCGATCGCCACGCTCGCGCCGTCCGGAAGCGTGAAGATCCACACGGGCTTGCCTGTCTTTTCCGGAAGTGTGACGGAGATCGTGCGGTCCTGGTCGGCGACTGTAATCGTATCGCGATAGAGGTCGTAGTCCTCGAGTGACGCCTCGAGTTCGTAACGCCCGGGGCGCACCGGGTAAAACGACGCCTCCTGTCCGTCCACGCTCCTGGTTTCGCGCGTTTCGATCGCACGGAGAACGACCAGGGCCCCCGGAGGCGTGGTCTCGACGGTCACGCGGTTCTTGCGGTCGAGCCGGAAGCTCGGCAGCGTGTCGCCCGGGCCCACTTCGAACGGTTCGCCGCTCCATGAAAAATACCCGTCCAGGTCGAGATCGAGCGAATAGGCGCCTGGCGGAAGCTGGAACGACGACGGACTCGTTCCCTTGCGGATCGCTTCGGAGAAACGCTGCTTCTCCCCTTCGTAAACCCGGTAGATCGCGCCTGCCGGCGCGGTACGGATCGCATACGAATCCCCTTCCTCGCCGCCGAACATGCGAAAGCCGAAAAATCCCGCGGCGATCAGGGCGACGATTCCCGCGGCGATCAGACCGGTGCGCGCGCCCCCACCTCCCCCGCCCGCTGCGGCCGGGCCGGCAACGGGTGCGCTGAGCGCGGCATCCACATCCGCCGGTGACCCCGGACGCGCGGCCGGATCCTTCGCCAGGCACTGCAGGATCAGGGCACGCATGTTCGGCTCGATCCCGGGCTCGATCGTCGCCGGATCGGGAGGCGGCTCGTTGATGTGGTCCATCAAGACCTGCGGAACGCGCGGGACGAACGGAAAGCTTCCTGTCGCCGCGCGGTAGAGCGTCACCCCGAGAGCATAATAGTCGGCCGGGGGGCCGATTTCCTCGGGAGTCGCCGACTTGATCTGTTCCGGTGAGGTGTACGCCCAGATGTCCGACTGATTCAGGTCCATCGTGCGCGCGGTCCGCTCGAGCGCTTCGCCGACGAGACCGACGCCGAAATCCGTGAGCACGAACCGCCCGTCGCCCGGGCGGGCGAGGATATTGCGGGCGTTCAGATTCTGATGCACGACACCGTCGGCATGCAGCACGGCGAGCGCCGACGACACTTCGCGCGCCAGGCGCCTGCATTCGCCCGCGTCCAGTTTCGTTTCTGTCGACAGGCGATTTTCGAGCGATTCACCGAGCAGGCTCATCGCGATATAGACGGCGCCCGTGTCCTTGTCGGTCCCGAAATCCAGCACCGTGCTGAGGCCCGCCCGGTCGCGATACTTCGCAAAACGGTTGGCCTGTTCGAAGAACGACTTTACGAACGCTTCGTCTTCCGCGTGTTCGTCATGCAGAATCTTGATTGCCACTTCGGCGCCCGGTCTGATCTCCCGCGCCTTCCAGACCGACGCGAACCCGCCATCCCCGATTCTCTCGAGGACCTCGTAGCGATCCGCAATCGTCTTTCCCGTCCAGTTCTGCATACGCTCCCGCCCGGCCTCCGGATCGCCCGGAGTCCTCTGTAATCATGACAGCCCCCTGAGGGTCGCAAATTAAGCCTGACAATTCGAGGGGAAATCCCGAATCGGAGCGTTCGGTTGGCGGGCGGCGGAACACTCCTCCTCGCCCTCGCAATGAGGGCGAGCAACAGCGTGGGCGACGAAACACTCCTCCTCGCCCTCGCCCTGTCGTGCCGCGGCAGCGGGCCAGTTCGGCCGGTTCATCGTTGCCCGGCGCCTCCAATGGGGCTCGGGACTGCGGGGGAGTGTTCCGCCGCCCGCCTCACGATTCGCTTTGCAGCGTGAAGAATCAGGAGGGGACAGGACGCTTTCCGAGGATACGCGCGCCGACGCCTCCGCTCCGCCCTCGCCCTGTCGTGCCGCGGCAGCGGGCCAGTTCGGCCGGTTCATCGTTGCCCGGCGCCTCCAGGCACGACGCCAGCGGATGCGCGGCAAGCGAGACCAAGCTTGAGCCGACAAGCCTTTCGGCGCACCGACTTTCGTATCATCCTCCGGCAACAGAAGTGAGCACACGCAAAACACACGACCTTGCGATGCCAAAGGCGGTCGGCCAGGGATCGCGAAGTCGCGCATCCGCTGGCGTCGTGCCGGCATCCGCTGGTGTCGGGCCGGCATCCGCTGGTGTCGGGCCAGGAAGCGAATCGCGCCCTTGCTATCGAACGAGTGAGATTTTGCCGGTCGAGCGAACACCGTTCGGTGCCGTGATCGTGTAGTAGTAGAGGCCGGAAGCGACGGAGCGTCCGCTTTCGGCGCGCCCGTCCCAGTGAAGTGAGCCGTTCGTGGCTCGGCCCGCGCGCAGTGTGCGGACCAGGCGGCCGCGCACATCGTAGATCGCGAGGTCGACCGCTGCGTCCGAGGGCAGGCGATACTGAATCGTGGTCCCTTCGGCGGGCGCGGGGTTCGGATGCGCGCTTGAACGCATGAGCGACAGCGGACGCCCCGGATCGATGCTGGTCGCGGTGTAGTCGCTCACGATGCGGTGAATGCCGCGGCTGAGCGTTCCGGTCGACAGGTACATCATATAGATCGCGCCGTCAGCCCCCAGCTGCATATCCGTCGCGTACCCCCCGATCTGGTCGGCCCATTTCGTGGAGTCGGGCTGTCCGGGAACCGGCGGCGGCACACTCCATGTCCCTCCGGTGTTCTTGACGCGCCCGATCCACTGCAGATTCGGCTCGATGAAGAAGTAGTCGCCGTCGTATGCGGGCCCGAAACGCAGATCCGAAGCGATCACGTCGCGATAGACAGGGCCGCCCGTGATAATGGCCGGGAACGGCTCCATATGCGGGAACACGTGAAAAGGCGGAGTGAAAGCCGTTGCACTGTCACAAAAGTTATTCGGGTCGGGCCCTTCGAACCAGGGCCAGCCGAAGTTCGTGCCGGCGCTGTCGAACGGCACGCGGTTCGCCTCTTCCCACGTGTTGCTCCCCACGTCACCGACAAACACATCGTTGGTAACAGCATCGATCGTAAAGCGAAACGGGTTGCGCAATCCGAACGCCCAGATCAAATGCGCGGTCTGATCGACATGCCCGATGAACGGATTGTCGTCCGGCGTGATGTCCGCTATCGGCGGCGGGCCGCCGGGGCCGGCGGACGGCAGATCGTCCAGGTCGAGTCGCAGGATCGACCCATTCCATGAACTGCGATCCTGCGCGCTGCATATATCCTTGTCGTCGCCGTTGCTCACGTACAGATTCTCGTCCGGTCCGAACCGGATCGTGCCTCCGTTGTGACTGCCGTCAAAATCAGGAATCGTGAGGATTTCATAACGCTCGGTCAGCGTCAGGGCGGTGCTTGTAGGCAGGTTCACGCCGATACCCGTCACGGTGAACCGTACGATGTGCGACGCGGAATCCGTCCCCGAGTAATAGAAGTAAAAGTAAGGTTCGTCCGGCCAGTCGGGATCGCCCGCTACTCCCAGCAGCCCCCGTTCCGTCTCGACGAGAACGTCCGGGAACGAGTGGATCGAGTCACCCGCGATCGGGTAGGCGCCCACTGGCGCGATCCGCACGTTTCCCTGCAGCTCGATGAACAGAATCCGGCCGTCCGCCAGAATGTCGAAGCCGACCGGCTGCCCCGTGAACGGCCCCTTCACGATCTGTTCGATCGCAAAACCGTCCGGAAGCAGCTGCGCCCCGGGCTGTGCAAGCGGAGCGACGAGAAGCAGCAGCAGAATGGAGAAAAGGGCTGTTTTCATACCGGTCCCGGGATGCAATGGATCAACTGGCGGCCAGCCGGGAGGGGCGGGCACGGGAGTAGAGGAGAGTCTCTATTATACTCAATTCCAGTGAACGAGACAATTGAGGGATCATGGAGTGAGTCAGCGAAAGGCCAGAGGCGTGAAGAATGGCGATTCCTGATCAATTCGGCCTCTTCATCGAATCGGGCCCGCTCACTCCTCTTCGTGCCCCGCCCGTTATCCACGGGCGCGTCCTTGTGGTACCGCACTCCCTCCCGTACCATGAGCCGTCATGAAACCGAACCGTCCCCCGGCACTGCTTCCGCTCATGCTCCTCCTGGAGCTCGTAGCGCTGGGAGCGACGTTCCCCGTCATCGCGTATTACGTGCGCGAACTCGGCGGCACCGCGTTCCATATCACGCTCTGCTTCTTCTTCACCGCCGCTCCGAAGATCTTCCTGCAGCCCATCTGGGGCGACTGGAGCGACAAGATCGGACGGAAGCCCATTCTCGTGGCGGGCATTCTGGGATCGATCATCGGGTACGCGGGGTGGGCGTACGCGCCGACGCTGGGATGGTTCCTGGTCGCGCGCGCGATCGTCGGCCTGTTCGGCACGCAGCTCACGGTCGCTACGGCGATCATCGCGGATACGATGAAGCCCGAAGACCGCGCGAAGGGGCTCGGCATTCTGGGGGCGACGGCCGGTCTCGGCTTCATTCTCGGGCCGCTCGCCGGCGGTTTGATCGCCAGCGCCACGTCGAACGCGTTCATCGGCGTGTTCAACATCGGCCTCGAAGGGGGGGCGCTGATCATTGCGCTGCTCCTCCCCGAAACGGCCCCGCACGTTGCCACTCATCTGCGAAGACGAACGAACAGCCTGCGGCTCTGGCGCCAGGCATTCGCTCACAGCGGCGTCGGCCGCATGCTGTTCTCGACGCTCGTCGGGAGCACGGGCACATCGGTCCTGCAGGGGACGCTCGTCATTCTGGCCGCGGACCGCTGGGGCTTCGACGTGGCCCAGACGGGAAAGGCGCTCGCGCTCTACTTTCTGATCTCGGCGCTCGTGCAGGGAGGCGCGATCCGTTTTCTCGTGCCGAAGCTGGGCGAAGTTTTTCTCGCGCAATGGGGCACGTTTCTCGCGGCCGTCGGCATCGCCCTGCTCGTCCCGAACCTCCCGGTGGTCTGGCTCTGGGTGGCGCTTACCGTGATTGCCGTCGGGGCGTCGCTGAACACGCCTTCGATGACGGCGCTCCTGTCGCGCTACACTCATGTCGAAGATCAGGGCAAAATTCAGGGGCTGAATCAGGGGATCACGGGGCTCGGCCGCTCGATCTCCGGAATCTCGATGGGTTGGCTGTACGACGCCTTCGGACCGTTCATGCCGTTTGCGATTTCGGCGATGCTGACGTTCGCCGGCTTCGTCCTTCTGCTGCCCATCGATCCGAAGCACCGCTACGAAACGTTTCACTCGAAACATCCGGGCGACGAGGAGGCATCATGACATTCCGTATCGCGACTGCGGTCGTGGCTCTGGTCGCGGCCCTGCTGGCGACGGCCGCGTGCGCGCGGGCTGCCGAACCGTTCCGATGGGACCATCTCGCTTTTCTCACGGGGCACTGGGTTTACGAAACGGAAGGGCGACTGTCGGAGGAATTCTGGACGGACGCGCGCGCCGGAATGATGGCGGGCGTGAACCGCTCGGTGCGGGACAATCGTACCGGCTTCGAATATCTGCGCATCATCGAAGACGAAGGCGCGATCTACTATGTGGCAAGCCCGGGCGGCGGTCCGGCGAGTTCGTTTCATCTGATCGAGTGGGAAGGAAACCGCGCGGTCTTCGAGAACAAGGCGCACGACTTTCCGCAGCGGATCATATACTGGATGGATGAAGAGCGCCTGCGGGCGCGCATCGAAGGGCTCGTGAAGGGGAAATCCCAGTCATCCGAATGGTACTGGTTTCCCGCTCGCTCCGACGCGCACCTTACAGGCGCAAAAGAAATGCACTCGACGGACTAGTCGATCGCGGGGATGCGAAGAACCTGGCCCGGGTAGATCTTGTCAGGGTCGCTCAGCATCGGCTTGTTCGCTTCGAAGATCACCGGGTACTTCATCGCGTTCCCGTAATGCGCCTTTGCGATCTTACCGAGCGTATCGCCACTTACCACCGTGTAGTACGTCGCTTCCGGTGACGGCGTTTCGACGGTAAGACGGTCGTCGACCTTCGCCACGCCCTGCGTATTCCCGACGAGCAGTACGATCTTTTCACGCGCCGACTGCGAGTCGGTCTTGCCGGCTACCGTCGCCGTGTCGGTTTCGGCATCGAATTTGATGTCGAGGTCCTGCACTTCGAAGCCCATCGTGTTGACGACCTTCGTGAGATGGCCCGCAACCTCGACGCTTTCCTTCGCGTTCAGTTTCTCCTGATCCTTGCCCGTCATCTTGTCGAGGAGCTTTTCGCCTGCTCCCTTTACGAAACTGATGAGTCCCATTTCGCTACCTTCCTTTCGTATCCGGTCTAGCGACCGAAGAGTTTTCCGAGGAGTCCCGCGCCCTGCGACATGATGTCGCTCATATCGAGATCGCCGTCGCCGTCGGCGTCGAGCAGTGACTCGAGCGCACCGAGGCTGCGCGGCGCGACTTTGCGCACTTCTTCGCGTTCCCCGCCGAGATAACCGGCGAGCTGATTCGAATCCATGTTGCTCTGGCGCTGCGCTTTTCCGATGGCGCCGAGCACCATGGGCGCCAGCATCGCGAGCAGCTTCGCGGACGAACCGGAGTCGAGCCCGGTCGAACTCGAAAGCCCTTTTTCTACCTGCGGGCGGCTGTTCCCGAGCACGTGCTTCAGGATGCCGTCGCCTTCGTCCTTGGTCGAGGCCTTGGAAAAGAGTCCGGTCAGCTGGTCGAGCGCGCTGCCGTCGTGATCCTTCTCGAGCGCCTTGTGGAGCGACGCGGCTCCTTCGGGCTTCGACGCGTTCTGTGCGAGCGCGCTGATCAGCATCGGGAGCGCCGCGGCCACGGCCGAGCCCGTCTTGCCTTCATCAGACCCGATTTCCTTGCTGAGAGACGAGAGATTGCCGCCGCCGAGCTGCGACATCAGCATTTCTACTAAAGACATGGTTGTGATCCTTCCAGAGCGGGACATGTTGAATATCGGAACAAAGACGTGAATACGCCCGTTTCCTGCTTACATGGTCACTGACCACCCGAATGGGCATATTGTCACAAGATTACGCTCCGGACGCAACGTCGTCCGCCAGGACTGGAAATCCGACAGGGGGTTGCCAAGCGGGCGAATCAGGTCGTATGCTTGAAGCCAATCGATCTACGGAGCCGCCCGCCCCGATCGGCGCAGATCGCGCCCCCCTCGAGGACGGACATCTATGCGTACCGCAACGGATCGAATTCCGACGCTTCTGGACCGAATCGGCAACACTCCTCTCTTTGCACTGACTTCACTCGACGTCTCGATCCGTCCGGGCGTCCGCATTCTCGCGAAAGCGGAGTTTTTGAACCCCGGCGGATCGATCAAGGATCGTCCCGCTCTCAATATGATTCAGGAAGCGGAGCGACGCGAAGAAATCGGACCGGGAAAGGCGATTCTCGAAGCGACATCCGGGAACACGGGCATTGCGCTCGCGATGATCGGAGCGGCCAGAGGGTACGAAGTCGTGCTCTGCCTGCCTGCGAACGCGTCACAGGAAAGGCTCGCGACGTTGCGCGCCTACGGAGCGCGGCTCGTGCTGACGGATCCCGGCGAGATGATCGACGGCGCGATTCACGAAGCGCGGGCGCTGTACGCGCGTTCTCCGGAGCGCTGGTACTACCCGAACCAGTACGCGAACGACGACAACTGGAAAGCGCACTATCACACGACTGCCCCTGAAATTCTGGCGCAGACACAGGGCAGGATCACGCACTTCGTGGCGGGGCTCGGTACGAGCGGCACATTCGTGGGCACCGGGCGGGCACTGCGGGAGGCGCGCCCCGACGTGCGACTCGTCAGCATGCAGCCGGATTCTCCGTGGCACGGGCTCGAGGGGTTGAAACATATGGGGAGCGCGCTCGTTCCCGCGATTTACGACGACGGGCTTGCCGATGAGAACGTCACGATCGAAACCGAAGAAGCGCAGGCGACGGCGCGCGCGATGGCACGCAGGCTCGGCATCTTCGCGGGCGTTTCGTCCGGGGCCAATGTGGCGGCGGCGCTTCGCATCGCGCGGACGCTCGAATCGGGCACGATCGTGACGGTGCTTTGCGATGGTGGAGAACGATACATGAGCGATAGTTTCTGGAACGAGGAGTGACGAATGGCGATCTATTTTTCGAACGCGCAGATCGGGCTGATCAGGCGGCACGGCGCCGCATGCTACCCCAACGAGTGTTGCGGGTTTCTGCTCGGCGCCACGCTCGGGAATGACCGCGTCGTACACGCCGTTCGCCCGGTGTCGAACGAGTTCGACGAAGCCCGGCAGACCACGCGTTATCTGATTGAACCGAAAGACGTATGGGAGATGGAGCAGGACGCTCGGGCCGCCGGCGTCGATATTTTAGGAGTCTATCATTCGCACCCGGACCACCCCGCCCGGCCGTCGGAGTTCGATCGCACGCACGCGTGGCCCTCGTTCTCCTATCTCATCGTTTCGATCGTGAACGGACGCCCGCGCGAGGTCTACTCGTGGCTGCTCAGCGAGAGTCGCGAAGAATTTCTCGAGGAGCGCATCACGGTGCAGGAATCGCCCATGCGTGCGGGAAGGGAGCATTCGAAATGGCGATAAAGGTATTCATCCCCACTCCTCTCCGCCCCTTTGCGGACGGCGCTTCGACGGTCGAGTTAGACGGACGCGACGTAGGCGGGCTGCTGACGGCTCTCACGGCGCGCTTTCCGAAACTCGCGAAGCACCTCTATCAGGAGGACGGCGAGCTTCGCAATTTCGTCAATGTGTACGTGAACGCCGAAGACATCCGCAATCTCGCGCTTCGCGACACGCCACTTGCCCCGGGCGACGAAGTGAGTATCGTCCCCAGCATCGCCGGGGGCGCGCCTGACGTCGATCTGTCCAAGGAGGAGATTGCGCGGTACAGCCGTCATCTGATCATGCCCGAGGTTACGATCGACGGACAGAAGCGCCTGAAGGCAGGTTCCGTCCTTCTCGTCGGCGCGGGCGGGCTCGGTTCGCCGATGGCGCTTTATCTGGCGGCGGCCGGTGTCGGCCGCATCGGCATCATCGACTTCGACGTCGTCGATCATTCGAACCTGCAGCGCCAGATCCTGCACGGCACGGCAGACGTGGGAAGCGCGAAGCTCGATTCGGCGAGGCGCCGCCTGGCGGACATCAACCCCCACATTCAGATCGACACGCATGAAGTGCGCCTGACGTCGGAGAACGCGCTCGCGCTTTTTCGAGACTACGACGTGATCGCCGACGGCACCGACAATTTCCCGACGCGCTACCTCGTGAACGACGCGTGCGTGCTGCTCGGGAAGCCGAACGCGTACGGCAGCATCTTCCGCTTCGAAGGGCAGGCTTCCGTGTTTCATCATGAAGGCGGTCCCTGTTATCGGTGCCTCTATCCCGAACCGCCGCCGCCCGGACTCGTTCCTTCGTGCGCCGAGGGTGGCGTTCTCGGGATTCTGCCCGGACTCATCGGCGTGATTCAGGCGACCGAGGTCGTCAAGATCCTGCTCGGGAAAGGGCGCTCGCTCGCCGGCCGTCTCCTGTTGTACGATGCGCTGGAGATGACGTTCCGGGAGCTCAAGCTGCGCCGTGACCCGGCGTGCCCCGTGTGCGGCGAGAACCCGACCGTGACCGAGCTCATCGACTACGAAGCGTTCTGTGGTGTGCCCGGCGCGCAGTCGTCTCAGGAGACGAATCGCGAAGTATTCAAGATGGTCGAAGAACAGGAGACTGCATTGCAGGACGGACAGGAAGCGGAAGTCGTATTCCCGACGGACATCGATGTGAGCACGCTCGCCGAGCGCATGCAGGCGGGCGGAAACGGTTTCGTCGTACTCGACGTGCGCGACCCGCATGAAATTGCCATCTGCGCGATCGAGGGGACCACGCGGATTCCGATGGTCGAGATTCCCCAGCGGTTCGAAGAACTCGACCGGGAGAAAGAGATCATCTGCCACTGCAAGATGGGAGCGCGGAGCGCCCAGGTCGCGATGTTTCTGGCGTACCAGGGTTTCAAGAACGTCAAGAACGTGCAGGGCGGCATTCTGGCATGGGCCCGCGAAATCGACCCGGAGATGCCGACCTACTAGCAGGCGGCATCAGCCGGATCGACGGGGGTAGTAAATATGCCCGCCCGGCCGCTCTTGGGGCGCGGCGATGGGGAAATCCCCCCATCAGGCCGATTTCTTCTCGAGCTCTTCCTCAAACGCTTCCTTGCCCCGGCGCATGGCCGTCTTCATCGCATCGACCTGCGTACCCGCCGTCTCTGCGACGTCTTCGACACGTTCGCGCGTGGCGTCGCTCAGCGTTTCCGCTTTGTCTTTGACAGCGTCCCGCGCGTCGAGCACGGCTTCCTCGCCCGATTTGTAGATGTGGCGGGCTCCTTCCTTCAGGCGCTTGCGCGTGTTCACGCCACGGTCGGGCGCCATCAGTATTGCTGCTGCGCCACCGACAAGCGCCCCGATCAGGAACGGCATCGCTCCGATCGAGCCATGCTTGCTGTTGGATTCACGGTCACTCATTTTGATTGTCCTTTCGATCAACGGTTTCTTCGATTCGCATTCATTTTCGGTTTCCGGACGGCCCCTACTGCTAGGAACCGTTCCGTGTCCGATGCCATGACTGGAAGCCGGCGGCGACGCCTTTGGCTGCCGCGGCTACGTAGCGCCGGGACTGGCGAATCCGTTCCACGTCTTCGACAAGCGGGATCGCGGTCGCGGTCACGGAGTCGACCAGTCGTTCACTATGATCGGCGATCTGGTTGAGCCGGCCGGTCAGGCGCCGGATCTCCCGCACCTCCGCATTGACTTCTCGCATCGTCTCGTCGACGACCGGCTCGAGCCGGCTCAGAATGCTGTTGACGCGTCGCGACGTGCGCTGCACTTCCGTCGACAGCCGGTAGATGGCGATAGCGCCGAACACGGTCGCGACGGCCATGATCGCGACGATCAGTTCCGATGTGGTGATGACCCATTCCATGACGATCTCCTCGAACGATTTTCCCCTGATGTCCTCGGCTTCGGGATGGCGGGGGATGAACCCCCCGCCCCAGAATCAGTCGGCACTACCAGACGCGCTTAACTCCGTAGTACGAATGTACTTTGTCGTGCCAGGTCATGTCGCTGAAGTTCGGCCAGTCTTTCTTGTCGAACCCCGGTGCGTTTTCGAGGAGCTTCTTGTCCACGTCGAGAACGCAGCAGTGTTTCTCCGTGTCGACCTTCAGCAGCGACCACGGAATCGAGAACAGCTTGTCGCCGATTCCGAGGATCCCGCCGAACGAGAGCACGGCATAGGCAACGTGGCCCGAGCTCGTGTTGATCATGATGTCTTCGATCTTGCCGAGGTCTTCGCCGCCCGGGTTTTTCACGCCGTTCCCCTTGAGGGTGCCTGCTGAAAGCACGAGAGTCGGTTTCGTCATCGTCTTCATGTTGATTTCCTTTCGCTGAAGTTTCGATTGTCTGCGCTTGCATGACTTGTAAACTGCAGGAAGCGTGCCGAAACACTCGATTCCACGCAATTCGGTGTAATGCATAGGATTAGAGAGATTGGCGGAACTGAACAGAGAGTAAGGGAAGGCGAAAAGGCGACAATCAGTAAGGATTACCGGTCAAAATGATCGAGTGGCCGAAGTGACGGGCCGGCGCGCGGAGGCCGGCCCCGGTCAGTGCGAGTCGAGGAAAGTATTCACCGCTCCGAAAAACTCCGCGGGCTTTTCGATGAACGGGAAATGACCGCACTCCTCGAGAACGACATGCCTGGCGTGCGGCAGATGTTCGCTGATCTTCCGGCCGCTTGCGAGACCGGACTCACTCTCCCCGTTCACGACGAGCGCCGGGACTTCGACGCTTTCGAGCGCATTGTGGATGTCGTAGACGGCAAGATCGCGGGCCAGATACTGCAGCAGGCGGCTGTTGGCGATGAAGTTATCGGGAAGCGTCAGCGTCAGCTCGTCGATCCGTTCGGGGTTATAGAACTCGCTGCGGAAGAACACGCGGAAGAAGTCTTCGTACGCGGCCGGATCCCCGTTCTGAAATCCCGCAGACTGAATGATCGAGTCGCGCTCGGCCTGATCTTCTTCCGCCAGGCGCGCGGCCAGCTGCTGCGATTCTTCGTTCCGCATCGCGGAACTCGCCGGGCTCGGGCTCACGAGAATCAGGGAGTTCAGCTTGTCCGCATGCTGAATCGCATAGAGCATCGCCAGAAATCCGCCCCAGCTGTGCCCCATGAGATTCATGCGATCGATCCCGTAGTGGGCGCGCACCGCGTCGATGTCTTTGATGAAGAGGTCGATCGAAATGCCGGTGGAATCGAAGGCGGCGCCGCTTCGGCCGCTCGCCCGCTGGTCGTATAAGATGAGAGTGTGCGTTTCGGCGAGCCCGTTCATCTGGGGCAGAAAGTAGCTCTGGTCGAGGCCCGGGCCGCCATGCAGCACCACGATCGGCTCCCCGGTTCCGATCACGCGAACGAAGAGATCCGCCCCGTTCAGCGTGTGAACGGCCTCCTCGTGAGGGATCGTGCGGTTTCCTCCCTCACGGCCGCAGGCGAATCCCACGAGAAGAACGGCGCCCAGCAGCAATCCCACAGTCCGGCGTGCTAACAACTTGCGATCCTCCTTCATGTATGGTAACATAAATGTTCTCAATCGTTTCCCAAGTCTCTCCCATCGAAATATCAACCGAAATCGTCTCGATCCCGACGAAAGGGTCACCCCGTGAAACTCATCGCGAACCTTCTCGCGTTTTTGCTCATCCCGGCTGCGGTCATGGCAGGATCTTATCAGGAGATCCAGATTCCGTGGCAAACCGATCTTGCTGTTTTTGAAGACATGCCCGATCTGGAGCTCATGAAGAAGAAGGACGGCGAGTGGATGCGCCTTCTTTCGCGCCCCGCACTGACGCAGGAACTCATGAACCGCGGGATTCCGGTCACGATCCGCGTGGATGATCTCGAAACGCACTACGCCGAGACGGCAAAGCTCGGTCCCAACTTCGGCCAGTTCTACACGTACTCCGAAATGGTCGATTTTCTCGACTCGCTGCACGCGGCCCATCCGTCCATCACGACCGACAAGGACTCGATCGGAACGACGCTCGAGGGGAATACGCTCTGGGCGATGAAGATCAGCGACAATCCGAACAGCGACGAAGCCGAACCCGAGGTGCTCTTCGACGCGCTGCACCATGCGCGCGAGACGATTACGGTATCGGTCGTGCTGAACTTCATGCGTCATCTCTGTGCGAACTACGGCACCGATGCGCAGGCGACGTTTCTGGTCGAGAACCGCGAGATCTGGTTCGTGCCGATCGTGAACCCCGACGGCTATCTCTATAACGAGTCGACGAACCCTTCGGGCGGCGGGCTCTGGCGCAAGAACCGGAACCCGAACGGCGGCGGCTGCGCCGGCGTCGACCTGAACCGCAATTACGACATCGACTGGGGCGGGTCCGGCTCGAGCACGAACCAGTGCGACGAAACGTTCCGCGGGGCCGGCGCATTCTCGGAACTGGAAACGCAGGCGATGCGCGACTTCATCAACGGGCGCGAGTTCGTGACGCACAACTCGTACCACAGTGTCGTGGGTGCGACGATTCATCCGTGGGGATGGACGACGGTAGACCCGCCCGACATCGCGACGTTCGAAGCGGTGGCGACCGGCATGAACGAGTTCAACGGCTACGGGCACGGGAACGCGTTCGATATCGTGAACTACCTCGCATCGGGCGGCATGCTCGACTGGTCGTACGGCGATACGACGAATCACAGCGAAGTGATCGCGTTCACGACCGAAGTCGGCGGCACCGGTTTCTGGCCGAACGAAAGTGAAATTCCGCAGCTTCTTTCCGAAATGCTCTATCCCGACATCTACCTTTCGCTCGTCGCGGGGTCGTATGTAACCGCGGTCGCGACCGTGATCTCGGGCGGAAACGGCGACAGCGATCTCGACCCGGGCGAAACGGCCGACCTTACCCTGACGCTCGACAACAAGGGGGTCCTGGTCGACGCGAACACCGTGTCCGTCACGGTGACGTCGGACGACTCCTACGTCGAAATTCTCGACGCGACGAGTTCGTACGGCTCGATCGTCGCAGGCGGTTCGGGAAGCAACGGCGGCGATCCGTTCTCGCTCAGTGTCGACGCGGCCACTCCGGACGGCCACGCGGTCGACCTCACGATCACGACGACGTGGGACAACGCCGGCATGAACGTGGAAACCGTGAAGCTCGTCGTGGGGACGCTTCCGAGCATCGTGGCCGACGATTTCGAGTCGGGGGGCGCGGGCTGGGGAGCCGACCCGACCGATAACGCGGGCACGGGCCAGTGGGTGCTGATCGATCCGAACGGAACGACGTACCAGCCCGAAGACGATGCCACGCCGGCGCCCGGCACTACCGCGTGGATCACGGGCCAGAACACGGCGCTCGGCGTCGATGATGTCGACGGCGGAACGGCCGCGCTTCGGTCGCCGAACTTCGCCGTGGGCGCGGTGACCAACGTGCGGCTCGCGTTTCAATACTTCTTCGGACAGCGCGACCAGGGCGACGACAGTGGTGACTTCTTCTCCATCGATCTGTCCACGGACGGCGGCGCCAGCTTCCCGACCAATCTCGTTTCGATCGGCGACGTGACGAGTTCCGCGCTCTGGACGACTTTCGACACGGACCTCGACTCGCTGCTCGGCGGCGTACCCGCCAATGTGATGCTTCGGATCCAGGCGGCGGACGGAACGAGCGGCGGCGATATCGTGGAGGGCGGATTCGACGAGCTCTACATCCTGGACGACGGCACGGGCAACAATCCCCCCGCCGCGCCGGCTCTCGCATCGCCCGCGGACGGCGCGACCGGCGTCCCGCAGAACGCGACGCTCGTGGTCGACAACGCGATCGATCCCGAGGCGAACCCGCTGACGTACGGATTCCGCGTCTACGGCGACTCGCTGCTCACGAACCTGCTCCGTGCGACGAACGGCGTTTCCGAAGGCGCGGGCCAGACGAGCTGGACGGTTTCACCCGTTCTCCCGGCCGGCCAGTACTGGTGGCGCGCGTTCAGCGAAGATGCCGAAGAGCGCAGCCCGTTCGCGGCGGCCCGGTCTTTCAACACCGATATCAGCACGGGAGTCGGCGACACGCGCCCCGTGAATACGGTTTCCTTCGCACCCGCACACCCGAATCCGTTCGCCGGCAATACCACGGTCCGCTTCGCTCTGCCGTCGCAGATGCAGGTTCGCGCGGACGTATTCGACATGAGCGGACGGCGCGTCCGCTCGCTTTATCGCGGGCTCCTTCCTGCCGGGCGCCAGATCCTCGCCTGGGACGGCCGGACCGGCTCCGGCCACGAAGCGGCTGCGGGGCTCTACTTCGTGCGCCTTACGGCCGGCGAACAGACGCGCAATTTCAAGGTTACGCTCGTACGGTAGCCTCATCGGTCCCCAGGACCTTGGGGGCGGGGCCTTGCGCCTCGCCCCGACCTCGCCTTACAATCCGTTGACACTTCTGCTTCTACTATTATGGAAGGGACGGCATGCGTCTTCTCCGATCGGCCCTGCTCGCGATCGCGCTGACAGGCGTAACCGCGGCCGAAGCGACTTACTCGATCGTGGCCCGCGATCCCGCAACGGGCGAAATGGGCGTTGCCGTACAATCCCACTGGTTCTCGGTCGGCACGGTTGTGACGTGGGCGGAAGCCGGCGTCGGCGCCGTCGCCACGCAATCGCTCGCCGACCCGGCGTACGGTCCGCGCGGCCTCGACCTGATGCGCACGGGAATGAGCGCCGAGGACGCATTGCGTGCGCTGCTCGAAGCGGACGCCGCAAGCGCCGTGCGACAGGTTGCGATGATCGATGACGAAGGGAACGTGGCCGCGCACACGGGCGACCGTTGCATCGCCGCGGCGGGCCAGATCGTGGGGCTCCAGTTCAGCGTGCAGGCGAACCTGATGGTGAGCGACAACGTCGTCCCCGCGATGGCGCACGCGTTCGAAGAAACGAGCGGCGACCTCGCCACGCGCATGATGGCCGCGCTCAGCGCCGCGCAGGAAGCCGGCGGCGACATCCGCGGCAAACAGTCGGCGGCCATGCTGATCGTGAAGGGCGAAGGAACGGGCCGCCCGTGGGCCGACCGCGTGCTCGACCTGCGCGTCGAAGACCACGCCGAGCCGATCGCCGAACTCGCGCGCCTGCTCGACGTGCACCGCGCCTACGAGAGCATGAACCGCGGCGATCTCGCGATCGAAAAGGGCGACATGGCCCTTGCGGGCAAAGAGTACGCGCGCGCCGCCGAGCTGCTGCCCGGGAATCCGGAGGTACTCTTCTGGCAGGCCGTTACGCTCGCCACGGCGGGCCATGTCGCGGAGTCGATCCCGATCTTTCAGAAGGTATTCGGCCAGGGCGAAGAATGGGTCGAAGTACTGCGACGTCTGCAGCCGGCCGGGATCATTCCGGCCACGCCCGAGGGAAAAGCGCTCGTCGACCAGATCATTCTCGAAGCGCGGATCGAAGACTGATGCATGATGTGCGGATCGAGGGCGATATCCCGCTTCTGATCGCGGGACTGGTGGAAGCGGCGGGGATTACTGTCGCGGAGTCAGGCGATGCCCTGCGCGCGAAGCTGGATGCCCTGATCGCCGAGAAGGCCGCGGCCGAGTGGCCCGACCCGGCACGAAAGCTGGCGATCCGCGATCTGCTGCGCGCGGGCGGTTTCAAGCCGGCGGGCCGCAACAAGCCGGCGAGCGAATACCTCGCGGGCTGCGCGGGCAAAGGCACGTTTCCTTTCGTGAACAACATCGTAGACAGTAACAACCTGGTTTCGCTGCGCACCGCGTTTCCGATTTCGGTCGTCGACCTCGATCGCGCGGTCGCGGTTCCGGGCGACGCATCGGGCGGGCTCGTCATTCGACTCGGCGCAGAGGACGAGTCTTACGTGTTCAACAGCGCGGAGCAGGTGATCGAAGTCGCCGGCCTCGTTTCGCTCGCGCGGGCGGGCGGCCCGGCCCTCGCCAACCCGGTCAAGGATTCGATGCTCACGAAACTGAAAGACGATACGACGCGCGTGCTCGGTGTCATTTATGCATCAAGCGCCACATGCAGCCGCGATGAGATGGAACAAGCCGTGCAGGAATTCGAGTCCCTCCTTTCGGAGCACGCGGGCGCGAAAGAAACACACACCCGGATTCTTCCGGAGGAGATCGCATGACCACGCAATTCAAGTTGAACGATGACGAGAAGCGCGAGCTGATCGAAACGCGGCGGGACCTTCACATGCATCCCGAAACGGCGTTCGAAGAGGAGCGCACGGCGGGCATCGTGATCGAACGGCTGAAGTCGCTCGGCCTCTCCCCCGTCACCGGCATCGCGAAGACGGGCGTCACTGCGCTGCTCGAAGGGGAGGAGCCAGGGCCGTGCGTGCTGATCCGGGCCGACATGGACGCGCTCCCGATCTTCGAGGAGTCCGAGGAAGAATACAAATCGGTGGTCGACGGCAACATGCACGCCTGCGGACACGACGGGCATACGTCCGTCGCGCTTTCCGCCGCGCGCCAGCTTCTGAAGATCAAGCGCCCGAAGCGCGGTTCGATCAAGTTTCTCTTTCAGCCTGCGGAAGAGGTCGGCGACGGCGCGAAGGCGATGATCGAAGAAGGCGTGCTCGAAAACCCGAAAGTCGACGCCGCATTCGGCCTGCACCTCTGGAATTACATGCCGACGGGTGTCGTGGGCGTGACGCCCGGCCCGGTGATGGCCGCGGCCGACCTGTTCACGGTGGACATCTTCGGCGAAGGGTGCCACGGCGCGCAGCCGCACATGGGGCGCGACCCCGTTCTCGCCGCCGCGCACGTGATCACGTCCGTGCAGCAGATCGCGTCGCGCATCGTGAACCCGCTTACGCCCGTGGTCGTCACGGTGAGCCAGATCCACGGCGGCGACGCGTATAACGTCATTCCCGACTCCGTTACGATCGCGGGAACGATCCGCACGTTCGACGACGAAGTGTGGGAAGGGATCCCCGGGCTGTTCCAGGAGATCGTGGAGCGCACGGCACATGCGTTTGACTGCACGGTCGAGATCGACTACAAAAGGGCTACCCGTCCCGTCGAGAACGATCCGGAGATGACCGCGCTCGTGCGCGAGATCGCGGTCGAGCTCGTGGGCGAAGACAATATAGTGGAAGAGCAGACGACCGGCGCGGAAGACTTCGCCGAGTTTCTGCATCATGTACCGGGGTGTTTCTTCTTCGTCGGTTCCGCGAATCACGAAGAGGGCAAAGATCATCCGCACCATTCGCCGCGATTCGACTTCGACGAAGGATCGCTTCCTCTCGCCGTCGAGATGCTCGCGGAAGTGGCGCATCGCTATCTGGAAAAGTACGGTTCGAAGACCGCTTCCCGGGCCTGACCGGGCGGCGGGATCGATTGACTAAAGGAGAACAGCATGTTTCGTCTCGGGATTCTGTCCCTCGCAATGCTTGTCGCATTCGGTTTCGGATGCGCGAAGAAGGAAAACACCGAAACCGCGGCCACGCACACCCATGCGGACGGCACGGTCCATGACGGGGATCACGCCGAAGCCCCGAAGCCGGCGGCAGGCACGACGGCCCCCGCGGCGCTCGAAAAGGGCTACGCCGCGCAGGCGGGCATCGCCTACAAGGTGCCGGAAGGGTGGCTCGCGGAGGTGCCGAGCTCCTCGATGCGCAAAGCACAGTACTCCCTCCCTTCGGGAATCCCTGATAGCAAAGGGGAAGTGACTCTGTTTCACTTCGGGGCCGGAGGCGGCGGTGGAGTCGACGCGAATCTGCGCCGCTGGGCCGGTCAGTTCCAGCAGCCGGACGGATCCGACCCGATGAAGGTCGCGAAGACCGAGCAGATGCAGGTCGGCGAGTTTCGCGTGTCGACGATCGAAGTCAATGGCCGCTACGTGAGCGCCATGCCCGGCGCGCCCGCGTACAACGAAGAGAACTGGCGCCTGATCGGAGCCGTGATCGAAGGCCCGGGCGGCCCGTGGTTTTTCAAGGGCGTCGGCCCCGAGGCTGTCATGAACGCGCACCGGGACGGCTTCCTCGGAATGATCCAGAGCGCAAAGCGCGCTTCCTGAGGCGGGCGGATCCAGAAATCCGTTGACGTCCCATGACTCGTGAGGAAAACTCCACACGGCTCACCGCACTCATGTCGCAACGAAAATCATGCAGGAAGGTTCGCCCGTGAAAATCGGAGTTCCGAAAGAGACGTATCCGAACGAAAGAAGAGTCGCGCTCGTTCCCGCGGCCGTATCCGCGCTTACGAAGGCCGGCTACGAAGTGCTCATCGAGAAGGGCGCCGGCATCGCAGCCGGCTATCCCGACTCCGAGTATGAAGGAAAGGGCGCGAGCCTCGTCGACGACCGCAAGGCGATCTTCTCGCTCGCCGAAATCGTAACGCAGGTGCGCGGCCCGGGCGCGAATCCGGCGCACGGAGCCGAAGACGTCGCTCTTCTCCGCGCGAACCAGATACTGATCGCCATGCTCGACCCGCTTGCCGCGACCGACGAAATGCAGGCCCTCGCGAAATCGGGCGCCACGGTCTTCGGCATGGAGCTCATGCCGCGCATCACGCGCGCGCAGAGCATGGACGTGCTGAGCTCGATGGCGAGCGTGGCCGGCTATCTGGCGGTGCTGATCGCGGCCACGAAGCTGCCGAAGTTTTTCCCGATGTTCATGACGGCCGCAGGAACGATTTCGCCCGCGCACGTGTTCGTGCTCGGCGCCGGAGTCGCCGGGCTGCAGGCGATCGCGACGGCCAAGCGCCTCGGCGCGGTCGTGCAGGCGTACGACGTGCGCCCGGCGGTCAAGGAGCAGGTCGAATCGCTCGGCGGCAAGTTCGTCGAGTTCGATGTCGGCGGCGGCGAAGGCGAAGGCGGCTACGCGAAAGAGCTCACCGACGAGCAGAAGGCGAAGCAGGCCGAGCTCATGGCCGGTGTGATCCAGGCGGCCGACGTCGTGATCACGACCGCGGCCGTGCCGGGCAAGAAGTCGCCGATTCTGATTCGCGAGGACGTCGTGAAGGGGATGAAGCCGGGATCGGTCATCGTTGACCTCGCGGCGGAAAAGGGCGGCAACGTCGACCTCACGAAGCCGGGCGAAACGATCGAAGTGCACGGCGTCACGATCGTGGGCACGCTCAATCTGCCGAGCCAGCTCCCGTTTCACGCGAGCCAGATGTACGCGAAGAACATCCAGACGTTCCTGCTGCATCTCGGCAAAGAGGGTTCGATCGAACTCGATCTCGAAGATGAAATTACGAAGGGTTCGCTCGTCGCAAAAGGCGGCGAAGTCGTTCACCCGATGGTGAAGGACGCGATCGCAAAAGGATAGGAGCGAAACATGGATCCTCTGTCACTGTTCATCCTGCTGTTTACGATCTTCGTGCTGGCGATTTTCGTCGGGTTCGAAATCATTACGAAGGTACCGCCCACGCTGCACACGCCGCTCATGTCCGGCGCGAACGCGATCTCGGGCATCACGATCATCGGCGCGATCCTCTCCGCCGGTCACGGCGCCGAAGGCAACCCGCTGACCACGTATCTCGGCTTCGCGGCCGTTGTCTTCGCCACGCTGAACGTGGTCGGCGGCTTCATGGTCACCAACCGCATGCTTTCCATGTTCAAGAAGAAGGGCTAGGCCAATCGTGAACGACGCTCTGATCAAGATCGCCTATCTCGTCGCCTCGGTCCTGTTCATCGTGGGCCTCAAGGGACTCACACACCCGCGCACCGCCGTACGGGGGAACCGGCTCGGCGCGATGGGGATGTTCCTTGCCATCGTGGTAACCCTCGTCGACCAGAACGTTCTTACGTATCAGTGGATCGTCGCCGGGATCGCGATCGGCACGATCGTCGGCGCGGTCCTCGCGATCCGCATCCAGATGACGGCGATGCCCGAACTCGTCGCTCTCTTCAACGGCTTCGGAGGCGTCGCCTCGGCCCTCGTTGCAGGGGGCGAACTCGTGAAAGGCGTGCCGAGCGGCGTGCCCGCAATCCAGTTCACGATCGCGGCGGGCCTCTCGGGCCTGATCGGGGCCGTAACGCTCACCGGGAGCCTCATGGCCTTCGGCAAACTGCGCGGCGACATCGGCGACGCGAAATATCCGGGCGAACAGCTCGTGAAGCTCCTCGTCGCGGCCGCATGTGTATTCTGCATCGTCATGATCGTCATGGACCCGACGAACATCATGTTCTACTGGTACCTGATGATCGCGGCGTCGATCCTCGGCATCCTGGCCGTAATCGGCATCGGCGGCGCGGACATGCCGGTCGTCGTTTCGCTGCTGAACTCGTACTCCGGGATCGCGGCGGCTGCCACGGGGTTCGTCATCTCGAACATCGTGCTCATCGTGGCCGGCTCGCTCGTCGGCGCTTCGGGCATCATTCTCACGATGATCATGTGCAAGGCGATGAACCGCTCGCTCAGAAACGTGCTCTTCGGCACCTGGGGCGACGATGTCGCAGGCGGCGGCGTGGTAGCCGGCGCCGACGAAATCTACGCGGGCAAGGTGAAGCAGACTTCGGCCGACGAACTCGCGATGATGCTCGACGGCATTCAGAGCATGATGATCGTGCCCGGCTACGGTCTCGCGGTCGCGCAGGCGCAGCACACCGTGCGCGAACTGGCGGATCTTCTGAAGTCGCGCGGCGTCGACGTCAAGTACGCGATCCATCCCGTCGCCGGCCGCATGCCGGGGCACATGAACGTGCTGCTGGCCGAAGCCGACGTCCCTTACGACGACCTTCTCGAAATGGACACCGCGAATCCGATGTTCCCGCAGACCGATGTCGCGCTCGTGCTCGGCGCCAACGACGTCGTGAACCCGATGGCGCGCGAGGATCCCACGAGCCCGATCGCGGGCATGCCCATTCTCGACTGCGACAAGGCGCGCACCGTGATCATTGTGAAGCGTTCGCTTTCGCCTGGCTTCGCGGGCATCCCAAACCCGCTCTTCGCGCTCGACAACTCGCTGATGTTCTTCGGCGACGCGAAACAGAACATGATCGATCTCGTGGCGGCGCTCAAAGAGAACTAGTGGGTATGACGAGTATGATGAGAAGAATGCGGATGTTCGCGGCTCTCGCTCTGGTCGCGACATCAGGCGCTTTCACGTTCGGATGCACCAGCGGTTCCGGCGCGCCCGGTGAGCTCCTGCAGAATCAAAGCACGATCAGCATCAAGGCCATGATCGACGCGCAGGGCAAGGCGTGGAACAGCGGCAACCTTGGTGCCTACATGGCTTACTACTGGCGATCGAGCAAGACGAAGCACATCTTCAACGAGCAGGTGAGCGTCGGATGGGAAGCGATCGATGGCCGCCTGCGGGCGATGTTCGCGAATCCCGCGCTCATGGGCAAGATCTCGTACCGGGATCTCGAGATCGACGTGATCACGAAGGATATGGCGACTGCGGAAGCCCGCTGGCGCTACGAGCACGATAATCTCGCAATGGACGGCTACTTCACACTCATCGTACGCAAGATCGACGGGCGCTGGCTGATCGTGCATGACCATGCGAGCGGCGCTCCGGTCGAGGGTTAGCCGCCGCACGTTTCGGACCTTTCGATTTCCAGCTTTGTGAGTATAGTTCTCACATGAATCGAACCGTAGCACGCCGCCTGCTCATTCTGACACAGCTGGGCACTCGTACTTCGCTTATCCTCCTTTCGGTCTCATTGCTGCTCGGGCTTCCCTCCCTCGCGCGGGCGGAGACATTCCTGTTCGAGACTGGCGAGACCCTCTCCGTAAGCCTGGCCCCTCTCACCATGGAGAGCCCGTTCCCCGCATTCGAGGAAGGCGTCCCCACCGGTTTCACGTCCGTTCTCAGAATCAGCGAAGACGATTTCTTCTTCGTCAGCGGAGAACGCATCCGCGATTCATGCTTCGTATCCTGGCAGCTTCGAGACACATTGCGCTATTGCGGTATGCCGATCGCGCCGCTGCGCGCCGGACCGGAGTCGAAAAATCACTGGAAGAACTTCCTCGAGATTCCGTTCGTGGATTCGCTGGTACGAACGGAGGACATCACGATCCGGGAAGCGCTCAATAGATCAGTGCACCTGCGATCCAAGCTCAGGTGGGATCTGGACAGCACTTACAAGGTGCATCGATGGTCGCGCGGCTTGTCACGGGAAGCGGCAAGGAAAGCCGTTGTGGAGCGCTACATCGAGCAGCGTGCCGACCTCGGCAATCTCGTGATTCAGGACGAACTTCCCGTGTGGGCAAGCAACTATCTCAAAGTCCCGTGGAATCCCGCGAACAACATAACGGCCGGGATCGATATCCGCGAAGATCTCCCCATTGCAATCCCGATCAAACCCAGCGAGGAAGTCACTCCGACGGAGGCCGAGAGGCAGTTCATGAGGGCATGGGACCGGGTCCGATTCGCTCACGATGTGCTTCATCGCGCGAAGACTTCCATCTTCATCATCACGGAACAGGGGCTGCGGCGCTTGTACGCTGACCTGGAGATGACGCCCTCGGAACTGCGGGATCACTACTTGTGGCAGATCGATGGCACCTCCCAGGGGGTTCGAAGGACACAGTTGAGCGACGAAGAAGTGGCGGAGATTCTGCAGCACGGTGGAGTCGATCAGGACTGATCGGGGCTCGACGAAAGCACCCAATTTTTGAACTACAGCTACTGAGCCCCCCGAACATCGAAGTTGTCGCGTTCACCCCGTAGGCAACGCCGGCCCCGCATCTGTTACTCCCCCCGCTTTCCCGGTGGTATACTTCCTTCCCTTTTCAGATCACACACAGCGGCGGCGCGCGAAACCGCGCGGGGAGACAGATCATGAGCAAGGTCATCCTGGCCTACAGCGGAGGCCTCGACACCTCCATCATTCTCAAGTGGCTGATTGAAGAAGGCTATGACGTCGTCGCGTTCATCGCCGATGTCGGTCAGGACGACGATTTCGAAGCCGCGCGAAAGAAGGCCCTGGCGATCGGGGCCTCTAAGGTTTACCTCGAAGATCTCAAGGAAAAATTCGTCACCGACTACATCTTCCCCGCGTTCAAAGCGAACGCGCTCTACGAGGGGCGCTATCTTCTCGGGACCGCGATCGCGCGGCCGATCATCGCGAAAGCCCAGATCGAGATCGCCGCGCGCGAGGGAGCCGGGTATGTGTCGCACGGCGCGACCGGCAAAGGGAACGACCAGGTTCGCTTCGAGCTTTCGTACTACGCGCTGAACCCGGAGATCAAGGTCCTCGCGCCCTGGAAGATGAAATCGTTCCTCGAGCGTTTCAAAGGGCGCACGGATCTCATCAATTACGCCGAAGAGCACGGGATCGAAATCAAGAGCACGCGCGGGAAGCCGTACAGCGAAGACGACAACCTGCTGCATATCAGTCATGAGGCAGGTGTGCTCGAAGATCCGGCGTACGAGGCAACGGAAGACATCTACACGCGCACGGTTTCGCCCGAGAACGCGCCGGACCGCGTGACACGGCTCGCAATCACGTTCAAGGACGGCATTTCGATCCGCGTCGAGAACCGCGACGACGGCACGATTCATGAAACGCCGCTCGCGCTGTTTCAGTACCTCGACAAAGTGGGGAGCGAAAACGGCGTCGGCCGCCTCGACATGGTCGAGAACCGTTTTGTCGGCATCAAGTCGCGCGGCATTTACGAAACGCCGGGAGGCACGATCCTGCATAGCGCGCACAAGGATATCGAGGGGATCGCGATGGACCGCGAAGTGATGGAGCTGCGCAACATGCTCTCGGCCAAGTTCTCGGAACTCATCTACAACGGCTTCTGGTTCAGCCCTGAAATGGACTTTCTGATGTCGGCGATCGACAAGAGCCAGGAGTGGATCGACGGCACCGTGTTTCTCAAGATCTACAAGGGGAATGTGTATCCGACCGGGCGCGAGTCGACGAGCTCGCTCTACGACAAGGATCTTTCGAGCATGGATATCGAGGGGGGCTTCAATCCGCAGGACTCCGAAGGCTTCATCAAGATTCACGGCATTCGGCTGAAGGCGCACCGCGCGATCGTGAAGCACAAGGAAGAGGTGTCGCGATGAAGCTCTGGGAGAAGGGTTACGACGTGCTCGGGGAGATTCACCGTTTTACGGCGGGCAGGGATCGTGTGCTCGACGAGAAGCTGATCCCGTTCGACTGCCGCGCTTCGATCGCGCACGCGAACATGCTTCACAAGATCGAACTGCTTACGGGTGATGAGCGCGACACGCTCGTTTCGGGGCTCGAAAAGATCATCGACCTTCACAGTAAGGGCGAGTTTGTGATCACGCCCGAAGAGGAAGATGGCCATACGGCGATCGAGCGCTGGCTCACGGATCAATACGGCGACGTCGGCAAGAAGATCCACACGGCGCGTTCGCGGAATGACCAGGTGCTCGTTGCGATGCGGCTCTACGAGAAGGAGCAGCTCGCGCAGATTCGCGCCGGCATCCTGGACTATCGCGCCGCGCTCGGTGCGCTGATCGAAACGAGCGGTGAGATTCCGATGCCGGGTTACACGCACATGCGGAAGGCCATGCCGAGTTCGATCGCGATGTGGCTCGGGAGTTTCGCGGAAGCCGCGGACGACAACATCGCGGGGATCGAATCGACGCTGAAACTCGTGGACCAGTCCCCGCTCGGAACGGCCGCCGGCTTCGGTGTTCCCGTATTCGACATCGATCGCGACATGACGGCGCGCGAGCTCGGCTTCAAGCGCGTCACGAAGAACCCGATGTATGCGCAGCTGAGCCGAGGTAAGTTCGAAGCCGCGATTCTTCACGCGTGTTCGCAGGTTCTGTTCGACCTGAACCGTCTTGCGTCCGATCTGCTGCTGTTCACGATGGACGAATTCCGGTTTCTTATGATCGATCAGACGCTCTGTACCGGCAGCTCCATCATGCCGCAGAAGAAGAACGCCGACGTGCTCGAGTTGATCCGCGCCTCCTATCATATGGTGGTCGGCGAGGAACTGCAGGCGAAAAGCGTGATGGCGAACCTGATGTCCGGTTATCACAGAGACGGTCAGTTCACGAAAGAGCCTGTCATGAACGGCCTCGAACGGACGCGTGCGTGTCTTTCCGTGATGGCGGCCGTGCTCGACGGGCTGACGGTGAACGAAGAGGCGTGCCGAGCGGCCGTAACGGAGGAAGTTCTCGCTACGGCCGAGGCGTACCAGCTCGTAAAGGAAGGCATGCCGTTTCGCGACGCGTATCGCAGGATCGCCGCGCGCTTTTCCGACTGAGAACCCCAATCAGTTTCTACATCCAGGAATTTTTCTATGATACCCTGTCGACAGGGAATCGCTATCACTGCTTAAGAACAACATCAGGAGTCGATCGATGAGAAAACTGCTACCCCTTGTACTCTTCGTACTCTGCCTTCTCGTTCCCGGTGTCTCGGACGCGCAGGTCGTCGTCGTGAATCCGGCCTCCCACTGCGCGGCCGCGGGCGGAAGCCACCCAGGTCCCACGCTCGCGCTCGGAGCGGGCACGTACATGGTGGAATGGACGTCGGGGGCCTACTCTCCCTGGTCTTCGGACAATCAGAACGCGACACCCTGGCGCGCAACCGTGCGGGCCTTTATTGCCGCGACGGCAGAGGATGTCGCGCTCGGGCCCGGCGGGGCGTACCTGACGTCGGCCGCCGCTCAGGCCGCGGCGAACGGCACCGTATGGCCGCTGACTTTGAGCGTGGCAAGCAACGTGACGTTTCACATTCACGACACACCATGCGGCGATAACCGCGGTTCGATCACGCTCACGTTCCAGGCCCCGACCGGCACGGAAGGCACCAGCTGGGGTAGCGTGAAAACGCTGTTCCGTTAGCACCGCGACTCTCGCCTCGAAGACATCGCAGCGCGCCGCCCCTCACCGGGGCGGCGTTGCCATATCAGGCAACCGCCCTCCGGTCGCCAGCATCGTCGGCATCCGCTGTTCGGCATCCGCTATTCGGCATCTGCTATTCGGCATCTGCTATAATGACGGCACCCTCCCCCGTACGACATCGACGACCCATCCGAACGGAGGCACCGTGTACGCCCGTCCCCGCCATTCTCGAACCCATCGAAGCTTGCTCACGCTGATACTGGCAGCCGCGACTCTCGTACTCACCCTCTCCCCCGCGCCTGCGCCCGCGCAGTACACCATGCAGCGCCTCGCGCAGAACCTGGCGCGCCCGCTTTACGTCGCGCAGCCGCCGGGCGAGAGCGAGCGGCTGTTCATCGTGGGGCAGGCGGGCACGATTTCGATCTTCGAAGCGGACACGGTGAAGGCGGAGCCGTTCCTCGATATCACGGGCATCGTCGAGTCGGCGGAGCAGGGCGAGAAGGGGCTGCTTTCGATGCAGTTCCATCCGGACTACGAGACGAACGGCTACTTCTACGTTTACTACACGGTCGGCGTCACGAAGCCGACGCGCTTTTCGATCGTCGAGCGCTACACGGTGAGCGCGAACCCGGACAGCGCCGACAGTGCGAGCGCGCACCAGATCATCAAAGTTCATCAGCCGCAGTCGAATCACAACGGCGCGCAGATTTTGTTCGGGCCCGACGGTTACCTCTACCTCGGGCTCGGCGACGGCGGCGGCGCGCCATCGGGTGTTTCGCAGGTGCCCGACACGCTGCTCGGTAAAATGCTGCGGCTCGACGTGAACGGCGACGATTTCCCCGGCGACCCGGGGCGCAACTACGCGATCCCGCCCGACAACCCGTACGTCGACTCGACCGGCACTCTCGACGAGATCTGGGCGTTCGGCCTCCGGAATCCCGCGCGCTTCAACTTCGATCGCGTGACCGGCGATCTTTATGTCGCCGATGTCGGGCAGGTGAAGAAAGAGGAGATCAACTTCCAGCCGGCCGCGAGCACGGGCGGCGAGAATTACGGCTGGTCCGTGATGGAAGGAACCGCTTGCCGTGACACGCTCGATCCCCTGTGCTTCGACCCGAAGTTCACAAAGCCGATTTACGACTACGATCACGGGCCCGCGTGCGCTTCGGTCGTAGGGGGCACCGTTTACCGCGGAAACGCGATCCCTTCGCTCTACGGGAAATACATCTTCACCGACACGTGCTTCCCGAACTATCCGATCTGGTCGGCGAACGTTCTCGGCGACACGCTCGTGAACTTCGTAGACGAGACCGCGAACATGGCGCCGGACGCGGGCGGGTCACTGACGCTGATCGTGGCGATCAACGAGGACAACGCCGGCGAGCTCTACTTCAGCGAGAACCGCATCACGACCGGCGAGCTCTGGAAGCTCGTGCCCGACGCGACGGCGACGGATGTGCGGCCGGCGGATCTTGCGGATCGCGCGCTCACGATCACGCGGGCCGAGCCGAACCCGTTCACGGGGACGACCAGGTTCTCGCTGGCACTGCTGTCCGAAGACGTGGTTGATGTGGCGATCTATTCGGCGAACGGACGTCTCGTACGAGCTCTGCATCGCGGGCATGCAGGCGCACCAGGTCTCGATCTGACGTGGGACGGCACGAACGCGCGCGGGGATCGCGTCGCGGCAGGCGTCTATTTCGTGCGTGCAAAAACTGGTGACGGCGTGACTGCGACGGGGCGCGTGACACTGGTTCGGTAGCGCGCATCGACCAGGTTGTGTGCCCGGTGCCGGTCAATCAGCGAAGCAGCGTTACTTTGCGTACGAGACTCTCGCCGTCAGTCAGATCGATGCGGACGAAGTAGATCCCCTGCGCTGCCCGGCGCCTGTCGGCATCGCGACCGTCCCACTGGAATTCAGATCGACCGCCATTCCATTCGAACGCAACAACTCTTCTGCCGCGCACATCATAGACTTCGGCAGTTCGGATCGCGCGGTTCCCCGTAATCCGGAATCGAAACTCGCTGCGCCCCGGATTGGGCACGACGCGAAGGCTCGATCCGACTGCACCCTCTTGGCCGCCGGCGATCGACGTGGGCGAGTCCCGGCGATAGGCAATGAGTTTCCCGTCGAGAGCCCCCACAATCATCGGGAAGCCCGCTTCGTCATAAACGAGAACACCCCGGACATCGGCCGACAGGCGATCCCACTTCCAGGTACCGCCTTCAGAATAGTAATAACCGACATAATCTTCAAATTCGCACCAGAGTTCACAGCCCGGAGACGGCTCCGGCAGACAAGTTCCATAGGGGAACTTGCAGAAGACAGGGAGTGCCGAGTCTCGTTTCGACCATGGCACGAGCGCGTGAGGCGGGCCGCCTGCCGCGGAGTAGATCAGGGGAGACGACGGGACAGCAGTCGTGTCGAAACCCTGGACCTCCCAGACGCCTGCAACTTCGCGGCGAAATCCTACGCCGGAAGCGTTCCTTGTCATCGCCGTCAGTTCTCCGCTCTCCGCGAGTCGAACGCGGGCCAGCCCGGTGTAGTTGCAGACTCCGTGCTCGTCGAAGCATGATTCATTGATCAACGTGTCGGCAAGAGTTTCCTGCGGCAGCAATGCATCGACAGTAACGCGTTTGTAGTCATACTCACTGACCCCGACGACACTCGCGAAGAGGTGAACCTGGCCGCCCGCGTCGGTAACCATGTTGGCACCGGAACTCCAGTACTTGGTCGTATCGCCGTCGAAAAGGTCAGCCCTGAGCCAGTCCTTGCCCGGACGGCGCCAGTAAACAAACCTCCCATCATCCACGCTCGCATCGATCACGACATGCGGAGTGCCCGCGAGATCGACGGTCATGTCCATTGCCCAGACATCAAAGCTGCCGCCGCCCCCGGAGTCGATCACGGAAGTTTCCCAGTGACCCTCGTGGCTCGGGATCGGGCTCCCGCCCGGGCCGGGCACCCCCTCTTCGTCCGGCACCCATTCGGCCCATAGCAGGAGCGAGTCGGGATTGCTGAATGCGATCACGGGGCTGCCGTCCGGGAGGATCTCCATCCGGGGACGGTTGAAATCTCCGGCCCACAGTATATCGGGGCGAAACAGCTCTCCCTGCTGGAAGAAGCCGTGCTGTAGAAGGTTGTCGCGATCAACCAGCAGATTCAGGCGGCCGAGCGAGTCTACCTTCGCGTCGAGCAGCGAGCCGGGAAAGTCATCGTCCAGCGTTACGGCGCGCCAGCCGTACTCCGTCGCCGGAACCGAGAGTGGGGTCGCGAGCAGCAGAAGCAAGCCGAGGAGACAGCGTGACTGATTCATAACCACTTCATCCTATCACATGTCAAACATACAGAGCTCATCGAGCACGCAGTCAGATCTCAATACCCAGCCTGAGCCCCAGGGCCGCCCGATCTTCGAGCACGTACCCGAGCGCGCGATAGAACGCGATCACTTCCGCGTTCGTCGCCCTCACCTGCAGGTTCACCTTCGGGCAACCGATCGACCTCAATCCTTCCTCGGCCGCGCGCATGAGCTTCGTACCGACCCCGGCGCGTCGCTCGCGATCGTCGACGGCCAGATGATGGATCCAGCCACGCACGCCGTCAAAGCCGGCGAGTACGGTACCTACGAGACGATCTCCCTCCGCCTTCGCCACGAGGAACAGTTCGGGCTGCACGCGCAGCTTCCTGCGGATCATCGCTCGCGGTTCGTTCCAGGGCGGGTCGTCAGGAAACGTGCGCTCCCAGAGTGCGACGACGGCGTCTTCATCGGGGGATGTGTACGGACGAACGATGATTTCGTCAGGCATGAGTGTCTCCTTCTCCGGTGCGCCTTCGATCGTACTCCGCCTCCCTTGCGCCAACCCATAGCTTCTTCCACCCGCGCCCCGCCGGTCGCATAGACAGTTACAATTGGTCGCCCTGCGCTTTTCCATGGATCACTGGACTTGCGAGTCCTATAATCCGGGCGGGTCTGATCACAGCGAGAGAAAGCGAGTCGGCCATGATCTACTCTCCGACCGCGCAATACGCTCTGCGGGCCGCGCTTCATCTGGCAAAACGCTACGGGGAAGGGCCGGTGCTCGGGCGCAATATCGCGGAGGCGGAAGAGATCCCGCCGTCATTTCTCCCGAAAATCCTCCACTCCCTTCGCGCCTGCGGGCTCGTTCTGACGCGCAAAGGGCGCGGGGGTGGTTATCAGCTGGCAGTCGATCCGAAGAAGGTTCGTATCCGCCAGGTCGTGGAATGTATCGACGGCCCGATCGACTTCACGACGATCTGTGTGCTCGGCCTTCCCGAGTGCTCGGGCGTCAACTCGTGCGCGCTGCATGAGCACTGGGGACGGATTCGCAAAGACTTCGAAGACAATATCGACAAGCAAACACTCGCGGATGTCGTAAAGGGATTCCGCGACTGAAGCGGAGGCGGTTTTGAATCAGGAAAGCACGGGGCCGGATCGCCGGTCCTTTCTCTCCCGCTCGTTCGGATTCATGATGTTCGGCGCGCTCGCCGCAAGCTACGGCACGTTCGCCGCATTCGCGGGCCGATTCCTCTACCCCGCTCGCGGAAGCCGCCAGAGCTGGCTGCTCGTGAAGCCGACGCGCGAAATCTCCACAAACGATTCGATCGACTACAAGACGCCGGCGGGCGCACCCGTGACGATCACGCGGCGCGGACGAACCGGCACGTCCGAAGACTTTCTCGCGCTCTCTTCGACGTGCCCGCATCTCGGCTGCAAAGTTTCGTGGGAGCCCCAGAACAACCGGTTCTTCTGCCCGTGTCACAATGGTGTGTTCGATCCCGACGGCGTGGCGACGCACGGCCCCCCGGCCGAAGCGCACCAGTCACTGCCGCAGTACCCGCTCAAAGTGGAAAACGGACTTCTCTACATTCAGGTGCCGACCGAATACCTGGCGTCGAACGGAGTCGCGCAGAAGGGCGTCGTCGTTGCGGCCGCCGGCGAGCGCGACACGCGCGGCCCCGGACACGACCCGTGCCTTTTCGTGAAACCCGAGGAGCGCGCCTAGATGCAATCCCCCCTTGCATGGATCGGCGAACGGCTCCCGATTCGCGGCGATCAGCTGCGGGAGATGACGAACGAACCCGTTCCGAATCATCTGAAGCGCTGGTGGTTCGCGCTCGGCGGCACGCCCGCGTATCTGTTCGTCGTGCAGATCGTGACCGGCATTCTGCTCGCGTTCTATTACAACGCGACGCCCGAGGCGGCGTACGAGTCGGTCGCTTACATTACGAACGAAGCGGCGTTCGGCTGGTATCTGCGCAGCGTGCACAAATGGGCGGCCACACTAATGGTCGCGGCTGTGATCCTGCATCAGATGCGCGTCTATTTCACGGGTGCGTATCGCAAACCGCGCGAGATCAACTGGATGATCGGCATGCTGCTTCTGATCTGCACGCTCGTGACCGGCTTCACCGGCTACAGCCTCGTATACGAGCAGCTCTCGTACTGGGGAGCGACGGTCGGCGGCAACATCACCGACAGCGTGCCCATCGTCGGCGGACTCATGAAGCGGATGCTGCTGGCCGGCGACGAATACAATCGCAACACACTCTCACGCTTCTTCGTGCTGCACGCGGCCGTACTGCCGGTCGCGATCGTGATGCTCGTCGCCCTTCACATCACCGTGATCCGCATCCAGGGCATCACCGAGTTCGAATTCAAGGACGAAGTCGGACAGGAGAAGAAGACGTTCAACTTCTTCCCCGATCATCTTTATACGGAACTCACCATCGGCCTCATTCTGATGATTCTGCTTTCCGCGCTTGCGACGATACTGCCCGCCACCATGGGCCCGCGCGCGGATCCGCTCGTCACACCCGAAGTGATCAAACCGGAATGGTTTTTATATGTCACGTTCCGATGGCTCAAGCTGATGTCGCGCACCGCGGCGATTCTCAGCATGGGATTCATCGTATTCACCATGTTCATCTGGCCGTTCATCGACGAACAGATCCGGAAACGCTGGCCCGCCTCGGAGTTCAGCGTCTGGCTCGGTATTCTCGGCGTCTTCGCGATTGTCGCGCTGACCGTCTGGGAAGGCCTCGTCGCACATTAATGTGCGGGGAACGTCGCACATTAGTGCGGGGAACGTCGCACATTAGTGCGAAGAACGTCGCGCACCAGCGCCAGAAAGTAAAGGAGCGGATCGCCCTCATGACACTCGATATGAAGCGAGTCATCATCGCCGTTCTCGGCATCATCTTTCTGCTTTCGCTCGTGCTCGTCCAGTACATGGAAGTGACGCGGCGCGCGGAAGAGGCCGGGCTGACCGAGGCGCACGTCAAGGCGCCCGCGAGTTCGCAGCAGTGCGTGCAATGCCACGCACAGTCGAATCCGGGCATCATCGCGCACTGGGAAGGGAGCACGCACGCCGAGAAAGGCGTGGGCTGCTACGAATGTCATCAGGCGGACAAGCTGGACGCCGACGGCTTCGAGCATTTCGGGAAGCTGATCGCCACGGTCGTGACGCCGCGCGACTGCTCGCGCTGTCACGTGACGGAGGCGGCCGAGTTCCAGAAGAGCCATCACTCGAAAGCGGGGAACATCCTGGCGTCGCTCGACAACTTCCTGGCGGAGGTCGTCGAAGGTTCGCGGGTCGACTTCAATCCGCATTCGCCGACGCCGGGACGTGACGTGACAATGGTGAACGGGGGCGCTAGCGCGTTCTCGGGTTGCCAGCAGTGTCACGGCTCGAAGGTCGCGCTCACGGGCAGCGACGGCGGCATGATTACGGTCGACGACCTCGAGCCCGATGAAAACGGTCATCCGACGAATCAGGACGCTGTCGCGAATATCATGAAGGACAAGGACGGCAAGCCGAAGTTTCACGCGAGCACATGGCCGAACACGGGGATCGGCCGGCTGAACCTCGACGGCTCACGCGGTTCGTGCAGCGCGTGTCATTCGCGCCACGATTTCTCTCCCAGGCGCGCGCGCCAGCCCGAGAACTGCGGCAAGTGCCATCTCGGCCCCGACCATCCGCAGAAGGAAATCTACGAAGAGTCGAAGCACGGCGTGGCATATCGCGACCTGAAGGACGAGATGAATCTCGACGCCGCACACTGGGTGCTGGGCGAAGACTACGCGCAGGCCCCGACTTGCGCCACGTGCCATATGTCGGGCCATTCACGCAACGACGGAAAGGTCACGCACGATCCGGGCGAGCGCATTTCGTGGACGAACCGTCCGCCGATCTCCGTGCACATGGACACCGACATCAACGGCCAGATCGTGAAGGAAACGGATCCCGCGAAGCGCGCGGCGCTCACCACGGATACGTGGCAGGAGAAGCGCGGCCGCATGAAGCAGGTGTGTTCGCACTGCCACACTTCGGACTACGTGAACTCGTTCTACACGCAGTACGACGACCTCGTGATTCTCTACAACGAGAAGTTCGCGAAGTCGGGCACGAAGATCATGAACGCGCTGCGCGAGGCGAACCTGCTGACGCCGACCGCGTTCGACGAAGAGATCGAGTTCACATGGTTCTACCTGTGGCATCACGAGGGCCGGCGCGCGCGGCACGGCGCTTCGATGATGGCGCCCGATTACACGCACTGGCACGGCATGTACGAAGTGGCCGAACGCTTTTACATGGAACTCATTCCGCAGGCGCGCGAGATCGCGGACCACGGCGGCCGTTCGGGACTGACGGGCAAAGGTGCTCCGGTGCACGCGGTGATCGACGAAATTCTCGCGCGCCCCGAACACGAATGGTTCGAGCAGGGCGCGGAAGAGTTCACGAAGCGCGTGCGCGACGCGATGAAAGACCGCTACGGCGACGACGCGGCGACGGGGGATTAGATCGTGGATCGAAGACGTTTTATCCAGGCACTCGGAACGGGCACGGGAATCGTGGCGTTCTCGCAGGCGCATAAAGACGAGGCGAAAGCGTTTGCTGAAGGCCAGTCAGCGATCAATCCGTCGGATCTCACGTGGGGCAAGGCGCCGTGCCGATACTGCGGCACGGGCTGCGGCGTCGAGGCGGGCGTGAAAGACGGCAAGGTCATGGCTGTCCGCGGCGACACGGCAAGCCCGGTCAACAAGGGACTGCTTTGCGTGAAGGGATACCACCTGCCGGCCATGCTCTACGGCAAGGATCGCCTGACGCATCCGATGAAGCGCGGGGCCGACGGCAAGTCGTGGGAGAAGATCTCGTGGGACGACGCGCTTGACCTGATCGCGTCGAAGTATCAGGAAGCGCTGAAAGAGAGCGGGCCCGAGTCGGTTGCGATCTACGGGTCCGGGCAGTGGACGATCTTCGACGGCTACGCCGCGCTCAAATGGTTCAAGGGCGGCATGCGCAGCAACAACATCGAACCGAACGCGCGGCTCTGCATGGCGAGCGCCGTGATGGGATTCGTCACGCAGTTCCAGAGCGACGAACCGATGGGATGCTACGAAGATTTCGAAGAGGGCGACGACTTCATCATGTGGGGCAACAACATGGCGGAGATGCACCCCGTGCTCTTCTCGCGCATACTCGAGTCGAAGCGCAAGAAGCCGAACGTGCGCATCATCGACCTCGCCACGCGACGCACGGCGACAACCGACTACGCCGACATGTACGTCGAGTTCCGGCCCGGGTCCGACCTCGCCATCGCGAACGGCATCCTGCATCTGCTGATCGAGAGCGGGAAACTCGACAACGCGTTCATCAAAGAAAACATCGTGTTCAAACGCGGGATCGAAGACCTCGAGGAGATCGGATTCGGTTGTTACGGCGATCAGGCCGAACACTACACGTTCCAGGACAAAACGCGCGACTCGAGCATCGACGAGTTCAAGAAGCTCGTCTCCGAGTACACGCCGGCCCACGTATCGAAGATCAGCGGCGTCCCCGAGGCTCAGCTTCGCTCGCTGGCGGAGATGTACGGCGACCAGAGCCGCGGCACGATTTCGCTATGGTGCATGGGCGTCAATCAGCATACGCGCGGCACCTGGATGAACAACCTGATCACGAACCTGCACCTTGTGACAGGCAAGATTTCGCGTCCCGGCTCGAACCCGTTCTCGCTGACGGGGCAGCCGAGCGCGTGCGGCACCGTGCGCGAAGTGGGCACGCTCGCCAATCGTCTTCCGGCCGACATGGTCGTTACGAAGAAGGAGCACCGCGACATCGCCGAGAAGATCTGGGGCGTGCCCGAAGGGACGATCCCCGCGAAACCCGGCTATCACGCGACCGACATGTTCCGCGCGTTCATGCGCGGCGACGTGAAAGTCATGTGGGTGCAGACGACGAACCCCTGGGTCACGATGCCGAACCTGCATCGCATCGATCGCAAGCCCGGAGACGGACGCTTTCTGATCGTGAGCGACATCTATCCGACGCCGACCACCGAAGCGGCGGACCTCGTGCTGCCTGCCGCAGCGTGGATCGAGCGCGAAGGCGCGTTCGGGAACTCCGAACGGCGCACGCAGCACTTCGACAAACTCGTCGAACCGCCGGGAGAAGCGAAGGAAGATGCGTGGCAGATCATCGAGGTCGCGAAGCGTATGGGCATGGGGCATCTGTTCCCCTGGCCCGAGGACGCCTGGCACAAGCCGATGTTCGAGGAGTATCGCAGCTTCGGTCTGGGCCACGGCAAGGACCTCGCGAGCTACGACCAGCTTCGCAAAACGCGCGGCATGGTCTGGCCCGTCGTCGACGGCAAGGAGACGCTCTACCGTTATGCGGCAGGCTACGATCCGTACGTGAAGAAGAGCAAGGGCGTGCACTTCTACAAGGCGAAGGGATACGGCGAGAAAGCCGCGGTCTGGTTCCGCCCGTATCATCCGCCCGCGGAAGAGCCCGACGCGGACTACCCGTTCTGGCTCTGCACGGGGCGCGTACTCGAACACTGGCATACGGGCTCGTTGACGCGGCGCGTGAAACAGCTGCATCAGGCTGTACCGAAAGCGTATGTCGAACTGAATCGCGCGGATGCGACGAAGCTCAGCGTGAAGAGCGGTGACCGCGTGAAGCTCGTGTCGCGGCGCGGATCGATGGAGATGGACGTGAAGGTCGACGGCCGCGGCAAGCCCCCCGTCGGATCCGTCTTCGTGCCGTTCTTCGACGAACATTATCTCATCAACGAACTGACGCTCGACGCCATGTGCAATATCAGCAAGCAGCCCGACTACAAGAAGTGCGCCGTCCGCGTCGAACGCGTGTGAGCCAAGCGATGAAGCAAAAACCCGGACTTCGAGTCTTGATAGCGCCGGCAGGCGTGCGCGCGCTGGCAGTCGTCAGCCTGCTCGCGATCAGCGCACTCGCCGGCTGCGGGCGCGGAGACGACGCGAAGAAAGACGGCGCCCGGGGCGACGCGCGTACCGTGGCGAAGACAAGCGCCCGCGAACGCGCGGAACGGCGCGGCTACGACGGCGCGCCCCCGGTGATCCCCCACCAGAACTTCGGCGTAGAGTGCATGAGCTGCCACAACGACCGCGGCATGCAGGTGGAAGGCGTCGGTTTTGCACCCCCGATGCCTCACGCCGTGACGGCCGGGCTGTCGGACATCGCCCGGTGCCGGCAGTGTCATGTCTTTCGCGAGACGGACGAGATCTTCGTCGCGAGCGACTTTCGCGGGCTCGCCCAGGATCTGCGACGCGGCCGGCGTCTGAACGACATGACGCCCCCCGTTATCCCCCATCCCGTCTTCATGCGCGAGAACTGCTACGCCTGTCACGCCGGGCCTGCTGCGCGCGAAGAGATCCGCTGCTCGCATCCCGAGCGCGCACGTTGTCAGCAGTGCCATGTGGAGGAGAACGCGACCGATCTCTTCACGCCCTGATCCTGTTCACGTGAATTCCTACGAGGAGACCCCCATGCGTCCGCTTTCGCGATCGAGTTCCGCTCGCCTTCCCCGGCTTGCCGTCGTGGCTTCACTGTTCGCGCTTTCGATGACTTCCGGCGCGCACGCCGATAACACCGGCAAGGTAACGGTCGACGTGCGTTATCGCGCCGAGTACGTCGACCAGGAGAATCTGGACGCGACGGCCGCGGCTTCGACGATCCGCCTGCGGCTCGGGTACCAGACGCCGTCGTACCGGAATGCGTATCTGTTCGCCGAGATGGAAGACATTCGCGCGCTCGGAGATGACGCGTACAACAGCACGGCGAACGGCCGCGGCGCTCTTCCCGTCGTCATCGATCCCGAAGACACCGAGATGAACCAGGCGTATATCGCGTGGGCGCGCGCGGGGTCCGGCTTCAAGGTCGGGAAGCAGCGCTTCACGCTCGACAATCATCGCTTCTTCGGAAACGTAGGCTGGCGGCAGAACGAGCAGACGCTCGACGGTCTCGCTGTTGCCATCGCGCTCCCGGCCGGCGTCGGCGGTAAGCTGACGTACGGGCACTGGATTCGTGCGAATCGGATCTTCGGCGCGCACCATCCGCTTGCTGCAAGAGCGCGCGCGGAGCTCTTCTCCGACGTGCTGCACTACACGCGTCCCGTCGGGCAAGGCGCGATCACGGCCTACGCGCATCTGATCGACATCATCGACGCCGGGGCGGCCTCGCACGCGAACTTCGGGCTGCGCTGCTCGCAGGAGCGGGCGGTCGCGCAGGGCAAAGTGGGAGTGACGGCCGAAGTCGCCCAGCAGAACGATTACAGGAGCGAAAGCGAAGTCAGTCGCTCGTATTACGCGCTGCTCGATCTGAGCGCGGTCGCGCGCGGCATCGGCGTTCATGCAGCGACCGAAGTGCTGTCAGGCAACGGTGAGTACGCGTTCCAGACTCCGCTCGCCACGCTTCACGCGTTCAACGGCTGGACCGACCGCTTCCTTTCCACGCCCGCGAACGGTCTTGTCGACGCGTACGGCACGATCGCGATCCCGATCGAGAATGCGAAGCTCGTGCTCGTCTATCACGAGTTCTACTCCGAGCAGACGAGCGCGCATTACGGACGCGAGTGGGGCGCAGCGCTCAGCCGCGCGATCTTCGGCCCGGTCTCCGGCATGCTGAAGTATTCGCAGTACGAAGCCGACGAATTCTCCGTCGACATCTATAAGGTGTGGGGATCGATCGGCATCAAGTTCGAGCGCGATGCCTAACAGGCGTCACGAAGAACGCGATGCGTAGTGCGAATCGTGAAGAACGCAACGCGCAGGACGCGCAATCGATTGACTTTTAAAACTTTGCGTGGTATGATACGCGCATCATGAGGAAATCGGCCCACATTCCGGCTGTACTCGTAACCCTCCTTGCGCTGATTACCATCCCGAACCCCGTCTCCGCCGACTTCACATGGCAGGAGCAGATCTTGGCGTCCGGAATTGCCGGCTCGCGCCTCGACGCTGTGTACGATTCGAGCGGCGTCCTCCACTTTACGGCGACATCGGGATTCGGTCACCTGCTCCACGGGGAGCTTTCCGGGGGAAGCGCGCAGGTCGAAACCATCTATACGACTTCGAGTATCGGGCCCCTTCTCGACATACAGGTGGCGCCCAGCGGGGACCTGGGAATCCTGTTCAGCGACGACACGGCCGACCAGATCATCCTGATCGAACGATCATCAGGAACATGGAGCGCGGCCACGGTTGACTCGACGAGGGCCCTTACTCTCGCGCTCGCCTACGACTCCGGCAACAACGCGCATGCGATCCACGAGCGCAATAACATCGGGTACTACTGCAGCCCCGGTGGCGGCGGCTGGTCCTGCACGAAGTTCCATGCGGACAGCATCACGGTCTGGAACGCGCGCGGACTTGCCATCACACCCGGCGACACCCTTCACGCAGCAGTGAATATAGCGGGGCCCGACGATTTCCAGGACGACAATAGTGTGCTTCTCGACTTGATACTGCCCTTGCCCGCTCTCCTCGAAACGATCGCGGTCTTCAGTCCCGGCTTTTCTGAGCCTGTCGAAACGCGGCTGTCGTCAGACGGCTCTCTCCATGTACTGGCATCCAACCTGGACATCGACGGAGTCGACTGTCAGAGAGCCGAAGCCATGATGTATTCCCGCAGCGGCCTCTGGACCGGCGCCGGCATTCACGAGCCAGGGGGAGGTTATCCCATCGGGCGTGCCCCACAGGGCTTCGACATTGATGAGAACGACGAGGTGCACGCGATCTACGTCAGTACGCTCGGCTCACCCTTTTGCAGCGCGTGTGACCTGGAATGCTGGTTCGGCTTTCCGAGCGGCGATCCCGCATGTGCTGCCATTTGTTCCACGACCGGAATCATCCGGTACAGTCGCATGGTCGACAGTGTGCTCGTGGAAGAGTTCATCCCGGGGGCGGACAGCACGAACGGCGCCCTTCTCGACCTCGACCCAGGCGGCGTTCCGCGCGTACTGGGGCGGCGAGGAACGGATATCGTCCTCTTCACGCGCGATGTGTCGACCGGCGTGCTTGGATCCGATGGTGATGCGCAAGCAGACGGCGTGACCGACGGGTTCCCCTCGAACGGTCTCCGCGTTCTCGTATCACCAAACCCGAGCGCGCGGGTATTCTCGTTCGCGGTTTCTCCCGGTGCCTCGCTCGAAGTCATCGATATCTACGACATCCGTGGACGGCGCGTCCGCACACTCTCGTCGGATGATGGCGCAACTACCGGGAGCGCGAGCGCCCTCACCTGGGACGGCGCCGACGCTTCCGGCCGCCCGGTGGCGAAGGGCGTCTACTTCGCGCGCTTCGAATTTGGAACACGCACAGAAACGCACAAGCTGACGGTCGTTCGCTAACCAAAGGACAACACTTCGATGTACCTCCGCGACACTCTCCGCGCAGCTGGACCGCAGGCAATGAGACAGGCGCTTGGCGCGGCGTTTCTGATTCTGCTTGGATCCATGTCAGGCCCGAATCCTGCTTCCGCCGACTTCACATGGCAGGAACAGACGCTCGCCCCGTTCACGGGTAAGCTGCGAGACGTGGTGGCCGATTCGAGCGAAGCCCTTCACCTCGTACTTACGGGAGGCAACGACGCGATCCATGGCCTGGTCGTCGGGGACTCGATCATCTTCGACACGATCATGACGGGCAGCGGATTCGGGGCCATGGATATCCAGGTTGCGCCGAACGGCGATCTCGGAGTGCTCATGAGGGCATTCGGCGATCTCTACTTCGCGCGCCGAACGGGTGCCGCGTGGCAATCCGCGCTCGTCGACACAACCACGCCCTACTCGGTGTCGCTGGCCTTCGATTCCGCGAGCAACCCGCACGCGGCCTTCTCTTCGACAGACTCTCCCGGCGACACGAGTTACTACTGCAGCGATCAGGGGATCGGAAACTGGAGCTGCAACAGCATCGCTCTCCTGACCAGGACTCAGAGCGCCGTCATCGCGGTCGACGCATCGGATTCCGTGCACGTCGTCGCCCATATGCGCGTCGGATCGAATCCGAGCTATCTCGTGCGAGGGAGCCCGCCATTTCCCACATCGCCTCTGGATACGATCGCCAATGACTTCGACTGGAGCATGACATTGCTCGACCTGAGATCGCTCCCCGACGGTTCCCTGCGAGTCCTGAGTTCGGAATATGTCCTTGACGGTATCGATTGCGGAGACGGGTACGCGCGGATTCGCGAGCGATCGGCAGGGAACTGGTCGGTCGGCGGGGTCAGCGCACCGGGAGAGTATCCGTTTGATCGGACCGCGAAGAGCTGGGACTTCGACTCGATGCTCGAGCCGCACACTCTCTTCACGCGATCACTCGGCAGTCCGTTCTGTGACAACTGCGCGTTCTATTGCACGTTCGGTCCGCCTGGACCTGCTGACCCGTGCTCCCTCTACTGCCCGACACTCGGCATGCTGGTCTACAGCAGGGTCGAAGACAGCGTCTGGGTGCAGGAACTCATTGCCGACTCGAAGGACCTCGGCGCGCCCTTCCTGAACCTCGACGCGAGCGATGTCCCGCGCATCATCGCGAAACGCGGGAACAACATCGTACGACTGACGCGTGACGTGCCGACATATGTTGCGGATGGCATGGGGGAAGCAGGCGATGCCGGCACGACGAATGCGCTCCCCGCAAGCGGGCTTCGCGTGCTCGTTTCGCCGAACCCGAGCACGCGCACGTTCGCATTCGCGATTGTGCCGGGAACTCCGGTTGCGCGCATCGACGTGTTCGATATTCGGGGTAGAATGGTGCGGTCGATTCGATCCTCGATCAGCGATGGCGCGGCAGGGCAAGCTGCGCCGGGCACCCTCACCTGGGACGGCGACGACGCATCCGGCCGCGCGGTCGCGAAGGGCGTCTACTTCGCGCGATTCAACTTCGGAACACGTACGGAGACGCACAAGCTGACGGTGATTCGCTAGCTCCGGTCGCCTCCCCCCTCCGCAGACCTTCGCTCAGATCAGCGCCTTCACACGCCGCTTCAGCTTCGGCAGCACGTCCTTCTCGAACCACGGATTCTTCTTGAGCCAGATCTGATTTCGGGGGCTGGGATGCGGGAGTGCAAGCGCCTCTGGCCAGTGCGATTTCCAGTCTGCGACGACATCGGTCACCGAGCGCTTCGCGCGGCCGTCGCCGGCCAGATGATAATCCTGCGCGTACTTTCCGAGCACGATCGTGAACTCGATGTTCACGAGTTTGGCGAGCACGGCTTCGCGCCACGCTTCGGCGCACTCGGGGCGCGGCGGCAGGTCACCTGACTTCCCCGTGCCCGGAAAGCAGAACCCCATCGGCAGAATCGCGATCCGCTTCGCGTCGTAGAACACATCCTCATCAACGCCCATCCAGTCACGCAGCCGATTGCCGGACGGATCCTGGAACGGGACGCCGGTTTCGTGCACGCGGCTTCCGGGCGCCTGGCCCGCGATCAGTACGCGCGCCTTCGGGTTGATCTGGAGTACGGGGCGGGGGCCGAGCGGCAGATGCTCGGCGCAGACTGTGCAGCTAAGAATGTCGCTGTGAATCTTCTTAAATGAAGGGGCGCGCGCCATGGATCGATCCTACCGGATGCGCCGCGTTTGGTGCTATACTGATTCGGGCACCCGTTTGCCCCGTGTAAACCCCTTTCAGCGATTGAAGTTATGAAGATTGAAGCATACAAACCGAAGCACCCGATCCGGATCGTGACCGCGGCCTCGCTGTTCGACGGCCACGACGCCGCGATCAACATCATGAGACGGATTCTGCAGGCGTCGGGCGCCGAGGTCATTCATCTCGGGCACAACCGGTCGGCGCTCGAAATCGTGGAATGCGCGATTCAGGAAGACGCGCAGGGGATCGCGATCACGTCGTACCAGGGCGGCCACGTCGAGTACTTCAAATATATCCACGACTTATTGAAAGAACGCGGCGCGAACATCAGGCTCTTCGGCGGCGGCGGCGGCACGATTCTGCCGACCGAGATCGAAGAGCTGCACGCGTACGGAATCGACCGCATCTACTCGCCTGACGACGGCCGCGAGCTCGGCCTCCAGGGGATGATCAACGACCTGCTCGCGAAGTGCGATTTCCAGACGAAAGTGCCGCCCGTGAACGGCGAGTGGGAGACGCTTTCGAAGCGGGACCCGCGGTCGATCGCGCAGCTTATCTCGGTCGCCGAGAACTTCCCGACCGACGCGGACGGCTTCGCAGCCGAGATCGAAAAGCTGACGACGGGCAGGAAGATTCCGGTGCTCGGCATCACGGGTCCGGGGGGCGCGGGGAAGTCGTCGCTCGTCGACGAATTCGTGCGCCGCTTCCTGGCGGACTTCCCGGAGAAGACGATCGCCGTGATCAGCGTTGATCCTTCGAAGCGCAAAACGGGCGGTGCACTGCTCGGCGACCGCATTCGGATGAACTCGATTCACAATCCGCGCGTCTACATGCGCTCGCTCGCCACGCGCCAGTCGAATCTCGCGCTCAGCAAGCATGTGCAGGAGTCGATCGACATCTGCAAAGCGGCCGGGTTCGATCTGATCGTCGTCGAAACGTCGGGCATCGGGCAGAGCGACACGGAGATCGTGGAGCACAGCAACGTTTCGCTCTACGTCATGACGGCCGAGTACGGCGCGGCGACGCAGCTCGAGAAGATCGACATGCTCGACTTCGCCGACATGATCGCGATCAACAAGTTCGAAAAGCGCGGCTCGCTCGACGCGCTGCGCGATGTGCGCAAGCAGTACAAACGCAATCACCAGATGTTCGACGCGGAAGACGACAGCCTGCCCGTATACGGCACGATCGCGTCGCAGTTCAACGATCCCGGCATGCACCGGCTCTATAAAGCGCTGCTCGACAAGATCGTGGAACGTACGGGGGCGGATCTCGCATCGAGCTTCGCGATCTCGGACAAGATGAGCCAGAAGCAGCACATCATTCCGCCCGAGCGCGTGCGCTATCTCGCCGAGATCGTCGAGAACAGCGACGAGTACGCGCGCTTCGTCGACGCGCAGTCCGCGACTGCTGCCGAGATGTACAGGCTGGCGGGTGCGATTCACTCGCTTCGCGGCGAAACGACGGCACCGGTTGCGGCGAAGGGCGTGGCCCCGAGCGGCGGGCCCGCCCCGGACGAGCCGGTCGCACAGCCGATCGACGCGCGTGACGATGACTCGGACGCCGTGCGCGCCCTGATCACGAAGTATGACGAACTTCTCGCGCGCCTCGACTACGACTGCAAGGGCCATTTGCAGAACTGGCCGGCAACATGCGCGCGTTACACGGCCGACCAGTACGAATTCAAAGTGCGCGACAAGACGATCAAGCTCGATCTCTACAGCGAGTCGCTTTCGCGTCTCAAGATCCCGAAGGTGGTGCTGCCGAAGTACCGCGACTGGGGCGACGTGCTGCGCTGGATCCTGACCGAAAACGTGCCGGGGCACTTCCCGTACGCCGCCGGTGTCTTTCCGCTGAAGCGCCAGGGCGAAGACCCCGCGCGCATGTTCGCGGGCGAAGGCGGCCCCGAGCGCACGAACAAACGCTTTCATTATGTATCGAAGGGCCTGCCGGCGAAGCGGCTCTCGACCGCGTTCGACTCGGTGACGCTCTACGGCGAAGATCCCGACCCGCGCCCCGACATCTACGGCAAGGTCGGGAACTCGGGCGTCAGCATCGCGACGGTCGACGACGCGAAGAAGCTCTACTCGGGCTTCGATCTCGCCGACCCGTCGACTTCGGTTTCGATGACGATCAACGGCCCCGCGCCGATGCTGCTCGCGTTCTTCCTGAACGCGGCGATCGACCAGCAGTGCGAAACGTATATCCGCGCGAACGGCATGACCGACGAGGTCGAGCTGAAGATCGACGCGCTCTACGCGAAGCGCGGCGCTCCCCGCCCGCATTACCAGGGCGATCTCCCCGAAGGGAACGACGGCCTCGGCACGATGCTGCTCGGCGTCTCCGGCGACGAAGTGCTCGAGCGCGAAACGTACGAAAAGATCAAGGCCGACACGCTCACGAAAGTGCGCGGCACGGTACAGGCCGACATCCTGAAAGAGGATCAGGCGCAGAACACGTGTATTTTCTCGACGGAATTCGCGCTGCGCATGATGGGCGACATTCAGGACTACTTCATTCGCGAGAACGTGCGCAACTTCTACTCGGTTTCGATTTCGGGTTATCACATTGCCGAAGCCGGCGCGAACCCGATCACGCAGCTCGCGTTCACACTCGCGAACGGCTTCACGTTCGTCGAGTACTATCTGTCACGCGGCATGAACATCGACGACTTCGCGCCGAACCTCTCGTTCTTCTTCTCGAACGGGCTCGATCCGGAGTACTCCGTGATCGGCCGCGTCGCGCGCCGAATCTGGGCGAAGGCGATCCGCAGGAAGTACGGCGGCAACGCGCGCTCCCAGAAACTCAAGTATCACGTGCAGACGAGCGGACGTTCGCTCCACGCGCAGGAGATCGCGTTCAACGACATTCGCACGACGCTCCAGGCGCTCTACGCGCTGAACGACAACTGCAATTCGCTGCACACGAACGCATACGACGAAGCAATCACGACGCCGACCGAAGAGAGCGTGCGCCGCGCGCTTGCCATTCAGCTCATCATCAACAAGGAACTCGGCCTTTCGTCGAACGAGAACCCGCTGCAGGGTGCGTTCATCATCGACGAACTGACGGACCTCGTGGAGAAGGCCGTACTCGAGGAGTTCCGGTCGATTTCGGAACGCGGAGGCGTGCTCGGCGCAATGGAACGCATGTACCAGCGCACGAAGATTCAGGAAGAGTCGCTCTATTACGAGTCGCGCAAGCACTCGGGCGACATGCCGATCATCGGCGTCAACACGTTCCTCGATTCCAGGGGATCGCCGACGATCATTCCCGAGGAAGTCATCCGCTCGACGACCGACGAAAAGGAATACGCGATTCACTCGCTTCGTGCGTTTCAGGCGCGGAACGAAAGCACGATCGAGGGCGCGATCGCGGACCTCAAGAAGACGGCGGTCGAGGGCGGCAACATCTTCGAATCGCTCATGCAGGTTACGAAAGTCGCCTCGCTCGGGCAGATTTCGTCCGCGTTGTATCAGGTCGGCGGCCAGTACCGCCGCAACATGTAACCCCCAATCACGAGACTTCCTTGACCGATCGCTGGAAAGAACGCGTACTGAAAGAGCTGGGGGAGACCCCGTTCGAGTCGCTCCGCTCGCATCGTGACGGGCTCGACCGCGAGCCGCTCTACACGGAAGCGAGCGCGCCGGGGCCGTTCGAACCGGTGCCGTACATCAACGAGCAAGACTCTCCTGACGGACGCCTCGGCGAATCGATCCCGATCGATCTGTCCGATGCTGTCGCGCACGCCGAAGAAAAGACCTCGTCTGAAGAACTCGCCGCGATTCTCACAGACCTGTTCACCGAGATCGCGGCTGCGGATCCGTCCGGTCCCGCCGGCCCCCCGCCCATGATCGAAGGCGCGATTACGCTTACGTCTCACCAGGACATTTTTCTGACGATCGCGAAGTTTCGCGCGGCCCGCATTCTCGTTTTCAAAGTGGTGCGGGCGCTCGGGCTTCGCCACGGGCCGATCACGTATCGCAGCACAACTTCGCACGAATCGTATCGAGAGGGCCAGCCGTGGCGGAACGCGCTGCGCGGCACGACCCAGGCGTTTGCCGGTCTCGCGGGGAACGCGGAGCTCGTGACCGTCGAGCCGTTCGACTCGCACGAGAAGGGCGGCACCCCGCTCGCGCGCCGGCTCGCGCTCAATACGCCGCGCATCCTGATGGAAGAGGCGCACGTGGGGCGCACGTTCGATCCCGCCGCCGGCTCCTATTATGTAGAAGAAATGACGACGCGCATCGCGCAGAGCGCATGGGAAATCGCGCGCGCGAACGCGCCGGACGCGCTTCGCGATCTTGCATACGACCAGCTCCCGAACACGGCGGAAGCGCTGAGTGCAGCGGGAGCGACGAATGCCATGCAGTCGACGGGTGCTCCCGACGTAACGCCCGAAGGGATCACGATCCGTCCGCGCTACACACAGGAAGACATTGCCGGCGTCGACCATCTCGGCGGGCACCCCGGGTTCGCGCCGTTCGTGCGGGGGCCGTACACGACCATGTACCTGCGCCGTCCGTGGACGATTCGTCAGTACGCGGGCTTTTCGACGGCCGAAGAGTCGAACGCGTTCTATCGCCGCAATCTGGACGCCGGTCAGAAGGGGCTCTCGGTCGCCTTCGATCTCGCCACACATCGCGGCTACGACTCCGATCACCCGCGCGTCACGGGCGACGTCGGCATGGCGGGTGTCGCCATCGATTCGATCCTCGACATGCGCATTCTGTTCGACAGGATCCCGCTCGACAGGATGAGCGTTTCGATGACGATGAACGGCGCGGTTCTGCCGATCCTTGCGCTTTACATCGTGGTGGGCGAAGAACAGGGCGTCGCGCCCGACCGGCTGACCGGCACGATTCAGAACGACGTTCTCAAAGAGTTCATGGTGCGGAACACGTATATCTTTCCGCCCGGTCCTTCGATGCGGATCGTGGCCGACATCTTCGAGTACACATCGAATCACATGCCGCGCTTCAACAGCATTTCGATTTCGGGGTATCACATGCAGGAGGCGGGCGCGACGGCCGACCTCGAACTCGCCTACACGCTGGCCGACGGCATCGAATATGTGCGCACGGGCGTGGCCGCGGGGCTCGCGGTCGACGACTTCGCGCCGCGGCTTTCGTTCTTTTTCGCTATCGGCATGCACTATTTCATGGAAGTCGCGAAGCTGCGGGCCGCGCGACTGCTGTGGGCACGGCTCATGCAGGCCGAGTTCGCGCCGGAGAACCCGAAGTCGCTCATGCTCCGCACGCACTGTCAGACGTCGGGATGGTCGCTGACCGCGCAGGACGTCTACAACAACGTCGTGCGCACTTCGGTCGAGGCAATGGCCGCCGTGCACGGGCATACGCAGTCGCTGCACACGAATTCATTCGACGAAGCGCTTGCGCTGCCGACCGACTTCAGCGCGTCGATCGCGCGCGACACGCAGATTCTGCTCCAGGAAGAGTCGGGGTCATGCGACGTGATCGATCCGTGGGGCGGCAGCTGGTTCGTCGAGCGCCTGACCCATGAGCTCGTGCAGAAGGCTGAAGCGCATATCAGGGAGATCGACGAGCTCGGCGGCATGACCCGCGCGATCGAGCAGGGGATCCCGAAGCTGCGCATCGAAGAGGCCTCGGCGCGCACGCAGGCGCGGATCGATTCGGGGAAGCAGGCTATCATCGGCGTGAACCGCTATCGGCTGCGCGAGGGCGAGGAAGATCCCGTCGACGTGCTCCGCATCGATAACGCCAAAGTGCGCGAAACCCAGATCGCGCGGCTCGAGAAGTTGCGTTCGGAGCGCGATTCGGCCAAAGTGGACGCGGCGCTCGAGGCGCTGGCAGCGGCGGCAAGGACGGGCGAGGGCAACCTGCTCGCGCTCAGCGTCGATGCCGCACGCGCCGAGGCGACGGTGGGCGAGATGACCGCCGCGCTCGAGCGGACGTTCGGACGTCACAAAGCAGTTACGCATTCGATCTCGGGAGTGTACGCAGGCGAAATGGGCGCAGACGGCGGATCAAAAACAGTCGAGACGGCGCGCGAGCGCGTCGCCGCGTTCGGCCAGGCGAGTGGACGCCGCCCGCGTATTCTCGTCGCCAAGATCGGCCAGGACGGCCACGACCGCGGCCAGAAAGTCATCGCCACCGCGTTTGCGGACCTGGGGTTCGACGTCGACATCGGCCCCCTCTTTCAGACACCCGAGGAAACCGCGCGGCAGGCGGTCGAGAACGACGTGCATCTCGTCGGCGTCAGCTCGCTCGCGGCCGGACATCTTACGCTCGTCCCCGCGCTCCGCAAGGCGCTCGAAGCCGAAGGGCGCGGCGACATCAAAGTGATCGTGGGAGGCGTGGTGCCGCCCCAGGATTACGAGGCGCTCGAAAAGGCGGGCGCCGTGGCGATCTTCGGCCCCGGAACCGTGATCGCCGAGGCCGCCCTCGCCCTGCTCGACCTGCTCGAAAGCGACGCAGGCAGCGAAAGCGACGCAGGCAGCGAAAGCCCCCCGTCGTGACGGCCGCCGCAATTCTGAACGGCGACCGCACCGCGCTCGCACGCGCCATCACGCTTGTCGAAAGTACACGCCCCTCCGATATCGCCGCGGCCCAGGAACTGCTCGCCACTCTCCTTCCGAACACCGGTCAATCCCATCGCGTCGGCATCACCGGCATCCCGGGCGTCGGCAAGAGCACGCTGATCAACACGCTCGGCCTGCAGCTGATCGAGTCAGGACACAAGGTCGCGGTGCTGGCCGTCGACCCCACGTCCTCGCTCTCGGGCGGGAGCATTCTCGGCGACAAGAGCCGCATGGGAGAACTTGCCGTGCGCGAAGAAGCGTTTATCCGCCCCTCCCCGAGCGCGCTCACGCTCGGCGGCGTCGGGCGCAGAACGCGCGAGTCGATTCTGCTCTGCGAAGCCGCCGGCTTCGACATCGTGCTCGTCGAAACCGTGGGCGTCGGCCAGAGCGAAACGATGGTGGCGGAGATGGTCGACACGTTCGTCGTGCTGCTCCTCCCCGGCGCAGGCGACGAACTCCAGGGGATCAAGCGCGGCATCATCGAACTCGCGGACGTTCTGGCGGTGAACAAAGCCGACGGCGACAACCTCGCCCGTTCCCGCGCCGCCGAGCGCGACTATCGCGCCGCTCTCCGCTATCTGCGGCCGCGAAGCGAGACCTGGGATCCGCCCGTCCTCTCGGTCAGCGCACTCACCTCCGACGGTCTGGCCTCCCTCTGGGAAAAAATCGTTCTGCACAAAGACACGGAGAGCGAAACCGGAACGTTCGAGAAGCGGCGCTCCGCCCAGGCGAAGCGGTGGCTCTGGGACATGATCGACGAGGGCCTTCGCGATTCCTTCCGGGCGCGCCCCGACATGAAGGCCGCGCTCGAGGCGGCCGAGAGCGCCGTGACCGCGCGATCGATCACGCCGACACAGGCCGCCCGCGAGCTGCTCGCGAAAGCGGGAATGACGCCGCCCGCCTGAGACGCCCCGCCGTTCACGATTTCGCCGACGAGCCGGTCACCGGCGGGCGCACTCCCTTTCCTTCCTTTTTCCCCGTCCCCTTCCGCCTCTTTTCAGGGTATGATGCGTCCATTCGGCCCCGGGTTGGCCAGCATGCTTCGGGGACTTGCGACATCTTGCACGGATCGATCGTCCACAGGAGGAGTTCAGTGGCCCGGCGTACCGTTACAGAAGATCTCAACCTCAATCATATCGTCTACCAGCAATTCGACACGGCCGCGAACCACGTCAATCTGCCCGATGGTCTGCTGAAGCAGATCCGGGCATGCAACAACGTGTATTACGTGCAGTTCCCGGCCAGAATCGGCAAAGAATACCAGCTCATCGAAGGATGGCGCGCCGAGCATTCGCATCACAAGAAACCGCTCAAGGGCGGCATCCGGTACAGCTCGATGGTGACGCAGGACGAAGTGATGGCGCTCGCGGGCCTCATGACGTACAAGTGCGCGATCGTGAACGTGCCGTTCGGCGGCTCGAAGGGCGGCGTCAAGATTCGGCCGCGCGATTACAAGAAGGATGAACTCGAGCGCATCACGCGCCGCTACACGATGGAGCTCGTACGCAAAGGGTTTATCGGACCCGGCGTCAACGTACCGGCACCCGACTACGGAACCGGCGAACGGGAGATGGCGTGGATCGCCGACACATACGACACGTTCAATCCCGGCGGGCTCGACAACCTCGCCTGCGTGACCGGAAAGCCGCTGACGCAGGGCGGGATCCGGGGCCGTCGCGAGGCGACCGGGCTCGGCGTCGTCTACGCGCTGCGTGAGGTCTTCGCGCACAAGCGCGACATGGCGAAGCTCGGGCTCGACACGACCCTCGCAGGCAAGACGGTCTCCGTGCAGGGTCTCGGGAACGTGGGGTACCACGCCGCGCGCACGCTGCAGGAAGAGGACGGCGCACTGATCGTCTCGATCGGCGAGTGGGACGGCGCGATCCACAATCCCAAGGGGATCGACATCAGCGAGCTCGTCAAGTACCGGAAGCGCACCGGCTCGATCACGGGCTTTCCGGGCACGAAGACAACCAAGAAGGGGACCGACTGTCTGGAAGTCGAATGCGACATCCTGATCCCGTCCGCGCTCGAGAATCAGATCAACATGACGAACATGAAAAACATCAAGACGAAGATTCTGGCCGAAGCGGCGAACGGGCCGACCACGCCGACCGCTGAAGCGCATCTTCTGAAAAAGGGCGTTCTGATTCTGCCCGACATCTTCATGAACGCGGGCGGTGTTACGGTTTCGTACTTCGAATGGAGCAAGAACCTTTCGCACATGCGGTTCGGCCGGCTCGAAAAACGCATCAATGAACGGAAGCGCCTGAGCCTGCTCGACGCGACCGAAGATCTCGTCGACAAGAGATACCCGCGCGGACTGAAGGAACGCCTTGTCGCCGGTGTCGACGAAACCGCGCTCGTGCATTCCGGGCTCGAGCAGACGATGGTCGATGCGTACAGGGAAATTCGTGAGATCAGAAACAAGAAGAAGGGTCTGAACAGCCTGCGTACCGCGGCTTACATATCAGCGATCGAAAAAGTCGGTACCTCCTACCTCGAAATGGGAATCTTCCCCTAGGCCCGGATCTTTCTTCGCGACGCTCGGGTCGTGCACGCAGCGTACGGTAACAGCGCCGTACGCGCGTGCGCGGCAAGCGAGCCGATAGGACTTCCGCGTAATCGAATGGCGCTCGTCCGGCTTGATCTTGTTCAGGTTCTCCTCACCCTCGATCACCTCCACCATGCACGATGCGCACCGCGCCTCGCCCAGGCATTGCGTCGCGATCGGGACCCCGTTCTCGCGCGCCGCCGTCAGAAGGTCCGTCCCCTCCCGCGCCTCGACCACGATCCCCGACGGCAGATAGGTGATCCGCACCCGCTTCTCTGTTGTATTCTTGCTGTCTGACGTTTCGTTCATCGAGAATCCGTTCGTCTGATTGCACTCTGGCGGGGCGCCCGAATGCGCCCCTGCACACCAATGTAAGGAGAGTACACGTTTTGGCGCAAGATCGCTTCGCTCTCGTGACCGGCGGCTCCCGCGGAATCGGGCGCGCCATCGCCCTCGAACTCGCCGACCGCGGCTACAACGTCGCGTTCTGCTTTCTGTCGAATCGCACGGCGGCCGCAGAAACCAAGGCCGCGATCGAAGAACGCGGCGTGCGGGCCCTCTCGATACGCGCGCATGTAGGGCGCGAAGAGCACCTCGACAAACTCTTTGCGTGGACAAAGCGCGAATGGGGCGCCCTCGACGTGTTCGTCGCCAACGCCGCCATGGGCGTCATGAAGCCCGCCCTCGAGCTCACCGGCGATGACTGGGACCGCGCCATGGAAACCAACGCGAAGTCGTTTCTGCTGAGCGCCCAGCGCGCCGCGCCGCTCATGGGCGGCCGCCCTCACGCCCGCATCATCGCCATTACGAGCTTCGGCGCCCGCTTCGTGCTGCCCGAATATGCTGCCATCGGCGCCAGCAAAGCCGCGCTCGAAGCACTCGTTCGCTATCTCGCCGTCGAGCTCAAGCCGCGCGGGATCAACGTGAACGCCGTCTCCGCCGGCGTCGTCGAAACGCGCTCCCTCGATCTCTTCCCGAACCGTGACGAAGTCGCCCGCGCCGCCCGCGAAAAAACGCCCGGCGGCACGATCCAGACCGCCGAAGAAGTCGCCCGCGTCGTCGGCATGCTCACCGAACCTGCGGCAGACTGGCTCGTCGGCGAAATCGTGAACGCCGACGGCGGCTTCTCCCTTCGATCGCTTTGAAACTCTGGTACGACAAGAAGCTCCGGATCTCGCCGCGCGCGAAGCAAATCGTGCCCGCGCTCGCGCCCGAAAGCGTTCGTTCCATCGCCGTCATCAAGCACGCCGCCCTCGGCGACCTCGTGCTCACCCGCCCGTTCCTGATCGAGCTGCGGCGGCTGTTTCCCCATGCGAACGTCACTCTCGCCGTCGAGCACGGCCGCGAATGGCCCTGGGTTTACGACGATCTCGATATCGGCACCCACGTCTCCCCCGGCATGAACACGAACGGCGCCGTACTGAAGGGGATCGCCGGTCCGTTCCGCACGCTCGGGCCCCACGATCTTCTCTTCGACCTGACCGCCACAACGTGCTCGTTCTGGATCACACGCTTCACGCGCGCGAAACTGAAGCTCGGATTCCAGCATCGGTCGTGGCACCGCGTGCTCTACGACCTCGCCATTCCGCGCACCGAGTACAAGTTCGAAGCCGAAGTGTTTCTGGATTTTCTGCATCTGTTCGGGCACGAGGCGAAGTGGCCGCCCGACTTCGGCTGGGGCGGAAACCAGCGCTCTACCGCGGCCGAGACTCCCGACGTGAACCGATCCCGCCGCGACGGCGACGCACCAACCGGCCCCGTTCTCTACTTCACAGGAGCGTCGACACAAGCCAAAAGCTGGCCAGAAGATTCATTCATCAATCTGATTCGTGAAGCACGCGCACGGTTTCCGAAACACGATCACGCGATCTGGCCGGGAACTGCTGACTGGGAGCGCGAACGCTGCGCGCGCATCGCTGCCGCAACCGGCGCATCGATCATCGCATCAACGGGCAGGTTGCCTGCGGATCGCGCTGCTTCGGACCCGACAGCCCCCGATTCTGCTGCCAACGATTCACATCACACCCGCTCCCCTATCGAAATCGCCCGCGCCGCCCGTCTCTACGTCGGGAACGACACCGGCATCCGGCACGTCGCGATCGCAGTCGGCACACCGACGATCGGCTTCTTCCGCACCGCGCCGCCGTTCCGCTACACGCCAGACTGGGGCTCCCACCGCGCGATCTTCGCGCGCGACGGCGGCGACGCAAGCGTCGAACAGGGACTCAAAGCGATGGAAGAGGAATTCGGCTGATCACGACTGTCCAGAAAATCACAGTCGCCGTGAGGTCTATGCTACAATTAGCTTCGACCATGAAGCGCTACTTGTCCATTCTGCTTCTTTTCGCCGCAACCGGTTCAAGTGCGGCACTCTTGGAAGTACCTACGACCTATTCCGACATTCAAACGGCAATCGATTCCGCCTCCGCCGGTGACACAATCCTCGTTTTTCCAGGAACCTATTCCGGTCCGAATAATCGCGATCTCAACTTCGGCGGCAAGAACCTGGTTCTCCTTTCCACCGGAGGCGCAGCAGTCACCGTGATCGATTGCGACTCTCAGTCCCGCGGCATCACGCTCGAAAACGGCGAAAGTGTAAACGGGACGTTGATCCGCGGATTCACGATTCGGAACGGAAGCGCCGACCGCGGCGGCGGCATTCTGCTCGATCAGTCCACTGCCACAATCCGGGAGTGCCGGATCGAATCGAACACAGCCATCGGGCTCGGCGGGGGTATCCTGATCGACGACTCAAACGGCACGAAGATTTACGCGTGCCGGATCAGCGGGAACATCGCGGGTGAAGGTGGCGGTATCGCCTGCACGGGTGTCGAAGTCGAGGCCGAGATCTGCTCGACACTAATCAGCGGCAATCGCGCTGTGAAGTCGACCGGGAGCGGCACCGGTGGCGGCATTGCGCAATCTTCGTTTCAGGACGGACGCCTCCTTCTTTGCTGGTGCACGATCGCGTCGAACTACGCTGAGCGGACAGGAGGTGGGATTCTTGTGAGCTCATCTCTTGATTTCGAGGCCTACACGGTAATTCTTGCGGAAAACAAGGCCGCTGACTACGGAAACGATGGCGAGCAGTGGGGGAGTTCTCGGGTACACGGGGTTTGCAGTCGCATCGACAGTAGCGAAGTCGACGGGATCAACGGACTCTACATATTCTGTAACAAATCCGATCCCATGTTCTGCGACGCTCCTCCGGCCGAACTGGCCCCATTCACAGACGGCAACTTCGCGATCGACTCCCTGTCGCCACTTGCGGCTGACACGCTGTGCGATAACCAATGGCCGGGTCAGATCGGCGCTTTCGGCTACGGTGAAGTGGGATGTCAGACAGCAACGAATGTGAGAATCACATCACCGGTCAATCCGACTCTGGCCATTCTATCACCGCCGGCACCCTCGCCATTCAATCCGAGCACTACGATTCGTTTCAGAATCAAGGAGGTGGGACTCGTTCACATCGAGATTCACAATGCCGTGGGGCAAACCATTCGCACACTCCTCCACAAACTCATGCCAGCCGGCCGAGGCTCAGTCATATGGGATGGCCAAATGAATACCGGCATTCCCGCTCCCAGCGGTGTCTACTTTGCCACTCTGACTTTCGCCGAATCCCGCACGTCCCAGAAACTCGTCCTGATCCGATAGCTGTCCCTCCTCTCACTCCTGCTCCTATCCCTTCCCCCTTCCTTCCGCCTCCCCCTCCTAACCACCACCAAGAATAGTGTGAGCGCGCGGCCTGCAAGGCAGAGGGGCTCCCCGGATCCGCGAGGCCTCCGTACTTGGCCATTTGGCCAGGACTCGCGGTCGAGGGGAGCCCCTCTGCATTGCAGGCCCCCGTGCTCCCACTAATCGATATATCCTAACGCCTTCAAATGTTCTATTTGTGCCGAATCCAGCGTGACCGGCGCCGACTCTGCGTCGAACAGCGTTCCCGCCGCCTCGATCGCTTTCACGGTCTTCGTGAATTCCGCGGTCACATCTTTCTTCGCAAACGAAAGATTCTGCTTCTCGCCGGGGTCGGCCGCGCGATCGAATAGCTTCTTTTCGCCGCGGCTCGAATGCAGAAATTTGTATTCGGGCGTCAGCACTCCGAACAGCGTCAAGTCGAACGCGCCGATATGCTCGGCACTCTTGCGTACGAGATGCGCGTAAAGCGTGCGCTCTTCGAGCTTCTTTCCTGTCCGCATCGCGTTCCAGAACGAACGCCCCTGCGCCTTAGGCGGCGGCTCGACGCCAACGCGCTCGGCGATCGTCGGAATCACGTCGAGCAGCGACGCGTCGCCGTCGATCACGCGCCCGCCGGGCACACCGCAGCCGGGTCCGTACACGAACAGCGGGACGCGAATCAGCTCGTCGTAAAGCGACTGCCCGTGCCCCACCTTTCCATGCTCCCAGAACTCTTCGCCGTGATCGCCGACCACGACAAGAAGCGTGTTTTCATCAAGCCCCAGGTCCGTAAACAGCGTGCGCAGTGTCTCGTCGAGAAAACGAATCTCGCTGTCGTACGCGACTTCGAGAACGGGGTTCGGGCGGCTCGGGTCGACGAGCAGTTCCTTCGCGGCGTCTTCGGGCGTCACGTCATCGCGCTCGCCGACGAACTGATCGAACCACGGTTGCTTTCTATGATAGGGAACGTGCGGATCCATAAAGTGCAGATAGAGAAAGTACGGATCCTCGAGCCCGCGCAGTTCGTCGCCCAGGCCGCGCGCAATGGCCGCGATCTCCTCGGCGCCGATGTATTCCTCGGTGCGGAAGAAATCGAACCCGGCTTCGAACCCCATCGCTTCGCTCACGTTGATGTTGTCCGCGAGCCCGTAGGTACGGTAGCCCGCGCGCTGCATCATCTCGGCCAGTGTCTCGGCCTCGTCCGGAATGCGATTGATGTCGATCTCGATCGACTTCGTCTGCATGAGCTGAATCGAGTGAAGGTTCAGCACGACGCCGTTCTGAAACGGGTAGGTGCTCGTCATGAGAGCCGCGGTCGAGGGCGAGGTCCACGAAGACGGACTGAACGCGCTCGTAAAACGCGCGCCGGCGTCGGCGAGTTCATCGAGGAACGGCGAGGTTTCGTGGGGGTAGCCGTAACTCGACAGGCGATCGTGCCGAAGCGTGTCGATCACGAGCAGAACCACGTTCGGTTTCTCGGGCCCCTGGTCGCGAGCCGCGCATCCGATCGTCAAAAGGACCGCCCCGAGGCATAACAGAGCCGATTTCATACAATCGTTCAAGGATCTCCCTTTCCGGTCCGAATCTTCGTGTACGAGCCGAGAACTCGCTCGCAAACGGAGAAACGGGAATGCGTGAGCCTTACAAACTCGTAGTCGAGGATAACGAAGTTCGCGGTCTTACGGAACTGTCGTTCCAGCCGGATTGTACTACGCGCCTCGCACGGGCATTCGGCCAGCTGGTCAAGGAACGCTACGCGACGAAGCGCGAACGCGCCCGCATCGCCGTGGCGCACGACGCCCGCTCCACATCCCCGGCGCTCGCAAACGGCCTGATCCGCGGCCTTTCGGCCGAAGGGATCCACGTGCTCGACCTCGGGCTCGTGCCCGCCCCCGTACTCTATTACGCCATTCGGAGCCTGAAGCTCGAGGGCGGCATCGTCATTACAGGGTCACACAGGCCTACCGGATGGAACGGCGCCCGCCTCTATATGGGCCGCCAGCCGCTCGACGCGAGCGTCACGGAATACGTGGTCTCGCAAAGCCGCGCGCTCCCGAACACGCCGATTCTTCCGATGATGGGCCAGGTCACGGGCCTGCACTTCATCCCCGACTATATCCGCGCGCTCGAGCGTGAGTTCGAACCGATCCGCAAGACCATCGAAAAGAAGCCCGTTCATGTCGTGGTTTCGACCGGAAACGGCGCGTCTTCGCTGACGTGCCCGCAGCTGCTGCAGCGGCTCGGCTGTCGCATCGTGAAATACAGCTGCAATACGGGCGCGCGCTCCGAAACCGCGCGTTTCGACACGAATGACGCCTCGTGGGCGCGGGAAGTGGGCGCCACGGTGCGCGCGGCCAACGCCGACATGGGGATTCTGATCGACGGCGACGGCGACCGCCTGCGCGTTCTCGATCATACGGGCGAACTCGTACGGCCGGATCTGCTCTTCCTGCTCTTTTCGCAGTCGATCGGCGATCGATGTCGCGGCGCGCGCGTTGCGAGCGACCTGCGCCGGACGGACCTGCTCGACGCATGCGTACGGTCTTGGAACGGGCGCCTGCTGACGGTTTCGTCAGGCCACACGGCCCGCATGGATCTCGTGCATATGGGTAACGTGAAGCTGGCGGGGAGCTACGAGGGGCACTATCACTTCGCCGACCGGTTTCTGGGCTTCGACGACGCCACGTACGCCTCGCTGCGCCTCGTGGAGTATCTGGCCCGCGTGCGGACTGAGAAGGCCGGCGCCACGCTGCGGGACCTGATCCCGCACGAAGAGCGCTTCCAGTCGCCCCTGAAGCGCGTGGTACTCCGCGACGAGCGCTCGATCCTGAACACGCTCGGCGACATTCTGCGTGAGGCGAAAAAAGATGAACCGTTTATCGAAGGCATTCTCGAAGATCACGACCGCATGATCCGCGTATCCGCACCCGGCGGATGGGGCGTGGTGCGCCACGAGCCCGAAACACGCACCGTGAGCCTGTTCTACGAGGCTGACAGCGAGGATACGTTCCTCGCGCTCGGCGATCTGCTGCGCGACGCGGTCGCCGCCGCCCAGGACGCTCTCTTCCACGAGCGCTCCAAAGAAGACATTCCTCTCGAATCGTAGGAACGCGTCCACACCCGGGACTCACCGGACCAGAGTCACTCTCACAGTCATCACTTCGTCACCGTCTATGAGCCGCGCGAAATAGACTCCAGCCGCCACGAGTTCCCCATTGCGGTTGGTTCGATCCCAGACAACCGATCCCTGGAACCCCGCCGGCTGCCATGACCGGACCAGGCGACCGGCAATGTCGTAGACCTCCACAGCCAGATCACTGTTCTTCCCAGAGTACGAGAGCATGACTTCCCCTCTGGCCGGGGTCGGAGACACCTGGAGCGATCCAGTCAGAGGAAGGGCCGACCCCGCACTCTCCGCAGTCTCCGCAGTCTCCACAGTCTTGGCCATGTCCACGATTCGACAATCGGCGAAACCGGCCTGGCCAAACGCGCCGATCGTCCCGCAGTCGGCGCCGTCCGGATGCGCGCCAGCCAGGCACGGGGAGTTCCGCTTGAGCCTGTAGTCCCACGTACTCCGATCACAGAATTCAGGGTCAGCCGAGAAGTTTCCGTCCACTCCCTCCAGACCCACCAGGCAACCGTCCCACCCATTGGTTCCCGTGCTTCTCCAGATATTCGTACAGGCGACATCCACACTCGTTCCACTGCCACAGTCGACTGTCTCGTTCCTATCGCTGTGTGTGACAATCAGGCACTTCGAGAAGGTTGTTCGATTGATGTTCGTAGATTCCGAGTACAGAAGTGATCCGGAATTATATGCCCGGTTACCAGAAAACGTACACTCGCTAAAGATAAGAGTGGAACGGTACGCAGCGACAGCTCCCCCCCGGCTCGCATTGTTTCCATGAAACAGAAGCCCGCGAAACTCGTGGGTCAGGTTCATTGTCCAGAGTCCGGCACCATAGGCGGGATTCCCGCTGTTGTCCCTGAACGCTACATCGGTCAAGTCAGGGGTACAGCCAGGCCCGATGGCCAATCCCGCCCCATAGACAGCGTTATTGCCGATGAATTCGCAACTCACTAGCGTGAACGCGGATGTGCCGGCGTAAAGACCACCCCCACGGCCATCGTAGTCGGAAGGGTCGTGCCCCCCACCGTCAAAGCAGAAATTGTCATCGAACAGGCAATTCTCGAAACGCGGAGAAGCCCCTGAACAGTAGGCGCCGCCACCAAATCGGGAGGCATAGTTCCGGTAGAAGACGCAATCGATGATTCTCGGTGCCGAGCCTTCGATAATCGCCATTCCTCCGCCACTCCCGGACCACACGTCGTTCGAGCCGAACCAGCAATTGCGGATCGTCGGGGAGGACCCGTTCCTGCACAGGATCCCGGCACCATTATTGATGCCTGAACCACCGAACCCCCGGATCTTGATTCCCTCGACAACTGCCTCCGGAGGTTCCCCGGAATGGAAATCAAATGCGCGGAAATAGGGACTCGAGTAGCCATAGAGAACGCAGTCCTCGGTTACGCCGCTTTCCGAGCGAAGTATGATGCTCTTTCCCTGAAAATCGAGGTTTCCATTTCCCATGCCCTCATACTGCCCGTCCGCAAGTTCGACGACATCTCCGGAGGCGGCCGAATCGATC
>JAJCZU010000002.1 GCA_029262235.1 Candidatus Eiseniibacteriota bacterium | reverse complement strand
TTCAGACGCTTCTGCTCGTCTGTCGTCGTGCCGGGGCGAACTCCATCGTCCCGCTCGGCCTGACGAACCCACTTCCGAAGAGACTCCGGCGAGCATCCGATCTTCTCGGCGATCGAGCGGATCGTCGCCCACCGGGAGTCGCAGTCTCCCTGGTGGTCGAAAACCATCCGCACCGCTCGCTCTCTGACTTCCGGTGAGTATCGCTTGGGATGTTCCATAAGCTCCATTCTCTCAAGAAATAGAGCCTCCGGTAAAGTCGGGGCGGTTCAGATAGCTTCCTATCTACGAGCTTGCCACTGACCTTGAAGACCAGTTCTGCTGCCTTGGTCTTATCCTGTGGTTTGGCTCCCTCATCATTCAGGATACCTACCATTGCATTCAGGGCATGGTTGTCTGCTGCCTCTGTCTTAATGATCCAGCCCTTCATAGTGCTGAACTGGTCCTTAGCAACTTGCTTCTTCTCCTCTTCCATCAGAAGCTGATACCAAGCTCTCTTTCTCATCTGGTAGAGCCTATCTGCTGGTATTCCAAGAGAGTCAGCAAGGGACTTAACAGTGTGTCCCTTGATCTCAACTTCATGAATCATGGCAATGGCAATCTCTTGCCTTGCAGGAGTGTCCTGTCTTTCTTCCTCTACTTCATCTACGTCTAATTCTTCTGGATCTCTCATCTGCCGCTTCCTGGTGAATTCGATTCGGTAGTCACTTGAGGTAATGCTTTAGGACAGGGCATAGAGATGCCCGCTCTTACTGATGGGATATTGATACTGGTTGGTAATTCTTGAGTCACCCCAGAAAAGTAGGGTGACCTTGGGAGATCAACAGGATAAACAGGCCATAGGGAATCTGAGAGAGATCCCTAATCACTCTTATTGTAACACTTCTCAGTACCATCCTCTATCTGGGGAGCAAGAAACCTCTTATCGAAGAAGATGGCTGGTCTAGCTACCTGCTCTTCTTGTGGAATCTTCCCGTACACTTCTTGCACTCGTAGTCTGCAATCTCTCTCTTGAGTAAACCCTTCAATTCAGTGAGCCTGTTTCTCTCTCCGTTGGAATCAAAACACGCTGTACAGTAAGGTCCTTTCTTCATGTCCTTTGTCCAGTAGGCTCCCTCTTGTTCAACAAGTTCTGTCTCATCGCGCTGCTTGGCTTGCTGCTCCAGAAGAACATTCTTCTCCCTGAGTGAAAGTATCTCCTCCTTCAGATCAACAATCTCTGACTTGAGATCAACAAGATTCCCCTGAAGATCAACAACAAGACTGTTGACCTCTATGTTCTTGATGTCCTTGGTCAGACCGATCAGCTTCTTCACGGTGCTTGCTGCCGCACCAATCAGTGTTATGGCTGTACCTGGATCTACCATCTGAAGTCCTCCTAATGAAAGTTGTAACCAGTGGCTTCTCAGAGGCTAGATGAAACTTAAACATTGTCTTGAAGTCACTCCACGTGGATGCCCACTCCCTGAAAAGACAGACAGTGGGCACCGAAGAAACGAATTCATCTATCAGTCTGAACTATTCTTCCTCCAAGTCCTTCTTCAGCTTGTATCCGATTCTTCTGGGCTTTTCTCCTGTCTTCTGGAGTGCCACCAGAAGGAATGAGATCTGAGAGACGTGCTGGATCAGCTGCACTTTCGATCCATCCTCCAAGAATCCGTAGTATCTCATCAGGCAGGGATTCGAAAATCCAAGATCGTCTACATGAATCTTGATTGCTTCTCCAAACGTAACAAGCCTCATGCCTACTTCGTGCTCATCGTCAAGATCCATCTCAAATTGTTTGACCATCCTGGCAATCTTCTCATACTGCTCACTCGCAAGGTTCGGCTCTACGAGATTTCTAAATATCTCGTCGCCTGTGCTCCTTGTGCTCTGCAAGCTACTCGTAAGAGTGTTCATTCTCTCAATTGATCGGGATACATCTTCATTCATTGAACTCTCCCCTCTCGTTCTCTGACCTTATCTGAACATTTCTTTGACTTCACCCCAGCTGGCATCTTCGGTCTTGGTAGTGCCACCAAAGATGTTGCCCTGGAAGACATAAGGATACTCACCGGCACCATTAGAAGTATACAGATCTCCGTCTGGTGTGACCGCCACATGACTGGACTGGTCGTACACGTACAAACCAAAGGCCGCCACTGTTTGCGTGGAGCCAGAAGCCTTCACCGTGCTTGCTCCCAGATGGAAGCTGATTGCCAGTGCCAGAATTCCCATGGATGCGTAGAAGAAGCGTTTCATTGTTGGTCTCCTCTGTTATCTGAACATTTCCTTAACGTCGGTCCAGGTGCTCTCCTCAAATCGACCTTCAGCTACACCTGTGGGACCACCTGAGTAGCCTGAGTAGTCAATGACGCTGTAGCTTGAGTTCTCCCACCAGTCGTAGATGCTGGTGATGTCCGCAAAGGTTCCCAGACTGAGCATCTCTGCTGTCGTTCCAGAACTCCATGAGTTGAAATTGAAATTATGACTCGTGAAAGTCGATACGTTGGTGGTTGTTTCTACGTCATAGGTGACATTGTTTTGTATTACGTTCCAGTTGACTACCACCACCGAATCAGCAGCCAGAACCCTAAATCCGATATCATTCCCAGATACGACGGAGTTAGACACCTCCCATGTTGTGCAGGTTGAATTCATGAAGAGACCGCAGTCGCCGTTGTTCTCGAAGTAGCAGTTGTCATAGCGTGTACTGAGGTAGTTCCCGCCGAAATCAGCTTTCACGCCGTGATCAGTATTGTTAGAAAACGTACAATCTGTGAATTCCACCGCAATGTGTGATCCAACCGCTGAGCCTGATGTGCTCAGAGTCAGACCATGCGTGTTTCCGAAAGATTCGAAGTTTCGTAACGCATACGTAGTGTTCACCATATTCTGCTGCGACTCTATGGTGATACCGGATGAAGCCCCTGTAGCCGTTGTATATTCTATTTCCCTAATCTTGAATGGGGCTGCACCCGACGATCCTCTCAGGAGAACGCCTCCCCATTGGCCCTGCCCGGCATCTTTGAGTTCAACTAGGTTCGACGAAGTTCCTTCGCTACTGAAGAGTTCCGTTCCTGAGTTCACGATCAAACTTGTTCCCGTAGTGAACTGGATCTCTACACCCGCTTCGATCACCAGAGTGTCTCCAGAGTTGATGGTGGAAAGTGCCATGAATGGGCTGTCAGCAGCGTAGAGTGTGTCAGGAAGTGTTCCAGCCAAGAATGTGAACTGGAACATCGGATCATCCCCAGCTGATACTGGGGAAGCGATAGAAACTGCGAGTGCCAACACCACTGCTGAATAGGGGAAGCGTCTCACGTTGTACCTCCAGGTTGTGGTTGATCGAGTTGAATTCCATTATGCCACAAGTGGTGCTTCTCAGGCTTGCGGAGAGCCTCCAGGAGAGGAGATCTCTGATTCTCTGTAGGTTGAGTTACCCTGGAAAAGTGAAGGTCTTAGAATCGCTCTGAGAGGAGATTTCTCCTGTTTTCGATTATGTAGCAGATTCCTGAGCAACTGCCCACTTCCACCCAGTCTGGGAGCGGCCAGGACGGACACCGTGTAGCCGACTTTGCTGATGCCCTAATTCCCGGTATTGAAAACACATCACTTAACTCATGAAGAGCATCAGCCTGTTTAGTGCATCGAAAAACTGCTACAGAAACTGCTACAAGATCGGGTGTCAAACCCCTCATTTCCTTTCATATTCATTCCTAGAAAATGATTTACCCCAGGAGAGTAAACCCCTGGGGTAAATTCTATTGCATTGCAGTGACACACCTTAAGTGGTCGGGGCAAAAGTGCCTATTTTCCGTTGGGAAGCTGATGCTCTACCAACTGAGCTATTCCCGCATCAACGACTTACGAGGTTGGACTCGTCTCTGTATCCGACGTGCCAGGAGTTTACGCGAAAGTCTTCTTCAAAGACAACGTCTGCTCCGCTTCCTGCTCGTCCGGGGCGCTACCTGAGCTGCAGCCCGTCCTGGTTCTCAAATCTTCCCATGACGCCCCAGCCGCCGAAGTCTTCAGAGACCGCCAGCAGAATCGTGTTCTCCCCCTTCACGAGGGGAACGTAGATGGCGTCGAAGAGGCCGATGGTCCCGAGATAACGATAATCACGGGTTCGCCATTTGTTGTTCCCCTTGTAAATGGCCCTGCCATTCACGATCGCCACGACCCGATCGCTGTAACCGAACTCGAACAGTTTCAGCTGGTCTCGATCCGACTCGACTCGGAGGCGCGCGAACACGGTGTTGCCCGGTGTTCCGTAACGTGTGGCAACCCAGGAGACATTGGCGGCACTGTTCTCTTCGATCCGGATTTTGCCTTTCCAATGAACCGTGTCGATCAGGCCCTCTATCTTCTCGGGATTGGACAGGAGCGCTTCTTCGAACTTGCTGGAAATCTCCCATTCGGAAATGGCGCCTTCCACAGGTTCAGTTTCGACCACATGGAAGTCGATGATCTCCATGGAATTCGTGTCGATCCTGAAATCGGCATAGTGCATGGGAGCAAAGCTGCCGCCTATGGCTACGAGTCCTTCGCGCGGCGCATGCTTCAGATTCCACGACAAGTGTGGTGTTTCCGAGTAGTCGAGATAGACCTGGGCACGTCTGTCGTGGATCACGAGTTTTACGTGAGTCCAGCCGTCGAATTGATACTCGTACGCGAAAGAGTACGCGGGGCCGAAATAGAGTTGCCACGCGGAGATTCCGTTGATGACCGGGACAGCCTGATTCCCGTCCGGCTTGCCCGACAGGTGCGGCCTCAGATAGAACGATTCCATGTTGCCGCCGTCATCGGCACGAAAACGAACACCGGGAAACGCCTGGCGCTCGGTCAGGTAAACATCAAACTCGATCGTACCGTTCAGGAACTTCGTTTCTTTCAGTGTTGCGAAGCCCTCCTGAATGTAGATCGCGTCCTTCCCCTCATAGCGCTCGAAGACATGGGCCTGGGCGCTGATATCCCAGAATGTCGTATCCAGTGGAACAATCTCGCCCTGGTCGATATTCCCCTGAATCATTTCCTGCGAAAAGGCGCTCTGACACGCGAATAGATTGATAAGAACGAGCGGGATCAACGTACGCATTGTGCTCCTCCGAAGTCGCTGAAGTTTCTTTTGCACACTGTGCATTGCGGCCTGGAGAGCCATTGTGGTCAGCTGGGGTAGCCTCATGATACACGGACAGTCTGCTCGGTCAAGCAGCAGAACGGCCTCGCCCCCGTCTGCATGCGACGGGCGGAAGGCACCGCCGAATCGCTCAATCCACCTGCAACTCGTCCAGGAGCGCCACCGCCTCCGCGACCTGCGGTGAGTCCTCGTCGTAAAGCTCGCGTCGGATTGCGAGGCCGGTTCCGGCGTGCTGCAGTGCGCCGGCCCGATCGCCGGCCCCTCGCAGAACGCGCGCCAGGTTCAGCTCGACGAGAGCGACGTAGGCATGCTCCTCCCCCAGGATGCTGCGGTACATGCCGAGCGCCCGCTCATACTGCGGGATCGCATCGTCGTAACGCTCCTGATGCTCGTAGCAGCGGCCCAGGTTGTTGGCGATCGTGGCGACGGCGGGATGGTCGGCCCCGTACTGCCGGGCGAGGGTCGCGAGCACGTTCTGATAGTACTTTTCGGCCTTCGCATACTGCGTGTCGTGAAGAAGGGCGTCGGCGAGATTCGACTCGGCGGTCAGGCGCTCCATGTGTCCTTCCTCATAGATGGACTGGAGGATCGTGAGCGCTTCCTCGAGTTCGGCGGCCGCCTGTTTGTGCTGATCGGTACGCGTCAGAATGATGGCATGCGTGTTCAGCATGTGGGCGTAGCCGGGCGAAGCGGGGCCGTGCACTTCGCGCGACAGAGCCAGGGCTTCGCGCAATGGAATCTCGGCTTCCTCGAACTTCTCCAGGCGAAAGAGCGCGGTTCCGAGGGCGTCGAGCGCCCAGGCGAGATCATCCGGGGAAGCGTCGGGGCGGCTGCGCAGCAAGGCAACGGTTTCAGTGGCGAGCGCCTCGGCTTCGTCAAGCTTGCCGACATCGGCCAGGATCCGGCTCAGTTCGCGCGAGATCCGGTGCGACCAGAGGGGCGTCGGATCGATTGCGGAAACGATTGCATAGCTTGCGCGCGCGGCCTCTTCCGCAGGTTCGTATTCGCCGTTTCGAAAGTATGAAAGGCCGAGTTCGATCTGGCTCTCGGCAAGCTGTCGGGGTTCAGGCGATGGCAGCGCACGCACGAGATCGGCCGCGGCAGCATGATTCTCGATCGCGTCCGTGAAGAGCCCGAGGTCGCGATACACGGCGCCTATCGTCACGTAGAGTTCCGCGGCAAGAGCGGGGTGCTCCGCAAGGTCCGTTTCGATGCGATCCGCGGCCTGGTCGAGCACGTCGCGAATCGGAATCTGGTCGGCCGACTGCGTTTCACGCGGACTCGCCTGTGTCAGCATCTCGCGCAGGAACTGACTGATGGTCTCGGCCGTTTCTCGCTGGGTCTCCGCTTCCATGCGCGCCACCTGTTCGTGCTCGCGCGCGGACTCGGCTCGCAGATAGAGCGCGGTCATGGCGATGGAACTCGCGGCGAGGGCCGTGATGACGATGGTCCCGGCGATTACGGCGCCGACATTGCGCCGCACGAACTTCCCCATGCGATAACCGAGCGTATCCGGATGCGCCGTGATCGGGCGCCCCCGGATATGGTTCCGCACGTCTTGTGCAAGCGCATCGACGGAAGAGTATCTGCGGTCGGGTTCCTTGCGGAGTGCGGTCATGGTGATCGTGTCGAGGTCGCCGGTGATTCCCTTTTTGAATGACGTGTTCGCGGCGGCGATGCTTGGCGCCACCGGTTCCGTTTCGCACACGGTGCGCTCGATATCCGCCGCGCTCTTCGAAGCGAGCTCATACGGCTTCCGGCCGGCCACGAGTTCGTAGAGCACGACGCCGAGGGCGTACACATCGCTGACCGTTGTGACAGGGTCGTTGCGCACCTGCTCGGGGCTCGCGTACTCGGGGGTCAGAAGGCGCGCGCCCGTTCCGGTTACGGCGAGCGTGAACGGCGTCATCTCCGTGTCGAGCAGCTTCGCGATCCCGAAGTCGAGAAGCTTCGGTGTGCCTGCTTTCGTAACGAGAATGTTGCCGGGCTTCAGATCCCGATGGATGATCAGCTTGCGATGCGCGTGAGAAACGGCGTCGCAGATCAGTGTGAAGAGCGCGAGCCGGTCGACGAGAGTGAGTTCGTTCTTCGCGCAGTACGTATCGAGCGCCTCCCCTTCCACGAATTCCATGACGAGATACGGGAGGCCACTTGCGGTTGTGCCGCCGTCGATCAAGCCGGCGATATGGGGGTGATCAAGCGTGGCCAGGATCTGGCGCTCGGCGCGAAATCGCCGGGTCGGATCGCCTGCGCTCGACTCGACGCGCATCACCTTGATCGCGACGTTGCGTTTGTATTCGTTGTCCGCGCGAACGGCGAGATAAACGGCGCCCATTCCACCCCGGCCGATCTCCTTCAGTACTTGGTAGGGGCCGAGTCTTTCGCCCGGCTGAAGCAGCTGGAGCGCCGGGAACGAATCGGCGACGTTCGGAAGCCCGTTGTCGAGGAACGAGCCTGCGCTTTCGCTGTTACGAATGAGGGCGCGCACTTCTTCGGCGAGTCCCGCGGCGCCTGCGCACTCTTTGTCGATGTACGAATCGCGCGCGGGCCCTGAAAGCGCCAGTGCGGCTTCGAAGATTTCCTGCATGCGGCGCCAGCGGGTGGGATCGTGGGCGGTCACTTCTGCAGCTCTCCGAGGAGCCAGGCTTTGGCGAAACGAATCTCGCGGGCTACGGTTGATCGCGAGACCTGCAGCACTTCGGCGATCTCGTCCCAGTTCATGCCACCGAAGTAGTGCAGTTCCACCGCCTGCGCTTTCCTTTCGTCATGAATCTGCAGTTTCTGGAGAGCGTCGTCGAGGGCAAGCAGCACCTCCGGTGATGCGAGCGGCGACGGCACCGGAATGTTCTCGTGCAGGAGCTCGCGCTTCCACTCTCCCCCGCGCCGAATCCGTCCCTTCGCCCGCGCATGGTCGGTCAGCACCCGGCGCATGGTGCGCGCCGCCACCGCGAAGAAATGCGTGCGATCCTGCCAGGCGATGTCCGACGAAACCAGACGGCCATACGCTTCGTGAAGAAGCGCCGTCGATTGCAAGGTGTGACTCCCGCTCTCTCTGATCATGAGGTGAGCGGCAATCCCCTTGAGCTCCGCATAAACCAGTGGCACGAGTTCGTCCAGGGCCTGCTCGCTGCCGGCGCGCCAGTCGAGAAGAAGGCGCGTGATGGTTGCGGGTGTGTCTTGCATGGCAGCGGCGCCCCATTTCTGGCTCGAGGAGCAACCATTACCATATCATGTCAGCAGCCGGATCGCGTCTCTTACGCTACGAGGGCCTCGTACCGGGCGTCACGCGCTATTGAAAGACTGCGTGCCGATGCCGTCCGCTGTGTAGTAGTAGATCGAAGTCGTCGCCGAGTTCGTGCCGCCGCCGTCGTAGAAGTGCGGCGTTACGTTCGCATGCGGGCCCGGTGCCAGATTCGACAGATCGGATTCGAAAATCAATCGACAGGGGAAAGAGATTCTAGCGGAAGAGAATCTTCACCCCGCTCCATGAGGAGACTTCGCGACTCGGCAGAGGCACGGAAACGGACGTGGCATCCCAGACCAGGTTGTTATCATACTCGAACCCGAATGCGTCCGTGCGGTTCGACTGCGTACCGTGAAATCGGAACCCGATGTGTGTGGCCTGCGCCGCAAGGAGATCATTGACGGCATCTGTCACGTCGTGTTCAGTGGTTTCGCCGCTAAGCGGTCTTGTGATGTCGAACAGGTATTGCGCCGGAATCGTAAGGTCGCCCTGCGTTTCCACGCCGTCGCCCGAAAAGTAAAAAACAGCGGTCGTTGCCGTGTTGCCGGTGCCCCCTTTGTCCGCAAGAAACAGTGAGACGCTATCGTGAGGTCCGGGCGCAAGCGGCGTCAGGTCGAACTCCAGGAATCCCACCCAGTCGGTACTTCCTGCGTTACCGGCAAACGCGGTAGCCGTAAACAGCACTTCGTTCTTGAAGTAGCCGGCTGTCACCCCCGGCGTTGTGCCTGCCTCAGAGGGCGACAGGGGTGCGATCAGGGCGAGTGTCATCATAGCGAGCGTGCTTGTCGTGGCAGGCCGGAACGGCGACCCGTACCAGTCCGAATGCTTTTTCATGAGAATGCTCTCCTTTTTGGGCCGTTCGCGGGATGGCGACCTGGCCTCTCGAGAAGGAAAGCGACGGAACACTGGGTCCGGTGTCACGAAAAGAGTGATTGATGCAGGTCAGTCGATCTACTGGTAGACGCTGAGCCCGAAGAGCACGCCCACGTCGCGTTTCGATTATTGCGCAGGATCCGTAGTGCGTAAGGAGTGGATTGATCAGCGGAACAGTTGTTTCACATCACTCCAGCTCGATTCCTCAGTCGAGGTCGGCGGATCTTCGATCCCGATGCCGAAAGTGAGCCCCGTGTTGTTCGTGAATACGCCGGATGTGTAGCTGGAGTCAAACCACCCGTTCGGGGTGATAATCGAGACAGTGACATCGTTCACGGGGCCAATGTATGTGTATCTTGCCGTGCCGTGCAGGAACGGCGGAATCAATCCCGTGAGCGTGTAGTCGGTTGCCTGGATGAGCGGCCACTGGGGCATGTCGGTAACCCCGGGTGTTGTCCAGTCTGTGGCATGCGTGTACCCGTTCCACCATGCGGGCCCTGACCACTTGATCGTGAAGTTCGCGGAATAGACAGCCGAGGCCTGTCCCGCTACATAGAAGTCAATGAACACGGTATCCCCTGGCGCGGTAGTCACGAAGTCGGGGCCGTTCCCGAGAATGCCGTCGCCGTCCATCTCGATGCTGTACTGAGCGCCTGCACCGGTAGAGAACAAGATGATTGTGGTGCTGAGAGCAAGAAACCATTTCATGGGAGCCTGCCTCCTGCCTGGCTGCGGAGTTGTACGGCAACTCTGTCACCCGCTGTTTACCGAAACAACTGCTTCACAGCGCCCCAGCTGGATTCTTCGGTGGCGGTCGGCGGATCCTCGCTATCGATGCCGAACGTCAGGCCGATATTGTTCACAAAGTAATTCGTAATGAATTGGCTACCGAGCCACCCTGTCGGCTCCACGATCGAGACCGTGACGAGGCCCACGGGACCGTCAAATGTATAGTGCGCCGTACCGTGCAGAAATGGTGGGTACAAGCCCTGAAAAGCAAAGTCGGTCGCCTGTATGAGCCAGTCGTTGCCGCCGTAGTGCTGGTCGGGTTGCGTCGTCCAGCCCGTGGCATGCGAATACGGATTCCAGGTGGCCGGGCCGCTGTGAGAAAGCGTGAAGTTCGCGGAAATGACAATCACCGACAAGCCCGTTACGTGCACGTCGATGGGGACACTGCTGAACGGAGATACAATCAAAGTGTCCGGACCGTTTCCGAGAATGTTGTCGCCGTCCAATTCGATACTGAGATCTTGCGCGCCTGCGCACACAGCCAGCAGAAGGTGAGCTAGAACAGGTACCGGGAACGATCTCACAATGCCACTCTCCTCCCTCGCAGCTAGTACCTCGAATCGAGTCGATCGTCTGGTAAACAGCTGTCCGATTCTTATGCCTGTTCCACTCAGCGAAACATTTCCTTTATGTCGCTCCAGCTCGACTCCTCGGTGGCCGTCGGCGGATCATCGATCCCGATGCCGAAAGTGATCCCCGTGTTGTTCGTGAATACACCGGATGTGTAGCTGGAATCAAACCATCCGTTCGGGGCAATAATCGAGACCGTGACGAGGTTTACGGGGCCGTCGTAGGTGAACCGCGCGGTTCCGTGCAGAAACGGCGGAACGAGCCCGGTGAACGTGAAGTCGGTGGCCTGAATGAGCGGCCACCATGTGCCTTGATCCGGAGAAGTTGTCCAGCCTGTTGCGTGCGCATAGGGGATCCAACTGCCCGGACCGATCCAGTGTATCGTGAAGTTCGCGGAATAGACAGCCGAGGCCTGTCCCGTTACGTATACGTCAATCGGTACCGTACTCGAAGGAGCTGCCGCCACGTAGTCGGGACCGTTGCCGAGAATGCCGTCGCCGTCCATCTCGATGCTGTATTGCGCGCTTACCGCTGTCGAGGGCAGTATGGTTGCAATACTGAGTGCGAGAATCGATTTCATGGGACCTGCCTCCTGCCTCCCGGGTGGCTATGTATTCCACGACAACTCTTTCGCCCGCTGATTACCGGAACAGCTCCTTCACCGCTCCCCAGCTGGATTCTTCTGTGGAAAAAACGATGTGTCCGAAAATGAGCCCTGTGTTGTTCCCGAATGGACCGGTCGTGAAACTGGAATCAAACCAGCCGTTTGGTTGTTCGATCGAGACCGCCACGATGCCGAAAGGACCGTCGAACGTGTAGTGAGCCGTACCGTGGAGAAACGGCGGTACGAGACCGAGGAAGCCGAAATCGGTGGCCTGCACGAGCCAGTCGTTACCACCCTGGTTCTGATCCGGCGTCGTCGTCCATCCCGTAGCATGCGTATAGGAGTTCCATGTGCCGGGGCCCAGGTGTCGAAGCGTGAAGTTGGCAGAGTAGACTTGTGACGCCTGTCCCGTGACATAGGCATCCACGGATACCGCGTTTGCTGCGAGAGCGAACACGTAGTCCGGGCCGTTGCCCAGTACTCCATCTCCATCCAGCTCGATGCTGTACTGCGCGTTTGCCGCCGTCGCATAGAGTAAGAGTGCGGGGATGAGTACAAGCAGGGATCTCATGCGTCAGCCTCCTGATGGGAACTTGATGTATGTACTTCGCACATCCTATCACGAAAATGCGTCCGAGCCGCAACGCCTTGTCATGCAGTGTCTTGTGGATCGGCGACCAGGAACGAATGCCGAAACGGAGACGAACAGCGGGTTTGCCTGAGCGCGCACCTACTCGGCGACGCTGACTCCGTTTCGCGTGTCGGAATCGCCGGAGGCGAGCGGATCGGACGCGGCAAGGTCGCTCGCAGGCGCCGCCCCCCCACTCTCGTACCAGGTGGCAATGGCGGCCGCGACTTCGGCAGGATCGCGTTCGGTCGCCTCGAACCACGTCGCGGCTTCTTTCCGAAACCAGGTCGCCTGGCGCTTCGCGAAGCGGCGCGTTTCGCGTTTGGCGCGGTCGAGTGCTTCGTGCAGGTCGTAGCGTCCGTCGAGCGACTCCAGAATCTCGCGATATCCGGGTGAGCGAAAACAGCTGAGGCCCGGATCGTATCCCATCGCGAGCAGTCCCTTCACCTCCGCGAGCAGTCCGTCTTCCATCATGACGTCGAGGCGTTTATTAATGCGACGGTAGAGCGTTTCGCGGTTCCAGGCGAGGCCTGCCCAGAGCGCGTCGTGCCGGGGCGTTTCTGTGGCGTCTGCGAAGACGGCGGTTCGTGTGCGGCCTGTTTTGGAATGGATCTCGAGCGCGCGGATAATACGCACGCGGTCGTTTTCGTGAATGCGCTCGGCGCTCGTGGCGTCGACTTTCGCGAGGCGCTTGTGCAGCGCGGGAACGCCGTGCTTGTCGGCTTCGCGTTCGAGCTTGTCGCGCAGGGCCGGGTCGCGCCCGACGGCGGGATCCAGTCCGTGAATGAGCGCGCGAAGATAGAGCCCGGTCCCTCCCGCAATGATCGGGAACATCCCTTTCGCGCGGATGGCTTCGATTGCGGCGTCGGCTTCTTCGGTGAAGAGCCCGGCGTTGTACGAGTCGACGGGATCGACATGGTCAACGATGTGATGATGCGCGGCGTTCATTTCGTCGTAAGTCGGTTTCGCGGTTCCGATGTCGAGATGACGATAGACCTGGCGCGCGTCGGCGGAAACGATTTCGCCGCCGAAATGGCGCGCGAGTTCGATCGCGACGGACGTCTTGCCGGTTGCCGTGCAGCCGACGAGAACGAGGAGCGGTCGGTCGCTGCCGGAACCACGCGGCCTCGCCGGCGCGTCCGCACTCTTGACGCGAGGCTCGTCCGGTTTCGGATCGTCCGCCCGCCGGCCGAACGTGTCGGCGCCGTGCGTCGTGCGTGTGCGTCGGTCTTTCATCAGGCTCGCAGAAAGCGGCGCGCGAGTTCCATGCTGTCGATCGCGAGAAACGTCGGGCGGCCGTGAGGGCAGCGCAGGGGTTGTTCGCAGTCGAGCAGGCGCTTCAGCAGCACGGAGCTCTCTTCGCGCGTCAGTTTGTCGCCGGCGCGCACAGCGCCATGACACGCGATCGATGCGGCCACGCGCCGGCTTCCGGTTCGTTCCTCGCCGCTGCCGGCTGCGAGGTGCTCCAGAAATCTTCGCGCGAAAGCCACGGGGTCTTCGCCGCGCGCACTGGCGGGAATACCTTCGAGTCGCACGGTGCGCGGGCCGCCGAGTGCGAGTTCGAACCCGGCCTTCTCGATCATGTCGCCGTACTCTTCGACCGTGCTCGCGAGTTCGGGATCGATCTCGATCGATTCGGGGAACAGAAGCCGCTGGCTTTGCGCCGCGCGGCCATCAATCGCGTGCACGGTCTCTTCGAACAGGATGCGCTCGTGGGCCGTGTGCTGGTCGACAACCACGATGCCCTCCGGCCCGGACGCCACGAGAAACGTGGCCGCGATCTGCTGCACGTTCGTGAGATCGACACGGTGAATCCAGCTCATGGGGTTCGCCGCGGCCTCGACCGCTCCGGCGGGAAGCGGCAGCGAGCCGGTGTGCGAGTCGAACGGTCCGGATGGGCCGCCGTGTGCGAGCGGGCCTCCCTTCCCGGGGTGGTACGTCCACTGGCGCTCTGCGCCCTCGAGCGGAAGGCCGGACTCGCGTATGGCGTCGCTGCCCGCGATTTGACTGCCGCCGGTTCCGTGCGCGCCGGTGCCGCGTGCTCCCATGCCCGGTGCCATGATGCCGGAACCGCCGCCGTCCGATGGCCCCGCCCCGTGCGTGCCCCCGTCCTTCATCCAGAATGACGGCAGCGAGCGCTCGGCCCGGATCGCGCGGCGAATGGCGCCATCGATCCCGCCGAAGATCGAGCGTTCGGGAGCGAAGCGGACTTCGCGCTTCGTGGGATGAATGTTGATGTCGACGAACGAAGGGTCGATGTCGATCGCGAGAAAGAGCGCGGGAAAACGTTTGGGCGGAAGATATTCGCGATACGGATTCGCGCCGGCCTGTGTCAGCAGCACCTGCTGCACGGGGCGTCCGTTCACGACGAAGTACTGGTAGTTGCGATTGCCGTGATGCGCGTCGATGTTCGATACGAGTCCGCTGACGACGGGGCCGCGCTCGGCGCCGCTCACTTCGACGAGATTCTTCGCAAGCGACGAACCGAAGAGCTGCGTGACGCGCGCGAGCAGCGAGTCACCGGCGGGTAGATGGAAGATCTCCTCGCCTTCGCGCACGTAACGAAACGCGATGTCCAGTTGCGCGAGCGCGTGTGCCATTACGGCGCGCCGGATCTGACGCTCTTCCGTCTGCGCCGTCTTTAAAAACGAGCGCCGCGCGGGCGTATTATAGAATAGAGAGCGCACGACGATCGACGTACCGTGTGTGCGCGCGGCAGGCTCGACCTTGCGATCGCTCCCTCCCGTTGCGGTCAGGCGATGGGCGCGGTCTTCGCCCCGGAGCGCCGTGCGGATCTCGAAGCGCGAAACCGACGCGATGCTCGGCAGCGCTTCTCCCCGAAAGCCGAACGAGCGCAGCGTGGAAAGCTCTTCCACCGTGGTCAGTTTGCTTGTGGCATGACGCTCGATTGAGAGGAGCAGGTCTTCCTCGCTCATGCCGTCGCCGTTGTCGGCCACTTCGATGCGCTTCATGCCCGCGTCTTCGATCGCGACCGTGATTTCTGTCGCCCCGGCATCGATCGCATTCTCGACCAGCTCTTTGACGACGGATGCCGGACGTTCGACGACTTCGCCCGCCGCGATTCGATTGGCGACGGACTCCGGGAGTATTTGTATGCGGTTCACGATCGTGATTCCTTCGACGGCGCGGGTTTCAATGGTGCGCCGTTGCTGTCGTTGCTGTCGTTGCTGTCGTTGCTGCTGCCCTTGTTGTTGCCGCTGCTTTCGCTGCTGCCGTCACTTGCACGTGCGGTCGTAGTGTCGACTTCATCGCCTGCCTCAGGCCTCTCGCCTTCGCCGGCGTCCTCACGCAAGCGGTCCCAGTAGTCCTTCAGTTTCGAGAGCGCGTCGAACGGTGTTACCTGGTTTGGATCGAGCGAGCGCAGTTCGTCGAGAATCGTGTCGCCTTCGCCCGGGAAGAGATCGATTTGCGGCGAACGGTCCTTCGCAATCGGGGCGCCGACGGGCTGCTGCGGATGATCCTGCTCGAGTTTGCGCAGCACTTCCATCGCCCTCCGTATGACGGGCGCGGGAAGTCCGGCGAGCCGCGCGACCTGGATGCCGTAGCTCCGGTCGATGCTGCCGGGCCCGATCTTGCGCAGGAACACGATCTCCTCGCCGCGCTCTTCGACGCGCACGGAGAAATTACGCACGCGCTCGAGCCGTCCTTCGAGCTCGCTGAGCTCATGATAGTGCGTGGCGAAGAGTGTCTTCGCGGCGACGGGCGCGTGGTCGTGCATGTACTCGATAACGGCCCACGCGATCGAAACGCCGTCGTAAGTCGACGTGCCGCGCCCGATTTCGTCGAGCAGCACGAGCGACTGCCCGGTGGCGTTATGCAGAATGTTCGCGGTTTCGGTCATCTCGACTAAAAACGTACTCTGGCCGCGCGCGAGATCGTCCGAGGCCCCGACGCGCGTGAAAACGCGATCGACGACGCCGAGCTCGGCGCCGGCTGCGGGCACCCACGATCCCATTTGCGCCAGGATCTGAATGAGCGCGACCTGACGCAGGTAGGTCGACTTCCCGGCCATGTTCGGGCCCGTGATGAGATGGATCTGTTCGCTCGCGGGGTCGAGCAAGGTGTCGTTCGGGATGAAGTCCCCGGTATCGAGAAGCGTTTCGACCACGGGATGGCGCCCGCCCTGAATCTTCGTGCGGCGATCGTCGGTCATCACCGGGCAGCAGTAGTTCCGCGCGCTCGCGAGATCCGCGAACCCGAAGAGCACGTCGAGTTCAGCTGACGTGCGCGCGAGCGCACGGAGCTCCGTCACATGCGCGGCGGTGGCCTCGCGCAGTTCGTAGAACAGTTCCTCTTCGAGCGCCCGGATCTTCTCCTCGGCGCTCAGAATCTTCTCTTCCTGCTCTTTGAGCGCCGGCGTGATGTAGCGCTCGGCGTTCACGAGCGTCTGCTTGCGAACGTATTCAGGCGGAACATCGTCGGCTTTCGCCTTGCTCACTTCGATGTAATACCCGAAGACTTTATTGAACTTGACCTTGAGAGTCTGAATGCCGGTTTTGGCGCGCTCTTCTGCCTGAAACTTCGCGAGCCACTCCTGGACGTCGGATCCGAGCGCGCGCAGTTCGTCGAGCTCGGCGTGAAATCCTTTACGAATGAAGCCGCCGTCCCGAATGCTCGCGGGCGGCTCGGGAACGATCGTCTTATCGATGCGTTCCGCGAGCGCGTTCATGGGCGTCAGGCGTCTCTCGAGCTCCGCGAGGCGGGCCGCCCTTCCCCCGCCGACGAACTGGCGGAGATTCGGCACGCGCCACAATGTCTGCGCGAGTGCGACAAGATCACGCGGCGTGCCGCGGCCGAGCACGAAACGCCCCACGACGCGTTCGATGTCGCAGAAGCCCGCGAGCTCTTCGCGAATGACAGTGCGCCACTCGGCGTCACCCTCCGAGTCGGAGACCGCTTCGTGACGCGCGGCAATCGCGTCGCGATCGCGCAGCGGACGCATGAGCCAGTCGCGCAGCAGACGCCCGCCCGCGGCGGTCACGGTGCGGTCGATCACGGACAGGAGCGACGTCTCGCGCGGACCTTCGCGCATCGCGCGGAACAGTTCGAGATTCCGGCGCGTGGATTCGTCGAGCACGAGATGCGCGCCCGACTCGATGCGCGCGAGGCGGTCGACGTGGGCGAGGTTCGTGCGCCCGAGATCCTTGAGATACGAAAAGAGCGCGCCGGCAGCGCCGATGGCCTGTTCGGCTCCCCGCGCCCCGAAACCGTCGAGCGTCTCCACGCGAAAATGATCGCGCAGGATGCGGTCGCCTTCTTCGATCGAAAACGCCCAGTCGGGCATGCGCGAAATGCTGGGGGCGCGGTCGAGGTCGTCGAACAGATGTGCTGTGTCCTGGCCGTCGGGAAGCACGATCTCGGCAGGCCCGAGCCGCGACAGTTCGTCGATCCATTCGTCCTGCGGGAATACGCCGATGCGAAAATCGCCCGTCGTCACGTCGATCGCAGCGAGACCCACGGGCTCATCGCGTTCTCCCGGCCGCACGGCAGCGAGAAAGTTCGCCTGCTTCGTCTGCAGAGTGGACCCGAGCGCGGTTCCGGGAGTCGCGATCTCGGTCACACCTCGCTTCACGAGTCCTTTGGCTTTTTTGGGATCTTCGGTCTGGTCGCAGATGGCGACCTTGTGGCCGGCTTGTAACAACCGGTCAACGTAGTGGTCGAGCTTGTGATACGGAATGCCGGCGAGCGGAATGGGACGCCCGCTCTCTTTGCCGCGCGCGGTGAGCGTCAGCCCGAGAACGCGCGATGCGGTTTCGGCGTCTTCGAAGAACATCTCATAGAAGTCGCCGAGGCGAAAAAAGAGAATTTCGTTTCGATGCCTGGCCTTGATTTCTTTGTACTGACGCATCATCGGTGTTTGTGCGGCCATGAAGTATCCTGTTCGTTTCGTCTGCGATGATCAGCGGACGCGCACGACGTTTCCCTCGATGCGGCGTTTGGCGAGCCCGGCCACGGCTTCGCGTGCCTGTTCCTCGGTTGCGAACGGGCCGATGCGGACCGGAAAGAGCCGGCGGCCGTCGCGTTCCTCGCGGAACAGTTTGACGGCGCCCATTCCCTCTTCGCGTTTGGAAGCGGCGAAACGGATCGCATTCTCTTCCTGCGAGAACGACGCGATCTGCACATAGAAGCCCGGTTCAGGAGCGCCGGCCGTGTCGTACTGGAAAAGCGCCTTTTCCGCGGCTGTTGCTTCGCCCGTGCCGGGACTCTCTTTCACGATGGATTGCAGTTCGTCTCTGGCTTCGTCTTTTCTCCCGAGAACCTGCAGCAGTCGCGCGGCCAGCAGTTTGGCGGGCGCGGCGTAATCGCCGCCTCCCTGCGCGAGCCGTTTGGCGTGCTCGAGCGCTTTCTGATGCTCGCCCCCTTCGATTCGATACTGCGCGGCCAGATACCGCGCGCGATCGGCCTGGGACGATCGTTCCTTCGCCTCGCGTTCGAGAATGGCGAGGCCGCCCTCCGCATCTCCGGCGGCGCAGCGTGAGAGCCCTTCGCCCACGCGTGCCAGGCTCTTCCGGTCGCCTTTCAGATCGCGGCCGGCCGCGGCATAGTCTTCGGCCGCCTGCGCGTAGGCGCCGACGGCGAAGCGGTACTCCGCAATCGCGAACAGCGCGCGCGCATCGGGCGTGACTTTGTGAAGCGCGGTCAGTGCGTCGAGGTAGGCCGCGCCGTCCTGGAGCCTGCTGATTTCCTCGAGGCGCTGGGCGACGTCGGCCTGCGCAAGTGAGCCGGCCAGGAGCAGCGAGACGATTACGGTAAAAACTTTAGGCATCGAGCGGTTCTTTCCTGCGGACTACGATCTTCTTCGCCGTGTACCAGTTGAGGCACTGCGGGCAGCGCCAGAACGGCGTGCCGTCGGTGTACTGGCACGTGCCGCAGATGAGTTCGCGCTCGGCGGGATCCTTCCCCGTGAGCTCGCGCCGCACTTCTTCCGCGATCGCCGAATCCTCGGCGTCATGCGTCAGCAGCAGAAGCATGTGGCTCCACGCGCGAACGGAAAGCGGATCGGCGTTCCGCGCGCGCCGGCCGTAAACGAGCGCGTCCTCCCACTCGCCGCGTCGCGAGTAGAAAGAAGAGAGAGCAAGCAGCGTTTCGATTTCGCGCGGGGACTCTTCGAGAATCGCCTCGTACACTTTTTCCATGCGGTTCAAATGCCCGCTTTCGAAGTAAACCTGCTCGAAGCGCTCGAACGTAAGAAACGCGAGTTCGGGTGACGCGCGATGAAAACGTTCCCAGTAGCCGGTTACCTCTTCGAGGTTTTCGTCTTCGAAATGCAGTTCGCCGAGACGGTAGAGCGCTTCGGGTGCCGCGGGATCGATCTGGAGCGCTTCTTCGAAAGCGGCGATCGCCCCCTCGCGGTTCCCTTCCTGCAGCATGGCGTATCCGGAGAACGCACGGTAGCGGGCCACGCGTTCGGGCGCCTTCTCCTTACGCACGCGAAACCCTTCGCGATAAAGCGCGAACGCGCGGTTCCACTGCGACTGACGCTCATGAATCGCGACCATCTTGCGCCGGATGCGCTGGTTCGTCTTGTCGACTTTCAGCAGTTCGCCGAGCACGGCAAGCGCTTCGTCGGCACGCCGCGCGGCCAGCAGGTCGTCGGCGATCGCTTCGCGGATCTGCACTTTCTCTTCGGGCGTGATCTTGCGGCGGAAGAACGTGCCGACATCGAGGTCACGATGAATGCGCAGCGCGCGCTCGATGGCACCGCGCCTCCGCAGCAGATTCCCGAGGCGGAGATACGCGTCGACGTTCGCCTTGTCGACCTGCACGGTGAGCTTCAGCTCTTCGAATGCGCGCTCTTCATCCCCTTCGAGCAGCGCGTTCAGCGCCTCGACATAGCGGGAACGCGGTTCCTCGCGCTTCAGGAGCGGGCGGATCAGCAGAAAGAGCAGGCCGGCGGCGAGCACCAGCACGACCCACGGGCCGATTCCCTGTGTGAACAGTTCGGTCATGCCGGCTCAGGCGGTGCGGAGCGCGGTGGCGCGGGGTCGTCTCCCGCGTGGGATCCTTCCCCCTCGACCGCGATCGTGCGCAGCTTGTGAAGTTCGGTTTCGATCTCGCGGTTCTCCTTCTGCACCTGCCGGATGCGGAACTGCTGCTTCAATGAATGCGTCACGAGATAGACGAAAGTAAGCAGCGATCCGAGCAGGAACGAGAAAAAGAGCGCGATCACGAGCGGTACGTCGAGAAAACGCCCGGCCGGACCGAAATTGATCTCGCCGACCTTCTGGTCGGGGTTCAGGACCGCGACCGCGATGATCAGAAAGACGACGACGAGAAGCAGAAAGGCACCGACAAAGCGCATCATGGCACGACTCCAGAGGGCGGTGTCCCGGAAGGGACACGACCACGCTCGCTTAAGGAATAAGGAGAGTACAGCCGCAATTGTAGTGAGACGGGCGGGCGGGGTCAACCGGTGTGCTGCCTGCGCGGCGGTCGACTTGCTGAGCGCGAGGGGGCCCGGGCGCTAGAAGATCAGCGAGCCCGAAATGCGGTGCGTGTCGTCGAGGTTGAACGCGTTGCTCAGGAAAGCGTAATCGAGCCCGAGTGTCGTGTTCCCGAGCGGGAGCCGAAGCCCGGCGCCCGCCATCTGGTCGACCTTTTCATGCTGCTCGATTCCGTAACGGACGGCGATCTTGCTGTCGTACCAGTACTCGAGACCGTATCGCAGGTCGGCGCTGGCGCTCCCGATCCAGTAGGCGGTGGCCGTCTTGCGGCCCTCGAACCGGCCGTCGATCTGGAACGCCGCGTTGAGGCGCCCCTTCATGCTCGGAAACAGGAACGGGTAGGCGATGCCGAGCCGTCCCGTGGGATAGATGTTCTCGGTGGTCTGATCCCATACGAGAAACGTGGTCGTGGCGTCCTGCAGCGTGACCCCGAGCGAGAGACGTCGCCACGGTTTGAACATGGCGCCCACGTCGAAACCGAACCCGGCGCCGGAATCGTCGCCGATCGATTTGCGGACGAGCTTGATGCTTCCGCCGAGCGAGGTGACGTTGTTCAGGAGCTTCGCGTACGAAAGGGCGAAGCCCCATTCCGCCGACGACACTTCGCGGTCCGCGATGATGCGGCCGCTGCCCGGGTCTTCCGCCGTGTAGATGATGTCGCTCACGCCGACGCGCAGGAACGAGACGCCGAACGCTTTTCGTTTGGAGTTGCTCGTGCCGAGCTGCTGCACGAAGCCGCCCGCGTCGTAGTTCACGATGTCGCCGAAACGCTCCGAATGCATCAGCACGATTTCGCGCCGGCTGACATAGATCATGCCCGCGGGGTTCCAGTACGAGGCCGAGGCGTCGTCGGCGATCGCGACGAAGGCGCCGCCCATGCCGAGGGCGCGGGCCCCGATGCCGGTCGCCAGAAATTCGCCGCCGTATTTGGCCGCGCCGGCGTCGGCGTCTTGTACGGAGATCAGAACGAGCAGTATGGCGCAGGCGATCCAGAGGGATTTCATTCTCTATTCCTTGTCGGCGAACCAGGGGTAAGTCGCGCTGAGTGGGGGGAATCGCTGCGGTAACAACTCATTTGATTGTATCCCAGGATCGTGAATCGGTCAATGGATCGTCAATTCCACTCAACCCGTGGCCCGTTTCCGCACTTCGTCCTGAAACACGGCCTCGAGTGCGTCTCTTTCCGCCGCGGGCAATTCCGCGGGTCTCCCCGATCGATCGAGAAGCCGCGCCCGGCGGCTCCGGACCACCTGTATCGTATCGGCCGCCCTCTCCCAGTCATAGAGCGAACCGGACTCTCCCCAGGTAAACGGCGGCACCCAGCCCGAAACGAGGCCTGTCGGCCCGAACAGATTCGCGCACGGGCCTACGGCGGTCCCGGTACTGATCCGCGTGCCGATCGCGCTCTTCACGTGGTCGCCCAGGAAGCACCCGATCTTGCGCAGGCCCGTCTCCTGCGGGCCCTCTCCCAGATCGACGCGCACCGTACCATAGTTGTTCTTGAGATCGGAGTTGTTCGTGCCGGCCCCGAGGTTCACCCATTCGCCCACGAGCGCGTGGCCCAGAAACCCGTCGTGCTGCTTGTTGCTGAAGGCGCCGAAGAGCGTGGCTTCGATCTCGCCCCCGATCCGGCTCCCCTCGCCGACCGTGGTCCCTTCGCCGAGCTTCGCGCCGCCCCGGACCCGGACATCGTCGCGAAGCCAGATCGGTCCGCGCAGAATCGTGTTCGCCTCGACGAACACGCGCGCCCCGATCCAGATCGGTCCTTCGCGCGTATCGAGAAAGACGAAAGGTTCGAGTTCTGCTTCAGGTCCCAGATGGATCCCGGTGTCGCCAATGAGCTTGACGCCGGGAAATCGCCCGACATCGGGCGTGGAAGGGCGCGTGACGCTCGGGATCCCCCAGTCGCCGTCGATCGACTCGAGCAGCGCGATATCCTCTTCGATGCGCCGTTCGTTCGCTTCGAGCAGCTGCCAGGGGAAGTCGATGCATGCCGTGTCGTCGGCGGGATCGGGCACGAGCCCCTTGCATGCCGTTTCGAGCGAGCCGGTCCTCCGTGCGACCTCGGCCCTCTCGGGGCCGAGAAGGGCCACGACGGCATTCCCGCAGCTCTCCCATGCTTTTTCACCCGGGGTGCGTCTGATCTCGTCAATAAGGCCCTGAGACGGGATTGTGAGCGGCGACGCGTGCAGCATGAACTGACCGGCCGCACGGGGCCCCTTCAGCATGAGCTCCCAGCGCTCGGCGAACGTCAGCCCGCCGAACAGGATCGTTTCGAGAGGCCGGTTCGGGAACAGCGCACGGAAACGGGCGGCGCTGCGAGTCGGGATGAACTGGAGCGAAGACTTCACGATTGCGCGTCATTCCCCCGGGAAATGCCGAGGGCCGGACTCGAACCGGCACGAACCTCAGGTTCAGCGGATTTTAAGTCCGCGGCGTCTACCAATTCCGCCACCCCGGCGCCCGTTCGAGGGAAAATGGAGGCGGCACCCGGATTCGAACCGGGGATAAAGGATTTGCAGTCCTCTGCCTTAGCCACTTGGCTATGCCGCCTTCGTGAAGTGATGCTCATAGAGGAGAGAAAAATGGAGCGGGAAACGAGATTCGAACTCGCGACATCCACCTTGGCAAGGTGGCGCTCTACCACTGAGCTATTCCCGCCCATTTTGATGATCATGTGTAGAAGTGCCGGGCGTTCGTGCGACCACGGGCACAGTGGATCCTTTGTATTGACCCGAAAAATGATAGTACCGTATCCGGAATAGGTCAACGAACATTCTGACGGAATCCGTGAGCGCATTCACGCGCGTATCGGGGTTATTGAGCCAGATGACCGGCACTTCGCGTATTCGCAGACCGGCCCGTTTCGCCAGGAACAGAATCTCGACGTCGAACGTGAACGCCTCGATTTTCATGCGTCTCACGATATCGAGAACCTTCTCCCGCCGAAAGCCTTTGAAGCCGCACTGCGTGTCGTGAATCCCCCCGATGACGAGAATCCGCACGATGCGATTGAAAATTTTGCCCATCAGCTCGCGATACCACGGCTGGTGCAGCTGCACGTCCGAATCGGGGAGATCGCGCGATCCGATCACGATGTCGTCGCCCGCTTCGAGATGCGAGAGCAGCTTCTCCGTTTCCGTGATCGGCGTCGACAGGTCCGCGTCGCTGAAAATCACGAACGTACCGGCCGCCCGCTCGATCCCGTGCCGCACCGAAAATCCCTTGCCGCGATTCTCGCCGTTTCGCGCGAGACGAATCGACGGGTTCGCGCCCGCCGCTTCTTCCACGATGGCGGCCGTGCGATCCCGGCTCCCGTCATCGACAACGAGTATCTCGCTCTTGAACGGGCGCGGTCCGAGATACGCCGTGACCGTTTCGAGCGTCTGCAGGATGACCTCTTCCTCGTTGAACGCGGGGATCACCACCGTGAGGTGGACGGGTCCGTTGCCTGCGCTGGAATCTGCCGTCACGTGCGTCCTTCGTTTCGAAACGCGTCAACTAATCCTGAATGACCATCGTTTCGGTGATCCACGCCTCGTCGAAACCGTTCGCGCGTACAGCGGACAGAATGCGTCCCGCTTCTTCGCGGGTCTGGCAGTCGCCGAGGCGCACCTTGTAGAACGGCTCCTGATACTCGACGTAAACGCTGTGTGAGAACGCGGGCTGAATGGCCTCGGCGAACTCCATGGCTTTCTCGGCGTCCGTCGTGGCCATGAGCTGCACACGATAGCCGGAAATGTACGTCGTCTGCAGCGCGTCGGCCTGCTTTTCGTAGGCGAGGTCGGTCGCCTTCGTCGCCTGCATCGTCTTCGGCGCAGCCGTTGCTGTCGGCGCGCTCGATACGGGCGTGCCGGATGTTGCCGGGATCGTCGTGCGCCCCGCGTCTTCGAGATCCGGAGACGCCATCGGCTCCGTGATCGAACCGAGCTCGGGCGCCGGCGCGCTCTCCTCGGGAATCGCGGCCACTGTCGGAAGAGCGGCTTCGTTCGCGCGCGCTTCCTTCGCCTTCGCGAGAGCGGCTTTCTCCTGGCGCATCTTCGCGACCTCTTCCGGGTCGTACATCGTGATGTCCCACTCTTCTTCGGGGACAGTCCCGCGCGCTTCGATTTCGGTCGCGTTCGTCGGTTCGGCGCCGCTCCGTTTCGTGAGCTTGCCACAGCCGGGTGCCGTCAGGACCATCACGGCGAGAAGCAGGCAGATTGTCATCAGTTTCATCGGTTCACCCCCTTGCGTGCCGTCAATATAGCCGATCGCACGGAGCCGTCCAACAAGGAATCGGGCGTTCCTCGGGCGTTCCTCGAGGGGTCTGCGGAACGCGCGGGCCGGGCGCCGGCGTGTCTAATTCAGATATCCCAGCGACTGGAGAGTGGCTTTCAGGGCCTCTTCGGCCGACTCCCCCTCCGGCGCGTCCGGGGCCGCGGCCGCGTCGTACGCGCGATAGGCCGGTGGATTGTTACGTACGTAGCCCTCGACGAAGATGTCGGAGAGCACTTTTCCTTCCATCCCGTCGTGGACCGGATAGCCCATCAGATAGAGAACGGTCGGCGCGACGTCGAGAATCGTGGCGCCCATATCCCGCGCCCCGCGCCTGACTTTCTCTCCGCGCACGAGCAACGTGGCGCGCGGATGGTGCACACCCGATACTTTCGCGTGCGTCTCCTCCACGAATTCGTCGATCGGAATCGTGTCGCCCGACGGAAGCGTGACGTGACAGCCCGCGATCGCGACGTCGCGGCGGACATCCACGATCACGTTCCCCCAGTCGTCCTCGGCGATCAGAAAAAGACGCTCGCCCGTTTCGTCGATCGCGAGGTCATCGAGCATGGTCGCGAACTGGGTCGGAATCGTGCCCTTCCCCGAGCTCGGCCGAAGGTAGACGCGCGAAGCGAGATTGATTCCCTGAATCACGTCGGCGATTCCGAAACGGTCGAGAAACGTTTCGGTCCGGATGATGCGAATCGTGCCGTCGGTCTGCGTGGCCGCGGCCTGGAGCCCGTGATCCGAAAGCACGAGGACGTTCACGTGCTCGGGGATGTAACGCAGTATGTTCCCCATCACGGCATCGTACTGACGATACGCTTCCGGTACGGAATCGCCGAAGCGCTTCGCTTCTTCGGGTGTGACTTCGGGAAATGCTTCGGGTTCGAAGTATTTCCAGAAGTAATGACTCGTTACGTCCGCGACGTTGTTGTAGAACGAAATGAAATCGGGACGTTCCCTGTCCCAGAGTTCGAGAAAGATGTCCCCGTGGATCTTGAGCTTCAGGAAACGGCGCGGCGAAAGTGAAGCGAGATAGTCGTCCGTTCCGCGCAGCACTTCGACTGCCTGCACGAGCGTGGACAGTTTGACGCCGTACTGCACGCAGCGAATCCCGTAGATCGCGTAGCTGCGCATGTCTCGCGCTCTTCTTCCCTTCTCACGCATGGCGAGTTCGCGGACGAACGAGAGTTCAGGCGGATACGTCTCCGCGCCGCGCGCGAACAGCGAAGGAATCATGAAACCGTTGATGGGGCGCGGCGGCCACGTCACGGGCCAGCCGAGCAGTCCCGCGCGTCCGCCGTTCTGTTCGACGACATCCCAGATACGGGGCACTTCGACCGACGCCGAGGACGCGTAGAACGTATGCACGCCGTGCTTGTCGGCGCCCACGCCGCTCGCGATCGTCGTCCAGAGAATCGGCGACATGAGCGGCTCGATCGATTCCATGTCGATGCGGGTGCCCTGCTTCTGCAGCGCCTGCCACGCGGGAAGTTGGCCCTTCGCCGTGAGTTCGTCGATCCTTTCCCATGAGACGCCGTCCGCGCCGAAGATCACCGTGACCGGCTTGTCCTTGTCGAGCGCGAGCGGCCGGCCCGAGAGAAAGCTGCCGACCGGACACGCGATCGCGATCAGCAGCCCGATCACGATCGGCACCGCCCAGCGGACGCGTCCGTTTTCTTCGTCGATGAGCGCGCGCGCGAAGAGGCGCGCCGATCCGTAGAGGCCCGTCAGCAGAAGCGCGGCCGCGAGCACGGTCAGCAGGTTCGTGAGACCCGGCGAACCGAGCAGAAACTCGGCCATGGCGTCTCTCATCAGAAAGAGCGTGATCGGCAGAACGAGAAGTCCGAGAAGCAAGGTGAGGGAAAGCGCGCCGTGCGCCCGCGGGCTGCGTGGCGTCAGCGCGCCGACCGCCGTCGCAAGCAGCGTGGCCGGTACCGCGAGAAGCAGCGGGAGCCCGAGGAAAACGGTCCAGCCGAGCGTTGCGCTGTCAACGAAACGCTCGTTCAGGCCGAACAGCACGAACAACGTAAGCAGCGCCCCGGACAGAACCCCGGTCAGCGCGCAGTAAAACGATCGAATCAGCAACTTCCGTTCACCCCCAGCAGTGCATCGTACGCGTCGGCGAGCTTAGCAGCCCCGCTCCTCCACGAATAGGCTTCTCTTACACGATCGACCGCTCCCTGCGCCGGCACGAGATCCTTCCCGATATGACGATGGAACAGGTCGATTCGCTTCGTCGCGACGTACGGTACCAGTTCCTCGAATCCGCGCATGCCGAAATCTGTCGAAATAACCGGCAGGCCCGCGCCCAGGTATTGCAGCACCTTGATATTGGAACCCGAGCCGAGCCGAATCGGGTTCAGTCCGACGTCCGCCGCCTGAAAACAGGCTGTGAGCGTCGGCAGGCGGCCGGTGAATACCACGTTGTCTCTCTGAAAACCCCGGAACGCTTCGCCGATCGAGCCGGCCACGAGGAAAAGGACGTCGTCCGACGCTTTCGGCGCCATGACGTGCACGATCGACTCGACCGCGTCCTGATTCGGAACGACGTTCGATCCGGAAAAGAGCGCGATCGTGCGGTCTTCGGGCAGCCCGAGCGCGCGACGCGCCTCCCGCTTCGTGCGCTCGTCCGCGGGCAGGATCGTCTCGTCGTCGAAACCGTTCGGGATCACGCGGATCCTGTCCGCGCTCCCTCCGAGCTCTTCGATCATCTTGTCGCGATCCTCGTTCGTCACGGCGATCACGAGATCCGCGCGCGCCACGGCCCGCTTCTCGAGCGCGTGCAGGCTGCGGAGATGCGATTGCGAGAACGGAAAACGACGCAGCTGCCCCTGATACCATTCCGTTTCGTAATTGTGGCTCGCGTAAACGACGGGAACGCCGGCCGGCACTTCCGCCGCCCACGGCGTGAGCCAGAGCGAGTCGAACTGTACGAGGTCGGGTGCGTCGCGGAGAAGAGCGCGCGGAATGGCGCGCCGTTTCGCGTGCAGTTTGTGAACTTCGAAAAAAGGCGCGATCCGAAACCGGTCCGCGTAATAGAACGCGGTCTGCGCCGGCGAAGGATAATTCTGAATCGTGAAGTGCGGAGTGACGTCTTCGCTCCCCCGCCGGGCTTTCGCGCCGCCGAGCGTGGCCACGGTGCAGCGATAACGATCCGGGAGGTGGCGGTATAGACTTTCGATCCGCTCGGCGCCTCCGCTCGCGGCGTTTCGAATCGGGATGCTCGAGAAACCGACGACACGTTTCATGATTCGTAGATCTCCCGGTGCCGCGCGACGACGGCATCGAACGAAAACTCGTCCCGCACGCGCCGGCCGGCTGCGGTCGCGCGCTGCGCCGCACCTTCGTGATCGCGGGCCGCCGTCGTGATGGCCCGAGCGAGCGCTTTCGTGTCGTCCGGCGGCACGAGCAGCGCATGCTCGCCGTGCGTGAGCGCTTCGCGCGTGCCGTCGACTTCGGTTGCGACGATCGGCGCGCCCGACGCCATCGCCTCGAGAATCGTCAGCGGGAGTCCCTCCCAGAGCGAAGGAAGCACGAAAAGATCGAGCTCGGCCAGGAATCCGGGGACGTCGTCGATGCGAGGAAGAACGGCCACGCGATCAGCTTCGCCGGACGTGGCGATCGCCTGTGTTACGCGGTCGCGCTCGGACCCCACCCCTACGATGCGAAGCTCGGCGTCGAGGCCGGAACGGCGCGCGATCGCAAACGCTTCGATGAGCGCCGGCATGTTCTTCTGGCGTTCCAGGCGTCCGATCGCGCCGATGCGAAAAGCCGCGCCGGATGAGAAGTGCGTGCCGCTCCCGGCGGGAACGCGGGGGCGCGCAAAAGACGCCACATCGACCCCGTTCGGGATCGTCGTGACGCGCGTCTTATCCACGCCCCAGAAGCCCGTCAACGAACGGCGTACCGCATCCGAAACCGCGATCACGCGGTCGTCGTAGCGCGAAAGAACGCGCTTCGCGAGACGGTCGCGCACTCCCGCCTCTTCGATGCGTACATGTTCGGTTGCAATGACGCGCACTCCGGCTTTGCGCGCGCCCCGGCCCGCGTGTCGGTCCGACAGCGGCCATGTTCGATGGATATGGACGAGGCGAGGCGCGTACTCACGAACGAAGTCCGCGAACACACCCGCGTCCGCGCGCCGCGCGATTTCGGGGAACGCGCGCCCGTCCAGTCCGCGGCGCGCGATCTCGTCCATCAGAATCGTGTTCTCGGGGTGATGAGTCGCACGCACTTCCCATCCGGCATGCGCGAACGCCGTCGCGAGCGACAGCATGACCTGCTCCGCGCCGCCGAATGTGCGGCCGCTCGAAACATACAGGATGCGGTGTGCGTTCATTTATGAGAGTGAGATCTGGGCGCCCTGTTTCTTGATCGACTCACAGGCAGCTTCGATCACGCGGACCACCGAACGTCCCTCTTCCCCGGTGGCGCGCTCTGCGCGACCCGTTTCGATCGCCTTCAGAAACTCCTGGGCTTCCGCCTTCAGCGGCTCCCGGTCGTCCAGTTTCGGCGTGAAGATATCGCCGAAGCGATACGCGAGATGAAACTCGCCGAACGTTTCGTAGTGCGGCTGCACGTCGACGCCCTTGTCGTAGATGCGGATCTTCTCGAGCTGTTCGACATCGTCGTATACGACCATCTTCTTGCTGCCGACGAACGTGGTGCGGCGGATCTTGCACGGGTCGAGCCAGCTCACGTGCAGGTTCGCCATCTTGCCGTTCGGGTAATGAAGCGTCAGAAACGCGACATCCTCTACGCCGTTCTGAATGTAGTCGCGGCCGTGCGCGGAGACGCTGACCGGATCGGAATCGAAAATGAAATTCAAAATCGAAATGTCGTGCGGCGCGAGATCCCAGATGACGTTGATGTCTTCCTGGAAGATCCCGAGATTGACGCGCGTCGAGTTCACATAGTGCATGTCACCCATGTCGCCCTTGTTCAACAGATCCTTGACCTTGTTGACGGCGGCGGTGAACAGAAAAGTATGCCCCACCATCAGGGCGACTTTCTTCTTTTTCGCGATGGCGATGAGGTCGTCCGCTTCCTCGACCGAGGAGCAGATCGGCTTTTCGATCAGCGTCGGCTTCCCCGCTTCGAGGCACATCTTCGCGATCGGATGATGTGTCCGCACGGGGGTGGCTACGACCACACCGTCGACCTCGGGGTCTTGAAGAATATCGTTCATATCCGTGGTGGTCGTCACGTGCGGATAGAGGAGTTTCATCTGGTCGAGGCGATCCTGACTCAGATCACAGACGTATTTAACCTGGGATCCGGGCATCTGCGTGAAGATCCGAACGAAGTTCGGTCCCCAGTATCCGCACCCGATCACGGCAATGTTGCGCATTGGTGTCCTTTCGCTTAGTAAGCGCCCTTCCCGAACAGTATAACCGGGACGGTGCGCAACATGATCTCAAAATCCAGCTTCAAGGACCAGTGATCGATGTAATAGAGGTCGAGAAGCACCATTTCGTTGAACGGCACGCTGCTCCGCCCGCTCACCTGCCAGAGACCGGTGAGGCCGGGTTTCGCGTCGAGGCGCCGCCGGTGCCACTCTTTGTAGTACTGCAGTTCGTACAGAATCGGCGGTCGCGGCCCGACGAGGCTCATTTCCCCCTTCACAACGTTGAAGAGCTGCGGGAGTTCGTCGAGCGACGTCTTGCGCAGAATCCATCCGATTCCCGTCACGCGCGGATCGCGTTTCATCTTATAGACAGGCGTGTCCGCTTCGGAATCCGAAGTCGCTTTCGCTTCTCCTGAAACGAAGTTCTTCGCGTAGTCGCGATGGACCGCGTCGTCCATGTCGGTCCGCATCGAACGGAATTTGTAGAAGTTGAACGGCTTTCCGCCCTGCCCCGCGCGGGTCTGCCTGAAGAAGACCGGGCCGCGCCCGCCTACTGTCTTGATCATGATCGCCAGCGCGAGAAAGAGCGGGGCGAGCACGATCAGCAGCACGCCCGCGGTCGTGGCGTCGAACGCCCGCTTCATCAGAAAATGGAAACCCGTCATCGGCGTATCGCGCACGGCGAGCGTCGGTACGCCGTCGATTCGTTCGATCGCGCCGTCCGCGGCAAACATGTGGAACTGATCGGAAATCATTTTGACGGGGACCTTCGACCGCATGCAGCGGGAGATCAGATCGATCAGCCCCTCCTGCCCGATTTTCTGCACGGCCACGAACACGCGTTCGATATTGAGGCGGGCCACGATGTCTTCGATATCGTCCACTTTCCCGAGAATGCGAATGTCTTCGACCGTCTGTCCGTGTTTCGCGGGGTCGTCGTCGAGAAACCCCACCACGTCGTACACATGGTCTTTCGTGTGACGGACGAGCTGCAGAAACTGCGTGCCTGTTTCGCCCGCGCCCACGATCAGAATGCGACACCGGAACGGATCCTTCGCGATGCGCGTCAGAAAAAGGCCGCGATAGAGAAAAACGCGCGTACCTGTAAGCAGCGTGATCGCCATGACCCAGGCGACGAGCAGCACGAGACGTCGCTCGAGGAAGTAGTCGAACTTCGTAACGAACGCGAGAAACAGGACGAGCAGTACGCCCAGGTTCACGGAATTGAATATGCCGACCATCTGATCGAACACGGAGAGATACACTTCGCGCCGGTACAGCCCGTGCGCGCTCATGATCATCACCCAGACGAGGCAGACGGCCCCGAGCGAGAGGAAATGGTACGACTCGAGTGGAATGGTTCGCAGAAAGAACCCGGACTGCAGCCGGAACCAGTACGCAAACAGGAAGCTCGCCGCGACGAGAATCATGTCGCTCAGGACAAGCAGGAGTGCGCGGTTCCGCGAACGGCGACTCCGTAACGATGCGAGTTTGGAATCCAACATGGTCTCCGCGAAAGGGATCAGGCCGGGCGTGCTACAGCAGCGACCCGAGCGTATCGACAACGTGGTCGATCTGTTCCTTCGTCAGTTCCGGAAAAATGGGCAGAGAGAGCTGGGTGGCCGCGCTCTTCTCGGCGATCGGGAAATCTCCCTTCGCGTATCCACGGTCGGCATACGCCACCTGCAGATGCAGCGGAATCGGATAGTGGATTCCGGCGGCAATGCCTTTTGCCTCGAGTCCCTCCCGCAGTCGGTCTCTGTCTTCGTGAAACACAGAGAAGAGGTGGTAGACGTGGCGCGAACCCTTCGCTTCCTGATTCACTTCGATCGGAAGCGAAGTCAGGCGTTCCCGATAATAGGAGGCCGCCGCGCGCCGCGCTTCGGTCCAGCCCTCGATGTACTTGAGCTTCACCTGCAGGATCGCCGCCTGTATCCCGTCGAGCCGGTAATTGTACCCTTCGAGATTGTGCTCGTACTTGCCCGAGCGGCCGTGGTCGATCAGCTGCGCGCATTTCTTTGCGAGCGCCTCGTCGTTCGTGACGAGTGCGCCGGCGTCGCCGTACGCGCCGAGGTTCTTGCCCGGGTAAAAACTGTATGTCGAAGCGTGGCAGAGCTCGCCCATCTTCTTTCCGTCGTACGTCGCGCAGTGACCCTGCGCGCAGTCGGCGATCACGATCAGGTCGTGCTTCTTCGCGATCGCCATGATCGGGGCCATGTCGGCCGGCTGGCCGTACAGGTGAACCGGCACGATGGCTTTCGTCTTCGGCGTGATGGCCGCTTCGATCTTCGCCGGATCCATGTTGTGGCGCAGCGGCTCGATATCGACGAACCGGAACTTGGCGCCGCACTGGCTGATGGACTCGGTCGTCGCGATGAACGTGTTCGGCACGGTGATGACTTCGTCGCCGGGGCCGACCCCGGCCGCTTCGAGGGCGATGTGAAGCGAAGACGTACCGGAACTCGTTCCCACGGCGAAGCGCGCGCCTTCCATGGCGGCGAACGCCTCCTCGAAGTCTTTCACAGGCTTGCCGCCGATGAACGCGGTATTGTCGAGAATCCCCTGAACAGCTTCGGCAACTTCATCACGAATGCCTGCGTACTGCGACTTGAGGTCGACGAACGGAATATTCATTTCTCTCCTTCGAATGCGAGCGTGTCGATGGCACAGGTCGTGTAAAAGTGTATGACGCGTGGCGATTCGCGTAAACCCTCTCTATTGTTCCTCTTTTCGGACGGGATTCCCGATTTCTGGAGAGTCTTTACGGCCGTATCTCCAGTTCTCCTACGGTGATACCGCTGAACGAATCCTCTTCGCGAAGGAAGTCGGTCCAGTGGTAGACCTGAATGTGCGCATGGGGGCGGAGCATGGCCTCCACGGCGTACCGGCCGGGCGCCATCCGGGCAGGGACCTGAATCGCGATCGAATCGACGAGAATCGCTCCGGGATGCCAGAGAAACGCCGGCAGGCTTCCGCGCACGAGGTTTCTGCTCGTGCGCGCCCGGAACAGCTTCCCTTCGCGTGTCTGTCTCCATTTGCGGGTCAGCTTGCCGATCGGAGAATCGCGATCGATCGCCCCGGGCTCCCGGCTGTCGAGGCGCAGATAGAGCCTTTCCGGGATCGGGCCGACCTTGCCCGCCCCGCGTGTCCAGTAAAGGGTAAGCGGAATCGTGTCTCCCGGCGACACGGTCTTCGTGCCGAGCGACGCCGCCAGCAGCTGTATGCCCGCGGGGCTCGCGTTCGGAGCGACCGGCGTGGCATCCGGGGGCAACAGGGCCACTTCCGGGGTCATCGCCGCCATCCCGTCCGGGACGCCGGGCTCCGGCGCAGGCGCGCTTTTCACGATCCGGAAAAGATGACAGCGGTCCATCGCCCCGATCTCCTCATAGCGGTCCGGGTCACGCCGGAACTTCGCGAGGGTCGCTTCGTGGAGCGCGGGATCGATTCCGCTGTAGAAGAGCACAACGGGCTTCTCGAAACGGAAATTCAGCACCAGATAATCCGCGTCCCGGCGCCGGAGCGCGTCCCACGTCTCGCGCGCGCTCGTAAACGGCGAAAGAATGCGTACGGCGTCCTGCAGACGCGCGGGCGCAACAGGATCCGCCGGTGATGAATGCTGCGCGAGCAGCGTGGTCACCTTGTGCGACGTGAACGCCGGAATCATATACGAGGTCAGCGGATCGGACGCGATCCGCGAACGTGCGGGCAGCGTGTTCAGAAGCCCGATCAGATCGGGCCAGGTCTCGACGTGCCATTCCGCGCGCGGTGCCGTCCGCATCCATTGCAGCTTGCGCCAGTCCTCCTGACGATCGCCGAGGCTCAGCGTGCCGAGAAACACGAGCAGCGCCGCGACCCCGGCGCCCCTGGCGAGTGCCGTGTTCCGGTCACCCGGAGCACGGCTGCGGAACCAGTGACCGAGGAGCGCTCCCCACACGAGGGCGTAACCGCCGAACCAGGCGAGACGGGCGACGAGATACCCCGCGATCCTGGCGAGCACGGGGACAAGAAGCGGGTTGAAAATGAGCAGCAGCGGGCCGATCGTAACGGCCCCCGCGAAGAATACGCCTTCCTCTTTCCATAAGCGTCTGCCGAGCAGAATCGTTGCCGGGATCGCGAGGAGCGAAAAGAGTCCGAGCCGCGCGACCGCGAGAACGGGTGTCGAGAAGAACAGTCCCTCGCTTACGGTAACGACTCCCTGGAGATGCGTGTGCACCGGGTCGACCGGCGGATAGCTCGTCGCGAACCGCCAGAGTCCGAGCGGCAGCATGCCCGCGGCAATGAGTCCGAGAGCGGCGCTGAAAGAACGAAGCGCGCGCCCCTTCCAACGGAGTACGTGCAGAAACGCGTAGAGCGCGGCAAGGAGTCCGGCGACGACCGCGGCGAAGATGTGCGCGCCCATGATGGCGAAGCCGAAGACGAACGGAAGAACGAACGGCGTTTTCTCCCCGCGCCCCGCTCGATACGCAAGAAGCAGAATTCCCCAGACAAGCGGCGCCGAAAACAGAAACGGCGTGCACGCGCGTCCGAACCAGACACCCGCGATTCCCGCGTCGAACCCGAGGAGATAGACCGCGGTTGCGATCACGCCCGCCCGCGCGTCCCCGAGAGTTTCCCGCGCGAGTGCGAAGAACGCGAGGCCGCTGAGAAGCAGCACCACCGCGGGAAAGGCGTGCCACCCTTCCACCGCATCGCATCCGGTGGCAACGAGTACGGCCGCCTGCACCGGCTGAAAAAATCCCTTGCGGATGTCGTACGCCGTGTCGGTGGACGGGTCGTAGTAAGACGTCAGCGGAAACGGATCGCCCGTGTGCACGATCTCCTTGAGATAAGCGATGTGATCGAGAGCATCCGTCGCGAGTGTGACCGAGGCGCCGCGCGCCAGCGCGAGCGCAGCGAGAACCGTCAGTAGCACGATCAGCGCGCCGGTCTCTCTCCCTCCGTCCGCAACCGGAATCCTCGGCGGGAGCCAGGCCACGAACGAGCCGAGAAGCGTGGCGGCGAGCAGCGGGATGGAGAACCAGCCCGTGCCGATCTGAAGCCGCTCCGCAATGACGATGGCCACGAAGAAGAGCGCCCATGACGTGGCAATCGACGCGGTGGCGCGCATCCACGGGCTCTGCTGCCTCCCCCATGCCGTGCGAACGAGCAGCGCGTGCCCCGGCAGAACGGAGGCCGCAGCCAGAATCGCGAACACACGAAAGCGGCCGGGCAGAAAGAGCCCGAGCGTTCCGACGATACCGAGAAGGCTCAGAAGGCGTGCAAGGAGCATGGGTCCTCAGGGATCAGGCGATGCGCGCGGAGCGGGTCGCGTTCCTGCGCAGAGTCGCTGGCAGGTTTTGGTTCTTGCGTTCTTCCACGCGCATCATGGCCACGCGGCTCGCGGCGAGAACGAGCGCGAACATCGTCCACGTGAACTGCTGCGTCTGATCGTACCGCAGGAACGAGATTTTGAATTCGTCGATCAGAAAAATAACCATGCAGCTCGATAGAATCACCACGGTATAGGCGAACTGACCTCGCTCCGTTGCGAAAGCCCGGGCCGCCATGTAGCCCCGCCTGAAAATGGCGAGCAGAAAGCCGTAAAAAAGCACGGCGCCCGGGATGCCGATCATGTGCGCCAGAAAGAGAAACAGGCTGTGCGGGTAATTCGAATGCACGTTTCGCTCGTCGACGCCGGTGAAGTAGTAAGGCCCATGGCCGATCCAGGGCGAGTCCTGAATGCGAATCCACGCTTCGTTCCAGACGCGGGCCCTCGTGTCCGGCATTCCGTCGACGAGCTTCGTTCTTCCGAGCCGCCCGAACAGCGACGCCGATTCGGTGTACTGGTCGAGCGTAATGGCGAATACGTAGAACGCGACGGCCGCGACGATAACGAGCGGCAGAAACTTCTGAAAGTCCATGATGCGCCACGAAATCCAGACCAGGTAAGTCAGGCCGATGAGCATGCTCAGAAACGCGCCGCGCGTAGCGGTGCCGATCAGAAGCATGATGGCGACGCCCAGAAGCGGCATCCAGATGAACTGGCGCAGGAATACTTTCTCGCCGATCACGCGAATCAGAAGAATCGGTATGAAGATCGCGCAGTACTCCGCGAACATTTCGTAGTCGCCGAATACGGAGCCGACGCGCACGCCCGACGCCTTCCCCACCGTGCGCGTGGAAACCTTCAGGAACCCGAGCTTGTCGGCCGCGCCCGGCAGCCAGAGTTCGATCATCGCGATCGTGGCCACAACGGAAAACGAAATGATCAGCGCGTTCAGAACGAATTGAATGTCGCGTTCGGTTCGCACCATGTTCGTGACGAGATAAAAGATGAAGACAGCGGAAATGAAAGTCTGGAAGCCCGCAACCGCCTGCTTCATTTCGTTCGGTTGCACCATGACGAACGAGATGAAGTAGAGAAGCACGATGGCGACGAGCCACGGCTCGAGACCTGTGAGGATCGGAGGTTTTTCGTACCCGAGAGCCATCTTGAGGAGCCAGAACGAAAAGATGATGAACGCGAAGATGACCGTTGTCGATCCAATGGTCGTGTTCTGCGGAAACGGGATCGCGAAAAGCATGAACGCCACGGCGAAGCGGTTCGGAAGCAGAAACGCCGTCGTGAGAAGCGCGAGACCGACCGAGGCTTTGATGATGCGCTGATTCGGCGAGATGATCTGTCCCGCGAGCACGTAGCCGAGCACCATCGTGAGCGCAATGGTGAAGAGCGCCCAGATGAGTTGCGGGCTCAGCACTTTTCCTATCGTCGATTGTCGTTTCAAGGCATCACCTCGACTGTATCAACGGCCGTCCAACCCGTGCGGGCGGCGCTCCAGCGAAGGCCGTTCCTCTCAAGTCTGCGCACGGCGAAAAACGGATGCCGATCCGTCGTGACCTGCACTTCGTACCGGCCAGGCGCGATCCGCTCCGGAATCCGAAGCGGGGCGTCATACGCGATCCGCTCCTTCTTCTTCCAGAGAAGATACGGAAATTCACGGCCGCCGAGGGAGAAGATCTTCCAGGGCCTCTCCGCACGCGTTCTCACAGGATCGGAGCCCTCCTCCAGCCGGACTCCCGTTATATAAAGAAGCATCGGCACGGCCCCGGCATCCTCATGAGGGAGCGTCCACTCACTTTCGAGCCACACGAGATCTCCCGGACGCCCCTCAGACGTCCCGAGACGCGCTCCCGTGAGCCTGATGCCCCCCGGGAGGTCCGCGGGGCCCCCGGGGCGCGTGAGCGAGCCCGCTGTGGCCCAGGGGCGACGGTCACCCGGCGGCACGACCGATTCACGGCCGTCCAGACGGTAGAGCACGGCCTGTTCGGTGCGCATGATCGTGTCGAACGTCGTCCGGCCGGTGAGAACCGCGTCCATCGTGGACGCCATTCCGGGCGAATAGAACGCGTTGTATGTCTGAAAATCGCGGGGATACCCCGTCACGAGCAGAATGTGACGGGTTTCGTACTGGTTCATGACGTCCAGGCGTTCGGCTTCGCTCGTTGCGGGGTGAAGCGCGCGCTGGCTTTCGGAGAGGCGGCGTGCGGCCAGCGGATCGTTCGGCGACGAGTGCTGGTCGAGAATGGCAACCGGCCGGAGCGAGGTGCGCCCGAAGAGCACGTATCCGGTTACGGGATCGGTCAGGACCGTCGTGCCGGGCGGGAGCAGTTTCGCCGCGTCCGCCACGACCTGCTGCGCGATCTCTTCGACGCCCGCCGCGGGTTTTGCGCGGGGCGGACGCCTGCGTGTCGCGTCCCAGCCTGCGGTAATGACCACGACGGCCAGAGCCGCCCACGCGATCGAGCGCCGGCCCCGGGAGATCGATGTCCTGCCCGGTGTTCCGACGGGCCCCATGGTCCGGGTCATGACAGCCGCGAAGACGAAGGCCCACGGAACCGCGTACGGAATCCGGCGCATGAGATAACCGAGGTGTGGTTCGAGAGCCGGAAACACGATCGGATTCCATACGATCAGGAACGTGCCGGCAAGCGAGGTTCCCAGAAACAGGTCGCCCCGCCCCCCCTGTTCGTCTCTGCCGCGCCAGTCGAGAAACGGCAGAAAGAACAGCGCGATCAGACCGCCGATGCCGAACGCCTGCAGAACGGGGGTCGCGTCGAGTACCGCCAGCCGGTCGGTCAGTTCGATCACGGCCTGACGGTGCAGATGGATCGGGTTGGCGGGATCGTACGTGGCGAAATAGCGAAAGATCGCGACGGGCAATGCGCCCGCGCCGAACGCGATCGCCCCGCGCAGCACCAGGCCTGCGCCCTCCGCGCGGCGGAAGATCAAGAGCCCCGCGAACAGATACAGGAATGCGAGGCCGGCCAGCAGTCCGTAGAAAAGATGTACGCCGAGCGTCGCGAATCCGAGCGCGATCAACGCCATGCGCGGCATGCGCGCCATGCGCGCCATGCGCCCGCGTACGATCACCGAAACGAAAAGCAGGTAGAGCCAGAGCCCGGCCGAGCCCGGGTAGCCCGCCGTCGAGAACCACTCTCCCGCGGGGCCGCCGCGATGCAGCACCACGAACAGAATGAACGCGATCCAGGCGGCGCGTTCTCCGGTCAGAAAGGCGCGCGCCGCGGTGAGCACGGAAGCAAATGCGAGCAGCAGCGTGAACGCCCAGAACGTCCGGTAGCCGTCGACCGGATCGACGCCCGTCAGGTCGCTCGCGAGCGCGAAAGTCGTGTGATACGTCCCCTTGCGTGGATCGAGCGTGCCCGCCGCCGCGCGGTCCGCGTGAAACGACTCGACCGGATAGGCGCGATCCTCGATCGTCATCCAGCGCACCGTGCCGAGATGATCGTACGCGTCGGTCAGGTAGCCGGTTCGCGGTGAGGACACGAGTGCCGTGATCGCCACGGTTGCGACGAGCAGCCAGGTTTCGGCGCGGGCAAGAAGCGGCGTTGATTCTGCCCGGGGCGGCACGAGCAGAGCGATCGCGTACCCGCATACCATGACAAGGGCGAGAAGCGCGCCGAGGCCGAACGCTCCCGTAAGATGAAACGCGATCGAACCGGCTGACACGAGCGCGAGAGAGAAGGCGAATCCCCAGCAGATTGCGGCGGCGGGCGAATCGTCGATTCCGCGCACCGCCTGCGCGAGCCAGATGCCCGGGAGCACGATGGCGAGAAGCGCGGCGGACATCGTAACGAACGGGGGAAGAGCGAGGCTCGTAAAGAAAGGGCTGCGCGCGATCGCGAACAGCGTGACGAGAACGAGAGTACGGGCGATGCGCACGGACAACATGCTACATGTCCCCCCCGCGCGGCGCGTGTCGCGCAGCGGCGCCCTCTACCGGAAGAATCGCTTCTTTGCGAGGAAAAAGAGATTCTCGAAGCCGTCGGCCCACATGTTGAGCTTCACTTCGCCGATTCGCTGATGATACGTAATGTGATACTCGTCGAACTTGACGTCCTTCGCGAGAATCGCTTCGATCTTGATCTCCTCGGAGAACGGCATACCGTCCGACGTCATCTTGAACTTCGGATACACTGCGGACTTGAAGCACCACATGCCGGACTGCGAATCGCGAATGCCGCGCGCATACAGAATCAGCATTTCGATCGTCAGGATCGTGTTGCCGAGCTTGTTCAGGGAGTGCATCGCTTCGGCGTTCTTGAGCGGGAACCGGCAACCCGAAACGAAGTCGAGATCTTTCTCGAACATGAAGTCGATCAGATCCTTGATCTCCTCGACCGGGTACGTCCCGTCGCCGTCCATCGTCACGATGATGTCCGACTTCGCCGCGGGAATCCCCGCTTTGTAGGCCGCGCCGTAACCCTTGCGCTTTTCGTGAATCACCCGCGCGCCGAGCTTCGTCGCAATTTCCGCTGTGCGGTCCGTCGAATTGTTGTCGACGACGACGACTTCGTCCACGAAGTCGGGCATCGACTCGATGACGTGCGCGATCCCCTCCTCCTCGTTGTAGCAGGGAATCACTGCCGATACCGTTCGCTCTCGATACATCCTGATCTCCGTAGTTCGTGAACCCCCGTGTCCGCATCAACGGAACCACCGGAGGAGAATTTCGCGTCCGGGAATGCCCGACTGCCTGAGATACTCGCGCTCCTCGTCGCCGAGCAGTCGCGCGAACCTTATTGTAAAGGGCAACAGCAAAAGAGACAAAGCACTGATCGCACAAAGAGCCGTCTGAGGCGATCCCATGCCCCGAATCGGGTAAAAAATCGCGAGCGGGGCCGTTGCCAGATAGGCCCGGCCGAGAAATCGCCATGGTATGGGAAGCGTCCCGTGCATGCGCCGGAGCGTGATTCCGCGGAGAATCGCCGTCAGCGCGACCGCGATCGCGACCGGAGGCACCGCCCCGCGCAGCCCGTACTTCGGAATCATCACGAAGTCGAGGCCGACGTTCACCGTGGCGGCCACCAGCGCGAGCCAGAGATTCACGTTCGTCTTCTTCAGAAGATAGAGGGCCATCGAGAGCGGCGTGCCCCAGAACGTGAGATGAAAGATGAAAAAGAAGATCCGCGCGTACTGCCCGGCTTCGGCCCGTTCCGCGCCGTAGGCCGTCTGAATCAGAAGGTCCCCGTAGAGCACACCGAACACGCTGACGGGGAGCACGAGCAGAAAAAGCACCTGGTAGTACCGCCGGATCATCTCGTCGAGACGGGAGCGGTCCCGCGTGTACACCTCGGCGAATGCCGCCAGAACGAGCGGCCAGATCGTGTCGGGCACGAATTCGACGAGCAGCTGCGGGAGCTTGTACGCGATATCGAACGTGCCGGCCGCGGCGGCCGACGTGTAATGCCCGAGCAGAATCGTTTCGGACTGGCGCCACGTGATCTGGTTCAGAATGTCGACGAACGCCACGGGGATGCCGTATGCAAGCAGCGGCCCGGCCGGCAGCCTCGCCGCCCCGTGCTTGAGCGACAGCCATACGGCCGGGCCGCGCACGATCGCGGCCAGCAGATACGGGAGCGAGCTCGCGGCGAGGACGCCGATCACGCCCCAGCCCATGCGGATCGCGCCATACGAAGCGGCCAGGATCGCGAAGCTGAGCACGGACTGCACGAGCGCGAGTTCCCGCGTTCGAAACGTTGCCGTCCATGTGTTCATCAGGATCGTGTAGAGGAGATTCCCGGAAAGCAGGGCGATGCCGGCGAGCAGCGGGGTTCCGATCGGCGTTCCATAGAGGGCGTCGATCGAGTCGCGAAGCAGAAACGCGCAGCCGGTGACGACCGCCCAGGCGGCCATGGGCAGAAGCGCGGCCCAGTTCAGGAGCGCGCGGGTCCCCTCTCCCTGCGCTTCGCGTTCGGGCAGGAAGCGCAGGATTGCGTTTCCCATTCCGAAGCCGATCAGCGCGCCCGCGAGCGACGCGATCGTGCGGACGATCGTAAGTACACCGTATTCGTTCTCGGGAAGCATGCGCACGACCAGAATACTGGTCGCGAACGAAAGGATGAAACGGACGGCTTTTGCGATGAGGCTGAAAGGGGCTGCCCGCGAGGCGCGCGCGAGTGTGCTCACGACCCGGTCCCGTGGGCGCGCCGCGCTTCCTGCTCGAGAAAGAGCGCCATATCCATGATCGAGGTGACTCCCGCGGGGATGGACCGGCTCCCGACCAGCATCCCGTTCGAACCGGCGTCTTCAGGATGGTATCCGTGCATCGCGCGGGGCGGTTCGTTCCCCATGAACGACGGCGCGATGACCGTTCCGGCGTCCGTCAGAAAGATCGCGTCGCCGTATTCGCGGTCCGGGAACCATACATGCAGGCGCTCGAGTTCCCCGCGTGACAGCAGCCTGCCCCCCGCCGCGGAGTCGAGCAGTGCGCGGATCGCTTTCTCCGCGCGCTCGTTCCGGAACCAGAAGCGCGCGTATGTCGAGTCGTAGAACGGCAGATAGTCCTTCCCTTCGACGAAAGGGAGCGCCCGCACGTCATTCATCAGATCGATCACGGTCTCGACGTTCACCATGCCGTGATCCGAGAAAATGTAGAGGGAGACTTCGTCGTAGCATTCCTCCGCGATGCGCACCGCCTCGCGAATCGACTTCTGATTGCTCTCGATGACCGCCCGGGTTTCCGGCGAATCCGTTCCCGTCGCGTGCATCACGCCGTCGAGCACGGCCGTGTAGAGGAAATAGAACGGAAGCTTCGCCTCGCGGATCGTCGCGTGCAGTTCCGTGAAGTTTTTCTCTTCGGGCGTGCTCCAGTTCCAGGACGCGTAGGGGATCTCGTGTTCGACGAGCTTGTCGAAAAGATTCGGTACGCCTTCGATCGCGCCCGGTTCGTAGATCGATCGCTTGCCGGGAAGGTCGAACGAGGGGAGATATTTCAAGGGTATATTATAGAGATGGTAATACTCGTTGATGCCGGAAGTCCGGGCGAACTCGCGTTCATAACGCTGGCGCGCGCGGATGCCGATCTTCGGCAGATTCTCCGCCCATGCGTAGAGACGCGCGTTGCTGAACGGCGTCGTTTCGCCCGCTTTTCCGTACAGGAACCAGCGCCCGTGCTCGTTCGGCCATTTGCCGGTCAGGAGCGACGGGATCGCGGATGAACTGAAACCGGCCACCGTTGCAAGCGGCCTGCGCTCTGCAAGTTCCGGCATGAACGGATGACGATCGAGCAGGTCATAGCCGAAGGCGTCGATCAGAACGGCCAGCACGGCACGCTTCATCGCGGACCTCCCTTCTCGATCGTGCGGCTTCCGCCGAGGACCGTTTCATTCCAGTACTCGCAGATCGCGTTCCGGAGTTCCCACCATGCGGCGTCCGGGCGGCGATCCTTGACGGTGAACGGGCAGATGGCCCGGGCTCCTGCAATCATCGTGCCTTGATCGGGCGCGCCGCCTCCCCATGCGGTCCCCGCGGATGCCATGAGACACGAAGCCGCCACGTAGGCGCCCTGCATCGGTGTTCCCGGAAATCCCCGGGTCAGCGCTTTCGCAAAAGCGCCGGGGTCTCCTGTGGCAAACGGGAGCCACGATTTGACCCGCCTCCGAAGCGGTCCGCTCCCGGCACGCACCCAGCTGTTCGGATCGTCGCTCGCATGCGGGTCGATCGTACGGTGCTCCCATCGCGCCACGGCGAACAGAGTGGTGCCGAGATCTTCCCATGCGCGCCGAAGCGCCGTTTCGCCGCGCACGCTGCTTCCGCTTCCGCGCGAAGGCGCGCTTCCGCGCGAAGACGAGCCCGAGGACTCTTCATAGCGTGCGGGAAAACCGGGAACGACCTTGCCGAGCTCACTCTCTTCCCATGTCGCCCGCACGAGTTCCGCACGGTCGCCGGGTCGCGGAGCGAAACGCCCGGCGGCGACAATCGCCGAGAGTCCGATATCGCGCAGCGTCTTCGCGTGAAGATACCAGAAAGCGTCGTGCATCGATGAGTCCCCGAAGAGAGCGACAGGCACGAGCGCTTCCACCGTGCGGTTCTGCAGCAGCAGCAGTCCGTCCGCCGGCGGGATCGGTCTTCCCCGTACGGACCGCATCGCATCGAGCACCTCCCGATCACCGGTCAGAACACGTCCGTGCTCGGCCAGCGTTCGGTTTGCGATCGAAACGGGCGCGGCCGCGAGGCGCGCGGCAGTCGTGACGCCGAGATCGACCGTGAGATCAGACGTGCGGTCGGAACGTCGGAGCGCGCCGTGGATGCGGGGAAGGTCGGTGAGTGCGGCGGCGTGCGCGGCTTCTTCTGTTACGAGATAGAGGTCGACGTCGCTTGCGGGCCCGGGGCCTTCGGGAGTGCGTGTAGCGCGCCCATCGCCGAGTGCGAGACTTCCGCTCAGCACCACAGTGGGGGCTTCGCCGTTCCATGCGCCGAGCACGATGTCGACGACCGCGCGCACTTTCTCCCGGTAGAATTGATCCACGTCCGGATCGGGCGCGAAAGGTGCGGTGTACGGATCGGTCGAGTGCAAGCGGGCGTCCGGCTTAGAGTTGGCGATACAGGAATTCCGGTATGACATAGCGGCGGCGATTCAGCACGACTCCGAGAATGTTGGCATCGACCGCGTCGAGCGCATCCTTCGCCCGCGCGACGATCTCGCGCTTCGTCCGTTCCGACTCGATGATGAAAACAACGCCGTCGGCCGCGCTCGCGATGTGGACCGCCTCGGGATACGGAATGACGGGAGGTCCGTCCAGGATGACGGCGCCGTACTGGGCTTTCGCCTCGGCGAGAAACCGGGAGACGACAGAACCCGAAATGCGCGCGCTCGGCGAGAAATCGACAAGGCCCGCCGTCAGCAGATACAGTTCGTTTTCGGCAAGCGTCTGCACGGCCTGCTTCAGGGTGACACGCTCCTGGAGGACGTCGGCGAAACCGGTATCGTTCGGCACGCCGAACACGTCGTGAAGCGTAGGGTTCCTGAAGTTCGCGTCGATCAGCAGCGTGCCGCGCGGAATGCCGCGTCCGAGCGTGCTCGCGTATTCCGCGGCGACCGTGGTCGTGCCCTCTTCCTCGACCGAGGAGACCATCATGATCGCATGGCCGGCGACGGTCGAAAGGGTCTTCTCCATCGAGCTGTGCAGCGCTTCGTAGTCGACGGCGACCTTCTGCAGTTCCTCGCTCAGTATGCGAGGATCGAAACCACCGCGCGTACCCGAGCCCGAACCGGTGCCCACCGGCTTTTCGGTCGGCGGCGTCGGCTTCTTCGGATCGTCGTCGTCGTCTCGCGCGCGATTCAGCGCTTCATAAATCTTGCTCATCGATTCCGTCCGTCAGCGGGTCAACGCTTTCTTCCGGTCGGGCACGGAAGCCAGCACCGAAAGATCGAGATATCGTTCCACGTCCTCACGGCTCTTGAAGGAGTGGTCCATTGTTTCGAGAAAGAAGGCCAGGCTGACCCCGACCAACAGACTGAACGCGGGAACGAGCGCGAGCCTCACGGGGTCGCGCGGGTTGCTTGCGATGGGAGCGCCGGCATCCGAAAGCAGCGTCAGCGTAAAGTCGCGTGAGCTTACTTCGGCCACCTGAATGCGCACCTGGTTGTCGAGCAGTTCCTGGTACGCTTTGCTAGCGAGGTCGATGGACCTGTCGAGGTCGTCCAGTTCCCGTTCGATCCGCGGCATCTCCCGCATTTTCGCGTTCAGGTTGTTCAGGCTTTCCCGCAGATCCTGGATCTCGGAGCGCTTGATCGCGATCTCGGATTCCTTGACCTGCAGAACCTGGCCCGTCTCATCCGTCAGACTCTCCTGCACTTTCTCAATCTGGTCGTCGAGCGCAAGCACCTGCGGGTGCTGCGGAGTGTACTTCGTAAGAAGCTGGTCGCGGTTCTGCTTCAGCTTGAGCAGATCTTCCTTGAGACGCAGCATGATGCGCGCGAGACCGGCGTTCCCCTCGTCGCGCGTGGTGCCGAACGGCATGTCGACTCCGCCCCGGTACAGCCGTCGCGCCTGTTCCAGCTCGGTCTGCATCGCCGCGTATTCCTTCTCGTCCTTCATGAGTGATTCGCGGATCGTGCGCATTTCCTGGAGCAGCAGATCCTGCTGCGTCGCCATGCGCGTGATCGTGCCCGCCTCTTTGATCGCCTGGCGACGCGACATGAGGTCGGTCAGGTTTTCTTCCGCGGACGCCACGCGTTCGACAAAGAACGAGGTGGCGTCGGGAAGCGCGAAGAGCTGTTTGTGGTACTCGATGTAGGCGGTCGCGAGCGCGTTGGCCACAGGCCGGGCGTCTTCCTCGCGGAGTGACGTATACATGACTCCGACCACGTTCGACTCTTCCATGAGTCGCGACCGGACTTTATTCGCGATGATCTCGATCGGTTTGGTACCGTTCGCTTCCGCCTCGGCATTGAGCGCGGCCTGCGCGCTCTTGATGACCGGACGACTCTCGGCGATCTGCAGCTCGGTCGCCACCGTTTCGTCCCATGTCAGGAGCGAAACGTTTCTGTCGAGCGCGCTCTTGCGCTGTCCGCGATTGATCAATACTTCCGCCGTGGCGCGGTATTCCGTCGGAATCTGACTCGCCTGCCAGAGAACGAAGACGAGTGTGGTCAGGAACAGCAGCAGGATGACCCATTTGCGGCGAAAGAGGACTTTGAAGATATCGCGCCCGGTGAGCTGCCCCCCCTCGCGGATGGACTCCGAGGTAGCCCCCTCGCGACGGTGGTTGTTTTCCACTGTTTTCGTATCCTGATCGCTCATGCCGTTCCCGGTGCCCCGCTCGTTATCGATTGCGTAAACACAGTGTGCCTACGGAGTGAACCCGTTCTTCACGATGACAGCGCGCCATGCCGCGTCGATCGGCGGCTGCACGATCCGGAAGAAGCGCGCGATCCAGTCTCCCGTCGCCGAGATCCTGCCTTCCGGTACGTATACGATATCCATATTCTGAAGCGTGACGTCTCTGTGCACGACGCGCTCTTCCAGCATCTCCTTGATGTCGATCTGAAACGCGAACGGCACGTCATCCTCGCCGACGCGGATCACCATGACGTTTTCCATGCGTGCCGAATCCTTCCACCCGCCCGCCATGCTGAGCGCGTGCGTGAGCGTGGTCGGATTCTTCAGCTCGAACATGCCCGGTCTCGTGACCTCGCCGAACACATAAAGCCGCTGGGAGGTCGTCTCCCGCATCGTGACGTTGATGATCGGATCGCGCAGATAGACCGCGTACAGTTCTTCGAGAGTTTTCCCGAGATCGGACGGCGTCATCCCTGCGACGGGGAGCTCCCCGATCAGGTCGAAGTTGACCATGCCGTCGGGCTGCACCGTGAACGACGCGTTCATTTCGTTCTGCGGCGCGAACCGGAGCAGAAACACATCGCCGGGCCCGAGACGATACGGTCCCACCCCTGCGTAAATGTCCACGCCCTCGCGTTCGGAGTCGACCGCCTGCAGGCGATCGGCCGCGATCATCTCGCGCAACTCGGTTTTTCGCTGCGCCGCTTCCTCACGCCGGATCTTGTCCAGTTCCTCGTCGGTCATCCCGCTTTCCGGGGCGTCCACACGAGGGCCTTCCGCGAAGTCCGCCTCGAAACCGGGGCGCGAACCGCAACCCGCGAAGAGTATCCAGACGGCCAGTGAGCCGGCCATGAGAAGAGCGATCCGTTTCAAGCCGCGTTTCTCCTGCTTAGGACCGTGATCAGCGTGTCCCACAATATCTTCAGATCGAGTGCGAACGATCGCTCGTTCACGTAACGGATGTCCGACTCGATCCAGTCCACGAATTTCGTCGACAACCGGTGATTCGCCTGCCAGAGACAGGTGATTCCCGGCGCCACACTCAGCCTGATCCGGTGCGCCTCCGTGTACTCACGGACTTCTTCCGGAAGATGCGGCCTGGGCCCCACGAGCGTCAGGTCGCCGCGCAGAACGTTGAACAGCTGGGGTACTTCGTCCAAGCTGCTGAGCCGCAAGAACTTACCCAGTCGTGTGATCCGCGGATCCTCACGAATCTTGAACAACGGTTGTTCCGCTTCGTTCTGATCCAGCAGACTTTGCTTCATTTGCTCCGCATCTTTAACCATCGACCGGAATTTATAGAAGTTAAATCTTTTTCCATCTTTTCCCACGCGGACCTGCCGAAAGATGACCGGCCCTGGTGAGTCGATACGAATCAGCAACGCTATCATGAGAAAAAGAGGGAAAAATGCAACAAGGAAAACGCCGGCGACCAGAATGTCGACCGCGCGCTTGACGAATGCATACGTACTCCGCTTCTCCATGGGAAGGGAGAGTAGAACCTCGGTCATCGAGTTTCCCTCGTGGTGTCCTTCAGGGATGTATGGAACCGTCGATTTCGTTCGGTCCCGCTCGATAGCAAGGTTCGTTGTACGTATGCTCCTGCTGAGGATGATGCGGGGGAGGGTCGTCACGTCACTGTGACGCCTTCTTACGATACCATGAAAAACGGCGCTGCGTCAAGTCTTCCATGCACTTACGGGGTTTGTCGGAGGGCCGCCGCAAGCCCCTTTCCCCTTGACCTTGCCGGATGCCTGCGGCATCGTACACGCAGATTCTGTTTTCCGCACGCACAAAGCCCGCCCGGCCCGTGGAGGAGTACGTACGCATGCGTCTGGAGCCGACAAACATTCGCACTCACACCATTGTTCAGGGCGACGCGCCTGACGGCCTGATCGACGGAGTCGTGATCCGGTCTCTTCGTCTGTTTCCGGACGATCGCGGCCACTTCGCCGAGGTCTTTCGTCATGACGACCCCATCGCCGCCGGTTTTACGTTTCGCCAGACTTCCACCACCCGGTCCCAGGCTGGCGTCATCAAAGCTTTCCACTATCATAAGAAGCAGGACGACATCTTCCTCCCCGTCATGGGCAAGGCGCGGATTGCGCTTGTCGACTTCCGGGTCGACTCCCCCACTTACGGCGTGGCGCACTCGATTTTCGCGGGCGAACTCTACCCGCGGGCCGTTCGCATCCCCGCGGGGGTGGCGCACGGATACGAGGTCATGCCGGGGGACGATCTGGTGATGGTCTACTACACGAACAGGACCTACGACCCGTCCGACGAATTCCGTATTCCACATGACGATCCCGCCGTCGGCTTCGATGCGTGGGGAATTACGAACCGCTAGCTCCTTCTCCCCTTACGGAAGGCCCCGCTATGAAGATCCCGTTTCGAGAGCGCCTTCTCCAGGGCCCCGTTCTGTTCGACGGCGGCATGGGGACGAGCCTCTACGAACGCGGCGTCTACATCAACCGGTCGTTCGACCAGGTGAATCTCAGCGATCCGGATCTCGTGCGCTCTCTGCACGAGGAATTCAGGGCCGCGGGCGCGGAAGTGCTCACGACCAACACGTTCAGCGCGAATCGCGCGAAACTGAAGCGACACGGGCTTGCGGATCAAGTCGTCGAAATCAATCGTCGCGGGGCGGAGATTGCGCAGCAGGCGGCGGGCGACGAAGTGTGGGTCGCGGGCTGCGTCGGCCCTCTCGGTGTTCAGATCGAACCGCTCGGCCCCCTTGCGCTGTCTGAAGCGCGCGACATGTTCGCGGAGCAGGTGGAGGCACTTGTTGCGGGCGGCATCGATCTCTTCGTATGTGAAACGTTCACGTATCACTCGGAACTGGCGGAAGCCGTGCGCGCCTGCCGTCAGATCGCGCCGGACATTCCGATCCTGGCGGAGCTCACGATCACCGATGACGCCGGTTCACTGACGGGCGCTTCCCCCTCGCAGGTGCTGACCGACCTTCTCTCGGTGGGAGCCGATCTCGTGGGCGTCAACTGTTCGGTCGGCCCGCACGTGATGCTGGAGTGGCTCGAAACGGTGCGCGAGAATACCGAAGTGCCGCTCGCCGTGATGCCGAACGCCGGCAAGCCGCGCGACGTCGAAGGGCGCAATATCTATCTGAGCACGCCGGAATATCTCGCCAGCTTCACGAAGCGGTTTCTGCAGGCGGGCGCCAGTGTTGTCGGGGGATGCTGCGGCGTCTCCCCCTCTCATCTGAAAGCGATGGCGCGCACGTTTCGGGCCGAGGCGGCGATGTCGGTCGTCGCGCGCGCTCCGATCGAAGCGGTCGAAGCGCCTCCGGAGGTCGAACCCCGCGCGCTGTACGACAAGAGTCGCCTGGGCGGGAAGCTCGCGACCGGGCGCTTCGTGACGCTCGTCGAGCTCGTGGCCCCCCGTGGCACGAGCGCGAAAAAGGAGCTCGAAGCCGCGCGCAGGATGCACGTGCTCGGCGTCGACTGCATCAATATTCCCGACGGACCGCGCGCGATGGCGCGCATGAGCGCACTCTCCCTCGCGATCCAGATTCAACGCGAGGTCGGTATCGAAGCGGTGCTTCATTACGCGTGCCGCGACAGGAACGTGATCGGGATCCAGAGCGATCTTCTGGGTGCGTGGGCGCTCGGCGTCCGCAACATACTGGCCATCACGGGCGATCCGCCGAAGCTCGGGAACTATCCGGACGCAACGGCCGTGTTCGATATCGACTCGATCGGACTTACGAATATCTTGAACCGCCTGAATCACGGGCTCGACATCGCCGCGAATCCGATCGGAGAGCCGGCAGGATTCTGCATCGGCGTCGGAGCGGATCCGGGCGCGCTGAACCTCGACCAGGAACTGAAGCGGCTTTACTGGAAGCTCGAGGCCGGCGCCGAGTACATTATTACGCAACCCGTGTTCGATCTCGATGTTCTGAATCGCTTTCTCGAGAAAGTGGAGCGATTCGACGTTCCCGTGATCGCGGGCCTCTGGCCGCTGCAGTCTCTGCGGAACGCGGAGTTCATGAACAACGAAGTGCCGGGATGTTCGGTGCCCGCGGATGTGATCGAGCGCCTCAGAAAGTGCGATTCACGCGAGGACGCGCGCGAGGAAGGGCTCGCAATCGCACTCGAAACATTCCGCCATATGAAGAACAACACACAAGGCGTTCAAATTGCCGCGCCGTTCGGGCGAACGGAAGCGGCACAGCGCATACTGGATGAGATCCTTTAATCATGAGTGAAACACAACAGGACCGCGCGGCCCGCGAGGCGGCGCTTTACGACGCATTCGACGAACGGATTCTCGTCATGGACGGGGCCACCGGCACCGGCTTCCAGGCGCGGAATCTTGCTGCAGACGATTTCGGCGGTCCGGCGCTCGAAGGGTGTAACGAAAACCTCGTAAGAACGCGGCCCGACGTCGTGCTCGATCTGCATCGTGACTACCTGGCGGTGGGCGCGGACATCATCGAGACGAACACGTTCGGCGGGGCGAGCATCGTGCTCGCGGAATACGATCTGCAGGACCACGCGATCGAAATCAATCGCCTTGCCGCGGAAATCGCGCGCGAGGCGTGCGCGGAGTTCGATGCGCCCGGGCGCCTGCGGTTCGTGTGCGGATCGATGGGGCCGACCACGAAGGCCATTTCGGTTACGGGGGGCGTCACGTTCGAGGAACTGCGCGCGTCGTACCGCGATCAGGCCATCGGTCTTATCGAAGGCGGCGCGGATTATCTGCTGCTCGAAACGTGCCAGGACACGCGCAATATCAAAGCGGGCCTTCTCGGGATCGATGACGCGGCGGGCGCGACGGGGCGCACGCTTCCCGTTGCGGTTTCGGCGACGATCGAAACCATGGGGACCATGCTGGCGGGCCAGGATGCGGAGGCGTACGCCATTTCCATGCTCCACCCCGAACTGCTGTACCTCGGCCTGAACTGTGGTTCGGGCCCCGATCTCATGACCGACCATCTCCGTACGATTTCCGGACTGGCGCGGACGCGCGTTGCCTGTGTGCCGAACGCGGGGCTCCCGAACGAGGATGGACTCTATTCGCAGGACGCCGAGCACGTTGCCGGCATTCTCGGCCGGTTCGCGGACGAAGGCTGGCTCAATCTCGTCGGCGGCTGCTGTGGAACGACGCCCACCCATATCAAGGCGCTCGCCGCCATGGTGCGCGAGCGAACGCCCCGCAGCTCGTCTATCCATCAGCGAACATTGCTCTCCGGCATGGAAGCGGTGGAGCTCACGAACGACAACCGCCCGCTCCTCGTCGGCGAGCGTACGAACGTTCTCGGCAGCCGCAAGTTCAAGCGATTAATCGAAGCCGGCGATTTCGAAGCGGCCGCGGAAGTCGGGCGCGCCCAGGTTCGCACGGGCGCTCAGATCGTCGACATCTGCATGCAGAATCCCGATCGCGACGAGCTGGACGACATCGAACGTTTTCTCGACCGGATCGTGCGCATGGTGCGCGTGCCTCTCATGATCGACTCCACCGATCACAAGGTCATGGAAAGAGCGCTGACATACTGCCAGGGCAAGTCGATTCTGAACTCGATCAATCTCGAAGACGGGCCGGAGCGTTTCGATCAGGTGGTACCGCTCGCCAGAAAGTACGGCGCCTCGCTCGTGGTCGGACTGATCGACGAGGATCCCGATCAGGGCATGGCCGTTACGGTGGAGCGAAAACGCGAAGTGGCCGCCCGGAGCTACGAACTGCTGACGGAAGAGTACGGGATACCGCCCGAGGACATCCTGTGGGACGCCCTCGTCTTTCCATGCGGCACCGGCGACGTCCAGTACATCGGCTCCGCAGGGGCTACCATCGAAGGCGTCCGTATGCTCAAGGGCGAATTCCCGCTCACGAAAACGATACTGGGCATTTCGAACGTCTCGTTCGGGCTCCCCCCCGCCGGACGCGAAGTGCTGAACGCCGTCTTTCTGCATCACGCGACGCGCGCGGGTCTGGACGCCGCGATCGTCAACACGGAACGCCTCGCACGGTACGCCGAAATCCCCGAAGAGGAACGCCGCCTGGCGGAAAGCCTGATCTTCCTCGATCCGGGCGACGAAGCCGGAAGCCAGGCCGCGATCGAAGCGTTCACGTTGCACTTCCGCGGACGCAAGCGCGAATCGGCCACGCCGCGCGAATCGCTGCCGCTCGAAGATCGCATCGCGCGCGCCATCGTCGAGGGAAGCAAAGTCGGACTGACGGAAGATCTCGACACGGCGCTCGGGGACGGTCGGTGGGACGGGCCGCTCGCGATCATCAACGGGCCGCTCATGAAGGGAATGGCGGAAGTGGGCCGGCTCTTCTCGTCGAACCAGTTGATCGTCGCGGAGGTACTGCAGAGCGCGGAAGCAATGAAGGCCGCCGTCTCTCATCTCGAGCCGTACATGGACAAGAGCGAAGATGCGACGCGCGGGCGCGTTCTGCTTGCGACCGTCAAGGGAGACGTGCACGACATCGGGAAAAATCTGGTCGACATCATTCTTTCGAACAACGGTTTTAAAGTTATCAATTTAGGGATCAAGATTCCGAGCGAACGGATTCTGCAGGCCGTGCGTGAGCACAACCCGGATGTGATCGGCCTCTCCGGTCTTCTTGTGAAGAGCGCCCAGCAGATGGTGCTGACCGCAGGGGACCTGCGGGCGCAGGGTGTCACGACGCCGCTCCTCGTAGGCGGGGCGGCCCTCTCGCGCCGCTTCACGCACAAGAAGATTGCGGCGGCATACGACGGCCTCTGCACGTACGCGGAAGACGCCATGACCGGGCTGCGGCTCGTCGAGCGTCTTACGGACGAGAAGGAGCGCGGCGTACTCGCGGCGGAGGTCGCCGAATCGGTGGCGGCCGATCGCGAATCCGCACAGGAGAGCGTGCCCGACCAGGCGGAAGCGGGGACGACCCCGAGTTCGCTCGTCGATCGCTCGATCGAAGCACCGGTCCCCCCCGATCTCGATCGCCATGTCGATGTGCTTGATCTCGACGGCGTATGGTCGCTTCTCAGCGAGCAGATGCTCTACGGAAAACACCTCGGCCTCCGCGGAGGCGTCGAGCGTCTCGCGAAGAAGAACGACCCGAAGCTTGCCGATCTGAAGCGTCTCGTCAAGAGCCTGCAGGACGAGTGGCGGCGCGATGGTCTGGAAGCGCGCGCGGTGCATCGCTTCTATCGCGCCGTGTCGGACGGGAACCGCCTCACTCTCCTCGACTCCGGTGGCGCGGAGGCCGGGCACTGGGATCTTCCGCGAAGGGCCGGCCCGGACGGGCTCTGTCTTGCGGACTACGTGCTTCCCGAGAACGATCATGTCGCCCTTTTCGTCACGACCGCCGGAAGCGCCATGCGTGAGCGGGTCGAGAAATACAAGCAGCAGGGCGAGTACCTGCGAAGCCACGCGCTGGCAGCGCTCGCACTCGAGACCGCCGAGGCGGCTGCCGAGTGGGTGCATCGCGACATCCGCAGGCGATGGGGCTTCCCGGACCCGGCCGCGATGACGATGAAAGAGACGCTGTCCGCCCGGTATCGTGGCAAGCGCTACAGTTTCGGCTATCCCGCCTGCCCCGATCTTGCCGGCCAGCAGCTCCTTTTCGCGCTGCTCGATCCGACCGAGATCGGCGTTTCGCTCACCGAAGGCGACATGATGGATCCCGAAGCCAGCGTTTCCGCGCTCGTGTTTCACCATCCGGATGCCCGCTACTTCGCCGTCTGACGGCCGGCGTGGTATTATCACGACTCCACAACCTGTTACACCAAGCAGAAGGACGATTGACGATATGAAGGGCATCGTACTGGCGGGGGGCCTCGGCACTCGTCTTCATCCGCTCACGAAAGTGACGAACAAGCATCTGCTTCCCGTTTACGACAAACCAATGATCTACTACCCGATTCAGACCCTCGTCGACGCGGGCATTACGGACATTCTGATCGTGACCGGCGGGAACGATGCGGGCGATTTTCTCACGCTGCTCGGAAACGGCAAGGAATTCGGGCTCGAGCATCTGAATTACACGTATCAGGAAGGCGAAGGCGGCATCGCCGAAGCCCTCGGGCTGGCCGCGTACTTCGCGGGCGGCGATCCGGTGTGCGTCATTCTCGGCGACAACATTATCGAGTCGAGCATTCGCGGGGCTGTCGAAGATTTCGCGAAACAGAAGCGCGGCGCGAAGATCCTGCTCAAGGAAGTGAGCGATCCGGAACGCTTCGGTGTTGCCGAACTCGATGGCGATCGCGTGGTGCGGATCGTCGAGAAGCCGAAAACGCCTCTCTCCCACTACGCCGTAACCGGTGTGTATCTCTACGATGCGAACGTTTTCGAAATCATCAAGACGCTGCGGCCGTCCGACCGGGGCGAACTCGAGATCACCGACGTGAACAACGCGTACATTGACCGCGGCGAACTCACGTGGAACGAACTCGAGGGATGGTGGACGGATGCCGGCACATTCCCCTCCCTCTACCGCGCGAACGAACTCGTGGCCAGGAAGAAGATGTCGTGAAGCTTCTCGTGACAGGCGGCGCCGGCTTCATCGGTTCGAATTACGTGCACTGGGTGCTCGCGAACCGTCCTGACGCGCAGGTGGTCAACTTCGACAAGCTTACGGAAGTGGCGAACGAAGAGAACCTGCGGGATGTTGAAAGTGATCCCCGCTACCGGTTCGTGCAGGGCGACATTGCCGACGCGAAAGCGGTGGACGCGGTCATGCGCGGCTGTGACGCCGTCGTTCATTTCGCGGCCGAGTCGCACGTCGACCGCAGCATTCTCGACGCCTCGTCGTTTTACAGGACGAACGTGGAAGGCACGCTCGTTCTTCTCGAAGCCGCCCGTGTTCACAAGCCGTCGCGCTTCGTTCAGATCTCCACCGACGAAGTGTACGGCTCGCTCGGCGAGACCGGCGCGTTCTCCGAGAGCAGCCCTATTCAGCCGAACAGCCCGTATGCCGCGAGCAAGGCCGCCGCGGATCTCTTCGTGCGTTCGTATGTCGAGACGCACGGTGTACCCGCCATGGTCACCCGCTGCTGCAACAACTACGGGCCGTTCCAGTTTCCCGAAAAGCTGATCCCGCTCATGACGATCCGGGCGCTCGAAGAGAAGACGCTGCCCGTTTACGGCGACGGTTCGAACGTGCGCGACTGGATTTTCGTGGAGGATCACTGCGCGGCGATCCACGCGGTGCTCGAGAAGGGAACGATCGGCGATGTCTACAATATCGGATCGCGCGCGGAACGCCCGAACCTCGAAATCGTCCGTGAGATTCTGACGCGTCTCGGTCGGTCGCCGGAACTCATCCGCTTCGTGAAGGACCGACCCGGCCACGACTGGCGCTATGCGATCGACCCTGCGAAAATCGAACGCGACCTCGGCTGGAAGCCCGCGGTTTCATTCGAAGGCGGGATCGACAGAACGGTGGCGTGGTACAGGGATAACGCGGACTGGTGGGAAGCGATTCGCCGGCGTCCGTCATGGGCGCAGTTCTTCGCGTCCTGGTACGACGATCGTCTGGCCAATGCGCGGCGCGAAAAGGATGCGCCCGCACAGGAATAGCGACCGATCATCCCGACGTGTAATCGGTGAGAACGGCCTCGAACGCCCCGAAGATGACTTTGCTCTCCAGCTTCACCGGCATTCTTCTCTCGTCTGCCGTAATCCAGACCGAGAGCTTCCCCTTCTGATTGAAAACGCCGACGCTTTCCAGATGCGGCTCGATCTTGATGCACCGGAACTCGCCCGCCGGCGTTTTGATCGTCTCGACGCGATGAACGTCGACGTGCACCGGCCAGTTTTTCTTGCTCGAGTGATACGTAACCGGGATGCGTCCGCCGAGCGGCATGCGGAGCGTGCGCACGTAGTAGAAGACGGAAAGCACGTCGTACACGCCATCCGTGATCGGTACTTCCGCTCCGTCTCCATAGATCGCGAGGTTTCTGTCCCAGTCGAAATCGACGTACTCGTCTTTGTCGTAACTTCCTTCGCGCAGTTCCTTTTCGAACCTGACCGATCGCATGGTACCCGGTTCGACCCACGCGGAAACGCGGTCCCGCACTTTGAAGAACCTGTCGAAGAACGAGTTCGAAGCCGCGCGCGACTCGATCAGCCAGAGGCCGTTGCGGTCAGGCCGGTATTCGATCGTGGCGGTGCCCGCCTTGATGATTCCGTACTGGATCTGAAACGTAAACTTCTCGCCCTTTTCCGATGGACCCGGACGGGCTCCCGCCGGCGAGGACAGCGCAAGAAGAACGCAGAGGACTCCGGCAGCCGCCGGAATGGCTCGGTTCCATTTCATTCGTCATTCTCCTCGTCGATCCGGCTCAGGATCCAGTCCACGGCCGTGTTTAAATTCTCACTGATACAATCGGGCTCATTCTTCCACTGCTCCCGGCGGTACGTTGCTTCGCCGAGGCCGTACCCGGTCAGAACGAGCACGCTTCGCATGCCGGCCCGGACCGCCATTTCGATATCCGACGGGCTGTCCCCCACAAGGAACGAGCGTCCGAGGTCGAGTCCGTGCTCGCGAGCCGCCTGCTCGGCCATCCCCGTCGCCGGTTTGCGACAGTCGCATGGCGTGGGATGATCTCCCGCGGTCGGATGATGCGGGCAATAGTAAATCGCGTCGATCCTCGCCCCTCCTTCAGCCAGTTCCGCCTGGAGCGCCTCGTTCGTTTCGAGCACCACGCTTTCAGGATAGAGGCCGCGCGCGACACCCGACTGATTCGTCACGACGATCACGGGGATGCCGCGATCGTTGACCTTTCGGATCGCCTCCGCCGTGAACGGATAGACGCGGAGACGCGAGACATGGTTCGGATAGCCGACCTGCCGATTTACGGTTCCGTCACGATCAAGAAATACGGCTCGCTGCCCCACGGGTTCCTCCTGAACTGATGCATACTAGCGGATCTCAGAGTGCCCGGCCACCCGCCGTTTCGCGAACCGCGGCCAGCACCTCATCCACGGAGATCTCCTCCATGCAGCGGTGGCTTCGATCCGGAAGTGGGCAGGTCTGGCTCCCGTGAAGAGAGCAGGGTCGGCAGGCGAGATCTTTTTCGATCCGTGTGCTTCTTGTACCCGCGGGGGCGAATCCGAGTTCCTCCGTGGTCGGGCCGAACAACGCAACAACCGGCGTACCAACGGCTTCCGCAAAATGAAGAAGGCCCGAATCGTTCGAAACCACCACAGCGGCGTCCCGAAGATGGCAGGCCAGGGCGGAAAGCGGCGCGGCCACGAGCTTCCGTATGCGGTCATTCCCGTCGGGATCCAGCCGGGCCCCGAGGTCCTCTTCGCCGGGACCGAGCGCCACCACGAGAGATCGGTCAGGAAACGATTCGAGCAGTTTCTTAGAAAGATCTGCAAACTTGTTGATCGGCCACTGTTTGGTGGGTCTCCCCGCCCCTGGCGCCAGCACGATCGCCCCGGGCACGCCGCTGCCGGACACGGGCAGAAGAGCTGGCGGGGAGTATTCCGGCGCGATGCCGGCCCTCTCGAGTGGAGCGAGATACCGCCGCCAGACCGGCGCCCCTTTTCCGCGGCCCCGCTTGAACCAGACGAGAATGCGGCGTCGCATGCTGTCCTTCGGGTACGTCGACCGGCGATCGGCCCGGATCGCGCCCGCGATCGTCTTGCTGCGCGCGTTCCCGTGCAGGTCGATGATCCAGTCGAAGGAATCGGGGAGCGAAGCGGCTACGGTTTCGCGGAGCTCAGAGAGTCCCGTTTTCGGAATGGGCACGACCGTGTCGATGCCCGGGAGAAGCCGTGCCACGCTTTCGTACACGGGCGCCGTCACGAACGTGATCGTGGCGTCCGGGAACGCGCGCTTCGTTTCGCGCGTCATGGCCGCGGTCAGCACGAGGTCGCCGAGGCGTCCGAGGCGGATGATCAGAATCGTGCGGGGGGATCGCGTCTTCATCGCGCGGGCGGGCTGGTCCGGGCGCGATCACTCTCCGCAAACTGCATTTCGAACAGGCGGGAATAGAGACCGCCCCGCCCCACGAGGTCTTCGTGTGTCCCCTCTTCGACGATTCGTCCGTGGTCGAGAACGAGGATCCGGTGGGCGCGCAGGATGGTCGAGAGCCGATGGGCGATCGCGAGCGTCGTGCGATCTTTCACGAGATTCTCGACGGCCGCCTGCACGAGCGCTTCCGATTGCGTGTCGAGATTCGATGTGGCCTCGTCGAGAATCAGAATCGGCGGGTCTTTCAGAATCGCGCGCGCAATCGCAAGGCGCTGACGCTCGCCGCCCGAAAGCCGAACACCGCGGTCGCCCACGATCGTTTCATACCCGTCCGGCAGGTTCGTGATGAATTCGTCCGCGCTCGCGGCGCGTGCCGCATGACGAAGCGTCTCCTCGGGGATCTCGCTCTTTCCGTACGCGATGTTGTCTCTCACGCTGTCGTTGAAAAGGATGACCTCCTGCGTGACGATGCCCATGTTCTCCCGAAGCGATTCGATTTCGATTTCCTGAAGATCGAGGCCGTCGATCGTGATCCTCCCGGACGTGGGAGAGTGAAAGCGCGCCACGAGGTCGGCGAGCGTCGACTTCCCCGCCCCCGACGGTCCGACCAGCGCGACCATCGTACCGGCCTCGATGCGAAGCGTGATGTCGCTGAGAGCCGGCGCGGCGTTGTCGTACGAAAACGAAACGTTCTCGAACGCGATCGCGTCGTGCACGCCTTCGATCCGCGCGCCCCCCGCGGATCGCGGTTCGATCGGTGTGTCGAGCACGAAAAAGATCCGTCGCGCCGCGGCGAGGCCCTGCTGCACGACGGTGTTCACGTGGCTCAGCTTTCTGATCGGCTGCATCATGTTGAGCACCGCGGCGAGAAAGAGAAAGAACTCCTCGGGGGCGAGCCTGTTTCCGTCGAGGACCTGGTTCCCGCCGTACCAGAGCACGATGATGGCGCCGAGCGCGCCGAGTTGTTCGGAAATCGGGCTCGCGAGGATCGAGGTTCGCTTGAAGCGAATGAACGACTGCAGATAACTCTCCGTTTGTTTCGCGAACTTCGCCTCTTCGAAGCGCTCCATGCCGAACGCCTTCACGATCCGGATGCCGGCGATGGTCTCCTGCAGCGTGCTCGTAATCCGCCCCATGTCTTCCTGAAAACGTGCGCTGTGCCGCCTGAGCCTCTTCGAAATTTTAGCCGTGAAAAGCGCGATCAGCGGAAACACGAGGAACGAGAGCATCGCCATCTGCCAGTTGATGATCAGCGCGACGACGAGAAAGATCAGCAGAAGCGAGGCATTCTGTGTGAACGCCGAGAACAGGTTGCCGACCATTTCCCGTACGAGTTGTACGTCGTTCGTAATACGCGAAATGATGACACCGGTCCGTTCCTTCTCGAAATACGAAAGCGGGAGCCGTTCCATATGATGATAGAGATGGTCGCGGATGTCCTTGATCACGCGCTCTTCGAGCGTGGCCATGAAGATCTGGCGATAGTAATTGAAGAGTCCTTTGATCAGAAAGATTACGAACACGCCGATGCACACACGCAGAAGCGCGGCTTTCGGGTCGGCATCCGCGAAGAGACCCATGAACCAGGCGCGCCCGGTTTCTTTCCATACTTCGATCTGCGGAAAGAGCGCCTCTTCGGAAATGCCGGCGGGATCGGCGACCGTGATGCCTGCCGGGGGGATCTCCTGTTCAAACAGGATTTTCGTGAACGGCAGAATCATGCCGATCGAGATGCCGGAAAAGAGCGCGAAAAGGAACGTGCAGAAGAGCCCGCCGAGCAGAAGCTTCCACCACGGTTTCACGTAGGCAAACAAACGCCGGAGATCGTTCAAGAAGCGTCCTCCGGCGCGCCGACTTCCTGCACCGCCTTCAGAAACGTCTCTTCCGTCATCTTGCGGCCGAGATCAAGGGCGCGCGCGCGCACGTCGTGAGGCGGATACCACCAGCACGCGTCGTTCCCCGTGAAGAGCCCGACAGCGGGCGTGCCCATCGCGACGGCGTGATGAAACAGGGGCGCGTTCGGGCCTACGAAGAGATCGACCCGCGAGAGGAACGCGATCGATTCGTGCATCCCCTCTACCGGTGCCCGATACGGTTCGATCGCGCCCAGCTTCTGCTCGAGCGCTTCTCCTGCAGACTTCTCGCGCGGTTCGGTGAGCACCATGATCCGTGCGTCGTAGGCTTTTAAGAGAAGCCTCGCAATGCCCGCGTACTTCTGGATGTCGGCGTCTCGTCCGCCCGCGGGCGGCTCGATCGCAAAGAGGAGCTTGTCCGATTTCGGCTGCCAGAAATGAAGAAGACGGGTGGCGCGCGTGACATCCGCTTCCGGAATGCGAAGGCGGACGCGATCGTCCAGAAAGTCGACGAACTCGCCCGTGAGCGAGCCGACGAGCTTCAGAAACGCATCCGCGAGATAGAGTTCTTTTTCAGGCGGGGCCAGTTGGAAGTTCAGATAAGGATAGTGGGCGCCGTCTCCGAAGCCGACGCGAAGCGGTGTTCCCGTGGCCTCGGCAAGCGCCAGGAGCGACGGTTCGTTTTCCGGATCGAACAGGAGCAGCAGTTCGGGAGCGAGCTTGCTGACTTCTTTCGCGACGCGCTTGATCTCACCGATCTGCGTCGTGCCGCGCTTGCGATGAAAGACGATGGATTTGTCCGCCATCTTCTCCTTGCGAATCGCGTCGATGTTGTCCGGGCCCGCGACGAGCACGATCCGAACATGGGGATGATGGGCGCGGAGAAGACGAAGCGCGGGTACGACCACGGCCGGCATGCGGTCGTCTCCCGGAATGAGCACGGTGACGCGTCTCGGATTCTCGAGTTGCTTGCGAAACGAAATCGTTTCGTTCCGATCGCGGCGAACGGCGCGCTGATACCGCAAATATAAATCGAGAACGCCCATTCGAGTGGCTCCATCGGGATGACTGCGTTCAGGGCGAAGAAGACTCGTCGATGTACTTGTACTGCTCTTCGAACACTTTCTTGAAATCGTAGTACTCTCGAAAATCCTCGAGAGAGTCTTCCGGCTGCTTGCTCACCTGGCCCGTTTCGATCAGAGCGTAAACCATTCTGCCGAAATCGAGGGTCTCGGTCGCGCCCCAGTGTTCGAACACCATGCACGCCGTGGGCCCGTAAATTTCCCTCGCGTACTCGCGAATACCGTCCAGAAGCTGCTGCCCCGAAACATGCCGGGGCTCCACGAACTTCGCCTGCGTGAACGTGATCGCTTCGAGCACGAAAATGTATGCGTCTCGATGATAGCGCGGTTCCCGCTCGACGAGCTCGTCCAGAATTCGATCCAGGCTCATCGCAGAACCCGTTCGTAAACGGCTTCATACTGTGCCGTGATCGACGCGGTCGCGAAGTCACGCACGGCCCGTTCCCGCGCGGCCTTGCCCATCGCCTCCCGTTTCTCTGGATTCTGTAGCAGCTCAAGAGTCATTTCAATCATTCTTTCCACGCTCCCGAGCGGGGCCAGCATGCCGTCTGTGCCGTGCCGAACCACCTCGGGAAGGCCGCCGCCGTCGTATCCGACGACGGGGATTCCGCACGCCATCGCTTCGAGAGCGACGAGGCCGAAGCTTTCCACCGTACTCGGCAGCAGCAGGACATCCGCGAGCGGCAGAATCTGCCCCACTTCCACGCGATTCCCGAGAAACAGAATGCGGTCGAGAACGCCGAGCTCTTCCGCAAGGATACGCGAGGGGATACGCTCGGGCCCGTCGCCCACGAGTACCAGCTGCGCTCCCGTCGATTCCTGGACTGCCGCGAACAGCTGGATGACATCTTTCACGTTCTTCACTTTGCGGAAGTTCGAAATGTGCATCAGCACGGGTCCGTCCTCGAGCCCGATTTCGGCGCGGATCGCCGGACTGGCATGCGTATCGAACATGTGGGCGTCGACGAAGTTCGGAATCACGTCAATCGGGTGCTTTACGGCGAGTTTCTGCTGCGTCTCCCGTGCAAGGAAATCCGAAACCGCCGTAACGGCGTCGGAGCGCTCGATGCTGAGCTTCGTGATTTCGAAGAAGCTTTCGTCGCTGCCGACGAGTGTGATGTCCGTGCCGTGGAGTGTCGTCACGACGCCGACGCGGTGCGGCTCGAGAATCATGTTGGCCAGGAGCGCACTCGTGGCGTGAGGAATCGCGTAGTGCACGTGAAACAGATCGAGCTTTTCCCGGCGCGCCACCTCGGCCATGCGAACAGCGAGCGCCAGTGAGTACGGCGGATACTTGAAGAGCGGGTAGGTGACCGTTTTCACTTTGTGAAAGCGGATGTGGTCGTCCTCCTCCGGAAGGCGGAACGGACGCGAGTAGCTGATGAAGTGAATGTCGTGGCCGCGGCCCGCGAGCGAACGGCCGAGTTCCGTCGCGATGACGCCTGAGCCGCCCGCACTCGGATAGCATGTGATGCCGATTCTCATGATGCTCCTCTCGGGTCTACTGTCATCATCATATGCTCGGTCGATTCCTCAGGCAAAGCCTCTGCGATGCGGGTCGCGAAGTCCGGTCCGTAGCGCGCCAGAAACGGAAGCAGCGACCATACGAATTCCTGCGCCGTGCCCTTCGGTGCGAGTTCCTGCGTCAGCTTGTGAATCTTGCGGGATCTGTTTTCCCCGGCGCGGTCGGCCTGCTTGACGAACTTGTCCGCCGATCGCGCGGCGGCTTTCAGGAACTGCGACTCCGTGTCGTCGGCGCCGGGGACGGGGCTCGTGTCCGACGCGGACGCGACTTCTTCCGCGAACCGGCGCCAGGCGTCCTCGATCGTCTGCGTAAAGCGGCTGCGGCTTGCCGCGTGTGCGTCGCCGGCCGCTCCCTCCTGTGCCGTGTCGGGGGATTCTCTGAGATCCGCGATCGTAAGTCCGAAGTCCGCGAGCTGGTCGTAGGCCCGAAAGTGAACGAGCGAAAGGCTCGCACGCGGAACGAGAAGCGGACGCGCGACTCCGGCGCTTTCATAGAGAGAGGCGAGTTGCGGATGGTAGGCGAGTTCGGACTGACCGGCGATCGTCGCCGCGGTCGCGAACAGCAGGTCCTGCAGAACCGGACGCAGGCCCGCGTTCGGAGACACCGTCCGGGTTCCCTCCTCCACGCCCTTCGCCAGTGTCTCGGGTTCGAAAGACCCGGCCGACGTTTCGAATCGAGAACCGTTCCATGACAGCGGATGGCGCACGCTGTTTTCCACGAGGAACAGCGGGAATCGCGATTCCGCAAGGTCGAGCGGCGGCGCTATCCCCGCGTTCCGCACGGTCTCCTCGCCCTCCCGCCATGACGCGAGGGTGCGCGCCGGGTTCCGCAGCGTGCGTGCGAGAAACGAACGCCCCGCCTCGCATGTTTCCGCATCGCGTCCGTCGAAGCATACGATCCCCGCGTCCGGCAGCAGAGCATGTACGGCCTCTGCGAACGCATGCGTAGGAGATGCGGGAAAGCGGGATGGCGTGAAGCGCGCGAGAGCGTCCTCGCGAAAATCGTTATCCGGCAATCGTTCACGCAGGGCTTCAGTGAACGCGCGCCAGTCCGAATCGGTGATCTCATAGGCGCTCAGTTGCTGCCGTGGAACTTCGGTCCACGGGTAGCGGAGTTTTTCGGGTTCCCCGCCCTGCCCCGGCAGATAGACGTGATCGATTTCCGCGAGGTCCGCATCGTGCGACGCGATCCAGAAAACGGGCACGTACGACTGGCCCGACTGCGCTTCCCAGGCGCGGCACCGGGCGACCAGAGTGACAATCTTATAGAGAGCGAATAGCGGACCGAGAAGCAGTCCCGGCTGCTGTCCCGCGAGCATGGCATGAACGGCCGGGTCGCGCAGTTTTTCGCAGTTGGCAAGTGAGCGGGCGGAGGCGCCGGTCTCACGGTTCAGCTTCAGCATGCGCTGGATGACGTCGTCGTCGAGAGCGCGTCCCCCGGCAGGTGAGACGGGGGGACGCGAGGCGTCGAACGGGGCGTGCGCGTACAGCGGCGTCAGTGAGGAATCGCCGGCACAGTAGCGCCGTACGAGCGGCGGCGTGAGGGCGGGGACCGGCTCCACGCGAATTGTCACGTTGTCAACCGGCAACAACCCGCTCCAGTCGAACCGGTTCGCCGATCGATACGCCGAGCCGCGTTGCCGCGCTTCCCTCGGAAACCACGACCTCGAGTGTGTTCCAGCTGCCGAACAGAAACGCGAGGCTCCCTTTGCTCGTGTCCTGGAACGTGCGGATCCGGTTTCGAATCCGCTCCCAGCCGAGCACGACCTGATACGTATTTTCGCCGCACCATTCCTCGACCATCTTCTCCGTGAGATTCGTCATGAGATTGCCGAAGCTGTCGGCCCACACGATCTGGCCCGTGAGGTCGTCACGTGTCCGCACAGGCGTCGGAATCGGGGACGGGATCAGGTCTGCCGGAGCGATTTCGTCCCCCAGGTCCCCCGGATCCGCGCCGCCCGCCAGCCGCGCCGCAACCGGCGCAAACAGGTCGCGGCCGTGAAACGTCGGGCTGATGCGCTGCGCCAGCCACTTCTCCTCGCGGACATGAAACGCGTTCACTTCGACCGCGGTGCGGAGTACCTCACCGAAAAGGCCGTTGTCCGGCCCTACATAATAATGGCCGTCCGCGCGCAGGATCAGGGGCAGGCGATCCATGCCCACACCGGGGTCAACCACAGCGAGATGAATGGTGCCCGGGGGAAAATAGCGTGACGTATTCGAGAGCACGTACCCTGCCGGCCCCACGTCGCCCATCATGAGAGAGTGTGTGATGTCGACGATTTGTATCGAGCGCGTAATGCTGAGAAGCACGCCCTTGACGCTCGCGACATAGGAGCCCTCGCCGAAGTCCGTCAGGAGCGTGACGATCGGTCTGTCCTGTGCTGTCATGATTTCCAAACCTCCGCTTCGAATGCTTCCACTGTGGCGGTTTCTCTCCACATTGCGGGCGCAAGTCCGGCCTTCTCACACGTCTCTTCCAGGAACTGTCGCTTCGTCCAGCCGAACGTTTCCGCAACCTGCGGGAGCAGCAGTCCGGTTCGCGATCCGTGCCGCACGATGAGTCCGTCGATCCCGAGTCGGATCTCTTCGGGGTCAGCGATCGCGCGCGGCGGGCCGAGCGCCGAAATTTCGAACGAGAGCTGCGGGAGTTCCTTTTCCGTAACCGGCGGAAACCGCGGATCCCGAAACGCCGCATCGTGCGCCATGTGCGGGATGAGCGCGTAGAGGGGCTCGTCGCTCGCGATGCGCCCGATGCAGCCGCGAAGCAGGGAGTTTCGTTCGAGTGTCACGAAAGCGCCCCGGCGCTCGCAAAGGGCGCCTTCGGGCGGAGTCTCCGGTTCGTACGTTTCGCCCCGAAGCGCGGACGCGACCGCCTCTGCGGCGATACGGAGCAGCGTGCGCCTGTCATCGGGCGGAATCATTCGCCATCCCCCATGGTCCATGCAAACGACGAGTAGCCGACCACCTCATCCCGGTCTCCGCCGCGATCGCCCGAATTCTCGTAGTGCAGGAAACGGCATTGCGAACCGCTCTGCTCGCGTGCGAGAAGCGCCGTGGTCAAAATGGCGCCGGCTCCGCAAGCTTCGATCTCGCCGAGCTCGAGACCGCGTGACAGTTTTACAAGATCCATTTCTTCGAGGAGCTCCAGCAGGAGGCCGTCGATCTGATTGGCGATTTCGTACGGATGAAAGTGAGAGAGGTCGGAACTGGCGATATAAAGTGTGTCTTCTGCGTCGAATGTCTCGGAGAGATACCGCGCGAGATGCTCCGCGAACGCGAGGTCGTGGGCGCCGATGATCAAAGGAACGAGCGCGAAAGAGCCTTTGAGTGATTGCTGCAGGAACGGGAGCTGCGTCTCGATTCCGTGCTCGAGCCGGTGCGGTTCCGGGTCGATTTGAAAGAACCCGGGCGCGCGCATGAGGAGCGCGGCGGTTCCCGCCTCGTCGATCGGCACGGTGCCGAGCGGCGTGCGGAACGATCCCGCGGGATGCAGCGCGACACCCGAAACGGACATCGTGTGCGCGGGTGAGAGCACGACAACGCGTGCGAACGACTTGCCGACGATTTCTCGATAGGAATGCGCGGCCACTCCCCCGCAGAAAACGTATCCGGCGTGCGGCGAAACGATGGCGATGGTTCTGGCGCCCGCGTCCGCTTCGGCCTGCTCGTCCGCTTCGGCGAGAAACGCCGCGATGTCTTCGCGAAGCTCCGCCGGGTCCGAGGGGTAGAAGCGTCCGGCCACGGCGGGAAGTCGATCGAGCACGTCCGTCATGCGCGCCTTCCTCCCTTCTTTCCTGCAGTGCCGGCCGCCCCGGTTTTCTTCACCCGCTTGAAGACGACCGTATTCTTCGCCTTTCCCTTCAGGCGACGCGGATAGTCTTCCATGAAATGGAGTCCGCGACTTTCCTTGCGACGGGACGCGCACTTGATGATGAGCTCCCCGACGAGGGCGATGTTGCGAAGCTCCACGAGGTCGCCCATGAGCGCGTGCCGTTCGTACAGTTCCTCGACCTCGGCCCGGATCGGCGCCAGCTTCTGCGCTGCCTTGCGAAGATAGACTTCGTTTCTGACGATGCCGACGTAGTCCCACATGAGATTGCGGATCGCGTCCCAGTTGTGGCTGATGCTCACGCGGCTTCGTTTTACGACGCGGCGCTTCGGCGGTTTCGTGTAGACGCCGGGGAAGGCAGCCGTGTCGAGTGTGCGTGTGGCTTCCTCCGCGGCGCTGACCGAGTAGACGAGCGCTTCGAGCAGGCTGTTCGAAGCGAGACGGTTCGCCCCGTGCACTCCCGTGTGGGAGACTTCGCCGCATGCGAAGAGCCGCGGAACGGAAGTGCGGCCCTTGTGATCGGTGTTGACGCCGCCGCACATGTAGTGCGCCGCGGGGACGACGGGTATCGGTTCTTTCGTAATGTCGATACCGAGCGAAAAGCATTTCTTGTGAATGTTCGGGAAGCGGCTCTTGATCCGTTCGGCTGTCATGCTCGACAGGTCGAGAAGGACGTGGCGCTCTCCCCGGGTTTTCATCTCCTGGTCGATGGCGCGTGCCACGGTATCGCGCGGGGCGAGATCTTTCAGCTTGTGATACCGCTGCATGAACGGCTTGCCGTCGAGTGTGCGAAGGATCGCGCCTTCGCCGCGGACCGCCTCGGAGATCAGGAACGATTTCGCCTTCGGGTGGTAGAGGCACGTGGGATGGAACTGCACGAACTCGAGGTTCGAAAGCCGCGCGCCCGCGCGGTACGCCATCGCGAAGCCGTCGCCGGAGGCGATATCGGGATTCGTGGTGTAGACGTAGACTTTGCCTGCGCCTCCCGTGCCGAGCAGCGTTTTGCGGGCGAGAAACGTAGCGAGACGTCCGTTCGACAAGTCGAGTGTATGCGCGCCCCAGATTTCGCCGTGGTCGTTCCGCACGAGTTCGAACGCATGATGATACTCAAACATTTTTATACGGGGATGGCGTTTGATTTCGGCGAGGAGCGCGCGCTCGACTTCGCGCCCGGTCGTATCCTTCGCATGGGCGATCCGGCGCTTCGAATGGCCGCCTTCACGGCCGAGGTCGAACTCCCCGTCGGTCTGCGAAAAGCGAACGCCCCATTCGGCCAGCCCGCGCACGAGCGCCGGTCCCTCTTCCACGATCTTGCGGACGGAGCGTTCATCGGAAAGCCCTTCGCCGCAGATCAGCGTGTCTTTGACATGAAGTTTGAACGAGTCCTTCGGGTCGAGTACGGCCGCGATCCCGCCCTGCGCGTAGTTCGTGTTCGATTCGAGGCTGCGCTTTTTCGTTACGATGCATACCGTACCCGCCTTCGCGGCCCGGATCGCGAACACGAGGCCCGCGATCCCGCTGCCGAGGACGAGAAAGTCGCTACGATGAGCCGCCAAACCGATCTCCCTTCAGCGCGCCCGCTATCCAGGCACGGAATGCATCCTCTCCCTCGGTCCACGCGAGATCGACCGACAACGCGTGAACGGCGAACCGCTGTCTCGCGCTGTCCGGGATCCGGAGCCAGTCCTTCTCCGTCATCAGAACATCGGCCCCTGCTGCGCGCGCTTCCGAGGACAGGGTCGCGAGTTCGCTCTGCGTGAACCTGTGATGGTCGCGGAACGTCCGATGACCCGCGGTACGGAAGTCAGAGCGCCGGAGAAGGGACAGAAAAGAATCGGGATTGCCGATCCCGCTGCATGCCAGTACCGGGCGCGTGCCCCATTGTAACGGATCCACTTCGCCCCCGTCCGGCAGAATGACGCGGCTCGCCACGTACCGAAACCGGGCGCGCGGGCTTTGGAAACCGGCGGAGTCGAGCGTCTCTTCGCATGCGGGCGAGAGTCCGCCCGTCTCGTTCACGAGGTGCCAGTCAGCCGTGCGGCCGCGACTCACAGGTTCTCTAAGTGTTCCCGCGGGAAGAAGGCGGCCGTTTCCGAAGGGAGCGGCGCCGTTCAGCACGAGGAGTTCGCGGGCGCGGGCGAGATTGCGATGCTGAAAGCCGTCGTCGAGCAGAATGAGATCAGGTTCGTACTCGCGGCACGCGTAAACGCCCGCGCCGAATCGATCGGCGTCCAGAATGATCGGAGTGTCGGGGAGACGGCGGCGAAGAAGAATCGGCTCGTCGCCGAAGAGCGCGGCGTCGAGTCTTCCCGCGTCTTCGTCCGTCGGGACAACGACGCGCTTTCCCTCGTCCCGGCGTCCATAGCCGCGCGAGAGAATCGCCGGGCGCTCGCCGAGCGCGTGAAGCGCGGCCGCGAGAAATGCGGTCACCGGTGTCTTCCCCGTTCCCCCCACGGTCAGATTGCCGACGCTCCAGACCGGAACCGGAAGCGTGCGAACGGGCAGCAACCCTCGGTCGTACAGAGTGTGTCGCATACGAATGGCGGCCGCGTAGATCGCGCTCATCGCGTGCCCCGCCACTCCCCCGATCGGCTTCACGCCAGCACCTCCCGGGCCACGAGTTCCTGAACGAGTCGGCGAGAGGCGCCGCGGTTCGACGAGAACATGGTACGTGCTCCCTCTGCCATGGCATCGCGCGCGGGATCGTCCCGGAGCAATGTCAGAATCGTTTCGCCCAGCTCCGTGCCGTTCCGGATCTCGCGTCCCCCTCCGCTTGCAAGGAGCGCGTCGGCGAGGTCACGGCAGTTCTGCATGTGCGGACCGAACAGTACGGGCGTTCCGACCCGCGCGGCTTCGAGTGGATTGTGGCCGCCGTGATCCGCGAGCGACCCGCCAATGAAGGCTGCATCCATCGCCCCGAAAAACGAGGCCTGGTCGCCGATCGTGTCGAGCACGATCCGCTCGGGACTCGCCTCTCCGGAGCCCGCGCCCTCCTTGAGTTCACTCCATCGACGGAATCCGTGATCGTGTGCGGTTCGCAGAAAGGGGGAACGATCGGGATGGCGCGGGCCGACAACGAAACGCGCCGATCGATCCCTGCCCGCGACTATTGCGATGGCCTCGGCAACAGCACGTTCTTCACCGGGGCGAATCGAGGCGAAAAGAATCCACCGTTCTCCGGGCTGTCGCGCGATCGGGGAAGCACTCGATGGCGCCTTCTGGTCGGCTTTCGTGTTGCCGTGCACGAATACACGGTCCGGCTGCGCTCCCCACTCACGAAATCGCGCGGCATCGTCCTCGGTCTGGCATCCGACGGCCGCAAGCCGGGACACCGTGTTTCGATACAGGGCGCCGGCCCGTTTCATACGACTGTGGGAGCGCGCCGTGATTCTCCCGTTCCCGATCGCGATCGGGAACCCCGCTTCGTGGGCGACGCGAATCAGGTTCGGCCAGAGTTCCGTTTCCACCAGCAGAAGAGCGCGCGGCGCCAGAGCGCCGGTGGCACGCCTCACGCATCCGGGAAAGTCGGCGGGGGCGAACACAACGCGTGCGGGCTGCGTGAACTGTCCGGCGCGTGCGCGTCCGGTTCTCGTCGTCGCGCTGACGATCACGGACGGCGCCGCCGCAAGTTGCGCGATTTCGTCGAGCACAGGTTCGACGCCCGTCATCTCGCCGGCCGACGCTGCATGGATCCAGAGCGGGCGCGCGGGAAGCGAATCTGCGCCGTATCGTCCGAGCCGCTCGTTTCGTTCGCGGGGATCGCGCACGAACAGGCGGGCGATCAGCGGCGCAAGAGGATCGGCGATAGTCGTCGCGATACGGTAAAGGCCGTCCGTCATGGTGCTGCCTCGGACTCGCCTCCGGCAATGCGGTCCGCTGTTTCCGTGAGATCCCGCATCGCGCTTTCGACCTGCAGCCGCGCTCTCTCGAACTGCGTGTCGTCGAGGTCGTCCGGAATCTCGATCGGCGTCCCGTACGCAACGACAAGGCGCGTGAACGGCGCCGGAATCTGGAAGCCGTCCCACGACGACAAGACGCGCTTCGTGCGCGAGGCGCTCGTGAGCGGAAGGACGGGGATACCGGCGCGCTGCGCAATCCGAAGCACGCCCGCCTGCGCAACCTCACGCGGTCCGCGCGGCCCGTCCGGAGTGATCGCGAGGTCGCACCCCTCCTTCGCCCTCTTCGCCATCTGCAGAATCGCGCGCGCCCCTCCCTTGCCCGTCGACCCGCGCACCGAGCCGTTCCCGAGACTCTTCGTGACACGCCGGATGATCTCACCGTCCTGATGGCGGCTGATCAGTATCTGAATGTTGCGCCTGCGATGCGTGTAGGCAAGCGGAAGCAGCCGGCCGTGCCAGATCGCGAGAATGACGTTCCGCCCTTCCGCGCGGCACGCTTTGTGGCTCTCCTCGCCGACCCACTGCACACGCCACGTGGCGCCGAGCAGGCGGATGAGCCAGGGGCCGAGAAGCGTACCGGCATAAAACAGAATCGTGCGCACGACGGGTTTCACGAAGTCCCGTCCGTTTCGCGCGGGGTGTCCGCAACCGCGATGACGGCTTCGGCCGCCCTGCGGGAAGCTCCGCCGCCGCCAAGAAGCAGGCGTACGCGATCGAGTTCCGTATGGATTTCCGAAAGAGTGTCGTCGTGCCGCAGCCAGCGGCCGGCGATCTTTACGACGTTCTCCGCGTTCGCTTCGCCCTGCAGGAGTTCGGGCACGACACGCTTCTCCGCGAGAATATTGACCATACCGATATGATTGACGCGCACGAGGAGTCGGCCAAGCAGGTAGGACAGCAATTTTACTTTATAGATGATAATCATCGGCGTTCGAAGAACCGCGGCCTCGACGGTCATCGTGCCGGACGCCAGAATCGCGAAGCGGGCGGCGGCGAGCAGGTCGTACGTCGCGTCGCGAACGCGGAGAATCGGGGAGCTGCCATCGTCCCCCAGGATCGCATCGTACGCGGCGTCGTCAACCGTGGGCGCGGCCCCCAGAACGGCGTGAAAACGCTCGCCCTTCGCACGCATGACAGAAACGGCCTCCATCATTACGGGAAGCAATGAGTCCACCTCGTGTGTCCGGCTGCCCGGGAACAGCGCGATGATCGGGAGGTCATCCTCGATCCCGAGCTTCGCGCGAAACGCCGCGGCGGGGAGTTCCGGCTTCGCGAGATCGATGAGCGGATGCCCTGCGTAGGTTACCGGAATGTTCTCTTTGCGATAAATGTCTTCCTCGAACGGAAACGTAACGATCATGCGGCTCACGATCGAGCGGATTTTCGGGACGCGACCCCAGCCCCAGGCCCAGATCTGGGGACTTACGAAATAGGCAACCGGGTGGTGTTCATCCGAAACAAAACGAGCGAGGCGCATGTTGAAGCCGGGGTAGTCGATCGGGACGAACACGGACGGTCGTCTCTCGCGCACGAGTTGTTTCATGTGTTTCATCGCGCGAAAAAAGAAAGGGAGCCGGGCGAACACTTCCGCGAATCCGAGAACCGCGAACTCTCTTGTTGTATAAAGAAGTTCGACTCCCTCCCGTTCCATCTTCTCGCCGCCGGTTCCCCAGAGGACGATATCAGGTTCGATACGCTTCAATTCGCGCGCCAGTTCCGCGCCGTAGAGATCCCCTGAGGCCTCTCCCGCGACGATCAGGACGTTCCTCGGCATCAGTGGGTTCCCCGCCAGGACTGCACGAGTGCAAGTGCGATAATGAGCGCGAGCACGGAGCGGATCGTGCTTCTTTCGATCCGGGCGGCTTCGCGCCATGTGCGCGGGGCGTCACCGAACACAATGAGAGATGCAGGGCGCCGCGGGAACCAGCGCGGGACGGTCCGGGAATAGTCGTCAAACGCGGCGGGGAATCGTCGGCCCAGTTCGGCCTCTTCCGCGCGGACGACGGGCACGTACTGGATCGGAAACAGAAGCAGCGGCACGAGGGCGAAGAGCCAGTGCCCGGAGAAGACGGCGAATCCGGTTGTCAGGAGAAAGTTGCCCACGTAGAGCGGGTTTCGAACGACGCCGAACGGGCCGGCCGTGACGATTTCGCCGGGAGCCAGATTCGTGGAGCGGGAGGCCCCCCCGATGAAACGGAGGGCCGACAGCCGGACGGCGGCGCCTGCGAGCCAGAACGGTACGGCGGAGAGTGCCGTCATCATCGTCGGCCGCGCCAGTACGAGCAATAGGATCACGAGGGGAACGGGAGTCAGGCTTCGGTGCCGGAACAGAAACCGGCCCAGGCTCTCCATCGCAGATCCGCTCTCGCGCGCGGCGCTTTCCGGTCGCATCGTCCCCGCGCCTTCCCTCATCCGATCTCTTCTCGAAGCTCCATCTCGTCGAGAATGCGCAGCGCTACGGCCAGCGCATCCCGTCCCTCCCGGCCCGGGACGATGCGCTTCTCTTCGCCGCGTACTGCGGCAAGAAAGCAGCTGAGCTCGCGCTGCAGCGGTTCTTCCTGAGGACGGGAGAGGTTCTGTCTTTCGACGAGCTTTCCGAACGCTTCCGCCGTCAGCTTCTCGGGCGCGGGTGACGGCCCCGTTCTTCGATACGCCACGATCTCCTGCGTCTGTGAGTTGACGGATATATAGCGGTCCGGTTCGAAGATGCGGATCTTGCGTGTCTTCGAGAGCGAGATCCTGCTTGCCGTGACGTTGGCGACGCATCCGTTCTCGAAGCGAAGCCGTACGTTCGCGATATCGATCGCGCGGCTCAGGACGGGGACGCCGACGCTGCGGACCTCGGCAACCGGGGACTGCACGACGCGGAGAAGGACATCGATATCGTGAATCATGAGATCGAGCACGACCGACACGTCGAGTCCGCGGACCGAGAATGGCGAGAGGCGGTGAACTTCGACGAAGCGCGGATTGTTCGTCGTTTCGATCAGCGCCTCGATCGACGGGTTGAAGCGTTCCAGGTGGCCCACGGCCAGCACGCGATCGGCGCGCTCGGCGGCCGCGATCATTTCGTCCGCCTCGGTCAGAGTAAATGCGATGGGTTTTTCGACGAGAACGTGGTTTCCGGCGGCAAGGGATTCGAGTGTGATGGAATGATGGTGGGTCGTGGGAGCGGCGACAACGACGGCCTCCGTGCGTTCGACGAGATCCGCGAGTGACGCGAATGCCTGACAGCCGTGTTCGTTCGCAATTTCGCGGGCGCGGGCCTCGTCCGGGTCGTACAGGCCGACCAGCTCCGCATCGGCCAGGCCGGCCAGAACGCGGGCGTGATTGCGTCCCCAGATTCCGACTCCAATGACGCCGAGGCGGGAGGGTTTCATGAGATGAACCGAAGCTCCGGTTTAGATGATGCCCCGTTCCGAAGACTCGATGAACTGCACGAAGCGCTCGACCTCGGGGGTCATCGGGATCTCGGCGCGAATCGCTGCAATTGCCTGCGACGTGTTCCTGTCACTGCGAAACAGGATTTTGTAGGCTCGAATGAGGTGACTCTTGACGTCGGAATCGAAACCGCGCCTCGTGAGGCCGACGACGTTGATGCCGCCGACGCGAAGCGGATTGCCGGCTGCGAGAACGAAAGGCGGTACGTCCTTCGCGACGCGCGAGCCGCCTCCGATGAAGCTGTGTGCTCCGATGCGCACGAACTGGTGGACGGGTGAGACGCCCCCGATCGTCGCGTAGTCTTCGACTGTTACGTGGCCGGCCAGATTCACGGCGTTGGCGATGATCGTGTGATTCCCGATCTCGCACTCGTGTGCCACGTGGACATATGCCATCAGCAGATTGTGGTCGCCGATTCGCGTGACGCCTTCGGGCGAGGTCGCGAGGTTGATCGTGACGAACTCGCGGATGACGTTGTGCTCGCCGATTTCGACGTAGCTTCTGTCGCCCCGGTACTTCAGATCCTGCGGGGGGGCTCCGACGACGGCCGAGTGATAAACCGTGCATCCGCGGCCGATGCTCGTCCATCCTTCGATGACGACGTTCGCGCCGATTACACAGTCGTCTCCGATGACGACGTTCTCACGGATCCAGGAATGCGGCCCGATCCGGACGTTCTTCCCGATCTCCGCCCCTTCTTCCACGATTGCGGTGGGGTGTATCAGGGATTCTGCCAACTTGGGTTCGCTGCTCATGTTGCTTTCTATTCCTGTCGATCGACGATGGTTGACAAAAGGTCGGCTTCCGCCACGAGATCATCCCCCACGTAGGCTTCCCCGCGCATCTTGCAGATACGGGTCTTCAGCCTGATGAGTTTCAGCTCGAATCGGAGCGTATCGCCGGGAAGGACCGGCTTTCGGAATTTCGCGTTATCGATTCCCATGAAGTATACGAGTTTTTCCGCGGGATTGCCGCCCGAGTTCAGCAGCAGAATCCCCCCTGCCTGCGCCATCGCCTCGATGATGAGAACGGCCGGCATGATCGGGTGCCCCGGAAAATGTCCCATAAAGAACGGTTCGTTCATCGTAACGTTCTTGATAGCCGTCACATGTTTCGGCCCCAGGTCGATGATCTTGTCGACGAGGAGAAACGGGTATCGGTGCGGGAGAATCTTCATGATTTCATGAATGTCGAATTGTGTCTGCATGGGGGTCTCGTGCCTCAGCTTCATTGTGGGACCGTACTTGGTTTCTGCGTAGCTGCGTAGGAGCCGCGCCAGTTTCACGTTTGTCGAGTGTCCGGATTTGTGCGCAATGATGTGGCCCTTGATGGGAAGTCCGGTCAGGAAAAGATCGCCGATCAAATCCAGAATTTTATGGCGTACGAACTCGTCGTCGAAACGAAGCGGTTCGTTGCTTTTCGTAGCTCCCTCGGTTACGACGATCGCATTGTCGTAACTGCCGCCCTTGATAAGACCCATCTCTTTCAGCGCGGCGACTTCGGAGCCGAGCGCAAACGTGCGCGCCGGCGCGATCTGGTCGATGAACGTCTCTTCGTCGACATCGATCACCATGTGCTGCGTTCCGATCGCGGGGTCGTCGTACTGCAGCGTATAGCTGATGCGGAAGCCGTCGTGCGGCAGCGCAATCAGTTCAATGCCGTTTTCCTGCAGTGAGATGGGTTTGCGGATCTCGAGAAAGAAGCGCTTTTCGGATTGCTCGACGAGACCGGCGGTGCGCAGCAGTTCCACATAAGGAAGCGCGCTTCCATCCGGCTCGGCCGGTTCCTCGGCGTTCAGATCGATCACCATGTTGTCGATGCCGAGTCCGACGGCGGCCGCCAGGACGTGTTCGACCGTGCTGACACGCTCGTCGCCCGATCCGAGGATCGTGCGACGGATGCTTCCCGCCAGGTCGGGCGCATTCGCGATATCCGCCACGATCTCGACTCCGAGATCCGTGCGATGGAATTTGATGCCCGTGTTCGGGGGCGCCGGACGGAAACGCATGTCGACCGCCACGCCCGTATGAAGTCCGACGCCGCTGAACGTGACTTCTCTCTCGATCGTTCTCTGATTTTCGCGCAAGTGGTGAAACCCTTATTGAATTATTGGGAGATCGATTTGGAGTCGAGCTGCTTTTCGAGCTCATCGACCCGCTTCGAGAGGCGTTTGATCGTCTTCACGAGGTCCGGCAGCTTCGCAATGGCCGCCCAGATGCGCCGGCTGACAGAGTGCTCTCTCGCGGGGAAGCCGCTCACCTGTGTATTCGCCGGGACCGACTTGACGACCCCCGACTGCGCTGCAACCTGTACGTTGTCCCCGATCGTGATGTGGCCGATGACTCCGGCCTGTCCGGCGATTGTCACGTTTCTTCCGATTTCCGTGCTGCCGGAAATCCCGACCTGCGCAACGATGAGCGAGTTCTCGCCGATCACGACGTTGTGCGCGATCTGCACGAGGTTGTCGATCTTCGTGCCGCTGTGTATGTGCGTGATTCCGGTTGTCGCGCGATCGATCGAAACGTTCGAACCGATCTCGACATCGTCATCGATCACGACGCGCCCGATCTGCGGAATCTTCGTGTGCTTTCCACCGGTCGTGGCGAAGCCGAAACCGTCCGACCCCACAACCGTGCCGCTGTGAATGATCACGCGGTCGCCGATCGCCGAATCTTCGCGCACCGTTACGTTCGGAAAGATCATGCAGTCGGCGCCGACCCGCGATCGGAATCCTATATAGCTTCCCGCAAGGATCCGCGTTCCGGCACCGATCGCGCAGTGGTCTTCCACGACGACGTGCGCGCCGATCGTGATCCGTTCGCCGAGTTCGACGCCCTCGCCGATCACGGCAGTCGGATGCACTCCCCGCGGATCGTCGTGATCGCGGGGCGAGAAGATTTCAATGGCTCTCAGGAACGCGACGTATGGATTCTCGTTCACGATGACAACGGCTTTGTCGATATCACCGAGGTCCCCGTTTTTCGCGAGGATCACTGCCGAGGCGCGGGTCGAAGCCAGAAAAGCTTCATAACGCGAGTCCGCAATAAAGGTGATATCGCCCTCCTGCGCTTCGCGAATTCCCGCCACACCGGTGATCTCGATAGAACCGTCGCCGCGGAGTTTTCCTCCGACGCGCTCCACGATTTCAGATAGCTTCATGGCGGCATTGATCCTACTGACCGGTGAACGGGAACGTCAAGGCAATTATCCCCATTTCAGGCCGTAACTTGTTATTCCTGCATGAGTTGGCGAGGCATTTCCCCGCCGAAGAAACTATTGCACGCCTTGATTGAGCTCCTCGATGATTCTGTCCGTCAGATCGATTCCTTCGGCTGCGTAGACGATCCCCCCCAGCGAGGCGTCGAACACGATCGCATAGTCCTCTTCCACGCCCAGACGCTGCAGAATGACGTTGATCAGTTCCACGATCGGCTGGACCAGTTCCGAATTCTTCACGGCGAGCTTGCCCTGCGGGCCCCAGACGGACTGTACGAAGGTCTCGTACTCCTGGCGCTTCGTCAGGATCTCCTGCTGGCGCTCTCTCTTGCGCGTCTCCGAGAGCATCAGGCTCTGGCGCTGATACTCGCCTTCGAGCGAGTCGAGCTGCGTCTTGAGGCCCTGCGCCTGCTGCTCCCACTGCTCCACCTCGGAGTCGAAGGTGCGCTGTGCGTCCTCGGTCCCTTTGTACTCGGCGAAAATGCGCGCCGAATCGATATACCCGATTTTTGACTCAGCGAGCGCGTCTCCGGTCGAGAGCAGAAGAGCCGTCAGGGCGATTCCGATCATTCCCCATTTCATATACTACGCCTCCTAATTGGCATGAGAATGCGTTTCTCACGGGCATGCATGATGTGCTGCGGGGGAAACACGGGCTGATCGCGCCGGGTTCCCTGACAGGCACTCCATTGTGGCAATGCGGGCAGGTAAGTTCAAGCGGCGTCGCTAGAAGAGCGAGCCGAGCTGGAAGTGGGGTTCCCAGGCTCCTCCGCCGTCCTTGTCGAGTCCGTATCCCATATCGAAGCCCATCTGGCCCAGCATCGGGATCTGGAAACGGACCCCGAATCCGGCGCCGCGCTTCAAATCGTTAGGCCGAATCTCTTCGAAGCTGTTCCATGAATTGCCGGCGTCGAAGAAGAACAGGCCGAAAATCGACGGATCCGCGATCGGGAATTTGTATTCAGCCGACAGAATCAACATGGTGCGCCCGCCGAAGTCGAACGAGTTTCCGTCCGGTACGACCGCGCGGTCGTCGTATCCCCGCAGCCCCCAGACTCCGGTGCCGCCCAGGCGATAGCGTTTGTAAAGCGGTACGGTGGATGGTTTGTCGAGTCCGTCCACGACACCGATCCGTGCGCGCAGCCCCAGGAAGAATTTCCAGAACGACGGGTAATACCACCGCGTTTCCACTTCGTACTGCTGGTAGTCGGTCGAGCCGGCGAGAATCCCGCCCGCCCATTCGCCTACGAGAATGTTGACCGAGCCGCTCGTCGGATGGAACAGCCGGTCGGTGGAATTGCGCGTGAACGAAAGTCGTGTCGACGAAAGCGTGCGCGTTCCCGCAGCGTTCTGCACGGATTCACTCGCGTCCTCGTCCGGGTCGATCGTGCGTTCTTCGATCCGATACGCGGCGTCCACTCGCGAATAATCGAGCCACGGCAGGCGGCGGCCGAGGCGCACCCCGCCCCCCTTTCGCTTCTCGACGTACGAGTCCCAGTTGCGCCGCACCGAGGTGATGTCGAAGCCGGCGGACGTCGGTGTATCGAAAAGCCAGGGTTCGGTGTACGAAAGTTCGATCTGCTGGAAGTCGCCGAATTCCCACGTGAGGTTCACGCGTTCCCCGCCGCCGAACAGGTTCCCCTGCGACAGTCGCAGGAACCCGGTGGCTCCATTGAGCGAGCTGAATCCCGCCCCCATGCTCGCTTCGCCGGTCGTCCGCTCCACGACATCGAACGTGATGTCGATCCGGTCGGTGCCGCGCACGGGCTGATAGTCGAAGCGAATGTCCTGGAAGAATCCGAGCTGCATGAGTTCACGCTGCGACCGGATGATCCGGGAGCGCTTGAAGAGATCGCCCGGCGCCACGACGAGTTCGCGCCTGATCGTGCGCTCTTTCGTCTTGTTGTTGCCCGCGATGTTGACGCGATCGATTCGCGCGGGATCGCCCTCGGTAATATAGAAAGCGATATCGATGACCTGACCCTTGGGCGTTCGCTCGGGGATGATGTTCGTGAAGATGTATCCCTCTTCGGAATACACGCCGTAGAGTTCGCCGATCGAGAACTCGTACTTTTCCTGATCGAATACATCGCCGGGGCGCAGTCTCATCGTGCGCCGGAGCACGTCGGTTTCGAACTGTTCATTCCCCTCGAACCTGACGCTGCCCATGCGGAACTGCTCGCCCTCGGTCACGAACACCTTGACCGTCAGGTCCTTGCCGTTCTTCGCCACCACGACCGTCGTCGAATCGACGCGGGCATCCAGATAACCGTTCTTCGCATAGAGACGCTCGATCAGCGTCTTGTCCCCTTCGAATTCCTCTTCCTTGAAGTCGCCGCTTCGATACCAGTTGTCTGGCTTCGTCTTCATCTCGCCGCGGACTTTGCCCTCGCCGAGCTTGTCCGCGCCCTGCACAACGACCTTCTTCACCTTGACCTTGTTGCCTTCGTCGATCCGATAGACGACGGACTGGCGCCCGCCGGTATCGGCCTCAGCAAGCTCCCACTCTACAGTGGCGCTCCTGTACCCTTTCTCCTTGTAGAGATTCTGGATACGGACTTTTTCGCGAAAGAGAGAGCGGTCCGAGAGCACGAGCCCGCGACGCAGGATCGTTTCCTCTTTCAGGTCGTCTTTTTTGAGTTTGTCGTTGCCCTGGTAGGAGAAGTCTCCGAGCACGGTGCGCTCTTCGATCTCGATCGTGAGAGCGAAGTCGCCGCCGTCGAGCGCCCGGCGCTCGATTGCCACGGTCCGGAACTGGCGGGTAGCGTAGAGGTTGCGGATCCCCTCGGCGATTTCGTCGCCCGAGTACCGGTCACCCGGCTGGATCCCGAACGTCTTGACGACCGATGCGGCCTTGATCCGCGTCGCGCCTCTGACGTCGATCGACTGCACGGTCTGCGCGCCTGCGAGAGCCGGCGCGAGCATATGCATGGCAAAAAGAAGGGGGAGAAGAAAGGACTTCCCCCCCGCAATGATCTTGAGAATTACGTCCCCACAAATTCTCATACGTTCGTATGTAGTGCGAGAAGCTTCGCTTCTACGAGTCTTCTTCGTCTGATGCCGGCGCGGCGACCGCCTTCTTCGCGGGCTTGGCCACCTTCTGCTTCTTGAACGTGAGCACGTCGCCCTTGCGGCCGATGATGATCTTCTGTCCCGGCTTGATATTGCCGCCGAGGATCTCCTCGGAAAGCGGATCTTCCACGAGCTGACGGATCGTCTTCCGAAGCGGGCGCGCCCCGTAGGCCGGGTCGTATCCCTTGTCGACGATCAGCTCCTTCGCCTCATCCGAGAGCTCGACGGTGAAATCGTGCTCGATCAGCCGCCCTTCGACTTCCGAGAAGAGGATGTTCACGATCTTCTCGAGATCCTCGCGTACCAGAGAACGGAAGATAATGGTTTCGTCCACGCGGTTCAAGAACTCGGGATTGAACGTTTTCTTCAGCTCATCCATGAACTTGCCGCTCTGAAGCCCCTGCTTGACGTCCTCGCCGGCCTTCTGGAAGCCGAGCGAGCCTCCCTGCTTGACCTGGCGGGCCCCGATGTTCGAGGTCATGATGATGACCGTGTTCCGGAAATTGACGCGGCGGCCGAAGCTGTCCGTCAGCTGGCCGTCTTCGAGCACCTGCAGCAGCAGATTGAAGACGTCCGGGTGCGCTTTCTCGATCTCGTCGAGCAGCACGATCGAATACGGCTTTCTGCGGACCTTCTCCGTCAGCTGGCCGCCCTCTTCATATCCCACGTATCCCGGAGGCGCTCCGACGAGACGGCTCACGGCAAATTTTTCCATGTATTCGGACATGTCGATCCGGATCAGCGAATCGCGGTCGTCGAACAGGAATTCGGACATGACGCGCGCGAGTTCCGTTTTCCCGACACCGGTCGGTCCGAGGAAGATGAACGACCCGATCGGGCGGTTCGGATTCTGCAGTCCGGCGCGGTTTCTGCGAATCGCTTTCGAAATCGCCGTGACCGCTTCGGCCTGACCGATGACTTTCGTCTGCAGTCCGTCTTCCATATGGAGAAGCTTTTCGCTCTCCGTCCGTTCGAGCTTCTGCACCGGGATCCCCGTAATCGCGGAGATGACCTGCGCGACGTCTTCGACATCGACGACGGCGCGGTCCTCTTTCTTCTGCACGTCCCAGTCCTTCTGGAAATTGAGGAGCTGGTTCCGGAGATCCTTCTCCTGGTCGCGGAGCGCGGCGGCTTTTTCGAATTCCTGCGAACAGATCGCCGCTTCTTTTTCCTGCGTGACCTGGTTCAGCTTGCGCTCGATGTCGTTCAGGTCCTTCGGGATCTCGCTCACGCTGAGGCGCGCGCGCGAACCCGCTTCGTCGATAATGTCGATTGCCTTGTCGGGCAGGAAGCGGTCGTTGATGAAGCGATCAGACAGCTTGACGGCGGCCGTGATCGCATCGTCCGTGATCTCGGCGCGATGATGCGCTTCGTACTTGTCACGCAGTCCGCGGATGATCTGGATGGTCTCCTGCACGGTCGGCGGGTTGATCGTGATCGGCTGGAAGCGACGCTCGAGCGCGCCGTCCTTTTCGATGTGCTTGCGGTATTCGTCGAGCGTGGTCGCGCCGATGCACTGCAGTTCGCCGCGCGCGAGCGCCGGCTTCAGCATGTTCGAAGCGTCGATGGCGCCTTCCGCGCCGCCGGCCCCGACGATCGTGTGCAGTTCGTCGATGAAGATGATGACGTTGTCGGATTCGCGGATTTCATTCATGACGGCCTTGAGCCGCTCTTCGAACTGGCCGCGATATTTCGTGCCGGCGACGATCGACGCGAGGTCGAGCGTCACGAGGCGTTTGTTCATCAGAAGATGCGGAACGTGGTTCGAAGCGATCCGCTCGGCGAGCCCTTCGGCGATGGCGGTCTTGCCGACGCCCGGTTCGCCGATCAGGGCCGGATTGTTTTTCTTGCGACGGCAGAGAACCTGGATCACGCGTTCGATTTCGCCGTTGCGTCCGATCACGGGATCGAGTTTTCCTTCGCGCGCGAGCGTCGTGAGATCGCGCCCGAACTGGTCGAGTGCGGGCGTTTCACTTTTCTGCGGAGCCTGCGCCTGCGTGTTGCCGACGGGATGGCCGCCGAGAAGCTTGAGCGTCTCCTCGCGTACTTTCTTCTTGTCCGCGCCGAGGTCGATCAGCACGCGCGCCGCAACCCCTTCGCCTTCGCGAATGAGGCCGAGCAGCAGATGTTCCGTGCCGACGTAGTTATGGCTCAGCAGCCGCGCTTCTTCCACCGCGAGTTCGAGCACACGCTTGGCGCGCGGCGTAAACGGAATCTCGCCGATCGTGAGCGTTCCCCCGCTCCCCGATACCATGTTCTCGACCGCCTGTCGGATCTGATCGAGATCCAGGCCGAGATTATGGAGCACCGTGGCGGCGATCCCCTCTCCTTCGCGAACGATGCCGAGAAGCAGATGTTCTGTTCCGATGTAGTCGTGCTGCAAGCGGCCTGCTTCTTCACGCGCAAGATACATGACCTTGCGGACGCGTTCTGTAAATCGATCGTGCATTCCGTTAGCCCCTCCGGCTGCTTCTCAGGAAAAGGTTGCCCATAATATACCCACTCCCCACGGCAGGCACAAGGTTACGCCTCTGCGTCCGTCTCTTCGCCGAGCAGGCTGCGAACGAATGCGGCGCGCCGGTAATCCCGTTCCGCCTGATCGAGCCTCGTCCCGTTCGCGCGCTGAAGATGCGCCGGGAGTGTCTCGATCATGAGACGGTTCAGGCGGTGCGCGTCGAGCCGGTCCCGCAGAAAGCCGAGACCGAATCCGAATCGCAATGCCGAAGTCATGCTCACGACTTCCTGCGAAGAAATGACGCGGCCGTGCCGAAGAATCCCGTACGCGCGAAACACCTTGTCCTCGATCTGATGAGGAGCGCTCTTGAGCAGTACCTCGGAAGCGCTCTGTTCATGATCGATGACCTGGCGGGTCACCCGACCGAGACTTTCGATCACTTCGTTCTCACTGAGGCCCAGAGTGGTCTGGTTGGAAATCTGGAAAAAGTTCCCCATGACTTCCGTGCCCTCTCCGAACATGCCGCGGACCGCGAGGCCCACCTGCGAGATGCCTCGCAGTACCTTGCCGATCTGCTTCGTGAGAACGAGCCCCGGGAGATGAATCAGGACCGATGCGCGAAGACCGGTACCCGTATTCGTCGGGCAGGCGGTCAGGTATCCCCATTTCGGGGAAAACGCCAGGTCCAGATTCGTCCCCAAATCCTCGTCCAATTTATCGACGAGATTCCAGGCATTCCTTAGTTGAAACCCGGATAAGAGGCCCTGGATCCGCAAATGGTCTTCTTCGTTGATCATTACGCTCAAAGTCTCCCCTTTTCCCACCGCAACGGCGCGCGGTCCGCGGGCGTTGGCGAGGTCGGGAGAGACCAGATGACGTTCGACGAGATACTGCCGGTCGAGGGTCGACGTCCGGTCGAGGCGGAGAATGCGCGGCGTGGCGAGTGACCGTGCCGCGCGGGCCGCTTCCCGGACATCCTCGAGGATCTCCCCGCGCTCCTCTTCCTCCGCACGATGAGTGAACGGATGGCCGGTCAGATTGCGGGCGAGACGTATCCGCGTCGAAAGAACGGTGACGGACTCCGGGCCTTCTCCGGACATCCAGTCGGGCTCGGGCCAGGGCGCTCTAGGCACCACGGGACTCCTCCAGTCGCTGAATCCGGTCCCTGATGGCCGCCGCGCGCTCGAAGTCCTCCGCGTCGACACAGCGGTCGAGCTGGCGCCTGAGGTCCTCCAGACGCGCCATGCGGGTTTCCTGCGTTTCCCGGACCTCATCCGTCTCCCGGGACTCCCCGGGCTCGGGAGGCTCCACGGGGACCTTGCGAGGGACCTCCCGGGGGGGGCGCCGGTCGGTTTCCCGCGAGGCCGCCGGGACTTTCCCCACGTGGTTCTCGCTCCCGTGAATCCGCTTCAGGAGCGGCAGGAGCGGGGCGGCAAAGGCTTCATAGCACTCCCCGCAGCCGAGGCGCCCGGTCTTCTTGAATTCGGGGTACGTGAGACCGCAGCGCTCGCACGTGAGAGGGGCCGCTTCGGTTTCCGTCCCCGCGAATTTGTCCTCGGCCATGCCGGCCAGGAGATCGGGCAGGCTGAATTCGGGTTTCTTCTCCATCTTCGTGAATCCGCGTGCCTCGGCGCACTGTTCGCAAAGACGCAGCGTACGTACTTCGTCGTCCTTCATCTCCGTGTAGTGAACCCGGGCCTCGCGCTCGGAGCAGATCTGGCATTTCATCATGCGCCCACTTTCACGGGACCCGGATCCGTCGCGAGCCGGTGCGCGTGCAGCACGACCTTGCGGTCGGCGCGGTCGGCGAGGAGGGCGTCATGGGTAACGATCACGAAGGCCTGCCCGGTTTCGCTCCGGACGTCCCATATCAACTGGTGAAGTTCTTCGCTCGTGTCTTCGTCGAGATTGCCCGACGGTTCGTCGGCCAGCACCACGGCGGGTTTCGTCGCAAGCGCACGCGCTACGGCGATACGCTGCTGTTCGCCGCCGGAGAGTTCGGACGGATGATGCGATGCGCGCGCTTCGAGAGACACGGAGTGCAGCAGTTCGCGCGCCCGCTTCCGTGCGTCGCCTTCGCGCGCTCCCCCGATCAGAAGCGGAAGCATGATGTTCTCTTCCGCGCTGAACTCCGGGAGCAGATGGTGAAACTGAAACACGAACCCGATGCGTTCGTTGCGAAAGCGCGAAAGCTTGTGATCGGAGAGTCTGAATACATCCTGGCCGTCGATCAGAACCTCGCCCGTCGTCGGGCGGATGAGCGTACCGATCACGTGCAGCAGCGTGCTCTTGCCGGCGCCGGACGTTCCCACGATCGACAGAATTTCTCCCTGACTGACCTGCAGGTCGATGTCTTCGAGCACCGAGAGCGACTGATCGCCCGTCCGGTACGACTTGCTGAGGTTTTTCGTTTCGACGATGTAACTCATATCAGCCGTCCACCCGGATCGCCTCGATCGGCTCGAGACGAGAGGCTTTCCACGCGGGATAGAGAGTCGCGAAGAGACAGATCACCATGGCCGCCACCGCGACCTGGGCCACGTCGGTCCATTCGAGGCTCACGGGGAGAGAATCGATGAAGTAGATGTCCGAGGGAAGCGGAATGATCTGATAGCGATCGATCAGGACACAGGTCCCCCACCCCCCGATGCATCCGAGCAGCGTGCCGATCCCTCCGATCGTCACGCCCTCCAAGACGAAAATGATCAGAATGCTGCGGAGCGTGGCGCCCATCGATTTGAGAACACCGATCTCGCGTGTTTTCTCCATGACGACCATGATCAGCGTGCTCGCGATGTTGAACGCGGCCACGAGAACCACGAGAGCCAGGATGATGAACATCACCCGTTTTTCCGTTTCCATCCACGTAAAGAGCGTGCGGTTCAAATGAATCCAGTTGTTCGTCCTGTACGGCGGGCTGCCGACGCGCGCGACCACCTGCGCGGCGATTTCAGGGGCGGCGTACGCGTCTTCGACATTGATCGCGATGCCGGTCACGTTGTCGCCCAGGCCGAAGAAGTCCTGCGCCGCGCGGAGCGGCATCAATAGTAGAGTCGAATTGTATTCGTACATGCCCGAGTCGAACGTCCCCTGCACGCGGAAGCGACGCATCTTCGGGACGGCGCCGAACGGGTTGCGCGACGTGTTCTGAAACGATGCGAGCACGATCGTCTCGCCGAGCGTGGCGCCGAGGTTCAGCGCGATCTCTTCACCGAGCAGCACAGGGGGCATGGCGCCGTCCTCCCACTGCAGGCGTGCGTCGGGCGGCGACGTGCGGCGCAGCAGATCCGACACGGCGTCTTCCTGTTCCGGATCGACGCCTTTGATGACGATCCCGTCCTGCTCCTTGCCGACCTGAATCATCGCCTTGGAATAGACGAACGGCGCGCTCGCGGTAACACCGGGCGTTTCGCGCACGGTCGTCATCAGGGCGGCATCGGGTTCGATCGGCTCGTTCCCGAACTTCAGCAGGATGACATGGGCATGTGTGCCCACGATCCTCGACTTCACCTCGGTTTCGAAGCCGTTCATGACGGAAAGAACGACGATCAGCGAAGCGACCCCGACGAAGACGCCGAGAATCGAGATCAGCGTAATGATCGGCACGAAGCCGAAGCGGCTGGGCGACTTGATGTGCCTTTTCGCGATGAAGAACTCGTAGCCCATGTTTCGCCTACTTTGAGGGAGCGGTCTCGGGTCTCATCTGCGGGAACAGGATCACGTCCCGGATCGAGGGCTGGTCCGCGAAGACCACGCTGATCCGGTCGATGCCGATCCCGAGCCCGCCCGTCGGCGGCATGCCGTATTCGAGCGCACGGAGATAATCCTCGTCCAGCTGCTGCGCTTCCTCGCTCTCGGGCCCCCGGAGTTCGAGCTGCGCTTCGAAGCGCCTGCGCTGCTCCACGGGGTCGTTCAGCTCCGAGAACGCATTTCCGATCTCCATTCCGCACAAATACGGTTCGAACCGCTCCACCACACCGGGGCGGCCTTGGCGTTCTTTCGCGAGAGGCGATATCTCCTTCGGAAAATCGAGAACGAACGTCGGGTCCTGAATCCCCGGTTCCACGAGCACGTCGAAGAGTTCCGCCATGATCATGCCGTTCGACGCTTCGTCCGGGAGTTCGATGTGGCGCTCTTTCGCCGCCGCCCGAAGCTCGTCGTTCGAAAGCGCGAGCACGTCCTTCCCGACCTTTTCCGAGAGCGCGTCGACGAAGGAAAGGCGTGTCCACGGCTTCCCGAGATCATTTTCGCGCCCCTGGAACGTAATCGTCGTGCTCCCGTGCAGGGCCATGGCGATCGCACGCATGATGTTCTCCACGTGCTCCATCATGGTGTTGTAGTCGGCGTAAGCCTCGTACAGTTCGAGCTGCGTGAACTCGGGGTTGTGCGTCTTGTCCATCCCCTCGTTTCGAAAGTCTTTTCCGATCTCGTACACTTTTTCGTATCCGCCGACGATCAAACGCTTCAGGTAGAGCTCGTCCGCGATCCTGAGGAACAGCTTCATGTCCAAAGTGTTGTGATGCGTCGTAAACGGCCGCGCCGAGGCGCCGCCGTACAGGGGCTGCAGGATCGGCGTCTCTACTTCGAGAAACCCGCGCTCGTCGAGATAGTTCCTGACGACACGCACGATGAGCGCCCGCTTCTCGAACACGGCGCGCACGTCGTCGTTCACGATGAGATCGACGTAGCGCTGCCTGTACCGGGTTTCCTTGTCCTTCAGACCGTGCCATTTTTCGGGCAGCGGGCGAAGGGACTTCGCGAGCACCGAGAACTCCCTGACCTGCAGCGAGATCTCGCCCTTCTGTGTGCGAAACGGGATACCGCGTACGCCGACGAGATCGCCCCCCTCGAGCCGCTTCCAGATCGTGTAGGCGTCCGCGCCGACGTTGTCCGTGGTCACGTAGATCTGAATCGTACCCGACCGGTCCTTCAGATTCGCGAACGAGGCTTTCCCCATTTTGCGAACGGTCATGAGACGGCCGGCGATCGAAACGAGACGTTCCTCCGCTGACCACTCCTCGAAGTTTTCGTGCACGGCGGCCGCCATCGTATCCCTGTCGTACTTCGTGGGATACGGGTTGACGCCCAGTTCTTCGAGCATCGCTCTCTTGTCGTACCGCACTTTGATCAACTGTTTTTCGTCTGCCATGATCTCCTCCGTAGTCGCCCCAATATAAGGAGACGAATTGGGCGCGTCAAACGGAACGCGGCGCCTACTTTCTTCGCAGGTACGCCTCTATGAATGCTTCAATATCGCCGTCCATGACACCCTGCACGTTGCCGACCTCCGTATTGGTCCGGTGATCCTTCACGAGCGTGTACGGCTGGAAAACGTACGACCTGATCTGATTCCCGAACGCGATCTCTTTCTTCTCCCCTTCGCGCTCCGCGGATTTCTGCGCTTCCTCCTCGAGGCGCTGTTGCAGAAGACGTGCCTTCAGCACTTTCATCGCGTTCGCCCGATTTCGATGCTGGGAGCGCTCGCTCTGGCACGTGACGACGATGTTCGTCGAAAGGTGCGTGATGCGGACCGCGGAATCGGTCTTGTTGACGTGCTGGCCGCCCGCCCCGCTCGATCGGAACGTGTCGACGCGGAGATCCGAATCGAGGATCTCCACTTCTTCGATCTCTTCCGATTCGGGGAAGACGGCGACCGACGCGAAAGACGTGTGTCTTCGATGCGCCGCGTCGAAAGGCGAAATGCGAACGAGGCGATGCACGCCCGCTTCCGAGCGCAGAAATCCGTACGCGTAATCACCCTCCATTTCGAGGGTGGCGCTTTTGATTCCCGCTTCGTCGCCCGCGGAGATATCGATCAGGTTCTGCTTGAACCCGCGGCGTTCGCCCCATCGCTGATACATGCGAAGGAGCATCTGGGCCCAGTCCTGCGATTCCGTTCCGCCGGCGCCGGGATTGATATTGATGATGGCATTCCCGGAATCTTCGGGCGCGCCGAGCAGACTCTTCGTTTCGAGATCGGTGACGAGCACGGTCAGCTGGCGCAGACCCTTTTCGACCTCGCGCATCGTGTCTTCGTCCGACTCTTCCTGCGCCATTTCGAGCAGGATCGCCGTTTCCTCGTGCGCCGTCTTCACCTTCGTGAACTCATCGACGATGCGCTTCTGCGAAGAGAGTGCGCGCGTGGTTTCCTGTGCTTTCGCCTGATGGTCCCAGAAGTCCTGGGCCGTCATCTTTTCCTCTAGCTGCGCGATGTGCGCGATGCGTTTGGAAATGTCAAAGATAACCTTCGAGCTCGTCAATGCGAGTGCGGCTCGACTCGAGTTCCTGTTCGATTTCTCTGACGTCCGGCATTCCCCTCACTCCTTATCCTGATCACCGATCGATTCCCAGACCGCACGCGCCTTCTGCTCGAGATCGTCGAGCGTGCCGTCGTTATCGATGACATGGTCCGCTTCTTCTATTCGTGCGTCGAGATCGCTCTGTCTGTCGATCCGATCGCGCGCCCCCTGCTCGTCGAGGGAATCCCTGGTGCGAATGCGCGCGCGTCTCGTACCGGGCGGCGCCAGAATCAGAACTACCACATCGACGCGTTTCTGATAACCCCAATCGAAGAGAAGCGCCGCATCGAGAACGACGGGGCCGGGCGACCTCTCCTCCGCTTCGCGGAGGGCGCGCTCGATGGCGCTCCGCAGCGGCTCGGCCAGAAGCCGGTCGAGCTTCACCAGATTCTCCCGGGACGAAAAAACCGTGCGCCCGAGCTGCCGCCGATCGACTTTACCGTCCGATCCCAGGACGGAGTCGCCGAAGGTGTCCACGATCGCGCGCTGCAGACCCGCGTCGTTCTGCCAGACGGAGCGGCCGATTTCGTCCGCGTCGACAAGCGTACCGCCCCACTCCGCGAACATGCGGGCCAGCGTACTCTTGCCGCTCCCGGTATTGCCCGTGATCCCGATGATCATGCGGTCGCCCCGGGATCGATCCCGTGCGCTTCGAGCCAGTTGCTGCCGGATCCCGAGTCGACGAGGATCGGGACTCTGAGCTCCATCTGGCCTTCCATACGCTTCTTCGCCAGTGCCGTGACCTCTTCCACTTCTGCCACAGGAGCGTCGAATACGAGTTCATCGTGCACCTGCAATATCATCTTCGTCTCGAGGCCCTTCTTTTCAAGTTCGTCATCGATCGCAATCATGGCAAGTTTGATCAGATCCGCGGCCGAGCCCTGGATCGGCGTGTTGACGGCCGTCCGCTCCGCAAACGCCCGGATCCGGCCGTTTTTGCTGTTCAGATCGGGAAGGTACCGGCGCCTGTGGAGCATGGTTTCGACGTACCCGTTTTCGCGTCCCTCTTCGATCGTCCGATCGAGAAAACCCTGCACGCCGGGATACGCTTCGAAGTAATTTCGGATGAACTCTTCGGCTTCCTTGCGCCCGATATCGAGGCGGGTAGCGAGACCGAATGCGCCCATGCCGTACACGATTCCGAAGTTCACCGCTTTGGCACGGGAACGCATCTCGCCCGAAACCTCGCTTTCTTCCATGCCGAAGAGCGTGGCGGCCGTTCGACGATGGATGTCCGTTCCGGTGCGGAAGTCTTCGATCAGGTGATCGTCTTCCGACAGATGCGCGAGCAGGCGAAGCTCAACCTGCGAGTAGTCGAGGGAGATCAGTCGATGGCCGTCGCTGCGCGGCAGGAAGGCTTTGCGAATGCGGCGTCCGACGTCGGTGCGAATCGGAATGTTCTGCAGGTTCGGGTCGCTCGACGACAGCCGGCCCGTCGCGGCTACGGTTTGATTGAACGACGTATGAATGTGGTTCGTTTCCTCGTCGACGAGTTTCGGAAGCGCGTCAATATACGTGCCGCAAAGCTTCACGAGCTGACGGTTTTCGAGGATCAGCGCGGGAAGCGGATGCACCTTCGCGAGTTCCTGCAGCACGTCGTTGTCCGTCGAGTAGCCGGTCTTCGTCTTCTTGGTCGGCTTCAGCCCCAGATCCTCGAACAGAATCTTCTGGAGCTGCAGGGGCGAATTGACATTGAATTCTCCGCCGCCGAGTTCGTAGATCTTCTGTTCGATCGAGTCGATCTCGGCGTGCAGTTCCTTCGACATGGCCGCGAGAAACTCGAGGTCGAGTCGAACGCCCGCCCCCTCCATCTTCTGCAGCACCTTGAGGAGTGGAATCTCGATGTTCTCGTAGAGATCTTCGCCCTCCACCGCTTCCATTTCGTCGCTGAGAATGCCCCCGAGCTGCAGCGCGCAGTCGGCACGTTCGCATGCGAACGCATACACTTCGTCCGGCCACAGTTCCTGGATCGTTTTCTTGTTGCGTCCGGTCCCGAGGATCTCCTCCGGTGGCTTCAGCCTGCGATTCAGGTGAACCTGGCTCAGATGCTCGATCGCGTGCGTCCGCTGTCCCGGGTCGAGAACGTACGACGCGATGGCCGGATCCGACAGCGGGCCTTCGATGGGTATGCCGGCATTTTGAAGCGCGAACATCGCCTCCTTCGCGCCCGGAATCACGATCCTGATCCTGCGGTCGGCAAGGACGGGAGCAATCACGGACAGAATCTCCTCGGGAAAGAGCGACTCCCCTCCGCCCTGTGAAAACGGAACGTATTCCGCGACGCCCGGCGCGGCCGCGATCGCCATGCCGCGGACACCGGTACGAATGCGGTTCGCGGAGTCGGGTATGACGAATAGCGCAATCCGCCCGCTCTTCTTCCACGCCGCGGCGCACTTTTTCAAGTCCTGCAGGGAATCAATGAGGCGGTAATTCGTTTCGACCTTTGCCTCGGGCGCCGGGGCATCCAGCTCGTCGATAAGCCGCGTGAACTCGAGCTCGCGAAACAGGGCCTGCGCCTTCTCCGCGTCCGGGCTCTTGACGATGAGGTCGTCCCACGAACATTCGATCGGTACGTCCGTGTCGATCACCACGAGTTCTTTCGAGAGAAACGCTTCCTTGCGGTTCTGCTCGAGCCGTTCCTTCGCTTTACCCTTGAATGAATCCAGGTGCTCGTAGATTCCTTCCACGCTCGTGTGGGCCTTCAGCATGTTGATCGCCGTCTTCGGGCCGACTCCCGGGATGCCGGGCACGTTGTCCACGCTGTCTCCCATGAGCGCCAGGAGATCGATCACCTGAGACGGCGGGACTCCGATCCTGTCGATCACGTCCTGCTCCGTCCGGGAGGCGACCTCGCCGTTTCTCCCCGGCGCGAGAGTCCAGATCCCGGGCTTCACGAGCTGCAGGAAATCCTTGTCGCCCGAGTAGATGATCGATTCCATTCCCTCGGCTGCGGCGCGCACGGCAAGCGTACCGATCAGGTCGTCCGCTTCGTAGCCTTCGCGTTGCAGCATGGGAATGTGAAGCGCTTCCAGCACTTCGTACACGCGACCGGTCTGCTCGCGCAGGCTGTCCGGCATCTTGGGGCGGTGTGCCTTGTAGTCCTCATAGCGCTCGTGGCGAAATGTCGGCTTGCGGCTGTCCAGCATGAGCGCGATGTGCGTCGGTTTCTGCTCGCGCAGCAGGCGCAGAATCGCGTTCACGGTTCCGTAAGCCGCGCTCGTTTCTTCGCCTTTGGAGTTCGTGAGAGGGTTTCGAATGAATGCGAAGTAAGACCGGTAGATCAGGTTCGGTCCGTCGATCAGCAGGATCCGCGCATCGCTCATTGCGCGCCGGCGGGAGACGGTGCCCTCGCCACGAGCGTCGGGCCGTACGCTTCTTCGATTTCGACTTCGAGGTACGTGCCGGGAGCTCCGGCATAGCCGGGAATCGTCACGACCCCGTCGATCTCGGGCGCGTCCATCTCGGTGCGTGCATGCGTTTCGCCGTCGATGAACTCATCGATCAGCACGGTCTGCGTGGTGCCTACGAGTCGCTGCGTGCGTGCGTACGCGATCTCTTCCTGCGCGTCGAGGACCATCTGCTGCCGGTCGCGGGCCACGTCTTCGGGAACCGGATCGGGAAGCGTGGCGGCGTGCGTATCTTCCTGCGGAGAAAATGGAAAGACGCCGAGATGATCGAAGCGGGCCTCTTTCACGAACTCGATAAGCTCGGCGACGTCGGCATCGGTCTCGCCGGGAAATCCCACCATCACGGTGGTGCGCAGCGTGAGCCCCGGCACCCGCTCGCGAAGGCGCGCGACGGTTTCACGGATGACGTTCCCTGACATGCCGCGGCGCATGTTTTTCAGAACGCTCGTGCTCGCGTGTTGAATCGGCATGTCCAGATACGAACAGATATTGCCCTGGCCCAGGCGATCGATCAGTTCGTCGGAAACGGCGCTCGGATACGCGTACATGAGACGCACCCAGCGCAGATCTTCGATCGTCATGATCTCGTCGAAGAGCGCGGGCAGCGAGCTGCCGTCGTTCCTGTCGTTCCCGTACGCCGTCGTCTCCTGGCCGATCAGAATGATCTCGGACGCGCCCCGCAGCGCGAGGCCGCGCATCTCCTGCACGAGTGACGGCACGGTGCGGCTCGCGAGCTTGCCGCGGAATGACGGGATCGAGCAGAACGCGCACGGGCGGTTGCACCCTTCCGCGATTTTGACGTAGGCCGAATGGGCCGTGCCGAGCGAAAGGCGCGCTTCCGAAAGCGGGTCCTGCTCTTCCGCAAGCCATGCGAGATCCCGGTCGCAGACCGGACTCCCTTTGAGCACACGCTGCGCGGCCGCTCCGACGGTCTGGAGGGCGCGTACGCCCACGAGCCCGTCGATCTCGGGGATTTCCCTCAGCAGCTCATCGCCGTAGCGCTCGGCCAGGCAGCCGGTCACGAGCAGCTTCCTGTGCCCCTTGTCCTGGCCGGCCTCGAGGATCGCGTCGATTGATTCCTGTTTGGCGGTGTCGATGAACGAGCACGTATTGACGACGACAAGGTCGGCTTCTTCCGGCGTGGCCGCGATCGCAAGGCCGTCGCGCTGGAAGATTCCGGCCATCACCTCGCTGTCGACCTCGTTCTTGGGACACCCGAGCGTGTGGATGAATACTTTTTTGCGTCTGTTGGACATGCTCCGAGATTACCACGGAAGGCTGGCCCGCTCATGGGGAAAGAGGGCTTCAGGGGCGGGGAGAATCGAGCCACGGCAGGAGTTCGTCGATCGACGCGAGAACGGCGTCCGGACGCCCCTTCCCCTCGTCACCGGGCTCGTACATCCCCGTCTTGACGAGAATCCCGTCGAAACCGGCGGAGCGAGCGCCCTCCACATCCGTCTCCCAGCGGTCGCCGATCAGCGCCGCGCGCCCTCCTCTGCCCTCGAAGAGTTCCTGCTCCGCGGTGCGGAAGAACGCGTCGCCGGGCTTTCCCAGAATCTCCGCTTCGATCCCGGCCGCGAACTCGAGCGCGGCTACGAAGGGGCCCGCGTCGAGCGTCGGCACGCCGCCCGCCAGCCAGTATCGGTTCTTCTGGAGCGCGATCAGCGCCGCGCCTCGTTTCAGATGTCGAAAGGCGATGTTCAAACGTTCTACTGTGAAACCATCCCCGAGGTCGCCCACGAGAACCGCGTCCGGATCGTTCTCTGCTTCCGGCGGCAGATCCGCGGTCGCGCGTCGATCCACGAGGTAGTGCCCCCGCCAGTTTCTTTGCTGAAGCAGTCGCCTGGCGGCAAGAACCGGCGTCAGGATTTCCGACTCCTCGATCGCGAGGCCGGCCAGGCCAAGAGAACGGGCTGTATCCCGTCTGGATTTTCGCGTGGTGTTCGTGATGAGACGAAACGGAAACGAACGATCGCGCAGCGCGGCGATGGTTTGCACGGCGCCGGGAAGCGCCTGCCCGTCCTGCGTCAGGACGCCGTCGATGTCGAACAGGATGCCGTCTACGCGGCTCACAAGAGGTCGCCGAGCTTATCGCCCGTGTCCTCCAGGTTTTCCTGTTCCCGAAGGCGGAGCCACTCTTCATCGACCAGGACTTCGCGCGCTTTCGATCCTTCGAACGGGCCGACGATTCCAGCCTGCTCCAGCAGATCCACGAGGCGTGCCGCCCGCGAATAGCCGACGCGAAGGCGCCGCTGCAGCAGCGAGACCGAGCCCTGCCCCGACCGGATCACGATGCGCGCGGCGTCATCGAACAGGTCATCCTCGAACGGCGTGTTCCCGTCCGCGTTTTTGGTATGGGGGCCGGTTTCCTCTTCCAGATCGAGCGTGCGGCGGTTTTTCGGCGTGTAGCCCTGCTCCTTCAGGAACATGACCAGTTCGTTCGTTTCTTCCGTCGTCACGAACGCGCCGTGAATACGATGCACCTCGGGACGGCCCGCGAACACGAACAGCATGTCGCCTTTGCCCAGGAGCTTTTCCGCGCCGTTTGCGTCAAGAATTGTGCGCGAGTCGATTTTCGACGCGACCTGAAACGCGATCCGCGACGGGAAGTTCGCTTTGATGACGCCGGTAATGACGTTCACGGAAGGACGCTGTGTCGCGAGCACGAGATGAATCCCGATCGCGCGCGCCATCTGCGCGAGGCGCGCCACGGAGTCTTCGATTTCACTCGGCGCCGTCAGAATCAGATCCGCGAACTCGTCGATCACGATCACGATGTACGGGAGCGGTTCGAGCGTGAGCCCCTCGTCCATCACTTCGACGGATTTGCGGAGCTTGTCCAGGTTTCCGTTGTAGTCGCGGATGTTGCGGACACCCAGTTTGGCGAGCAGCTTGTACCGCCGTTCCATCTCGCCGACGGCCCATCGCAGCACGGCCGCCGCCTCGCGTGGATCGGTGACGACAGGATGAATCAAATGGGGGATGCCGTTGTACATCGTCATCTCGAGCATCTTCGGATCGATCATCATGAGGTGCACTTCTTCGGGGGCGGCCCCGAAGAGAAGGCTGCTCAGCACGGCATGGATACAGACGCTCTTGCCGGCGCCTGTCGCGCCGGCGATCAGTAGATGCGGCATGTCTTCGAGCGAAGAGACCATCGGGCGCCCCGAAATGTCCTTCCCGAGAACGATGGCGAGCTTGCTGGTCCGCTCGGCATAATGTTTCGACGTCAGGATTTCCTTGAGGTAGACAGTGCGCGTCTTCGGATTCGGAATTTCGATCCCCACGGCGCCTTTGCCCGGGATCGGGGCCACGATGCGAATGCGTTTCGCGCGCATGACCAGCGCCAGGTCGTCCGAGAGATTCGAAATCTGCTGCACCTTGACGCCGGGACCGGGCTCCAGTTCGAAGCGGGTGATTACCGGCCCGGGATGCACTTCGATCACTTTGGCTTTCACACCGAATTCGAGCAGGCGCTTCTCGAGGCGGTCGGACTGCTCCAGGAGATACTCTTCCGAAATCGTCGGTTCGTTCTCGGCCGGGTCGGCCAGGAGGTCGAGCGGCGGGAACAGGTATTGTTTTTCGCCTTTTGGCGTAAGCGGCCGACGGACGAGTTTCGATGTCGTTTTGAGTTCCGTGAGTGCCGGCTTTACGATTTGAGGCTGGCCGTCGTCACCGGCCAGGATCGCAACGGGCACGTCGGCGACCTCGGTCGCTTCTTCGTCTTCGTCCGCGGCATCTTCTTCTTCGTAGTCATCCTCTTCGTCATCCTCTTCGTCCTCGTCCTCTTCCAGCTCGTCTTCTTCCAGTCCGTCTTCTTCCAGTCCGGCTTCCTCGCCGTCTTCGTACTCCTCGCCGTCCTCGTCCTCGTCCCCCTCCTCATACTCGTACGCTTCGTCCTCTTCCTCCTCGACGCCGAACAGCCGCTCCTGGACCGCTTCGGCGACACCGGCGAAGAACGTGGTGAGCCCCGTCCATCCGCGCCGGGCTGCGGCCCATGCCACTCCGGGCATGCGGCGGATCGCCGCGCCCCATTCATCGGCGTTCAGGCGCGGAATGGCGATGTCGTAAACCCAGATGAGCACGACGAAGAAGAACGTAAACGCGATCAGCGTACTGCCGATCGCGCCGAAGTTCTGATTGGCGACGGAGAAGAGTGTTTCGCCGAGATTGCCTCCGAAAAAGAGGCGGCTCTCCTGCGTCTGGAGGAGACCGGTCGAAAACGAAAGTAATGAGAATGTGATGAGTCCGGCCGCCGCGACGAGCAGAACGTGGAGCAGATCGCGCCAGGAGGCGCCGGCCAGACGATTCCAGCCCAGGCGTATCAGAAGAAACGGAATCACCCAGGCGCCGAGCCCCAGGAAAGAAGTGAGCCCGTGAGAAACGAAACGGTTGATGCGGCGCGCCTCGCTGCCGTCGAGTGCGCCCTGGCCGTTCTGAACGAGGCCGAGCGCCACGAGAAGGCTGAGCGAAATGAGCAGCACTCCCAGTATTTTCTGTTCGCGATCTACCGAGGCCTGCGCGGCCGACTTATTCCCTTTGCGGCTCAATTCGTCTGCCCTCCCGAAACCCGTTCACCAGTTCCCGCGTTTCTTCCGCGGGATTCGCACTATTCCAGAGAGCGGAAATGACGGCGATGCCGTCGATGCCGAGGGCGCCGGCCTTGCGGGCACGGTCTCTGTCGATGCCCCCGATCCCGACGAGGGATAGACGGGTCGCGTTCCGAACGGCCTCGATGCGGCCATCAGGAAGTGGGGAGAGATCAGGTTTCGTAGGCGACGCAAAAAGAGGGCCGATTCCGATGTAATCCGCGCCGTCTCTCTCCGCTTGCACTGCCGCTTCCGGTGTTCTTGCCGTTGCGCCGATCACGGCGCCCGGTCCGAGCAGCGCACGCGCCTCGCGGACCGGCAGATCGTTCACCCCCAGATGGACTCCGTCGGCGCGGGCGACCAGCGCGATATCGACCCGGTCGTTCACCAGGAAAAGCGCCTCGTTCGCCCGCACTATCTCGCCGGCAGCGCGAACGTAGCGTATCCAATCTGACGTCGCAAGGCTTTTCACGCGGACCTGTATGGCGCCTGCACCCGCCTTGATCACGGCCGGGAGAATGCGCGCGAGCTCATCGATGGGAAGAAATCGGGGATCGGCGATGGCAGTCAGTGCGGGGGTTTCGAAGGATCGAATTTTCAGGACGCCTGACTCTCCTGCTCCTCGTCTTCGTCATCCTCGCCGGACTGCTCGGCTTTCATCAGATCGTCCACGAAGCGGACGTCGATCTGCGAGTTCACGAAGCGGGGATGTTCGAGGATATCGAGGTGGAAAGGCACAGTCGTCCAGATCCCCTCGATCACGAGCTCGCGCAGGGCGCGCTTCATGCGGGCGATGGCTTCCGTACGGTCTTTGCCGAACGTGATGATCTTTGCGATCATCGAGTCGTAGTGCGGGGAAACGGTATAGCCCTCGTGCGCGTGCGTGTCGACGCGGATTCCGGGCCCGCCGGGCATGTGAAACGAATGCAGGGTGCCGGGTGACGGCATGAAGTTCTGATCGGGATTTTCGGCGTTGATGCGGCACTCCATCGCGTGCCCGCGGATGACGATGTCCTCCTGCTTGAAGGGCATTTCCTCGCCGGCCGCGACACGAATCTGCGTTTTCACGAGGTCGATGCCGGTGACCTGCTCCGTGACCGGGTGCTCCACCTGGATCCGCGTGTTCATTTCCATAAAGAAGAAGTTGTTGTCCTTGTCGACGAGAAACTCGATCGTCCCGGCGCCTTCGTAGTTTACTTTCTTCGCGCCGAGGACCGCGGCCTCCCCCATCGCTTTGCGCATTTCCGGGGAAACGATCGGCGACGGCGCTTCTTCGATCAGCTTCTGATGGCGGCGCTGGACCGAGCAGTCACGCTCGCCGAAGTGAATCACGTTCCCGTGGCTGTCGCCCATGAGCTGGATCTCGATGTGGCGGCCGCCGAGGATCATGCGTTCCAGATAGAGGCTTCCGTCCCCGAAGTTCGCTTCGGCTTCGGCGCGCGCGGATGATAGTCCCTGGGTGAAAGAGGCGTCGTCCGTCGCGACCCGCATCCCTTTTCCGCCACCACCTGCCGCTGCCTTGATCATGATCGGGTACCCGAACTCGCGGGCGAACGCCATCGCTTCGGTCTCGGACTCGATCAGCCCTTCCGTACCGGGAATCACCGGGACGCCGGCTTCCATCATCGTGCGGCGCGCGGCGGCTTTGTTCCCCATGCGCCGGATCACGTCCGGGGACGCGCCGATGAATTTGATGTCGCACGATTCACAGATTTCGGCAAAGCGGGCGTTTTCGGCAAGGAAGCCGTACCCCGGATGGATCGCGTCGGCGTCGGTCACTTCGGCGGCGGCGATGATGCGTGGAATGTTCAGATAGCTGTCGGTCGAAAGCGGAGGTCCGATGCAGACGTCCTCGTCCGCAAAGCGAACATGCAGGGAGTCGCGGTCGGCTTCGGAATAGACGGCGACCGTCTGAATCCCGAGTTCACGACACGCGCGAATCACGCGCAGGGCGATCTCCCCGCGGTTGGCGATCAGAATCTTGCGGAACATGGGAATCTCCCGAGGGCCTGCCCGCGCGTCAGGCGTCGTTTTCGACCTCCTCGGCGACGGTGGTGCCTTTTCCTTCGAAGATGTCCCACGACTTGTCGGACGTCGCTTCGATGCCGCGGGCCCGAAGATCGAATTCGCTCGGGTTCGAGGCGTGGTGCAGCGCTTCTTCGAAAGTAATTTTTTCTTCTTTGTACAGGCGCATCAGCGACTGGTCGAAGGTCTGCATCCCGTATTCGGTGTAACCCTCTTGAATCGCCGTATGGATCATCGCCGTCTTGTCTGACTCCATTATATAGTCTCGGATGGCGGCATTACAGACAAGAATTTCAGCGGCCGGGACACGGCCGAGGGTCCCTGCTCGTTTTACAAGTCTTTGCGAAACAATCGCTTGCAACGATGAGGCCATCAGGAAACGGATCTCTTTGTGCTGGTGAGGCGGATAGAAGGAGATCACGCGGTTCATCGTCTGCATGGCATCGATGGTGTGAAGCGTCGAAAACACGAGGTGCCCCGTGTTGGCCGCTGTCAGCGCAATCGTCATCGTTTCGATATCCCGGATCTCCCCGATCAGGATCACGTTCGGATCCTGGCGCAGGATGTGACGGAGCGCTTCGTGATAACTCGGCGTGTCATCCCCTACTTCGCGCTGGATCACGAACCCCTTTTTGTCCGTGTGCAGATATTCGATCGGATCTTCGACCGTAATCACCTTGTAGTTTCGATTTTCGTTGATGTGATTGATCATCGCCGCGAGCGAAGTCGACTTCCCCGACCCCACTGTTCCCGTCACGAGAACGAGTCCGCGCTTCTTGAGCGCGATTTCTTCGAGAACCGGCGGAAGATGCAGGTCCGAAAGTTTCGGGATGATCATCGGCACGCAACGGAAGGTCATCGCGAGAGTGCCGCGCTGCTGATGGATGTTCCCGCGGAAACGGGCGACGCCCGGCACCATGATCGCGAAGTCGACACCGTGCGCCTTGTGCAGGGTTTCCAGCTGGTCAGGCGAAAGCGCCTGCTTCGAAAGGTCGACCAGCGTGTCGGCCGTGAGACCTTCCATGTCGGCCCGTCGAAGCTCGCCGTCGATGCGGAACGTGGGGGGGGAATTGACTTTGAGGTGAAGATCCGAAGCGCGGAGCTTCACCATTTCCTTCAAGAGCGCATGCAGATTGATCAACGAAGACCCCCGGGTTCCGCCCGGGAAGGTCTTCCCTTAGGCGGGTGTCAGTAAGTAGAGAGTCTGGCCGAACTCGACCGGCTCCCCGTTCTCGACGAGTACTTTGACGATCTTGCCGTCCGACTCGGCCCGAATCTCGTTCATGAGCTTCATCGCCTCGATGATGCAGACGACCTGCCCATGCGTTACGGAGTCGCCCAGCTTGGCGAAAGGGTCCGCATCGGGTGAGGGCGCGGCATAGAACGTACCGACCATCGGTGACTTCACGGGGACGAGATCGGTAATATCCATCTCGTCCGCTTCTGTCTGGCCGGCGGCGACTTCTGCCGTCTCTATCGGAGTATCGGAAGGTTGCCCGGAAGGTAGAGCCGCGGGCGCTGTGGCGGCGGCCAGCATGGGACTTGCTGACGCTTTTTTGCTGATTCGCACTTTTTTGCCCCAGAAGGTATGCGAAATCTCGATCTCCTCGACTTCGCTCTCTTCGACCATGCGGATCAGATTGCGGATTTCGTCCTGTCGCATCGGTCCTCCTAGGAGACGCGCTCCACGTAACTGCACGATCTTGTGTCGACTTTGATAACGGTCCCTTCCTCGAGGAAGAGCGGTACCTGAACAATGGCTCCGGTTTCGAGCGTTGCCGGCTTCGTTCCGCCGGAAGCGGTATCGCCTTTGACGCCCGGGTCGGTCTGCACGACCGTGAGCTCCACGAAGTTCGGCATCTCGCACGTGATCGCCTTGCCCTCTTCGCTCATGAGCACGTCGATGTTCATTTGTTCCTTGAGCAGTGAGACCGTTGTCTCGCCGAGGAAATCCTTGTGCAGTGCGATCTGTTCGTATGTCTCTTCATTCATGAAGTGATACTCGTCACCGGCGGAATACAGGTACTGCATCGACGTTCGCTCGAGGCGAACCTGGTCGAACTTTTCGCTGGCACGATACGTTCGATCCAGCACCGCGCCTGTTTCCGCGTTCTTCAATTTGAGGCGGATGAACGCGCCCCCTTTACCCGGCTTGACGTGCTGATACTGCGTGACGTAGAACAGCTGGTTCTCGAGCCGGAGCGCCATACCCGGTTTGACTTCGGTGGCTCCAATCATTCTTGACGACTCCTCTCGTGCCTGGAGGCCAGCGCACGAACCGCAAGCAGGTAGCTGTCCTTGCCGAAGCCGAGGATCTTTCCGACGACGATGTCTTCCAGAACCGACTTGTGCCTGAACGGCTCCCGTGCGTAAACGTTGGACAAATGTACTTCCACGACCGGACAGGGGAGCTGCGAGACGGCGTCCCGGATCGCGATGCTGGTGTGCGTCCAGGCGCCCGCATTGATGATGACTCCCGCGCACTGCGATTCGATCGCGTGCAGGCGGTCGATCATCTCCCCTTCGACATTGGTCTGGAATGTCTGCGTTCCGAATCCGAGTTCCCGTGCAAGGGATTCGATTTCCGCGTTGATTATAGCAAGGGTGTCAGAACCGTACCACTTCGGATCCCTCTCCCCCAGACGATCGAGATTGGGGCCGTGAAGTATGGCCAGATATTGGTTGGCAGGAGTCACGCGGCGTCCCGTCAGGCGGGGCTCATCTTGCGGCGCACAGCGTCCATGCGCTCGCGCACGTCGTCCCGGTTCGGCTGAATCGTAAGCACACGCTGATAGATCGTGAGCGCCTTCTCGAAAAAGCCCTGGGCTTCGTACACTTCGGCCATGGAGTACGTGAAGAAGGCCACCTCGTCTTCGAAGTCGAGCTCCCCTTCGTCTTCCGTCGCGGGTGGCGCGACCGGCGGCGCCGGAGGCGGCCCCACGGCCGGCTGTGTCAGCTTGCCGAGATGCTGGATCGCGATCCTGTTTCCCGGGTCGAGATGGACGACTTCCTGGAATGCGTCGCGCGCTTCGGATTCGCGACTGGCCGCTTCGAGCGCGAGCCCGTATATCAGATGTCCTGTGGAATGATTGGGATGATGACGGAGTCCGCGTTCACAGAGTTCCAGCGCGGTTTCGACCGAGCCAGTCTGGATCCGGCGATGAGCAAGAGCCACAAATGCCAGGCTCGCCGGGTTCCTGTCGAGGTCGGCAAGAAGCCGTTCGTCGGGGGAAGTCGAGCGCTGCATGTTCCGGTGGGACTGGTCCACTTCATCACCTCCGTGAGCAGATTCGGGCGAACCCCTGGCGCAATTCGGGTTCCCCGACCGCGGATGTCAAGCTAGCAGAGCCGATTCCGCGGGTCAATACGATTCGAATCTCGCCCCCCCGCGCCTTCTTGTCGCGTTTCATGAGGGGCAGAAGCGCGGAGGGCGAGACGGGGACGCCGCTTACCGGCAGACGAAACGCCGTCAGAAGGGCGCGGAGCCGCTCCTCCTGCTTCGGCGAAATGCGGCCCAGATTGCGGCCCGTTCGCGCCGCGGCGGTCATGCCGAGCGAAATCGCCTCTCCGTGCAGATACCGGCGGTATTTCGTGGCGGCTTCGATCGCGTGCCCGAACGTGTGTCCGAAGTTCAGGTGGGCCCGCTTCCCGCTCCTCTCCTTCTCATCGGCCTCGACGTACTCCCTTTTGATTTCGCAGCTCCGGGAGACCATCCTCGCAATCGATTCCGGGTCGCGGTCGAGAATCGCCTGTCGGTCGTTTTCGAGCGACGCGAAGAAGTCCCGGTCCCGGATCATGCCGTACTTGACGACTTCCGCGAGCCCCGAAACGTATTCGCGGTCCGGGAGCGTGGCAAGGACGAGCGGATCGATCAGAACCAGGGCCGGCTGATGGAACGCACCGACCAGATTTTTGCCCGCGGGGAGATTGACGCCGGTCTTGCCGCCGACGGAGGAGTCGACCTGCGCGACGAGCGTCGTGGGAATCTGCGCGAACGGGATTCCGCGCATCCATGTGGCCGCGGCGAAGCCGGCCATGTCGCCGACAATGCCCCCGCCGAGCGCGACGACCGCGTCCCAGCGATCGATCCCCGCCCGGGCCATGTCGTTCACGATCGACTCGATCGACAGCAGTGTTTTGTTTGCTTCGCCCGGAGAGCAGCGAGTCACGGAAAGCGCGTACCCCGCGGATTCGAGGCTGCGGCTCACGCGGTCCAGATAGTGTTTGGCGACATTGTGATCGGTAACGAGATGCAGACGCGGGCCCTTGGCGAATCGCGCGATCTCCTCACCCGTGCGCGCGAGGATGCCGGCTTCGATTCGGATCGGATACGATCTTTCGCCGAGACGTACGGGGATCTCGATCACGACGGATCCGTCGGGTAGGCGTCGAGCCGGAACGTTTCCACGACCGCCTCGAGCTCCCAGAGGTAGTACTTCTTCGTCCCCCCCGGCACGTACACGGCGTAGTCGATCAGGAAGAAGCGATCCCGCTCCTCGTCGAGAAAAGCGAGCGATCGAAAAGGTCCGCCGATGACGTACTTCTCGTTCTGCCATACACCTTCGAGGCGGATGGCATCCCTTCCCTGAAAGCGGGCGGGCATGAACTTCGAACGGCTCGGCTCGACAACGTCTTCGTCATAATACTGAAACCCCAGACTGTCTCGGAGAGCGAGAAGCTCTTCGCCTGTCGGCAGCACCGTCACGCCGTCCTGCCAGTGAACGAACAGCAGTCGCCCCGGTCGGTCCATCTGCATCGAGAAGAAGCCGTTCTCGAGATAGGCGTAATCTTCGACGAACGGTGCCGGCATGCGGATGTACCAATGGTGCTCGTCCCAGATGCGCTTCGGCAGCGTTTTGTTCTCGCCCCGATACGTGAGAAGCTGCAGAATCCGGCGCTTGCTCGAGTTCAGAAAGCCGTTGCGAATGAAGTCGCCCTTCTCGGCGGCAGCCCGCGCGAGCCCCGGTTCGTTCGGGGCGATCAGAAATCCCGCGGACTGGTTTTGTGAGAAGGCGTTGTCGAGGAAGAGCACCTGCGATTCCTGCTTGCGCGCCACTTCGTTCAACGCGTTCCGGCCGAGCAGCCTGGCTGCCGTGCGCAGGACGGGCCCGTCCTGGGAGACGTCGACGAGAAAGAGCAGGTTCTTGCGATTCTGGAAGTCTTCGAGCCGATTCATTTCGCGTTCGTATAGATAGAAGAGGGTTTCCTGCTGGAAGGTCGTGAACTCCACTTCGAGGGCGTCGCGAAGGGGCGCGAGAACGGACTCGTCCCCGTTTCTGTGCTGGAAGACCTGGACTTCACCATAGCTTCCGACCGAGGGATTGAGACCCTTGCAGCCGGCGAGCGTGAAAAGCAGCAGGCAGATGAGGAGACGCGGCACGAGCTCACTCCCGGAGCGTGGGGGAACGATGTGCCGCGACCGTACTATTCAGTTCTGGAGGTGTCAACGGCCCCGGCGGCAGCTTGCGTACGCGCGGCCGTCGAACGGGAACCCTGCGCCCGGAAAGTGCCGTACCGGAACGGTCCCTCGAGCGGGATTCCGTAGTCGTCGCGCTGGTACTGATGCGGGCTGCTCGCGCGGCTCGGAGCCGGCGAGGCAAAGCCGGCGCCTACCGTAGTCCCGATTCCGGGAAAGCTCAGCTGGGGCGCGAAGATGGGACGGGTATTCGTGACGATCTGGGGCTCCGTGTTCACTCCGCGGTCCGTGCTCGCGACGAGCTCGGGTGAGGAAGCGGGGTTTTCCGCGACGGGGCCCTGTGTCGAACTCGAGGGTGCCAGCATGCCGTAGCTGAAGATGCCGACGAGCACGAGGGCGGCGGCACCGAGAGGCAGTGGAAGCGGGATCCTGCCGAGGTCGGCCCACCAGCTCCTGCCCTTCACGGGGCTTTCCTGGCGGATCTTCGCGCGGAGGCGTGTCTCGAACGAATCGGAGACCGCGACAGAGGGGAGTGCGCGGACTTGATTGAATAGCGATGCGTAACCTTCGTAGTCCGAACGGAATACGCTGTCTTCTTCGAGCAATTGCTCAAATGTGGTGCGGTCGGCCGCGGAAAGATCTCCGTCGAAATAGTCCGAGAAGAGCTCCCGCATTCGTTTCCTGCTGTTATCCCTGGATTCCATAAGCCCTTTTCCTGGTGGTGAAACTCAATCGTTATTGGTACCCACGATCGGTTCGATCAGTTCCCGAAATCTTTGTCTTGCCCGGTTCATCCGCGATTTTACCGTCCCCTTCGGCATGCTGAGGACCGTGGCGATCTCCTCGTAGGACAATCCCTGGACGTCGCGCAGCACGAAAACGGTCCGATAGCGGACCGGAAGCTCGGCAATGGCCTTCTCGAAGATGGCCCGGAGCTGCGTATTGTGCGTGTCGTCGTCGGGGCGAGCCGACTCGTCCGGGATTTCGTATGTCGAGCGATCGGATTCGGCGTCCTGGGCCGAACCGAAGCTGTCGAGCGAAACGAGGCGCTTTCGCTTCGTATTGCGCAGCTCGTTGCGGGCGACGTTCAGCGCGATCGTGTAGATCCAGGTGCTGAACTTCGCGATATTGCGGTACCGATGGGCGTTTCTATGCACACGCAGAAATGTCTCCTGCGCGATATCCTGTGCCTTGTCGTAGTCGTTCACGACGCGGTAGGCGGTGTTCACGAGGCGCGACTTGTAGCGCCTGACGAGCTCCGTGAACGATGGTTCGTCGGCATTCTGATACCGCGCCATCAGTTCTTCGTCGGTCAGTTCCCTGTGATTGACGGCCGATTCGGAGCCCATTCGATTCGATTCCCTTTCGCGTACGTCCTGCGCGTTGTCCGGCGATGTTACCCGCCGTCCGGAAAGGGTGGCAAGCGGCGAATCTTGAGAAAGACTCATTGCGTTTCGTTCGACCATGCAAACACGCCCTCTGGAATGGATCCGTTCGGCTCGACGGATCGGTATCGAATTTTAGCCAGGCTCTCCTGCTGCGGGAATCGGCTCTCGGTCTCCCTGGCAAAAAGGTCTCCCGCCTTCTGATATTCGTACCGCGTGACCGCCAGAACGGTTCCGTCTCTTTTTGCGACGCGCCGTTCCGCAAGCGAAACGGGGTCCGGATCGACGAGCACGACTTCCTCCAGCCCGTCGTCCCGGGTCAAAGTCAGCCGGTATCGCCCTGAAGCGGCATCGATTCCGTGCGCTTTGACGCGCTCCATGCGGAAGAGCCCGACTCCTCCCGCGTAAGGCGACAGGCCGTAACGCGCGTCATGAAGGGAGAGTCCGCCGGTTGCGACGGCACGCAGCTCGTCGCCTCCGACAGGACCGGCCACGGGAGGTTCATCGGGCAGTGTGATTTCGGCCCACCCGTCCTTCTCTACATAGTGAAGGGTACCCGAGCCGAGCCCGAGCGGGCCGCCCAGCGTGCAGTCGATTCGAAAGCGATCCGGGTGCTCGTAGTACGAGTCGTAGTGGACGAAATGCTTCTGCGTCTCCCACTCGAGCAGAAGCGTGCCCGTGATATGGAAAGACCGGATCGAGGCGGCTTTGCTTCTGAGTTCGTCGAGCGTGAGTGTGAGAGCGGAGGCCGTGAGCAGCGATGGGGGTTCGGTACGGGGCCCCGCGCATCCGATCGCGATCGAGCCCGCGAGGAGCGCTGCGAACTTAATCGATCGATTCATCGAGGGACTTCAGTTTTTCCCGGACGACATCGGGGCGGTTCGTGAGCGAAAGCAGTTCCGAGTAAGTTGCGCGCGCTTTCTTGGGATAGCCGGCGGCGGCGTAGGCGTCGGCAAGATGCTCGACGATGATCGCGTCCTCGAACCTCCCGCCGGTCGCTCGTTCGAGTTCGACGACCGCCTGATCGTACTCGCCGCGCTGATAGTAAACCCAGCCGAGGCTGTCGCGAAAATACGGGTTCTCGGGTTCCATCGAAAGCGCCAGCGATATGAGCGCTTCCGCTTCGTCGAGTTTGATACCCCGCTCCGCGTACATGTAGCCGAGAAAGTTCAGTCCGGGCGCATGCTGCGGATCGATGCGAATGAGCTCGATCAGTGTAGCGGTCGCGCTTTCGTATCGCCCCATTCTCTCTTCGAGAATGCCTTTGCTGAAGAGAAAGGCCGGGGCGCGCGCGCCTTTTTCGTAGGCACCGTTCAGGTAATCGATCGCTTCCTTGTCGCGCCCCCCGCTTGCGTAGGCATCGCCGAGCAGCAGCAGGTGATTGACGCCCCCCTCGTCGAGTCGCGACGCTGCCTGCCGCGCGAGTTCTGCGCGGTCGGTCTCGCCGCTTTGATCAAGCGAGTACGAGAGCTTCGTCCAGGCCCAGAGGTCCGCTTTGTTCTGATTCAGGATGCGGCGCAGCATCGCGGTCGCCACGTCGTGCATGTCGTTCTGGAGCGCGACCTCCACGCCCTTGTATGCATAGGCGACATGTTCCGGATCAGCCTTCCACGCGCTGCCGTACGCCTGCATTGCCTTCTCGGGCATGCCGAGGGAACGGTAAAGATCACCGACCTCTTCCAGAAAGTCCGGCTCATCCGGCGACAATGTGAGGAACTCGTCCGCGTGGACGAAGGCGGTCTCGTATTCGCCGAGGTCGCGGTAGATGTTGAACAGGCGGCGCCTTGCTTCTTTCGGACGGATGTCGTTCGCGAGCGCGTCTTCCCAGAGCGCCGCCGCGTCCTGTCTGCGCCCCATCTGGCCGTAGAGTCTCGCCAGTGCGACGAGGATGCGCGGATTCCCTTCGGAAATCTCGTACGCGCGACGGTACTGTACTTCGGCTTCTTCCAGCCTGTTCGCGTTCCACAGAAATTCGCCGAAGCGTGCGCGATAGAAAATGTTGGTCGAATCGAGCAGGACCGCTTCCTGCAGCGAGAGTACCGCGTCGTTCTCGTGCCCTGCCGAACCGTGCAGCACTGACAGCAGGTAGGCGGCATCCGCGCTTCGCGCGTTCGCTTTCTTGAACTTTTCGAGCCAGGCGATTCCGTCCTGTGTGCGCCCTCCTTCGAGATACGACTTGGCGATGATCTCGAGCATCTCTTCCTGCATGGGATCGAGGCGTAGGGATTGCTCGGCGTGCTCGATTGCGAGTCGCACGCTTTTGTTTTCGAAGTGGAGTCGCGCGAGGCTGGCGTGTGCCCATGCGGTTTCCGGAGCGATGGCCACGAGTTTCTGATAGGTCGCGACGGCTTCGGCCGTGCGGCCCGCCGATTCCTGATAGCGACCCAGAATGGCAAGACCTTCGGGGTCCTCCGTCAGACGGTACTGCTCGAGAGAGTCGAGAACGAGGTTCTCGGACTCGTCCCATTGCCCGGCAACCGGGGGCGGCAGGAGTGCTGCGAGGACGGTGATGACGATGAAAAATACCAGCTGCAATGGACGATTCTCCTGCGTGCGTTCGAAAGCCGGATGGACCAGTTCCGGTCAAGATACCGGATCGGATCCCCTGCGGCAACCGGGGGTGTAAGGCTCGAACCTGCGTCGGCTCGGTTTGACGCGGGTCCCTCGTTCCTGTAAATTCGAGGTACGTTTAAACCCTTGGGAGTCAACCCGATGACACGCCATTTGTTCCGCACGCCGCTGGTTCTGGTGACCGCGCTGGCCCCTCTGCTGTTTTTCGGCTGCTACACGGTGGTTCGTCACCCTCAGTCGATGGAAGTGGCCGCGCGCGTCGATGTCAGCGACCAGTTCAGCGTCGATGGGACCGATCACATGAGGGGCAGCGGTGCCTGCTCGGACTGCCACTTCGAGAGTGAGTGGCTGGGTTACTTCGATCATCCTCTCATATACGGGTTCGGCGGATACGCCACACACGAACGCTGGTACGACTATTACGACCGGCCCTGGTGGTATGACAGCTACTGGGACCACGACTCCGGGAGTGGCGGGACACCCGGTTCCCCGTTCCCCGAAGGCGCCGCCAGCAGCTGGACACGACGTCCCCGCGTGCGTGGCGAGGCGCCTCCTGTTGTCGACCAGAGTGTTCCCCCTTCCACGGTGACCGGTTCGTCCGGCGCATCCAGTACGACGCCCGCTTATACGACCCCGAATACGCAGCCTTCGTCAGGGGCCGGTAATGCCAAGGAGGATGAACCCGCGTCCTCCTACGACAAAAAGAAGCGAACTCCCCGTTAACCGAACAGAGAGACGAACGAGATGAAACGGTTTCTGATCAGCGCCGCATTGATCGGCAGTTCCGCAGTTACGGCCTGGGCCGACGGGCACCCTTTCACCGAGCTCGAGATTCCCACGCCCTCCCTGGTCGGCACGCACGCGCGCCCTCTGGGGATGGGGGGCGCTCACATTGCCGTTGCGGAAGACGCGTCGGCCATGACATGGAATCCCGCGGGGCTGGCCGGTGTTCGCCGCATCGAGTTTTCTTCCTCGCTCGCTTTCGACAACGATGAAATCGAGACCACGTGGTTCGGCAGCGGCGCCAGTCGCAGCCTCGATGATCTGCAGGTCGGGGGGATTTCGTTTCTCTATCCGATCCCGACTTATCGCGGATCCCTCGTTTTCGGAGTCAGCATCGACCGCATCCAGAATTACAACCTCGCCTATGAGCGCACCGGGCGCGACCCCGACCTCTCGTTCTTCGGCTCGCTTGACGACACGATCGCCACACCCGGCGAGGTCAGCGATCGCCACGATCGCGAAGGGAAACTGAACCTCGTGTCGGCGGCCGTCGGCTGGGATGTCTCTCCGCGGCTGTCACTCGGCGCGACACTTTCCGTCCTTTATGGTTCGATCTTCGATGAGCAGACTTTCACGACGACTGACACGGACGGGATTGATCCCGACCTCGCTTCAAGCGAAGTGTATTACCTGCTCGACAGCGACGTGCGGGGCGCAAGCGGACTGCTAGGTCTCACGTACAAGGCGTCCCCCTCCTTCCGATTCGGTGGCGTGCTCGGACTGCCGCGCGCGATCGAGCTCGAGCGTTTCGAGCAGTTCCGGGTGGTCGATCGTTTCGATGACGGGTCGGAATCGCTGGACCTCGAAACGTCGATCCCCCCGAATGAAAAAATCACGTACCCGTGGTGGTTCGGGTTCGGCGTTGCGTTCGGCGCGAAGGGTCTGCTGGTGGCGGGTGATATCCGGTACACGGACTGGCGCGAGATGAAAGACGAAGTCGCGGGGACGGAGTTCTTTCTCAGGCCCTATTACAAGGAGACGGCCTCGATGAGTCTGGGCGCCGAGTACCTCCTGCCATCGATACCGCTCCGCGTGCGCGCCGGATATCGCTATGAACCTGTTCCGTTCAACCTGACTTACGTGCCGCTCGCGGGAGAGCTCGTATTGTCGGACGGACGGGATCCGGCAGAGGTCGACGTGGAACTCGACAGCGAACGCGATTTCTTCAGCCTGGGGGCGGGGTATCTGTTCGGTTCGGTTCTGACCGTGGATCTTGCCTGGGAGACGGGGGGCTTCGATCGAGCGCACCTCTTCGAGCCCGACCTCTACAATGAGAAGCGAACGTCGAGCCGCCTGATCGGGACCGCGTCCTACCGGTTCTAGTTCCCGTTGCCGGCCTCGCGGGCGTGAACCGCGGCGGTGAGATGGCGGTTCACGGGGACGGGGATGTCGTGCCGCGCTGCGTAGTGAACGATCCGCTCGTTCAGAAAATCGATCTCCGTCTTTCGCCCCGTGGCAAGATCGAGAAGCATCGAGTTTCTGTTCCCCGCCGTATTGTTCGCGATCTCCTCAGCCATTTCGACCAGGTCGAATCGATAGCCGGTTTCCGCGAACGCGACGGCCTGCCCCTCGTCAATGACCGACCGAAGCAGTTTCCGAAGGGCACCCGAGCGAATGATGACCCCGTTTACGACACCGGCAAGGGCGCCGACGGGATTGATGGCGGCGTTCACGATCAGCTTGCGCCAGATCTCTCGTCTGATGTCGTGGGCCATGCGGGCCGGAAGTCCACTGCGTTCGAGCAGCTGCACGATCTCGCCCAGCGTTTCGGACTGGCCACCGGGGCCGAGGGGCGCGCCGAGGTACGTTTTCCCGATGCCGAAGCGCGAGACGACACCCGGCCTTCTCATCGTGGCCCCCTCGTATACGATGGCTCGCCCCAGCGTTGTTTCCGGGAGTGTTTTCGCCGCGACGGCTTCATTCCCCTCCCCGTTCTGAAGCAGGAGCACGAGAGAGGGTGGCGCCGTGAGCGCGGCCACTTCCCGGCACGCGTCACGCAGACCGGCGGTCTTGACCGCGATCGCGACGCAGTCCCACGGTTCGTCGGGGAGAGAAGTTTCCGCGCGGGGCCGAAACAGGGTCTCGTGCGAGCCCGATTCGACAAGGAGTCCGTTTGCGCGCACGGCGTCGACATGCAGAGCACGTCCGACGATCGTGACACGCGCATGGGGCGTCAGAAGGCCGCCGAACAGCGAGCCGATTGCACCGGCCCCGAGGACGGCGATTCTGGTCGAGCCTGCAGTCATGGGCTGAATCGTAACAGATGGAAGCCTCCGTTGACAGTCACCCCGCGGAAAGGTACTCTGCCGCCACGCCATGCACGTCGCTTTCACCACTGACGACGAAGGATCGCTCGCGGTCAGCCGCTGGGTACTTCGCCATCTCCTCACATGCCGCGGATGGTTTCTTCGGGAAAACGAATCCGCAACCGGCTCCGCTGTTACGATTCATTACGGTGATTCGCGTTCCATTCCGGCGGCCGCCGGGTCGCCCGGTCCCCTGCTTCTGATCGATCGCGGGTCCGCTCCCTGGAGCGAGCCTCCACCGCGTCCCGGAACGGCACGCGCGCCCGACGGCCGGGAACTGCTGGCGTCCTGTCCCGGGAGCGCGGATGAGCCGGTTGAGGGCGGGCGCACGATCTGGGCCCGCGAAGACGGAACTCCTCTCGCCACGCTGACGAACACGTCCGACGCTTCCGGAAGGCCGGTCGTGACGCTACACGCCGACGTTCTGCATCCCGCGGCCTACCTCATGACGCGGGCAGAGGAGCGGCGCGGCGCGCGCGACTCCCTCGATCGATTCGATCCCACGGAAACGTGGCTCGCGAAGCACGGCCTGCTCGAGACACCTGTCGTCGACGAAATCGGCTGGCTGCTGCATGATCTTCTGCGGACTCTCATCAAACATGCCGGATCGTGGAGCGTTTGCCGCGCGCCCTGGCCGGGTGGCCGCTCCCACGCCATTGCGATCACGCACGATCAGGACCAGTCGATCCGCTGGGAACGACGACTGGCACGACACGCGATCGGCGCGCTGCAAGGCCCGGAACGCGGGAAGCAGTTCACTCTGCTCATGCGGGACGTGCGCGCGGGCACGGTGTCGCCGACGTTGATGACCGATCGGCTCAGGCAGTGGGAGCGCGAGCGCAGCGTGGAGGCCACGTACTTCTTCCTTGCGGTTCGTCGTGACCGATTCGGACGGCGCTATGACGTGTCCTCCCCGCCGTTTCGCCGACTGGTCGGCGCGCTGCGGGACGACGGACATTCCGTCGGTCTGCACGGAAGCCTGCGCACGTATCGCGATGGCGATTTGTTCGAGCGCGAACGGGCACGGATCGGTGATGTGCTGGGCAGCTTACCGGCAGGAGTCCGTCAGCATTATTTGAGAATTCAACTACCGGATACATGGTCATTGCAGGAAAAAGCGGGGTTCCGGTATGACGCGTCGCTCGGCTACCCGGATGCCCCGGGATTTCGTGCGGGGACGTCTTTTCCGTTCTGGCCGGAAGGCACCCCGTCGTTTCTCGCCGTTCCCCTGGTGGGGATGGATCGCGCCCTTCTGGCACGCGGACTTACGACTCCCGAAGCGTGGCATGAGTGGGCCGGGCCCGCGCGCCGTGCCCAGGGTCTTGTGGATGTGTTGTGGCATCCGTACTTCGTCGATTCCGACTGCGGGCCTGATCGCGAGCGGGCGACGATTGCGATGCTCGACTGGGCGGCGGCCTCCGGAGCGTGGGTGTCCGGCCTTGATCGTGTCGATGAGTGGTGGCGGGCCCGAGACGCATTCCGGATGATCGAAACCGGCGTGGCTGCCGGAGAAGAGCGCATCGTCTTTCGGGCGGGCGACGCGATCCGTGATCTGACGCTCACCCTCGAAGGCGCTGTTTCCGATATTCGGATTGCAAGGGCGGACGGAATCAAGGCACGATGGTCCGGAGAAACGATAACGGTGGATGCCGAGGCCGGGGGAACGATGACGCTTTCGAGAACAATGCGATGAAGGGCGCTCTTCGCACGTTTCTGCGCGCGCTGTTTCGCATTCCGCCAGGCGTCTCGTTTTCGTTCTGGTGGATGAACGTGTATGCGAAGAGAATCCTGCGCATCAACGCCGACTGTCCGTGGCCGGTGCACATGACATCCACGATCGTGCATCCGGATCGCGTCAAATTCGGGCGCGGGCACTACCCCGGCGACTCCCCCGGGAATTACATTCAGGCTTATAATGGAATCGAGATCGGCGATGATGTGAATCTCGCGCCGCACGTCGGCCTCATTTCGGCAAACCACGACCCCCTCGACAACTCCCGACACCTGCAGGCGCCCCCGATCAAGATCGGGGATCATTCGTGGATCGGCATCGGGGCCGTCGTACTGCCGGGGGTCGAACTCGGTCCGTACACGATTGTCGGCGCCGGATCCGTTGTTACGAAGAGCTTCGCCGAAGGCCGTTGCGTACTCGCCGGATCGCCCGCCCGCATCGTCAAGACTCTCGACGAGCCTGCTGCAGGGGATGCTGCGATTTGACCGAGAGCCTGACCAGACGCGTCGGGGTGATCGGTGTGTCGCGCCTCATCGCGACTTCGGTCAACGTTCTCGTCGTCAACGTCGTTCTCTCCCGCGCCCTTGACCAGAACCTGTACGGGACGTTCCAGCAGAGCTGGTTTTTCGTGCAGATGCTCATGGAGTTGTTTCTCCTCGGTTTCCCCGTCGCAATTCTCTATTTCCTTCCGAAGATGACGGAGCCTGAACGCAAAGGTTTTCTGTCGCGCGCGCTCGTGATCCTGTTCGCGGTGGGGGCCGTGCTTGGCGCCGGACTCTGGCTCGGGGCTCCGTGGCTGGCGGCGTTCTTCAACAACGATGCGCTGACCGCCTCGTTTCGCATCATCGCCTGGTACGCGCTGTTCGCACTTCCGGGCATACCGCTCGACGCCTTTCTGATCACGATGGGCAGGCACCGCACGCTCGGGATCGTCACGATTCTTCACAGCATTTTCTTCGTGCTCGCGATTCTCGTGCCGCTTGCCGCCGGCCTCCCGTTCGCGGCCCTGATCTGGGGTGTCGTGTTTTTCGGGCTGTTCAAGAGCGGGGCCCTTTACGGAGCGGCGTTTCATTCGGTGCGCGGTTTCACGGGGCAGCCGCCGCGTTCCTTCTGGGGCAGGTTCGTTCGCTATGCGATCCCGGTCGGCCTGAACGACATTCTGCGTGTCGTCGCCCGCTGGCTCGACAAGACGATCGTGTCGGCGGCGTTCGATCCCGCTACATTCGCGATTTACGCGAACGGCGCGATGGAGATTCCGTTCGTGAACGTGATCGCGGGTTCCATTTCGCAGGTCGTGATGCCCGAGATGTCGAAGCTGGCCGAAGGAACGGACAGGGCCAGGCTGATCGATCTCTGGCACCGCGTGATTCGCAAGACCGCGATGCTTCTGCTCCCTCTCTTCTTCTTCCTCTTCGCGTTCGCCGGTCCGCTCATGGTGGTGCTCTTCTCGGAGCGTTATGCCGCGAGCGCGGGTCCGTTCCGTCTCTATCTGCTGCTCCTCCCGCTGCGCGCCGCGACCTACACTCCGATTCTGCTCGCGCTCGGCCGGTCGAAGCTCGTTGCCTGGGGCGCACTGCTCGACGTTCTGCTGAACCTCGGTCTTTCCCTCGCGCTGATACCTCGTTTCGGATACCTCGGTCCCGCGATCGCGACCGTGGTCGCGACCTACGCGCAGGCCGGGTTTTATCTTCTGTGGGCGGGTCGTATTCTGGAGAGCGGGATCATGCGGGTGTTTCCGTGGCGCGATCTCGGCTCTCTGATGCTCCGTACCGGGCTCCCGATCGCGCCGGCCGTTCTGCTGGCGCGCATGGGGGCTCCGATCGCTGTGCTCGCGACGGGGGCCGTGATCTATTTTCCTGTGGTGGCGTGGTCTCTCTGGCGAAGTCCGTTGATCGAGGCGTCCGACCGGGCGCGGGTCGGTACCTTACTGAGCAGAATCACGGGAAGATAGGACGAAAAGTGCGACGCCGCGGGTGTCAGGAACCGGCGATCACGAACGGGGACTTGCCGGTCTCTCGATGCACGGGAATGAGCGGGACGTCCGCTACGAACTCTCGCATCGCCACCAGTTTGGCCACGAGAGTTTCGACGAGATCTTCCTGGCCGCTCCCCTGCACGGATACGAGCTCGGCGCGCGTGATCGCGCTCCCTTCCTGCGTTTCGATCGGCGCGACCTGCATGGCGTCGCGCGTCGGCTCCGCCTCGCGGTTGCCGCGTGAGAGGCGCAGCAGCAGACTCTCGTCCCTCTGGAAGAATTCGCCGATCCGGTTGCGCGCTTCCACGATCAGCGCACGGGAGCGGGAGTCCGTGAGGTTCGACTGAAATCCGACGTGCACTTCGCCGCCCAGAAAATCGATGCGGACGATGAGCGAGCCGCAGTTCAGAATGCCCGGATCCCACGACTCGTCGACGTAATGGATCGTGGAAGTGCGCATGACGCGCGGGTCGATGTCGTCCGACGTGGGGTCGTGCGACGAGATGCGCTGTATGCCGTGTTCCGCGAGCTTGTGATCGAGATCGCCGGCGAGGAGATTGGCCGTTCCGAATACGCGTTCCATTACGGGCAGCTGCTCCCGGTAGTCGCGAAGGTCGTCTTCACAGAATCCGACGAACGGGGCGAGTCCCTTTTTCGAGAGCAGTCCGAGGAATCCGTTGATCAGTCCCCGCGTCGTGTCGTGTTCGTTTTCCGTCTTCAATTGCCGGTGCAGCGCCGTGTAGATGTCGGACCAGTTGATCCAGCGGTAAGGGTCGTCGCGCCGGCCCGGTACGGCCTCACGCAGATCCGCGAGTTCTTCCGGTTCCGTGCGTCCGTCCGTGATCACGAGCAACGAGAAGCGAGGCGAAAGTTTATATCCGTTTTCCGCGAGCGCCTTGAGTTTCTCGGCGCCCAGCGTGGCCTGACTGCGACTTACGACGAACAGAAGGTGCGAGTCCCCCTCGATGATGAGGTCCGGACTGTAGACGCCGAGTTCCGGCCAGAACTGGATCTGGAGCTGATCGAGATCGGCTTTCGGGATACTCACGTCCAGGCGCTGGAGCAGATCGCCGAGGTACGCCTTGCGGTCGACCATGAAGAGCGTTCCGAACAGCCGCGAGAGAAGGATCTCCTCACGACTCGTCCGGTCCCTGTTTTCCGCGGCGTAGAGAGACAATGCTCCGTTCCTCCCGGCTGATCGGCATACTGGTCCTTCGCAAGGAAGGAGTGGCAATTCCTGTACCAATCATCGGCCAGGCGGCGTCTCAAGTTAATTCGAATCGATTCAGCCGTTTTCGAGTGAAAACGGGGGCCTCATACGGGGGACTCCCGGGGGCAGAATGCACGACGCTCCGCAGGTTGCGAATCACGGCGACTCGTCCGGTTTCCGTTTCGAGGTGATCCAGAAAGGGCTCGACCAGGCGAGGTTGCCGTCCATCTGGATGACGCGAACATAAAACCAGGTCTCCGTTACGGGCCTTCGCATCGGGAAGCTTCCGGTAACTTCCGCGGCGCTGCAGTATTTCGTGTCGGCGACTCTTCCGTCGACGATGAGTTCCACACGGTCGACCGGCTCCGTACCGACGACTTCGAAATCGACCTCGAAAGCGTCCTCGACTTCGAGAAAATCGAACTCCTCCCCCATCCAGTGTTCGCCGACACGCGCGCTGAGTACGATGCGCGCTCCCGAGGTCGCGTACGTGCGCCGCGCGCGCATGGCTTCCCACACTGATTCGCGAGTTCGTTCCTCCGCGTAGATTCCGGCGAGTCCGCCGAGCAGGCCGTAGGTCTCTCCCGGATGTCCGATGTGGCCGTCGCCGGCGCCTATGAATCCGAGACGAATGCCACGCTGCAGGGCGTCCTGAACGAACGCCCCCTCGACGGGTCTGTAGATTTCGCTCGGGCAGCCGGCGCATTCCGAGCTTCCGTGAACGGACGCGATTTCGACCAGGTATTCGAAGCGGGGGTCTGGCCGCACGTTCCAGTCGATGGGGACCGGACCGCCTCCCGTGTGGTGCGCAACGGTCATCGCTTCTCCTTCAGGGAGCCGGTTCCAAAGCTCGCCCGGGGCGTTCGATGCACTGTCGGCCATCGAGAGCACTTCACCATCCGCGGTTGTGTAGTAGACGTTCCTGTGACCGTAGGTCCAGTTCGTCCATTCGTAGCCGAGGAACGTGACGAATGAGCCCGGTTCGTAGAACGCTTCGGTCGCTGTGCGAATTTCCTCCCAGGGAGAATCGCCGAGCGGCCGAAGGCCATGGTGGTCATGATCGGTGAGCGCCATGATGTCGAGGTTCGCGACGTCGCGCGCGTATCGGTAGAGCTCGTCCGGTTTCCCGGTGCCGTCCGAAAGATTGGAATGCTGATGCAGGTCCGCCCAGAGAAGCACGTTTTCACCCCGCTCGGGGAGAACGGGAATCGGATTGGAGCGTCCTTCGAGAACGCCCCCTTCTTCCCGCGCATGCACCGAGAAAATCCCGGCTTCCGGAATCAGAAACCGAAATCGCCGCGTCCCGCCGTCTTCCTCGCGAAACGTGTACGAGGCCGGAAGGCCGCGGACCGATCGCCGGTGGGAAAACCGGACCGTGCCCCGGTACGACGGGGCGAGGTTTCCGAAGCGGTCGAGTGCGGCCACCACGAGATCCGTCGAGTCCGCCACGGACGCACCGCCGCGCCCGAAAACGCGGAGCTGGACCGCCTCGCCCGGGATGATGTCGATCCGGGGCGATTCCGCGAGCTCTTCGTAAATCTCGTCCCCGTCCCCGTCGACTTTGACGAGGAATTCCTGCCCTCTTTCGGCGTAAGGGTCCGCGCGGACCTCGCTGATCCCGTCGTCAGAACTCCCGCCGTAGTGAATCGCGACACGGTCTCCCGACTCGAGCCTTTCGCCGCGGACCGTGAATCGGACCCACTGGAGGTCCGAGGCGAACGATTCGAGAACCAGGTCGTCCCGGCTCCATTCGGCGAATACGAACCCCGGGTAGCCGGGAGAATCGGTCTGCGGGGGCGTCCATTTCCAGAAGACCGGGAACTGGACGACGAGCCCGCCTCCCGGTTCGATCCCGTCGGGACCGGCCTGAAACGAGATTGTCCAGGATCCGGTGGAGCCTGCCGGAATCGGGGCGGAAGGATCGATGCGAGCCGTGCCCCCGCCGTCCCCGTGCCCGGGGGGAACGGCCTTGCGGGCCGTCCGGTCGAAGGCGGCCCAGCCGAGTGCCCCCAGCACCAGAACGACGGCAGGCAGAACCAGTCTTGCCGTGGAGGGTATGAGTTTCATCGGCGAATCGTAGCCTGTGGGGGACGATGGGACAAGTACCGGACTCGTCATTGGTATTCAAGTAATTGAATATCAGACAAATAGGATGATCGTATCAAGAAAGATCTCAAGAGATGCAGGCGTTACTTGACATCGTAAGTGACGCTTCTTATACTCTATGTAATAAGAATTTAGCCCTGCTGTTGTCGATCTGCTCGCGATTTCTGGTTTTCTCCTGGAGTCCTCCTTGGTTGGCCAGGTGACAGGTACGCATCAAGCGGGGCTATTCTTCTCTCTCTCCCATTCGACCCGATCCAATTCCCAGCCGTAACGTATCAGCTTGTTTTTGAGCCCCTGGCGCGAAAGTCCGAGCGCACGGGCGGCCCGCGTCTTGTTTCCCCCGGTCTCCTCCATGATACGCATGATCTCGATCCGCTCGACCCTTCCCAGCTTCTCGCGCAGCGTGTGGGGCGCGTAGTGCGCGCTCGTGCCGGGCCCGTGGCGCACCGACTCGGAGAAATGCGACGGTCTGATCCTGTCTCCCGGCTCGACCAGCGCGACGGCGCGCTTGATCTCGTTTTCGAGCTCGCGGACGTTTCCCGGCCAGCGATAACGCTCCAGAACGCGGCGCGCTCTGTCCGAAAAGCCAGCGGTTTCTTTTCCGTACTCGGCGGTGAGCCTCTCGCGAAACGTCTCCGCGAGCAGAAGCGTGTCCCCCGTTCGCTCGCGAAGCGGTGAAATCACGAAGCGAACGACATGAATGCGGTAGAACAGGTCGGCGCGAAAGCGCCCTCGCTCCACTTCCCGCTTCAGCGATCGATTCGTAGCCGCGACCACACGGAAGCGTACCGGCACGGGTTTCGATTCTCCGACGCGCCGAACTTCCCCTTCCTGCAGAACGCGCAGCAGTTTCGCCTGCGCACTGACCGGCAGCTCCCCGATCTCGTCCAGAAAGAGCGTTCCGCCCGCCGCCTCTTCCACAAGCCCTTTCCTGTCGCGGATGGCGCCCGTGAACGCGCCTGCGGCGTGCCCGAACAACTCGCTCTCCACGAGCGAACGGCTGAGTGCCGCACAGTTCACGGCGACGAAGCGCCGTGTTTCCCCGCGTCCTCGCTCGCTCCCCGCATGAATGCGCCGCGCGAGGAGCTCCTTGCCGGTGCCACTCTCGCCTTCGATCAACACGGGCACCGGCGTGGGCGCGATCCGATCCGCTTCATGAAGCAGCTTTTGAAAACGGGCGTCGGTTGTGAGTATCGTGCGTCCCGACATGAAAGATCCTCCCTCCTGTTGATCCGTATGGAAGGCAGGAACCGTGCCGAATCGCGGTCGTGCGCCGGGAGCCTTGCGCGTGGTCCGGGATGGGACAGGAAGCGAAATCCAGGCCGAACAAGATCGAATCGAAAACGGATCGCCCCGTCAATGTCATTGGAATGGTGCATGGAATATGATATAGTGTACTTTCCAAGTCATTGAGGTTGCTCGCGCCCGCTCGAGGTCCGATGCAGCATCTCCTTCTTTTGATTCTTTTCGCCTGGCTCGCTACTGCGACCCCTTCGGCAGCGTACTTCGGGAAGAACAAGGTCCAGGACCTCGGTGAGCAATGGCTCGTGACCGAGACGGACCACTTTGTGATTCACTTTTATGAGGCGGAGAGGGAGCTTGCGCTCGAGACGGTTCCGCTTGCCGAGGCGATCTACGGGGAACTCCGTGATCGCCTCGGACACGAGCCGAAACGCAAGATCCCGGTCATTCTGTACTCGTCCCATCCCGCATTTCAGCGTACGAATATCACGAGCGGCTGGATTGACGAGGGAACCGGTGGCATCACCGAGTTCCTGAAACGCCGCGTGTTTCTTCCCTACCCGGGATCCCACGAAGAATTCCGCCATGTTCTGGCGCACGAACTGACGCACGCTTTTCAAATCGACATCATCGCGCCCGGCGGCTCCAGTCGCGAGATCCAGGAGGTCGCGGTACCTCTGTGGTCGCTCGAAGGGATGGCCGAGTATCTGTCGCGCCCGGAACTCGACGCGATGTCCGTTGTCTGGCTGCGATCAGCGCTTACGGAAGGCGACCTCCCCGAACTGACGGAACTCGCCCGCTATCGCGATGTGCGGGCGTATCGATTCGGGCAGTCCGCCTGGCGCTACCTCGCGAAGGTCTATGGCGAGGAAACACCCGGCCGGTATCTGGCGGCGCTGCGCGCAACCAAAGACAGTGACGCCGCATTTCAGGAAGTCTTCGGAAAGAGCCTTACTTTGCTGAGTCGCGAATGGCGTGCGGATCTGCGCCGGGAATTCTTCCCCGCGCTTTCCGAAGCGGATCGGATCGAGCAGCACGCGGAAGTAATCGTGAAAGGCGCCAACCTCGCGATCGCTCCCTCCCTTTCGCCATCAGGCGACTGGCTGGCTTATCTCGCGAGCCGCGACGGTTCGATCGCGCTCTGTGTACGCGAACGACACGACGGCAAAGAGACACGGCTTCTGGCGGGTGACGGCGCGGACGGACTCGAATCGCTCCGCCCGTTTCACGGCGGTCCCCGCTGGTCGCCGGACAGCCGCTATCTGATTCTGCCCGCGCAGGTGGGAGCGCACGATCTTCTCGTTCTCTATGATTTCCGTGAACGCAGGATCGCCGCGAAGATCTCTGTCGGCCTCGAGGAAGTGCGCGGCCTGACATGGTCACCTTCGGGCGAGGACGTGATTCTGGCGGGCCTTTCCGGCGGCCGCACGGATCTCTACAAAGTGAACTGGCGAACGGGTGAGTACGTTCGTCTGACTGACGATCCCTTCGTGTATCTGCAGCCGGACTGGTCGCCCGACGGGCGCACGATCGTGTGCGCGACGGACCGCCGCGAAGGAAGCGCGCCGCTTCATGTCGACCGGAAACTGCAGGTCGCTTACTACGATCTTGCACAAGAGAGCTGGTACATCCCCGCGTTTCAGGCGGGAAACAATACATCGCCCGTCTGGGCGGCGGATGGGGACCGTGTGGCGTTCGTAAGCGACCGCGACGGCGGCCTCGACCTCTACACGCGGCTCTCGGCGCCGGGGACGACGCGCCGGATCACGCGCTGGGACGGGGGCGTCTGCGGGCTCGTGCAGACATCGCCGGCGCTCGACTGGGCGCGCGAATCAGGCGAGATCGTCTTTGCCTACTATGAGAACGAACGGTGGTCCGTAGCCGGGATGCCCGATCCGATCGAGAGGCTCGACCTGCCGATGCCGACGCCGCTCGATCCGCCGCGGTACCCCGCGTTCCAGGAAGTCGATGTCGCATTTACGGACGAACCGTCCCTTGATCCGGCGCCGATCGAGCCGTATCGAATTCGGCCGTACCGACCACGCTTCTCGCTCGACGGAGCGGTCGGGGGCGGTTCGGCGGTCACGGAGGGCGGCCTGTATTCGGGGTCGTCGCTCTCTTTCACGGATCTGCTCGGCAACCATCGTCTCAACGTGCTCTTCGGAATCTACGGTTCCCTGAACAGTTCCGATCTTCTTGTGAGCTATGAAAATCTGGCGGGGCGCGCCGAGTACGAAGTCGCCGTCTTCCAGTTCTCGCGCCAGTCGATCGACTGGTATGACGGAACGGGCCGGGGCACACTTTATCGGGGGGCGTCATTCGGCGTACGGTGGCCGTTCGATCGGTATCACCGATGGGAAACGACGCTCAGGGTCGGCGAAGGGGACGCGTTTCACGAACAGCAGACTCTTACGTTCTTCGGCCTGACGCAGTCCTTCGTTCGTGACACCGTGAAGTGGTCGTATTACGGGGCGCGCTCGGGAAGCCGGCTGCGCGTCGGATGGGAGCCGATTCTCTCGGACCGCCTGGCGAACTGGACGTTTGCGGATCTTCGCTTTTATCGCGAGCCTTTCGATCGCGTCGTTCTTGCTTCGCGGACTCTGGGTGGCTGGCTTCACGGGGAGCGGGCGCCGGCGTTTCGCGTTGCGCCGCGCTTCGCGGTCCGCGGATTCTACAGTGACTCCTGGGATGACAAGCAGTATGCGGTGGAAAGCCTGGAGCTGCGATTTCCCCTGATCGATTTCGTGCAACTCGGCTGGCCGCTGCCGGTTCTCTTCGGCGGCATCCGAGGGGCGCTCTTCTTCGATGCGGGAGTGTTCGACGACGGGGATCGGCAGGTCTACCGTTATTCCTACGGTCCCGGCATACGTTCCGATTTCGGACCGGTTCAGATCATGCTCGATTTTCCGAGTAAGTTCGATCAGGACGGAAGGGTCGGTCCGACTCGCGGATTCCTGCAGGTCGGACGCGAATTCTAGCGGGAGCCCGCTTCCCGGCTTAACGCTTCGCGCATGGTTTCGAGTGAGTCGGAGAGTGGTGGTTGCGGATTTCGGTTTGCGATGAACCGATCCAGTTCCTCCATGGCCGCCGCGGGATCACCGGAGGAACGAAGCGCGCGTATGTACCCCATCTGCGCGATGACCTGCGTCGAGTCGGCGCGCATGGCGGATCGATAGCGGTCGGCCGCGATGTCGAACTGCTCCGCGCGCTCGAGAAGGTAGGCCAGCCCGTACTGGGCGGGAAAGAACGTCGAGTCGGCCCCGATCGCTTCCACGAATTTTTCCACGGCACGATTGTAGTCCCCGCGTTCTTCGTGAGCCTTCGCTTGATTGTAATGCGCTTCCGCATAGCTCGGATTGAGGCGGGACGCTTCTTCCCAGGCGGCGATCGCCTCCTGTTCGCGATGGAGCGAGACGAGCGCGTTTCCGCGCCTGTAGTGAGCCTCCGCAAATGCCGGGCGAAGCAGGATGACGGCATCCCATTCGTCGACCGCGCGCGGGAAATTTCCGGCGCCGGCATACGTACGGGCGAGATAGTACCGTGTTTCGAAGTCGCGCGGATTGTCGGCCGAAATCTCGTAAAGAATCTGCTCTGCCTTTTCGAGTTCCCCGCTCTGGTACGCCGCGATGGCGTCGTCCCTCTTATCTTCGAAAGAGGGGCCGCGGGAACAGCCTGTCATTGCGACAGCGGCGAGGAGCGTCAGCAGGAGGACACGGACGGGCATCGAGCTACCCACCCCAGATCAGCCGGTGTGCCAGCACAAGGATGGCGAGGATTCCGAGCGCCCAGAGAACGGTCGGAAAATCGATTTCATCCTGCGGCTCTTCCGCCCGCTTCTTCTTCGATGACTTTGCCATGCCGGTCTCCCATTGGAATCGTGCGGGTACATGGCGGATGGTAGGAAATGGGCCGAGGCGAAGTCAATCCGTTTCACGATCCCGATTCTCGAGAAAGCGGACGATCGCGTTCAGCTTCGATGAGTATTCGCGGAACAGGTGGAGAAAGTGCTCGGCCCTGTCCGTGCCGAGCTGCTGCCGCACGGCGCGACTCAGGTTGCGAAGGCTGTTCTGGCGGGCGTGGGCCGGCCGGATCTCGCTCGTGAATCGTGTGTTGATGTCGTCCCGGATCCACTGGAGCTCGCTCTGGGCGGGCGGATACTCAATCGACGAGTACGTCTGCTCCGCTTCTTCCACGAGACGAATCAAATTGCGATAGCCACGCTCGGTGGCCTGCTCGATCCGCTTCTGCTGCGTCGGGATCGCCTGGAGCTGGTGCACGATCTCTCCGAGGCGTTTGAACAGCCCCACCTGCTCCTTGAGGCGTGCGACGTTCGCGATCGTCGGGGCGGCATCGGTCCGGTGATCGCGCGTGGCGGCAAACGCTTCGTTGATCCAGCGTCTGTCGACCTGAGGGACGATGATTTCCGCTTCCGTTACGAGCCGCCGCATTTCCTCGACCGCACCGCGCTTCAGAAAACGCGCAAGCGCTTCCACGTTTTCGATGTACTGCCCCGTCTCCCCTGTCCCGGCATCTCCGATCGCGCGATGGATGCGGACGAGCCTCCACGCGGCGTTTCGGATGCGCTCCTGCTCTTTCTCGGGAAGACCCGAGAGCGGCAGTGACTGCAGCAGCTCGCTGTCCCGCTCGTCGGCGTGCGCCGGCGTGCTCGATCCGAACGCGGAGAGCACGATCAGAACGAGCCAGAGCGCGATCAGAGGGCGCCGTTCGTATGGTCTGCGATTCGTTCTCATTCCGCCCGCGCTTCGCTCCTCTTCGGGTCTTCTTCGCCTGAGATTCCGTACTTTTCCAGGCGGTAGCCGAGAACACGCCGTGTAAGGCCGAGCAGTTCCGCCGCTTTCGTCCGGTTGCCTTTCGTCTGCTGAAGCGCCTGCAGAATGAACTCGCGCTCCACTTCTTCCAGACTGATCCCCTCGGCCGGAAGCCGGAACCGAAAGCCGTTTTCCGTGGCCGGTGCAAGCCCCGTGATCTGTTCGGGGAGGTCTTCCACGTGCAGCACGTCGTCCCGGCTCATCAGGAACGCCCGCTCGATCGCGTTTCTGAGCTGCCGGACGTTACCCGGCCAGGGAGAGGACTGCAGTACGGCGAGCGCTTCGGCATCAACGCCGCGGACGCTGCGTCCGAACTCCGTGTTGAAGCGCTTGCGGAAATGCTCGACGAAAGTCGGAATATCCTCGGCGCGCTCGCGCAGCGACGGCAGTTCCAGCGACACGACGTTCAGGCGGTAGAAGAGGTCTTCCCGAAAGCGTTTCTCCGTGACGGCGGTTTCGAGGTCGACATGAGTCGCGGCAATAATACGTACGTCGACGCTGACGGTTTCCTGTCCGCCTACCCGCTCGATCCGCTTCGACTGCATTGCGCGGAGTACTTTCGCCTGCGTCGCGAGGCTCATGTCCCCGATCTCGTCGAGGAACAGCGTTCCGCCCTCGGCCTGCTCGAACTTTCCTTCGCGCCGATCCACACCGGTGGCGACGCGCTTTTCGATCCCGAAAAGTTCGCTTTCGAGCAGTGAGTCGACGAGGGCCGCGCAGTTGACTTCGATGAAGGGGCCGTTCTTGCGCGCGCTCGCGTCGTGGATGGCGCGCGCGATGACCTCTTTCCCCGTGCCGCTTTCACCGCGAACGAGCACGGTGGAGTCCGTTCGGACGATGCGCGGCAGCATCTGATAGATCTGCTGCATACGCGGGTTCGTGCCGACGACGATGTTGTCGAAAACGAGGGTGCCGCCGGGCCCTTCCGGCGTGGCCTGATCGGAACCGTTCCGTCGTCGCGCGAGTTCCGATACGCGCGCCTTCAGGTCGACGATCTTGATCGGTTTGATCAGGTAGTCGTGGGCGCCGAGTTCGAGTGCGCGTGCGCCGACTTCGATCGTCGCGTACCCCGTCATCAGGATGACATGCGTTTCGGGGGCCACCTTCTTGACCGTGCGGATCATCTCGATCCCCGACTCGTCCTCTTCCATCTTGAGATCCGTGATCACGAGATCGAATCGCTCGGCCTCAATGCGCGGTGCGGCCTCGACGCGCCCGGAGCTGGAATGCACATCGTGCCCGTCGTCTTCCAGCGCTTTCGAAAGAAGGCGATTCAGTTTCGGTTCGTCGTCGATTACGAGGATCTTCATTGCGGCTCCTACTTTTCCGTAAGCGGCAGGCCGAACCCGATTTCGGTGCCCTGCCCCTCTTCGCTTTCAATGAACAGATAGCCTTCGTGGCCCTGAATGATGCCGTGCACGATCGAGAGGCCGAGGCCCGTCCCCTTCGATTTCGTTGAATAGAAGGGGTCGAACAGCTTCTCGCGCGTGCTCTTCGTCATACCGCATCCGTTGTCGCGCACCGAGACTTCCGCGAACGGCCCGCCGTGTTTCTGCCCGGCCGGCTGGATCGCCCCGTCGCGCGGCTGGCTGGTTCGCTTCACGCTGATCGAGACGCTGCCGTCGCCGTTTACGGCGTCTTTCGCATTCAGCACGAGGTTCAGTACGACCTGCGCGATCTGAATCGAGTCCATGTGCAGGCGAAGCGAATCCGGCGTGAAATCGCGAACGAGCGCGACCTCGCAGTCGTCGAAGTTCTTCTGCACGCGATCGAGAATTTCTTCGACGAGGTCGCTCAGGTCGCCCGCGTGTTCGTCCGCGCGACCCGGTTTCGCGAACTGCAGAAAATTCGTGAGCAGTTCGCTCAGGCGGTCGACTTCTTCCATGATCTCCCTGCCGAACTCCATGACGTGCGGTTTCGTCTTTTCTTCTTCGTGCAGGAGTTCCGCCGAAGCGCGAATGATACCGAGCGGGTTTCTGATCTCGTGGGCGAGACCGGCGGTCAGCGTTCCGAGCGCCGCGAGCTTTTCCTGATTCTTGATCTCGGTGTGAAGCGCCAGGATGCTCTTCGTGTTGCGATGAACGAGGTACCCCAGACCGAGCGCGAGAAGCAAACTGAGAAGGGCGGCTGCGTACAGCCCCGTTTTCAGGCGGTCGAGATCGCTCAGGAAATTCGCCGAGGCGTCGAGCGCAAGAACGGCCGCGAGATCGGAGCCGTCGATCACCGGAACGAACGCGGATTGAAATGCTTCCCCGTCTACTTCGTAAAGCGGAAGCCCGACCGGTGCGCCTTCCCAGAGCGGGCGAAGTTCCGGACGATCGATATCGTTCAATGGATGAAAATCACCGATTCCGATTCCGGGGCGCGTGTCGAGAATGCTGCCCTGGTACGGGGCGAAGAGAGAGATGTTGTCGAGGTCGGCTTCGTCGCGCATGCGTGACAAACGACTTTGCTCGGCCATGTATTCGTTCGTGAACTCATCGCCGGGCAGAAAGGAGGTCATGCGCGCAAGATCGATCTGACCCGCAATCGCGCGGCCGACCGAAACGAGTCGCTTCTCGTTTTGATCCGCCATGTACTGCTTTGCCTGTGCGTACAAGACCCAGCCTCCGGCGTTCAGGACCAGGAGGGTCACGATCATGATCCCGACGGTAAAGCGGAGTTCGTTCCGTGAGGTGGAATTCCTTCTCTGCTGTCCGGGCGTCATCGACTCCTCCGATTCCTGCTCTCAAGCGCAAAGGGCATGCCAGAGACGGATTTCCACGGCTTCCATCAGGCCACCCCTATAACACGTTGACTCAAAACGAGTTCGAAGGCGTGCACGCATGCCGCGGCGAAGAGGGGCATGACGCGGCACAATGGATCCGTACCAAATGGTACACCAAGTATCGGGAAAGGGACCGTGATCGTACAGGGAGAAGTGCGGGGCGGTGTCGGTCAGGTGAGCTTCGTATGCAGCTTGTACTCCGTGAGCGCGTCGCCGGAATACAGATAACGAAGGGGTTTCAGTTCGCGCATGTTGATGTACTCCTTGCATCCGATGAGCGGGATGTACTGCCCTTTCATCGGAGAACAACTGCCGCACCGCATGCACATACGCTCGCATGAACAACAGAGACAATGCTCGCAGCTGTTGCGATCGTCGTGCTTGCGGGGAGCTGGTGTGTGCGCGTTCTTGCTCATGACCTTCCTCTTGTCGGCCATCCTATCCGAGACTGCAGAGGGGGTCAAATGCAATTGGAAGATGTGCGAGTGAACATTGAAAAGAGGCGCGAGCAAACATTGAAAAGAGGCGCGAGTGAAAGCGGCGATAAAACATTGCGATGCGGAAAAGAAAAAGGCGAGTGGTTCTCAGCGAATGCGGTAGCGCTGCAACTTGTTGAGCAACCCGCGACGGGAAAGGCCGAGCGCGCGCGCGGTTCGTGACTTGTTGCCGTTGCACTTCTTGAGGGCGTCGCGAATCATCTGCTGTTCGATGCGCTCGACGACTTCGCCGAGCGTGCCCGATGCGTCGAGGTCGGCAGCCTGTGTGATCTCGGGCGACAGCGTATCCGGGGTCAGGCAGCCGCCTTCGGGAGTGACCGCGACGATTCTTTCCACTTCGTGCGCGAGGTCGCGGACGTTGCCCGGCCAGTGGTAGTCGACCATCTGTCGCAGCGTTTCAGGCTGGAAGCCGTCGAAGTTCTTCTGCATCTTGCGCGAATGAATGCGCAGAAAATGATCCGCCAGAAGGGAAACGTCTTCCTTGCGCTCACGGAGCGGCGGAAGCACGATCGAAACGACGCGCAGGCGATAGTAGAGATCCTGCAGGAAGCGGTCGTTGTCGACTTCGATGCGCAGTTCTTTGTTGGCGGCGCAGATGATCCGCACATCGACCGGGATCGGGTCCGTGGCACCGACCGGTTTCACTTCGCGCTGATCGACCACGCGAAGCAGCGTGTCCTGGAAGTTGCGATTCGTCTTGTCAATTTCATCAATGAAGACCGTGCCGCCGTTCGCCCGCTCAAAGAGTCCCTGCTTCGCGTTTTTCGCATCGGTAAATGCGCCGCGGCTGTGACCGAACAGTTCGCTCTCGAGAACGTCCTGCGAAAGTTCGGCGCAGTTGACTGTAACGAACGGTTTGTCTTTACGCAGGGACGACTGATGAATCGCGCGCGCGAAAAGTTCCTTGCCCGTGCCGGTCTCGCCCTGGAGCAGTACGGTGCTTTCCGCGCCTTCGATCTTCTGCAGCGTGTCGATGATCTTGAGCATGCGCGGGCTCTGGGTCACGATTCCCTCGAAGCCCTCCCCCATCCCCAGACGATGCTTGAGGCGAAGGTTTTCGTTCCGGATCTCTTCGGCCTGCAGATCCGCGACGACGCCGGCCGTTACGGCAGCGAGCGCGAGCGCGAGGTCGAGCTCTTCGCGACCGAACGGGCGCGAGTCGAGTGATTTCTCGAGATAGATGCCGCACGCTTCGATGTTCTCACCCGCGATGGGCAGCGCGAGAAATGAGCCGACGCGTTCGAGCTGCGGCAGGGAATGATCGATTCTGGAATCGCGCATCGGATTCGTCGAGAGAATCGGATCGCCACCACCGTCGAGGCAGCGGCGGATCGCCATTCTGGCGACCTCCACGGTCGTGTGCCACTCCCGCGGCGGGATCGCGCGCGATTCGCGCACCGGCGGTTTCTCGCCGTTCTGGTCCGTCAGGAGGAGCAGAAGGCGCTCCGCCCCTGTCTGGGCGTGGATGGTATCGAGCGTGGCCTGCAGGCGCTCCTCAGGGTCGGCGATCGCATGGATGCGGCGCACTATCTGGTTGAACGCGGCGAGCGTATTCGATTCGGTAACGCTCGAGGAAACGAGCGAGCGGTCTGCCTGGACGCGAATGTCGCGAAGTGCATCGCGATCGTTCCGGGAGCCGGTCTCTTCAATCGTGGTTTCGATTTCGCCGAGGACCCGCGATACGGCCGACGAGTCGCCCTCGAACAGCAGAATCCTGGCGAGAACGAGCTGGGCGCGCGCGTAGTCCTGACTCGCTCCGAGATTGCGGAACAGCGTCAACGCGGCGGAAACGAGGCGGCGCGCTTCGGGGCGCTCGCGCTCTTCCTCCGCGAGAATCCGGCTGAGCTGAACGGCCGAGAGCGCGGATTCGTACTGGGCGCCGATTTCCGTAAGGCGTTCATGCGATCGGCGAAGCAGGTCCCGTGCCTCGTGCACCTGACCGCGCAGGTGATGGAGGTCGGCTTTCACGCGAAGCAGCGCGCCCTCTTCGTAGCGGTCGCCGAGATTCACCGCGAGGTCGAGCCCCGTATCGAGATCGGTTTCCGCCTCTTTCCATTCATTGCGTTCGATCCGGCATTCAGCGCGGCGACGCAGGATTTCACAACTGAGTTCGCTTCCGGGAGAGATCGCTTCGGCAAGCTCGAGTCCCTGGGACAGGATCCGCTCCGCGCGACCGTACTCTCCGCGCCGGAGGCAGAGCTCACCGAAGTGCTCGTAGTAGAGGACTTCGGTACGCTTGTCGCCGTTCTCGCGGCTCGTCTGCAGGGAAAGCGTGTACAGCTCTTCGGCTTTCTGAAAATCGCGTGCGGCTCGATGCGCGTGCGCGACGTTCAGATAGGCGATTGCCACTTCCCACTTGTTGCCCCGTTTCTGGAAGATCGCAAGCGACTCTTCCCACGCCGCGCGCGCTTCAGGCCATCGCCCGCGTTTGAATTCCACGACGCCTATGTTATTGAGGCGAATCGCGACCTGCAGGTCACGGCCCAGATCGCGCGCGATGCCGAGAGCCTTCGCATGAAACTGTGCCGCTTCTTCGAGATGGCCGACGTTCTTGCAGACGATGCCGAGGTTGTTATAACGGCTGCCCATTTCTTCGCGGTCGCCAAGAGCCCGGCTGATGGCGAGGCTGCTCTCGTACGACTCGCGCGCGAGCTCCATGCGGCTCGTGCGAAGCGCGATGCTCCCGAGGGCGCTGAAGCCGTCGGCGAGTTCGCGTGACATCGGCATCTTCTGCAGGATGCCGAGCGCTTTCTGAACATCCTTTTCCGCTTCGGCGTAATGGCCGATCCGTCCGAGAATATGACTGCGCTGCACGAGTGCGGAGGCGTACTCCGAGGACGTCGATTCGCCTTCGCCATTCGCGATCGCGAGGTTCAGCATCTCGAGAGCTTTTTCGAACTCCCCGGTTCCTTCCAGGCAGTTCGCCATCTTGCGGGCGGTTTCGAACAGAAGATCGGGCGATTTGGTGGCGCGCTGGGCGAGGTCGAGAATCTGGGCGTAATACTCCAGCGCCGTCGAGTATTCACCCGAGGTCTGGCAGAAACTGGCCAATTCCTCGAGCAGATTGACCTGCTCGGCAGGATGGATTTTCTTCGACTCTGGAACGCGGGATCCGGCAGGATTCCCCGTTGTGTCATTCCGTTCTTTATTCATTCTTCCCACTCGGTGCCCATCGTTTCTCCCCCGGTAGACAAAACGCTATCAGAGAAGGGTTTCCAGCGCCTGAAGGATCACCTGCAGAATCAACCAGTATTGCTGGAAGATCGTGGCGTCCGTCGATTCGGTCGTTGCCGTGGCTCCCGGTTGTATGACCCGATTGAAGTTCAATTCGGGAATGTCACCGTCACCGGTACCGAAACTGGAGGTGGGGACAAGAGTGATGAAGAGAAGGAGAACGAGAAGAATGGATTGCCAGCGAAGTTTCACGTACTTCTCCCTGAAGATAGATCCCATAGGAAACTGTACCCGGAAATCACCGTTTCGTCAAGGATTCGGGGATTTCACCGCAGTTTGCTCTATTGATCGGCGGAAGCGATCACGATCGCGAGCCCGGATGCGAGAAAAAGGACGAGCACCCAGAATACGGCCTGGATCAGGATTCCGGCCCAGAACGGAGGTTTCGGGGGGCTCATGACGCCGGCTCGAGAAGCAGTATGAGCCGGTCGGACTCGTGCGCGTCGAACGGGGTCCCGTCATATCCGCCCCAGACCGCACTTTCACGAAACCCGGCGCCGGCAGCCGCTTCCCGCAGCTCGTCCGGCGAGTAGAGGAGCAGTTCCTCGGCCCATTCGAGGGGGGCCTCGCCGGGTGCCGTAAGTACGACCGTTTTCCTGAGAATGCCGGTGTCCGGATCGTGGCTGCGCCGCTCGTCGAGATGATAGTTTCCGACGGTCCGCTCGGATCGGGGAACGAGACCTGCCAGAGTGCGCGCGTCGTTCAGATAGTCGAACAGAAACCAGCCGCCGGGTTTCAGGATACGCCGCACTTCATGCAGGACCGATTCGTTTTCGGACCGCGCCGGAAAGTATCCGAACGACGTGAACAGGTTGCAAGCCCCGTCGAATGCGCCGCTCTGAAAAGGCAGCGATCGCATGTCGCCCCGGACAATACGCTCATTTATCGAAATCGTGCGAAGCAGGGGCAGCGAGAGGTCGAGGCCGAACATGCGCGCGCCCTGGCGCCCCATCGCGGCCATGTGGCGTCCCCCGCCGCATGCGACGTCGAGCACGTCCGCGTCATGGAGTGATACCACTCCCGCAAGCGTGTTCGATACCGTAACGGCCTCCTCGTTGTTTCGGTGCGCATAAATGGCGGGGTAATGAGCGCCGAACGCTTTCTGGTACCACGGTTCGGTCATGGGCGCCCGCTCACGGAGTCTCGTATCCAGGCGAGGTACGAAGGGCGGCCGGCCTCGATCGGGACGAAAATGACTTCAGGTTCGTCGTACGGATGCAGTTTCTCGACGGCCCGGATGAGATCGTTCCTGCGCGCGACCGTCGTCTTGATCATCAGAAGCGTTTCTTCCACTTCTTCGATACTCCCCTCCCATCGGTAAGTCGAATGGACCGGGGAAACGGCATTGACGCAGGCGGCCACCTGATACTCGATCAGGGCGCGCGCGAATGAGCGCGCGGCGTCCGCCGGAACGGTGACGAATGCCACGCAGCAATCGGTTGTCGTTTCGGGATTCCGATCAGTGGATGATTTATTCATCAATAATGCGGGCTTCGCGTGTTCCGGGCACGACTTCGCCGACGACACGATACGGGAGGTCGTTCCTGCGAAGATTCTTCCCGGCATCGGCAAGTGATGTCTGCGGAAGCACGGCGACCATTCCGAGCCCCATATTGAACACGCGGTCCATTTCGACCGGATCCACGTCGCCGCTCTCCTGGATCAGCGGAAAGATCGAAGGAATGTCCCAGGAATTGCGCCGGAAGACGGCGTCGCAGCCGACAGGAAGAATCCTCGGTACGTTCTCCACGAGCCCCCCTCCCGTGATATGAGCGAACCCGCGCGCCAGGCTTCGGAGTGCGTCCAGCTCCCGGCGATACGACAGGTGCGTGGCCGCGAGGGCATCGCCGACCGTTCCGGCGCCGTCAGGCATCGAGGAGGCCGTGGTGAGCCCGCCCGCGTCGAACAGGGCGCGCGTAGCGAGGCTGTATCCGTTCGTATGCAGCCCGTTCGACGGGAAGCCGAGGATGCAGTCTCCGGGCTGGATATCGCGTCCGTCCAGGATGTCGGTCCGTGCGACGATGCCGACGAGAAAGCCCGCTACGTCGTAGCAGCCGGGCTCGTAGACGCCCGGCATCTCGGCCGTCTCACCCCCGATCATGGAAACGTGCTCGTCGAGACAGGCCTGGGCGAATCCGTCGAGCAGGGGCGCGAGGATCGAAGGCTTCAGAGAGGCACCGGCAATGTAATCGAGGAAGAAGAGCGGAGTGGCGCCCATGACGCCGATGTCGTTCAGGCAGTGATTGACGAGATCCCGCCCTACGCGGTCATGGTACCCGAGCCTGGCGAGCAGATGTACTTTCGTGCCGAGTCCGTCTGTGGTCGCTACGAGAACGCGGCCGGGGTCACCGGGTACTTCGTACAGTCCGCCGAAGTGCCCGACGTCTCCCACCACGCGCTTGCCGAATGTTCGCCGGATCTTGTCTTTGACTTTGTCGAGTGCGAGTTTGTGGGAGTCGGTATCGACGCCGGCGCTTTTGTAGTCCACGCGCCCCTCCATGAAACGGCAGCTGTCTCTCGAGACTAGAGTGAGTCGAGTTCGGTATCGGGCCCGACGACCCATTCGACCGCTTCTGCCGGACGAAGCCTTCCGACAAAACGGTTGATGGCATCCAGCGTGGCGAACAGCGTCGAAAGGGCCAGGTCGCGCTGTACGATCGCCGAGCCAAGCAGTGGCACGACACGCCCGCGCCGATTCGCTTCAATATGAACGAAGACCCCTTCGTGCGAACCCACCGGCCGCACATCCACACTTGCCACGCGAAAACTGGCGTCTTCGTAAAAGCGCTCCATCGCGCGCAGCGTCGCTTCGGACGCGGCCAGTGCCGGCGTGCTTCCGAGCACGAACGAACTCTGGCCGATTCCCTGGTGCCTGCCACGTCCGAGCGTGACCTGTACGTCTCCGCCGTCGGCCGTCAGGTTCGTTCGAAGGTTCACGAAGCGGATGCGAGGCATGGAAACCGTTCCTTTCGACGGGGAAGGCTCCGAAGATCCCGCTCCCCATTCGTCGGCGGGGTCGCCGTCCATGCTGGCGAGGTTGATCTGGTCTCTCGTGATCTGGATGCCGAAGCCGGAGTCGAGCGTGGACTCGATGTCGCGCAGGATGTCGCGGGATCCACGGTCGGTCGACGCCACGACATGCAGCTCGAGCACGTTCCCCGCGCGGTTCGTCACAAGCCGCGACGACACGACGCCGGGCAGCGAGTTGACGGCGCGCTCCACCGCTTTCGGGTCAGTCACGATTTCGTCCGAGTAGTCGTCAGGATTGCCTGGCATGCGGTACCCCTTTGTATTAAAAAACAGTACCACAGGAAACCACGGTCAGGGAAGTGTGACCATGGCGCGAAGTCGCGCAATACGCGATTCGATCTTGTCGTGATCGAGCTGGCGGAGAGGAGCCGGCCCGAATTCCTCGACGACGAAAGAAGCGACGGCCGTGCCGTGCTGCATCGCCTCCATCCAGGTGCGCCGGTCGAACTTGCCGCATCGCGCGATGAAGCCGAGAAGCCCGCCGGCAAACGCGTCCCCCGCTCCGGTGGGATCCTTTACGATTTCGACCGGGAACGCCGGGACGTGAAAGAAGTCTCCGTCCTGGTAAAGGAGCGCTCCGTGCTCGCCCTTCTTCAGAATGACGATCGACGGCCCGAGGGCGGTAATGGCCTTCATCGCCGCGACGAGATTCGATTCCCCCGTAAGCTCACGAGCTTCGCTGTCGTTCAATATGAGCGTGTCGATCCGCCCGAGCATCTTGATCAGATTCTCGCGGTGCCCGTGAATCCAGTAGTTCATGGTGTCGGCGGCCACATGCTTCGGGCCCTTCACCTGGTCGAGCACTTCGATCTGCAGGACGGGATCGATGTTTCCGAGAAACACGATCGGCGTGTCCCTGTAGGACTCGGGGATTTCCGGGCGAAAGTGTTCGAACACGTTCAGGTCGGTCCGGATGGTCTTGCGGTCCTGCATGTCGGCGGGATATTCCGCTTCGTACTGAAATGTCTTGCCGGCCACACGGGTCAATCCCATCGTATCGATTCCGCTTTGCGTAAGGAATTCGTTTCCCTCTTCCGGGAAGTCATCGCCGACGACGCCCACGAGGCGCACGGGCGCATAGTGGCATGCCGCGCCCGCAAAATAAACGGCCGACCCCCCGAGCGCTCCCTCCGACGAACCGTACGGGGAGCGAATATGGTCGAGCACGATCGAGCCGACTACGAGTATGGACATGGGAATTTCCTCGCTACATGGCATCGGGAGCGTCCACAGCAAGCAGGGCGAGACCGTTTTGAAGCACGGTGCGCGTGCCCTCGAGCAGGGCAAGGCGAGCGAGCGTCAGCGGCCGGTCGTCCGTCACTACTTTCACTTTGTGATAGTAGCCGTGAAACTCCGAAGCCAGTTCCTTTAAGTATGTAGGGATGCGCTGCGGTTCTCGTGTGAGAGCCGCCGCTTCGACCGTATCCGGATAACGGTCGAGATTCTTGAGAAGGGAAAGATCGTCGGTTTCCGTCAGAAAGGCCAGGTCCGCCTTCCTGTGCGCTCCCGGTTCGATGCCGGCGGCCTCCGCGTGTCGCAGGACACTGCATACGCGTGCGTGGGCGTACTGTACGTAGTAAACCGGATTCTCGAGACTCCTGCTCTTCGCGAGGTCGAGATCGAAATTCAAATGCGTGTTTGGCTTCAGCATGACGAAAAAGAAACGCGCGGCATCGGTCCCCACCTCATCGATGAGCTCGCGAAGGGCGATGAAGTCGCCCGCTCGCTTCGACATCTTGACGGGTTTGCCGTCCTTCAGAAGATTGACCTGCTGCACGATCATGATCTCGAGCCATTCGTCCGGACAGCCGAGCGCGCGCATGGCGCCGAGCATGCGCGCAATATGCCCGTGATGATCCGGTCCGAGGATATCGATGGCGTGGTCGTACTTCCTCTCGGCCTTCGTTCTGTGATACGCGATGTCAGCCAGAAAGTACGTGGGCTGTCCGTTCGACCGGACCAATACGCGATCCGCCTCGTCGCCGTATTTCGTAGAACGGAACCAGTGAGCGCCGTCGTTTTCGAACACGTCGCCGGATTTTTCGAGCCCGGCATAGGTATCGTCGATGTCGCTGCCGGCATGGAGTGAAGACTCGCGGAACCAGCTTTGGAAGCGGACGCCGAATGCTTCGAGATCGTTGCGCTGCCACGCCAGCATTCGCTCGAGCACCCACTGGCGGAGCAGTCCGCGCCGGGTTGCCGCCGTAACGGAAACGGCGCTGCCCGCTTCAGGCGACGCACCCTCCCACGGCCCGCTGTCGCCCGCGACCAGGGCCGGGATCGCTTCCCGGAGCGCCGCGAGCCGAGCGGTGTCCGGATCCTCCTCTCCTTCGACGAGGAGCGCGAGAAATCCGCTGCGCGCTTCGGCCGCGATTTCACTCACGTAATCGCCCCTATATCCGTTTTCCGGGAACTCGCCCTTTTCGCCGTTCAGATAATAGAGGACGGAATCGAGCAGATGGTCTACCTGATTGCCGTGGTCGTTCACGTAGAACTCACGCTCGGCCTCGATGCCGATCGCCTCGAACAGGCGCGCGAGCGTATCGCCGACGGCAGCCGCCCGCGCACTCACGACGTTGACGGGCCCGGTCGGGTTCGCGCTGACGAATTCGATCTGCTCGCGCCGCGGTTCTTTCGCGGTGCGTGTTCCGAACGCAGGGCCCTGCGCCAGAATTTCGCGAAGCAGTTCCTGATACGCGGCCGGAGCGATGCGAAAGTTGATGAAACCAGGCCCGGCGATTTCGACGGCGGCAATGAGGGGGGATGTGCGAAACGACGCGGCCAGTTCTTCCGCGATTTCGCGCGGCGGTCTTTTCCATTGCTTCGCGAAAACCATCGCGGCATTCAGCGCGAGGTCGCCATGCGCCGGGTCGCGTGTGGAATCGACGCTGACGGAAGAGAGGTCCGTCTCCTCGGGACGCGCGCGCAGCACCTGAAACAGGAACTCTTCGACCTGCTGGCGGATCATTCCTTGTCGATCCTTCTTTCGAGCGGTGCGTCTCCCCAGAGGCGTTCGAGTCCGTAGAACTCGCGTAGCTCTTCGAGAAAGATGTGCACGACGATGTCGATGCAGTCGAGAAGCACCCATCGCCGTTCGCTGAACCCTTCGAGGTGATAGATGCGGTTGCCCGCGGACTCGAGTCCGCTGACTACGCTCTCGGAAATCGCCTTGACCTGCACTTCGTTCTCCGCGCTTCCGATTACGAAATAATCGGTCGCGCCCGAAAGCCCGCGCAGGTCGAGGATGACGACATCCTTCGCTTTCTTTTCCAGCATGAGCTCGGCGGCGTGTTCGGCCACCTCTTGCGGCTGCATGACGATCTCCCGGTCGTGAGTCGGGGCGGAATTGCCCGGAACAGGAAATCTAGCACAGCCTCCTTCGGAGCGTCACCCCTCGACTCGGCGACTCTGATGCCTGGACCCCGAGGGGGCGAGCCGATAGATCGAAACGGCGGGGGTCGGAAGGAGCGTTTCGACGCGCATGGTCCGCCCGTCCGTGCGGATCGTGACACCACCATGGGCGTCGGTTCGCACGATCCGGGCCCCGATCCCCTCCAGCCGGCGCACTGTCTCGGAATGGGGGTGGCCGTAGCGGTTGTTCCGCCCGCACGAGATCACGGCGACCTGCGGGCGCGCCCTCGCGAGAAGCGACCAGGGGGTGCTTGACCGTGCCCCGTGATGAGAAGCGATCAGAACCGGGACTCTGTCGGCAAGCCCGCGCGCCGCGAGGTCGGCCTCGCGCTCGGATGAGGCGTCGCCCCCGATCCAGAGTCGAAAGTCGCCGTAGCTCAGGATCTGGACGAGCGACGCGTCGTTCGGACCTCCCCCCTTGAGATCTTCCGGTGCGAAAACAGTGATAAGCCGAACCGCCCCCCAGTTCTCGACGGATCCGTCCAGGGCGCTTGCGCAGGGAATTCCGACGGATGTCAGGACCTGATCGAGAAGTGTGGACGCGGTCGTCTCCCCCTCCCTTCCTCCCCCGTACACGCTCCGGAACATCGCGCGCTTCGCGAGGGAGATTGCACCGCCGATATGGTCCGCGTCGCCGTGCGATGCATAGAAGCGGTCGACAGGCAGGCGATCGAGGCGCTGCAGGAATGGAAGCACGGTCGATGCGCCGCGATCGTAAGGCGCCGGCCCGATCCCCGCGTCGAAAAGAAGGACCGGCCCGTCCGGCACGCGCACTACGGCCGCGGATCCTTGTCCTATGTCCAGAATGTCGATCACGAGTTCCCGGGCGTCGTCACGAACCGGCAGAAGACCGACGAGCGCCGGCAGCAGGATGACGGGCGTATAGATTCGCCTCAGACGGGCCACGAGAACGAGTGAGGCTGCGCCGATGGCAATCGCAATGCGGGCTGCGGTGGTGCCCTCGAACAGGAGCGGGTCGGCTGTCAGCCGGCCGAGCCACGCCGCCGTTTCAAAGAAAAGCGTGGCGACCAGCACCGCCCCGTCAGCCCACGGAACGAGTGACACCGAGGGCACGACAGAGAAGACCACCGCTGCCGCCGACGCAATCAGAGTCAGCGCGAGGAGCGGTGTCAGAATCACGGTCCACACGATGCCCGCCGGCGCCCACATGCCGAACCAGACCAGCTGCAGCGGCAGCGTGCCGACAGACGCGCAGAGGCCCATCCAGATCGGCCACAGAATCCGGGCACTCTTTCGGATCATCGGCGGCACGTTCTCCGTGTGCGGCGCCGCTGCCCGCTTCCAGAATCGGTGTCCTGCAAGAATCCATCCGGTCGCGCCGAACGAGAGCAGGAACCCCGGCTCCCCGATCGAAGGAGGATCGATGACGCCGAGAATCAAGGCAGCCAGTGCGAGGATCTGAATCGGGTTCGCGGGGATCGACACGGCCTGGGCCACACTCCAGAACGTGAGCATTACGAGGGAGCGACAGAGAGAAACGGGGAAGCCGGCGACTGCTCCGAACACCCAGAGAAGGCCCGCCGCAGCCGGGGAGGCCGCGCGTGCCGGGACCCGGGCCGCCTGCAGCAGCGTGAAAAGTGCGCCGAACAGGATGCCCGTGTGCAGACCGGAGAGCGCCAGGAGATGCGACACGCCGAGCCGGCGGAACAGAGACAACGTGTCGCTCGAGAGACCGGAGCGATCGCCGAGTACGAGCGCCCGCGCGAGCTCCCCGGTCTCACGCGGCCAGTCGTCGAAATACGCGTGCACACCGCGTCTCGCGTCCGCGAGCCGGAAGCCGTTGTCCTGAGGCGCGACGGGGAGCGTCGCCCCGCGAATGAGGCCTTGCGCCCCACGCTCCCGTGTCCAGCGAAGCCAGTCCGGTTCGCCCCGGTTCCTCGCTCCCGGCAGCGCTTCACACGAGCCCGCGACCGTGAACGTCTCTCCCGGTCCGCGCACGCGCGTGTCTGCATCGAAACGATACGCAAAGCGTTCCCGCGTCGACTCTCTTTCGATCAGAGCGGTTCGTCCCCTCGCCGTAATGACCCGGAAGCTTTCCGGTCCGAAGACCGGGGGCGTGGTCGTCTCCCCCTCGATGGTCGGGGCGGCGATTCCCCAGATCACGACGCTGAACGCGATGAGTGATGGCGTGACGATCTTCACGCACCGCTCAATCAGGCGGTGCGGTCGTGCTGCCCAGAGAGTCATGAGAATGAGAGCAGCGACAGCCGCGAGAACCCCGGGTGCCGGGGGGAGTTGTCCCATGCGGGCGGCCGCCGCTCCAGGCAGGCAGCGGAGAAGCATGTCGAAGGCTGGCATCATCATGTGGCTCGAGACAGGATCGGGGGTGGGCATTGACAAAGGCGGCCCACTCACCCCGGCACCCGGGCACTGTCTTTGCAATCGGTGTGCCGACACGGGGAGCGAAACAAACGCCGTCATGGCGCCGTACGATCATCGAATCGGTTTCCGGCGCCCACGAGATGACCGGCTGCCGGCCAGAGCGTGATCGCCGCGATGCATGCGCGATCGCCTCGCCAGAAGGGACGGCCTGCTCCCCCTGTTTTTGCTAGGATATGAGTTCACAAAGGAGAAGGCATGCAGCACCGTCGAACTTTCCTGGAGCACGTTGCCCAGTATGCGGCGCCGGAAGATCGCCCGCACCTCGACTGCCTGTTCCAGGGCCTTGTTCGGGCCGTGGGCGAGATCGTGTACCGGATGGCCAGAGTAGGCCTTTTGAATCTGGACGGCCGGGCCGGCGGCGTGAACGCGTCGGGCGATGACGTAAAGAAACTGGACCTGATCGCAAACGATATCCTGATCGATCACGTGGGCGGGAGTGCGGCCGTTGCATACGTGGGCTCGGAAGAGAACGAAGAACCGATCGCGTGTCCCGAGGGCGGCGAAGGGCCGTATGTTTTTCTGATCGATCCTCTCGACGGGTCGTCGAATATCGATGCGAACGTCGGCGTCGGAACGATCTTCTCGATTCTCAGAGTGAAACAGAACGCGGCGAGTGCGCAGGATCACTTTTTGCAGAAGGGGACGGAACAGGTTGCGTCGGGCTATGTGCTCTACGGCCCCGGCACCCTTCTCGTCTACACGCTGGGGAACGGGACGAACGGGTTCACCTATGACGAGACCACCCGGTCGTTCGGTCACAGTCACGAAGACATTCGGACTCCGGACCGCGGTGACATTTACAGCATCAACGAAGGCTATTCGTATCGTTGGATTCCCGAAGTGGCGCGTTACGTAAACCATGTCAAGGTTCCGCGGGATGGCCGCACGCCGCCGAGCGCTCGCTACATCGGATCGATGGTTTCCGACGTTCATCGCACGCTGCTGTACGGCGGGATATTTCTCTACCCGGAAGACCAGGAGAACGAGAGAGGAAAGCTGCGGCTCTTATATGAAGGGAACCCGCTTGCGTTTCTTGCGGAGCAGGCCGGCGGCGCGGCTACGGACGGTCGCAGGCGCATCCTTGATATCCAGCCGAAGGAACTCCACGAGCGGGTGCCGCTGATTATCGGAAGCAGCCGTGACGTGGCGATGTACGGAGAGTTTCGCGAAGGGAAACGGTAGAAGAAAAATTTGAACCGCAGGAAGGCCTGTGTCGTCTGGTAAGTAGACGCCGCCGACATCGATCGCGAGATCGGGCCCATCGGTCGGAGTCCTTCCTGTCCGACCCCCTCCCTCCAGGGCGGGAAGCAGAGAAGGGGCGATCGCTTGATCGCCCCTTCGTCTTTTCTAAAACAGCGTGTAGATGAAAGGCGCTACCGCAGATCCCTCTGTCAGCACGATCAACAGGCTGAGAAGGACGAGCAGAATCAGAATCGGCGCCAGCCACCACTTCTTGCGGTGCATCAGAAATGCAAGCAACTCTCCGAAGATACCGAGTTTTCCGCCTATACCTGCCATGCGTGTTCCTCTTGCGGTGAGAATGGCGTCCCGTGAAGTGTCAGGGCTTAGTATACCAGCGCCGCAACGAGAGGGTCAACGGAACCGTTGGCGCCAGCTGCCCGCAATGAGACGATCAGACCGGATTGCACGAATCTGAAACAAAAATGAAAAGCGCCTTCCCGCATGAAGCAGGAAGGCGCTCGAAACATGATCCCCGAGCATGGGGCCGAGACTAGACGATGGCCTTTTTATGGCCCTTCTTTACGGACTTGCGAACGACGACGAGGCCGTTGTTCGGGCCCGGTACGGCGCCGCGAATGTAAATCAGGTTCGCTTCCGGCTTCACGTCCATGACGGCCAGATTCTGCGTGCTGGAACGTTCGTTCCCGTATCGTCCTGCCATTTTGACGCCCTTGAAGAGGCGACCGGGCGTGGCGCACTGTCCGATGGCGCCGCCGTGGCGGAAGACTTCGTGCACACCGTGCGTCGCCTTTTGACCATGCATGTTCCAGCGTTTCATGACGCCGGCCGTGCCGCGGCCCTTCGAGGTGCCTGTCACGTCGACGAAGTCGCCGGACTCGAACATCGAAAGATCGACGGAGGTCGCTTCGGCAAGCTCTTCCATCTCCTTGTCCGAGAGCCGGAACTCCTGGAGATTCTGCATCGGGTCGAGGCCGGCCTTTTTGAAGTGTCCGGCCATGGCCATCGTGGTGCGGGACGGTTTCCGCTTGCCGATGCCGAGCTGAATGGCGTTGTAGCCTTCTTTTGCTTTCGTTTTTCTCTGAACAATCGGGCACGGCTTCAGTTCGATCACCGTGACCGGAACGGCGCGGCCACGCTCATTGAAGCGCTGCGTCATCCCGATTTTCTTGCCCATCATGGCGAGGCCCATGATCTCTATCCTCCGTGAAGTGAATTCATTCCAAGTTCCCCAAGATCCCACAGGGGGCCGATTTCTGTCAAGAAAATAAGGATTCGAGCGGTTCGGCGCAAACCATAGGCGGGGTAAGCGGTTACGCGCGGCAGCCCCCCTCTCGTCCATCCCTTGACACGCCTTTCAAGCCGATCTAGCCTACCTGCAAGGGTGTATTTTTTCAAAGACTTTAAGCGATTCACAAACGCAGCTCGTCCTCTTACCAGAAGGTTGAGCAAGCTCTTGGGAGGAGAGGTTGCAGCAGAAGATGGGCCCGACTGACGAAATTCTGGTCGGCCAGGTGCTCGATGGGGACGACGGCGCCTTCAACGAGCTCATTGGGCGATGGGAGAAAGGTCTCTATAACTTCGTGTACCGCATGGTCGGTCAGGAAGATGAGGCTCGCGACCTGGTGCAGGAGACGGTGATCCGCGTCTACGGGCGTCTGGGTCAGCTTCGCGAACCGGCCGCCTTTCCGTCGTGGGCGTTTCGCATCGCGCACAATGTTGTTCGTGACCGCCTCCGGACGCGCAAGAATCGCACGATGATCTCTACCGACGATCTCGTGGCGAAGGGCGCGGAGTCGCTGCTCGACGAACGGATCGATCGGTTTCAGCATGCCCCCCGCCCCGATCGGGCGGTCTATCAGCGGGAGCTGGGTGAGATCTTGAGCAGTGCCCTGCAGACCCTGTCCGAAGAACAGAGGACGGCGGTCGTCATGCGGGAGTATCACGGCTACAGCAGTCGAGAGATTGCGGAAATGTTCGATCTGCCGGTTGGTACGGTGCGGTCGAGGATTTTTCACGGACTGAAGAACCTGGGGCGGGTCCTCAGAAGACTTCGTCTGGAAGAAGGGAGTTAGAGAGCATGTCATCCCGGGAAACGAACGAGCGGGAAGAACAGCTGATCGCTTATCTATACGGAGAACTCTCCCCTGAGGAGAACGAGGCGGTCGCGAGACGGATCGCCGCGGACGCGAAATGGGGCGAGGAATGGAAGAATCTGCAGAGCACCGTCGGCGTGCTGCGCCGGTGGGAAGACGCCGAGGCGCCCGTGCGCCATGTCGTTGCCGGAAGAACGCTTGACGCCGGGTTGCCTGCCGCGGGTCGACGTCCGAAGCGGGCGCCCCGTCCCCGTCGGGCGCTCTGGTCGCGATGGGCCGGCTGGTCGGTCGCCGCGGCCGCCGTGCTGCTCCTGCTGACGCAGACGGAGGTGTCGCGTGACAGCGACGGCGTGACATTGCGATTCGGCCGTACCGCGGAAGACCGGGCGCCGGTCATGACGTCATCCGGAGCCGAGTCGCCGTTCGGGGCGCAGGGTGTGTCGCTCGTGCAGCCCGTAAGCTCGCCCATGAGTTCGTATATTTCGAAGGATGAATTCGTGCAGTCGCAGGAAGAACTGATTCGCTTTCTCGCGACGCTGGTTCGCGACAGCGAGGATCGTCAGATGGCGCGCTGGGCGACGGCGTTCGAAGACTACGCGCAGGGTTTCGAACTGCAGCACGAGGCGGATCTGGGCGTGATGAACCAGCGCGTCGGGCAGGTGGAAAGAAGTGCACAGACCCTGATCCGGGAGATCGGCGCAAGGGGTGGGACGAAGGAGGATTCGGGTAGATGAAACGCATGATTCTCACGATAGCGGGCGGGGCAATGCTCTTGTCTGGTTTGCTCGCGGCGCCGGCCCGGGCGGACGACGAAATGAACAGCCGCGTGCTGCGCAAGATGGCGGTTGTCGAGAAAATCTTCGACACGATGCTGATCGACAGCAAGTTCGCGCTCGTGTCTTCGGGTGTCAACACGGTTGGTGTCTATCTTCCGGGATACGGTGCCCTCTTCACGCTCGAATTCTCATTCGTCGAAAAGTCGCACGGAAAGATTCTGGAAGATCTTGAAGACATGGAAGGCCTCGTCGAGACCTGGCGGGAGCTGTTCGATATGAGTGATTCGGAACGGGCCCAGGCGAATTCGCATCGCCGGGTACTCTTCGATCAGGTGATCGATGAGTTGCGTCAGGCTCTCGTGGATTACGGCGGTACGCTTTCGTTCCTGAAGGACGGCGAGGCGATTTCGATCGCGGCGTTTCCCTGGGGGGAAACGTGGGAAGTCACACCGGACCCTGTCGTCTCGCTGCTGCTCACCGTGAAGAGCACGGACCTGCGACAGTACAACCAGGGCTCACTGACCGAGCCGGAACTGATCAAACGGGTCGTGGTCGAAGAGCGGGCCGACTAGACGGAACGGCGCCGGGCGCAAACGTCGATCACGAAACGGTGCATGGATTCCCGCCATTCCGGCGAGAGGCCGTGCACCGTTTTTTTGTATTCGAACGACGGCTCCCCCGTAGGGCGAGTCATTCCCGGCGGGCAATCAGAGCATCCACCGCGTCATCCATGAGGCGAGCCGGCTCAGGCCAGACGTGATGCAGGATCGAATCGCGCAGGCCGTCCGGCGGCGCGCCTGCTCTCGAAAGATGATGCTTCAAACGTTCGATCAGATCATCCGTGTCGCGATAGTAGCATTCAGGAAAACGGGTCGGTTCGATCAACTCCGGATAGGAAAGTGCCTGCGGAAGCAGCGGAAACGCGCCGGCGCACACGGCCTCGAGACACGAGATCCCGAAGAACTCGTGCCGCGCTGTGCTGACCACGATATCGCTTGCGTGAAGAAGACCGGCGTACTCCTCCCTGCCCGCGACGTAGCCGATGTGCGCCAGATGCGGTCCGGCCGCGTCGGGCAGCTCCGAAAAAACGTCCGCGCGTTCATCATGCCCGGCGCCGGTGACGATGAGCCGAAACCGGGCGCCCTGCGAACGGAGCGCGCGCACGACGGTGAGCAGGCGATCGGGCCCCTTGTCGTACTCCCATCGATGATTCCAGAGAAGCGTCCGGTCCGGGCTCTCTGCGCTCTCGCCTGCTGCCGTGCCTTTCCCCTGCCCTTCTGACTTCGGGTCGCTTCTCCCCCCGGGTGCCGGAACATCCCACGCGTCGATGCCGGGGTGCAGGACGAGCCCGTTTTCGACCCGCGCCAGAATGTCACGGGGCTTCGTGTCGGGAAGCGCCTGCAGAAAGCCCGGGAGCGCGTTCAGGAACTCCTGTTTGTGATACCGGCTGTTGAAGGCGACACGGTCCGCCGCGAGAATGCTGACGGCGTGGGTCATCGCGAAGTGCAGATCGCGCCGATTGTCACCCCGGATCGGATAGGTAAGCTGGTTCTCGTGAAAGTAGAGGATCGCGGGCGCATTGCGCCAGGATGCCGGACCGAGTCCGCGAAGCTCCGCAAGGTTTACGAGTGAAGTGACGAAGAGTGCATCCGGCGCCGCGATGGCGGGGTCACCGCCCGGGCGCGCGATCCTGCTTCGGGCCGATTCCGCCAGGGCCGCCGCCCCGCCGCGCATGCGCCACTTCCAGTTCCGGCCCGGCAGCGTCAGCATACTGATGCGGTGCCTGCTGTGACGGGCATACCCTTCCGCGAACGCGCGGTGCGATCCGCCGAAGAACGGTTCGATGAAGAGAATCGAGGACATGGGTTCGCATTGTAAACGGAATGGGCGCGGGGATCGAATCGGAGCATGCGCTCTGCCCGGGCGGGCGGAGCGTCAGCCGATCAGACCGGGCGCTTTTCCCGCTCGCGTCGGGCGTTTCCGGGCCGGCCCGATTCTGCCACGGGCGCGTGATTCGTGATCTCGCCGGGTGTGGTCGCGTGTCGGACCGGGGGAGCGGCCACCGGAACAGGGCGCATGACGTTCTCACGGAGATCGGTCCAGACCTCGTCCTGGTACGCCGCGTAGGCCAGCAGCTTGCCCACGGCGACAGCGAACAGCAGATAGGCGATAAGAATTCCCAAAAAGAGCAAAGAAAACCCCCTTTGACCGAAGATCGGTCGTCAGGGGGTTTTCCTGTAGTCAAAGTATTACGAGGATCAGAGGCGGTCTCAGGCGACGGCCGGCTCTTCCGTGATCCAGTGTTCCGCGAGAAACGCGCGCAGCCTTTTGAAAGCCCGTGCTTCGAGCTGCCGGATCCGCTCTCTCGTAACTCCCATGATGCGACCGGTCTGCTCGAGTGACTTGCCCTCACCCGTCCGCAGCCCGTAACGAATCGACAGAATCTCGGCGTCGCGCTCCGGCAGCGAGCAGAGCATCTTCTCGATCAGATCTCTGCGAAGTCCGGACATCGCCTTGTCGTGCGGATCGGAAGCCGCAAGATCCGGAACGACGTCATAGAGAACGTGAGCGTTCACGGTTTCGTCCATCGGGTGGTCGAGCGAAAGAACGCCCTTTGCCAGGCGGGCGATCTCGAGGAAGCGACGCTTCTTGAGGCCCATCTTTTCGCGCAACTCTTCCGGAGCCGGTTTCCTGCCGAGCTGCTGCAGCATCTCGCGCTGGATCGTCAGATACTGTTTGATGAGCACGAGCACGTTCGCCGGGATCCTCACCGTGCGGCTCTTGTTGACGAGGGCGCGCGTGATCGCCTGCCGGATCCATTTCGATCCGTACGTGCTGAAGCGGAGTCCGCGCTCCACCTCGAAGCGCTCCACGGCTTTGATCAGGCCGATGTTCCCCTCTTCGATCAGGTCCTCGAGCGAAAGCCCCATGCCCTGATATCGTTTCGCGATGTTGATGACGAGGCGCAGATTCCGCGAAATGAGTTCCGCGCGCGCTTCTTCGTCCCCGCTCTTGACGCGCCAGGCCATCTTCGCTTCCGACTCGCGATCCAGAAGCGGATACCGCCTTATGTCGCGAAGATAGATGCCGACGGAGTCCTGCCCCAGTCCCCTTGCGTTTCCCGTTTTGCCAGTTCTCGTTCTCACCGTATTACCCCCCTCCCGTCCGCGCTTTCGCGTGGACGGCTGATCGTCAGGCACCGGCGACAACTCGGATTCCCAGGTTACACTCAGGCTTCCTTCCTCCCTCTCCTCCCAGGGATTTGAAGGGTCCGTGATCCAGTGATACCAAAGCGAATCTCTTGCTGTCGTTCCTGGCATAGGGGTCCTCCAGGTGTTGGGGATCGAAACGGGGTGCCTGGCCCCGCTTCGGTGTCATTTGCCAGCAATAACTGCACGTTGTGTGCCAGATCGGGTGGAAACGGGGATAAAAAGATGTAAGTGATGGAATAGCAGAGAATTAAAGTAAGTTTACACGAAGCTTCTCAAGGGGAGCGGGCGAAACGGAACACGCATGAATCGTATACAAGGTTCACGGTGTTTGGACCGCGGTACCCAGGTCGTTTGAAATGCGGAAGTTGGGGTGTGCACGATGTTCACGCCTCGGGAGGGTACGCAGGAACCACTCCAGAGCGCGTCAGAGACGTTCCACGGCGGATTGCGGGAGCCACCCTCGGAGCTCGGCGGAAAGGCTGCAGAGCAGCCAGGCGCCCCGCTCCCTGTGAACCCGCAGCATGGTCCCTTCGTGCACGAGAAACTCCTGGGTGAACTGGCTCCCCGGACCGCTTCGACCCGCGATTTCCGTTGCGATCACGGCCCCGCGCTCGATCCGGTTCTGCTCGTACCAGGCAACAGTCAGGAAAGCAACCACGAGCACAGTAAGCGCCCCGCACGCCATCGTCGTTCCGCGAAACCTCCTGGCCCAGCGCGTCCGGGTGAGAGCGAGCGCGAGACCGGCGAGAGTAATCGCGTAGAGAACCTCGGCAAGGAGCAGCCATTCCCTCCCTGTGAGTTGACGACTCACCATTACGAAAAGCTGCCACGGCGGGATCCGCTGCGCGGCCAGCGCGCCGTCCAGTGTCCGCTCCCCCAGCAGGCGCATGTTCTCCTTCAGATCGGGATCCCGGGGCAGCAGGCGCTTCGCGCGCTCGTAGTTCGCCGCGGCGAGTCCATACGACTCCGTACGGAAATAGGCATTCCCGAGATTGTAATAGAGAGCGCCCGAGCCGAGACCAGCCTCCCGAATGGCTTCATAAGAGGAGACAGCGTCTTCGAATCGCCCCTCCTGATAGGCGCGATTGCCCGCGGCGAAGAGCGAATCGGCCTGGGGCGTGGCAAGAGAAGGCACCGGGAGTGCGATCAGGATCAGGGCCATCCAGCGAAACGGGATCATGATGTCCCCTTGCGATGCAGGCTGCGTCCGATCGTCACGATCAGCTCTTCCGCCTCGTCGAGGAGCCGGCGCCGGTCGTCCTGGCTCAGCTTCTCGCCCGCGAAACGCGCGCGATCACAGTGGTCGATCCAGGTCGCGAGGGAGGCGATCGTTTCGGGCGCGAGGCTGCGGGACTCGAGCTCAGCGAGCAGAATGCGCTTCGTCATGCCGGAAACGGGGAGGTTCATCTTGTCCCGGAGATAGTGAAAGAGGGCCTGGGAAAGCGTGCCCGCAAACTCCCGGTCATCGGCCGACTCGCGAATCCTCTGCGCACCGGCAAGGGCGCGTCGCGCCGAGGCATCGGCTTTTCTGGCGCGGGCGCGCACCGGATCCCGTCCGCTGCGTTCCCGGCGAACCCGCGCGAAGAAAACGCTTCCGAGAAGCAGGAGCGGCGCTGCGTTCGCCGTTACGAGCATCCAGGCCGGAACGCCGTCGTCGCTTCGACGCCAGTCGATCGCGGTCGGCTCTTTCAGAAAGCGCAGGTCTTCCTCCATGCGCTCCACTTCGTTCTGCGCGAGTTCCGGGTTGTTGCGCGGCCCTTCGACGACCAGGGGAAACGCGCTGCTCGCGTGCGTCACGTACTCTTTCTTTTCGGGATCGAAATACGAGAACGAGATCGCGGGCAGTTCGTACTCTCCCCCGAAGCGGGGCACGATCACGCGCGTGTACTCTTTCTGTCCGCGCAGTCTGTAGTTCTGCTTCGTCGTGCTCGTGTTCGATCCCGAATCGTACACTTTGAAACTTTCTGACAGGGCAAGATCCGGAATCGTCGCCGTTGCCACGTTCCCGTCTCCCCAGATCTTTACTTTCAATGTGACGGGTTCGTTCGCTTTGACCTCTTTTTTGTCGACCGATGCCTCGAACTGAAACTTGCCGACCGTGCCCGTAAAGCTGGGCGGTCGTCCTTCCTGCGGCAGCGGCATCACCTGCACAGTGAGCGAGTCGGAGTGCATCGTCTGTTTGCCGGAGCGGTTGCGCGCGCCGCGCGCCCGGTTGAAGATATCGAACGGGTCGCCCGAGCGGAACGCATCCGGTTCGTAGGTCAGCTTCGCGGGCCCGATACCGAGGGCGCCGGCGCTGGTCGGAAAGAGAGCGGTTTTGATTTCGGTGACGCGGTACCGGTCGCCTTTGATGTCCGTGTAGTAGCTGTTCTGCGGCGGAAGGTCTTCCTTCCAGAAGCCGATCGTCGACGGTGGATCGTATTCGGGGTCGGACCAGAAGCGGATCCGGCTGAACAGCTGAAATGTGAGCGTGATCTGTTCCCCGACATAGGCTTCGTGTTTATCGACCTTCGTTCGTATGAAGACTTCGCTCGCTTTCGCACCGGAGGTTCCGGAGCGCTGGCTGCCGGCCGGCGGTGCCTTCCCCTCCACCACTTCGATCGCGATGCGCGAAGTGGCCGCTTCCTTTCCCTTCTGTTTGACGGTGACGGGCCCGATCCGGAAGCTCCCCTTGTTCCGCGGCGTCAGGATGTAGTTGTACTGGAGGCTGGAAGTCATCCTGCCGTTCACGATCGAAACGCTCTGGGAGCTGCCCGCGGAGTAGACGCGAAAGCCTTCGGTATTGCCGAGGTCCACCTGCACACTCTCGTTCCCCTGCCCTTCGATGCTCACGGTCAGGTTCACGCGGTCGTCGAGGCCTACTTTGTCCCGGTCGACGTTCGCCCGCACTCCGAGCGCTTCGGCGTGCGGCGTCGCGAAAAGCATGACGGCGATCGCGCATGCGAAAAGTGTCATAAATGTCAGGTTCGTGCGCAACGCTACCAGTCCTTCCCGGTCGATTTCTGCCGGGCCTTTCGCTTTTCGAGAGAGGCGTTTCGCTCCGCCTCTTCTTCTTCTGCAAGCGCTTCGAGAATACGTTCGGCGTCTTCTTTCGACATCCCGTCGATCGAGGGCGGCACCTGGCCGGGCTGCGGTTCCTGATCCTGCGGCTGTTCGGGCTGCTGCTCTTCCTGGCCCTCGCCGTCCTGTTCCTGGTCCTGCGGTTGCTCTTCTTCCTGCTCACCCTCTTCGCCCTGGTCCTGCTGTTCCTCGTTCGATCCGGAGGAGTCGGGCGGAGCGTTCTCCTGCTCCCCGTCCTGCTGCTGTTCCTGATCCTGCTGTTCCTGGTTCTCGTCCGAATCGCCGTCCTGCTGTTCTTCTTCCTGCTGCTGCTGTTGCTCTTCGAGCATCTGCTGCACGCGCTCGTAATTGTGCTTCACGTCCTCGTCCGCGGGGGCGAGCGTCAGCGACTGCCTGTAAGCTTCGAGAGCCTTTTCGAGATCGCCTGCCTTCGCGAGAGCGTTCCCCGCGCCGTAGAGTGCGGGCGCGGCAAGCGCGGGATCCGATGCGGCCACGGCGTACGATGCCGCCGACTCTTCGAACATGCCCGCCTGGTAGAGCGATGCCGCACGATCGAAATAGAGAAGCGGAGAGTCGGGCTGCTGCTCGAGTGCGCGATCGAACGCGTCGAGCGCGCCGGCGTAGTCGCCCTCGGAGTAAAGCTTCACACCCCTGGCACTCTGATCGTGCACGGGGTCGGTGAAGCCGAGCGAAAGCGCCGCGATCAAAAGGGCGGTCATGAGATTGGTCGGATTACGGTGCGACACGGCCTGCCCATACCTCCTTCTTTCGCGTAACGGTCGAGAGCAGCGATTCGAGTACGAGAAGAACGGCAGCAGGAAACAGAAACCATGCGAATCGTTCTTCACGCACGACCGCGATCCTGCTCTTGTACTCCTGCTTTTCCATTCCCTGCAGAGTATCGTACACGAGATCCATCGCGTCCGGCTGCTCGCTCATGCTCCAGTAGCGCCCGTCCGAGATGGTGGCCGCTTCGCGGAGGGATTCGTCGATCCGCTTCGTCACGACGAACTCTCCGGTCTTGTCTTTCTTGAATTCGCGGCTGGAAACGGGAATCAGTTCGCCGTCGGACGTGCCGAACCCGATCGAGAAGATGCGAATCCCCTCGTCGGCCGCGAGTCGTGCGGCGCGCGCGACGTCCCCTTCGTGATCTTCGCCGTCGGTCATCAGAACGAGCACGCGTGAACCGGATCCGCTTTCGACGAGCATGCGTGTTCCGCGCTCGAGCGCTTTCGCGATCGCGGTTCCGGCTTCCGGCGCCGTCCACGTGTCGACACCGCGAAGGAACATGCGCACGGCGCCGTAATCAATCGTAAGCGGGCACGTGGGAACCGCCGTGCCGGCGAACGAAACGATGCCGATACGATCGCCCCGCAGGCGGCTCAGGAATCCTTCGATCTCACGCTTCGCATGCGCGAGACGATTCGGCTTCATGTCTTCGGCCAGCATGCTGAGCGACGTGTCGAGCAGAAATACGACGTCCACGCCTTCGCGCTTTACTTCGGTTCGCTTCTCCCCGTATTGCGGGTGTGACAGGGCGAACAGCACGCCGGCCAGCGCGAAGAGAATCAGCCGTTCCTTGCGGCGACGTTTCGCCTCGTCCGCGTCGAGTTTCAGGAATGCGAGAAGACGAGATTCGCCGAAACGCGCGAGGGCGTCTTTTCGTCGCGAGCGACCACGCCAGAACAGCGCGAATACGATCGGAACGAGCAGGAGTCCGTAGAGATAGAGCGGGGCGCCGTAATGCATCAGGGGAATCTCCTCAGCCAGAACGAGCCGGCAGTGATTTCAAGGAGAAGCAGGCACGCAGCCGGCAGCAGGAAGTAGCCGAACAGATCGGAGTAGTGCACGAACTCGTCGCTGATGACTTTCGTTTTCTCGAGCTCCCCGATCTCCTGAAAGATGCTGCGCAGCGCTTCGGTGTCCGTCGCGCGAAAGTACTTTCCGCCCGTGTCGGCCGCGATGCGCTGCAGAATCACTTCGTCGATCTCCGTGCGCTGTTTGACGTAGCGGCGCCCGAAGATCGGATCGTCGACAGGATAAAGCGCTTCCCCCTCGGAGCCGACGCCGACCGTATAGAATCGTACGCCGACGGCTTCCGCAACCTGCGCGGCCGTCTCCGGGTCGATCCGTCCCGTGTTGTTGACGCCGTCCGTCAGCAGAATGGCGACTTTGGACTTGGCGTCGCTTTCCTTCAGACGGTTCACGCAGTTGACGATCGCCATCCCGATGGCCGTTCCGTCTTCGACCATCCCGATCTGGATCTCCTGCAGCAGGTTCTGCAGCACGGCGTAGTCGAGAGTCAGCGGACATTGTACGAAGCTGACGCCCGCGAACACGACAAGTCCGAGGCGGTCAGTTTCGCGCCCCGCGATGAAGTCGCTGGCTACCAGTTTGGCGGCTTCGAGCCTGTTGTTCGGTTTCAGGTCGATCGCGCGCATGCTCCCCGACACGTCGAGCGCGATCAGAATGTCGACGCCTTCGGAGTCGACGTTCACGCCGCGCGCGCCTGCCTGCGGCCGGGCCAGCGCGATCGCGAGCAGCAACACGGCGAGCAGGCGGAGCACGATCGGAAGATGGCGTGCCCAGTTCCGCGCCGGGGGCTTCGCGCGCTTCACGATGTCGAGCGACGAAAAGCGGATGCGCGGCATCTGCTTCGCCATGCGCCGGTAGCGCCAGATCATGAGCGCGATCGCGGGCAGAAAGAGCGCGAGTACCCATGGTTCGGCGAATCGCCAGATCATGCCGCCTCCTCGCTGCTGCCCGGCTGTGATCTGTGCTCCCGCGTCTCATGCACGAACGCACGCGAGGCTTCGACGTATTCCACGAAGCGTTCTTCGAGCGAGGAATCGGCCGCGTACTTCACGCGATCGCAGTCCGTAAGAAGCGTGCGAAGACGGCCGATCGTCTCGGGCGCGATCCGTTCTACTTTGATTTCGTTCATGATCTCGCGCGTTGTGCGCTCGGTTGCGGGCAGTCCGTACCGGTTCCGGATATAGGCGCGCACGATCTGCGAGATGTCGTAGAAGTACTGCCTGCGGTCGGGGTCGGAATCGCCTCCGGCCTGCCAGCGCACGAGCAGATCCGCGAGTTCCTTCCCGGCGATCTCGTGCGCGGGACGCAGGTCGACCGCCGCGAGAGTCGGGTCGAGAGCCACGGGACGCGTCTTGATCCTGTAGAGGATCCAGGCGGCGAGAAGCGCGAGTATGAGTACGATGCCCCATGGAATCAGCACGCGCGGCCAGTTTCTCGGGGCCGCGGCCGGGGCTTTCACGTTCCGGAGCTCCCCGTCTTCGTCAAGTCCGACCGATACGAATGTGACCGGGATCGCGTTCGTCTTCGTGTCGGCCCCGATTGCGGTGAGTGACGGGATCTCGTGTTCGCCGAGATCGAACGACGTGAGAACGAGCGTCCTCGATTTGCGTGTTACGCCTTCGAGGACCGACTCGGTTGCAGGCGGAGCGGCGAGAACCGTCCATTCTCCGAGCGCATCATCGCCGAAGTCGGGAAGGAGCGCGCCGGACCCGGGCTCCGTTTCGAGCGTGATCGTAAGAGTGATCGGATCGCCGATCGTGGCCGTCGTCTTGTCAACCTCGGCCCGCATCGTCGTTTCTGCGAGAACGCTCCTCGGAGCGAGAATGGAAAGTGTGAGAAGCAACGCCGTGGCGAGCACCGGAATCAAATGCCGGAGATTCATCGTCCGCGCCTCCGCACGCGTTTCTGAAAAAACTGCACGAGCGGATCGATATAGCCGCTCTCGGTCGTCACGTCGATCAGGTCGACGCCCGCGCTCCGGAACTGGGCGTGCAGGGCGCGTTCCTCGTGCCCCGCGTAAAGGCGATACCGTTCGCGAAACGCTTCGGATCCCGTCGACACGAACAGGCGTTCGCCCGTTTCGCTGTCTTCGAGTTCGGCGTAACCCACGTTCGGCATGTCGCGTTCGCGGCGATCGGATATGCGCACGGCCACGAGATCGTGCCGTTTGTTCGTGACACGGAGCAGACGATCCGTCGGTCGTTTCAGAAAGTCGGATACGAGAAAGATGACGGCCCGGCGCTTCAATACGTGGTTCAGCTGGTCGAGTCCGGTGTCGAGGTCGGTGCCTTTCCCGTCGGGGCGGTAGAAGAGAAGCTCGCGGATCACGCGCAGCACGTGCTTCTTCCCCTTCTGCGGCTTCAGATATTTCTCGACGCGATCGGTGAAGAGCAGAAGCCCCACCTTGTCGTTGTTCTTGATCGCGGAGAACGCGAGAAGCGAGCAGATCTCGGCAGCAATTTCAGACTTGAAGTTACGGGCGGTTCCGAAATCGCTGGACGCGGAGAGGTCGACGGCGAGCATCACGACGAGCTCGCGCTCTTCGACGAACTCCTTCACGAACGGGCGGTTCATGCGCGCCGTGACGTTCCAGTCGATCGCGCGGACGTCGTCGCCTTCCATGTACTCGCGCACCTGGTCGAACTCCATCCCGCGTCCCTTGAACGTCGAATGATATTCGCCCGAGAACAGGTTCTCCACGAGAGAACGCGTGACGATCTCGATCCGTCGAACTTTTTTGAAAAGCTCTTTGGGAATCATCTCGGTCTACGGAACTTCCAGCTGGTCGAGGATTTTCTGGACGATCTGATCGCTCGTGATCTCCTCCGCTTCCGCTTCGTATGTCAGCAGGATGCGGTGACGCAGGATGTCTTTCGCAAGCTCCTTGATGTCGTCGGCGATCACGTAGTCGCGGCCGTCGAGGAACGCGAGCGCGCGTGACCCGAGGTTCAGGAAGATGGTTGCTCGCGGAGAGGCGCCGAACGCGACGAGGTCCTTGATATCGAGCCCGTACGTTTCCGGCTCCCGCGTCGCATGGACGAGGTTCACGAGATACTCTTTCAGATTTTCGTCGATCCGCACGGTGCGTACCGCGGCGCGCGCGCGCCTCAGATCATCGAGCGTTGCGACGGGTTCGATCGCGATCTTTTCGACGCCGGCCCATCGATCCATGATCATGCGCTCTTCTTCGCGCGTCGGATACTCGACCTTCAGCTTCAGCATGAAGCGGTCGACCTGGGCTTCGGGAAGCGGGTACGTTCCCTCCTGCTCGATCGGGTTCTGAGTCGCGAGCACGAGGAACGGGTCCGCCAGCGGATGTGTTTCCGTGGCGATCGTCACCTGCTTTTCCTGCATCGCTTCGAGCAGAGCGCTCTGTACTTTGGCCGGGGCGCGGTTGATTTCATCGGCGAGCAGGAAGTTCGTGAAGATGGGGCCCTTGCGGGTCAGAAATTCGGTCGTTTTCGGATCGTAGATCTGAGTGCCGATGAGATCCGCGGGCAGCAGATCCGGCGTGAACTGAATCCGGCGGAACGTGCCATGCACCGCCTCGGCGAGCGTGTTGACGGTCAAGGTCTTGGCGAGCCCGGGGACGCCTTCCAGAAGCACGTGGCCCCCGGTCAGAAGTCCGATCAGCAGCTTCTCGACCATGACTTCCTGGCCGACGATTACGCGGGCGATCTGGTCCTGGAGGCGGCGGAAAGTGCGCCCCTCCTCTCGAATTCGTTCGATGCCCTCCTCGCGAGTGACGGACATGAATGAGACTCCTTATCGTTACATCGTTACGATCGTGGCGTTCTCCGGGAACCCGGGTCTAGAATCGTACCCCGGTGCCGGGGACACGGTTCCGCTGTCGGGGCGCATGGCGGCACTTGAACTGCCATGGGCGGTGCATGGTATCGCACGCTAGCGGAGGAGAACGATTTTTTCCGTGGTTTCGAACGGCCCCGCCTCGAATCGCAGGAAGTACACGCCGGGGCCGACGTCTTCTCCCCCTTCGTTCTTGAGATTCCAGACTGCGTCGATCGCGGCACCGGGGCCTTCGTCGCGGTCGACCACCCGGCGCACGACGCGTCCCGCAATGTCATACACGATCAGCGATACGCGCTCCTGTCGCGGGAGGTCGAAGAAGACCTGATAGACCGCGCCCGAGCGTCCGAGTTCGAACGGGTTGGTCGCGCCCTCGCCTTCGCGGGCGAGAGTAAATCCGTAGCCGATGCCACCGGCGCGCAGCGTATAGCTGCCGCCGTCCGCGGGATCCGTCACGCGGTTGCCGGCGCCGTCGATGGCCGTAATGCTGTAGCCGAACTGGTTTCCCTCGACCCCTTCTCCGGGAAACGTGCCTGCGTACAGGCCGTTCTTCGCGATGAGATCCGCGAGCGGGAAGAACCCGCCGTCCTGGCCGTTGATCTGGCTCCACGTGACGAAAACGGAGTCGACCGTGAAGTCGTCCGTGACTTCGGCCCGGATCGACGGAGGCCAGCTCGCAAGCGACACTTCCTCCGGCGGGTCGTGCGCGATCACGGGAGGACAGTGGTCGCTGTAGGGCGCGAGGTTCTCGGCCGCGGCGACCGCGTCCACGATTCCGTAGCCGAGTGATGTATCCGGCGCGGTCGATTGACTGGCCGTGGAACGGAGCGCGTCGGCGATTTCGCCCGGCGTCGCCGTCGGGTCGTGTTGAATGAGCAGCGCCACGACTCCGGCAACCAGCGGGCACGAAAACGAAGTGCCCGAGCTCGATCCGTATCCGCCGGCCGTCGAGCGCGGGCTCGATACCAGGGCAACGGCGCTTGCCAGAGCCGAGACATCGGGCTTGATTCTTCCATCGAACGTCGGTCCGAACGACGAGAAAGAGGAGCGCGTTCCGTTGATCCCGACACCACCGATGCTGAGCACATGCTCCCCGTCCGCCGGCGCGATCATATAACGCCACGGCGCGTTTCCTTCGTTCCCTGCGGAATTCACGACGGTGACACCGCGCGTGATCGCGGCTTCCGCGGCCAGCGTGATGATCGCGGTCTGTCCGTCCATGTCTTCGTACGTGTACCAGTCGATGTATCCGACCGAGCTGCTCACGACGTCGACACCGAGACTCTCTCCCCAGGCGACGGCCGCCGCCCAGAAGTCTTCTTCCTGCACGTACTCACCCCCGACGTCTTCCGTTCGTGCGAGGTAGTACGTCGCATCGAACGCGGGGCCGATCAGGAAGCCGGGATCGTTGCCCCCGATGACGGAGAGTGTTGCCGTGCCATGTCCTTCGCCCGCGCCGGTCACGTCCGCGCCGCCGTTCACGAAGTCGCGCGTGGCGGCAATGTCCGTATTCTGGAACGCGCGTCCCTCCGTGTAGAAGCCGCTGTCCGTCATCAGAATGTGCACGCCCTTTCCCGTCAGGCATTTCTCGTGCAGCCCGGGCACGTTGATCTGATCGAGCTGCGCTTCGGCCAGACCGTAGTCGAGTTCCGCGGTCTTGCTCGTCCCTCTACGCCCCGACGTCGTCTGCGAACCCGTTTCGACCGGATCCGCCTTCTGCGGACCGCGCGCGATCTCCTGGACGCGGATCACGAACGGGAGAGCCGCGATCTCTTCGATCTGCGCGCGCGTGGCGACGGCGCTGACGCCGTTCAGCCACTTGTTCCGTGTACGCATGCTCGTAACGCGCCGCTCGATCGCCGCAAGATAGGCGTCGTACAGGGGCAGATCCCCCGACTCATTCACGTAGCCGGTCTTCGCGCGGCGGGCGAGCGCCCTTTCCGTGACCGTGCCGGAGCGCATGGTATAAGCGTCGGCCGGGCCTTTGTCCGCGAAGAAAATCCACACCGGGAATGCGGCGCGCGCGGTCTTCTGCATTTCCGAACGGAGCTTCGGATGCACGATCCCTTCGAGGGGCTGCACGTCGGCCGGCGATACTTCGTGAGTCAGATGCAGAAGCAATATGGCAAGCGGGGCGAAGTGCCGCAGCTGGATCATTTCGTTTTCTCCTCTGGCTGGCCGGGCTTGCGATTTTCAGTTGCCATGACAAGGCGCGATACCCGCGCCTCGCGCGCGGCGTCCATGACCTCGACTACGGAGCCGTACGGGACCCCCTGATCCGCCCGGAGCAGCAGATCGCGCGAATCGCTCCTGTCGAGTGCTGCTTCCAGGACGGCGCGAAGGTCCGAAGCGTTCACGCTTTCCCCTTCTATCAGGATTCGGCCTTCTTTGTCGACTTCGACTTCGACGACCGTGCTTTCGTTCGATTCGCCCGTGTTCGCGCCGGGAAGATCGAGCGGGATTCCGGCCCGGTCGCGGAATGTGGACGAAACCATGAAGAAGATGAGCAGCAGGAAGAGCGCGTCGATCAAAGGCGTCAGATTCACGATCGGGGCGCGCCGTTTTTCACCGCGGAAGTTCATGCCGCTCTCCCGCCGAACGTCCGGAGCTTCGCGAGAAGCAGCGACGATACGCGTTCCATTTCGAGAACGATCTCTTCGATGCGGCTCGAAAAGAAGTGATACGCGGCGAGCGCCGGAATCGCGATGGAAAGGCCCACGGCCGTCGTAATCAGCGCTTCGGAGATGCCGGCGGAGAGTGCGTTGGCGTCGCCGACTCCGATCGACGCGATGACGCGAAAGACGCGAATCATGCCGACGACGGTGCCGAGCAGGCCGAGCAGCGGCGCGATGCCCGCGATCGCCTCGAGCACGATCTGTCCGCGCTCGATGCGTTTCGACTCCCCATGGCCAACGTCGCGTACGAGGTTTCTGAGTTCGTCGCCCGCGAGATCGCGGTTCTCGATCGCCGAGCGGATCACGGTGGACAGGCTGCCGGGATTCTTGTCGAGAATGGCGAGCGAGAGATTCAGGTCCTCGGGGTTTCGAATCGTCTCGACGAGTTGTACGACCTCCGGAGCGATGATTCGTTTCATGCGGAGGTTCACGATGCGTTCGATGATGACGGCTACCATGAGAACGGAACAGAACCCGAGGGGAATCATGAGCGGGCCGCCGGTCGTCAGAAATTCGAGAATCGAATTCATTACTTACCTATAGAAGAAGGTGCAGGTGATTTCCCATGTTTCTTTCGGGAATTCCAGCGGAAGCCGCGGAAAGGGCCCCGCGTAGAGAACGGCGTTTCGCGCAGCCGTGTCGAGCGACGGATGGTCCGCGCCGCTCAGAAGCTCCGCGAAAGCCAGCGTGCCGTCCTCGCGGATCGAAAACCGAACCACGCTCGCGCCTCGATACTTGGAGCCGTGAAAGGCGGCTTCCGGCGGATACCACTTCTCTTCGATCTTTCTCTTCAGCATGAGCAGATAGGGACCGAACTCGGATTCCGCCGTCTCGAACGAAAGCGAACCGGGCAGCGGGGCGCTGCCGCGCGGGTTGTCGTAGCGCTGGTCGCGGACGGAACGCTCGATCTCCTGGCGGACGCGCGCGGGGGTCAGGGGCGCTCCCGTCGTTTCATTGATGGGAGGAGACTTGCGAGGGCCCGTTTCTGAAACGGGCGTTTCCTTGCGCGCAACCTGCTCTTCGGCCGGCCGGTGCTCGGGCTCGGGCGGCGCGGTCTTCTCGGAAGCGATCTTGTTCTCGAGCACGGGAGAGTTTCCCTTCGATGCCGGATTGCGCGAAGACGGATCGAGCGCTTTCTCCGGCGAACGCGCCTGGCGGTCGGCCGTTGAGATACGATTCGTCTCGGGAGGCGTTTCCGGCGTCGGGCCGGGCGTCGGCTCGACGAACTCGAAGACGAGCGGCTCGTGCTGCCTGGCGGCTTCCACCGGCTCGGGATCGAGCCAGCTCGTTACCGTGTCGCATCGAATCAGCAGCAAAGGCAGGACGAAGTGCAGCGTGATCGAAATCACGAGAGAGCGCTGAATGCTCCATCTCTGCGTCTTCATGCCGTCCGTTTGAGGGGAGAGTCGATCGAACCTGTAAGGTGAGAACTACTTCTTGTTTTTATGACGGTTCTTGCGCAAGCGTTTTTTCCGCTTGTGCGTCGCAATCTTGGCGCGTTTCCGCTTCTTACCACTCGGCATCGGTTCCTCCTCGATTCCCTTGGGAATCGCGGGTCAGTGACTGAATTGATTCGTAACTAGTCGCGGGCTTCCCGGGAGCCATCGGGCATCGCCGCAGCGGCCTGATGAGATTCGCCGTCGACGCGGTCGCGCGCGGCCTCTTCCACGAGGTTTTTGAGTTCCCGGGACACTTTGAAAAACGGGACCAGCTTTGCCGGCACATGTACAGTTTCGCCGGATCGAGGGTTTCGCGCAATGCGGGCATTGGCGAATTTGATCTTGAAGCTCCCGAATCCGCGTATCTCGACATGGCCGCTGTCGGTCAAGGTCTGGCAGATCGCCTCGAGAAAGCCGTCCACGATCAACGCGACGTCCTTTTTCGGCAGTTTGGTGGCCTGCACTACTTCGTCGACCAGGTCGGCCTTCGTCATGCGTATCCTCCCGCGCTCTCCCGTACTGGAATGAGTACAAAAATGACGCTATCAACCACGGCCGAAAGCTGTCAACTCTTTTTTATTCCTTCACTTGGGGGTTCTGCCCCTCCGGGATCATCGTCTCGTCCGGAGCGGGTTCCGGGGGGCCGATGTCCGGGAGCGTCCGCTGCTCACCCGGAGCAAGATCGATTGGCCGCGTATCGAGAACTTCTGAGGAAGGAGCCTCCCCGCCTCCCCCCGCCTGGCGGAGGACCCGGAGCTCATAGCTCCCGGCGGCTACCTTGCGGAATGCAAAGGCGCCCGTCGAATCGGGTATTGTGGTTTCCGGCTCCAGCGAGTCGCCGGAGGCGGTCAACTCGACGCTCAGGGACTCGGGAGAGGCCCAGAGAATGGTCCCTGAGAGCTCGGCCGGCGTTTCCACGTTCACCATCCGTATGGTGATGGAATCGCCCTCCTCGGTGAGAGCGAGCGTGTCGCTGAAGCCGTAGTACTCGACTTCCCGGTTCAGCACGCCGTCCTGGTCATCGTCGCGATAGAGCCGGAGCCGCACGCGCTCCGGTGCGAGCGGCAGGTGGCGAAACAGAAACTGGCCGTCGCGCCCGGCGGAAGTAACTGCGTAAGGGGCGACCGGGGCCGCCTCTTCCGTTTCGGCAAGCATACTCGTTCCGGGGGACGTCTCTTCCGTTTCCGGCGCCGGGACACGGTATGCCTCTACGGTGATCGAAACGAGGTCGAGTCCAGTGCGTTTCTTTTCCGCTACCTCGGCACGTCCGGCCAGGCGGCCGAGGGGCAGCGGGGCCTGTCCATTCGTGAAGGCGAGAGACACTGGTCCCTCGATCGCGTTCTTCCTGCCATCTTCCGAGCCGCCGCCCACGGTGATCGTGGTCGGGCGCGGAGTCAGGCGATCGTCACGGTCGAGCGTAATGTGAAGCAGCTCCACGGCGTGCTCGCCGTTGTCGTCGGTCAGCGCTCCCTCTTCCCATTCGATGCGGAGAAAGTCGGGCTCGGGATAGATTCGCAGGTCACGTTCCACACTTCGCTTGTGCATCTTTTCGCTGAAGTAGAACGTGCTGGTAAGCGGGTACGAAACGCCGAAAGCGCCGTCCGGGGGATCGGTCGCGAGCACCGTCGGGGCTGTGTTGTCAACGGGGCCGCCGGGCGGCGGGGCGGGCTGTGCGCAGTGAAGACACACGAGCGCCGCCCCTGCAGCCAGAATCGTTCGGGCACGTGCTACGCGAGAAGCCACTCGATGATCGCTTTCTGCGCGTGGAGACGGTTCTCCGCTTCGTCGTAGATTACCGAGTGCGGACCGTCGATGACATCGGCGGTCACTTCTTCCCCCCGGTGCGCGGGCAGACAGTGAAGCACGAGCGCGTTCTTCTTCGCGAGGGCGAGCGCCTCGGCGTTCACCTGGTACGGCATCATCTCGCGAATGCGGGCATCGCGCTCCGACTCCTGCCCCATCGAGGCCCAGACGTCGGTGTAGAGCACGTCGGTGCCTTCGCTCGCTTCTTTCGCGTCATGCGTGACAACGATTTTCGCACCGGACTTCTTCGCGTGGTTCATGACCGCGGCGTTCGGGAGATAATTCGAAGGCGTCGCAATGCGGAGTTCGAACGGAAGAACGGCAGCCGCGTTGATCCAGGAGTGCGCCATGTTATTGCTGCCGTCGCCGTAGAACGTCACGACCTTCCCCTCGATCGTGCCCCGGTGTTCGACGATGGTCTGCACGTCGGCGAGAACCTGACACGGATGGAGCAGGTCGGTCAGACCGTTGATGACAGGCGATTTGGCGTGGGCCGCCAGATCAACTGCGATCTTGTGATCGAACGTGCGGATCATGATCACATCGAGATAGCGGCTCAAGACCTCGCCGACATCCTCGACCGCTTCGCGTGATCCGATGCCGAGTTCTTTATCCGTAAGGTAAATGGCGCTGCCGCCGAGCTGGCGTGCACCGACCTCGAAGCTTACCCGCGTGCGCAGGCTCGGCTTGTGAAAGATGAGGCCGAGCATCTTCCCTTTCATGGGCGACTTCGCGCGTCCTTCGTTCCACTCTTTCTTCCCCTCGATCGCGCGCTTGACGAGTCCGTCGAACTCGTCGCGGGAAAGATCCGCGAGCGACAGAAAATCCCTCTTGGCCATCGTTTCTCCTCTTTATAAAAAGCGTATGGATTGACCCGGTGTATGCGCCTTTCAAAACGCACGATAAGGATCGCATCGAGCGGCGCGGGAGTAAAGGGGTCAGTCGGCCCGTGGGTGGGCCCGCTGGTAGATTTTGCGAAGGCGGTCCGCGGTCACGTGCGTATAGCGCTGTGTGCTGCTCAGATGACGGTGCCCGAGAAGCTCCTGCACGGCGCGGAGGTCGGCCCCCTGTTCGAGCAGGTGCGTGGCGAAGGTGTGTCGCAGGGAATGGACCGTGAGCCCCGGGCCTACCCGCCGGAGCCAGATGCCGACGCGGCGCTGAATACCGCGATGCGAAAGCCGCCTGCCCCGCACATTGCGAAAGAGGGCCTCCTCGCCGGGCGCCGTCGGATCCGTCTCCGCTTCGAGATACACACGCAGGGCGCGTACCGCCTCCCGGCCGAGCGGGACGATACGCTCGCGCGCCCCCTTCCCGAACACGCGAATCTGCCCGCGCGTGAGGTCGGCGCTGCCGCGGTCGAGGCCGGCCACTTCCGCGAGGCGCAGTCCCGCGCCGTAGAGCAGTTCGAGAAGCGCAAGATCGCGGAGCGCCAGTTTCCCCGCGGGCAGCGTGAACAGCTTGTCGATCTCGCGCTCACGAAGAAAGAGGGGCAGTTTCTTTTCGGGCTTCGGGAAAGACACGATCGCGGCCGGATTCGTCGGGATCCGCTCCTCGCGGTGCATCTCTCGAAAGAAGGACTTCAGGGTCGCGAGCGCGCGGGCGCGCGTGGAACGGGCGAGTTTGCGGTCGTAGAGCCAGGCGAGATATTCGCGCAGAACAGGCGTGTCGATCCGCTTTACGTCGACGGGAAGGTCGTGTGATTCGAGAAACAGGAGGAAGCGATCGAGGTCGCGCATATAGGTGGAGATCGTGCGCGGTGAATATTGACGGGTCGTCAGGCGGTCAATGAAAAGGACGACGGACTCGCGCACAGGGTCTCCTCAGGATCGCCGCGCGGCCGTTCCCCGGAAAGATCCGAGGATCATCCGGCGTCGACGAGTTCTTCGGCCAGGTCCTTTTTGTGACGGCACTCCGTGTTCGCGCATTCGAGAAACGGGCCGCGCGCCTTGGACTGCTTCTCGACCATGACGGGGAACTTGCACTCCGGGCAGACTTCCGCGACAGGCTTGGTCCAGACGGCGAAGTTGCACTTCGGATAGTTGCCGCACCCGTAGAAGATCTTGCCGCTCCGCGTGCGTTTCTCCGTGAGATCGCCGCCGCAATCGTCCTTCGGACACTTGACGCCCACCGGAATCGACTTCGTGTTCTTGCATTCGGGGTAGTTGGAACACGCGAGGAATCGGCCGAAGCGACCCGACTTGATGATCATGTCGCCTTCGCATTTCTCGCACTTCTCGCCGGTGGGTTCCGGCTCTTCCCCTTCGAGCGGCTTCGTGTTCTTGCAGTCCGGGTACCCGGAGCATGCGAGAAAGCGTCCGTTCCGGCCCCAGCGCAGGATCATCCCTTTTCCGCACTTGTCGCACTCGACGTCGGTCTCTTCCTTGAGTTCCTTCATGACCTCTTCGGATTTTTCGTCGACCGTCTCGAGGTCCTTCTGGAAGCGGCCGTAGAATTCGCCGACGACTTCGCGCCACTGGTCGGTTCCCTCCTCGATCTTGTCGAGGTCGAGTTCCATCTCGGCCGTAAACTGCACGTTGAAGATGTTCTCGAAGTTGATCAGCAGAAACTTGAGCACGGCGCGTCCGAGGTCGCTCGGATGAAAGCGCTGCTTGTCGCGCGTAATGTATTTGCGATCGAGGAGCGTGCTCGTGATCGAGGCGTACGTACTCGGTCGGCCGATCCCGTTCGCCTCGAGTTCCTTGACGAGGCTGGCGTCGGTGAAACGCGCCGGAGGCTGAGTGAAGTGCTGATCCTTCTGCACTTCGCCGAGCTCGGCGTCCTCGCCCTGTTCGACGGGCGGGAGCAGGCGATCCTTGCTCTTCTCGTCGCCGATTTCCTGAAAGGCCTTCAGGAAGCCGAGTTCGCGCATGACGGAACCGTTTGCACGGAACATGTAAGGTCCGCCGGTGATGTCGAGCGCGGTCTGATCGTAAACGGCCGGAACCATCTGGCTGGCGACAAAGCGCGACCAGATCAGTTCATAGACACGGAACTGGTCCTTCGAAAGGTCGCCCTTCATGCTCTCGGGAGTGCGCATCGATGAGGTCGGTCGAATGGCTTCATGCGCGTCCTGTGCGCCCTTCTTCTTCTTATATACGTTGGGCTTGGCCGGCGCGTCGTCCTTCGTGTAGCGGGACTGGATCAGGCCGCGCACTTCGTCGATCGCCTCGTCCGCCACGCGCACGGAGTCCGTTCGCATATAGGTGATGAGCCCGACCGGGCCTTCCGTGCCGAGCTCGACCCCTTCGTAGAGAGACTGCGCGACCTGCATCGTCTTGCGGGCGGAGTAGTGAAAGCGCTTTGCGGCTTCCTGCTGCAGGGTCGACGTAATAAACGGCGGTGCGGGGCGTCGCCTGCGTACTTTCTTGTCGACTTTCGAAATCGTAAACGTCTGCTTCGGCAGGTCGTCGGTAATGGCGAGCGCCTGCTCCCCGTTTTCGATCTTGATCTTCTCGCCGTTCACTTCGGCAAGCGAAGCGAGGATCGGCTTCTTCGCATCGCCCGTGAACTCCGCGTCGATCGACCAGAATTCTTCGGGTACGAACTTTTCGATCTCTTCTTCGCGCTCACAGATAATGCGAAGCGCTACGGACTGCACGCGGCCGGCGCTGGTTCCGCGGTAGATGGCTTTCCATAGAAGCGGGCTGATCAGATAGCCTACGAGGCGGTCGAGTACGCGCCGTGCCTGCTGCGCGTCGACTTTCTGCGAGTCGATTTCGACCGGCGATTCAATCGCTTTGCGAATGGCCTTTTCCGTGATCTCGTTGAACAGGATGCGATAGATCTTCTTCTCTTTGCCTTTGCCTTCCGATGCCTCACGAAGGTAGGCGGCGAGATGATACGCGATCGCCTCCCCTTCGCGGTCGAAGTCAGGGGCGAGGTAGATTTCGTCGGCTTTGACCGCTGCCTTCTTGATCTCCTGCAGGATCTTTCCCTTGCCGCGTATAATAATGTAGCGCGGCTCGAAATTGTTCTCGAGGTCGACGCCGAGGTCGCGCTTCGGCAGATCCTTGACATGGCCCATCGATGCTTTGACGTCGAAGTCCTTGCCCAGGAACTTGTTGATTGTGCGTGCCTTTGCCGGGCTTTCGACTATGACGAGTGCTTTGGCCATGGTTCCTCTCTCAAACAGGTGCGCGAAAGATGCGCGAAGACAGACTTAGTGGACGGTTGCGGGCCCGGTCATCGAATCGACGACGACGTTCCGGCCGCGGGTGACGTCCTGATACTCGGTCAGCAGGACGTACGCGACCACTTCGAGGAGTTCGGGTGGAAAGACGCTGCTCGATTCCGCTTCCTGTGTCTGCTCGACGATGCGTTCGATCAGCGAAGCGGGGAAACCGATATCCTGCAGCTCGACGATCAAGCCGATGCTCGATGCGCTGAGCGGGCGCTTCTCTTCGTCGCGAAGAATGCGCCGACCGAGCCGCGAGGAAGTTTCGCAGACCCGCAGGTCGGATTCCGGGAGAGCAGCGAGTGAGGCGACGAGTGCGTCCCACTGGTCGGGTGAGTCCTCGCCCGACAGTTTGCGTATCAGATCGAGCAGATATCGTTCCCAGCGCTCGTTCTGCATTATCGTCTCCTCATTTGGCCCGGCGTCCGTTCGGGAAGATAGGGTTTCACCCCGGACTGTGCAAGGCTATTTTCCGCAGCAGTTCTTGTACTTCTTGCCGCTGCCGCAGGGGCAAGGCTCGTTCCTGCCCACTTTGGGCTGGTTACGCTGCACTGTCGCAAGTGTCTGTCTTGGCGCGGGTTGCGCCGATGGCGGGGCGCCTCCGCCAGGCATCGCCGGGCGCTGCGCCGGTGGAGGTGCCTGGGCACCGGAAAATGTCGGTGCCTCGGCGTGGATCTCACGCCCCTGCGCCAGCGGCGCGGCCTGCCGCTGCGGTTGCAGATGAAGCTGAATCGGCCGCATCAGGAACTGGATCGACTCCCGGTCGATTCGTGTGATCAGCTCCTTGAACATCGTAAATGCTTCGGATTTGTACTCGAGCAGCGGATCCTTCTGCCCGTAGGCGCGGAGCCCGATGCCCGATTTCAGGCCGTCGAGTTCATACAGATGGTCTTTCCACTGTTCGTCGAGCCGGAAGAGCAGCGCCCCCCGTTCGAATTCGCACAGGATTTCCTCGGGCGGCTGCGGCGGGTTCTGGCTTTCGAGAAACGCGAGCCGCTCCGTGCGCCGGCCGAGGTACGCCTGTTTCGCGTGCTCGAGGACCGCGCCGCGCACTTCCTCTTTGTCGGGGCGATCGTCTTCGAACACGGGCAGCGCGAAGGGATCCAGAAAAATCTGCGTCATCGATTCCTGAAACTCCTCGAGAGGCCAGTCCTCCTTGAAGTCGCTGTCGACCAGAAGCTGATCCAGCTCCTCGGCCATGGCGTCTTCCATCGTAAGCAGAATTTCTTCCTGCAGATCGCTCGCCTCGAGAATCGTGTTCCTTCGCGTATAAATGACTTCACGCTGCTGGTTCATGACGTCGTCGTACTTCAGCAGGTGCTTTCGGATTTCGAAGTTGTGCGCTTCCACTTTCTTCTGCGCCCGTTCGATGGCGCGCGTGACGAGCGGGTGCTCGATGACCTCGCCCTCTTTCAGGCCGAGCTTGTCCATGACGCCCGCGATGCGCTCGGGTGCGAAGAGGCGCATGAGGTCGTCCTCGAGCGACAGGAAGAAGCGGCTCGAGCCCGGATCCCCCTGACGACCGGCGCGTCCGCGCAGCTGGCGGTCGATGCGGCGGCTCTCATGACGTTCGGTGCCGATGATGCGCAGCCCGCCGCGTTCCTTGACGCCCGGACCGAGTTTGATATCCGTGCCTCGCCCTGCCATGTTCGTCGCGATCGTGACGGACATCTCCTCGCCCGCGCGCCGGACGACTTCCGCTTCGCGTCCGTGCTGCTTGGCGTTCAGGACCTGGTGCGGGACCTTCTTTCGTTTCAGAATGCGCGCGACCGTTTCCGAAGCATCGACCGACGCCGTACCGACGAGTACAGGCTGACCACTCTTGTAGCAGTCGGCGATCTCTTCGACGATCGCGTTGAACTTTTCGTTGCGGGTCTTGTAGATGAGGTCGTTTTCGTCGTCACGCACGATCGGAATGTTGGTCGGGATCACGGCGACTTCGAGCTTGTAGATTTCGAAGAACTCGCCCTCTTCCGTTTCGGCGGTACCAGTCATGCCCGCAATCTTGGAATACATGCGGAAGTAGTTCTGAAGTGTGATCGTCGCAAACGTCTGCGTCTCGCGCTCGATCGTGACGTCCTCTTTCGCTTCGAGCGCCTGGTGCAGGCCGTCCGAGAAGCGGCGGCCGGGCATGAGCCGTCCGGTGAATTCGTCGACGATGAGCACCTTGCCCTCCTGCACGACGTAGTCCACGTCCTTCTCGAAGAGCGAGTGCGCTTTCAATAGCTGGCTCATGTTGTGCACGGCTTCATTGCGATCCATGAAGAGCCGCTGCACTTCCTCTTTTTGCTTCGCTTTGGCCGCTTCGTCGAGCGAGTCGTCCTCGTCGACCGCCGTGATTTCGTCCGCCAGGTTCGGGATCGTGAAGAGATCGGGATCGTTCGGTGAAAGAAAACTGCGGCCGCGGTCCGTGAGGTCGATCGCGTTCGTTTTTTCGTCGACCGTATAATAGAGATCTTCGTCGACGTCGCGGAGGCGCTTCTCGCGCATGAAGTCGGCCTCGACGCGCGCAATCAGTTTCTTGACGCCGACTTCCTGCAGAATCTTCGTGAATGCCTTGTTCTTCGGCGCGCCGCGCTTCACCTGAAGCAGCTTGACGCCAGCCTGATATTCTTCGTCTTCGCTCTCGGACTCCAGCGCCTTCTTCGCCTCGCGGACGAGTGCGGTCGCCAGTTCGCTCTGCTTGCGGACGAGCGACTTGACGGGCTTCCCGATCTTGTCGAACTGGTGCGAAGAATGGGCGGCCGGTCCCGAGATAATGAGAGGCGTGCGTGCTTCGTCAATCAGTACGGAGTCGACTTCATCGACGATCGCGTACGCGAAGCCGCGCTGCACCTGATTTTCTTTGCGCTGCGCCATGTTGTCGCGCAGATAGTCGAAGCCGAATTCGTTGTTCGTCCCGTACGTAATGTCGCATTCGTACTGTGTGCGGCGTTCGGGAGGCGTCATGTCGTGCTGGATACAGCCGATCGTAAGGCCCAGGAATTCGAAGATCGGGCCCATCCATTCGCGGTCACGCATGGCGAGGTAGTCGTTGACCGTAACGAGGTGAACGCCGTCGCCCGTGAGCGCGTTCAGATAGATGGGAAGCGTCGCGACGAGGGTCTTTCCTTCCCCCGTGGCCATTTCGGCGATCTTGCCTTCGTGCAGGACGATGCCGCCGATGAGCTGCACGTCATAAGGGACCATGTTCCATTCGGCCATTTCGTCCGAAACACGCCACGATTTCCCGACATGGCGCCGGCAGGCCTCTTTCACGACGGCGAATGCCTCGACCATGATGTCGTCGAGATCCTCGTCGTCCGCGAGGCGGGCCCGGAACTCGGTCGTTTTCTCCTTCAGTTCGTCATCGGAGAGCGAGGCGAGTTGTTCGAACTCCTCGTTGATCTCGTCGACGAGCGGCTGGAGCTTTTTTACGATTCGGTCGTTCTTGGTGCCGAACACCTTCGATATGAGCTTGCCAAGCATGATGCGCAGAATCCCCGCTCGGAATAGCGAACCCCGACGGGCATGCCCTCGGGGTAGTCGGATTGGATGGTGCGGCAGAGCTAAGTGAAGTGCTCGCCGTGGTTTCGCAAACAAAACGCTTCTTAATTAGTACACGCGGGATACGGGTCTGTCAAGGCGATTCCCCGACGGCATAGGCAACCAGGCGCCCGTCGTTCGTCCCGAAGAAGAGGCGATCCCCCTGTACCACAGGGCTCGAATAGGCGGAAGACCCCACGTTGATCCGCCAGACGGGATGCCCGGACTCGGCGTCGAGCGCGTAGGCGTATTGATCGTAGGACGGGGCGTAAACGATCCCTTCGTGAAGCCGGGGGGAAGCCGGGAGGCGTCCTCCGGTCGGGAAGCTCCAGAGAAGTTCGCCGGTCGCCAGCGAAAGCGCAATGAGGGCGCCGTCCTCCGTGCCGACGAACAGCCGGTCGTCACCCAGTGCCGCCGACGAGTGAATCGCGCTTCCCACCTCCGTGCGCCAGACGCGGCTGCCGTCGTCGAGGGAAAGGCAATAGAAGAAGCCGTCACGCGATCCGACGAAGATCCGGTCGTTCTGCACGGTCGGCGAGGCATAGAGCGGACCGCCGGTCTGGGCTTTCCATTCGCGCTTTCCGTCCTCCCGGCGAACGGCATGGAGATGGCGATCGATCGACCCGATCAGAACGAGGTCCCCCGCGAGTCGGGGCGATGACCAGATGGCGTCATCGGTTCGATAGCGCCAGATGATCTCGCCCGTTTCGCTCGAAAGCGCGTAGAGCGAACGATTGAACGACCCGATGTACACACGTTCGCCGTCGTAAAGCGGTGACGAGACGATCTTGCTCCCCGTTCCGCGTCGCCAGATCTCGGCGCCCGTGCTGAGGTCGACGGCGACGACGTCCCCGCCGTAATCAGCATAGTAGGCGCGGCCGCCGCCGTACGCGGGTGAGCTGCCTACGCCCTGCGGGCCGGGCGCTCTCCAGAGTTCCTTGCCGGAGGCCGGATCGATCGCGTAGAGATGCCCGTCGCGCGAACCGACGAGCAGGGCGCCTTCGGCGGCTGCCGGCGAAGAAGTGATCGCGGCCTCCGCGGCGAATGCCCAGACGAGATCGCCCGGTCCCTTTGCGCCCGGATCGGGAAGCGCGGAAGGCGCCTCGGCAGCCTGATCCGCAGTCGAGGCGGCGTCGACCGGGTCCGACTCGTTCGACTCGTTCGACTCGGCAATCGTGATGCCCGGCGACGCATCTTCCTGCCCGGCGCGATCCTCCCACTTCCCGGGCTGACGCCAGAAGAGCGCAACCAGGGCGACGAGGACCACGAGCGAAACGGGAAGCAGCGGGAACGCGATACGTTCGGCGCCCGCGTTTCGCGGAGCGAGTACTTCCGCCGCAATGCGATCCGCGATCGTGGCGTCCAGCGCATTTTCAGGCGCGGTGTCGGGTCCGGTATGATTGAGGAACGAAGTGTCGACCGCCTGCGCTTCCTGCAGGGAGCTCTCTTCCGGGGGCGCCCGATGGGTGTCCATGAACGGCTCGCGCTCGATGCTTTCCGAGGGGATGTCTTCCGGGGTCATGTCTTCCGGGGGCATGCTTTCTGATGCCATGCTATCGGGCGCAACGTTCCGAGGAGCAGGCGCGTCCTGGAAGAGCGGGAGTTCGTTTCCGACCGGCGCTTCCGGGGCGGTCGTGGTGGGCGGGGGCTCATCCGTTTCGCCGTCAGGATTGAGGACGAAAGCCAGCCCCGTGGTGCGACCGTCGTCGAGGAGCCGGCCCGGGCCCGCCGCGGTCAGGCGGCGTTTGACGTCGTCCTCGAGCGAGCCGTCGACGAATGCGAAGCACGGTTCACGCAGAAAGCGCACCCTCCCTTCGGTCGTCTCCACAAGCCGATCCCCGAGCCACGCCTCGGCGCCCCCCTGGCGAAAGAGATGAACCGCGCTCTCCGCGCGATTGCAGATGGCGATCCCGATCTGAAGAGAGGAAGTGCGGGCATTGGCGGGGATGGCCGTCACGAGGAGGTCGCGCATTTTTTCTTCGGGTGTCAGAAACGGAGGGCCGGAGTAGTAACGGGAGATCACGTCCTGGAAGAGGCGCCGCGCCTCGTCGGGAGCTCTTCCCTCGAGACGTTTCGGACGGATGTATACGTGCAGCGAAGGGACGTTTCTCCCCGGCGCGCTTCCATCGTAGGTGAGCGCGTCCCAGCGGGTGGTCGACGCATCCGCATTCCCGATCTGCCCCATCGTCCCTTCTCCCCCGTTTGATGTCGGGAAATTAGCCCAGCCGGACGGGGAATGCAACTTCCTTTTGGAAGTATGACTTCGACGAGTAGGTCGGACGAGCGAGGATATGTACGGTGTACCGACCTGCGGGCAGTCGATCGCCGGCGTCATTCTTACCGTTCCAGATGAACGTCTGGCTGCCGGTCGGCACGACCCGGTTTTCGATGATGGTGCGCAGCACGTGATTGTCCTGATCGCGCACCGTGACCGTGACGCGCGCGCGCTCGGTGTTCCGGAATCGGATCTTCCCCTTTTCCTGAATGACAGCGGGCTCCGCGTGATAGTCGAGAACGTCGACACCGATCCAGTAGTATTGCGCGCCGCTCGACTCCGAAATGAAGATCTGGCCGAACCTGCGCCAGATCGCGATGCCGTAGGGGCCCTGAAATTCGGCGTCCCCGCTCCCCTCTCTTCCGAAGGATGTGATGAGCTGCAGGTCGCGGTTCAGCTTGTGGACCTGGTGGTTCGCTTCGTCCGTTACGTAGAGCTGATGGTAGTAGTCGATGGCGATGCCCCGAAAACGCGCGCCGGGAAGTCCGAGTTCTTCGCGCGTGACGCTTCCCGTTTCGTTGCCGGCGAGGTCGTACTTGTGCAGCATCGTTCCGTCCCGCTCGATGACGACCAGAAACGCGGCCTTGTGATACGACCACCGCTCTTCGCGGTCGACGATGGCGAGCGCGGTCGGAGCCTCGAGCGTGGACTCTCCGATCGTGCGTGCGAAGCGCCCGTCTTTTCTGACTACGACGATGCGGTCATTGCCGGTATCCGCGACATAGACGTCGCCCCCGGTCGTCATGTCGATTCCTTCCGGCGCGCGAAGCCGAAGCGCGTCGTCCGGGTTCGCGTCGCCGCCGAAGATCCGAAGCGGGCGCAGTTTTCCGTCGTGATTTCTGAGATGGACGACGCGATCGTTCCCCGTGTCCGCGACATAGACGTTGCCGGCGGGGTCGGCCGTGATCCCGTGCGGATTGCGGAGCTGGTACTTGCCGGAACCTTCCCCGCCGTACGTGTCGAGCGAGACCATCGACGTGTTGTAGATGATGATGTGCTCGCCCGCGTTCAGACCGTAGACCGTGAGTTCGTCATCGTCCCCGATCTTGTTCGGCTTGTCGCGCTCGCGAAGCTTGACGGCCGCGACCCCGCGCGGGCTCCGGAACCGGTGCCGGTTTCCCGTGAAGATGCGGAGGTGCGTGTCGGTTACGTGATGCATGCCGAGGTCGTGTTTGTAGGTGGGATAGACGAGGGTCGTGGGATCATACCCGCGCGCGGCCAGCGCTGCGGTGTACGCGAGAGCGAGTGTCGTGAAAAGGAGAAGAGCCGGGATGAGCGGGACGCGCTTCACGAAGGGCTCTACCCGGCTGTGAGGATCTTGTCGACGAGATCCTGATAGATCGTGCGGTAGATCCAGTAGCCCGACAAAGTGCGCTTCACGTAGTTGCGTGTTTCGCTGTAGTTGATGAGCTCGACGTACTCTTCCTGCGGGAAACGCTCGTTGCGCGATTTCCAGATGTCCGCATTGCCTTCGCCGGCGTTGTACGCCGAGGCCACGATCGAAAGGTTGCCGCCGTAGCGTTTCTGCAGTGAGGCGATGTACCACGCGCCGTAGCGCACGTTCGTCGGCGCATCGAACAGGTTTTCCGTGCGGAAGGATTGCGACTCGCCGAACTGGCGCGCGATGTGTTTGCCCGTCGACGGCATGATCTGCATGAGACCGCACGCTCCGGCGGACGATTGTGCGGTCGGCTGGAACCAGCTCTCCTGTCGCATGAGCCCGAGTATGAAGAACGGGTCGATCTCGCGCGCTTTCGCCTCGTTCAATACCAGGTCGAAGTATCCGATCGGGTATATCAACGCGAGCAGGTGCGGATGCACGTCGTCGACGTCCGCGCGCACTGCCTTGTCCTGCAGTCTGCGGCCGCATCGAATCGTGTAGTCACTGAGGTTCAGGCGCCGGAAAGTGCGGGCCAGTTCGAGAAGCGCGATCGCGTCTTTCTCTGAGGCCTTGATCAGGCTTGACGCTTCACTGCGGGCCGCCTCCCATTCCCCGAGCTTGACGAAATACTCGAGAAGCGAGCAGTCGGGAGCGGCATTCGTGCTGCCGCCCGCCCACGAGGCGATCCAGTCCTTCGCGGGGTCGCCGCTTCCGAATCCTTCGCGAGGGCGGCTTACGATGGCGTCTTTCCCGGTGCGTCCTGCGGCACGCAGACCGTAAAACGTCTCGGGGAAGTCGCGAACCAGTTCATCATAGGCGGCGCGGGCGCGGACGGGATCCCCGAGGCGCTCGGCGATGTCGCCCGCCCAGAAGAGCGCGTCGTCCCGGTCGCGGTTCGTGCTCCGCTTGTCCGCGACGAGTCCTTCGAGAACCGTGAGCGCCTCGCGGGAACGACCGATGAGGTCGAGGCAGAGCGCCTCCTGCAGCGGCGCCGAAGACGCGTACTTACTGGCGGGAAACTTCTTGCGCACGAGCGAGAATGCTTCGGCCGCTTTTTCGTACTCGCCGATGATTTTGAGACGCCAGGAGATCTCCCACTGCACTTCCGGCGCGATCGAACTTTCGGGGAAGCGTTCGACATACTCGCCGTAGGACGCGATCGCGTTCGTCCACTCCCCCATTTTCTTGTAGCAGCGTGCGCGATAGAGCCAGGCGGAACGGGAAAGCGTGCCGCCCGATTCCGTCAGCGGATCGAAGTAGCTGAGCGCGGTCCGGTACCGCTGCGCGTCGTAGTTCGTCTTCCCCATTTCGAGCAGCGCTTCCTGGTGCAGCGGGTCGGACTCCGGACGGTCGAGGTAAGGGCGGAGAAGCTGTACGGCCTCGTCGGTCCGCCCGTTCTGTCGCGCCGCGCGCGCGCCGGAGAGTCGCAGGCGTTCGTCCGCCGGGAGCTCGCCCTTCTCCTCGAGGCGACGGAGATCACGGAACGCGGCGAGGCCACGCGAATGATCGGGCCACCTGTCGAGCAGCCGGCGCCACAAGTGAATCGCCGCTTCGCGATTCCCCGTGTCGTACGAGTCCTTTGCGAGTTGGTAGAGCAGATCGCGATGGGTCAGGTCGTCGAATGAGCTGCCGTAGCGAGCCGTGAGCAACCCGCGCGCCTCCTGATTGCGGCCGAGCCGGAACAGGCGGGTGGCGGCAAGGTGCAGAGCGCTTCGGCTCCGGTCGCGTTTCGCGTCGATGATCGCCTGAAGCAAGGGGAGTCCGTATTCCTCGGACTCGCTTTCGCCGAGCGCTTCCGCAAGCCTGTAGCGCAGCAGATCGGGCTCCGGGGCTCCCAGATCGAGGGCGCGGCGCAGAATGCGTGCGCCTTCCTCCACGTTGCCGAGACGAAGTGATACGAGGCCTGCGGCAGCAAGCGAAACGGCATCGCTGTTCGAGTCGGGCCTGATGTAAACGAGAGCGAGATCATCCTTGCCGGTTCGGATCGCGAGCTCGGCGAGGCGCGCGCGTTCGCCTTCGCGCGCTTCGTCGCCCGTGATGAGGTCGTTCGCGTAGCGCGCCTTGCGAAGCGTGAACTCGCGCGTGCTCCAGCCGAGCTCGGAGCAGAGCCGAATGACGTCGTTCCATTCTTCCTGAGGGCGGTCGAGCAGTGCGGACGGGTCGTCGAGCAGGAAGGCGCGCGTTGAAGGCGCGATGTCGTAACCGAGATTGGCGCCGGCGCCGTTCGGCCAGAAGCCGAAAGCGATGAGCGGGAGCAGAAGGAGTCGCATGCGTCGGGTCATTCCCACTCAATCGTCGCAGGGGGTTTTGAACTGATATCGTACACGATCCGGTTCACGCCGGATACTTCATTCATAATTCGCGTGGAAATGCGCGCAAGTAATTCGTGCGGGAGCCGTGACCAGTCCGCGGTCATCCCGTCAACCGAAGAGACCGCGCGGATCGCGAGCGCCCGTTCGTACGAACGCCGGTCTCCCTGCACGCCCACCGACTGGATCGGGAGCAGGACCGCGAACGCCTGCCAGATCTTGTCGTACCAGCCGGCCGTATGCAGCTCCTTGATAAAAAGATCGTCACAATCGCGCAAAAGATTGAGCGACGGTTCGTCAACAGGGCCCAGTATCCGGACCGCGAGTCCCGGGCCCGGAAACGGATGCCGCATCAGGAGCTCCTCGGGGACGCCGAGCTCGCGGCCGAGGGCGCGCACTTCGTCCTTGAACAGGTCCCGCAGCGGTTCGATGAGATCGAGTTGCAGCGTTTCGGGAAGTCCCCCGACGTTGTGGTGCGTCTTGATCTTCGCGGAAGGCCCTCCCGTTGAAGTCGATTCGATCACGTCCGGGTAAAGCGTTCCCTGTGCCAGGTAGCGGACTTCCGGCCATTCCTTCGCGTGTTGCTCGAAGAGGTCGATGAAGGTGTGCCCGATGATCTTCCTCTTCTCTTCGGGGTCGAATATGCCGGCCAGGCGCTCGAGAAACAGGGACGCCCCGTCGATACAGTGCAGGTCGATGCCCATGCCGCGCTGGAACGTGTCCATGACCCATTCGCGCTCCCCTTTGCGAAGAAGGCCGTTGTCGACGAACACGGCGCGGAGCCTGTTGCCGACCGCGGTCTGCAGGAGCCGGGCGGTCACGGTGCTGTCGACCCCTCCGGAAACGCCGCAGAGAACCTCTCCCCCGTCCGCCGTCGCTTCACGGATCGCGGCGAGTTTCGATTCCGCGTACCTGTCCGGGGTCCACGTCCCCGAGCATGCACAGACGACGCGCAGGAAGTTGTCGAGCATCCGTGTCCCCCCGGTCGTATGCATGACTTCGGGGTGAAACTGTACGCCGTAGCGCCGGGCCTGCACGTTGGCGATCGCGGCTGTCGCGAGATCGGACGTCGAACCGATGCATTCGTATCCCGCGGGAAGCGCGGTCACACGGTCGCCATGGCTCATCCAGACCTGGCCGCCGGATTCGATCCCCTGAAAGAGAGGCGCGTCTTTTTCGAACCGGAGCCGGGCCGGGCCGAATTCCATTTCGCCACCGCCCGCTACTTCACCGCCTTCTGCGCGCGCGAGAAGCTGCATGCCGTAGCAGATGCCGAGTACGGGACCCTCGTAACGGGAGAACCAGTCCGGGAGCGTCGGCGCGTCGTCCGCAAAAACGGAAGAAGGGCCCCCTGAGAGAACGACCCCCTTCAAAGACGCATCGCCGGCCGTCTCGCTCCCCCCGAAACCGGGTGGTTCGATGCGGCAGAAGATGTTCGCTTCGCGTACGCGCCTCGCGATGAGCTGCGTGTACTGGCCGCCGTAATCGAGTATCAGAATCCATTCGGTTGACAAGAGTGCGTCGCTCCTAGTGCCGGAAATGGCGCATGCCGGTGAATACCATGGCGACGCCGAGCCTGTCGGCCGCGTCGATGACTTCCTGATCCCTGATCGAGCCCCCGGGCTGAATGACAGCCGTGGCTCCTCCCTTTGCGGCCTGCTCCACGCCGTCGGCGAACGGGAAGAAGCCGTCCGAGGCGACCGCGCTGTTCGTGAGATCGTGCCCCGCGGTCGCTCCTTTGCGCACCGCCACCTCGGCCGAGTCGACGCGGCTCATCTGGCCGGCCCCGATCCCGATCGTCGCTCCGCCCTTCACGAAGACGATCGCGTTCGAGCGGACATGCTTCGCGACTTTCCACGCCACTTCCAGGTCGCGCCACTCTTCGGGCGTCGGCTGCCGTTTCGTAGGGACCGTCCACTCGTCGCGCGACTGCTTCGCGCTGTCCGGATCCTGCGCGAGATACCCGGCCCCGATCGTGCGAATCATGACGCGCGAACTCTCCGCGCGCGATGCGGTCTTCGACGTGACCTGCACGAGGCGCAGGTTCTTCTTCTTCCGCAGGCGCGTTTCCGCCTCAGCCGTGAACGAAGGCGCCAGTACGACTTCCAGAAAGTGCTTCGCGAGCAGATCCGCCAGCGCGCCGTCGACGGGGCCGTTGACCGCGACGACGCCTCCGAACGCGGAGACGGGATCGCACGCGAGGGCCTTCTCGTACGCGACGACGTGCGATGCGTCCGTGGCCACGCCGCACGGATTCCCGTGCTTGATGATGGCTGCCGCGGGCTCCTTCCATTCCTCGATCAGCTCCCAGGCGGCGTCACCGTCCAGGAGATTATTATAGGAGAGCTCTTTTCCCTGAAGCGACGTGAACGAGAGCCGCGTTTTTTCGTCTTCGTACCATTTGGCAGACTGGTGCGGGTTCTCGCCATAGCGAAGCGACTGGCGTAGCCGCGCGGAAAGCGCGATCCCGCTCTCCCCCGCGAACCATCCCGCAATCGCCTGGTCGTAGCGCGTCACGGCCGCGAACGCATCGGCTGCAAGCGACATACGATACTCCCGGTCGAAGCCGCGTGCGTCCTCCGCGGCAAGGCGCGCCAGGAACTCCGCGTACTGGCCAGGGTCGTGCAGCACGAGGACGTCTTCGTGAGATTTGGCCGCCGCCCGCACGAGTGACGGGCCGCCGATGTCGATCTTTTCGATGATGGACTGCCGCTCGCCCCCGCTCCGGACGCTCTCTTCGAAGGGGTAGAAGTTGACGACGACGAGATCGATCGGTCGGATTTCGTGCTGCGCCATCTCCCTTTGATCCGATGCGAGAGAGCGCCGTCCGAGAATGCCGCCGAATACGTTCGGGTGGAGTGTCCTGACGCGGCCGCCGAGCATCTCCGGAAAGCCGGTTACGGTGTCGATCTCCGTGACGGCGATTCCTTCGCTCTTCAGCAGCGCGGCCGTCCCTCCCGTCGATACGATTTCAATGTCGTGTGCGCGCAGGGCGCCGGCGAGCGGCACGAGCCCTTCCTTGTTCGAAACGGAAAGAAGCGCACGGGCAAGCCTGGTCATGAGTTGAGGTCTCCCGTGTTCTCGAGCGCCTGCGCGTCGCCCGTCAGGATGATGAGAATTTCACGGTAGAGCGCCGCGGTTTTTGCGACGACTTCTTCCGGCAGCGTCGGAGGCTCGCCATCGCCCTCGAATTGTTGTGACAGCAAATATTCGCGTACGTACTGTTTGTCGTAGCTCTCCTGCGGTTTTCCCGGCTGATAGCGATCGGCCTTCCAGAAACGGGATGAGTCGGGTGTCAGTACTTCGTCGATGAGAGTAATCGAACCATCGATCCGGCCGAATTCGAATTTCGTGTCGGCAATCAGTATCCCGCGCCCGGCAGCGATGGCCGAGGCTCGTGCGAAGAGTGCGAGCGAAAGATCGCGAAGCGCTGCCGCGTCGGCTCCGAGCGATTTCTGCATCTCTTCGAACGAAACGGGAAGGTCGTGCCCCGCTTCCGATTTCGTCGTCGGCGTGAAAATCGGCGTCGCCAGACGCTCGGAAAGCACGAGTCCCGGGGGGAGCGCCACGCCCGAAACCGCCCCTGACTTGACGTAATCTTTCCAGCCCGAGCCGGTCAGATAGCCGCGCACAACGCACTCGAACGGGAATACTTCGGCTTTGCGCACGAGGACGGAACGGCCAAGCAATTCCTCGGCGGCGTCACAGAACGGAGCGGGATACTCGAGCGGATCGTCGCTCAGGATGTGATGGGGAACGAGATCCTGAAACTGGCGCATCCAGAATTTCGTGAGCGCGTTCAGCACGATGCCCTTCCCCGGAACGAGACTGGGAAGAATCGTATCGAATGCGGAAATGCGATCGGTCGTGACGAGGATCATGCGATCGCCGAGATCGTACAGATCCCGGACTTTCCCTGACGTCGTGGGACGAGCGGCGATTCGGGTCATGAGCGCGAGGTCTCCTCTTCGTGAAACCGGAGGCGGCGGCCTTCGATCACGTAGGGCACGGTGAGCACTTTGCGGATTGACTCGGGAAAGAGCCGATGTTCGGTTTCCAGAATGCGATCCGCGAGCGCTTCGCGGGTGTCGTTTGCATGAACGGGAACAGCGGACTGCCCCACGATCGGGCCCGTGTCGATCCCTTCGTCGACGAGATGCACGGTCGCACCGGCGATGCGGACGCCGTGACGGAGAGCCTGACCCTGGGCGTCGAGCCCGGGAAATGCCGGAAGCAGTGACGGATGGATGTTCAGCACGGGCCCGTCGAACGAGCGGAGAAATGATCGTGAAAGAATGCGCATGAAGCCGGCAAGTACGAGGCAGCGGATTTCGCGTTCCGCCAGCGCGCTCAGGATCGTGGCCTCGGCGCTGCGCGCGAACCGGGGGCCCTTCCTGTCCGAATCGATCGCGATGGCTTCGATGCCCGCGGCGCGTGCGGCATCGAGCGCGGGCGCATCCCGGACATCAGATAGAACGAGGGTGACCTCGGCCGGATAGGCGGGGTCCTTCATCGCTTCCAGTATGGACTTGAGGTTGCTTCCGCGCCCGGAGGCGAGGACCGCAATCGCGGAACGGTGCACTGCTCACGACCCTGACGGTTCCGTAAAGACACGTATCGCGAACCGGCCGGTGGTCTGTCCGTCCTCCGGGGAGGCAAGGTGACTGTCGGCTAGGCTCGCGTCGATTCGGAATTGACCTCTCCAAAGATAGCCCACGCCGACCGTGAGATAAAGTTCGTTTCGCTCGACCGGATTGCCCGAATTCTCCAGATCGCGAAGTGCGGCCGCATACTCGTCGCTCCCCCCGAGGTCCGAAGCGTCGAACTGCGAGTAGAGTCCTCCGCGGAAAGTCCATGCCGCCCCTCGATCCCACTCCGTGCCGAGTGAGATCTGAGCCATGTCGCTGTAATTCAGTTTCTTCTCGGCGTCGTCGAAAATGCTCCAGCGTGTGAAGCTGAGGTCCCCGACCAGACGAAGGGTGGGGCTCCGGCGCCAGAGCGCCCCTACCTGGATGATGAGCGGCGTCTCGTCCTCCACTTCGCGATCCTCGTCGCTGTGCGCGCACGTGAACCAGACGTCCGACCGCAACGTACTCTTCATGTTCGAGTTCGTGAAGATGGAAGCGCCCAGATCGAGGTTCGGAGTGGCGCGAAAGAACCCGCCGAGCGAAAAGCGAATCGCGGTTGCGTTGTTCGTGCTGGCTTCGGCGTCCAGGAATCCGTCGGCGATCTGCTGATCGGTGGGCGGCTCCCCGGTTGCGTCGCATCCCGCCGTGTAGTCGAGCGACTTGAACACCTTTTTTCTGTCGAACCAGACACCGATTCCGACAGACGTGCGATAGGTGGAGCGGTAGCTCGTGATGACGCCGAAGGAGTTGATGGAAACGCGGTCCTCGTAGGACGTGATCGTCCCGCCCGCGGCGCGGTCTTCCGGTGTATCGAACAGCGTGCCTCGGATATCGTGATTGTAGCGCTGCACTTCGATAAGGGAAAAATGGAATCCCCGCTCACCGGGAATCGTGACGCCCACCATTCCGAACGAGCCCTCGTCTTCGAAGCGAAGATTGTTTGCTCCCCCGCTCGTTTCGAGCGTGGGGCCGGTATGATAGACCCCCTCCATCACGAACTCGAGGTACGGGTACCACGAGATGCTGGCGGGGTTCCAGTACGCACCGCTCGTACCGTCCACCATGGCGACGTGTCCCCCGCCGGTGGCCAGATGGCGCGCTCCGATCTGCTGGAACTGGTGCTGAACGAAGCGGTTGGCGGAGGCGGGCACGGCGAAAAGCAGCGCGAGGCCGGCTGCGATCGCGGCGTGCCGGGCCAGAAACCTGAACTCGGGCATGCAGGTGAATCCTTGTTATGGAGGAGCTTCCGTGTACCCGGCCACTATAGGAAGGCCTTTTCACGCCTGTCAACCCCGCGGAAGCCCTTTTCCCGCAAAGGGTTGAATCATTTCAGCGGCGGCGGGGGTTGACGATCCGCTCCGGAAGTGATAATTTTGCTTTTCTGTAGTGAATGGCCCCCATGGCCAGGAGGATGAACAGTATGCCGCAACATAAATCGTGCGAGAAACGTGTCCGTACGAATGCGAAGGCCAATCTGCGGAACCGAATCATGAGTTCGAAGATCCGCACGCTGTCGAAGAAGATCGGGGAAGTCGACTCGAAGGAAGAGGGCCAGAAGGTTCTCCTCGCGTTGCTCGCCTCTCTCGACAAAGCCGCGAAGAAGAATCTGATGCACAAGAATCAGGTGGCACGCAGAAAATCGCGCGCCCAGAGAATCTTCAACGCCATCGGCTGAGCAGGTTTGAAAAGCAAGAAAACGAGCCCCTTTTCACGAAGGGGCTTTTTGCTATGCCCTTCCGATTTCACACGTAGTGCACCCCCCGCACCCCGCCGCTGGCCGATTCACCGCCCCGGTTCCGAGCGCGAGCAGCTTGTCGACATCGGCAGACGACAAAGGTTCGACACGCCCGAGTTGCCGGGCCGTGAGAACGATCTTCGCAAAACTCTCGATCATTTCCATCTTGTGACACGCGTCCCATAGTCCCGTTCCGCTCGCGACGGCTCCATGGTTCTTGAGCAGAAACGCGTCGTGCGCGCGCGCGGCGCCGCGAATCCGCGCGGGCAGTTCATCGGTCGAGGGCGTTCCGTACTCGGTCAGGGGAACGGAGCCGACGGTCAGAATGATTTCGGGAAGGACGCATCCGGCAAGGGGAATGCCCGCCACGGCAAACCCGGTGGCGACGGGAGGATGGGCATGGACGATGGCAAGGATGTCGGGCCGTTCTTCATAGATCGCGAGATGCATGCGGATTTCGCTCGACGGGGTCCCGTGCCCCCCGCGCTTCCGGCCCCCTGCGTCGACTGTAACGACATCGTGATTGCGCAGCCTCCCTTTGCAGAGACCCGATGGCGTGGTCAGGAAGCGGTTGCCGGGAAGGCGAACGGACATGTTGCCTTCGGTGGCCGCAATGAGGCCGCGCTCGTACAGGACCCTTCCGACTTCGACGATCTGGCGCGCGGCCTGTTCCACGGAGACGGGCTGCCGCTTCACGACTCGTTTTTGGCGAAGACGGTTTCGCCCCCCGCTTCGATCGAGTCGATGATGCCGACGATCAGGGTACGCACGGGAGGATTCGTGTGTCCGGTGAGCTCTTCCGCCGCCCGCCCCTCCTGCGTTACGAGAACACGCTCTCCGATTCCGGCCCCCACGGTGTCGACTGCGATTTCGGGAACGCCTTCGTCTTTCCCTTCGGGGGTCAATGGTTGGACCATCAAGAGGCGCTGCCCGTCGAGTGTGGCGTGTTTGATCGTCGAGACTGCTTCTCCTTCAACGCGCGCAATCTTCACTTTACACTCCTGATCTCGTCGATGATCGCGACGATCGTACCGTCGCTCGGAAGATCGGTGTTCCCGAAAGCCTTCGCGCCTTCGCGCTTTTCCACGATCGACACGAGTTCTCCCCGGCCGGCGCTCACGGTGTCCATCGCGACGAACGGTTCGCCGTTGGTCTTCCCTTCCGTGGTAACCGGCTGGACGAGCAGAAAACGCTGCCCCGTGAGCGACGCGAGCTTCTGCGTCATGACGACCGTACCGATCACGCGCGCGAGTCTCATGTGATCCACTCTTTCTGCAGTTCCGCGAGAAGCTCTGCGGAGGGAGCGGGAATCAAAGCGCGGTCGTGCCAGGCGCCCCGTTCTCCCGCGGCTTCCGAGCCGGCTTCGAGCGAGGCTTCCACGTCCGCCTGGGAACCCGTGAGGACGAGATAACCCTTCCCCCCCGTGCGGCGTGCCAGGTGCAGGCGAAGAAGCGACGTCGGCGCGGCTTTCAGTGCGCGGTCGGCGGCGCGCACGATGGAGGCGACAGAAGCGGTTTCGATCACCCCGATGGTGTCGAGCACGGCCGGGACCCACGATCCGTGCATGGCCTCGGGAACGGCCGCATGCACATGCGCGAGATAAAGTTCGTCGACGACGGTATCCCCGGCGTGTTCCCTGCCGCGGTCGAGCGACAGGCGCGTCGAGTCGGCGTCGCCGCGGATTACGATCAGATACTTGCCGGGGTCGATCGGGTGCGAGCGGGCGATTGCGACGAGAGCCATCTTGGCCATGTGGTCGGTGACTTGGATGCCGCGGGCGATGGAATCGAGTTCCAGGACGGCGAGGGATTCCACGGCTATACGATCCGAAAGCGGTCGACGAGCACGCAGCGCCGTGGTCTTGAAAACGTACGTGCGGTTGTCATGCCGTCGCCGGTCGGGCTCGCGATCGTGAAGCTCGTGTAGCCTTCCCCGCCGAATCCGAGGCCGGCATAGTTGGGGCCGTTCTTGATGAAGATCGACACGTTCATGAGGCGCGCCATTTTACTGAGCTTGTCGATGTTGCGGCTGTGCATGCTCGCGGTGTGACGGAAACCGTGTTCGGCTCTTACTGCGAGCGCGATCGCGGCGTCGGCGTCCGGGACGCGCGTGATCCCCATGACGGGCATCATGAGTTCCGTCCAGATGAACGGGTGCTCGTTGCTGACGTCGGCGATCACCATACGCGTGGTGGCCGGGGCGCGCACCCCGATCGCGTCGAGAATGAATGTCGCGTCTTTTCCGATGAATTCCTTGTTGACGACTGAGTGGTGCCCGTCACCCTTGTCCTGTTCCAGAACGGTCTCACGCAGTTTCTTGAGTTCCGCGCCTGTCACTTCGTACGCGTTCTGCGCGCACATGGATTCCTTCAGGCGGTCTGTGACTGCGTCGACGCAGATGACTTCCTTTTCGTCGGTGCAGATGATGTTGTTGTCGAGTGATCCCCCGAGAACGATGTCGCGGCCGGCCTGCTGGAAGTCGGCGGTTTCGTCGACAACGGCCGGCGGGTTGCCGGGGCCTGCTCCCACGACGCGCTTTCCGGACTGCATCGCCGCGCGTACGACACCGGCGCCTCCGGTCACGGTAAGCAGGCGCACCGCAGGATGCGCCATGATCGCCTTCGCGGTTTCGATCGTGGGGTCTTCGACCGCTGTAAAGACGAATGGCGGTCCCCCCGCCGCGTGCATGGCGTCGTTCAACAGCGCGATGCAGCGGTTCGTACACCGTTTCGCATTCGGGTGCGCGTTGAACACGACGGTGTTGCCGGCGGAGACCATGCTGATGCCGTTATTGATGATCGTTTCTGTCGGATTCGTAGTCGGGACGATGGAGCCGATGACGCCGAAAGGCGCGTGATCGACAATGGAAAGGCCGTGATCTCCCGTGACAGCTTCCGGTACCAGGATTTCGGGCCCGGGAGTCTTCGTGGCGACGAGGAGGTTCTTCTTGATCTTGTCGTCGACGCGGCCCATGCCCGTCTCGCGCACCGCGTCTTCGGCGAGCGAGGTTGCGGCATCGCACGCGGCTTTGCGCGCGGCCTCGACCATCTTCTTTCGCGTTTCCAGTGAGGTGGCGTCGAGATTCCGATACGCCTCTTCCGCAGCCCGGATCGCCTGTTCGATATCGGGAAAGATGCCGCTCCTGCCGGCACTGCGGATCGGCGCCGCATGAGGCGTCGCGCTGCCGGCCGCCGCGGGCTGCATGCGCTCGAGCACACGAGCGACGATCGCGTCGATGTCGACCGCTTCACCGGACATCGTCAGGCTGCCCCCTTCGTGTACGTGACGGCGCCCTCGACTTCGATCATATCGACGATGCCCATGATGACGGCATCGACGGGACGATTCTCGGTCATTTTCGTGAGACGCGAGGAACTCCCCTGCGCGCAGAGCACGACCTCGCCGAGACCCGCGCCCACCGCATCCGCGGCGACGAAGGATGGTCCGGTCGGCTTGCCCTTCGGGTCCAGAACGCGAACGAGGAGGAGCTTCAGCCCCTCGAGTCGTTCCGCTTTGCGTGTGGCTACGACTGTGCCGTCAACGCGCGCAAGTACCATTGTCTATTTTTTCGCCTTCGCCGCTCCGCTCCCGATGGGAAGGACGTCTTCGAGGTTGGCGTGCGGACGCGGAATGACATGCACGGAAACGAGTTCACCCACGCGGCTTGCCGCGGCGCTTCCGGCTTCTGTCGCGGCACGAACGGCCGCCACATCGCCCCTTACGATTGCGGTTACATAGCCGCCACCGATCCGCTCGTAATGCACGAGTTCGACCTTGGCCGCTTTCACCATGGCATCGCACGCCTCGACCATTCCGACGAAGCCTCTTGTCTCGATGAGTCCCAGAGCTTCACTCATGGAAACCTCCTTGTTGGCGAGAAGAATCATTGCAATCTAAGCTAGCTGCAAGCTATCAAAGCGCTTAAGTCAAGTCAACGCGATTGTCCCCTGAGCCGGACGATCCCTTCGACCACGCCGAGACCGAGGACTTCGCTGAGACTCGTGAGGATCCGGACCGCCACGGCCAGAAAGAGCGCGTCGACAGCCCCCGCCCATGGAGCGAGCACCCCCGCGAGAATCGCTTCCCGCACCCCGATCCCGCCCGGGGCAAAGAGCGCGACGAAGCCGCTGACGACCGAAAGAGCGTACCCTCCGGCGACCGCCGGGAGCGCGTCCGGCCCGAGCGCCGGGATCAGGCTGCTGCCGACGACCCAGACACCGGTGCCGAGCAGAAGCCACGTGCCGGTGAAAAAGAGCGAGAAGCGGATCCCCTGCGCTCTCCTGATCCTTCCTTCGTACGGGGTCCGTCCGATCGCGCGGAACCCGCGGTTCATTACGGCGAGCAGAATCGAGGGCCCGAACACGAGGAGCGCGAAGAGGGCCGCGGCTCCGGCCACCGGAATCCATCGCTGCGCACTATCGAGCGAGCTGAAGCGCGCTGTCGCGAGAAAAAGGATGACTGCAGTCGTCATGACGAAGAGATGTTCGACGGCCGAGGCCGCCAGTACGAGTCGGACCGGTACGCCCCGCTCCGCGAAAAACGTGCTTCGAAACGCGAAGATCCAGATCTTGCCCGGTAGATATTTCCCGAGCAGCGACAGGAGCAGAACGCGCACGGTATCCCAGAACCCCGTCGTCACGCCGAGCGACCGCAGGAGCCATGCAATCCCCGCGCCCTGCACGATCTGGTGCACCGTGAAGATGGCGAGCGCGAAGAGAACGGTTCTGCCGCGCACTTCGGCGAGCAGCCGCGTGAAGTCGGTCCGGTTGTGCTGAAAAAACCAGATTAAAAATCCGCAGGCAATGATCAGAAAGAGAATGTTGGCGATGCGCAGGATCGGCCATCGACTGGACGTGCGGGGTTGTGCCATGTTGCGCGCGATTGTACCGGCCGGGGCGTGAGGATGCAACAGGGCGAACGGTCAGCGGATCAGGATCATCCGGCGCGTCTCGGACCAGCCTGCCATTTCGATGCGATAAAGATAGACGCCGCTCGCGGATTCCGATCCGGTTTCGCTCAGGCCGTTCCAGCGGGCGACGTGGTTTCCGGCCGGCATGGTTTCGTCGATCAGTGTTCTTACAAGGCGGCCGCTCACATCGAACACGCGCATGCGCACGACTCCGGGGGAGCTGAGCGCGAATCGGATCGCGGTGGTCGGGTTGAACGGATTCGGTTCGTTCCGTCCGAGTTCATTCGCGACCGGAATCGCCGGAATCGGATCATCGGCGCCGTCCACGCCGGTTGCGGACTGGATCAGAAGCGGGAACGCGTTCAGCAGGGCTGTGGCGGGATCAAGCGTAACCGCGCTTCCCGCAAAGTCGCTGTGAACGAACGTCGTGTCGCGCGTGCTGTCGCCCCAGACACGCGCGTAGTAAACGAGGTCCGTATTGAATGCGAAAGACGAATCGATCGTGGCTTCGTAGTAATCCGTATCCCCGACCGTGGTCGCGAACACGAGCGGCGCCGCGGCGAACAACGTGTCGTTCAATACCTGGAAAAGCACTTCACCCGCGCTCATCGAACCGGCGGGAGATGCCCCGACAGAAACGGTGAACGACGGATCCGTGTCGGTAACATAGAACGGACTCCGCATCGTCAGCGCGCCGGGCTCCGCACTGGACGGCACGTGATAAGCGGCGACCGGATTTCGCGCGGCAATGAACTGGAAGTTCTGTCCGCCGTTCTTGTCGGTGACGGGCGTGCCGTGCGGATCTTTCGCGGACACCCAGAACGAGACGGTGTCTCCGATTTCGAACGCGACGCCGAACGGCACGTCCCCTCTCCAGTAAGAGAAGTCGCTCTCCGCACGATCGAGCGTGAGCGCAAGAGAATCCGCGATCGGACCGTTTGTCCAGTGAACCTGCACGAAGTGGCCCCCGATTCCGAGCGTGTCGCTCGGAGAAACGCGGGCTTCGATTCTCGCGTCCTGGAGCGGCGGGACTACTTCGCCGGTTTGAAATGTCGTGTAGTCGGACTGCGTCGAATCGAGAAAGGCGACGGTGCCGATCGGAAGTTCTGTCGAGAAAGCCCGTGCTTCCGACCAGTAGCCGTACGTGTTCGTCAGAAGATCCTTCCCGCGCATGCGCCACCAGTAGTTCCCGCCGTCTGCAAGGCCGGTCGCGCTCCAGAACGTGTCCGCGGGCGCGCCCACGGTCGCGTCGCCATCGAAGACAAGCGCCGCGAACCCGGCGTCCGTCGCCACCTGAAGCCCGTAGGCGATCAGCGTGTCGGAAAGGTCGGGCAATGTCACGGGATCCCATGTGAAGATCGCATCCGTTTTTACGTAAAGCGAATCGGGTGCGGGTGAAAGAAGCGCGGGCGGCGGCGGATAAAGCGGCGCGCCGATTACGGAGACAACCGTCCCGTAGTTCGGCACTTCGTCGGCCGTGAAGAAAGAGTAGTAGTAGACGACGTCGGGCAGGAGACCCGTGTGCGCGAACGTATCCGAGGCGGCCGGCGCGGTGGCGCGTGTTGTGAGCTCCGTGCCGTCGAGCAAGGTGGCCGGCGCGGATACGGTGCTGAAACGAATGACCGTGTGCATGAAGTCCGCGTCTGACGGATTCGTCCAGATCAAAGTGACGACCGAGTCCGTTGCCGCGCTTGTGACAGCCGTTACGGGAGCCGGAGCGATCGCGTCCGGTACGTAGAACGTATCAGCGGGAAAGACGAGTTCGGCGTTGGCCACGGAATTGGTCGCGCGCGTTTCTACAATGTGCGTTGTCTCGGTGAGGGAACCGGTCGTGAACGTGAAGGCTTCCCCGGGGCCGTCAAACAGCCCGTCAACGGGGGTGGTCGCGGTCCACGCGCCGCCGTCGATCCGGTACTCGACCGTCTGAATCGTGTTCAGCGTGATGTCGTTTCCTTCGCCGCGCGTGTTCAGATTCGTGAGGGGATTCACGAAGGAACTCCCCGTGAACGTAGGCGTGTACGTTCCGATGGTGTCCGCGATCGGATCGAGAAGCGAACTCGGTTCGGTGTCGAGCACGTTACCGATAAGATCCATGTCGTTGTCGCCCATCCCGACCTGGCCGAGGGAATAGGCACACGCGGCGTTCGTGTTGTATGCGTTCGTGAGCGAACTGCGCATGATGCATTCGTCGTCGGTCGCGCACGGGCCGCCGTGAAGGCTGTTCTGGTTTTCGTACTGCTCGTATCCGGCCAGTGCGCCGCAGGACGACCCTCCCCCGTTGTATTCGTCGAGCGCGTACCAGGTGTGGGCGAACTCGTGCGCCATGACGGCTTTCATGCCTGCCGGCCCTATGTTGCCGTTGTCCCACGTCATCACGAGGTACGGGCCGCCGTAGTACGAGAATCCGTAGTTGAACGTCGCGAAACGGCCGTCGGCGTCGTTCTTCGAGTTCGCCACGATTACGGCGACGGCCCAGTCCGTGTCGTACGTGGTTCGCAGATCGTTCAGATAATCGCGTCCGCTTTGAAAGGCGTTCCCGGTGCTGTATCCGAGGGTGTCGAAGAGGCCCGCGGTCCACAAGGTCTCGAGCGAAGCAGTCGTGAACGCGTTTCGCGTAATCGGCTCGTATGGAGTGGGGATCACGGGCTCCGTGTGAAATACGAATGATACCTCGCCGCCGAGCGGCTGATTCTGCCACCAGCTCGCCCCCTGCTGCACCCGCGCGACCACGGAGTCGACCATCCACGGCGCCCAGTCTTCGGAAGACGGGTCGATGCCGCCGTCGCTTTCGGGAAGCAGAATGGCAATCGTGACGGAACCGAGCAGAAACTCGCTCGTGTCGTTCGCGTTCGACCCGGTCGGGGTCTTGCTCTGCGAGACCGCGGCATCGGGAACGGGGCCGGCGTGTTCCCCGTCGAGTACGATCTCACCCTCGACTCGCCCCGGGCCTTCCGCGAGGTAACGGTTCCACGCCTGGATCGCGTGACGCGCCGCGCTCCTGTCCGCCGTTTGCGAATGAGCGACGTAGCCGGTGTGAGAGCGGGAGCCGTCATCGCGTTTGTTCGACGCAAGCCAGTAACCGGCAGGCGCGTCGACGATCGCGCCCCCGCCCGGGAAGCCCGCACGAATCGTCCCGCCCGCGCCTTCGATGGCGCGCGCGCGCGATGACCAGTCGCCTTCACTGTCGAAGAGAACGAGGCGCACTTCTCTGCGTGCCTCTTCAGCACGCACCTCGGCGCGTACTTCGGCAGCGAAGAAAATCAGTAAAACGGGGAGCCACGGGAGGAGACGTTTCATCATGAGACGACCCACGGCTGAGAGTAGATTGTGTGAAAAAGAGAAATCCTCGCGCCGGGGTGTCTACACGAGATGCCCATCCGATCCGGACGCGAGGATTCCCAAAAAATGTTCCCCGCGATGAACGGTGTGAGTGCCGCAAGACTCGTATCCAAGTCTAATGAGATCAGCCCACGACCCAGCAAAGCACCAGAACTGCAGGGAACAACATCTGGCTTTGTTATCTGGGAGTAGGGGAATGCAACTGCGGTGCCAAGTTCGGCAACCGGTTGACACGGGGGAGGATTCCACCGAGAAATTACATTATGTAGTAATGCTAATAGTCTTGTATTGTGGTGTTTATGTGCGCTTGGCATACCCTGGAAATCCTCAAGGTGCGTAATCACACGCCGCATGGGCCCGCGGGGGAAGTGGGGCATTCTGCGGCGCTGTTGGATGGGCAGGTTGCCGGGAGACGGCCGGAAACGGTTCTGCAGGGGCGTTTGCGGGGGGACGCGATCTTCCCCACTCATCGGGGCATCTTCCCCAGCCGCTGCTAACTTGTTTCTCTTCATCATTTTACTGCGAAAACGCGATTCGGTCAACCGTTCGTGACCTTTTGCAATCCCGTGTCGCATCTCGCAATCTTGACACCGTCATGAGGGGGTGCTACGTTTGCGCCACCGTGACTCAGAAATCGCATTACCCGCTCCTGCTGATCCCTCTCGTGCTTCTGTTCGCGTGCGCTCCCGCTTCCTTTCTGATCCAGCCGATTGCGACCGCCTACGAAGGCAGGATCCCCGCAGAGCATGCGGATCTGTCCCGCGACGAGATCGAGAAGCGTTTCACACGTCCCTTTACCGAGATGACACTGTTCGAAACTCCGGGGCCGACGGCGGCAATGCTCTGGGATTATTCGTACATTGTAAAGAAGCTCGAAGGCCTGGCAGGAGCCGAAGAAGCGGCTCTTTCGATGCGTGAGCGGTATGTGGACGAGGGGATCAGCTTTCGCGTCGTGGTCTGGGGAGCGCGCCTGAGCGAGGTCGACCTGAACGACTTCCGGTTCCGGCTCGATCTGAAGGACGGGCGTCTGATTGATCCTGTGCTTTTCGAGCCCGTCGGCTCCCCGGAGTCGGAGCGCAGGCCGGCGGATCAGGAAGTTCTCTGGCGCGCCGCCGTCGACGTCACCTACCCCGTGCGCCTCGAGCCGGGCGTCAAGATCGCGATCCTGCAGATCGATCACAACGACGAAATGATCGATCGGCATACATGGAAGTTTTCCTGGGAATAATCAAGAGCCGGGCAAGGTAAGAATTGGAGCTGAGGGGGATCGAACCCCTGACCTCATGACTGCCAGTCATGCGCTCTCCCAGCTGAGCTACAGCCCCGATCGATGGGAATGCAAAGATGAACGGAAATCCTATCCGCTCCCTCCAGAGCGGTCAAGTACTCTTATCTGTCGCCTGGGTGGTTCTGTTTACGCTGGTTTCCTCTTCCCTCCTGCGGGCCGAGGACGCCACGGAAGAGCCGCCCGCGAAGGTACGCTCGGTTCTCGTTGTCCCGATCGAGGGAACCATCGATCTGGGACTGCCCCCGTTCGTGGAGCGCGCCCTTGCGGAAGCAAAAGCAACGGGGGCAAGCGCACTGATCCTCGAGATCAATACGCTCGGCGGACGCGTCGACGCCGCCAGCCGCATTCGGGACCTGCTCCTGGACGCCGAGATCAAGACGATCGCCTACATCAATAAACGCGCGATCAGCGCCGGCGCCCTGATTTCCCTCGCCTGCGAGGAGATCGTCATGGCGCCCGGCTCGACGATCGGAGCGGCCACGCCTGTGACCGCAGCTGCGGGCGGCGGCGAAATGGAAAAGGCGAGCGAGAAAGTCGTTTCGTACTGGCGAAGTGAAATGCGCGCCACCGCCGAGCGTCGTGGACGGCCGCCGGAAATCGCCGAAGCGATGGTCGACGAGTCGATCGAGATCGACGGGATCAGCGAAGCGGGCAAACTGCTGACGCTTACGACCGATCAGGCAATCGAGCATGGCGTTGCGGATCGTGTGATGGAGACCCGCGAGGCGCTGCTCGAAGAAATCGGCGGCGGGAACGAGATGACGCACGCCGTGCTCGAGCCGAACTGGGCCGAGAACATCGTGCGCTTTTTTACGAATCCGATTCTCTCCGGTTTTCTTCTTTCCATCGGTTTCCTCGGCATCTTGATGGAACTGCGGACGCCCGGCTTCGGCATTCCCGGCGCCGTCGGCATTGCGGCTCTCGCGCTCTTCTTCGGCTCGCAGTACATCGTGCAGCTTGCCGGGAACGGCGAGATCATTCTCTTCGTCCTCGGCCTGATCCTGGTCGCGGCCGAGGTCTTCGTGATCCCGGGATTCGGGATCGCGGGCATTCTTGGCATCGGGCTCCTGCTCGGGACAACGTTCAACGCGATGATTCCGCATATTCCCGCCCCCGGCGATCTCTCCCGGGCCGCCATGGCGATCGCGACGGCGATGGTGGGTACGGTGGCGGGAACCATACTGCTGTTTCGATTTCTTCCGCGCGGCGGCGCGATGACGAACCTGATCCTGCAGGCGAGGACGAGCCGGTCCGAGGGATTTGACGTGACACCGGATGAAGAACGCGCGCTCCAGGGTACGCAGGGAGAGACGATCACGGAACTCCGGCCGGCCGGGATCGCGCGGTTCGGAAGCATGCGCGTAGACGTGGTAAGCGAAGGGGAGTTTCTCGGAAAAGGCGTCCCCGTCATCGTGACGCAGGTGGACGGCAATCGCGTCGTCGTGAGGGCTGTCTGACGAATGAGTGATCTTACGGTTGTTGCGATCTTCCTGATCGCCGGTTTTGTACTACTGATTTCCGAGCTCGTTGTGGTGCCCGGATTCACGTTCTTCGGTATCGCCGGGTTCGTCGCCTACGGGATCGGGTTCGCGCTGGCGTTTTCGCGCCTCGGTTTCGAGACGACGATCGTGCTGTTTCTCGGCACATCGGTGGCCACCGCCCTGCTGCTTTACCTGGCGGGGCGCGCCGGAGTCTGGAGACGTCTCGTGAACGCCTCGTCCGAAAAAGGTTTCGCTTCGCAGCGGGCGGACCTTGCCGCACTTGTAGGAATGGCCGGTGAAGTCGTCGCGCCGCTGCGGCCCGCTGGAAAGATGAAAGCGGACGGGCGCACGATCGACGTGGTCGCCGACGGCGGCTTCGTCGAAGCCGGAACCGAAGTGGAAGTCATTCGCGTGGACGGCAATCGCGTCGTCGTACGCCCTCGCAGTTCAGTCAAGGAGGACTAGGTTGGAATATCTCCCGTTGACCCTCGCCATAATTATTGCGGGGTTCATATTTTTAAGTCTGTTCTTTTACTTCGTGCCGATCGGGCTCTGGGTCACCGCGTACTTTGCAGGCGTGAAGGTCCGCATTCTGGGCGATCTCGTCGGGATGCGGCTCCGCAAAGTGCCCCCCTCCCGCATCGTCAATCCGCTGATCAGCGCGGCCAAGGCGGGGCTGGATCTTCCCATCGAGAAGCTGGAAGCGCATTACCTGGCCGGCGGGAACGTGGAAGCGGTCGTGATCGCGATCATTTCGGCGGACAAAGCGAATATTCCGCTTCCGTTCGAACGGGCCACGGCGATCGATCTTGCCGGGCGCGACGTGCTCGAGGCTGTCAAGATGTCCGTGAATCCGAAGGTGATCAACACGCCCATGATCGCGGCGGTCGCCATGGACGGGATCCAGGTGAAGGCGGTCGCACGCGTTACGGTGCGCGCCAACATCGAGCGCCTCGTCGGGGGTGCGGGGGAAGAAACGATCGTGGCGCGCGTCGGCGAAGGGATCGTGTCGAGCATCGGCTCGTCCGTATCGCACAAGGCCGTGCTCGAAAATCCCGATCGCATTTCGAAAACAGTGCTCGCCAAGGGGCTGGATGCCGGCACGGCGTTCGAGATCCTGTCGATCGACATCGCCGACGTCGATATCGGCGAGAACATCGGGGCCAAGCTCCAGACGGATCAGGCGGAAGCCGACAAGCGCATTGCCCAGGCGAAGGCCGAAGAGCGCCGCGCCATGGCCGTGGCTGTCGAACAGGAAATGAAAGCGCGTGTCGAAGAGATGCGCGCCAAAGTAGTGGAGGCCGAGGCGGCGATTCCGATCGCGATGGCCGACGCGTTCCGGTCGGGCAATCTGGGCGTGATGGACTACTACAATATGAAGAACATCCAGGCTGACACTACGATGCGCGACTCGATCGGTCGCGATGACGACGGGTCACGTGACGAGCTGACGGACTGACCATGGAAGGACTCCTACAACTCCTTCTCTACGGCTTCATCTACTGGCTCATCATGGGGCGGCGATCGAAGAAAAAGAAGAAGCCGCCTGGCGCGGCCCCTCAGCAGTCGCCCGGACCGGTGGCACCCGAACAGGCGGCGCCGGGTCGTGCGGCGCCGTCCGGTCGTGCGGGGACGCCGAGGCGTGGCGAGGCTCCCGCTCACGCTGATCGGCGGATGCAGACGGTGCCTTTCGATGAGGAAGAAGACCACGATCCGTTCGAGGAGCTGCGGGGCGCGCTGATGGAGGAAGGTCGTGCCGAGGAGCGGGGACTTCGCCCCTCCCGCGATCGCAGCCCCGATCTGCGCGGCCGCCTCGAGACCATGCGGGATCGGCGCGAAGAAGCGCGACTGGAGCGCGAGGAGAAGCTGCGCGCCATGCAGGCCGAGCGCGAAGGGCGCACCCTCGCGGAGGTCATTTCGTTCGATGTGCCTGTCGTGCCCGATCGGGCCGAAGGGCGACCGCGGCCGATGCGGAAAGCGGCCACGATCCACAAGGCCCGCCGACATGATGTGCTACGCAACCTGCGCGATCCCCGAAGCCTCAGGACGGCCATCATCCTGAACGAGGTGCTCGGCCCTCCCGTCGCGAAGCGTGGACAGCGTAAGGGTCCTCTGGCGCGCTGATCGCAGCCGCGGAGCGTTGACGATCCCGCCCACCGCCGTTACCATGGTCATTCGTAAGCCGGAGTGGTGAAACTGGTAGACGCAGGGGACTCAAAATCCCCCGAGGGCAACCTCGTGTCGGTTCGAGTCCGACCTCCGGCACCACTCCGATTTCGATCCGCTACGTTCTGTCGTACGCCATCGGCCCGAGCCCCAGCCCCTTCCGCAGATAACCGAGCTGCCCGATATGATACGCGTCGTGATGGTTCATGAACGCGATCCCCGACAGCATCTTCGGTTCCTTCACCGGGAACGGAATCGGCAGCTCCGCATCGAGCTGTTCCGGCGTAATCTTTTCGTAGATGCCGGCAAGATGAGCCGAGATTTTCTCCCAGGCGGCGCTGATGTCGGCCAGCGGCGGGAACGAATCGAAATCGTCGATCGTCTTCTTCCCTTCCGTCAGTGACGCGAACGGATTGTCGAGCGGTTCGCCCAGGAACTGCGCGAGAAAGTGACGTGTGTCGACGAGGTGGAGCGCCAGATAGAGCGCATGGTTATTGTCGCCGGTCGGGCGTTTGGCCGCTTTTCCGTCATCCAGATCGCGGACAACGTTCCTGAAGAGATCCGTGTTCAATGTGAACTGTTCGTGAATCGCGCGCATGGCTGGCTGCATGACGTTCTCCTGCAAGGGGAAGGAATGTCGGGCGCCGGGTGCGGGCGCGATGATTGTGACTAGGCGTCGAGGGCGGCCTCGACGGTTTCGCGAATCCGGTTCAGTCGTTTCTCGCGATCTCTGGCAAACCGTTCGATCCCCTTCAGGATCCATGACGTCGAGAGATGCGCTTCTTCGATCACCTCGTCGAGAGTGCCGCCGGTGCGCCAGCGGTTATCCCAGTCGCTCGTGATCGCATACTCTTCCGCGGTGCGGTGCGGGAACCAGCCGCGTGCGAGAATCTTGGAACGGTTCGAGATCACGGTCGAGTCGACGAAGTCTTCCGGCGGCAGGATTTCGTTTCGATACGCTTCGCTCTGCGCCTGAAACAGTTCGTAGGACGGCGCCGCGACGAGTTTCACGTTGAGGCCGGCCTTGTCGAGCTCGGGCAGCAGTTTCACGACGTTCGCCGTCGTCGATGTCCCCTGCACGATCAGCGTACCCATTTTCGGCTTGCTCCTGTCGTACGCCCGCATGAGGTACGCGCCTTTCGCCGCTTCGAAATGCGACGCCATGCCGAGAGCGGCACGATCCGGGATCTCGACGGGCGGGCGCGTCAGATGCAGCGCCACGATCGGCCATTTCCCTGCGAATGCGGCCGCGAGCATGACCGGTACTTCGTTGTACTCCCAGGGATGCAGGTTCACGACGTGGCCGTTCGGGAAAAGATCGGTGACGCCCGGCGCGAAGATTCCGAAATGCGTGCGGGAGTCGTCGGCCGTTTCCGGGCCCGAGTGGCCCGCGATCCAGAGCACTTTGCCGACTTTCAGTTCGCAGTCCTGCGCAAGCTGACTGAAAAGACGCATCGGCCCGTACTTCAGATAGGAGAACGAACCGTATGTCGAACAGGCCGTGTAGAAGCCGTTGAATTCCTTTTCGGGATTTGTCGACATGTTGACGGTGGCCGCGCCGATCATGAGTCCCGCATTCGTGAACTCCGTAATCATCTGGGGCATCAGAATGCCGTCTTCGTTTTCGCCAGGCTTGAACCAGCCGTAGCCCTCCTCGGCGCCGTAGCCTTTGGCGAAACCGGAAATATTCGTCGAGTCCGCAAGGTCGGCGGAACAGGCCAGAAACAGCGGGCGACCGTACTTCTGCTTCGCGGTCGTGTTGATCCAGGCACCCCATGTCGAGAGACCTGCGCGGTTCGGCTGCTTGTCACCCGGCTTTGCCCACATTTCTTTCGGATACTTTTTGAAGTCAAACAGGGCCGCGTCCTTGGCCGGGTTTTTCGCTTCGGGCAGTTTGAAGCCGTTGATCTCGCGCGGCACCGAGTCGCCGATTTCCGCGAGGCGGTTCGCGACGTAGTCGAGTGTTCCGGGATTCCTGCGAAGCACATCGAGCACTACGTTGTAGTTCGCAATCATCTGCTCACGCTGGGCGCCCGGATCGTCCGGCAGCGGTTCGCCGAAGCCCTGGAACTGGACGCCGTACTTGTCGGCGAACTCTTTTTTCGTCTCCCAGAAGAGCTCCGAGTTCGCTTTGTGCGGTGAGCCGTGCGACTTGTTGTCGTACTTCAGATAGCCGCGGCCCTTGCGCGTCTTCACGTAGACGCAGTTCGGACGATGATCGGGGTTTTCGCCGTGCACCGCATTCAGAAGGGCGCGCGTGACGGGCGCGAACTCGCTCCCCTTTTCGGCGCCGAACACGCGGAAACCGTACGGTTCGAACCAGTCCTTCGGGCTGCCGTGTACGGCAGAGCTGATGGGGTTGTCGTCGATGCCGAAGTCGTTCCAGTCAAGTACGTAGACGAGGTTGCTGAGGCGAAGCCCGTACGCGGTGTTTTTCGTTTCGTGCGTGGCGCCGGTGGTGTGCCCGCCCTCTCCTTCGAACGCGAAAACGCGGACTTCCTCCGCCCCCGCGCGCTTCAGGGCGAGCGCCTCGCCGGCGGCCGGCGGCGAGCCGTGCCCCGAGGGGCCGGTATTGAATTTCAGGAAGAGCGTCTTCCCTTCCATTTCCGCGTGACCCGCGAGTCCCTTGTTGCGACGGAATCCGAGCAGGTCCTCCCAGGTGAGGGCGCGTTCGGCGAAGTTGTGGATGGCGTACTTCGCGTCGCCCGTCTCCGCGTGCTTCGTGCGCATCGCTTCGTTCAGCACGGCCAGTGTGGCGTACACGAGCGGAACCGTGTGCCCGGCAACGAGAACGTACCGATCGCCGAAGCGCGAGTCGGGGCGCCGAATGTCCCAGCGCATGACGCCGCCGAGGAGCGTGGCCACCATCACGTGTACTTTGGAGCGCGAGCCGCCGGGGTGTCCCGACTGCCGCCAGTTCAGCATGAGGTCGATGCACTGGTCGATGCAGTCCTGCACGACCTCCCAGTGCTTGAAGTTCGCTTCGTTCTCTTTATATAGCTCTTCGACGCGGCTCATCGTGGGTGGGACCTCCTGGTTCTGTGTCCTGCGCATTAGCTGCAGTGTAACGGATTCGCGGGCGAGATTCCAAGCGGCGACCGGGTCCGGTCCGCGCCTATCAGGCGCCCTGCGGCGGTTCGTCCGTGGCCGGTTCCACGGTAAGGATCAGGCCGCGCGTTTCGATCGCCGTGCCCGCTGTTACATGGATTGCCGTGAGAATGCCGTCGATCTCCGCGGGAAGCTCGTTCTGCATCTTCATCGCTTCCACTACCGCCACGGTCTCCCCTTTTGCGACACGGTCGCCGACGGCATGGGGGAGCTGAATCACGACGCCCGGCATCGGGGACGCGAGCGTCCAGGGGCCGGTCGCTTTTTCTTCCGCGCGGCGGGCGGCCGCCCGCTCTTCGAGCTCGGTCCGCACCGTGACTTCGAGAAAATCGCCGCCGAATCGCGTGAGCCAGCGGTTCGCTCCCTCGCCGTGCTTCGTTTCCACGGTGTAGGAGCGGCCTTCCACGAGAAGCGACAGATAGAGGCCGCTCGCGAGTTCTTCGCAGTCGATCGTGTAGGTCCGGTCGCCCAGCGTCACGACATACCTGCCGTCTTCTCCCTGAATCTCGATTTCACGGCGGGCGCCGTTCACGGTCGTGTAGTAGAGCATCAGCGTCCCTCCATCCCGTCTCGCCGCGCGATCCATTTCCAGTTCGGCTGCAGCGTTGCTTCGGGAACGGCGAGGTGATCGCGTTCGCGATAGGCGCGGATCGCCGCGGCGATGCGTGCGAGGTCCTCTTCCGTTTCGCTCGGCGCGAGCGATGCGGGCGTGAACGTACGATCGATAAAGTGCGTGTCGTAGTTTCCGGCGACGAAGTCTTTCTGATGCACGGTCCAGAGATGAAACGGAAGATTGTGGCGGATCCCCTTGATGCTGTATTCGTGAATGGCGCGCCGTGCGCGCTGCAGGCACTGGTCACGATCGCCGGCCCATACGATGAGCTTGGCGAGCAGCGGGTCATAGAGAGTCGGGATCTCGTACCCGGCGTAAAACCCCGCGTCGTTTCGCACACCGGGTCCCTGGGGGAAATGGACGGCGGTCACATAGCCGGCGGCGGGAAGAAAACCCTGCGAGGGATCTTCCGCGTTGACACGGAATTCGATCGCGTGGCCGCGAAAGCGGACCTCCTCCTGCGTGAACGAAAGCGGCGCGCCGGCCGCGATCTGTACCTGCTCCCTCACGAGATCGAGCCCTGTGATCCATTCCGTTACGGGGTGTTCGACCTGCAGGCGCGTGTTCATTTCGAGAAAGTAGAAGTCGCGCGCGGGGCTCATGACGAATTCGACCGTCCCGGCACCCACGTAGTCGACGGCCTTTGCTGCCGCGACCGCGCTCGCGCCCAGACGGGCGCGCAACTCGCTGTCGACGAAAGGCGACGGGGATTCTTCGATCAGCTTCTGAAAGCGACGCTGCACCGAGCATTCGCGCTCGCCGAGATGAACGACATTGCCGTGGGTGTCGCCGAGGATCTGCACTTCGATGTGGCGCGGGCGCTCGATGTACTTCTCGAGGAAAACAGTGCTGTCGCCGAATGCCGCTCCGGCTTCCCCGCGCGTGCGCTCGAGCGCGGACGCGAGGTCCTTCTCGGCCTTCACGATCCGCATGCCCTTCCCGCCGCCGCCGGAGGCCGCTTTCAGAAGCACCGGGTATCCGATCTCCTTTGCCTGCGCGATGGCGTCTTCCACTTTCACAAGAGGCTTCCCGGCGCCGGGTACGACGGGCACGCCGCGCGCCGCCATCGTTTCCCTGGCCGAAACCTTGTTGCCCATCTTCTCCATCGAGTCGGGCGACGGACCGATAAACACGATCCCGGCTTCGGCGCACTTTTTCGCGAATGCGGGATTCTCTGACAGAAAACCGTATCCGGGGTGAATGGCGTTCGCGCCGCACTGCTTCGCGGCGCCCAGGATGCGCTCGATGTTCAGGTAGCTGTCCGCGAGTGGCGCGGGCCCGATGCGATACGCTTCGTCGGCGCGCGCGACATGCATGCTCTTGCGATCGGCGTCCGAGTAGACGGCGACCGAGCGGATTCCGAGTTCGCGCAGGGTACGAATGACGCGTACGGCGATCTCGCCCCGGTTTGCGACGAGCACTTTGTCGAAGGTAGCAGCCATAATCTAAAGGGGAATGTTCCCGTGCTTCTTGCGCGGAAGCGTCTGGCGTTTGTTCTGCAGGCTTTCGAGCGCGCGAATGATGCGCGGCCGTGTTTCGTTCGGTTCGATGACGTCGTCGAGATAGCCGAGGCCGGCGGCGATGTACGGATTCATGAACTTCGCGTTGTATTCTTCGACGTACTTCCGGCGCAGCGCGTCACGATCTTCTTTGTCGGCCGCCTGAATCTCCTTGCGATAGAGAATATTCACCGCTCCCTCCGCACCCATCACGGCGAGTTCCGCACCCGGCCAGGCCACATTGTAATCGCCGCGGATATGCTTGGACGACATCACGTCATACGCGCCGCCGTAAGCCTTGCGCGTGATCACGGTGACTTTCGGAACGGTCGCTTCACAATAGGCGAACAGGAGTTTGGCGCCGTGGCGAATGATTCCGCCGTGCTCCTGCTCGGTGCCCGGCAGAAATCCGGGGACGTCTTCGAACGTAACGAGCGGAATGTTGAACGCGTCGCAGAAGCGAACGAAACGCGCCGCCTTCGTCGCGGTATTGATGTCGAGTACGCCGGCCAGCACTTTCGGCTGGTTGGCGACGACACCGACCGGACGACCGGCCATGCGCGCGAACCCGACCACGATGTTCTTCGCGAAGTGCGGGTGGATTTCGAGAAAATCGCCCTCGTCGACCACGCGATGAATCACATCGAGAATGTCGTACGGCTCCTTCGGATTGGGCGGCACGACCGCGTCGAGTTCGGGGTCGCGACGGTCGGCCGGATCCGCCGTTTCCCGGCGGGGCGCGTCGTCGACGTTGTTCGACGGGAGGAACGAAAGCAGCCTGCGCAGGAGAACGATGCACTCCTGATCGTTGGCGGCCACGAGATGCGCGACGCCGCTCTTTTCGTTATGGGTGTAGGCGCCGCCGAGTTCTTCGAACGTCACGTCCTCACCCGTGACCATCTTGATCACGCCGGGGCCCGTTACGAACATGTGCGAAGTGTGGTCGACCATGATCACGAAGTCCGTGATGGCGGGCGAGTAAACCGCGCCCCCCGCGCACGGCCCCATGATGGCCGAAATCTGCGGCACGACGCCCGATGCCATCGTATTGCGGAGGAAGATGTCCGCATAGCCCCCGAGCGAGGCGACCCCCTCCTGAATGCGGGCGCCGCCGGAATCGTTCAGCCCGATTACGGGAGCGCCGTTTTCGACGGCGAGGTCCATGAGGCGGCAGATCTTCTGCGCGTTCGTCTCGGAGAGCGTGCCTCCGAAGACCGTGAAGTCCTGCGCGAAGGCGTAGACGTGACGACCGTCGACCGTGCCGTAGCCGCACACGACGCCGTCGCCCGGAGGTTTCTTCTCCTTCAGGCCGAAGTCGTCGGTCCGGTGCGTTACGAATACGCCCGTCTCCTGAAACGTGCCGTCATCAAAAAAGAGTCGAATGCGTTCGCGTGCGGTAAGACGACCGGCTTCGTGAATCTTCTCGACGCGCTTCGCGTCCCCCCCTTTTTCCAGGGCGGCTTTCCGCGTGCGCAGTTCTTCGATTCCGGAGGAGCGTCTGCCATGATCCTTCATGGGGTCAAGAATAGCGGAGAGGGCGCGAAAAGACTAGCGGTGGGAGAGGTAGATTTCGAGATGCTGGCCGTCTTCCACGGAGTCGATCCAGCGCCGTTCGACGCTGTATCCCTCGGCGGATACCTCGGCGCGCAAAGTCCCGCGGGGACCGAGCGCCGGAACGTGGATCTGGAACCGTCCGCTCTGATCGGTCTGTACCTGGTCGGCGATGAGCCGGACGCGCTCTTTACGGGTGGGATCGTGCCGGGAGATCGAAATGAAGGCCCCTTCGATCGATTCGCGCGATCGGCCGTCGAAAATCCGGCCGTAGAGCACCTGCATGTCGCGCTGCTCCTCCGCCTCTTCGAGCGCCGTCTCGAGCGACTCGACCTTGGTGCGGAGCTGTGAGAGCTCGATGGAGCGGTCGCGCGTCTTCGCCTCGAGCTGCTCCACGCGCATCCCGGACTCCGCCCTGATGTGGTCGAGCGTGAGCTGAGCGCGTCGCTGCGTAAGTGTTCCTCCCAGCACGAGAAGAAACAGGACGGCCACCGTGGCGATTGCATAGGCGCCGTCTTCGTTGTGGCGTGAGAAGAGTTCGAAGCGAGACAGATTCGTGCCCGAGCGCCGGAGCGAACGCAGGAGAAAGAAGAGAATCGTGGCGCCGGCGAGCAGAATCGGCCACCACATGCGTACAAAGTCCATCAATGCCTCCTTGCATCTCATCATAACGCCGGGAGGGCAGAGTGCAAGTACCAGATCGCGAATCGTGCATTTTTTCTTGACGGCTCAACGGGGAGGCTTCAAGTTCGCATGACCATGAACAGAGACGAACTGATACGGAAGGCGGAGGCGGCGGCCGGTAAGGCGCGCTCTCCCTACTCCGGGGTGCGGGTCGGCGCGGCGGCGGTCAGCGAAGACGGCCGCGTCTGGACCGGCTGCAATATCGAGAACGCCTCGTACAGTATGACGCTCTGTGCCGAACGGGTCGCGCTGTTCAAGGGGCTCAGCGAAGGGGCCGCGCACTTCGACCGGATCGCGATCTGGAGCGATACCGGGTTTCTGCTCTACCCGTGCGGAGCGTGCCTGCAGGTTCTCGTGGAATGGATGCCGCCCGGCGCCAGAGTCTGGATCGCGGGCCCGGGCAATAAAAAGGAGGAGCATCTCCTGCGAGAGCTCCTCCCTCATTCATTACAGAATCTTCGTGACCATCTTCGTTCGGATTCTCCGAACGACCATCTTCGCTCGGAAGCCCCGGGCGACGGTTAACGCATCAGCAGCATCTTCTTGCTGATCGTCTTCCCTCCCGCTGAAATCCTGTAGAAGTAGACGCCGGAACCGACTTCGTTGCCGATGTTGTCCGTACCGGTCCAGGTCGCGGTATGCGCGCCTGCATCGAGCGTCTGGTCGACGAGCGTCCGGACGAGCCTTCCCGCAATGTCGTACACCTCGAGATTGACGCGACCCTGCTTCGGAACGTCGAAGCGGATCCGCGTCGTCGGATTGAACGGGTTCGGCGTGTTTTCGTGAAGTGCGAGAACGCCGGGAACCGTGCCGCCCGCTACATCCGTCGGTACGCTCGTATCGACGTGGAACCAGATCGGGCTCGTCCACGTGGCGTCGCCGTCCGCCTGCAGCACGCGCAGGTGATAGTAGTAGTCACCCGGATCGGTCGGCACCGTGTCGAGATACGTCCATACGAGATCGTTCCCCGAAACAAGCTCCGAGTCGTAGAACACGGCGTTCCGATAGATCTGAATCGTCTGGAAGTCGTTGGCGGCGCTGATCTCGAGTTCGAGCTCGATTTCGGTCGTCGCGATCGTGTCGATATCGCCCATCCATGCTTTCGTGCCGACCACCGGGCCTGCGCGATAGAGAAGATTCACGCGGTCGTTCACCGGATTGATCTCGCACGCGTACGTGCGCCGGTTCCAGAACGCCTCCATGACGCCGTCCGTCGTGAGTTCCGTCACGAGCAGCCCCGTCAGGTAGATGTCGTTCCCGCTGTTCGGGTTCTTCTGATCGCCCCAGAGACCGTTGTGGTTGTCCTGATTCCCGACGGCACCAATATGCCAGCCGTTCGAAAGCGCCTGGAGATATCGATTGTTGTAGTTCGACGATCGCTTCCCGTTCCGCACTTCGATCGTGTTGATGTACTTGTCGTACTGGAAGACGAACGCAAGATCGTTGAAGTTCGATCCGCTGTTCATCGGCTCGGGATGGTTGTACCCGCCCGGCACGTTTTCCGTGACATAGAAATTGTAGGCGTTCGTCAGATTCGTGAACGCGCTCGTCGGGGCCACCTGGCTCGCGTTCCAGACCGACATGTGCCCGTAGCCGGACGAGTTCGCGATTCCCATTTCCTGACCCGCAAGGGCGACGAAGACGCCGTCTTCCGTGAACGCGTTGGCCGTTGAAAGAAGCGATGTGTACTCGCCGGAAGTCAGGTAGTGCGAATGATCCGTAACGGAGAGCACATCGATGTTCGCGGTGTCGCGCGCGTACGTATACGCCTGCGTGATGTTGCCGATTCCGTCCGACGCGGCCGTATGCGAATGGAAGTTGCCGAAGACGACGGCGAACGCGAATTCCGGGTTCGTCGAAGCGATCGCGTTCGGACTGTTCGAGACGTTGCTCGTATTGCCGAACTCGTCCTGCACCCGGATCGCGAAGTAGTAGTCGGTGCCCGGGGTCAGGTTCGTCACCGTCATTTCCATTGCCGTGCCTGAAGTGTCCGGGAGCGGCTCGCCCGCGACGTCGCTGGAACTCGCCCAGTTCCCGCCCGTGATCGGTACGGTGTTGTAGCGCACGATGAAGTTGTTGGCGTAACCGTAAGTCGTGTCGTCGCCGGTCGTGGTCCACGAAAGGTCCACTTCCCCGCCGAACTCGCCCGTGATGGCGGCAAGGTCGGTGATGTCGCTTGGCGCGATCGCGTCGGAGACGAGAACGTCGAGGTCGCTGCGCGGATGCAGTTCACGCGTCCCGGAATTTTCGTTCATGAGACCCGTGAGCTTGACGATCGTGTCGCCGACCGTCGGCTCCGTGTACGAGATCAGGTCCATCGTGACGAGCAGTGTTTCACCTGGCGCGTCGCCGTCGATCTCGATCGCGTTCCAGTCGCCCCCGCCGAGTGATACCACCGACATCACGGTATCCATCGTGACGAGGCACCCTTCCCACTCCTCCGCGGTGCCTGAGCCGGTGTTCACGTCGCCGATCGTGAGCGACTGCGGCATCGGAAGCGCCGCCTGGAACGTCTGTACGTTCACGAACCCGCCGGATCCGCTCGACGCGGAAATGATGGAGTTACCCGAGCTCTCGAAATAGAAGCCGCCGATCGTCACGAGATCGCCCTGGCCGACGCCGGGAGTGGCGCCTGTCGTGACATAGATCCCGTTGTACGGGCCGCCGCCCTGCTCGGCGACGTAGAAGAAGGATGTGCCCACGCCGGTCACGACCACGCTGTCGATCGTGACGAACGTGAACTGGGAGTAGACGCCCTGCTGCACTTCGTAGACTGTGGCGCTGTCGGGATCGGCAGCATGCGCGTTCATCGCGAGCAGGGGGAGGAGTGCCCCGATGATCGTGCCCACTATCAGTTTCCGGTTCACCATGAATGACCCCCTGGAGATCGTACTGTCTCTCCGTGTCGTCAAGAAAAAAGCGGGAGAGGCAGAGTCGCCCCTCCCGCTGAGTATATAAGGATATTGTCCTTACTTGACCAGGACCATCTTCCGTGAGTCGGTGAAGTCCTCGGTCTGGATGTTATAGAAATAGATGCCGCTCGAGACTTCGCGACCGTTGTTGTCGCGGCCGTCCCATGTGAGAGCCCGGCCGTTCGCGACCGTGTACTCACCGGCTTCCATGACTTCTTTCGCAAGGCTGCGAACCGCGCGGCCCCGGATGTCGTAGACCGTGAGTTCGACCAGACCCTTGCGGGAAAGGCTGAACTGGACCCGCGTCATCGGGTTGAACGGGTTCGGATTATTTCCCAGCAGCGCCGTCTTGAACGGGCTCGGGGTGGCGTCGTCGACGCCGACAAAACCGGAACCGGAGCCGGGTCCGAGGTCGCTGAACGCACGCGGCAGCATCTTGTGATTACTGAACGCGTGGTACATGACACCCGTAACGAACGCGAACGAATCCGCGAGCGTCGGCACATACGGATCGTAACCGGGCGCAAACACGTCATCGACGCGCATGGTGTCGCTCAGGCCCTGCGTAAACACCCATTCGCCGAAGTCGCTCGGAGCGTCCGGCAGGATGTTCGTAACGTTCACGCCTTCGATGCGGATGAGCTTGCCTTCGTAGTCTTCTCCGCGGGCCGTGACCACGCTGACCACCGCCGGTGCCGGCACGGTGTTTGCCGTGCTGACGATCGTTATGTGGTCCACGAGATCGATGCTCGTGTAGTTGAAGAAGTCGTTCCCGACTCCCGCAACGATGACGGAGTCACCGCGCTGGATCGCGTCGAGAATCGTCGGATCCATTTCGGACGAAAGATTCTCTGTCTCGATGTCGAGCCCGTGCCCGAACCCGGTGCGGTCCTGAATGAACATGTGCCGCTTGCCGAACGCTTCCGTCGGCGTGGCCGTGACGATACCGGCCACTGCGAAGTTCAGGTCCGTCAGAAGCGTGGAGTCCGTGGCGGGATATACGTTGGTCTGCACCAACTCGCAATCCTTGACGCCCGGCACGAAGATCTCGGTGTTCGGGGCCGTCATCGCGACGCCCTGATCGTTCGCAACGTTCTGCACCGTGAGTTCACGTGCAGTCATCGTGTCGCGGAAGACCGACATGTCGCTCGTCGTGAGTGTAACGACCTTGGAGCCTGCCGAGTCGATCGACGCTCCGTTGATCGCAATGTCGAACGTGGAGATGAAGTAGTTCGCCGCGTTGGTCGCCGACGCGACTTCGAGGCCGCGGTCGAAGACGACCTGCAGTTCCGTGTCGCTGATCGGATACGCGAAGCGCGTGTTCGGCGCAGGCGGCAGACCGAGAAAGACAACGTCGTTGTTGTCGCGCGGCATCAGTTTGTAGCGGTCGAAGTGATAGTCGAGCACGCCGATAATGCGAAGAAGAGTATCGCCTGAATCCGGAACGGCGACGGCCACATAGCCTTCGTCGTCGAGGATGAGTTCATCGTCGATTCCGCAGGTGGGTGCCGGGTAAGGACGCGTCTGCCACTGGCCGAAGCCTGATGCGGGCACCGTAGACGGGGTCTTCGAAACGATCAGGGATTCGGCCTGCACGAGCACGCCTTCCCACGGCTCCGACGTCGTCGACGTCAGCGTATCGTTGATGTCGCACGTCGGAAGAACCGGCGGGAACGGAACCGTCGCGGAGCTGCCCGAGGTGCCGCTTACAATGCAGCCCCAGGTGCCGTCGCTGCGGAGCTCGGACTTGCCGAAGAATTCCTGATACACGCCGATGACGTCGACGTTGTCACCGACATTGAACGAGGTCGGCGCGCCATTGACATACACCAGAATTCCGGAGAACTGGGCGCTCGTGTCGGCCGGATCCTGGACCCAGTAGCCGTCTTCACGGAGACCGACGACCACGACATCGTCGATGAGGACCGTATCCCCTTCTACAACACCGAGTCCGAGCTGAATATCTTTGATCTCCACGTTGTTGTACGTTCCGCCCGGGCACTGTGCTTGGGCAGCGCCGGCCGCGATAAGAATCATCGGCAGGGCGATGAGTCCGGCTATCACCTTCTTCATGCTCTCTGTTCCTCCTGCAATCACTGATGTGTGGATACGAATGCGAACGAGCCCGATCGCAGCCAACGCCTTGGAAGGCGGAGGGAAACGGCTGCTGGGTTCACGCGCGTTTCGAACGTTATAGGACAGGACTACTATAGCAGTATCGGGCATGAAAAGCAAGGCTGGGAAGGGCTTACGGGCCGAAACGGGGGCGAATCAGGGGCGAATCAGGGGGCTCCGGACGGGGTCCCGAGCCAGTCGAGAAGAGTCTGCAGATTCTCACTGTTATCCCCCGTCCCGCTGTAAAGCGAGTACGGAAGCGAAAAGAAGATGGTCTTCCCGCCGTCCGGGATGTCGTACCGGGTGCCGGGGTAGAAACCCATCGGAATCGTATCGATTGCGACTGATATCGTATCCCCGACAATCGTCGTGTCACGCGAAATCAGGAACTGGCCCTTGAACACGCCTCCCGGCATGCGGTAGATCAGTTCCGCCGCCAGTTCGGGATTCGTCGTGTCGGGCGAGTCGATGCCCGGAAACTGGATCGGGCAGCGGAGCGAAAGGTCGACGTATTCCGGCTCCTGGGCCGTCAGATCGGCGATCAGGCAGGGCTGGCCGCGTGTCGGGTCGAACTCGAAGCTGGTGGACGCGGTCGTGCGATTGCGATAGAAGGACGGGATTCCCAGATTCTGCCTGCTGAATGTGGGACTGAACCCGGCAAACGTGCCGGCGCCGTTCAGGGACGACAGGAACAGATTGCCACCTTTCTTGAGATACTCGCCCATCACGCTGTCGGCCAGCGTCATCTGCGAGAAATTCGCCTGATCGGACTGCACCGAACGCTGCTTGACCCCCGTGTACCAGATCACCGTATGAAACGCTTCGAGGAACGCTTCGAAGCGAACGTCCGTATCGAACGGGCGCTTCGCGAGATCGAGATACGTATACCCTTCGGGGCCGACCCGCTCGTTCAGCGCGTCTTTGTAGAAGCCGTCGGAATTGACGAGCCCGATCGAAGCGAGGTCGTAACCGTCGACGAGCAGAATGTCGCCCGGCGTTTCGTACAGATGCACGTTGAACGAGTCGCGCGCTCCGCGGGCGAAGCCCTGGTCGACCGTCTGGAAGTAGATCGTGACGTCGCCGAACGTATCGAGGCTCGCGGGCTTGATCAGGATCGTGTCGACGTCCGCAGGCAGGTACGTGATGCGGTCTTCCTGCCCCTTGACCCAGACTTCGTGCGACGCGAGCGTCGAGTCGCCGTCGGGGTCGAACGCGTCCCAGCCGAACGCGATCACGGGCCATGTCGAGTCGGGCAGCAGTTCCCGGAATCGAATCCGCCCCGTCGGCGGCCGGTTTACGAACGGATAGAACTCCATCGCGGGCGTCGGGTCGCGCAGCTCCTCGTTATCGATCGCGCGGACGGCGAACGAGTAACTCGCGGACGAGTCGGGTACCGGCACGTTGAAGAGTTTTGTCGTGAAGGCCGTGTAGACCCAGGACGTATCGAAGTCGAACGTTTCATGGTCGGTGACGGGCGTCCATTTGTACTCAAAGCCGATGATCTCGCCGTCGGGATCGCTCCCCCACCACTTCATGTTGACGGAATAGAAGACGGGAGAAAGCGTGTCCTGCACGGCAGCCTGGAAAACGAGTCCCGTTTCGGGCGGCTGATTGCCGACCGGGTCGAACGAGTTGTCGGAACAGCTCACGATGAGCGCTCCGGTTCCCAGTACGAGCGCGAGCGCGATCAGGGAATGGACGAGTGTGCTTCGGTTCATCGGATCACCAGGAACTTTCCGACTTCGTTTTCACCGGTCGCATGGTCTTCAACCGAGAAGATGTAGAGCCCGGATGCAATCGTCTGATCCTGGCTCGTAAGAAGATCCCACGCCGCGAGGCCGCCGGACAGTGCAGGCGGGTCGAAATCAGGGTCGAAGATCGCGGCCGCGTTCTCGCCCGAGTACGTGTCAGCGTCGAACTCGATCTCGTCGAGCAGATCGCCGGCAAGCGTGAAGATGCGAATCGTCGCGCGCGCGGGCAGGTTCGCGAAGTAGATCAGGCGCTCGCGGTCGAACTCGCCGTCCCAGACCGCCTCCCCCCTGTATGGATTCGGGAACACGATCGTTTTCGGTTTCGAGGCCGCGTTCGTCGATTTGCCGGGGCCGGGGATGATCGTGCGCCTGTTCTGCGTGATGCCGCTCTCGAGCGGGGGCACTCCCTGGTTCGGGGCGCCCTTGTCGTAGGACGTGATCGCCACAAAATACTCGAAACCGTCCTTGAGCGAAGGCACGGTGTATCGGTAGCGGTACTGGTGCCCGTCGATGATCGTGTCGAACTTCACGGCTTCGAAGCCGGTGTTGAATCCGATCGTGTCTGCTACGTCAAACTCACCCACCTGCGTGAAGTCGACATTGTCGCGCGAAACGTAAAGGCGATAGCCCTGGAAATCGAGCGAGTCTTCGAGGACCGGATCGGGAATCGTCTCAGGGAACGCGTCCCAGAAGAGATCGACGTTGTTCGGGCCGGGCGCGGCGAAGAGTCCGGGCGAAGGAGGCGGAAGCGGAATCTGATAATCGGAGTCGTAGGTGCTCTGCGCCCAGCCGCCGTGGAACTTGAAGTCCTCCCAGTCTCGTCCCCCCACCGCCGCGAATACGACCTGGACGCTCGAGTCGGGCTCGAGGAACCGGAACGGGCCGATGCTGAGGGTGGCCGTGGGATCCGCGGTTCCCTGGTCCATGGGATTGTCGGTAACGGTCGGATCGATAATGCCCGACGCCATGCGTGCGAATCGATCGGCGTCACGGCGGCGCGGCGCCCCCGCCTGATCGAACGGTTCCCAGTCGTATGTGACCGTAAGGTCCTCGATCTTCTCCCCGCCGGGCGACGTGACGCCCAGAATCTGGAAGCCCCCCCACCCCGGCACGAGCGTATTGTTGAAATCGTAGTAGTGGTTGCCCCAGAGGCGCTGGGAACTTTCGTATTCGTAATGCTTGCGGTCGAAACAGACCCCGCCTCCCGGGAAGTTCGGGGTCGCGTTCTTGTTGCACGCGAGCAGTTCGGCATAGAGGCCGACATACACATTTTCGAGCCTGCGCTGGCTCGTGTTTTTGATGTTGTAACTCATGATGACGAGATGGTTCACCGGTTCGAAACTCCACGCATACGTTTCGAGGGTCACTTCTATATTCAGTGGCCTGTGCTGCGAACTCTTGATCTCGAGATCGTTGAAGATCGCCACGTAGTCCTGTTCCGAAATCGCGTTGTCCGGATCGTAAAAACGGCTGTTCTGAAGGAACGAGCGCTCTGTAATGCGCGGCCCTGCCGTGTACTCGCTGTTCACGTTGTTCGAACCGAAGAACGCGTCGATCGCGCCGGTCGAAACGAGTGTGTCGCCGTCCACGTTGATGGCCCCGATCCAGAGGCCTCCTGCGATCATGCGCTCCAGATCGGTTCCGAGCGGATACTCGAACGACGGAGGCGACTGCCCGTTCGGCAGGTTCGTCCCGAGAAATCCGTTGTTGTTGACCATGAGGCCGAGCAGGTTGATGTCCGTGAACTTCGCGTCGGGCTGCGACTGCTGCGCCTCTGCGGGTGCTGCGAGGAGCGCGACGAGAAGGAGCGCTCCTGCGGCAAGTGACACGATTGATCGGTTGTGTTTCATATAGGCCATCGGTCAGTCCGTGAGTTTCGGGAATTCGAACAGGATCATCTTCTCTTCCGCAGAATCGTAAACATAAACAAGGGTGTCGGTCGCGGCGATGGTCGTCGGCGCAACGGCGAGGCCCGGCGCGTTCTGGTCGACGCGCGTCTGGAACACGAGGTTCGGCCGGTACTTCAGAATGCGCCCGTTCCCCGTGTCCGATATATAGAGGAACCCGCTGGGGTCTGTCGCGACACCGCCCGGATCGAGCACGAGTTTCTGCGAAGGTGTTCCTTCTTCTACGGCGTCCGTGCCGTCGATCGCGTCGAAGCCGCCGTATTCGACGTCGGGATCCGTGAACTTGACGCGATCCTGCTGCGAGTCGACGAAGCCGAGAAAATCATCGGAGACCGTGAAGTCGGAAATGTCGACGCCGAAACCGAAGCCCGTCCCGGTGCCGACGGCCTCGAACTGAAACTTGCCCGCGTCGTCGTATTTGCGAATGAACCATGTATCGGTCGTGTCTTCGTATACCGTGTCGATGCCGACCGGTGTGAGCCCGTTGAACTGGCCGGGGAACGTGGGGTTTTCGACGAAGTTCGTATCGTACTGGATGATCTGATGCTCCTGATATCCGAAGCTGCGCCCGGCGACGAACACGTGATCGTCGGAGTCCGCTTCGAGTGCGCGCAGATCAACTGTGCGGATCTGGCGCCTGATGTTCGCCGAGTCGGCGCCCGGCTCACGCCAGAGCGTGTCGACGAACGACCAGACCGTGTCGGACCAGGCGTTCGTGACGCTCTGCTGGAAGAGATCGTACAGTCTGACCTCCGGGACCGTTGCCGGATAGCCGGCTGTCAGATCGAGCACCCAGAGCCGGTCATCCGAACCTTCGTCGAGTTTGACGGGCCTTTCGAGCCCGCTCAGCGTCTCGCGCGCTTCGGCGAAACGGGTGCCGTCTCCCCCCGTCCCCCCTTTGGCGCGATAGCGCTTCACGGTGGCGCTGTCTTCCGCCATGTACACCCATTGCGCGCGCGTCACGAGAATGTCCGTAATGGCGCCGAGGTTCGTCCACGTGGCGTACACGAAGTAGTTCTTGAACGGAATCTCGCCACTGTCGCCTTCCTGCGGCAGGTCGATCTTGTTGCCGCATCCCGATACCAGCAGCGCGCCGGCAAGCATGATCATGAAACGCATGCGGCCCATCAGAATCGAATCCCCGCTGAGATGCGATCGATCCGGCCGAGGTGCTCGGTCTGCGTGAACGCGTAGTCCACGCGCTGCCCGATGCCGCCCGTCCGGAGAATCACACCGAGTCCGCCGCTCCATTTGAGTTCGTCGGCGTTCAGGCTGTAGCCGGTCCGAAGGGCCAGCATGTCCATATAAGTCAGTTCCGTTGCGATGCGGTACGTTTCGGCGTTGTCAGGCGGGCGGTTCATTTCGACCGCGGCGAGGTGCTTGAAGTCGTTTTCCTGCCAGAGAACGCTGCTCAGCCCCGCTTTGAAGCTCGTGGGCGTCGAAAAGGATTCGTATTCGCGTTCGATCTGTGTTCCGGCCGCGGTCACTTCGTTAAACGTGCCATCCGGTTTCCAGTCGGGTCCGAAGTTCGTGAGCGTGACGGAAAAGACCGCGCTCTTGATGCCCAGGCGGTAGAAGGTCCCGAAGTCGGCCGCCCATGTGTCGACGCTGGGCGCGCCGATCGCACCGCCATGGTCTTCGCGAATATACTTTACGCCGAAACCGAGTGAAAGTTTGTTCGTAAACTGACGAGAAGCGGCCACGCCTACAAAGAGATCCGAGTACGTGAATCCGCGTCCGGTTCCGGTGGGTTGCTCTTCGGTCGTCTCCAGAAGGTCGGTGCGAAGCGTGCCGATATGAAAACCGACGGTCGTGTTCATGAACTGAGGCGTGGGCTGCACGTAGGCAACGTATTCGTAGTCAATGTCGGCCACCCATGCGGTGTGCGAGAAGTAGATTTCCCTTTCCGACAGATTCGAGAGGCCGGCCGGGTTCCAGTAGATGGTCGACGGATCGTCGGCGATGGCGATGAACGCTTCGCCCAGGGCGACGGCCTTCCCCCCGATTCCGATCTTGAGGAACGTGCCCATGTTCGTGCCGACCCGCTCCTCTCCGAAATCGGACTGGGCCATGGCGCGTCCTGGCACGAGGGCGACCAGCAGGAAGGTCGCGGCGAGCGCCGCGATGCGGATCCTAGAACTCACCGGAAATCCCGAGTCGGATCGAGCGGGGCCGGCTGTTGAAAGAAGGATCCGAGTATTGCGCAAGATCGGTCGGGGTGAGATCGCGATCAAGGAATCCCTGGCCGAACTCATACCCCTCTCCGGTAATGGAGTCGATCCGGCGCGGGTAGATCGTGTTGAAGATGTTCCGGATTTCGAGGAGATAGTTCAGCTTGCTGCCGAGCATATGAAAACCCTTGCGATAGCGAAGATCGAAGGTGTTTTCGAAGGGAGCGTTCGCGGAGTTGCGCGTGGCCGTTTCCTCGTCCGCATTCGTTGTCGGAGTAAACGCGCGTCCCGACTGCACCCAGAAGTACACGTTCAACGACCAGTCCTGCGGAAGCGTGTATCCGAACACCTCGGGGGGTTCCGTCTTCTCCCCGACCGAAAGGGTGACGTCGAGCGTGAGTTTGTGCGGCCGGTTCCAGAACAGGAACTCTTCGTCGCGCCCGATCTGCGTGAACGAACCGAATGTTTCCTGCAGGAGGTTCGATCCGTTCGGGTCCGACGCCTTTCCCGTAACGGTCGAGAACGTATACGCCGCGCGCGCCCAGAGATACTTCGAACGCTTCTTGCGCACTTCGAGTTCGATACCGCGCGACCGCGCGAAGTCCTCATTTATATAGACGAAGAAATCGGAATCACCCGGGCGATCGAAGCGAACGGAAGTCGGATAGTCGTAAATGTCGTTGTAGAAGACCGAGAAATCCATCGCGAGATCTTTCGTGAACTGATGCCGCGCGCCGATTTCGTATTTGACCGTGCGCTTCGAATCGAGGTTCAGGTTCCCGATCAGGGGAAAGTCTTCCGACGATACGGATGAGAGTTTTGAATAGACGTAGTAGTAATTCGGTCGCTGGGAGAAGTGGCCGTAATTGAAGAACAGATGCGAGTGGTCCGTGATCGGATGCGATACCTGGAAGCGCGGCAACAGCTCGCCTTTGAACTTGCGGCCGAAGATCGTGTTCGAGTTCGCGTCGAAGTCGTCGAGCAGCGCCTGATTGAACGCCTCGCGGCTGGTGTCTTCGAGCGCACGCTCCGCGGCAGTGCCCGGGAACCAGTAGTCGTAGCGGAGACCCACGTTTCCGATGAAGCCTTCGAAGTTGAACTTGTCCTGCACGTACCAGGAACCCGTTGTCGGGTAAACCTGCCAGAGATCGTGATTCAACCCGAGGCCGTCGGGATCCTGGACCCACGGCTCGGCAATGGTGACGAACTGAATGTTCTCGTAGGACGCTTCGATGCCGGCTTTGAAGCGATGATGCTCGTTCGGTTCGTACGACACGTCCGAGTACCCGACGTACGCTTCCGTATAACGGTTGTGCCAGACATCGTTGTCACCCGTGTTCACGAAGAACGGATCATCCTCGCTCACGGGCAGGTCCTGATCCTGCGGCTCTTCATAGCTGAACCACGGACGGCCGTGCACGTTCTGGAAGAACGCGCTGAAGTTGCGCGAAAGGCGCAGTGTGGTCGCGACGCGGCGGTTCCAGATGTGGCGCCAGTCGAACGTGATCGTGTTCGTGTCGTCGGTGTACGTGTAATCATGATCCTTGCGGCGGCTCCACTCGTAGTTGTAGTTCGACGTGGGTTCGCCCGGGTCGACAACGTCGACGAGATTCGAACGGAAGAAGCCGTGGTCGATTTCGAGCTTCTTGTTGAAGGACAGGTTGACCTTGTCCTTCCCGCCCGGCTGCCATGAAAGTTTGTAAAGACTCTGCCAGCGGTTCTGGTTGCGCGGAGTCCAGAAGTCGTTCGAGTAGTTGATGTCGGCCCCGAGGAAACTGTCGACATAGTTGGAACGCAGCGTGCTGCTGCTCCCGTCGGCCGCGCGCACGTCGAGATACGTGTCATCGAACTCGCCCGACAAAGTCCAGAAGAAGCTGAGCTTGCCCGGCACCTTCCAGCCGAGCGGCTCGAGCAGGTATTTGCTGATGGGCTCGGGGCCTTCCATCTGCACTTCGAAATTGTCGAGATCGAAGTTGCGGTAGGTTTCGCTCACGAGCGGCAGGTGGTCTGTCTGGTACTCGCCGTAGCCGGCGAACTTGCTCGAGCCGTCTTTCGTCTGAATATCGATCACGCCGGCAAGCGCCTGTCCGTATTCGGCGTCGAACCCTCCGGTAATCACTTCCACGCTCTTCACGGCCCGCGCGCTGATGTTCCCCGCGGAGCTGCGTCCGGTGATGAGGTCGCGCACAACCACACCATCGATTCGATAAACCGTGTCTTCCGCGCGCCCTCCGCGTACATAGAGCCCGTCGTCCTGCTCGACGACGCCCGCCTGCTTGGCCACGACCTGGTTCACGACCGTGACGGCCATCGCGTCGATTTCTTCGGATGTAATGAAGCGCGAGGTCGTCGCGACTTCGACGTCCACGAGGGTCCGGTCACCCGAGACTTCGATGACCTCGACTTCCCGCACGGCGATCGGCTCCATCTTGATCTGGAGTTTGTTCGAGAACCCGGCTTCGACGCGCACCTGATCGATCACTTCGCTCTTGTAACCCATGCGGTTCACGCGAACCTGATAAATGCCTTCGGGAACCTGAACGAGCAGATACGAGCCGTCCACTTTCGAGATGGCGCCCTTCCCCGTTCCCATGAGAATGATGTCGGCGAATGCGATCGGTTCCGCGGTCTCCTGATCGACCACGCGTCCCTGAATGGAGCCGATGCGGTCCGGAGCCTGGGCGAATGCGGGGGTGAATGAGAAAACGGCCGCGAGGACGAACGTGAGAACAGGAACGATGTGGCGAACCGATGGTTTCATGAAACTCTCGAGAAGACCGTGCGCGTGGCTGCTGAGCCGCGCCGATCCCCGGAATTGCCTCGGTTGACGGATACGGGGGTACTGAGCGAAAATCTTGGGCCAACTATACTTGCGAGTCAGAATGACGGCAAGCGATTCTTTGTCTGGAAGGGTGACCTCATGAATCTCGAGAAACAAATCAAGGAAGCGACTGATTTTCTGGGAGTTCGATTTCGCGAGAGCGCCCCCGCACTCCGTGCGACTCCGTCTGTCGCTCTCGTACTCGGATCCGGCCTCTCTCCGCTTGCGGATCGAGCCGAGACAATCGTGTCGGTGCCGTACGACGAGATCCCGGGATTCCCGCCGTCGACGGTGCAGGGGCACGCGGGCGAACTCGTCCTCGCGAAGCTCGGCGGTGTCCCCGTGATCTTTCAGCGCGGGCGCGTGCACTACTACGAAGGCGGATCCCTCGCGGAAGCGACGTTGCCGATTCGCGTGCTCGCGCGTCTCGGCGTGAAACGTTTCGTGATTACGAACGCGAGCGGCGGCATCCGGTCGGACCTCGAGCCGGGCGATCTTGTCGTGGTTTCGGATCACCTGAACTTCATGGGGACCAATCCGCTCATCGGGTACATGCCCGTCAACGACGAACCGCGCTTCGTCGATATGACGACCGCGTACTCGAAGCGCCTTCGCGCGATTGCACTCGAAGAAGGCAAGGAGATGGGCCTCCCTCTCAAGGAGGGAATCTACGCCGCGCTCTCCGGGCCCAGCTACGAGACGCCGGCCGAGATCCGTTTCCTGCGCACGGCGGGCGCCGATCTTACGGGTATGTCCACGGTGCCCGAAGTGATCGTGGCGTCGCAGGTCGGCCTCGAGGTGCTCGTGATCTCGTGCGTTTCGAACAAGGCCGCGGGCACGACGGGCGAAGCGATCACGCACGAAGAGGTCATCGAAACCACGAACCGCGTGAGCGGGCCTTTCTCGGAACTTCTCGGGCGCATCGCGAAACGGTTCGACGAACTGACGTAGAAGTCAGCTTCCGGAACGCAGCTTCCAGAGGCTCTGCAATGTCACTTCGAGCGTCTTCCCGAGCGTTTCCGGTTTGTCCGTCACTTCGGGCATGTTCGGGAAGACCGCGTACGGCACCTTCTGCCCTTTGACGTCGATGTGACCATGCTTGTCGGGCGCGATGTCATGCCAGTCGTTCGTCTTGTAGTAGAAGTCCATCTTGTCGTCCGGCAGCGAATGGTGAAGGATCGATCCCTCTTCGCCCGGGCGCGCCCGGCGCTGGTTCTTGCGCACCGACTCTTCGTACGGCACGTCGATATACACGATGCCGGCCCGCTTCAAAATGTCATCCCCGAGATACGAATACGCTTCCGCAAAAGCGTTCTTGCCGCCGCGCGAGAACTCGATGATCGTCGTGGTCGTTTTGTGATAGTCGGGGTTCTGCGTCTTGATCTCGGCATAGGCCGCCGCCAGCTTCAGGATGAAGAAGTTCCAGAGGAAATGATCTTTGAAGTAGTACTGGTCGTCCGTGAACATGCGTTCCTGGCCGTGCTTCTGCAGAATATCGTCATCGAGAAACCGCTCCCAGAGCACGGGGAAGTCGTCGAGCTCTTCGAACTCACCGATGTGAAACCGCTCGAGGCGCTCGTTCACGGGAACGCTTTTGAGATAGTCGATGACTTCGGATTTCCCGGCGGCCGGGCGTCCGTTCAGGATGATGACGTCGAATTGATTCTTGCTCATTCGTGATGGTCTCCCGTGAGTGCTGATTGATTACTGATTGCGTGCTAGTGATGTTCGAGCGAACGCCAGTCCTGCAGTACGACGAGGTCGTCCATCGGGAAAGTTTCGCCGAGTATGGCGTCGATCTCCCGCAGGCTGTCGCGGATCAGCACGACTTTCTCCTGGTACGGAAGAAAGGCGCTGCGGAATCCGTTCAGCAGAGTCTGGCGCAGTTCGTAGTGGTTGAGACGGAACGTACGACACGCCCGATAGAGCTCGCGGGTGACGTTCGTGTTGGAAACGAGCCTGCTGTCCGTGTTCAGCGTGACGCGCAGGTTGTAGTCGAGGTACTGCCGGAACGGATGATCCTGGAGGCGTTCGACGACCCGGGTCTGGACGTTCGAAGTCAGGCAGATCTCGAGCGGGATCCGATGGTCGCGCACGTAGTCCATGAGCGAAGCGTCTTCGAGCAGCCGCGTTCCGTGCCCGATCCGGTGCGCCCCGCAGTAGTGGAGCGCCTGATGAATGCTTGCGGGGCCGAACGCTTCCCCTGCGTGCACCGTAACGTTCTGGTTCGCGTTCAAGACCCGGTAGAAAGCCTCTCTGTGCTTCTTCGCCGGGTAGTCCTTCTCCTGCCCCGCAAGGTCGAACGCGACGACGCCCTCGCCCATGTTCGCAACGGCGGCGTCCGCGAGTTCGAGCGAGCGTTTGGCGGAGAGATGGCGCATGCCGCAGAGGATGATGCCGGTCTTGATCCGGTACTTCGACTCGGCCTTGTGCAGCCCCGTAAGCACGGCATCGACCGTGTCCTGAATCGTGAGCCCGCTGGCGAGGTGCAGAAGCGGCGAGTAGCGCACTTCCATGTAGCGCACGTTCTCCTTCGCGGCGTCTTCGGCGAGTTCATACGAGACGCGCGCAAGCGCTTCGAATGTCTGGAGAACGCGCAGCGTGATATCGAAGGACTTGAGGTAGTCCGCCAGGTTCTTCACCTTGGCGTCGACTACGACCTTCTTCTTCAGTTCCTGTGCGGACGACGCGCCGAGCTTGACGCCCTGTGTTTTGGCGAGCTGCCAGAGCGTGTTGACGCGAATGGAGCCGTCGAGATGAACGTGCAGATCCGCTTTCGGAAAACGCTTCAAGTACGAAGTGGAAAACTCCTTCCACTCGTCCGCCTGGTTATAGCGCCGTGTCGTTCGTTTTGCCATGGTGATTCTCCCTGCCCGGGGCGTCTCAGCCTGCGGGTCTTCCGCCGGGTGCGGATTCGAGACGCGTGATCTTGTCGACACGCTTCTGGTGCCTGCCTCCCCCGAACGGTTCGGACAGCCAGATCCTTACGATACGCCGCGCCTGGCCGACCGGCACGAGACCGGCCCCCAGGCAGAGCACGTTCGCGTCGTTGTGTTCGCGACTGTTCCTGGCCGAACGGTCGTCATGACATACGGCGGCCCGTGCGCCCGCGATTCTGTTGGCCGCCATGCACGAGCCGATGCCCGCGCCGTCGATCGCGATGCCGCGTGTAGCCGTGCCTTCGGCCACTTTGCGCGCGACCGCCTCCGCAATATCCGGATAGTCTACGGGATTCGTCGAAAATGCGCCGCAGTCGATCACGCGGGCGCCGAGTTCTTCCTCGAGGTAGCGGATCAGAGCTTCTTTCATACGGAAGCCGCCGTGATCCGCCCCGATCGCGACCGTCTGGGCGCCGGGGTTCACGAGACTTTGGCGACGTCGACTTCGCCAGGAGCGAAACAGTGGCGGCAGCGCGGTTCGTAGATCGACTCGTCACCGATCAGCACGCGCTCGTCCGAGCGCACGAGACGCTGCGAACGGCTGCCGGGTCCCCCGCACTGCATGCAGACGGCGAGCACTTTCGTGACCTGATCGGCCGTCGCCATGAGTTGCGGCATGGGGTCGAACGGATTGCCGAGGTAGTCGAGGTCGAGACCGGCGGCGATGACGCGCATGCCGCGCAGCGAAAGCGCGTTGCAGAGCTCCACGACATACGAGTCGAAAAACTGGGCTTCATCGATTCCGACAACGGACGTGCCCGGTTCGATCAAGGCTTCGATATCTCTCGCCGACTGCACCGTTACGCTCGCTATCCGTCGGGCGTCGTGAGAGCGGATCTCCCCCTTCTTCTCCCCGTCCCATCGGTCGTCGACCGCGGGTTTGAAAGCCTGCACTTCGAGTTTCGCGTATACGGCGCGGCGCAGTCGCCGGATGAGTTCTTCGCTTTTGCCGCTGAACATGCAGCCGGCGATGACTTCGAGTGTTCCGGGTCGGGATGAGATCAGATCCAAGCGGACGGCTCCTTTACTCTCGGATGGGCGGCGTTTTTGCGGTCGGGCTGCATGGTAGCAAAGGGGGCGGCGGAGCCGCAAGTTGAAAGGGTTCCCTTGTGCGAACGAACCGCCCCATGCTATTGGTTCGGCTATGAACGCTGCACGAGGAACCTCACTGCTGGTCGGAATCGCCGGGGGGGCGAGCGCGGGCAAAACGACTTTCGTCAAGCGTATCGCGAAAGAGCTCGGTGACGATCAGGCCCTGATTCTTCCCGAAGAGTCGTATTACTACGACCGTTCCGGGCTTCCCGAAGAGGAGCGGCGCGCGATCAACTTCGATCATCCCGACTCGATCGACTTCGATCGCATGGCCCTGCACCTGGAAGCGCTGCGCAGCGGGAAGCCGGTCCCTCATTACTCCTACAGCCGTGACGAATGCCGCCGGATCGAAAGCCCCGATCGCCTCGAGCCGAAGCGCGTCGTTCTCGTCGCCGGGATTCTCGTGCTGGCGACGGAAAGCATACGCGAGCTGCTCGACGTCAAAATCTATATCGACGCGGACTCGGATCTGCGTTTTCTGCGGCGAATGAAGACGAAGCTTGCGAGCGATCCCGGCTCGTTCGAAGTGATCTGTGAAGACTACATGACGAAAGTGAAACCCATGCATCTTCGTTACGTTTCGGCGTCGAAGAAGCATGCCGATGTGATCGTGCCTCAGGGGGGGCACAATCCTGCGGCAATCCGCATGGTGAAGTCGGCGATCCTTTCCGCGCTGGCATCAAACGACGAAAGCGACTGAACACGTCTCATCGCCCGTCGTTCCCTCCCTCATGCTGTCGTTCCCTCCTCCAGCATTCGGTCACTTCTTCGATCAAGGAGCGGGCTTGTGCACGATCCGCAGCACGTCTGCGAGTCCGCTCGTCGAGTAGACCCGCGCCGAGTCGTCAACGACAAGCGCCTCGACTCCGGAAAGGCGTTCGACGAGATCGAGCGCTTCGTCGCGACCCATGACCATGAGTGCGGTCGAAAGCGCATCGGCAAGCGTCGCTTCCTCTGCGAGCACCGTCGCGCCGCGAAGGCCGCGCGCCGGGTCGCCGCTTCGTGGATCGAGGATGTGGTGGTACCGGACGCCCTCGTATTCGAAGTAGGACTCGTAGTCGCCGCTCGTCGAAAGGGATCGGTCCTCGAGATCGATGATGGCGAAGAAGTCGTCGGCGGCGCCGCGGGGATCGCGCACGCCGATCGACCAGCGGGAGCCGTCCCCTTTTCGTCCTCCGGCGTAAACCTGGCCGCCGGCGGAGAGGAGAAACGTCTCGACCCCCTGCTTGCGCAGGTAGCGAGCGGATTCGTCGAGCGCGTGCCCCTTCGCAATGCCGCCCAGTCCGATCTTCATGCCGGCTTCGGGGAGTGAAACGAACGAGCGTTCCCGGTCGACGTTTACCTTCCTGTAATCGACGAGCCTCGCGCGCGCCCTGCGCTCTGCAATCGCGGGCGGAACCGGCGCTTCTGCCTTGAAGTCCCAGAGCCCCCAGAGCGCGGCCCATGTAATGTCGAATGCGCCCCCCGTCATCCGGCCGATTTCGATCCCCTTCTCGATGACGGCCAGAAGATCCGGCGGCAGGGTCTGGCCTCCCTTCCCGGCGGCCTCGTTCACCGCCGTGAGCGGCGAGCCCGGTCGCCATTCGCTCATGCGCGTTTCGATCGAACGAAAGAGTGCGAACACGCTGTCGGCATGCACGCGTGCGTTCTCCGAAGCGGGAAGGGTGACTTCGATCGTCGTGCTCATCGCCTCGGCGTAACGCGTGATCATGCGAGGCGGTTCCGCTTCGGCCGAAGCGGAACGCTCGGGCGCGCGGCCGGTGCACCCGGCCAGCGCGAAGCAGAGCAGAAGATGAACGGGAATGACGAGGTGCCGGGAGCAGAAGGCGAAAATCGTGCGCAGGGCACGCATCAGCTGGAACCCTCACTTTGCATCGGAACGCCGGGGCCGTCGTGCGTGACGCCGAAATGGTGCGCGATCGTCTGTCCGGCGTCGGCGAAGGTATCGCGCGTTCCGAGATCACGCGGCGCAAACCCCGGCCCGCTTACGAGCAGGGGAACGAGCTCCCGGGAATGATCCGTACCCGGCGTCGTCGGGTCGTTGCCGTGATCGGCCGTGATCATGAGCAGATCGCGATCGCCCAGGCGGCTCAGAATGCCGGGAATCGCTTCGTCGAATCGCTCGAGGCCGCGCGCGAACGACTCGGGGTCGTTTCTGTGCCCCCACTTGGAATCGAAGTCGTTCAGGTTCACGAACAGCACGCCCGGCTCCTGCCGATCGAGAAGGGCAAGCAGTACGGCGATCCCCTCCTCGTTGGTTCCCGCCTTCGTCGACCGCCCGATCCCTTTGCCGGTGAAGATGTCGTGGATCTTGCCGATTCCGTGAACCGGCCAGCCGGCTTCTTCGATCGACTCGAACACGTTCTTCTGAAACGGCGGAAGAGAAAAATCGCGGCGATTCGCGGTTCGTTTCCACGACCCCGGTGTTCCGACGAACGGGCGCGCGATGACGCGTGCCACAGCAAATTCGTTCTGGAGAATCGCGCGCGCGATCTCGCAATGCTCGTAGAGCGTTTCGACGGGGATGACGTCTTCGTGGGCCGCGATTTGAAACACGGAGTCGGCCGACGTATACACGATCGGGTTCCCTGTCGCGACGTGCTCTTCCCCGAAGTCATCGAGCACGACCGTGCCGGACGAAGCGATATTGGCGAGCGTGCCGCGGCCGATCCGTTCCTCGAACGGCGCCATGACGGCCGGCGGAAAACCATCGGGAAAAACGGGAAACGGTTCCGCGAGCGTAACGCCCGCAATCTCCCAGTGTCCGGCGGTCGTGTCCTTCCCCATGGCGCGCTCCCGCATGCGTCCGTAGGCGAGCGCGGGCGAGGGCGAAGGGGCGATTCCGGGACACGCGATCACGTTGCCGAGACCGAGCCGGGTGAGGTTCGGCGCATGCAGCGGACCGGATGTTTCGGCGACATGGAGCAACGTGTTGGCGTTCTCGTCCCCCCACGCGCCGGCGTCGGGGGCGTTCCCGATCCCCACGCCGTCGAGAATCACGAGCACGGCCCGCCGCAGGTTCGTGTCACGCGCGCTGCTCACGATGCCCTCGCGGGGACGAGCGCGCGCGCAATCGCACGCACGCGGTCGCTGTCCACGCGGGCATCGCGTTTTGCGTATGTTCCCACGATGAAGCCGTCGACGAACGGAAGCAGGGCGCCCGCGGTATCCGGCGTCGTACCGCTTCCGACATAAAGTTTTTCGGCAGGACCGATCGCGTCCCGCACCGTGCGCGCAAAAGCGGGATCGGTCGGCTGGCCGGTGCCCGTGCCCGTGATGATCAGCGCGTCGGCCCCTCCCCTTGCGAGAAGGTCGCGCGCGGCGGGCGCGATGTCGAGGGGCGCCAGAGGCGCGGCGTGCTTCACGAGGATGTCGGCGAAGATTGTGGCGGTCGAGCCGAGTTCTTTCCGTTTCCGTGCCAGCAGATGGGCACGTCCGCTCAGGATTCCCTGGTCGGTTACATAGGCGTGGGTCAGTACGTTGACGCGCAGGAAGCTGCCGCCGCATGCCTCGCAGAGTGCGAGCGCGGCTTCCGCGTCGTTTCGAAGCACATTGAATCCGATGCGGAGTCCGATCGCCCGCCCGACGGCGACCCCGATGCGACTCATGGCGGCCACGGTCTCGGGGGGCACGCGCCCGGGAAAGAACGGCGTGTCGCCGAAGTTCTCGATCAGAACACGGTCGGCCCCTCCCGTTTCCCACGCTTCGGCATCGCGCACGGCGAGCGCTTCAATCTCTTCGATGCTGAAACGATTGCGCGGCGCACCCGGAAGCGCTTCGAGGTGGACGACGCCGATCAGCTCAGCGGCGGGCTTCGTCATGACTGCTCGCCACCGCCACGGCCTCCGTAGCGCGAACGCAGAAATTCCTTCAGCTCGTCCGTGTTGTCGAAGATCCTGGTCACCTTGTTCTCGAGAAACGGGGACCGTTTCGGCGACTTATAATAGAGGTACACATCGCGGTTATGCGAAAAGCCGTACAGCACTTCGTCGTTCACGCCGGGCGAATCGAATCCGTACGGGTTGTATACGATCAGAAAATCGACCTGCTTGATGAACTGATAGTCGCGCCACACCGTGACCTTCTTCAGCAGATCGAACTCCGGGTCGAGCGACGCCGACGGATCGCCGTCCAGATCCTTGATGCTCATCGGATCGAAGACGACGAGAAAGTCATCGGTGAATTTTTTGAACTCGCCGATCTCTTCGAAGAACTCCTCCGGGCTTGCCGGCGAGCCTTCATTGTAAAGGGCGCTGATAGGATACGAAAGATAGGCCTTCGGCTGATCCGGACGGCTCACGAGATTCCAGACGGAAGAAGGCGGCTGTGCGCGCGGCACCATGAAGAACGGCAGGTTCATGAACGATGCCATGGTCTGCGTGACGAACGTTTCCTCGTTCTGCCACTCGACGATGTCGCGCGTCGACATCCGTCCCTTCCATTGCACGCTGTTCGACATCCGCTCCTTGATCTCTTTCAGATCATCGACAAGCGAAAGGAACGCGCGCGGCTTCAGCAGATTCAGATAGTACGGGTCGAACCCCGCCATCAGAACGCCATGCCATTTGAAACAGGCGTGCAGTGAGATCAGGTTCAGCTTGTCGGGAGAGATTTCCTTGAGGATCTCTTCGAGCACGGCGGCGCGCAGAGTCTTCAGCATCGCCTCGGGCGCGTCGAGAATCTTTTCATCGCGATAAGGAATGCCGAGAGCGCGCGCTTTCCGAAGCAGGCGGCGGCCGACGTCGAACACGGCGACTTCGTGCCCGCGCCGTCTTCCCTCCTCGGCTACTTCTTCGAGAAACGGAAGGCGCCCCGTTTCGCTGATCCCCGTGCAGATGACCGTTCCGATGGGCGGAGCCATCAGAAGCCGACCTGCTGGCGCAATGCGGGGAAGCGATCCGTGACGCATGTGTCGAGGAAGCAGAACGTGCCGTTCATGGTGAGAAACGAGTTGCTGGTGAGCGTTGCATCCACATAAAGGCTGTCGATAGTCGAAAGAAGTCCGTTGCTCACGATGACGGCATCTTTGTCCACGATCGAAAAGCGGATCTTGTCTCCGGTGCGGGTCGCGTGCCGAATCGGCATCGGTCCGCGTACGGTGCCGGAAAGTTCCTGGTAGAGGTTGCCCTTCACGCTGTCATCGGTTTCGGCGAACTCCCAGAAGAAGGTGATGCCGAGTCCGGTGTCGGTAATCCAGCGTCCCGTGAACGTCTCGTGAGTCGTGAGCGGGTTTTCGTCGTCGCCGCATCCCGTGAGCGCGAGAACGAGCAGGACCGGAAGCAGGATCAGGAAGCGGGGCTTCATTGCGAACCTCCCGAAAGTATGGCAACTGAAGCGCTGGCCCCGATCCGACTCGCGCCGGCGCGTACCATTTCCTCGGCGTCTTCGCGATTCTTGATGCCGCCGGAGGCCTTGACGCCCATGCGATCGCCGACGGTGCTCCGCATCAGACGGATGTCTTCGGCGGTGGCGCCAGAAGGCGCGAATCCGGTCGACGTTTTCACGTAATGTGCGCCCGCGCGTTTCGCGGCGAGGCACGCTTCCACCTTCTCTTCGGTGGTGAGATAGGCGGTCTCCAGAATCACTTTGACGATCGCGCGCGGACCGACCGATTCGACGACCGCACGGATGTCCTTCTCCACCGTGGCGAGGTCACCGGACTTGAGCGCCCCGACATTCATCACCATGTCGATTTCTTCCGCGCCGTCGTAACACGCCCGGCGCGCTTCGAAGGCTTTCGTCTCGGTCCGGTTCGCTCCGAGCGGAAACCCGACTACCGTGCACACCTTGACTTTGGACCCTCGAAGAAACTCGGCCGCGAGCGGAACCCAGTGCGGATTTACGCAGACGGAAGCGAATACATGATCGCGCGCTTCGGTGAGCAGCTTTTCGACAGACTGGCGGGGCGCGTCCGGTTTCAGAATCGTGTGATCGATGAGGGGAGCGAAATCCTGGGTCGTCTCCGTAGTCTCCCCCGGCGCGTTTCCGATTCGGTTGGCGCCTGCCTGGACGACGGCAATGGTCGTCTTCGGGCAGATCGCGGCGCACTGCCCGCGCGACATGCAGGTGGCACACGAACGCCCGTCCAGGTTGGGGGCCGTGCCCATGTGTCCGAGTCGTGCGAGTACTTCGTCGACGATCGCTTCGCTCGTTCGGTTCATTGCAGGATCTCCCCGTGGTCGTCGCGGATCACACCCACGAACGGAAGGTTCCGATAGTGCTGCGCATAGTCGAGACCGTAACCGACCACGAACAGGTTTTCGATTTCGAATCCGACGTAGTCGAGCGGGACTTCGACCTCTTTACGCGACTCCTTGTTCAGCAGGGCGCACAGCTTGACGCTGCGCGGCTTCTTCGTATCGAGAAAGCTCATGAGGTTCGAAAGCGTATGCCGGGTGTCTGCGATGTCTTCGACAACGAGAACGTCTTTCCCTTCGATTGAAAGGTCGAGTTCGCGCGTGATCTTCGCGCGGCCTGAAGATGTAGTCCCCTCTCCGTAGCTCGAGATCTGCACGAAGTCGAGAACGAGCGGCAGATCGATGTGACGGACCAGGTCGCACGCGAAGAAGATCGCGCCGCGCAGCACGGCAATGACGAAGAGATCCTTGTCCTGGTAATCCTCGGCGATCTGCCTGCCGAGTTCCTGCACCTTGGTCTGCAGTTCCTCTTCGGTGATCAGGGTCTCGATCCGGGCCTGCATGGAAGTCGTCACTCCGTCCCCGTTTCCGACAATACCGTTTCGAGCACGGACGGCCCCCGCTTGAAACTCTTGTCCTCAATTGTATAGATCGAAAGGATGTCGCGCTCACCGCGATCGAGCCGGTCTTCATTCTCCGCGTAGAGAACGGCCAGATCTTCCCCTTTCGAGACGGCATCACCGGGCTTCTTGCGAAGCTCGATTCCCGCGCCGGGATCGACGCGATCGTCGACTGTTTCACGTCCCGCTCCGAGGCGCATGCTGAGAAGCCCGATAGCGCGTGCGGGGAGTTTCGTTACGGTGCCTGCCTTTGTTGCTTTTACCACGCGCCGGCAGCGGGCCTGCGGCAGTTTCGACTCGTCTTCGAGAACCGCGGGATCCCCTCCGTGCGCCTCGATCATGCGCCCGAATACCTCTAGTGCCCGGCCGGAGTCGAGCGCGTCCCGCACCTGGCGTGCGGCGTCGGCGGCGTCTTTCGCCCGATCCGTTAGAAGCAGTGTCTGCTCGGCGAGACCGAAAGAGGCGTCGAGCATATCGCCCCCGGGCTCTCCCCGCAAGACCCGCGCGGATTCAGCGATCTCGAGCGCGTTTCCGACCATGGCGCCGAGCGGTACGTTCATGTCCGTAATCAAGGCTGCGGATCGCTTGCCCGCCTTCGCGGAGACTTCCACAAGTCGCTTTGCGAGTTCGCGGCCGGCTTCCCGATCCGGAAGAAACGCGCCGTCTCCCGTTTTCACGTCGAAGACGAGGGCATCGGGCCCGGCGGCCAGCTTTTTCGAAAGGATGCTCGATACGATCAGGGGGATCGAATCGACGGTCGCCGTTACGTCGCGCAGGGCGTACAAGGTTTTGTCGGCGGGCGCGAGTTCCCCGGTCTGCCCGATGATCGAAATGCCCACCTCGCGCACGATCGCGAGAAAGCGCTCGGACGACAGATCCGTGCGGTAGCCGGGGATCGACTCGAGCTTGTCGAGTGTCCCTCCAGTATGACCGAGGCCGCGTCCCGAAAGCATCGGTACGGGTACGCCGCACGCGGCGGCCAGCGGCCCGACGAGAAACGAGAGTTTATCGCCGACGCCGCCGGTCGAGTGCTTGTCGGCAGTCGGGCCGTCGAGCGACGATAGATCGAGCGTAATCCCCGAGTCCTGCATCGACTGCGTAAGCAGAACGATTTCGTCGTTCGCGAGTTTCTGAAAGCGGATCGCCATCAGAAGCGCGGCGGTCTGGTAGTCGGGAATGCTCTTGTCGGTGACGCCGCGAATCCAGTAGCGGATTTCGCTTTCGGTCAGACGGGAGCCCTGTTTTTTCTTCTCGATGATGTCGACAAAGCGGATCGGTTCACTCATGGACGCAGAGTAGCGGTTCCGCCTCCGGCGGTCAATCGGGCGTGGACAAAAGAGGATGCGGAAATGCGATTACTGGAAGAGCTGTTTCAGCTCGCTCCACGACTTGAACGGATCATAAGGGGGAGTACCGACTGTAATCGGTTCTTCGACCGTGACACTGCCGGTCATGCCGAGAAACGAGTGCGGAGTGCAGTGGTAGGGATACACGCCGGACGTGTCGGTGAACGTGTAGTAGAAGTTCTGGGCGCCGACCGATACCGGAGAGTCGAACTGGGCCCCCACGTTCGCATCGCCCGGCCCCGTCCCGCTCGTGACCGTGTGGCTGCCGTTCACCCATTTCCAGTGCACGGTGTCGCCGAGTTGAATCACAACGGAGTTCGGGGCGAAGTTGAAGCTCTGTACCGTGACCGTAAGCGTGTCAGCGTGCGCGGAGTGAATCCATCCGGCGGCAAGGAAAAGCGTTGTAATGAAAAGAGCGCGTTTCATGTTGTTCTCCCCAACCTTACGAATCCAACGTCCCCCGATCCTTCATTACTTCAGGATCGGCGGGTCTGGATCGGGGTTGAGCCTGAGCCCTATTGGAAGAGCGCTTTTACCTGAGACCAGGTCGCCTCTTCCGTGCCTGTCGTTTCCGCCGGAAGCACTGTCACATTCCCCGTCATCCCGAGGAAAAAGTGCGGAATGCAGAAGTAAGGATACTCTCCGGGCGGACCGTCGTACGTATATTCGGCGGTCGTATTCACCGCATCGAGGGGGAAATCGAAAAGCGAAGCCATGTTCGGATCGAAGAGTCCCGCGCCGCTTGTAACCGTGTGCGCGCCGTTGCCCCAGATCCAGCGGACGGTATCGCCCTGCTGGATGATGACTTCGCTCGGAATAAACAGAAGTCCATCTTGCGCAACTTCAATCACATCAGCCGATGCGTTGACGGAAATCGTAAGACAGGCCGCAATCACGGCCCCCCATATCATAGACTTCATAAGCTCACCCCTCGCCGACGTTTAGCCGGCCCCCCTAGTGAATTCTTCTTCGCTGCAATCAGAGTGTACCTCAGCAAGTGTTTGCAGTATATTGGATTGGAGGCCGGATTGTCAAGCGGTTTGGCGTTCAGATTTCCAAGATCGATTGGTATTTCGTATACTTCGTATACAGACGGGGATTCTACCTCCCCCCGGTGAAAGGTTCATTTTTTCATGCCCTGCGAAGACAGTTCCTCCCAGGTTCGGCTTGAAATCGACGGCGAAGACCGCCTGGCCGGATTCGTCTTCTCCAAGATGACCTGCAGCAAGCCGATCGGGCCGGAGACGGGAATCCTGCCTCTGGTCGCGGGCCGGCCCATCGACGGCCTCGTCTCTCTCCCCCTCGAGTCGATTCTGGATGCCCGTCCCGAGGCCGACGAAGACGAGCAGTTCCTGCTCTTTCTCGAGTGGGATGCCCTTGTTTCGCTGACGCGCCGCTACCTCGGCCGTGACGAAGATCTGGACGATGTCCGCTACCAGGTCCGGTCCGTCGAGCACGACGCCGATCGTGTGGTCGTAACCGGCGTCATCCGTCCGCCCCGAGCCATGCCTCCCATTCTCGCCTGCTCCCACGGTCCGCCTTCCGACTGACCACTCATTCGTCGATCGGAGCGGGTTCGATCCCGTACCGCCTGCAGAGAGCGACTCCCAGATAGAAAAGCGGCGTGTCGATCAGGGCGATCAGCAGCTTGAACAGATAGGAAGCCCCGATCAGGGTCAGAAGCTGTTCGAACGGCATCTGCCCGGCGAACAGAATCGAAACCACCAGCACGGTATCGACGAGCTGGCTGATGATCGTCGAGCCGTTGTTTCGAAGCCAGAGGTGCTTTCCATTCGTGAGCCGTCTCCAGAAATGGAACAGGTGAACGTCGATCAGTTGCGCGACCAGATACGCGATCATCGACGCGGCGATCGCGCGGACGCTGGCGCCGAATACCGTCTGATAAATCGCGTTCGTCTGCTCGACCGAACGATCGCCGACAGGGATGGCCGGCACCTGCCCCGCGATTACTATGACCGTAAGGACCCACAGGCTTGCGACGAAACCCGCCCATACGACGCGGCTCGCCCATTTGCGGCCGTAGATTTCGCTCAGGAGATCCGTGGCGAGAAACGTAACCGGGTAGGGAATGATTCCCGCGATCAGAACGATCCCGAAGAACGACCAGAGCTTGAACACTAAAACGTTGGCGATGATCAGCGAGCCGAGAAAGATTCCCGTGAGAACCATGAACAGGTTCTCGCGGCGCCCGGGCGTGCGGAGAGAGAGCGGCTGTCGTTCGACAGTATTCATGGCCGGGACTCTAATCGTTGCATGGGGGGTGTGTCAAAGCGCGGTGCGCGGGGGGCATAAAAAAAGGGCCTCCCGAAGGAGGCCCTTTTGAATCCAATCGAAATCGGATCTACCTACCGGAACAGCGATTTCACTTCGCCCCAGGAGGCTTCTTCCGTACCGGTCGTGCCGCCACAGTCGTTGTCGGCGCCGGGCGTGATGTTCGCGTAGCCGTCCGTGCCGAGATCGCAGTTGTCGACTCCGAAGCACATCAGCTGATCGAGCGTACCAGTGCAGTCTTCGCAGCGCGCAACGCCGGCGGCCGTGAAGCTGCCATCGCTCACCATGATGGGCGCGCCGTAGTACACCGCATCGCCTGCGCCACCGTCGTCACGTCCGATGATGTCGATGATCGTGCCGACTCCAACATCCGCGACGCCGTCGTCGTTCGTGTCGATGTCATCGCCTTCGGAGCCCGTGAAGCCCGAAACGAGGATGAACGTTCCCGAACCGTTTTCGAGACGGTCGGAAACTCCGATGGACTGGTCGATATTCGGCACGGCGTCGTCACCGAGCACGTAGTAGCCGTCCGGTCCGGCGGTACCGAGCGTCCAGGCGCGGTCGATGGCGCCTCTGTTGCTCGAGGCATCGCCTTCGAGAACGAGAAACGTCAGACCGCTCAGGTCTTCGTTCGGCTGCGCGCAGATTTCGATGAATTCACGATCATCGACTCCCGTGTGGCTGATGAACAGCTCGTTGATCACCTGCGCCTGCGCCGTCGTTCCGAGCGCCAGTGCGGCGATACCGCATACGATAGCTTTTTTCATGTTCCGCATCTCTCCTTGGTTTTGGACCTCGGGGAAGATCGACCGGCTCGGCCGTCTCCTCCTCCTTCACGTTCTTTGTGCCCGCCGACAAACAGGGGTGTCGGAACAGGCCGCCCTCCAAACACTTACAGGGACCCCTCGCGCACAATACATACGTCACAGGCTCCCTAAAAACGTTTTTATTACAGGCCTACAGTATCACGGAAAGAACGCGTTTTCAAGGAAAAAGCCCCCAATTCAGGGCCTTGGCGCCATCTTTACGAAGACTTCCCGGGACGCCCTCCCCGCCCTGCCAGGAACGCCGCAGCGGCCACGGCCAGGGCGATCGCGATCCAGGCGATGCGTCCCGCGGGCCGGGACGAGGCGGCTTCAGGCACGGGGAATCTGTCCGCCCCCTCCCCCGCGGGAAGGTCCCCCGATCCGAATGAAAACCGCACTTCCGACTCCTGCGGCGGCACCCGCCCGAAATCCTCCGGGTACTTCGTCAGGCCGTCGGTCGGGTCGCCGGGGTCCACCGTGGAGCGGACGAGCGTCACACCCCGCGTTTCGATCGCGATCTCCTTCCACCCCACACGACTGGGAAAGCTCGCGTCGCGATAGTGCCCGAGAATCAGGGCGCCGCGCGATTTCTGCGGAATGCGACCCGCCCGATCGACCCCGATCACGACCTGCTGCAGCCCCCCTTCGCCCTCGCGCACGAGCACATTGGCGAACGTCCGCTCCAGCGGCACGGGGAATCGATTGAGGTCGCAGGTATACAGCGTGTCGTTCGCCGCGAAGAACGAATCGAGATAGGCATCTTTCTCGTGTGCTTCGATGAGCCCGTCGGCGTTTCTGTCGAGCGCCTGAAGCACGGGGAACGAAGGGACTTCCGCGAGGTCGAGCAGATGGCGCACGTAGATCGAATCGGGAGTCAGCGTGAGCTTCGTGTAGTGGTTGACGGAGAAGCTGCCCATCGGATGCGCGGCCGCGGTCGCGGGCGCCAGCGCGAGAAACAGCACGATCAGGAACGCGAGCGGAAAGGCGGGCAGGAGCGCGAGCGGGAATGCAAAGAAGATGCCCCAGGGAATCCGCGCGGGGTCAGCCATTCACGATCCGTTTCGACGCGGCGCGGTGGGCGGCGAGAGTCGTGCGCAGGTCGATAGGCAGCAGGCGGCCTTCGTCGATGACCCAGCGTCCTTCGATCAGCAGTTTCTGAACGCGCACCGGCCCGCAGAGCACGATCGCGGCGAGAGGATCGACAGCGCCCGAGAACGCGATGTCGTCGAGCGGGAAGAACGCGAGGTCGGCCCGCAGTCCCTTCGCGATGCGGCCCACTTCGGGACGGCCGAGGATCTCGGCGCCCCCGCGGGTCGCCCAGCGGAGCACCTCTTCGATCGTGAGCGCGGCCGCGCCGTACTTGATGCGGCCGAGCAGGAGCGCCTGCCGCGCTTCCGCCGAGAGCGAGGACGCGTCGTTCGACGCCGAGCCGTCGACGCCGAGCCCGAGCGGAATCCCGTTCGCGCGGTAGTCGAGCGTGGGCGCGATCCCCGACGCGAGCCGCATGTTCGAAGTGGGACAGTGGGCGATGCCGCAGCGGCAGGCCCCGAGCTTCTTCTGTTCGTCGGGCTTGAAGTGCACGCCGTGCGCGAGCCAGGCGTCGCTGCCGAGCCACTCGACGTCCTCGAGATACTGAAGGGGTCGAACTTTGAAGTGCGCGAGGCAGTACTCGTCCTCGTCGAGGGTCTCGGCGAGGTGCGTGTGCATGCGTACTTTGTAGGCGCGCGCCATCTTCGCGGTCTCCCGCATCAGATCCTGGGTGACCGTGAACGGCGAGCACGGGGCGAGGGCCACCTGGATCATCGCCCCTTCACTCGTGTCATGATACTGCTCGATCGTGCGCGCGGAATCTTTAAGCACGGTTTTCTCGTCCTGCACGACCGAGTCGGGCGGAAGCCCGCCGTCCTTTTCCGAGAGCGTCATGCTCCCCCGCGTGGCCGTGAAGCGCACGCCGAGCGCGGTCGCGGACTCGATGGCGGCGTCGATCGGGTCGGTCAGATTCTTCGAGAACAGATAGTGATGGTCCGAAGAGAGCGTGCAGCCCGAGAGCATCATTTCGCCGAGAGCCACGGTTGCTGCGGCGGACATGGCGTCCCGGTCGATCCGCGACCAGATGGGGTAGTGCGTCACGAGCCACTGAAAGAGCTCGGCGTTCGCGGCGGCCGGAGTGGCGCGCGTGAGCGTCTGAAAGAAGTGGTGGTGCGTGTTCACGAGCCCGGGCGTCACCACGAGCCCCGCGGCGTCGATCGTCTCGTCGAAGGGCCCTTTCGGCTCGCTGCCGGCGGCACCGACTCCCTCGATCACTCCGCCGCGGGTCTCGATCCACCCTCCCGGGAGATCGCGGCAATCGTCATCAAGAATGGCCACCGTTTCGCAGTTTCGGATCAATCTGTGCAAAACACTCTCCTCATTACGGGCTGGCGCCGAAGCTAACACGATCCTATTTTGTCAAACAAGCCCACGCAGGGACTGACGACAGATGCGATTGCCGTTGACACTCCCCCGGCCGCTCGCTAGTCTTCGTTCCAATGCTCACGGTCGGCTCGATTGCGACCGATCTTAGGGCATGGAGGATTTCATGACTGAGAAGAAGCCGATTCGCATCGGACACCGGGGTGCCCCCTTCCATTTCTGGGAGAACACCCTGCAGTCGATTCATAAGGCGGTTGAAATCGGAGTCGACATGGTCGAGTTCGATATTCGTCGTACGCTCGACAATCACTTCGTTCTCTTTCATAACCCCTCCCTCCGCAGGATCCCGTTCTTCTCGAAGCGCCTGCGCGACAAACGGCTCGACGAAGTGCGTTCGCATCTCGTGGGGCCCGGTCTTCGGATTCCGCTGCTCCAGGAAGCGATCGACGCCGTCAAGGGACGCGCGCACATGAATATCGATCTCAAGGAGCCGGGCGGCGAAGAGCATCTCGTCGACGTGCTTCGCGGAAAAGGCGTGGCGCATCAGGTGCTCGTGAGCTCCTACTTCGCGCGGAGCCTGAAGCGTATCAAGGAACTCGACCCGGCGATTCGCACCGGGCTTTCCGTGCCGAAGGAACGTTTCGGCGTCGGCCGCTGCCGTGACGGCAGCCTGCTGCATCGCCCGTTTCTCTGGCTGCTCCGTTCGATTCTCCCGTTCTGGGCCACCCGCAAGGTGCGCCACACCGAGACCGACGCGATCATGGTCTACTACCGCCTCCTGACTCCGAATCTCGTGCGCCGCATGGAAGCGCTCGGCAAGCAGGTCTTCGCGTACACGGTGGATGATCCGAAGGCGATCGAGCGCATTCTCGAAATGGGTGTGCACGGGATCGCGTCGAACCGGCCCGAGCTTCTGGTCGACCCGGCCGCCTGATCCCGTCTCATTTTCCCCTTGCAGTTCGTGCCGATCAAAGACGGCGCCGAGGTGCGTTCAGGAACGGCGCGCCATTTTGTGGAAGAGCAGCGCGAGCAGCCCGCCGAACAGAACGTACGAAAAGAGCGTTTCGGCCAGCAGAAGAACCTGGCCCCATCCCGTCGCCGGGGTCCCGCCCTTCCATCCGATGCTGAGCAGGTGCATGAGCGTTTCGTAGTACGGCTGGCCCCACGTCTGCACCCCCTCGACGACGATCGCTCCGGGCGCAAGGAGTCGCAGAGTGCCGAAGATCGCGGCCATGACCGCGTAGAGCGAAACCCACCGCAGCAGCGAGCGGCCGCAGTCGGACGTCAGCTTCCATGTCCAGTATAGAAACGGGTACTTTCCGTGAAACTCGTTCAGGAACTGATAGTCCTGAATGTCACGAACGAGAGCCGGAAACAGGCCGCCGTCGATCGCGCTCGTGTCGATCTGCGAAAATTTCGTCTTTACGTTGTACCTGAGATCGACGAGGTTCGTGGCGCGGTCGAGCTTGATCTCGCGGAGAGACGCGTTCTCGAAATTGGCGCTCGACAGATTCGCGCCCACGAGATCGGTCTGTTCCAGGTTCGAATGCGAAAGGTTCGCCTTCCAGAAGTTTGCCATCGCCCCCTTCGCCAGCCAGAGGTTCGTGCCGGCAAGATTCGCCTGGATCAGATGGGCGTTCAGAAGGTCGGCTTCGACGAGGTTCGTTCCCTGCAGGTTCGCGGCTTTCAGATTCGCATAGCGCAGAATGCTCTTTCGGAGCGAGGCGCCCGAAAGATTCGCCCCTTCGAGCAGCGCGTCCTGCAGTTCCGTGCGATCGAGATTCGTCCCCGAAAGATCCGAATAGCGCAGATCGATTCGATTCAGGTTCGCGCCTTCGAGATTCGCGAACCGGAGCACCGCGCCGTACATGCAGGCGTTCTGCAGATCGATCTCGGACAGGTCCATGCCTTCGAGGTAGGCACCCGTGAGGTTCTTCCTGCGCGCAACGGCATCCACGAGGTCATGGCGCGTCTTCGGCTGGTCGGGGTCGTGCCAGAAGCACCACGCCGAATCTCCGTTCGAGGGCTCGGAGCAGCGAAAGCGATTGCGAGGGTCTTGATATTGGCACGCCTGCATGGAATGATGATGCCACAGAATTCTTCCTCGTCGCAAGACTCCGGAATTTCCCCTTGTGCCGATTCGACGAAATGAGGACAATCTGTAAAGTACGAGCGGGCAATGAGAAACGAGGAATCCGTACGCCATGAATCGAAGTCAACTCACAGACGGAGATGTGACCGAACCGCGTTCGCTGGACGATCTGATCGCCCGCGGCCTGTTCGAAGTCGTCGATGACGACTACCGGCGCGTGGAAGCGAAGCTCCTCGGGCTCGTACAGTCGCAGCGTTCGATCGCACCCGAAGTCGTGCAGCATCTGATCGACGCGGGGGGCAAACGGATTCGCCCCCTCGTTCACTGCCTCGCCGCCGGCGCCTCCGGCTACCAGGGCGACGACCACATTCTGATCGCGGCCGTCAGCGAGATGATTCATTCCGCCACTCTGTTTCACGACGACGTGATCGATGAAGGGGCGGTTCGCCGCGGGCGCCGCGCCGCGCACAAGATCTGGGGCAACCAGAGCGTGGTTCTCGTCGGCGACTTCGTGTTCGCGCGCGCGTTCACCGTGATGATGGAGCACGGCCTCTACGAGATCGCGCTCCACCTCGGACGCACGGTCGAAGACCTCGTGCAGGGCGAGCTGCTGCAGCTCGAGCACCAGGGAGCCCCTATTCTCTCCGAAGACGAGTACCTGACGATCGTGCGTTACAAGACCGCGTCTCTTTTCTCGTGGTGCTGTCGCTCGGGCGGCATGATCGCGGGACACTCGGAAGAGCAGGTCGAGGATCTTGCCCGTTTCGGCTACCACTTCGGAACGGCGTTCCAGATTACGGACGACGTGCTCGACTACGCGGGCGCCTCGCTTGCCATGGGCAAAGGAAATCTGAACGATCTCATGGAGGGAAAAACGACTCTCCCCCTGATCTTCGCGATGAACCAAGACGAGAGCATCAAGGAGCGCTACGTTTCTCTGCTCGCGTCTGTCGGAGAAGCGAGGGAGGAATCCGCCCGCAAGCTCGGTGCGCTGGTCGTCGGTTCGGACGCGATCCGCGACGCACTGGCCGTGGCCGGCGACCATGTGGAACGCGCCCTGGCCATCCTCGAAAAGCTGCCTGAATCCCCGCATCGGTTCGCGCTCTGGAATCTCTGCAAGTTCACGACGAACCGCATTCACTGATTTTTTTTCGGTCTCGATCATTTTTTTTCAAACCTTTTCGAATGCGGCAGCGTCTTCTTGGGTATGGCAGATGATTCCCGGACCCGATCCGGCTGACTTCATTTGCAAACTGCCCAACCGAGGAGCAATCGACGATGAACGCAGCTACTACGAAAGCGTCTTCCATGAATGTAACGAAAGCCCCCCTGCTGACCTTGATCGGCTATCTGTTTCTGCTGACGACGCTGGCGATTTTCGTCGGGTGCGGCGGGGGCGGGGACAATCCGACTGATCCCAACGGCTCGAATACGCGCGACGAAATCAAGATCGTGAGCATGTCTCCCACTGCGCAGACGACCGGCGTGGAAAACGTAGTCACGGTGTCGATCGAGTTCGATCGTCCTGTAGCGGAAGTCTTCGCGATCCTGTGGCCCGGTGGCTGGGGGCTGGGATCGGACGGAATCGACTGGCTCGAGAAGAGCGCGGACGGAAAAACGTGGTCGCGCACGGTGTCTCTCGAAAGCGACCGGGTCTATCAGTTGATCGTGCTCGGCGCGGTCGGTGACGACGGCACCGCAATGGGCGACCCTGCAATCGCCTCGTTCACGGCGATGGAAAACTTTCCCGGCGGCGGCATTCGCGGCAACATCATGACCGCCAGTACCGTCTCGCCTCGCGGAACGATCCTGTTTATCATCGACGCGAATCGGAACGTGTCCAGCAACGGTTTGTTCGAGGATGGCGTCCTGATTTCGATGGGCTGGGTTACGGACGAGGACGGCGACTACGTGATCCCGAATCTGAAGCCCGGTCTCTATCACATTCTCGCGATGAAAGACGGCGATGACGACGGGAACGTGTGGGGGACGAAGGGTGTCGACCTGATCGGCCATTACGGCGACCAGACGATCTTTCTCTCCTTTGACGAAGTGCGCGTCATCGCGGGTCAGTTTACGGACGATATCGATTTCAGCATGCTGCGAAACAGTTTGATTCCCGCGTCGGACGAATAGTCCGTCTGCCCTCCAGGGCTTGCCGTCTGTCGGGTCTTCGAGCCTTCAGACGTGTGAGCCGGTTATGGATCCGAAAAAAGAGCGGGACTTCTTCATTGAGGTCCCGCTCTTTCGGTTTTGTTCGCGATGTCCGCAGATCGAGAGACCGTGCCCTGTCGCTTTAGAGCGAAAGCTTCTCCATCGTACCCTTCACATGATCGGCCGATTCTTTGAGTGCCGCTTTCTCGTCGCCCGAAAGCGAGATTTCGACGACCTTTTCGACGCCGTTCCTGCCCAGGATGACCGGGACCCCGACGTACACGTCGGAGAGTCCGTACTCGCCCGTGAGCCAGGCAGCGCAGGGAAGAACACGACGATGGTCGCGCACGATCGCTTCGACCATCTCGGTGGCGGCTGCTGACGGCGCGTAGTACGCGGACCCCGTTTTCAGGTGCTTCACGATTTCGGCGCCGCCGTTTCGCGTGCGGTCGACGATCCGGTCGATCGTGGCCTGATCCATCCACTGTTCGAGCGGCACGCCGGCGACGGTCGTGTAGCGAGGGAGCGGCACCATCGAGTCGCCGTGCCCCCCCATCACGATCGCCTGAATGTCGCGAACGGATACGTTCAGTTCCATCGCGAGGAAGGAGCGGTAGCGCGCGGTATCGAGAATGCCCGCCATTCCGACGACGCGTTTCGAATCGAACCCGCTCGTCTTGAGCGCGACGTAGCACATCACGTCGAGAGGATTCGAAACGAGTACGAGAATCGTGTTCGGCGAATGCTTCGCAACGGACTCGGTAACGGTCTTCACGATTTTGGCGTTCGTGGCGAGAAGATCGTCACGGCTCATGCCGGGCTTCCGCGCGATCCCGGCCGTGATGACCGTGACGTCCGAGCCCGCCGCTTCTTCATAACCGTTCGTGCCGATTACGCGCGTGTCGAAGCCTTCGACCGGGGCGGACTCCCACTGGTCGAGCGCTTTCCCCTGCGGAATCCCCTCGAGGATATCGACGAGCACGACCTGGTTGGCGAGCTCCTTCTCGGCGATCCTCTGCGCCGTAGTGGCACCCACGTGGCCGGCGCCTACGACGGTGATCTTCATATCTCTCCTCACATGATGATGTGGTGGCTGATTTCTATTGCCGTTGGAGAATATCGTTCGATTCGGAGAGGGGTCAAACGCTTTCGGGGCGCATGCTTTCCGTGAGCAGTGAGGAAATGGCGGACAGGACCGAGGCGGTGTCCTCGCCGGTCAGGGTCACGGCGACGTTACGCGGGGGCGCTTCGAGAGTGTCGGACGTGATGACGACGGCCCGGACCTCGGGAACGGTGAGTGCGATCGAGCGCAGCAGATTGATCCCCGCGTGCGACGCGTCGGTCAGGACAACGGGCGGCCGGCCGGTCTGCGCCATGCGAAGGGCGTCGTAGCCCTTGTCGGCGACAGCCACCGTCCATCGCTCCGTGACCGCCTCGAGCCAGGGGCTGAGGCGGGATTCCGTGTGAAATACAAGAACCGTTGCGGGCATCTCTCTCTCCTTACTCGCGTCCATTCGAGCGGCTTCCCCTATTTCATCGGCCCGGGGGAGTGAGTGCTTGACCCGCCCGGGGCGATTCGGTACAACCAACCGACGGAGGACTTCCATGGAAATCGATCTTCGAGCATACGTATTCCTCGATTCACTGCAGCCGCAGCTCGCGGCGTTCACCGGGTGCACGGGCCGGGGCTTCCCCCCGATCCGCGACGACGCCTCGCTCTGGATCGAAATCGCCCCGGGCATGCCGATCCATACCGTCTCGGACGTCTGTCTGAAGGCGACGGCCGCGCAGCCCGCGGTTCAGGTCGTGGAGAGGGCGTTCGGTCTCCTGGAGCTGCACCACCCCGATCAGGGCGAAGTGCGGCAGGCGGGCGAAGCCGCGCTCGCGTATCTGGGAGTGAGTGAGGACGGACGGATCAAACCCCGTATCGTCTCGCACCAGGTCATTCGTCACGTCGAGCCGATGCATGCGCAGACGGTGAACCGTTCGCGCTTCGGCTCCCTGCTGATACCGGGCCAGTCGTTCTTCATCATGGAGACGGAGCCGGCGGCGTATATCACGCTTGCGGCGAACGAGGCAGAGAAGGCCGCACAGGTGACGCTCAATCACGTGCAGCCCTTCGGCGCTTTCGGTCGTCTTCAGATGAGCGGCGAAGAGGCTGAGATCGATGCGGCTGCGGAAGCCGCGATCGCCGCGGTCGAAGGGGTCAAAGGGCGCGTCGTTACGCGCAAGTAGCCCACGGTTCTTCTAGATCCAGTAGTCGTCGCTTCCGAGCAGATGAGACCGCGAGCGGAGAATCGTGCGTAAGCGCTCGATGTCCTGCGATGTACGGGTCGCTTCCTCTTCCAGGCAGACCGCCGGGCAGCCCGGTACGGGAAGAACCGTCATGGTGACGCGTGATCCGGTTCCCTCGTCGTCGACCGCGACCCGCACATGGCGCCAGTCACCATCTTCCCCCCATCGCAGATCCACGCGATGGAGTGCGGGGTCCGCGTCGAAGTGGACCTTGTTCACTCCTGTCCCGCTTACGGAGCGGCCCGGGCGAGACCACCAGCCGGCCAGGTTGCCCGGATCGGCAACAATCGAATAGGTCTCGTCCCGATCGGTCGGGACAAGGACTGAACATTGCGGCTCTTCATTCAAGTCGTCGTCGAGTATCGCGCCTGATTCCATGGTTTTACCTGTCTTTTCTTATGCAGTTTCGAGGTCCGCCGGTGGAAAACCCCCGAGCGTCTTTTCATATTTCCGCCGCAGGCGACGGAACGTACGAACATAGAGTTTGTGGAGCAGCCAGACAATTCTGTACTCGCGCTTCGGCATGATATGCGAGAGACGCGCGAGCTGCTCCTCGGCCCGCTGCTCGTACTCTTCCGCGCGGCCGACCAGAATCTGCAGCAGCGGTGCCGTTGCCTTCCACTCCCCTTTGCGAATCGCGGCCACGAAATCATGGGCGCGCAGGCTCGTTCGCGTGAAGAATTCGAGCGGGATCGTCAGGATCTGGCTGTTCTTCTGCACGTCCTCGGGCAGGTCACGCAGAATATGCACCAGATAACAGAAGATCGCCATGTCGCGCGCGTAGGAATCGGGCGGTTCCGGCCAGTCCAGATGCGATCGCTCCTGATCGTCCATGCGGCACCCGAGTATATAGAGGAAGATCGCGGCCGGCGCGACACAGGCGCCTTCGCAATAGCGGAGAAAGTCGTTCCAGGTGTCGAGCGCTTCTTCCGCGACGTCGCGTTTCATGCTCGTAGCGAGTTCGCGCCACGGGCCGAGACCGATCTGGCTCCCTTTCAGAACGACGTTGAGCGCCTCAAACACGAACGGCTCGAACGACGAACTGATGGTGCGATACGCCCCGCCGGCGGCGGCTTCGGCCTGACGAAGCCATTTGTCGATCAGGCCGTTCATCGAGTCGCGGCTCCCCACCCGCTCGTTCTCGGGGCGGGCCAGAAACTCCTCGTCGACCGCGTCGTCGATCACACGCATCGCCGCGTACGTCGTGCAGAACAGGCGGTACTTCGCGCGATCGGGCAGAAACTGGGAGACCCGTTTCAGATAGTTGTTTCGCTGTGAGGAAACGTGATCGCAGTAGTCGAGAGCGCGCGCGATATCCGGAGAGTCGCGGCGTTCATCGCTTGTCGACAGAGGCTTCTTCATGAATGTCATCCGTTCTTTCGAAGCAGAGAAAAGAACTCGGCGCGCGTGTTGGCATCCTCGCGGAATGCTCCGAGCAGCGCGCTCGTTTTAGTGAATGCGTTTTGCTTTTCGACGCCGCGCATCGCCATGCACAGATGATACGCGTCGATCACGACCGCGACGCCCCGGGGCTGCAGGATTTCGTCGAGGGACTCGGCAATCTGTCGGGTCAGACGCTCCTGTACCTGCAGACGCCGTGAAAACACGTTCACGACGCGCGGGATCTTCGAAAGGCCGACAACCCTGCCGTTCGGGATATACGCTACATGGCACTGCCCGTAGAACGGCAGCATGTGATGCTCGCAGAGACTGTAGACGTCGATTCCCTGCACCATGACCATCTCGTCGCAGTCCTCTTCGAAGAGGGCGTCACCGACGACCTGGCGGGGATTGCGATCGTACCCTTCCGTCAGAAAACGGAGCGAGCGATCGACCCGCACGGGCGTTCGTTTCAGTCCGTCGCGCTCCGGATCTTCTCCGAGTTCGACGAGAAGTTCGTGCACCAGTTCTTCCACGCGGTTGCCCGCGGCGACTTTATCCTGACTCATGCGATTCTTCTGATTCCTTTTCTATTGTATCCATGCGGCGTTCATCCACGCGATCGAGGATCATGCGCACCCAGTCGGCGGCGTGGTCCTGTGTCGAACAGAGAAAGAGATCCAGCCCGACCTGGGAAACGTCCTCCTCCCCGCTGTCTTTTCGCGCAAATCCGATCGCCCGGAAAAGTTCCGCGCCTTCCCCGATCCCCGCCAGCGAGCAGTGCCAGTCGCGGGCTTCATCGAGCAGCGCGTGCAGCTCCATCCGCACGGTAGAAGGAGGCGGTTCGCTCAGCGCGAGAACAATGACCTCGTACATCATCGGATCGGGGTTCTCCCGCCCCTCGAGCCCCCAGCGAACCGTGACGGAGTCGCCGCGGGACCGGAACATGTCTTCCAGCTGCTGGATCGGCCGGCCGAGGTACGCGTCGTCGTGAAGAATGAGAATACGACGACCCGAAGCCGTCAGCGGTTCATGTCCCCAGAGGTGCTGCTCGCGCTCCCGGTAAATACGCTGGTGCGTCGCCACAACTTCTTTGCGCACGATTGCCCTTCTCTCCTCGGCGGGGTCAGGCTTATTGGTTTCCGTCATACGTGACCCGCGCGTTCTCGGTCTCCCAGACCGTGATCTCGGCAAGGGGCAGATGCGAAAGGAGCTCCCATGCCCACATCGCGATCCCTTCCGCTGTGGGGGGATCGACCACATCGTTGACATACGCATGGTCGAGGCGTGACACGACCTTCGATTCGACCTCGTTTCCGAGTTCCACGAAGTCGAACGCCATGCCTTCTTTTCCCACGGGAGCTTCCACCGTGACCCGCAGCTTCCAGCTGTGTCCGTGAAGCGGCTCGGGTTTCCCCCGGTACGAAGGAAGATTGTGCGCCGCTTCAAAGCGAAAATCGCGCGAGACTTTCATAGAAGCCGTTCGACCTCGACAGTGCACGAATGGGGACGGGTACTTCCTGACAAGATAATGACTTAAGAGTAGCGGTGTCAAGCGGTGAGGCGGCAGACTGCGTCTAGAAGCGGGGGTAATTCGCGGGGAACGACCGGCCGAGATCGGCCACGACATGGCCGGAGCGGACCTCATAGCGCCATCCGCCGCGTCCCTCGCCTCCCGCTGTGGCGGCGCCCAGATCCCCCAGGGTTCGCTCCCGGTTCGTGTCCACTGTGACTTTGGCGAGGCCCGAGACCGGCTCTGCGGGCAGTGAAGAGAGATAGGGCCCGAATTTTGCCGATCCATTGCGTTCGACCGAAGGACGGCCGGTCGCGTCGGTATACTCCGTCAGTTGCCGGACGAGATTGGCAGGATTCGCGGAGCGGTTCCAGTCGCGGGCTGGATCGCACGGATACCAGCCGTGGTCGGCGCGGTAAGAGTCGATGGCTTCGCTGATGAGCCCCCTGCGTTCGTGGAGATCCTGTTCCCGGGCTTCCGCTTCGCTCTTGGCCGAATTGACGGCCACCAGTGTACCGGCGATCCCGAGAATGCCTACGAGAATGAGCGCTTCGGAGAGCGAGAATCCCCGGCTGTGGTAGCGACTGTGAGGCACGAGATTTCCTTTTCAGAGACTGCAGGGCCCATTCCAAGGATCGGAATATGCCTGCGGTTCTTTAAGGAAAACGCTCGTTCGGGGATCAGGAAAACCAGCCGCATGCGGCGCGCGCGAAATACGTGATGATCCGGTCGGCGCCTGCCCTTCGGATCGAAAGCAGCATCTCTGCCGCGACGCGATCTCCGTCGATCCAGCCCCGTTCGGCCGCGGCGTGAACCATCGAGAACTCGCCGCTCACGTTGTACGCCCAGACGGGCACGTCAAAACGATCGCGCACCGCGCTGATGACGTCGAGATACGAGAGCGCCGGTTTCACCATCACCAGGTCCGCGCCTTCTTCGATGTCGAGTGCGACTTCACGAAGCGCCTCACGCGCGTTCGCGGGATCCATCTGGTACGACAGCCGGTCGCCGAACTGCGGCGCCGATTCGGCGGCCTCGCGAAACGGCCCGTAAAACGCCGAGGCGAACTTGGCGGCGTAAGAAAGAACGGGAATGTCCGTGTGGTGCGCTTCGTCGAGCGCCGCGCGGATCGCCGCGATGCGTCCGTCCATCATGTCGGACGGGGCGACGATATCGGCCCCGGCCCCCGCGTGTGCGACCGCCTGTCTCGCGAGGAGTTCGAGTGTGGCGTCGTTGTCCACGCGGCCGTCCCGGATGACACCGCAGTGACCGTGATCCGTGTACTCGCACATGCAGACGTCCGTAATCACGACGAGCTCCGGATGGGCGTTTTTCACGGCAGCCACGGCGCGCGCGATGATGCCGTTTTCATCGAACGACTCGGAGCCGAGCGGGTCTTTCGTTGCCGGGATACCGAACAGCAGCACCGCCGGGATTCCCATCCCGAACGATACGCCGCACTCTTCGACCAGGCGATCGATCGAGAGCTGGGCGACCCCGGGCATCGAGCTTACGGGTTCCGTGCGGTTTTCGCCCGGCACTACGAAGAAAGGTTCGATGAAACTCGCGGGGCTGAGTGCGGTTTCGCGCACGAGCTTCCGGAGGCCCGGCGTCGCGCGGAGCCGCCTCATTCGCGTGACTGGAAATGTCATGATTCTCTCCTTGCGTCGCGCCAGTGTATCAGAGCATCGGCCAGCGCGGGCATCGTCGGTTCCGAAGGCATGATGGCAGGGGGACGGCCGAGTTCACGGAGGCAACCGGCGGTCGTTCGTCCGATTGCGGCGAATGCGATCCGGCTGCCGAACGCGGGAAGCGGCCGGATCGCATGAAGCGCGCGTGCGGCGGTCGGGCTCGCCACGAGGACGCAATCGAACGCTTCGTCCTGCCAGAAAGCGAGCGTAGCGGGCGCGTCTGCCGCGCGCACGGGCTCGGTGCTGTAGAGCGGTACGCGCACGATTTCCATGGCGTTTCCCGTCCCCTTCTTCGTCCACGTATCGTCCGCCTGCAGGCTGCATGGATACCCGACGCGCCGCGCGTGTCCCCCGAGATCACGGACGAGCCCGCGGGCGGCGGCTTCGGCGTTCGGCGCGTGCAGAACGAGGTCCGGCGGAATCCCGGCTTCGGTCAGCGCCGCCGCGCTCCCCTCGTGAATCGCCGCGATCGAAAACGGAGGTGCTGACGCTCCGTCGTCCGCGCCGGCCGCGAGCAGAGCGGAGAGGGCGGCGGCCGCGTTCCGGCTCGTTACGAGCACCCAGTCGCATGCGAGCAGCGCGAGCCGATCACTCTCGGACGGCGCGATCGTGCGGGTTTCAATCAAAGGATGAACGAGACAGCGGAAGCCGTGCTCTTCGAGAATCGCTGCGGTTCGAACGGCGTCGTGTTCGGGACGCGTGATGACGATGACGGTGTCACGCGTCACGAGCGCATGGCCCGGAGGAGCGCGGCCCCCTCCTCGTCATCCAGAATCGTGCGCGCGACATCCTCCCCCACCGCTTCGTCAGAATCGACGCTCTGCATTCCGGTCGTGCGACCCGAGCGGCGTACCACGCTTCGCCCGTCGCGGTCGGCCACGAGTCCTTCGAGGACCAGGGCGCCGGTCGCATCGTCGACATACGAGTGGGCCGCCAGCGGAACCCGGCACCCGCCGTCAAGCATGCGTAGAAAGGCACGCTCGGCACGCGCCCGTCGCATCGTCTGCTCATGGGAGACGGCGCTCACAATCGCCTCTTCCCCTTCGCGCACGGTGATCCCGATGATCCCCTGGCAGCACGCCGGAAGCATGCGGTCGATCGCGATGACTTCGCGCGGAATCGTCTGTTCGAGTCGTACCATGGCGGCTTCGGCCAGGATGACACCGTCGATCCCGGCATCGTTCCGTTTCTCGATGCGCCGATCCATGTTGCCGCGCAGTTCGACCGTTTCGAGGTCGGGCCTGCGCTCGAGAAGAAGCGCACGCCGGCGCAGGCTGCCCGTGGCAATTACGGCGCCCGGCGGTAGCGTCTGCAATGTTTCGCCTTCGCGGGCGGGGAGAAACGAGTCGCGCGGATCCTCGCGCTCGAGAACCGCGCCGAGCGCGATCCCGCGTTCGAACGACGAGGGGGCGTCCTTCAGGCTGTGAACGGCGATGTCGACGTCGCCGGCCAGCAGCGCGCGATCGATCGCGGCCGTGAAGATGCCGACCTCGCCGAGTTCCTCGAGCGGTGTGGTTCGATCCGAATCGCCCGCGGTTTTAATGACGACGATCTCGGGGGCCGTACCGGACGCCCGGCGGATTCGGTCCCGCACGAGCCTGGCCTGAAAGAGCGCGAGCGGACTCCCGCGGGTGCCGAGTTTCAGGGCGCTCACGAGTCATCCTCGTCGGAAGCGAGGTCGAACAGTTCGCGCAAAGATTTTTCGTGATCAGGGTCGCCGTTTCGTTTCATGCCGGCGACGTCGCGAAGGCGCACGGTGGGACCATGCAGAATCTTTTTCAGCACGTTGTGTGAGAAGCGCGCCATCCGTTCCCTCTCCTCCGGCTTCAGGTTTTTAGCGATCCGGTCGAGTTCGGCGTGATGGATTCTCTCCCACTTGTGCCGAAGGAGCCGGATCGACTCGCCTGCCCCGAGCGAAAGCAGCCAGCGATCGAAGCGCAGTGCCTCCTCGTCGATAATCGTCTCGCCCTGCCGCGCGGCAAGCGAACGCCGCTCCTGATTCTGCTCGATCATGGACTGCAGATCGTCGAGGTCGTACAGGAAGACGCCGTCTGAATCGCGAACGGCGGGGTCGATGTTGCGCGGCACCGCAAGGTCGACGAGAAACAGCGGGCCCCGGCGGGGGGAGCGCTCGGACCTCACGGTGCGAATCATGGCGACGTCGATCAGCGGTGTCGTGGCGGCCGTGCAGGCGAACACCGCGTCGGCCTTGCTGAGCCTGGCGGACAGTTCCTCCCAGAGGATGGCCTGGCCACCGACACGCGTCGCGAGTTCCCGGGCGCGTTCCGGCGTTCGGTTCGTGATCCAGATCGACCCGAATCCGAACTGCGCGAGGCTCTTCGCGGCAAGCTCGGCCGTTTCGCCCGCGCCGATAATGAGCGCGGCGCGCGACTCGAATCGATCGAACACGCGGCGCACGACCGAAACGGCCGCGGACGCCACGGATACCGCGCCCTCCGCAATTGTCGTTTCGGTACGGACCCGTTTGCCCGCTTCGAGCGCGTGATGAAACAGCCGTTTCAATATCGTTCCGGTCGTTCCGCGATCGCCCGCCAGTTGAAACGCGTCCTTCACCTGCCCGACGATCTGCGACTCGCCCACCATCATGCTGTCCATGCCGGCCACGACGAGAAAGAGCTGGCGTGCGGCGTCGGCCCCTTCGAAGCGATACAGATGCGGCGCGATTTCGGGAAGCGCGCGCGCCGAGTGCCCGGCGAGATACTCTTCGAGCATCGCAACGCCGCCCTCGTAGTCCGTGCTCGTGACCGCATAGATCTCGGTGCGATTGCACGTGGACAGAACCGCGACTTCCATGATTCCCGTCGTTTCCGCGAGCGCCGCGATCGCGTTTTCCGCCTCGACTTCGGGGATCCCGATTTCTTCGCGGAGCGCGATCGGTGTCGTGCGATGACTCTGGCCGATCATCAGAAGCGTTCGTGTTGTCGATTCGTTCGTCATCGGGACCTACTGATAGTCGTGATACGTCGGAAAGACAAGACTCAGGATCGTGAAGAGAAGCACGATCGCTCCGAAGCCCACGAGCGAAAGCACCGCCCCCTGCCGCCCCGGCCATTTGCCCCAGAGCCTGAAGATCATGAATGCGTAAAGCAGCCACACGAGGACGGAGCCGATATTATGGGGGTCGAACAGCGCTTCGACCGCAAAGGATCGCGCGGCCCAAACCGATCCGGTCACGATCCCCAGCGTAAATAGAATGAAGGCGAGTACCACGGTCCGGTAATTCATGCGCGAAAGAGTTTCGAGTGCGGGCAGCCGTGAAAAGAAGAACCGGAAGTCACGCGAATGAATCTCGCGAAACAGAAACAGGAACAGAATGGCGTAGAACGCCGCGAGCGCGAAACCGACATAGGCGAGAACGGACGAAAATACATGGAATCGGAAGAGCGCGCCCTGGAAGAGTACGCGGTCCGCCTGACTCACGTGCGTGATCGTGAGGCTGCTGATGAGCTGAAAGAGGAATGCGGGAGCGATGACGAAAACGCCCACCGCGCGCGAACCCACCGGCCGCTCCTGGGCGAGGTAGACCGCCACGAGCGCGAAAGCGATCGAAGTCATCGCCTCGGGCCGTGAGAGCAGAGGAATATGCTGCAGATGATACGTGCGCAGCACGAGGTACGCGAAGTGGAGCAGCGCCACGGGCATCAGAAGTTCCGTCACGACGCGGAACCGGCTCTCCCCTTTCGTAAAGAAGAGCGTCGCGTAGCCGAGCGCCACGACCCCGTAGAGCCCGGGGAGAAGCATGTTCATGACAGGAATCAGAAAGTCCATGACGATCGGTCCTTGTTTTTCCCGCGTGCTACGGGAATCGCGAAATGAACTCGCGGTACGGTTTCAGCACGGAGAATACATGCCCCGAGCCGACGCTGAATCGAAACTCGCCGCGGGCCATGTTCCATGCCCCGTCGATGCGAATGACAGGTGACGAGCGCGATTTCGTCATGCCGAGCCGGATCCCGGCTCCGACGCTGCTTTCGAGATCCGCGAACCGGATCGCCTGATCTTCGTCCCACGCCCATCCGGTGTCCCAGAATATCGCGCCGCCGAAGGCCACTGTCCAGAGCTGCAGGTCCGAGAACCAGCGCTCCTCGAGATTGAACAGCAGCACCGACTGACCGGCCACTTCCCGCGAGTCGATGCCCCGCAGTCCGGAACCGTCGCCGATGAACCGTTCGAAACCGGGCTTACGGTTCCAGCCTCGTTCGAAGAGCAGACGCCCCGCCAGTGTGTGCGACGCCGTCAAACGATCATAGTACTGGATGTGCGCCACGAGTTCACCGTCGCGCCACCGATCGTTCTGGCGCTCTCCCGCGAGGGACACCGCGCTCAGAAAAAACCGGCGCGCGTCGATCCGTTTGCTCCAGGCGGTCGTGCCCCCCCAGCGCCAGCGCGGATCGTTGGTTGCGTATCGTCCGGCCTCGATCGCGATGGAGCGGCCGACTTCGATATCCTCGATCCGCACGAATCGCTCGAGATGCGTTTCTTCGCGAAACCGGAAGCTCCCCCAGCGGGCGCCGAGCCGGAACAGCGGCCCGTTCTCACCGGGCGGCAGTTCGAACGGTTCCGAACCCTCGTTTCGTGTTGCTTCGAGCCGGATGTGAGTGACGTCCCCCATCAGCAGGAACTGATTCGATCGCCTTCCGAACATCCGCCCCAGGAACGCCGCGTGCATTTCATTCGATTCGAAGAACGATCCGATCTCACGCCCGTTCCCATATTGAATATTATCGTCCGAGCGAAACCTCGAATCCAACCCCATGCTCCATCGCGTGTCGAGCGAATAGAAGGGGCGCACCGCCGCCGCCCGCCACTCCTCCCCGAGGCTCCGGTTCTGGTAGCTGAGCTCCGCGGTCCAGCGCGTGTCGAAGAGGCTCGGGTCCGAGTACAGCCCTCCCCAGAGATCGCGGCCGTCCTCATGTTTGAGACGCGCGCGGATCCGCTTGCCGTAGCCCAGAAAGTTCGCCTCGCTCAAACTGACCTCGAACGCGTTCTCGTCCTGCGTGTCCTCTTCGGTCGATCCCTTGAACCGTTCGAGCTCCACTTCCAGCGACGTGGTCCAGAGGTCCTGCGTCTCGATCACCACGAGCATGTCGCCGCTCGTGTCCTGCACCGCGACCGCTTTCGCCGCGCCGATGAACGACAGGTTTCTGAGCAGGCGCTCGGTCTCGTCGATCAGTTCCGGGTCGTAGGTACTCCCCGGCTTGACGAGGATCTGCTCCCGCACCACTCGTTCCCTGGTCACGACATGAAAACGATTCAGAAGGGGAAACGGAAAACGGCGGAAGCCGGGGACGGACGGGTTGAATACTTCTTTTCTGAAGACGAGGACCCTGCCCACGCGGCGGGCGGGGCCGTGCGCGGGCGACTGCGGCGTCTCGAACACGATGCGCGGCGGCGGGGTCTGCGCCTCCTCCCCGGCCCCGGCGGCTTCTGGTGCCGCTTCGGCGCCCCCCCAGACGAGGCAGGAGGCGATGGCGGCGATACGGATCGTGCGGGTGAAAAACAGGGCTCCGGTCCTCTCGGTCGGGTCGGGTGTCACGTCTCTGGTAGAGCATCCTAATATGGAGCGGGGCGTCAAGACTCTCTTTCCGTGGTATTTTTCTTAAGCAGAGGCCGATTTCGACTCGTCTCCTTCTTTGAACGGCCGAAACGGCCCTACGCCCACGAGGAGGTGGCACACATGACCAAGCAAATGACCCGGTTCCTGACTTTCGGAGCAATCGGTGTCGCCCTGGCCCTTGCAAACCAGGTGACCGTTGCAGAAGCGCAGAACGTCGATCGCAAGATCGCGAAGCAGATCTCCATTATGGAGAAGATCATCGATGAAGCGATGGTGGAGAGCAAGTACGCGCTCGTCCAGTCGACTCATCCGACCCACGGCATCTATCTGGAGGGGTACGGACCGGTCTTCTCGATCGAAATCGGCCTCGTCGACTCGGAGTGGTGGTGGGACAACCACTCGATCTTCAAAGGGGACATCTCCGTGATGACCGACGAAGACGAGGACGGCGACAAGGTCATTACGATCCGCCGTGGGAAAGGAAAGAAAACCGAGGAAGAATCGCGCAAAGTTCTCGACGATAACGCGAAATACAAGAAAGTGAAGGAAGAGCTCGTTGAGGTGATTCGCGACTACGGCGACACGATCGCCCGGGCGAAACCGAACGAGTACTTCACGATCTTTGCTTCTCCGCGCAGTACTTCGTGGGGAGACAACGACTTCCACCGACTGGTCGTTCGCGCGAAGATGCAGGACATCTCGGACTATAACGCGGGCAAGTTGAACGCCGGTCAGTTCCAGGATCGTGTGGAGATCGTAGAGTACTGATCGAGCGCGATTGATCAGATACGGCATTCAAGCGCCGGCTTGGGCCTGTCGATACCTTGGGTTGGAAGGATATCGATATGCTCAAGTCGGCTTTTAAAATTGTGGCGATCTCCGCCGTCGTGCACGTCGGCATCATCTCCGTCGCCCCGCACATCTCCCACAAGATGTTCACGATGAAGATCCGCGAGATCCTGAAGGACAACCGCGGCCGCTCCGACGTCTACATTCGGAACGAGATCGTGAAATACGCGTCCGACAAGAACATGCAGGTCGAAAGCGACGAGATCCGTGTCTGGAATCAGAACGGGATCAAGATCTACATCGACTACAAGCATGAAGTGAAAGTGCCCTTCAAGCCGTACGAAGTTGAATTCAAGTACGCCCTGCCCGCCAATGTGAATCCGCCGGGCATGCATACGCGTCGTCGACGCTAGCCTCTCTATCTTCCACTCATAATTGTAATGCGCTTGGTCCGGACGGGCCGAAAGAAACGGCGTGCGCTCAGTTGAGGAACGCACGCCGTCGTCGTGAAGCGATTGATTGCTGCGTGGCGCCGGGGTCAGTCCGCAAACGTGATCGTTGCGGTCGGGAGTGCGCCGCCGAGTCCCTCGAAGTCGAACGTGGCCGACGCGTCGTACGTGGCCGCACTCGTCGGGAAGTTCGCCCTCAGATGCGGCATGGCCTGGAGTTCGGTCTGCGTCGCCGTAATGATTTTCGCGTCTTCATAGATACGAAAGAACGCACCCGCCAGATTGAAATCGTTCAGCGGTTCGAGCGTCAGGTAGATGCGATGGAAACCGTCCGAGATGTTCTTCACCGGGTTCAGGAAATCCTGTCCCGGGAATCGAGGCAGAACGGCCGTCGTGTCCGTGCCCGCAGCGGGACCGGCGCCGTCCGAGTCGGCGGCAAGCGGATCGGTGAAACGGCCCATCGATGTCGGCGTCGCGTCGGTGCTGCGCTGCACCCACGCCTGATACGTCCAGCCCGCGGGGGCTTCGGGAAGCCCGAGGGTCGAAACGGTGTCGCCCGGTGTCGGGACGCTGTAGAACCAGAGCCCGCGGAAGTAGTCGGTGTCGATGCTCGTGCTCGGCGAGTCGAAACGGTAGAAGACGGTGTCCTTGACAACCGTGGTTCCCCACGCGAACGAATGCGATGTGCTGAGAGAGGCGGCTCCGTTTGCCACGTCCCCTCCGAGCAGGAACGATCCGCTCGGAGCGGGATCTCCGTCGGGATAAGGCTCGACGGAAATCAGGATACGCGCGGCGTCAGTCAGGTTGCATTTCGCGCTCAGGCCGCGAATCGTCCGGCCCGTTTCCGGATTCGTCATGATCGTGCCGTTCCACCGGAACTTCCCGATCGAGAGCAGCGAGTCGTCATCGTAAGAAGCCCACGCTTCGTACGATCCGAGCGTCGTGAGCGTGGGAAGCTTCGAGAACGTGAACAGAGCCGTACCGGAGACGACGTTCTTTTCGAGAATCTTGAACGGGAACGGCGCCGGGTCCGTGTCGGGGTTCGGTTCGACCGTGAGGGCGCTCGCGTAGTTTCCGTTGTCGAGGTCGAGCACGGGAATCGCTCCGTCCGTAACGGCGAAGTCCTGTCCCGGGAACGGGTAGGGAGTGCCCTCGCCGCCGGCCGTGGAGCCTGCGCCATCGTCGTCGGCCGCGCCGGGCGAGGCGAATCGTCCGGTCGAGTACGCGGCGCCCGTCGTGCGGTCGATGACCCAGCCTTCATAACGCCAGCCTGACGGAAGCGAAGGCATGGTCAGCGAGCTGCTGCCGACTCCGTCGGTAAACCAGACGCCGTGCTGGCAGTCGTGCGGGTCGGCCGTCGTCGGCGCGTCGAGAAGCGCCGTTCCTGCCGCGCCGCTGAGATCGACTCCGAGCGCGGAGGCGTTCGCGGTCGTCAGGATGGCCGTGTTTCCGCTCGCACCGCCCGCTGCGATCACAGGTCCGTTCGGTGAGCCGGCCGTATCCGTTTCGACCGAAATGCGGAAGCTGGCAGTGCCCCCGAGGTCGCCATTCTGTTCGATATTCGTGACGGGCGTCCCGTCGAGCGCCGTGGCCGCGCCGTTCACGACCGTAAAGCGAAGGAGTTCCGTTCCGTCCGCGGTCAGCGCGTAATGCGCGGGAGAGGGATCGGGAAACCGCGCGAGCGTAAGGACCAGCTGATCGTCACCGTCAGGCGCGCTCAGGATCGTGGTCTTGGTGTCGTCACCGCAGCCGGAAAGAAATCCGAAGCCCGCGAGCGCCAGAAGCGCCGATCGAGCGAAACGAATCATGAGTAAACGCCTCCTGATGAATGAGAACCGCCGTAGCGGCCGGGAATCAGTCTAATTCGGTGATGAGTACCATACCTGCAACGTGCCGGAACGTCAATGTGACGACCGACTTACCGAATCGGAGATCCGGGGCGTGATCGAGGATCCTGACGCGAGCGCGGGTCCATGGCGTCCCGGAGCCCGTCTCCCACCAGGTTGAATGCGAGCACCGTGAGCACGATGGCAAGTCCCGGGAGCGTGGCCACCCACCACGCCTGAATCAGTACATCCTGCCCGTCACGCACGAGATTGCCCCAGCTGGGCGCCGGGGGCTGCACGCCGAGCCCCAGAAATGACAGCGCGGCCTCCAAGAGAATGGTATTGCCGACTCCGAGCGTGGCCGCCACGACGATCGGGGCCATGACGTTCGGCAGAATGTGTCGCGCCAGGATCCGGCGGGTACCGAAACCGAATCCCTGCGCGGCAAGCACGAACTCACGTTCGCGCAGCGAAAGCGTTTCGCTCCGGATGATGCGCGCCGTTCCCATCCACCCCGTCAGGCCGAGCACCGCAACGAGCATGTAAATGCTCGGCTGGAAAAGCGCGATGAGCGCCAGCAGCAATATGAGACGCGGGAACGCGAGAAGGAGATCCGCAAAGCGCATCAACGCGATGTCGACGGCCCCGCGATAGTATCCCGCGAGGAGCCCGACGAATGTTCCGATCGAAACGGAAAGGGCCACCGAAACGAACCCGATCGAGAGCGAAATGCGCGAACCGTAAAGTACCCGGCTCCAGAGATCGCGCCCGAATTTGTCCGTGCCGAACCAGTGATCCGGTCCGGGGGCGAGAAACGATTTGTTCGCGAGGTCCTGCGCCTCCGGAGCATACGGCGCAAGCACGGGGGCCAGAATCGCGATGGCGTAGAGCCCCAGCAGCGCCCCGATCCCGCCCCTTGCCATCGGGGTTCTTGCCGTTTCGCGAAGAAACGAAAAACGTGAGAACGGCTGCACGCGCATCTCGATCGCCACGAGAAGCGGCAGCAGACAGGCGAAGATCGTCGCGATCCAGCGGTCAGGCGAAGTCCCAGCCCACGGGGCGAGCCGGCTCCGGCCGGACGCGAGGATCGCGATGGCAACCAGCATGATCGCGAATCGCACGGCACGACCGGCTCCGGTCATGGCAGGCGGGCGTGTCGTCATCGTGGCGTCCCCCCAGTGCCGGCCACGCGGCTGTCGGACGGCACCCGAATGCGGGGATCCGCCCACGAATAGAGCACGTCGGCAACGAGGCTCCCTAGAACCACGAGACACGCCGAGAGAATCGTGGTCGCCATCACGACGGGGTAATCACGCTGGAAGATCGCCGCGATCGCCACGCGCCCCATGCCGGGCCAGGCGAAGATCGTTTCCACGATCACGGCGCCGCTGATCAGAAACGGAATGTAGAGGCCGAGCAGGGTGATCATCGGGAGCAGCGCGTTCCGGAAAGCGTGCTTCCAGATCACCGTTCGCTCCGGAAGTCCCTTCGCACGCGCGGTGCGCACGAAGTCCTGCTGCATGGCTTCCAGCATGCCGGCACGCGCGTAGCGGGCCACGCCCGCAAGAGTGCCCAGAGAGAGGGCGAGCGCGGGAAGCGTGATGTGCGCGATGCGGTCCCCCAGTTTCCCCCACCAGCTCAATGATTCATATTGAAAGGAAAGAGAGTGCATCTGCGAAGCGGGAAGCCAGTCGAAATGATAGGAGAACAGAAGCAGCAGCATGAGTGCGAGCCAGAAGCTCGGCATCGAATAGAAAAAGAAGCTGAGCAGTGTCGTGATGCGGTCGAGCCACGTCCCCTTGCGAATGGCTGACAGCACGCCGACTCCGATCCCGCCCGCGAAAAGGAGAACGAGCGATACGCCGGACAGCAGGAGCGTGTTCGGAACGGCTTCCATCAGGATGTCGGAGACCGGCCTCTTCTGTGCGAACGAGTGTCCGAAGTCGCCGTGAGCCAGGCGCGCGAGCCAGCGGAAGTACTGCTCGTGCAGCGGACGGTCGAGACCGAAATTGTGGCGAAGATGCGCGGCCACAACCGGGTCGCTGTCGTCGGACAGGAACAGAAGAGCGGGGTCGCCCGGCGCGGCGTGCGCAAGGAAGAAGACGAGCGTCGAGATACCGAACAGGAGTGGAATGGTGCCGAGAAGTCGTCGTAGGAGGACGCCCCGCATGCGGATCAGTACTTGCGCCGCTTGGGATCGACCGACCATTCGTGCATGTTATATGTCCACGAATAGGTCGTGAGTTCGACGTTCTGGAAGCGGTCGTCGATCGCGTAGAGATCGTCGAGCGTAAACAGAAACGTGTAGGCCGCGTCGGCCGCGATCAGCCGCTGCACTTCCGACCACAGTTTCGTGGCCTTGTCGCGGTCGATTTCGGTTACGGCCCGGTCCATGAGTTCGTCGACTCTGGAATTCGAGTAGCTCACCATATTGAAGCGGTCGTTGATCGACTGCGTATGCCAGATACTCGTGAGGTCCACTTTCGATCCCTGCTTCCAGCCGTGGCACATCGCCTCGAAATCTTTCCCTGTCGTCTGGGCGATGAAGACCGTGAACTCCATCGTTTCCGGATGCATCCGGATGCCGATCTTCGCCAGCATCTCCTGCACCACGACTACGATGTCCTTGCGAAGATCGTTGTTCTCGTTCGTCTTCATCGTGAACTCGAACGGCGTTCCGTTCCTGTCGAGCCAGCCGTCTCCGTCATGGTCCGCCCAGCCCGCCTCGGAGAGCAGCTTCTTCGCGCGCTCCGGATCGTACGGAATGGCCGGTACGTCGGGGTCGTGAGCCCACAGGAACGGAAGGATCGGCGTGTCCAGGATCTCGCCCCTCCCCTTCACGAGGTTCTTCACGATCGACTCGCGGTCGATCGCCATCGTGAGTGCACGCCGGACGTTGCGATCGTTGAAGAACGGGCTCGCATTCTGCCAGCCCAGATAATAGTAAACGCGACTCGGAATCTGGAGCTTGCGCAGGCGGTCGACATCCTGCAGTTCTTCGTATGCTTCCGGCCGCAGTTTCGGGTAGAAGTCGATGTCGCCGGTCCTGAGCTGCGTGACGAGATTGGTCTGGCTCGGCACGATCTTGAATACGACGCGGTCGAGCGGCGGGCGACCGAGAAAGAACTCCTCGTTCGCTTCGAGCTCGATCGACTGCTGCGGCTCCCAATTCACGAACTTGAACGGGCCCGTCCCGACGGGATTCCGGTGAAACGGGTGCGTCGGAATCTCGGCGATCGGAACGTCGCCGAGAATGTGTTTCGGAAGCGGCGTGGCCACGTTGGCGTCGGTGAGCTGATACGGATACACCGCATCGAAGCGGAAGCGGACCGTATAGGAGTCGACGGCAGTCACTTCCGTAATGTGTTGCAGCCACCGCATCGATCCGTACGCGATTTCGGGACTCTGGTAGAGGGGAACGCTGAACGCGACATCTTCCGCCGTGAACGGCACGCCGTCATGCCAGTAGACGTCCTTGCGCAGGAAAAACGTCAGTTCTTTTCGATCGTTCGAGAACTCCCACGACTCGGCGAGCCAGGGAGAATAGCCTGCCATGTCCGGGTTCGTTTTCGCGAGGCCCGCAAAGATCTGGCCGGAAATGTCGTTCGCGAAGGACGAGGAACTCATGAGAGGGGAAAGGGCGTCGGCGTCGGCGTCCATGCCGATGATCATCGTTCCGCCCGCTGCTCCGTGTCCGGCGGGCGGGGATTCTGTTCCGGACTTCTCGCCGCCGCATCCCGCGAACAGAATGAGCGATGCGCCCAGCGCGAGCGGAAGCTGTCGGCGGAGAGAATGAAGGAACAAAGAGACCTCCCGGAAATTGTTGCTAGAATACCCACGACCGCGCCGGCCCGCAAGGACCGGATGAAACGTTCCCGCGATCAGGAGTGCTTCTTGGGCGAAACACGAGGACGCGAGTCCCTTTCCGTGGATGTGGAAGAGTACTTTCATGCGACGATCTTCGAAAGACGAATCGATGTCTCGGAATGGGACGCGCGGGCGGGGCGGGCGGCACCGTGCGTCGAGAGAATGCTCGATCTCTTCGACGAGTGGGGCGTGCGGGCTACTTTCTTCACGCTCGGGTGGTTCGCCGAGCGGAACGGGCCCCTGCTCCGCAGGATCGCGGCGCGCGGGCACGAGCTGGGCAGTCACAGCCAGATGCACCGTCTCGTTTACGATCTTGCGCCCGACGAGTTTCGAGAGGACGCCAGGCGATCGAAGCACGCCGTCGAAGATGCATCCGGGGCGGCGGTACGGGGCTATCGCGCACCGACATTCTCGATCACGGCCCGCTCGCTCTGGGCCCTTCGCATTCTGGCGGAGCTCGGTTACGAGTACGACTCCAGCATCTTCCCCATTCGCCACGACCGGTACGGAATTCCGGGCTTTCCGCCGGAACCGGTCGTGCTCGAACTCGGCGATCTGACGCTGGCGGAGTTTCCCGCGAGCACGGTCCGCGTCGCGGGAAGCGAGTTTCCGATTGCGGGAGGCGGCTATATCCGTCTGCTTCCCTGGTCACTGTTCCGATGGGGGCTTGCCAGACTGCGGCGCGCCAACCGCTTCCTGAACCTCTATACTCATCCCTGGGAGATCGATCCCGGGCAGCCGCGGGTTCCCCTCCCCCCGCTCTCGGCGTGGCGGCATTATTCCGGCCTCGATCACGTGGAATCGCGGCTGGCGGCGACGGTTCGCGGACGTTCCTTTCAACCGCTCGGCGAACAGCTCCCCCTCGACAATGCCCCGAGGGTCGTGGTCCGCGACGATGTCTGGTCGCTCCGGAAGGACTGATGGTCAAGGCACGCCTCGAAAAGGCCGAAATGTAATGAAGAGAAGGCGTTTCCTTGACATGGATTTCGCCCGAACCTATACTCCGGCCTGCTTTCGAGTTCACCAGGGAGGAACCGCGGGACTGATGCGTCTTATCTCGATTCGAACGAACGCGCGGGCTCTCGGCCTCGTGTTCCTGATCCTTGTGATCTCGATGATGACTCCCGCTCCTTCCGGTGCGCAGGAGCTCTCCGTCTGGACTTATCCTTCGGGCGGCTTCGTCGATCTGGAAGGTCCCACGAGCCTGCGCGGCGTCACTCCTGTCCCGCTTCCGGGCAGGCTGAACGGCCGCTATCGGGTTCATGTCACACTCCCCGGATACGAAGACCGCGTCGGCTCCATCGAACTCCGCTCACGGGACAATCGGCTCACGCTGCTCCCCGATATTTCCGCGCTTCGTGTCGAGCGTTTCTTCAAGTCGCTTCTCGTGCCGGGATCCGGACAGGTCTCCGGGCACCGCAAGACGGCCGGCCTGATCTGGGGCGGCGCGAGCATCGGATACGGGGTGACGAGCCTCGTTCTCGACCGGCGCTATCAGGATCAGCACGACATCTATCAGGAAGCACGGGGCGTTCTGGAAGAAGCCGCGGTTTCGGGCGAAGTGTCGAACGAGGATCTCGCCCTTCTCGTCGACACGGTGTTCTCGCTCGAGATCGAATCGAACGCCGCGCGCCGCGATCGCAACCTTGCTCTCTATGTAACGGGCGGACTCTGGGCCGCGAATCTGATCGACGCCGTGTTCTTTCACAGCGGCCTCGATCTGAACCGCGGAAACGACAATGTCATTCTGATCGGCATGAATCGAAAGACGCCTCTTCGGCGTGCGCTCCGTTCCGCCCTCTTCCCCGGAATGGGGCAGGCGTATACAGGGCGCAACCTGCGAGCCGTTCTGTACGCGGGGGCTGCCCTTGCGTCAGGGTCGGCGGCACTGCATTCTCACGCCGATTTTCAGGAAGAGGGCGATCGGGCCGATATTCTGAAGCGCGAGCGAAACGAACTGCAGAACGCCTCGCTGCTGACGCCCGAGCTTGCAGCGGATCTCGACCGCAGAGAGTCGCGGTCCGCGGATCGACGGAGCGAAGTGTACGACCGGCGTAACACCTGGGCGATCGCGACAGGCGCAATCTGGGCCGCTTCGATTCTGGATGCGGTGTTTCTGAGTGAGCCATCGGCTACCGCGCCCGGCGATCCGGGCCCGGAACTCGGTTTTCTGACGACCCCTACCGGCACGAACGGTGTCGGGGTCCGACTGGCATTTTAGGGAGGAACCGATGTCTCGACTTCATATCATGACGGGTTTCCTGGTCGCGCTCGCGTGCGCTTTCGGCGCCGGCTGCGGCAGCGACGAGACACCGACCTCACTCCCCGGCGCCCTTCTCGTCCCCCCGACCCCCAGCGACCTGCTGGTCGTCGCGCTCGGCGAAAGCTCCGTCGAACTGACGTGGGAAGTTTCCTCGGTCGACGACATCGCGGGCTATCGTGTTTTTCGCTTCGATAATGCGAACCCCGATACGATCGTCGTGGGCGAGCCCGTCACGGCGAGCTACATCGACCTCAATCTCGTTCCGAACCGAACCTATACATATTTCGTAACTTCACGCGGGGCGGGCGGGCTTCTTTCGAACCCGTCAGGTTCGCTTGTCGTGACGCCCGGTATTTTCACGCTGCGGATCAATGCCGGTGCTTCGTATACGAACAGTCAAATCGTAAATCTTTCCTTCAGCACTCCTGAAGACGTGATTTCCCTGCGAATCGGCCACTCCGCGGATCTGTCCGGAGCTTCCTACGCCCCATTCGCCGGAGACGAGCTCTGGGAACTGGAAGACAGCGAAGGACTCCGCTCGGTGTTCGCGCAGTTCCGCACGGTGTCCGGCGCGGAATCGCCGGTTATCTCGGACGACATTACGCTCGATCGCGTGGCGCGCATTCTATCCGTTACGGAAAATTCGGGCGGCGCGGTTCTGACGGCCGGCGATTCGATCCTCGTCGTTCTGCGGACCGGAGAAAGTGGAGGCACCGCGAGCTTCACGATCGACGGCATCGCCGCGAACGTACCTCTCCCCTGGTCACCGTCGACCCTCGACTACAGAACCTGGTTCGTCGTTTCGCCCGATCTCGTCGTGGACGAAGCCGTCGTGCGCGGAAACTTCACGGATCGCGCGGGGAACGTTGCTGCCGAGGCGCGTTCGACCACGAGCCTGACCATCATCGGGAACCCTTCGGGCGATCCGACTCCCGTCGTTCTCTCGGGGCCGACAGAGCTCGGCACGAACTGGGTGGCCCTGGAATGGTCGCAGAACGAGGATCTCGATTTCTCCCGCTACATCCTTTATCGCGGGAACGTGCCGAGCGTCGAGGGTGACGCGGACGATCAGGTCATCGCGATCCTGAACAACGCGTCTGTGACGTCGTTCGTCGACTCGCTCAATCTGCTGGATGCCACGACCTACTATTATCGTGTCTTCGTCGAGGACGCGGAAGGGCTGACCGCCCGCTCGAACGAAGTGAGCGCCACCACGGCGAATCTGGCGCCGATCGGCGTCGAGAGCTTCGCCGTTACGGCCGTCGACTCCCCCTCCACTTCGGTGCGACTGACATGGTCCGCCGTGAGCCCGGCCACCGTGCACGACTTTGCGGCTTACGAAGTGTATCGCGCGACCTCGGAAGCGGTGAGCCGTACGGACGAACTCCTGGCAGTGATCGCCGGCGAGATCGATACGCGGAGTTTCCTCGATGAAACCGCGCTCCAGGCCACCATCTACTACTATCGAGTTTACGTGGTGGACGAAGGCGGACTCGCGACGGGCTCGCTGATCGCCAGCGCAACGGCGACCGACCTCGACCCGTCGTTCCTTGCCCTTTCCCGCCCGTCCGTGGATCAGGCGAATCAGAACGTGAGTCTCTCCTGGGCGCAGAGCCCGGATCCGGATTTCGCGTCATACGCGCTCTATTTCTTCGGATCGACGAGTCAGACCAACCCGAATCCGAATAACTTCGGGCTGGTCCAGATCATCAACAACGTGCAGGCCAACAGCTTCACTCACTATCCGCAGCTGACCACGACGCCGTATTTCGTGCAGTACTTCATGGAAGTCACGGATCGCGCGGGTCGCTCCACGCGGAGCAATATCGTGCAGGCCGTCTTCGGAGACGCCGCTCTGCCGAATATTCAGAACCTCGCGGTTTCCGTCGGCAGCAATGTGGCCGTCATCACGTTCACGACGGACGTGCCGACGACGATCGACATCAAATACAGCGCGGACCAGCCGCTCCTGGATCAGACGGCTTCCGACAACCAGCTGGCCGTTTCGCACTCGATCAGCATTACGGGCCTCACCGAGGCGACGAACTACTTCTATCAGATCGAGGCGACCAACGAGAGTGGCGCTACCGGCTTCTCGGCCGTGCAGGCATTTACCACAACTGCGATCGGACCGTAGGTAATAGCCCTAACCCGTTGCCAGAAGTCTGATTAACTCCCCAAGAACGCATTGACCAGCCTGGTGGGTATTTGATACCCTATAGACAGGTCGAGTTCAGAAGACTAGCATTCTCCTGTCGTTCACTGCCCTGGATTTACGGGTGTGACCTTGTCCTATGTACTTGTGTCGAAAGAACGTGCGCAACTCGCGCGCATGATCGGACGATACTCGGGTCGAAAGGTCTGTCGGATGAGAAGGCCGGATTCTCAATCGAATCGTCGTAACCAGGGAGAGCAGCATTTGAGTCGCTCGGCGTTCCGCGTAATCAATCTGCGAGAAGCTCGTGAACAGCGGGGCCTTCTTGCCCCACGTGATCACGGCCCTCAGCACGAGTCGTTGCTCGAGGTCGTCTTCGATCGCACTGTCGCCGCGGTCGCCCTGATCGCGCTTCTACCCCTCTATGCCGTTACGGCACTTCTCGTGCGCATCTCCTCGCCCGGACCGATCATCTATCGCCAGGTGCGCATCGGCATGAACCGGCGCCACCTTCCCGCGGCGAATCGTCCGAACGAGTTCTATGACGTCTACGATCGGCGCACGCTCGACCTTCCGGGGCGCCCGTTCATTATCTACAAGTTCCGCACGATGGTCGACGGCGCGGAAGATCACGCCGGTCCGATGTGGGCGAAGAAGAACGATTCCCGCATCACGACGCTCGGCAAAGTACTGCGGAAGCTCCGCATCGACGAAACCCCTCAGTTCTACAATGTACTCAAGGGCGACATGAGTCTGGTCGGCCCGCGTCCCGAGCGTCCCACGTTCGTGCGCGACCTGGTCGAGAAGATCCCGGACTACGCGCTTCGCCTGCGGGTCAAGCCGGGGATCACGGGGCTGGCGCAGGTGGACCATAAGTACGACACGTCCCTCGACGACGTCCGCACGAAGCTCGACCACGACCTTCGCTATCTGGAAACCCGCGGATTCGTCACCAAGGCGCTGATTCTGCTGAAGACGGTCTGGGTCGTGCTGACGGGCAAAGGCGCCCAGTAACCTCTGCAGGCGCCGCGCCTTGACAGACCTCCCTCCCGCAGTTACTTTTTCTCACGGCTAGTCAAGACATTGCGATTCAATCGATTAGACCGCGTCTCTCCTTGACGGTACCGCGACCTCCTTGGTATAAGAACGGGATACCACATCCCCGTTCTACTATGTATGGGAGCGAGAGTGGCGGAACTGGCAGACGCGCTGGATTTAGGATCCAGTGAGGAGACTCGTGGGGGTTCGAATCCCCCCTCTCGCACGAACAGGAGCCACAGGAAAGTGACTGAATTCAAGAAGATCGAGATGACCGAGCCCGAACCGGGCTACAAAGTCTTTTCCATCGAGGTCGCACTCGAGGAACTGAACAAGGAGATGGAGCGGGAGTACGGACGCCTCGGGAAAAAGATCTCGGTCCCGGGATTTCGCAAGGGTAAGACTCCGCGCCACATTCTGGAAGCGAAGTACAAAGACGCCGTCCGCTCCGAAGCCCTCGAGAAAGTCGTGTCGAAGGCAACGTGGGAGTCTCTCGAAGAGCAGAAGGTCGTGCCCTTCTTCGACCCCGAGATCGATTCGTTTTCCGCGCCCGAGGGTGAGCCGATCAAGTTCGAAGTGAAGGTCGATCTCTGGCCCGGCGTCGAAATGAACAAGTATCAGGACTTCGAGTTCGTGCGCAAACTGCCGGCGATTCCCGAAGAGGAAGTGGAACGCGAGATCGATGCGCTCAAGCATCATCACGTGGAGTACACGCCGGTGCAGCGCGCCGCGATCAAGGGCGATCGCGTCAAGATGTCGTACCAGCGCTTCTTCGAGAACGGAGACGCGTTCGGAAAGCGTGTCGACGATGTCGAAATGCTGCTCGACGCCCCCCCCGGCTCCGACATCGTGCCGCTCACGATGACAAAGGAACTGATCGGGGCCGAGCCCGGCGACACCCGCAATGTCACGATCGACTTCCCGGAAGGCCACGCGATTCAGTCGCTGGCCGGGAAAAAGGTGGAATTTCGGATCGAAGTTCACGAGATTGGAGAAAGGGTGCTGCCGGTCTACGATGACGCGTTCGCGACGCGGGTCGTCGGAAAAGAGACGACGGCCGAGGCGCTCACGGAACTCGTGCGGGACGAGCTGAAACGCCGTGCCGAGAGCGAGGTCGGACAGGCGCTGCGGGCCCAGGTCTTCGAGAAACTCATCGGAGAGAACAAGATCGAGATCTCGGAGCGCATCCTGGACCGTGTCACGAAGTCCTCCCTCCCGGATTTCATCCCTGTGGAGGAGATTCCGGAGGAGCACCGGACCGAGGCACAGGAGCAGCGGGAGCGAATAACGAAAGAACAGCGAGAAAGATCGCTCCGTGTTATTCAGAAACTGGCCATAGTTTCCGAAATTAGTAAAAGAGAGAAACTCGAGCCTTCGGAACGCGAGATCCAGTCCGCCGCGCGGGCCTTCCTGCCCCGTGAACGCTCCGCCGACCCGTCAGAACGGCGTCAGGAGGAGGAAACGGCATGGAACGAGGCGCGGCGCATGATTCGCGAGGAGAAGGTCTACAAATGGGTCTTGGAACACTCGAAAGTGAATGAGGAGTAGCCAAATGGGCCTGGTTCCTATGGTCGTAGAGCAGAGTGGTCGGGGCGAACGCGCATACGACATTTACTCGCGCTTATTGAAAGATCGTATTATTTTCATCGGGACGGGGATCGACGACAACGTCGCGAACCTGGCCATCGCGCAGCTTCTGTTCTGCGAGGCGGACGATCCCGAGCGGGACATTTACCTTTATATCAATTCGCCCGGCGGCGTCGTGACGGCAGGCCTTGCGATTTACGACACGATGCAGTACATCAAGCCGGACGTCATGACCATCTGCATGGGACAGGCTGCCAGCATGGGCGCCGTTCTTCTCGCGGCCGGCACGAAGGGCAAACGCTCCATCCTGCCGAACGCGCGGGTCATGATTCACCAGCCGCTCGGTGGAAGCCAGGGGCAGGCGTCGGAAGTCGAAATTTATACGCGCGAACTGCTGAAGGTGCGCGAAACGCTTAACACCATTCTTGCGGATCACACGGGTCAGTCGGTCGCGAAGATCGCCAAGGACACGGACCGCGACAATTTTCTTTCGGCGGAAGACGCGCTCAAGTACGGTCTGGTCGACGAAGTGATCGCTCATAGAGATTAGCGGGTTTTCGGGAAGCCGCGCGGAGGTAGAGAAGTCGTGAAGAAACGGATCGGATCCCCCCACCCCATTCGATGCTCATTCTGTGGGCGTGGTCAGGAAGAGGTCACGAAGCTGATCTCCGGTCCGTCGGTCTATATCTGCAACGAATGCATCAAGCTTTGTAATGACATCCTGCGCGAAGAGATGGGACGCGAACTCGTTTACACCGAGGCCGAGGTTCCGAAGCCGCCGGACATTCATCGTTTCCTCGATGAATATGTGATCAGTCAGGACGAAGCGAAGAAGGCGCTCGCGGTTGCCGTTTACAACCACTACAAGCGCATTCATTTCGAATCGAGCTCGGACGAAGTCGAACTCGAAAAGTCGAACATTCTGCTGATCGGACCGACGGGTACGGGAAAGACGCTGCTCGCGCAGACGCTCGCGAAGGTGCTGAAAGTACCGTTCGCGATCGTCGATGCGACCACGCTGACGGAAGCGGGCTATGTCGGCGAGGACGTCGAGAACATCCTCGTCAAGCTTCTGCAGAATGCCGACTTCGATGTGCCGAGTGCGGAACGCGGCATCGTGTACATCGACGAAATCGACAAGGTGGCCCGCAAGTCGGACAACCCGTCGATCACGCGTGACGTTTCCGGGGAGGGTGTGCAGCAGGCGCTGCTCAAGATTCTCGAAGGAACGACGGCCAACGTACCGCCGCAGGGCGGTCGCAAACATCCGCAGCAGAAGTACATCGAAGTCAATACGAAGAACATCCTGTTCATCTGCGGCGGCGCGTTCGAGGGTCTCGACCAGATCATTCAGAAGCGCATCGGCGACAAGGTGATGGGCTTCAACGCCAACGTGCTTACGAAAGACGAACGGAGCGCGCGCAATCTGCTCATGCGAGTGGAGCCGGAAGATCTTCTCAAGTACGGACTCATTCCGGAGATGATCGGCCGCCTTCCGAATCTCTGCACGCTGCGTGATCTCGACGCGGATGCGCTCGTACAGATTCTGACGAAGCCGAAGAACGCGATCTGCCGCCAGTACCAGGTGCTGTTCGAGATGGAGAACATCCAGCTCGAGTTCACGGAAGAGGCGCTGGTAGCCGCGGCGAAGAAGGCGCTCAAGCGCAAGACGGGGGCGCGCGGACTGCGTGCCATTCTGGAAGAAGCGCTGCTTGACGTGATGTACGATCTGCCCGGACTGACCGACGTAAGCAAGTGTGTGATTACCGACGGCGTGGTCGACCGGGGCGAGGCGCCCCTGCTCAGCCACGGCGCTACCAAGAAAAAGAAAAAGAACAGTGGGAACGCGAATGCATCGTAAGAATGCCCATGATTGAAATCCGTCGCGAAGATGAAACCATCCGCGTCCCGGAGGAGCTGCCTTTACTGCCCCTCCGGGACGTCGTCGTGTTCCCGTACATGATCATTCCGCTTCTGGTCGGCAGGCCGAAGTCGGTCGCCGCGCTCACGACCTCGGTCGACGGCGACCGCTATCTGGTCGTCGCTTCCCAGAAGAAGCCGGAGACGTCCGACCCGGGCATGGGCGACCTGCATCCGGTCGGAACCGTCGCGCGGGTTCTTCAGCTCCTCCGCCTCCCCGACAACACGATCAAAGTGCTCGTCGAAGGGATCGGGCGCGTCGAACTGAAGAGCCTTCGCAAGAAGAAGAGCTTCGCGGCCGTCAAGATCGTGCGATACGGTTCGATTTCACGCTCCACGTCGGAGCTGAAGGCGCTGGTGCGTTCGGTCAAGTCGCAGTTCGAAGATTACGTCAAGCTCAGCAAGAAGATTCCCGACGAAATCCTGATCTCGGTCAACAACGTTACGGATCACGACCATCTGGCCGATCTGATCGGATCGCACCTGGTCGTCGGCCTTGACGTGAAACAGCAGGTGCTCGCGAGTCCGAGTACGAAGCATCGGTTCGAAACACTCTCGCAGATTCTGTCGGGCGAACTCGAAATCCTGCAGATCGAAAAGAGAATCGAAGGCGAAGTGCGCTCGCAGGTGCAGAAGAACCAGAAAGAGTTCTATCTGAACGAGCAGCTGAAGGCGATCCGCAAGGAACTCGGGTTCGCGGCCGAGTCGACGGGTGAGCTCGACGATCTGGCCGACGCCGTCGCCGACTCGAACATGCCGGAGCACGTCGCGGAGAAGGCGATCAAGGAGGTCGAGAAGCTCAGCAAGATGCCTCCTCTCTCCCCCGAAGCCACGGTCGCACGCAACTACCTCGACTGGCTGCTCGATCTGCCGTGGGGAATCGAAACGGAAGACACGCGCCGGATCGAGGACGTGCAGAAGATTCTGGATGAAGATCATTACGGTCTCGAGAAGGTCAAAGAGCGCATCATCGAGTACGTGGCCGTCATGAAGCTCGCGAAGAAACTGCGCGGACCGATCCTCTGCTTCGTCGGCCCTCCCGGTGTCGGCAAGACGTCGCTCGGCCGTTCGATCGCCCGTTCGCTCGCACGCAAGTTCGTGCGCGTTTCGCTCGGCGGCGTGCGGGACGAAGCCGAGATCCGGGGGCATCGACGCACGTATATCGGCGCGCTTCCCGGGCGCGTGATCCAGTCGCTCAAGAAAGCGGGCACATCGAACCCGGTGTTTCTGCTCGACGAGATCGACAAGATGAGCAAAGACTTTCACGGCGACCCGGCGTCGGCGCTGCTCGAGGTACTCGATCCGGAACAGAACCACACGTTCAGCGACCATTATCTCGAAGTGGAATGCGACCTCTCGCGCGTCATGTTCCTGACGACGGCGAATACGCTGCACGGAATCCCGGCGCCCCTGCTCGACCGGATGGAAATCATTCGGCTCCCCGGCTATCTCGAGCCGGAGAAACTGGCGATCGCGAAAGGATTTCTTCTCCCCCATCAGATCGAAGAGCACGGCCTGAAGAAAAACCAGCTCCGCGTTACGGACGAAGCGATCCGCGCGATCATCAAGGGGTACACGCGCGAGGCGGGCGTTCGCAATCTCGAACGCGAAGTGGCGCGCATCTGTAGAAAAACCGCGCGCGAGCTCATGAAAAGCCGCGGGCCGAAGCGCGTTTCCGTGAACGGACGAAACGTGGATGACATGCTCGGCGTGCGGAGGTTCAGTTCCAAGCGTCTCGAGAAGAAAAACTTCATCGGCGTTTCGAACGGCCTCGCCTGGACGTCGACCGGCGGCGAAATTCTGCATATCGAAGTGGCGACGGTCCCCGGCAAGGGAAGCCTGCTGCTGACCGGCACGCTTGGCGACGTGATGCGCGAATCCGCGCAGGCCGCGCTGACCTATGCCCGTTCCCGCGCCCGCGTTCTGGGGCTCGACGAAGACTTCTATCAGAAAACGGACCTTCACCTTCACATTCCGGAAGGCGCGATCCCGAAAGACGGACCGTCTGCCGGGATATCGATCGCTTCGGCGCTGATTTCCGCCCTGACCGGGGTTCCGCTCAGGCGCGACGTCGCGATGACCGGTGAGATCACGCTGCGCGGCCACGTCCTGCCGATCGGGGGGCTGAACGAAAAACTCGTCGCCGCCCAGAGCGCCGGATTTCGCGCGGTCATCCTGCCGAAGGAGAACGAGAAGGATCTTGCCGAGCTGCCGGAGGAAGTGAAATCCGGCCTTCACATCGAACTGGTCGACAAGATGGACGACGTTCTGCCCCTGGCGCTGGCCGCCGGGTCGAAGAAGACGTTCCCGCTTCTCTCCCGCTCGACGAGAACCTACACGGGCGGGCCGTACGCGCACTGATCCATCGAGAGATAACGAGTGAAACGAATTCCCCTGACATTCGATCGGGCAGTGCTGACGACTGCGCGCCTCCCGAAGCCGTTCCTGCCTGAAATCGCCCTGCTCGGGCGGTCGAACGTCGGGAAATCGTCGCTGCTGAACAGCGTGGCGCGGCAGAAGGGGCTCGCGCGGACGAGCAACACGCCGGGCCGTACGCAGTCGCTCAACTTCTACAAGAGCGGCGAAAACCTGTACCTCGTCGATCTTCCGGGCTACGGCTATGCGAAGGTACCCGAGCGCGTGCGCCAGGAGTGGCGCAAGCTCATCGAGAAATATCTCGAAACGCGCGAGAGTCTGGTCGGCGGCATTCTGATCCTGGACATACGGCGTGATCCTACGGATCTCGATCGCGTCATGCACAACTGGCTCGTCACACGCAAGCTGCCTTTTCTGGTCGTGGCGACGAAGATGGACAAGCTGTCGCGCTCGCAGGCGGCGCGTTCGATGTCCACCATTCGAAAAGAATTCAACCTCACGCCCGACGGCCTGATCGGGTTCTCCGCCAAAACGGGAGACGGTCGCGAACACGTCAGCGTGTGGATCGAGGAGCAGAAGAAGACAACATGAAGAAGCTGTTTACCCCGGGGCCCACGGAAGTCCCGTCCGATGTTCTGGCGGCGCTTTCCACGGAAACGATGCACCATCGCACGGACGAATTCCGCGACGTGATGCAGGAGATCTCCGAGGGTCTCGCCTACACGTTCCGCACGAAAACAGAGCCGGTCACTTTCACGTCATCGGGGAGCGGGGCGATGGAAGCCGTCGTCGCGGGCCTCTTCTCGCCCGGCGAAAAAGTGCTCGCGGTCGTGGCCGGGAAGTTCGGCGAACGGTGGCGCGATATCTCACGCGCCTACGGGCTCGACGTCACGGAATATGCCGTGAAGTGGGGCACTTCCCCGGATCCCGGGGAACTGCGGTCGTTCGCGAAGGAGAACGGCCCTTTTGCGGCGCTTTTCCTGACGCAGAGCGAAACGTCGACCGGCACGCTCCAGGACGTGGCCGCGATCGCGGCGCTCTTCGAGGGAAGCGATACCCTCCTGATCGTCGACGCCGTGACGGCGCTCGGCGTCCACGAGCTTCTGCCGGACGACTGGGGGCTCGACGCGGTCGTCGCGGGGAGCCAGAAGGCTTTCATGTGCCCGCCCGGCCTCGGCTTCGCCTGGCTCTCTGAGAGGGCCTGGGAGCGGACCGCTACTTCGACCTTGCCAAAGTATTATTTCTCGCTTACAAAAGCGAAGGAGTCCCTCTCGAAGTATCTGACTCCCTATACCCCGGCCGTCCCCCTCTTCCTCGCCCTCCGCCAGTCTCTGGCGCGTATGCGGGACGAGGGGATGGACGCCATCTGGAAGCGTCACGACGCCCTCGGCCGCGGAGCGCGGGCAGGAGTGCGGGCGCTCGGTCTCTCGCTCTTCAGCGAGGCGCCCGCCAACGGCGTGACGGCGGTTCTCGCGCCCCCGGATATCGGGGGCGACGCGATCCGGGCGGATCTGCTCGACGCGCACGGTTTCCGGCTTGCCGGCGGCCAGTCGCATCTGAAGGACAAGATCTTCCGGATCGGCCATCTTGGATTTTACGAAACCGCGGACATCGCGGACGTTCTTCGCGCGCTCGAATCGGTTCTCTCGAAAAGAGGCTGGAGCGACGCGGACGGAAGCGCTGTGAAGGCCGCGGAAGCGGAATGGAAGTGATATGCCGGCAACGATCATAGTAGGAACGCAGTGGGGAGACGAGGGCAAGGGGAAGATCATCGATCTTCTCGCGCGCGAAGCGACCTGGACCGTCCGCTATCAGGGGGGCGCCAACGCCGGCCACACCGTGAAGCGCGGTGACGAGTCGTTCTCCCTGCATCTTCTCCCCTCGGGCGCGGTGCGGCAGAACGTCACGTGCGGCCTTGCCTGGGGCATGGTGATCGATCCGGAACAGCTCATGAAAGAAGTGGTGGCGCTCGAGAGCCGCGGCATCTCGATCCGTTCGCGGCTCAAGATCAGCACACGCGCCTCGCTCGTCCTCCCCCATCACGTCGCACGCGACAGCATGGAAGAGTCGCGCAGGCCGAACGCGGCCATCGGAACGACGGGCCGCGGGATCGGACCCGCCTACGAGGACCGTGTCGGGCGTCGCAGCCTTCTGATGGCGGCGCTGCTCGATCCGAACGGCGAAGAGCGCCTCAAGCAGGCGCAGGATGCGGGAATCCGTCGGATCACGCAGGGGACCGGCGGCGACCGTGCGATGGAATGGTACGTGACACCGAAAGACTGGCAGCGGTGGGCCGAGTTTCTGAGCCCGCTGCTCTGTGATGTTTCGCGCGAACTCGACGCCGCGCTGCGGGAAGGCGAGAACGTGCTGCTCGAAGGAGCGCAGGGTACGCACCTCGACGTTTACGCCGGAACGTATCCGTTCGTCACGTCATCCAGCACGATCGCAGGGGCGGCGTGCACCGGCGTCGGACTCGGACCGAGCCGCATCAACCGCGTGGTCGGCGTCGTGAAAGCGTATACGACACGGGTGGGGAACGGTCCGTTCCCGACGGAAGATCTCGGAGAAGCGGGCGAATGGCTGCGCGCGAGCGGCAAAGAGTTCGGGACGACGACGGGACGGCCCCGTCGATGCGGCTGGCTCGACATCCCTCTTTTGCGCGCGAGCTGTCTCTGGAGCGGCGTCAGCGAACTGGCCGTCACGAAACTCGACGTACTGGGAGGCCGGCCCACGATTCCTGTTGCCGTTTCGTATCGCGTGAACGGCGAAGAAGACACGTTCCCCCCCCACTCACCGGACGCGCTGCAGAACGTCGAACCGGTCTACGAAGACTGGCCGGGCTGGGAGCCGGGTGAAGGCCCCTTTAAGAAGCTCGAGGATCTGCCGAAGGGGATGCGCGAGTATCTCCAGAGACTGGCCACGGCTGTTGCTGTGCCGATCACGACCGTGTCGATCGGACCCGAGCGTTCGGCCAGTATCCGTTGCCGGATCGAACCGTAGGCGCTACTGCAGATAGCCCAGAGCGCGCAACTGGTCTCTCATCCCTTCGATCATTCCCGCGTCGACATCCTGATCGCCGCGCTCGTCTGTCGCGATCCACGCGTGCAGCGTTTCTTTGAGCCGCGCGAACACTTCCGGCTCTTCGCGCAGCAGATTGTTCGATTCCATCGGATCCAGCGCCACGTTATAGAGCTCATACTCGTCGCCCGCCGGATTCGGAATGTAGATCAGCTTGTAATCCCCGTCCCGCACCATACGCCACTTTCCCGCCACACCCGGCAGGTAGACACGATAGTTCGCGTAATCGAGCAGCGCGGGATCGCGCAGGATGTTGTCTTCCGCGAACACGGGATAGTCGGGAACGTCGTTCTCCACTTTGCGAACCATGCTGGTGCCGTCGAGCGGTCCGTCGTACCCGTATCCCGCGAGTTCGACGATGGTGGGGAAAACGTCGACCTCCTGAACCGGCGACTGCACGCGGAGCCCGGCAGGCAGTTTCGCCGGATAGCGAAGCACCATCGGGACGCGGAGCGACTGTTCGTAGAGCTGTGTGTGCTCGAACCACGTGCCGTGCTCGCCGAAGTTTTCGCCGTGATCCGCCGTAACGACGATGATCGTATTGTCGAGTATGCCGCGCTCCTGCAGCGCATCGCAGAAACGGCCGATCGCGTCGTCGATCCAGGCGATCTCCCCGTCGTAAAGCGCGATGCTGTACGCGAGATCTTCTTCCGTATAGCCCGTTTCGGGAAAGTTGTAGACCACTTCGTAACGCGGCGCCAGGTTCGCGCGCGAATCTTCCATCAGTGTGTAGTCCGCTTTCTTCGGAGCAAACATCGTATCAAACGGCGGGATCGGCTCGTAGATCGTGTGGGGTTCGTTGAGCTCGAACAGACAGAAGAACGGCGCGTCGCCTGTTGCGTCGATCCACTCGAGCGCGCGCGGCACGCCGTGCGTCGCGTTCACGAGTTCGTATCGTTTCTGCTCGGCCAGGTACCACGGTGTCAGCTTGTGCAGGCGCAGTTCGAGTCCACGAAGCGCCGTGGCGAATCGAAACGAATCGTACGGCCGTCCGAGCGCCTCGTAAGTGCGAAATCCCTTGTGATAATTGTATTCGGGGCCCATGAAGAACCCGGACGCGTACCCCGCCGTCTCGTAGCCCTGCGAGCGGAAGAATTCGGCCATCGTTGTCGCTTCGGAAAGAATGCGCTGGGGCATGCCGCGCACGCCGTTGTTGTGAGGCCAGAGTCCCGTGTGCAGGGTTGCTTTCGACGGGCCGGAAAACGGCGCGGCCACGTAGTACGTTTCGAAGAGCACGCCCTCAGCAGCGATGCCGTCGATCCGCGGGCTCGTATTGCGCTCGTAGCCGTAGCACGAAAGGTGGTCCGCGCGCGTGGTCTCGATCAGAAAGAGAACGACGTTGGGCGGACTCCCCTGCCCCTTCCATGCGTCGCCGAAGGCCGGTTTCGTGATCTGCCAGAAAACCGCCGATGCAATCGAGAAAGCGGCGGCGAAGCCCAGAATGCCGGTCAGTAAACGGCCCGCAAGGCGCGAGTCACCGCGCCGCCAGCTGTCGAGCGTAAAGAACAGAAAGAGCAGCAGCGCGACTGACCCGATCGCGAAGGCGGCATTGCCCGCGATCGATGTAAGCGATAAAAGTTTAGGAAGATACTTTTTATTGATAAAGCGAAGGAGATGCAGGCAGACGGGTGCGAGAAACGCCGCCGGCAGAAGAAAGCTCGCGAGGCGGCCGCGCAGGAAAGGGACGGCGGACTGGAGAGCGTGGAGCAGGAGTCCGGAGGCCGCGCCGAGCAGCGCTCCCGCAATCGCATAGAGTGCGAAGCCGTAGGCGGTGAGTCCCAGGTGGATTCTGCGGAACCCGGGTTCGAGCGCCCACGAAAAGTGCCGGCTCCCGTAGTGGCCCCACTCAAGGCCCCAGAAAACGAGCAGGACCACGACACCCGTGAAAGCCCCTCCGATACTGTTTCTCCTGATCATGAGCCGTACGATCTCCCCTCATCTGTCGAAATGGCATCCCGGCGGATCCTGCGCCCGGGGACAGCGGAATTGTACCGCATGTGTCGGCCGGGATCCGGCTCGAATCGCCCCTTTTCCACCTCGTGACACGGCTGGATGCCTGCGCGGCGTTCATGCTACTGTTCGGCATCCGCCGCCGGCCGTTCCTGTATTTTCATGACGGCCGGATCGATTGGTGCCGGGAGATTCATCGATGACCACAGCCCGTATTCCGTTCTCCAGACATTTCCAGCTCGCTCTGGTCGCGGCTCTCGCGCTTCGCCTGCTCGCGCTCTTCGTCTCCATCGATCCTTACGGCAACCCGGACGCCCTGGCATTCGACTCGCTCGCGCAGACGCTGCGGGAAGAGGGGCGGCTCGCCTATGTCGACAGGGGAATCCCCGGTTACGAACTGCGCGCGTTCCGGAGCCTGTTCTACCCAGTCTTTCTCGCGGGCGGGCGGCTCGCGGGCGGCGACGCCGGCGCCCTGGCGCTGCAGGGACTGATCGGAATCGGTCTGATTGCGCTTACGGGGTGGATGGCGCGCCGCGTGTTCGGTGACAAGGTTGCCGTACTCTCGCTCTGGTTCGGGGTCTTCTACTGGACGTCCATCTGGTTCGAGCGGCGCATCCTGACGGAAGTGCTGTTCTCCGGCCTGCTGATCGCGGGCCTCGCCATCGTAATCCGTTCGATGCCGCGCGAGGAGAAATCGCCGGAACGGCGCGCATTCCCGGCGCTGTTCGCGGCCGGCCTGCTGTTCGGCCTTGCGACCATCACGAAACCCGCCGCCATTCTGACCGGTCCTGCGGTTGTGGCCGCATGGTGGGGCTGCGCACTGTTTCTCACGCGGGATCCATGGGACAGGCGCTGGAGACGCGTTGTCGCCAGCGCGCCTGCCGTCGCTCTGCTCGCGATCGGCATGATCGCCGTTGTCGCACCGGCGATGGCGCGCAATGTACGCGTACTCGGGAAGCCTGTGCTTCTGACGAGCGGCGGGCACAATTTCTGGCTCGGGAACGTCGAGGGGATGTCGAATACGGAGGCGTGGGGCATCATGGCGCGCGATCTGCCCGCGATGGGCGAGATTGCGATGGATGAATGGTTTTACGAGGACCTGAAGCAGCGCCGTGGCGAAATCCTGGCCCGTCTGCCCGAACTGGCGGTATTCAAGATCCGGAATTACATCACGCCGTTTACCACGCGCCTGCCCGTCTGGCCGTATCGCTTTCTCTGGCCGCTGGCCGTTCTCGGACTCGTGCTCGCGCGGCCGCTCAGCGGACGGCTCTATTCCGTGTTTCTGCTCGTGCCCTTCTCGCAGGTCACGCTCACGATGCTCTCGCAGCCGTGGGAGCGCTACCGGTACCCTCTGGAGCCTTTTCTGTGGCCGCTCGCGGCCGCGGGTGTCGTGGCCGCATGGGACGGCGGACGGGGGCGCCGATGGCTTCTGATCGCCGTTGTCGCCGTGAATCTCGCGCTGTTTCTGCGGGAAGTATTGTAAGCAGTGCCGGACCGGCGGAAAACACGGAGGGCCGTACTTCGGCTGCTTGCGGTTCCCCCCCGTTATCGCCTAGAATGTCAGTCGGTTTGGGGGCCGTTAGCTCAGTTGGTAGAGCAACTGACTTTTAATCAGTAGGTCGCAGGTTCGACCCCTGCACGGCTCACCACTTCCCTTACCTTACGAGCACGCCCGATCGCACGATGCGGGACTCCCCGTCTTGCAGCACGAACCAGTAGATCCCGGACGCCGCTTCACTTCCGGTGTCCGTCCGCCCGTTCCACTCGATCGATCCGCCCTGCGAAGTCTCACCGCGCAATAACGTCCGCACGAGTCGTCCGGACACGTCGTACACGGTGAGGCCGATCGGTCCCGCGCTTTCCCGGCGCCAGGAAATCACGGCGTTCGGATTGAAAGGGTTCGGCCGGATGGCGTCGATGGCGAAAGTCGTCGGCGGCGTATCCCCGGCGGGAACATCGACCGTAATGTCGTTCAGCCGCAGGAGTGCGCTCTGCTCCGACTCCTGTGTTTCGTCATCCTGCAGGAACACGGCAAAGGCAAGGTGTGCGGGATCCCATGCAGGATCGACCGTGAAAGTGAGCGGTACGTCGATCGTATCCGGGTACGGTCCTGAGAACGACAGCGCAGTGCCGGTCGCGTCAGGCAGCATCTTGCGCATGACATGGTGATGTTCGTTGATCCCGTTCCCCGCCATGTAATCGATGTTGCTTTCGGTGACAGCGGCGCGAAGTTTCCAGTCGCCCCCGCCCAGCGTCGTCTCGGCGATCAGGCGAACCTGGAGCGCCCCGTTGGTCTTGGCCGCGTCAGGATCCCACGAGCCGCTGAGCTCGATTCGTATGCGGGACGGCACGGCTTTTCGTGCATCGTAGATAACCTCCCAGTTGGCGGGGTTGGTTCCCCCGTTCGCAGGGCCGTCGAATCGGACGCTGGGAACGAAGTTGATGGGATAGTACTGAATGCGGGCGTTGTTCTCGGACGGATTGGGCGTGTAGAAAACGTCCCCGAGATACGGAAAATTCGTGTGGTACTCGATGGCCACGATGTCGGGCTTCGAGAAAATAAAATTTTTGAGGTTCGGATCCACCGAACCGCAGATGCCTCACTGATCGTTCGTCCAGTGCTCGATCAACACCATGCGATCGGCCGCGTGAGCGGGAGCTGCCAGAAGAGTCAGAGCGAGGGTGACAAAGCCTGTAATCGATCGGCGCGTGTTCATGGTCGTCCTCTCCCCCGGGGGAACTGGTAACTGGTACAGGGAGGATACGGTCTCAGGGCAGGCGTGTGACATCATTTTAGCATAGAAAGAAAGCGGGGGCGTGGACGGATGATTCCGGTGCCGGGCGAGTGCAGCGCAGGGGGGGCGTACGCGGCATCCCCCGGCGGGTCAGCGAACGAGGATCATCGAACGCACGGTGGTCTTCCCGCCCGCCTGGAGGCGATAGAAGTAGCGACCGCTCGGTACGTTCTTGCCGACCCGGTCGACGCCGTTCCACACCACGTCCGTATACGTTCCCGGCGCGCGCGTTTCGTTCAGGAGCGTTCTGACTTCACGGCCGACCATGTTGTAGATCGCAATTCTGACGCGCGACTCCCCCGCACTCTCCGGAATCGAGAACGGAATCACCGTCGTCGGATTGAACGGGTTCGGACGATTCGGATGGAGCAGGAACGTCTGGACGATCGGAACGGCGAGCTTGTCGAGCGAGACCACGATGGTCTCGGAGCGCGACTCGTTCCCGTAGGCGTCGTAGAGCGCGATTTCGTAACGAACGGCTGCGACGCCGCGAAGGTCGAGGCCGTCGAGCTTGTCCATGACTTCGGTAACGGCTCCCTCGCCGTCCGCTATCTTTTCCCACACGGCATCGTCGCCTTCATCGAGCGTCCGGAATACGGCGTAAGTGGCCGGCGACTCCTCCGCCGGCACCGCCCATGCGATCTGAATCCCCGCCGACGATTCCGTGCCGCCGAATGACGGCGGAGGCGGAGGCGGCGTGCGATCCGCCGGCGTCCAGAATGAATCGAGCGCGGTCTGGAAGAAGATGCCGTTCTCACCGGCGCCCTGAATGCGATAGTAGTAGCGCGTTTCGGGCTCGAGCCTGGCCAGCGTATCGACATGCTCGAACCCGAAGACTCCCGAGAGTCCGTTCGCGATCGATGTTTCCGTACTCACGCCGTACAGGATCTGGCCGGTGCTCGAAAGATCCGTTGTCCACGCGAGCACCGCGACGGTTTCGACGGGAAATGCCGTTTCAACCGACTCGAGCGCCGGCGCCTTGTTGACGGTATCGGGAAGTGTCGAGAACTGCAGCAGTTCGCTCTGCGAAAGGTTGCCGGCGGCGTCACGACTTTCGAGGCGGAAGAAATGGTCCGCGTCAGGCCGGAGATTGGTGAGCGTGACGCGGTGAAGCGTGACGCGGATCACGTCGAGCGACGTGCTGCTGGAAACCGTGGAATCGAGTCCGTACAGGACGCGGCTGTCGGCCGGTTCGTCCGTGATCCACGTGATCTCCGTCTCGCTGATTCCGGGGACCGTAATCACGTCACCCGAGAATGTCGGCGGAAGCGAATCGGGCGCATCGCCGATCCAGACCGAGTAGATTTCGGACTGGGATTCGTTTCCTGCCAGATCGCGCGCGAGCGCGCGGAAAAAGAACTGGCGCCCGATCGCGAGGCCGTCCACTTCGTAGAAGTGCTCCGTCAGAAAGGACGTTCCGAGCGACGTGGAAAATGCAAGGGAAGTCGAATCGAGGCCGTACTCGACGCGGCCGATCGCCTCTTCGTCCGTGTCCCAGGATATCTGCACGACTCCCTCTTCCACTTCCATCAGGTCGACGTTCTCCATTGCGGGGCCGATCGAGTCGACATCGCCCGAGGTCGTGAGCACGAGGTCGTCGCTGAAGCTCACGTTCCCGGCTGGGTCACGGCTCACGACGCGGAAATGGTACGTGGCCGCGCGTTCGAGACCCTCGAGGAGCACCTCGTGTTCCGTCACGTGCGCCGTGTCGACCGGAGTCGCTGACGAGTACGATTCCGTCAGCCCGTATTCGATCTGACCTTCGGCGTTCTCGTTCGTGCTCCATGCGATGCGTGCGGACTGACTCGTCACGTCGATCACCGTCACCTGTTCGATCTCGGGAGGCGTCGTGTCGCTGCTCGGATTCAGCACGAATGTTCTGTCGCCGGATCGCGACTGGTTTCCCGACGGGTCGCGCGAAAGAATCCGGTAATGAAAGACGACGTCGGCCGTGAGCCCCGCGATCTGTACCGCGTGATCCGTATCGTAGTCCGGTTCGAGAGTCGTCTGCGAGCCGTAGGTCGTGTCGAGTCCGTACTCGATCTGGCCGGCGGCCGGTTCGCTCGTGAGCCACGTCACAGTGATCGAAGACGACGTGGCATCGGAAAGCACGATGGATGAAATGACCGGCGGAATCGAATCGATGTCGCCGTCGTTTTCGGTCGTAAACGTGAAGTCGCTCGAGCGGGTCAGGTTCCCCTTGCCGTCGCGCGAGAGAATGCGGAAGTGATACTGCGTGTTCGGCGTGAGTTCGGACAGCGTGATGTCGTGCGCGAGACTGAGCGAATCCGCAAGCGGGGTCGCGTTGGCGTACGGCAGCGACGTCCCGTATTCGATCTGTCCGTCTGCGGTTTCGTCCGTTGACCAGACGATATGGACGCTTTCCGGCGTGATGGAGACTGCGCCGATGTCGCTCAGTACAGGGCCGAACGTATCGAGTGACTCCGGAAGGGTCACGAATGTGAAGTCCTCGGAGATCGTGTGATTCTGCGAAGCATCCTCCGCGTGAATGCGATAGTGAAATTCGCGCCCGGTCGCAAGTCCTTCCAGGCGGACGGTGTGCTGCGTCGCGTAGAGAGAAGTGAGCGTCGTGGCCTGGCCGTAGGACTCGGAGAGTCCGTACTCCAGGAAGACGCGCGCAGGCTCGTCCGTCGACCAGCCGATGCGCGCCCCGCTCGTCGTTACGCTGTCGGACGCAATGGCGGAAAGTACGGGGGGATCGCTGTCGAAACCGCCCGGCGGAGCCGTGACGATGACGAAGTCATTGCTGTACGTCGTGTCTCCGCTGGCAACGGCGCGGCCGCGGAAGTGGTACGTGGTCTGCGGAAGAAGAGGAGCGAGAGAGAAACTGTGCTGATTCGAGAACGCGACTCCGCCGACTTCACTGCCGTACGAGGAGGTCGTTCCATATTCGATGGCGCCGAGCGCGACGAGATTCGTACCGAACGAAACGGACGCCGAAGTGTCGCGGATCACGAGCACCTGCGTGTTCAGGATGGCGAGCCCCGTGCTGTCGTCCTCTCCCCCCGTCAGGAAGAAGTGGCCGCCGGAACTCGATTCGTTTCCGAACGAATCATACGCGTGGACTTCATAGTAGTAGGCTGTCTCAGGCGCCAGATTGTAGAGGCCCATCGTGTGGGTCGTCGTGAGAACCTGACTGCTGACCGAGCCGATTTCGTAGGCGGGCGTCAAGCCGAAGCGAACTTCACTCGTGGCCGGTTCGTTCGTCTCCCATCGCACGAGAGCCGAGAGCACGCCGACCGATTCGGTGCGGACGCCGGTAATGCCGGGCCCCTGCACGTCTGCGGGAAGGTTCACGGTTCCCAGATTGGATGTCTGCGAAGCGTTCCCCGCGTCGTCGAGAGCGCGGATGGCCAGGTAGTACGTATGTCCGGCGCTGAGGCTCAGAACCAGGGATTCCGCCGCGCCCGAGGATTTCGGAACGCCGGTATTCGCGCGTGTGGCGCTCGTCCAGTTCGCGTCGGTGACGGGTGAAAGCGAGTAGCGAAGATCGTAGGCGGACGCGGTGCCGGTCAAACCGTCGTCACCCACGGCGGACCAGGCGACGTTCACGAGACCGAGGCCCCCGCCTTTCGTGGCGGTGAAGTCGTTGATCCGCGCGGGCGGTGACGTGTCGCCGACATCGATCGGAAGCGGCGATGCGCTCGCGCGATGGCTCACCATGCTGCGCGCACCACTCTGATCCACGCTGACCACGCGATAGGAGTAGACGGAGTCAGTCGAAAGGCCGCTGTGCAGCCATGTCGTGTACTGGCCGAGATCGCGCGCGGAGGTCGCGGCGGGAAGTTCGTTCACGATCAGGTCGTCGAACTCCGTACCCGCCGAGCCGGTGACCATGAATCCGATGCCGCCCGTCAGGAGGGGCGATGCGCCGTTTCCGAGCGCCCATACTTGATTCTGCAGCGGTTCCGTGCCGCCCTCGGGCCAGATGGCGCAACCGATCCGTACCTGCCCTCCATCGTTCCACGCCGTGGCGCGGAAGGCATACCATTGATTGGCAGCGGGGGCGAACGGTGTCGCCTCGGAGAGTGCACCGACCGACGCGCCCACGCCGCCTATCGAAATCGCCTCTCCGGCGCGAAACCGGACGAAGTAATGCGACTGGCCGGTTCGCCGGAGTACGATGCCGGCATCGCCGCCGGATTCGAGCCGAAAGGCTCCCTTGACCTCGAGGTCGTCCCACGCGGGATCGTTGCCGCCCGGCTTATAGGTCGCCACGCCGGTGCCCGCGCCGGGGCTGCCATAGTAGACGGTCCGGTCTCCGGGGGGGCGTGCGACGGCGAAACGAGCGTCGGCGTCCTCCCAGTCGGTCGGATCGCTTCCTGATGTATAAGGGTGAAACTGGTCTTCGAGGACCCATCCCGTGTCCGCGGGGGACCTGGCATCGTAGTAGACCAGGTACTTTGCGAGGTCGGAATCGCCGACAGGATCCCAATCGACTGCCAGGAGACCAGGCCCGGCTGCCGCGCCCACGCCCGTGGGTCTGTCCGGAGGCAGATCTCCGGGCGCGAAGACGGCGTCAGGCGTCGAGTCCCGCTCGGCGCCGTCGTAGGAGACGATCTGGTAGTGCACGCTCTGGCCGGCTGTCAGACCCGTCAGGATCGATGTATGCGATGTGGCGGGCCCGCTCGGCGAGGTTGTCTGGCCGTATCCGGCGGTTGCGCCGTAGCGGACGAACCCGACGGCGGGAATATTCGTGCTCCAGCGTACCCGGGCGCCCGTTCCCTGAATCGAATCGACGGCGGCGCCGCTGATGATCACGGGATCGGACCCGCCGCCCGTCGTGTCGGTCACGCCGACGACGGCCACGTTCGAAAATGGAGACTGATTGCCGACTTCGTCGGAAGATCGCAGGAGAATCTGGTAAGTGACGTTCCCGAACAGATTCGCGAGCAGGAAGTTCTCGGTGGTTCCGGGGTCGGCGGGCGAAGGTTCGCCGATCGCCTGACTGGCGCTGCTCCACCAGGTCAGCGTGTCCCCGCCGATGGGGGTCGAGCTGTAGCGGATGTCATAGCTGATTACGCGGCCGCCCGAGGCGTTTTCGCCGGGCGCCGTCCACTCGAGCTGGATATCGTCGGCTCGCGTCAAAGACGGGAGACAAAGAAGAAGAGATCCAACCGCGGTTGCTGTTATCCAGGCTGATCGAAACAGGGTCAATTGCCACTTCCCGTCTGACGCACGCACACCACCCAAGAACCACCACACAAAGGACTGCCTTAACAGCCTTTTCGTCATACTCTGCGGTCTTGTTTAGTGCGGAATGCTCTCCCAATAGAGCAAACCCGCAGTGGTAACTTCAAACAAGCACCGGAGGACGTACAGAAAGTGATTTGCAGAAATTGTTGATATCAAGCGAGTTCGGTGCAGGCGGGATGGTCCCTGCAGCCTGGTCGCACGGTTCACTGGGCTGCATGATAGCAAATGCCCTTCTGTTTGAAAAGTGCACATTGCACATTTCGCAAAAATTCCCCGCAGGCGCAAGTAGGACAGTTCTGTCCGGTCTGCTAGGATCCTGCGGGAATTGGACCGCATCGCGTCATATTTCGCTGATACGGGCCGATAGGTAGAATGAAGGAGCAAGCGGATTCGATCCGGGCCGATATGAAACAACTTCTGCTGATCGCGTACAACTTTCCCCCCCTGACCACGAGCGGCATGTATCGCGCGTACCAGTTCGCGAAGTACCTGCCCCGCCATGGATGGCGACCGCTCGTGGTTTCGGTCGATCCCGCTTCCCTGCAGCACACGGGGCCGCTCGACGAGGGCCCTCTGGCCGCGATGAACGGCGAAATCGTTGTCAGTCAGGCGCGCGCATTCGAACCGATGGCGTCCCTGGCGCGATGGCGGGCGCGCCTGCCCGGTGCCGGCAAATCGCAGGCCTTCCCCGGAGGGAGCGTCGCCCCCGGCGGAACAGCGGGGGCCGATGGCGGCGGGAAGAGTAATGGCGCATCCTGGAAGGACTGGCTCACCGACTGGATCTCGCTCCCGGATCGGCAGAGCGGTTGGATCTGGCCTGCTTATCGCGCCGCCATGCGTCTGATCCGTGATGAGACCGTGCATGCGATCGTATCGACCTCCCCCCCGCCCAGCGGGCACCTCGCCGCGCTGCTGCTTGCACGCAGGACCGGCCTGCCGTGGATCGCCGATTTTCGCGATCCCTGGATCGGCAATCCGTATCACAAGGTGCGGAGCAGCGGCTTTCTCGACCCGGCGGACGCGTGGATGGAGAAGAGAGTGGTACGGAGCGCGACGCGCGTGATCGCGAACACCGAAGAGCTGCGGCTGCGATTCGAGGAACGGTATCCTTCGCTTGCCTCTCGCTTCGTCACGATTTCCAATGGTTTCGACGGGGAGGAGATCATGCCCCGGTCGCGCCGCACTTCGAAGGAACCGTTCCGAATCATTCATGCGGGAACATTATATGGACAAAGAGACCCGACACCGGTCGTGCGCGCGCTCGAACGGATGTGCGACCGGGGTGATCTTCGCCCCGGGGAATTCGAACTCGTACTGCTCGGCTCTGCCGAGGGACGCTCTGATACTGTCACGTCGCTGCTCCGCTCCCCGCTTGCGGACCGGATCCGGGTCGAACCGCAGGTGGCGCGGCTCGAAGCCCTGCAACGGCTTGCCGACTCCGATCTGCTGCTCCTGATTCAGGTGGGGACCACGCTCCAGGTGCCGCGCAAACTCTTCGAGTACCTCGCGATCGGGAAACCGATGCTGGCCCTCGTTACGGAAGGCGCCACCGAGAATCTCATCCGCAGGGAAGAACTGGGCCGTGCCGTTCATCCCGACGATGGTGCGGGGATCGAAAGCGCCCTCTTGAACGCCATGCGCGGGCGGAGTCCCGCTTCGGCGAGGCCGGCGCGCTTCGATTTTCGTGTGTTGACGGAGCAACTGGTGGAGGAACTGGAGGGGATGATCCGTTGAAGTCGAACGGACAGTGGGACGCGGGAATTCCGGAGGAGTTCGATCCGTCGTACAGCCGTCTTGTCGGGCAGACGATCCTCTGTTTCGGGTGGGACGAGTGGGATCGAACGCAGCAGGCGTGGAACCAGATCCTGCGGCGACTCGCCCATCGGAACCAGGTGATCTACGTGCCGCCGCCGCTCGAGCGAACGGAAGTCTTCGGGATGCGGTTTTCGGGCAAGGTCCGGTCCGACGGTCTTCGCAACGAAGCCGATCATTTATATGTGTATCATTTCCCGCGTTTCCTTCCCCGGTTTTACAAGCCGAAGGCACTTGCCGACTGGATGGAGCGTATGAGGATTCGCGCCCTTCGAAAAGCCCTCCGCGGGATCGATGCGAGTCCGCCGATTCTCTATCTGCTTCATCCGAAGTTTCGAAACTACGTGGGGCACTTCGACGAGAAGATGGTGCTCTACCATGTGTTTGACGAATACACGGCTTACCGGGGCGCGAACATCGAGAAACTGCGCGCCGAGGAGAAGGAGCTGCTGAACGATGCGCTCCTCACGGTATGCTCGTCTCCTGTGCTTGCCGCGGAAAGGACGGGCGCGCGCGGGTCGGCGGCGTTCCTTCCGAACGGCGTGGACTATCGTCACTTCTCGCATCACAGCCGGCTCTCCGATGACGACCCGAACGACCTCGCGGAAATTCCGAGCCCCCGTGCGATCTACATGGGAAGCATCACGCGCGTGCTCGACTTCGCCCTTCTCCGAGATGTCGCACGGCTGCTTCCCGATGTTTCATTCGTGTTCGTCGGGGCCTCGCGGCTGGTCGATCGTGCGCTTCGCCCGGTGTTCGAAGAGTGGGCGAACAGCCCGAACGTGTATCTGCTCGGCCAGAAACCGGCTTCGGCCCTTCCCTACTACCTGCAGGAGTCGGACGTCGCCCTTCTGCCGTATCTGATTACGGAAGATACGAAACAGCGATACCCCCTCAAGCTGCACGAGTACTTGGCGGCCGGCAAGCCGGTCGTGTCCGCCCCGCTTGCGTGCGTGCAGGAGTTCGCGAACCTCGTGACCCAGGCCACCACGGCGGCGGAATGGGCGAGGGCGATTCGCGCGAACCTGCAGGCGCCGGACTCCGGCTCGATCGATGAGCGCAGGCGAGTGGCGCGGCGCCACGACTGGAACCGGGTCGTCATGAAGCTCGAATCTCTGCTCGGACAAGCCATGAGCGCGCCCGGAGCCGATAACCGGTGAAGATCCTGTTCCTCGCCCCGCAGCCGTTTTTCCAGGTCCGCGGAACCTGCCTCGCTACGCTGCGTATTCTCGAAACTTTGTCCCGCATGGGGCACACGATCGACCTCTTGACGTTTCCGGGCGGGGCGGAGCGCCGCGTCGACCGCGTGCGATCGAGGTCCGTACCGAATCCGTTCGGGATCCGGCGCGTGGCGATCGGTCCGTCCTTCGGGAAGGCGGTTCTCGATCTCTCGCTCGGCTGCTCGCTGTTCGCATCACTCGTTCGCCGGCGGTACGATGTCGTACATGCGGGAGAAGAGGCCGCGTTCATCGCCGCCCTGATCTGTCCGCTGTTCCGTGTGCCGTTTCTCTACGACATGGACTCGCATCTTACGGATCAGTTGCGCGAATCCGGCTTCGTGAAAAACCGCGCATTGCTCGCGATTCTCACGCGCTGGGAACGGCTCGTCTTTCGCAAAGCCGCGGCCGTGGCAGTGATCACCCCCGGATTTCGCGAACTCGTGACCGCAGTCCGCGGCGATGAGCGGGTCTTTCTGATCGAAGACATTCCCATCGCCCAGGAATGGGGCGACGCGCGCTCTTCGCGTCGTACGCTCCGGGCTCGCGAGTCGCTGCGCGACAATCCCGTCGTTGTGTACACGGGAAACCTGGCGTCGTATCAGGGGCTCTCCCTTCTCGTTGCGTCGATCCCGACCGTGCTGTCCGCAGTTCCGAAAGCGCGCTTCGCGATCATCGGTGGCGGGGAGCAAGACGTCGAAGAGATACGAAAGCTGGCACGCGCGCATGGTGTGGAACACGCGGTTATCGTTACGGGGCCCCTTCCGCTCGAGGTGATTGCCGGGGAACTGGCAGACGCCGATGTCCTGGTCTCGCCTCGACTCACGGGGGAGAACACGCCGTTCAAGGTCTATGAATACATGGCGGCGGAGCGACCGATCGTGGCAACGGATCTGCCCATGCACCGCCCGGTTCTGGACGCCGGGATCGCGTATCTTTCTCCGCCGGACCCGGCTTCGTTCGGTGCGGCGATTGTGCGCGCGCTGACTGAGAAGGAGGAAGCGGCCGGGAAGGCGCGTGATGCAAAAGCGAAAGTGGAGCGACTGTATTCGATCGAGGGGTACGAGGCGAAGGTGAGGGCCCTCTACTCATCGCTTCCGGGTGCGGTGGATCAGGAGCGCTCCTCGAAGTAAATCGTCAATTCGTCGACGATCCGCTCCGCGGCTTTGCCGTCCCAGAGCTTCGGGACCCGCCCGCTCTTTCCTCTCCCCTGCACGGCTTCCGCGAGAACGTGCGCGATCTTTTCCTCGTCGAGCCCGCAGACTTCGTTCGTCCCTTCGCTGACCGTGATCGGCCGCTCGGTATTCTCGCGCAGCGTGATGCAGGGAACACCGAGTGCCGTCGACTCTTCCTGGATTCCGCCCGAGTCGGTCAGCACGACCTGCGCGGCGAGCAGGAGCCGCACGAACGTCAGGTAGTTCGAGGGCGGCAGCAGATGAACGCCGGGAGTACTCTCGAGAGTCTCGCGCAGCCCGGTTTCGCGCAGTTTCGCCGCGGTCCGCGGATGCACGGGGAAGACGAGAGGAATCGTACGCGCCGACTGAACGAGAATCGACACCACGCGCTTCAGATTCACGGGGTCGTCGACATTGGAAGGCCGGTGAAGCGTTACGAGTGCAAACCGTTCGGGAACGTCCGGGAGCGCGATTTTCGCGGCCTCCGCTCGATGATGAAACAGCGTGTCGACCATGACGTTGCCTGCGAAGTGAATCTTCGAGTCGGGGATACCCTCCGCATGGAGGTTCGGGGCGGCGGTCTCTTCGGTCGTGAACAACAGATCCGAGATCGAGTCGGTCAGGATGCGGTTGATTTCCTCGGGCATGGCGCGGTCACGGCTTCGAAGGCCGGCTTCCACATGGGCGACCGGAATGCCGCGCTTCACGGCAACGAGCGCACATGCGATCGTGGAGTTGACGTCGCCGACGACGAGAACGAGGTCCGCCTCCTCCCTGTCGAGCAGTTCGTCGAACAGAATCATGATGCGCCCGGTCTGCACGCCGTGGCTCGCGGACCCGACTTCGAGATCGACGTCCGGCGGACGCATGCCGAGATCACGAAAGAAGCTCCGGGCCATATCTTCGTCGTAGTGCTGTCCCGTGTGAACGAGGCGCGTCGTGAATCCCGGGCGCGCGTCCAGCGCCCGGAGCAGCGGCGCGATCTTCATGAAATTCGGACGTGCCCCCGAGACGAGCATGATACGTTTGTCAGCCAATCCGCTTCTCCTCCAGTATCGTTCCGTAGAGCCGTTCCATCGCGCGGGCGTTCTTCGCTGACGAATAGCGTGCCCGCACTGCGGCCCGTCCCTCGTCCGCGTATCGGTCGCGGAGCGCCGAATCCCGATAGAGCGTCTCGCACGCGTCGGCCAGCGCGGCCGGATCTGCGGTCGGGACGAGTGCCCCGTTCACGCCGTCCGTGATGACGTCGGGGATTCCGCCCACGGCACGGGAGACGACCGGACAACCGGCTTCCCACGCCTCGAGAAGTACCGTGGGGAGCCCCTCCCGGTCCGACGTGATCAGGAATACATTCATGATCCCCAGCCATTGCCCCACGTTTGGCTGAAAACCCGCGAAGTGAACGTGTCGGGCATCCTCTCCAAGCATCGTCCGCAGCATCGACTCTTCCGGCCCTTCGCCGAGAATGAGCCCGGCTGCGGGCAGACCGCGCGACCGGAGTTCTCTGACGACCTGAATCAGGATGTCGAAGCGTTTCTCGGGCGCCAGCCTTCCGGCTGAACCTACCACGAAGCTTCCGGCGGGGAACGGAGAAGAGAGCTTCGTGGAGACGGCTCCCGCCTCGTCCCCGCACGGGATCCCGTTCGGGATCGTAATGACACGGTCCGCGGGCAGAAATCGAAGGAGCTCCCTCCGCACGGCTTCCGAAACCGCGATCGTCCTGTCGAACCGCGACTTGACGACGAGCCGGTCGATCCAGTGGTTCAGCATGATTTTGAGCGTCGTACGCGCATAGGGAGAGCCGTGCTGCGTGCGGACGCGTCCGACTGAAATCCCCCGCGTCGCCCAGGCCGCAACCAGGTCTTCTTTGTAGCCGTGCGCATGCACGTGCACGGGGTTCGTCTCCTCGATCCATGCGCGCGCTTCCCTGGCGAGACCGCGCACGCTCAGCACGGCCTCATCCGCGATCCGAACGGGCACGCCCGCCTCGCGGAATCGCACCGCACTCTCGCGCTCGTTGAAGAGCAGAACGAAGGGGTCGTACTTCCCTCCCCGCTTCAACTCGCGCGTCAGAAAGAGAGCCTGCGCTTCGGCACCCGCCCAGAGATCGCCGGACAGAATGTGGCAGACGCGCTTCAACGGGAAACGCTCCAGAGAAACCGCGCAGGATCGCGAATGATGGATTCGTGAAGGTTTGCGCGCGGGAAGTCGAAGGGGTCGCTCGGATCACCGCGGAGCGAAAAGCCGAAACGGTACCCCTCTTCGCGGGCGATGCGTCGTACACGATCGTTCCGATCGCCGTTCGGGTACGCGATGAAGCGGACGGGTCTGCCGAGCGCCTCTTCGATGCGCGCTTTCGAAGCGCGGAGTTCGAAGCGGATCAATTCATCGGAGCAGTCAGGCAGAAGCGAGTGGGAATAGCCGTGGCTGCCGATCTCGATGCCGCTTTCCGCGAGCACGCGCAGCTCGCGCCAGTCGCTGATCCGGCGGTCGTTCGCGTCCGTGCGATCGTTTCGCCGGGGCGGCGGGGAACCCGGCGTGGCGTCGACCGCGGCGCGTTCCAGTGCGTCAACCAGCGCGAGTCGCTCTTCTTCCGATCGAGCCTTCCATTCCCGCATGGCTTCCTCGATTTCGTCCGCATTCCCGGGGTCAGGCCGCGCGCTTCCCGTGATCGCGTGATACGCCTCGTTCGTAAGCGACGATCCCGCGCGCAGCATCCGTTCGGGCCAGAAAAGATCGCCCGAATCGACGAAGTGCGGCGCCGCGAAAAGCACGCCGGGGATTCCGTTCGCCTTCATGACGGGGAGCGCATGGAGGGCGACGTCGCTCCACGCGTCGTCAAACGTGATCAGCACCGACGGTTCGCCGAGTGGCGCCGGGTAGCCGGCGAACAGTCCGTCTGCATCGACGATGCGAAATCGCTCCGGAAGCCAGGAGAGCAGCGACGAGAACGATTCGTCCGAAACGACCATGCCGGGCGGCGAGAAATCGTTTCCGGAACGCGCGGGAAGTACACGATGAAAGAGAAGCACGAGACGATTCCCGCGGCGCGCGAGCATCGCGCGAAGAGCGCGTTCGTGAAGCCCCGCGGCAATCGCGAGCGAGAGCGCAAGGGATCGTAAGCGGAGCGCCCTCACCGTTCGGTCGGCTTCCACACGACCGCGCGTTCCCCGGAGAGATAGCGGAACCAGGCGAGCAGGATCGCGCCGTTCGTAATGAGAAAGAAGAGCGCGGCTTTCGCGGGAAGCAGACTCTGTACGCCTGGCAGAAAGAAGGCGGCCGCACCAAGAGCGTAAAGACCGATCTGGGCGAAAAAAGTAAGCACGTAAAGTGGTCCGGATGCAAGCAGCGCGAGATTGGCGATGAACGCGGTCGTCATCGCGAGCGGTACGGCCCACCGGATGATCTTGTGCGAAATGAGCGCAAACGAGACGAAGGGAAAGCGGAACGGATTCAGAAGTCTCCGGCGATACACGAGAACGTCCATCCCTCTCATGACGGTCCGCACTTTCCGCTGGAACTCCGAACCGGCGCTCACCGCGGGAAGAAAATGACCTTGCGCGTCCGGTTCGCTGAGCACTCGATATCCTTTTTCGATGACCGTGAGCGGCACGAGAAAATCACGCGTGTAGCGGATCGGCGTCTCCTCGATCAGGTTCGTGCGGATCGCGTAGAACGATCCGCTGACCCCGATCAGCGTCTGGATCGCCCCTTCCATGCGACGTAACCACATCTCATAGCGAACGTAAAGCCCTTCGCCTCCGCCGGGGACGTGGTCCTCGCTCGAGACGCAGCCGACAGCGGGATCCGCGAACGGCTTTACGATGGCCCGGAGCGCTTCGCGGTTCAACAGAATGGAAGCGTCGCTGAAGATCGCGATCCTTCCTTCGATCGACGGAAGCGCGCGCATCTGGGCGGCGACCTTGCCGCTCCGTTCTTCCGCCGACACGAGAACCACCCCCCGATGGGCGAACGAGCGCACGACTTCGTTCGTGGCGTCCGTGGAGCCGTCGGAACTCACGACGAGACGGAGCTTGTCGGGCGGATAGTCGAGCGACAGTGTGTTCTCGATCTTCTTTCTGATGTCGACAGGCTGGTTGTGAACGGGGACGACCATCGTGACGACCGGTTCGTCGTCCGTGCGTTCCACCGGGCGGGTGCGGACGGCGCGGATCACGACGAGCACGAGCGGATACCCGAAGTAGGCGTAGAAGACGATCGCGACGGAGACCCAGAAGAGGATGGTCACGAGGCGCACTCCCCGCTGTCGCCGTCCAGGAGGTCCCGCAGAGCGGTCTGATCACTTTCAGTGACAAGCGGGTGAGTCGGGAGGGCACGCAGCGTGCGGGCAATCTCGACGCTTCCCGCGAGCGGTCCGGTGGCCCGCAACGCATCAGGCGGCAATCCGGGGATGGCCTGGACGGGTGCCGGATAGAGTGTGGAAAGACCGAGTAACGCCGTGGCCTCCTCCTCCGAGGGGGTCAGACTGCGGCGGAGCATGATCGGATACCGCAGCCAGACGGGGCGCCCCCGCTCGCTGACCGATACCGGAGCGTATGCAGCAGTCGAACCGAACGAGGCGTACTTTTCCGCGCGCGCGCGTCGCGCCGCGTTCGCGGCGTCAAGCCGAGGGAGCAGCCGGAGACCGAGGGCTGCCGTGTAGCCGTCGATGGCGGCTGACCGGAAGTCCGGTTCGAACGCCGTCTCCCCGATATGCAGGAACGGCAGTTCGGCCGGAAAATGATAGCGTTCCGCGCGGAAGAAGAAGCCGTGGGACCAGGCCATTGCGAATCGTTTCGCACTGCGCCCGCGCCCGTGCCCCTTCGCGTTCCCGAGTGACTCGGCCAGTGTTCCTCCGTCAGGCACGACGATCGCGCCGCCGCCGAGCGCCGGCAGTCCCTTCCCGCGCCCGAACGAAAGCAGCCCCGCGTCTCCCCAGGCGCCGATCGGCACGCCGTCCCATCTCGCTCCGAACCCCTGCGCCGCGTCGTCGATCAGAAAGGCGCCGCACGACTTCGCCGCGTCTTCCAGTACGTGCATGTCGTTCGGAATGCCGAAGAGGTGATTCGACAGCACCGCGAGTACGCGGTCGTCCGTCTCGATCGTGTCGGGGCGCGCGTCGAGGGTGGCCGGGTCGACGTCATAGAGCCGGACCGTCAGCCCGGCGCGTATCACGGCGGCGGGAACGCTCCAGCATGTGTACGCCGGCACGAGAACGTCGGTTCGCCCCGGGCGTGCGGTCCGGGCCGCTTCGAGAATCGTGAGAAGCGCTGCCCGGCCCGATGAAACGGGTACGACGGTGTGCCCCGGCAGGCGCTCGGCGAGTCCCGCGGCAAAGCGGAGCGCGGCTTCTTCCGGATGGCCGATGCCCGCCAGCGCCCCCCATACTTCCTTCCCGTCGAGAGGAAGTCCGACCGGTGGAAGGTGGCGTGTCATGCCGCGAAGTGTCCCTGTTTTTCAGGGTCGCGGATCCGGCTCTGCAGCGTCAGCTTGAACGCGGCGGCAGCGAGCGCCGCGAGCACGTAGATGTGCGGGTAGTACAGCGTCGAAAGAAATGTTGCCGTCACGGCATACCCGATCATGCTCGCCATCAGCGCGAGGCTCAGATAGTCGACGTACTCCCTGTCTTCGGGAGGAACTTTGATCCATCTCATGAGGCGCACGGAGCGCATCGAAACGAAGAAGAGCGCCCCGTAGAGGAAGAGCCCGATCGTCCCCATCTCCGCCATGAGCTGCGGCAGCGTGCCGTGAAGCGCGCGGCCCCATTTCTGATTCGCGTTTGGTACGTCCATATAGATCGGCAGCAGGAAGCCGCAGTTCGCCGGTCCGACGCCGATCAGGGGATGCTCCGCATACATGCGGAATCCCGCCTTCCAGTATTCCCGGCGGAGATGCGCCGTTCCCTGGTCCGTGTTCTTGATCGACCCGATTTCTTCGTAGTATTTGGGAGGCGCCAGGACGGCGACGACAATGATCATGAAGAGCAGGATCGCCGCGTTCCGCATCTTGTTCGGCGAAACGAGCCACATGAATCCGAGCGTGGCGGCGATGCCGACGAATCCGCCGCGCGACATCGTAAGCATGATGGTCGTAAGTACGAGACAGGTTGCGATCCCCCAGAGGGTCTTCCCCCGCGGGGAAAGAGTGCGCTGCAGCGAAAAGAACACGAACGGAAAGATGACGATCAGCGCGAGCGCGAAGTCGTTTTCGTCGCCCAGGAAGCTCGAACCCACATAGCCGGTCGTGCCCCCTCCCGTTACGAAGTTCTTGATGCCCTTGAAGCATAAATAGCAGTGCGCGATGACCAGTAGTCCGATCACGTAGCGCATGCGGTCGAACGTATCGATCAGATTGAGGATCAGAAACGAGAACATGACCGTGGTCAATGTCCCGCGGAAGAACTGGAACGCCCAGTAGTTGTTGGACGATGTAAAAATGCTGATGAACATGAAAACGAGGATGCCGGTCAGGAGCGACATTCCCGTCGACCAGTGCAGGCGACGCTTCGAATCGATGATGACCGAAACGATGAACAGCGCGAACGCGCCGGCCGATGTCACAAGCGGAAGATGCAGCGGTTTCAACGCGCCCAGATTGTCCTGCGGGCGAAAGTACGTGAAGACGAATACGAGCAGCAGCGACAGGAACGGGTTGCGAAGAACCGCGATCGTTACGAGCAGCCCCGGAATCAGGCCGAGCGCGAGCACGATGCTCATTTCGCCGGGCATCTCCGTGAAGTAATACCCGACGACGGCCGCGAGAAGCAGGCCCACCATGAGAAGAACCGCAGGCCAGATCATGCGGGGCGTGCCCGAGGGCGATACCATGCGGGGCAGGCTCATGGGATCCTCCTTACGAGGATCGGCCCGAGCCGGTTCGTGATCGCCAGAGGCAGCCGCTTCCATGTTTCCACCGCGAGTTTCAGTTTCGGACTGGCCGTATTGCGCTGCGGCGGGGCGTCGATTTTCACGAGATCGTAGTGCCAGTAGCAAGGCACTTCCTCGCTCCCCCACTGCTTCTTGAAGCGATGCGTTCCGGAATCGGGCGAGGAACGACCGAAGTCGAACGTGTCGGCCCCCATCCTGTGCGCTTCCTGAAACGCTTCCCAGTAAAGGAGATGGTTCGGGCACGACCGGAACCAGGAGCGGAGCGAAGAGGCGCTCGGTACGAGGGCCACGTTCTTGTGCGCGATCAGCAGCGCGGCGCCCACCGTCTCGCCGTCCTTCTCCACGAACACGAGTTTCGCCTGATCGGGAAAACGCGCGAGAATCGACGCGAAGAAATCCATGCCCCAGACAGGTACGCCGAGGTCACGCATGTTGCGCGAGAATACCAGGTAGAAGCGATCGAGTTCGTCGGCTGTCCCGACGCGCGCCCGGAGTCCCTCCTTCTCGGCCTTGCGTATCTGGTTGCGCACCTTCGCCGAAAACGCCTTCCAGAGCGCATCGGGAGTATCGACCGCGCGTCGCATCAGCACTTTGTGCGTTTCGATCGGGTGCGGCGCTTTATAAGGGGCGAGAGCGCGAAGTTCGACGTAGCGGCAGTCGCGGTCGCGCGCCAGCCGGGACGCGTGTGTGATCAGGGCGTCGTCGGCTTCGCTGCCTTCGGTCAGCATCCCGGCGATGTCGAGCCACGGAAGCGAAACGAGTGCTCGTCCGCCGACGAGGCCTTCGACGAGAACGAGCGGCAGGATTCCCCGCACATGCCCGGCGTCGTCGCGCGCCATCAGAAAATGCGGCTCATGTCCGAATGAGTCCTCGAGGATCGAAAGCCAGCGCGAGTCGTGTCCGAGGCTCGACTCGTCGTGGGAAGCGACGAAACCGTCCCACTCCGTTTTCTGCGCACCCGTCTCGAGTTCCTCGACCGTCATTCGAGTATCTCCCGGATCGAGTAGTCGCGTGACTCCCGCGAGTGCGTGAAGATGATCATCTCGCCGATCAGGCCGATCGAAATGACCTGCACTCCGAGTACCGTCAGAAGGATGCCGAGCAGGAGCAACGGACGTCCGGCGACGGCGCCGCCGAGAAAAAGGCGCATGACAAGCATGTAGAGATCGATCAGAAGTCCGGGTACCAGAAGAAACGCACCCATGGCTCCGAAGAACCGAAGGGGCTTCTTCGTGAAGCGGATCAGAAAGAACAGCGTCAGCACGTCGAGCATGCGGTTCAGATAGACGAGCGGCCGGAACTCCTCGACCCGCTTTCCGATACTCGGCCCCTTGTCCTGCTCGGGACTATGCGGTGTCTGCACCTGAAACTCGCGCACTTCATAGCCGCGCCCCATGGCCCAGACGGGGAGAAAACGGATCATGTCGCCGTATAGCGGAATCTCGGTCACGAGCTCGCGACGGAAGATGCGGATGCCGCTCGAAAGATCCCTGAAGCGGGCGCCCGAAGCGCGCTGCGTCATCCAGTAGAACGTTTTGACCTGCAGGCGGTCCAGGAGTCCCTGCATGCGGCCGGTCCTGTAACCGATCAGAAGATCGACGCCGTCCGCGATTCCGCCCCACAGCGTCTGGATATCACTCTCCGTCACGGGGCGCGTCGCCGGGAGCGTCATTACGTGGTCCCCCCGCGTCATTCTCATGGCCGCGTCGACGGCGACGGATTCTCCGAACGGGCGTCCGAACTGCACGATTTTGAGATGCGGCCTGTCGCTGACGTTCGGGCGCGCATAGCGTCGCCCGGTCGCGGTGCCGTCATCGAGAACGACGATCTCGTAGTCCGAGAAGTTCGGCAGCGCCCGTTCGATCGTTTCAAGAAGCCCCGCAAGCTTGCTGGTCGGCCGCGCAAGATAGATCAGAATGGAAAGGCGGATTGCGTTCTCGGGAAGAACGACCGGATCCTGATTCGGTGAAACGCTCATGATCCCGTCTCTTCCAGGACCTGGGTGAGCCCGTGTCCGTATCGAAATGTACCGACGTTCGTGATGAGTTCCGAAATCCAGCCGAGCGAGAACAGGAAGAAACCGCCGTAGAACAACAGAAACGCGCTGCCCGGCAGCACGACGAAGGTCTCGATGTCGGGAGCGCCCGCGTACCATTGCAGCGCCACGATCGTCGTAATCGTGCCGAGGGCGAAGAACGGAAACGACAGATAGCCGAACCAGTAACGCGGTTTCGTAGAGAAGTGAAGAATCATCATCAGTGTCACGAGATCCAGAAACACTTTGCCGACGCGGGAAAGTCCGTACTTCGAGACACCGGACAGCCGGGGGTGGTCGAGTACTGCAATCTCCGTGTAGCTCGCGCCGGAGAGCGAAGCCAGCGCCGGCAGAAAACGGTGCATCTCGCCGTACGGGTGAAGATTCGCCACCACCTGGGAGTCGTATCCCTTGAGCGTGCAACCGTAGTCGTGTACATGAACGCCCGAAAGAAAAGAGATCATGCGGTTCGCGACCCATGAGGGGAAGCGTCGTGTTACGAGGTTCTCGTTGCGATCCTTGCGCCAGCCGCTGACGACCTGGTACCCCTGATCCATCTTCTCGACAATGGCCGGTATGTCATCCGGATCGTTCTGCAGATCGCCGTCCATCGTGATGACGTACTGGCCGCGCGAGTAGTCGAAGCCGGAAGCGAGGGCCGCGGTCTGTCCGAAGTTGCGGCGCATGCGAATGATGCGAACGCGCGGGTCCCCCGCGTGAATCGCTTCGAGAATCGAAAAGGTGCGATCGGAGGAGCCGTCATCGACGTAAATGATCTCCCATTCGCGTCCGATCCGCTCCAGCGCCGGCGCGATCCGCTCGTAAAGAGGCCGTACATTCCCCTCTTCGTTGTAGACGGGAATGACGACGGAAATCACAGTGCTCAATTCGAATAACCGTAATACTTGTAGTTATAGTAGTAAGGAAGGACGCCCTTCGAGTTGTTCAGCACGACGCCGGTCAGTTTGGCGTTCACGTCCTCGAGAAGTTCGCGTCCGCGAATGACGACGTCGCGCGGCGTTTTCCCCGCCATGACAACGTAGAGCACCGAGGCGGCAAGGGGCGCGATGACCATCGTGTCGCTTACGGGGAGAAGCGGCGGCGAGTCGAGAAGCACGACGTCGAAATGCGCCGTGAGTTTCTTCAGGAGCTGATCGATCAGCTCCGGCTCGAAGAGGGAAGCGGGACTCCGGACCATCGTTCCCGCCGTTACGACGAAGAGATTGGGAAGGCTGGTCGGCTTCGAGACGCTCTCGACGTCGCCGGCGCCCTGAATGAGTTCCGTGCACCCGTTTTTGAGCGGGAGGCCGAACATGTTGTGAATACGGGGTCGATGGAGATCGAGATCCACGATCGCAATGCGTTTGTCCGTCTGGTGCGCGAGCGTCACGGCGAGGAACGAGACCGTTGTCGTCTTCCCTTCGGAGTGCTGCGCGCTCGTCACGAGAATCGGGCTCATCGGCAGGTCCGCGCGCTTGTACTGCAGCCGTGAAACGAGCCGCCGGAATTCAACGGCCATCGGGGTTTCCGGATTGAAGTGGTCGACAACGCTCGTGAGTTCCTGGTTCATTCCGTTTCCCGATCAACCCATGAAGGTCAGGTAGTAGCCTACTGCGACGCCCGCGATGATCACGCCGAGGACGGCGAAGACAACGCTGCGGCGAATCCGCCCGGGCGATCCGGGCAGGTAGTTCATTTCGATTTTGGGAATGGTCCCGAGAATCGGCGCGCCGATCAGATCCTCGGCCTCGTTTACGTTCCGAATCGAAGTATCGAGGTACTCGCGGAGGATCATCAGAACGCCTCCGAGCGTGAGTCCGAGCAGGACCGCGATCGCGTAGTTCTGCGGTCGATTCGGCAGAATCGGATTCGACGGCCATCTCGGGGGCTCGAGCACGCGAATCGACTGGATCTGGTCATCCTGCTCGATCGCTTCCGTGATGCTCGTGGCGGCCTTGTGGCTCATGAAGCTGCGGAGGAGCTCCTCGTTCTGCGACACCTGCTCCTGCAGCACGTCGAGGCGCTCCTGACGCGCCATCGAAACCGTGGCGCTCTCGCCGGAGACGCCGACCGACTGGGCCGTGGCCGTTCGCTGGCGGATGCGGAGAGCGTCGAGTGCGATTTCGTCGCGCAGCGTTTCCGCCATGAGCTGCTGCGCGTAGGTCGAACGATCGGACATGACGGTCGAAAGGTGCTGTTTGATGTTGCGAAGAATATCGTTTCGCGCATCACCGATCTTGCGGTTCTGGGCGATCACGGTCGGGTCGGACCAGCGCCGTTCGAGCAGCAGATACCCGAGCTGCTTTTCGAGTCCCTTGAGTTTGTCCTCGAGCAGCGAGACCGTGCGCGGCAGTCCTCCGCGATACCGGCTGGCGTCGAGCGAGTACGCCTGAGCGAGTTCCGACCGGCTGAGCGCAAGGCGATCGTTCATCTGGATGATTTCGAAACCCGTCTCCTCGGCCAGTTTTGCCGCGGCCGCGGGATTGACGTCGATCGTGGGCGACTGCTGTTCCATCTCTGCCTGCGAGGCGAGGAATGCACGAAGCTCGCGTTTCGCCGCCTCGGTGCGGTCGCGATAGAGCGCGATCTGCTCGTCCGTGAACTTCGATGTGGCGCGAATGCGCGACAGCTCCTCCTCGCGGATGATCTCGCCGAGCATCGAATTGATATGTGTGTTCAGATCGTAAAGAAGCCGGGGGTCCTCCCCTTCCGTCACGATCTCGTAGAGTCCGCTCCCCGAAATATTGATGCTCGTGAGCCGTCTCATGCGGGAAGCGAGAATCGTGCGGGCGAGATCCTCGACGGACTCGGGATCGCCCGTCTCCGCCTTGCGCCATTCGGCCGCCTGAAGCAGGCGCTCGTCGTAGAGGCCCATGCGTTCGCCGATTTTCGCGAGAAGTTCATCGGACATGATCTTGCGGCGCAGCAGATTCGCGGCCGCATTCTCGACATCGATCCGCTTGTTGCCGGATTCGCGCGAACCCGGAAGAAGCTTTCCTTCGATCTGAGTCGCGAGCGGATTTCTTCCCTCGTACAGCACGGTTGACTGCACGCGGAAGACCTCCGGCATCGCGTCGATGACGAAGTGCGCCGCCACGATCGTTACGACGAGCGGAAGCACGAAGAACCACTTGCGCCGGGCGAATATGTCGCCGAGCGCGCGCGGGTCGATCGATGTGCGCAGATCTTCCATCAGTTGCGGCCTGTCTCTCCCGCCCGGCGTTTGCCCGGGGCCTGCCTACCGGTTGTTGTTGTTGATCCGATCGACCAACAGAGTGAGCGTAAGTACGGATGAAATCGTCTGGAACGACGGCTGAATGAGCTCCTGGAAGAAGCGCCTTACCGTACTCGATTTTCTCTCCGTAATCTCGATCGTATCGCCCGGTTTCAGGACCGGATTCGCATGCATCTCGCCGCGCTCCATGTAGTCCCTCAGATTGACTTCATGGACGACGCGCCGCTCTCCGTTCCGGCGAATGATCTTCACCTTCGTGTTATCGGCGTCCGGGTCGATTCCTCCGGCAATTAATAGCGCGCCGACGAGATCCTCTTCCTCATTCACGAGGTAGAGCCCGGGGCTTCGGACGCCTCCGTACACGTAAATCACGTTCGTGGCGAACGCATCCACTCCGCGGGCCGAAGCCGTGGGAATGTAAATCGTGTCACCCGGCTGCAGCTTCGGGAGATCCGTCGAATCCCCGCCGAGCAGGAACGCGTTCAAGTTGACCTTGATCACGCGCTCTTCCCCGCCCTTGCCGCGCATGATCCGCACTTCCCCGAGATGCGCATTCTGTCCGGGCCCGCCGGCGTTCATGATCACGGTCCAGATGTCGGGTATCTCCTGGAACGTATAGCGGCCGCGCTGGGCGATCTGTCCGATCACGTAGACTTCGCGGCTGTTGTATTCGAGAACCACGACCTCCACCTGCGAAATGTCGCGCTTATAGAGCGAATAGCGCTCCGTCAGCGTCCGCGAGAGCTGCGCCGGCGCATAGCCTCCCGCTTTGATGGGGCCGACGAGCGGGAGCACGATCAAAGAGTCGACACCGACCTCCACCGTGCGGTCGAGGCTCGGCTCCTGCCACACGGAAACGCGCAGGCGGTCGCCCACCCCGATGGTGTAGGAACGGACCGGCTGATCCTGGGCGGCGGCGTCGGGCGCGTACCACGCGGCAATCACGAAAAGGCATGCGAAAAATCGCTTACGTAACACGTTTAATCCTCCGGGACTGCGAGACATACTTCCCCAAGTTAGACAGTCCCAAAGTACACGGCAGCTCTTCAGCGTGTCAAGGAATGATGACGCCGTATGTTGTTGGTATTGCGTCACCTTGCTCTCTCAGCGCCCTGCCCGAAGCGCTCGATCCGATTGCGGAGCGTGTTGCGGCTGATTCCCAGCAGCTTGCTGGCGCGCACCTGGTTGCCGCCGACCTTCTCGAGGGCCAGGGAGATCAGCGCCCGCTCGAAGTCCTGGACGAGGCGATCGTAGAGGGCTCCCCGGAAATCGACAGCAAGGGTTCCGAACTGCGATTCCATGACTTTCCGGAACGAATCCGCGAGCCCATGCCCTGCCGGTCCATGGGAGCTCTCCGGCCCCCGCTCTTTTCGTTCGAGGTAGATCGGGAAATCCTCGCAGGAGAGAATCCCGGACTTGTTCAGCAGCACCGCCGTCTGCACGTTGTTCTCGAGTTCCCGTACGTTTCCGGGCCAGTCGTACTGCTGGACCAGTTCCGCGGCTTCCGACGAGAGTCCGCGCACGTTTTTCACGAGCTGGTAGTTGTACTTCTGCAGAAAGTAGTTCGCGAGAAGCATGACGTCATCACCGCGTTCGCGAAGTCCCGGCAGAAAAATGGATACGACCTTCAGGCGGTAAAAGAGGTCTACGCGGAACGAACCCGTTTTCATACATTCGACGAGGCTCTTGTTCGTGGCCGCGACCACGCGGGTATTGACCGTAATCGTCTCGCGCCCGCCGACCCGTTCGAACGTCTGCTCCTGGAGCACGCGGAGTACTTTGGCCTGGATTGCGAGTGACATGTCCCCGATTTCATCGAGGAAGATCGTTCCGCCGTTCGCCTGCTCGAACTTCCCGATCTTGCGCGCCACGGCGCCCGTAAATGCACCCCTCTCGTAGCCGAAGAGTTCGCTCTCGAGCAGCGTTTCGGGAATGGCGGCGCAGTTGACCGCCAGGAACGGCCCGGTGCGCCGTCCCGAGTTCTCGTGAATCGCCTGCGCGACCAGTTCCTTCCCGGTGCCGCTCTCACCCTGGATCAGCACCGCCGCGTCCGATGCCGCGACCTGGCCGATCCGTTTGTAGATCTCCATCATCTCGGGGCTGCGCCCGACAAGCCGGTTCCCGCCTACGACGAAAGGCTGATCCGGCGTCGTCGCGGGGTCGGCAGCATCGAGAGAAGGGGTGCGCGCGAGCGCCTTCTCGATCGCCGCGAGCGTCTTCTGCGTGTCGAGCGGCTTCGCAAAATAGTCGTACGCCCCCTCCCGCATCGAATCGATCGCGTCCTGCGTGTTCGAGTGCTCCGATATGATGATAATGGGAACGGCCGGGTCGAGTTTCTTCAGCTCCCGCAGAATTTCCGGTCCCGTATGATTGCGCAGTGCCAGCTCCGAAATGATCAGGTCGGGGTGATCGTCTCCGAGTCGCCCCAGCGCTTCCTGTTCATCCTGGTAGTTCTGCACGGAATACCCGCGACTTTTCAGTTCATCCGCAAGCTTTTGAATCGAGCGTTGATTCTTGTCAATAATGGCGATCTGTTTCACGTTCGGATCCTCCCGGGCGGCCTCTCTGGATGTTGTTTGATCTGGAGATGTCGTATCGAGGCCGATCCTCCGCGGAGGAATGGAGCAATGATCGTTCCGTCCGCTGCGCAAAAAAGAAACAGGGCAATCCGGCAGAAATTGAACAGCATTCTCCACTCTGAACAGAGGGAACGTACGGGTGTGTGCAGGAAAGGGATGCGGGTTGCGTCGCGGGGGCGTGCGAAATGCGAGGATCAGTCGATGTAGGCGATTTTCCCTTCCTGATAGATGGCGCCGTCAAGGCGGATCAGGAACAGATAGATGCCGGAGACCACGCGGACGTTGAAATCGTTCTCGAAAGCCCAGCGAGGGTCCGGTGAGCCTTCCGTCTGCGGTCCGTCAATCGTTGTGACGGGTTGCCCGTCGAGGGTGTAGATCTCGATCCTGCAGCCGACGGGGGCGTTGCGAAAGCCGATCGAGGAGACCGTGAGTTCGGCGGATCGGAACGGGTTCGGGTAGGGCGAAACGATCGCGCGCTCGGTCGGGATGCTGACGGTCTGCTCCCCGTCGAAGATCAGCTTGTTGACACCCCCGCCCCAGGTTGCGATCCAGATCTCGTCCTTCCCTTCGGGGGATCCGAGCTTGTTGATGTGGATGGACTGAATTTCGTTGTCGGTAAGGCCCGATCCCCTTCGCACGTTGTCTTCCACGCGATAGGGCTCCAGCCACGTTTCGAGATCGGGTTGCAGCACGGCGAGACCGCCGCCGAACGTGCCGACCCAGATTCTGTCGGCGCTGTCGAACGCGATCGCGCGGATCCGGTTGTCGGGAAGGAAGCCGCTCGAGTTGTTCACGGTGTACGCGTACCAGAGGTCGGCGCGCGTATCGTACATATAGAGTCCCCCTTCCGTCGTGCCGATCCATACGCGATCGAAGCGGTCGGCCCGGATCACGCGCTGGTTGCGCGGCAGCGGAACGCCTTCCGTTTCGGGAATGATCTGCTCGCATATGTCGTCTGCCGGATTCGCGAGGTCTCCGGGGTCGATGACGGTCAGGCCCCCCTCTTCGAGCGCGACCCAGGCACGTCCGTCGGATGTGAACGCGATGTCGATCGGGCGGTCGCCGAATTCGTCTACGGGGAGAAGACAGTCCCCCGGCGTGAAGGACGACCATAGAATGTCCTGCGAGCCGAGCGTGGCGACCCCCTGTCTCGTGACGGCGATCCACTTGTTGCTCTGCGCGTCAACCTCCAGATTGAACACGGGAGATGCGTCGAAGAACGCTCCGCTCTCGATGTTGAAATAGTCGAACTCCTCCGCGATCGGCACGGTGTTGACGTCCGCCGGCAGCTTGATCAGATTTCCGATCGTCACATTCGCGCTGCGGCGGGATCCGAACCAGCGGTTGCCGGCCGAGTCGACCGCGACGCACGTGATCGTTTCCGACTCGTTGCTGAGACGCCCGATCGTGATGTTCGTCCAGGTACCGTCCGTCTGTCGCATGTGGAGGCCGCGGGCCGCGCCTGCCGGTGCCTGGTCCACGTTCTCGGCGTTGGCGGTCCAGACGACACCGCTCTTGTCGACGACGATGTCGGCGATGTAGTTCGTGACGAGGCCTGGCACGCGGCGGTTGCGCCAGGCGCTCTGCGAGGGGACATAGTCGAACAGCCAGCGGTCTCCGTTCGCGAGCCAGATATCGCCGGACGAATCGACCATGACTTCGTTGCTGAGCCCGGGGGTCCCGATCGGATCGCCTGAACCGGACTGCGTGGCGACCCGTACGTTCCTTCGATACGGGCCGTCGTTGGTTGCGAACCAGGGCACGAATGTCCCGGACGAGTCTTCGAAGTCGATCGAGCGGACCGTGAGGTTGTTCAGGAAGCGATACGCGAAATCGAGTGTGACCTCGTCGTCCTCGACGAAGTTGAGGCCATCGTCGGTCCCGACCCAGAGGCGATCGTCGGGGCCGAACACGAGCGTGTTGATCCGGTTGTCACGCAGCAGCGAGTCGACGCTGCTCTGATAGTTCCGGATGCCGAAGCGATTCACACGTGAAATACCGCGATCCGTGCCGAGCCAGGTCTCCCCGTCTTTGGACACGATCGACAGGATGTTGTCGGAGATCAGGCCGTCATCGTCCTGCGTCAGCAGAACATCGCGCCTTTGATTGATGAACAGCGTGGCGCCGCTTTCGGTGCCGATCCAGACGGAATCGCCGGATGCATACACGACGTTCGACCTCTTGCCGGGGTTCAAGCCGAGGCCGTCGAACGACCCGAGAACCTTCCAGCTCCCGTCAGGGGCAAGAATCGAAACCCCTACATCCGGGTCGCCGTGCGTGAACCACTTGTTCCCGTGACGATCGATGGCGACATCCGTGACCAGCGCGGATGCCAGACCATCCTGGGGGAGAAAAAGAGTGTAGCGGCTTTCGTCGCTGCCGATGCCGTCCGCATCCCATCGCAGCGCCCCTCCGCTCGTCGCGATCCACACGAACCGTCCGTCGCGCGCCAGCGCTTTCGAGTCACGCTGTGTCAGGAAGGCCTCCCATACATCCTGCGCATATCCCGCCGTCGGCGTCAGAAACGCGGCAAGGAGCAGCAGTGTGCGGAGATTAGCCATGGCGGCTTTCGCCTTCCCCTTTGTCCCAGACTCGGAGAAATTCTTTGAGGACTATCTGCAGATCGAGCCCGATCGACCAGTGCTGAAGATAATACATATTGAGGCCGGCAGGGTCACGAAATGGCACCCACGGGTGATCCGCAATCGAGGTTACATCGAGCACACCGGGTTTCAGGCGCGTCAGGATGAGGTTCCAGTCGTCCATGGCCCGGTTCTCATCGGGCTCTTCCGGGTAAGGGCCGACGAACGACAGGGAGCCCGTCAGAATCGGCCAGAGACTCGGGAGGTAGCGAAGGGGCGGAACGAAGCGGAAAAGGGCACCCCTCCACCCCGTGCCGGGGTCGTGGAAGAGAGGAATCCGGTGCGGATAGCCGCGATAGTCGTGACGGTTCTCCCACGCCAGGGCCGGACGCGCGAGAAGTCCCGCGAGGATCAGCACCGCCTGCACGGGAAGCGTGAGGATCAGAAGCGCCGCGGCGGCGAAAAAGTCCGCGACGCGTTTCAGCCAGGGACGCAGATGAACGAGATTCCGGCGCTCGAAGCGTAGCATCGGCAGGTTCAGAAATTCTTCGGCCACGCCCTGCGAGAGCGTGATCGATTCGAGATCGGTGAGTACGCGGATCGTGACGGGCGCGTCCGCAAGCTTGACGAGAAGCGTCCCGAGAACACGGTCGGGGTGACCCGCTCCCACGAAAAGGATGTCGCTCACGCGATGCTCGCGCACGAGACGCGGCAGATCCTCGACGTCGCCGAGGCTCACGGCCTCTTCTTCGGGATCGGGGGTCTCCGGCACGATGCCGACGACGTCGTACCCGATGTCAGGATGAGCGCGCAGTTGATCGGCGATGCCCGCTGCGAGATCGCCCGACCCGATCACGATGGCGCGTCGCAGATCGTATGCCCCCTTCTGCAGAGACTGATACATGCGGTGCAGCAGAAAGCGTCCCGCGGTATGAAGCGGCGCGAGCAGCAGAATGAAGATCGTGACGAGGACGCGCGAGTAAACCTGCGTCTGTGTCAGAAAAGTGGCGGCCGTCACGACGAGATAGCCGATACCGGCTGCGCGGACGGAGCGCATCAGAGTATCGGTAAGCAGGTTGGCGCCCGTCAGGCGGCCGAGGTCGCGGTACGAGCCCACCGCGAAGAGCGCGAGAAGGATCGTGATGTTGACGAAGCCGAGAAACGGGAGATACGAAGTGAAATCGAACACAGGCTTCGTGAAGATGGCGCCGAGCATCACGCGGATGACATAGGCGATCACGAACGTGCCGTTGATCACGGCGATGTCGGTGAGCAGCGAGAACAGCCCGCGCAGCAGGGAGCGTCGTCGTTTCAGCCGGTACACGAGCAGACTCCATTTGTCGTAGAAGCGAATCATGCTTGCCAGGTGCATCAGCGCACGGCGGTTCCAGATACCCCCCGCGGATTCTCTGCGGTGCAGGTGGCTCATGACGGAATCGGCGACGTAAACGACGCGCCAGCCGTGCTGCTGCATACGATAACACCAGTCGACGTCTTCGAAGTACAGGAAGAAGCGTTCGTCCATGTGGCCGACTTCCTGTACGGCGCGCCGCCGGACGAGCATGCACGCTCCGATCATCCAGTCGACGTCGCGGTTGTCGTCGTGATCCCAGTCGAGCATCAGGTGGTCGCGCAGAACGCGGCTCTTCGGAAAGAGCTTGCCGAGCGGCGTACGACGGTAGAGAAAAGTGCGGAACGTATAGAAACGCCGTGACGAGAGCTGGACGGTTCCGTCCGGGTTCAGCAGTTTCGAGCCGGCGATCCCGACCGTGGGATGCGACTGCATGTATCGCACCAGCGCTTCCAGACTTCCTTCATGTACGGATATGTCGGGGTTCAGCACGAGAAGGAACTCGCCGTTCGCGGCCCGGATTCCCTGGTTCACGCCGCCCGAGTAGCCGAGGTTCTTCTCGTTCACGATCTGGCGGACATGCGGGAACATTTCGCGCACGGCTTCCGGGCTGTCGTCGGAACTGGCGTTGTCGATTACGAGAATCTCGGTGGGAAACGGTCCGGGAAACCGGTGAAGGGTTTCGAGGCAGTTCACGATATCGTCGCGCGTGTTGTACACCACGAGGATGATGGAGAGCGTGATCTCCTCGAAGGCACGCGTCAACGGGCAGGCCTTTTCGAGAAGAGGGAACCGATCCGGAGCCGCCATACCATCCAGATGGCTTCCCACATGATGCGCTTCGACATCTTCGACGAACCGGAGTGCCTGTCGACGAACACAATGGGGATCTCACGAATCTTGAAACCGTGGCGCCAGCACCGGAAGTTCAGTTCCATCTGAAACGAGTACCCGTCCGAACGCGAAGAGGCGAAGTCGATCGCTTCCAGTACCTCGCGGCGAAAGCATTTGAATCCGCCCGTGGCGTCCAGGATCGGCATCCCGGTAATGACCCGCGTATAAAAGTTGGCGCCGTAGGAAAGAATGAGACGCGAGATCGGCCAGTTGATGACGTTCACGCCGTTCAGATATCGGGAGCCGAGTACTACGTCGCTCACTTCGATCATGCGCAGAAAGTCGGGGATATACTTCGGGTCGTGCGAAAAGTCGGCGTCCATCTCCATGATGTGATCCGCGCCGAGATCGATCGCTTTGCGAAAGCCGTCGCGGTAAGCCGAACCGAGGCCCATCTTGCCCGGTCGTGACAAGAGGTGGATGCGCGGATTGCCCTCGGCCATCGCGCTCACGACATCGGCTGTTCCGTCGGGCGAGTTGTCGTCCACGACGACGATCTCCATCTGCGGATCGACGGCGAGCACCTCCGGAACGAGCTTCTGTATGTTCTCGCGTTCGTTGTACGTCGGGATCACGACGATCGTTCTCTTCATGGCTGTAGTGGCATCCGTCACGATGCCCCTCCCTTCTGCAATCCGCCCGCTCCGCGCCAGCGCGAACCGGCGCCCGCGGCTACGACGAGAACGAGCGCGCCGAGAGATAAAAACGTGCAGGCGGTGACGGGGCCCGAGCGGTAGCGAATGGAAACGTCGTGTGTTCCGGCCGGGACGGGTACGGCTTGAAAGGCGTGGTTTGCACGCAGCAGGGGCGTGTCCTCCCCGTCGATCGTGGCCTTCCAGTAAGGCAGCCAGTTGTTCGAAACGAACAGGATCTGCGGGTCGGGCGCTTCGACGCGGACCGCATATTCGTCAGGACCTTTCGTGATCCATTGCACGCTTCCCGCCGGCGAAGTCGATGCGGGGATGCCCGGATCCTCCTCGAGCACGATGACCCGTGAAAAATCGATGTCCTGTCTCGTGAGGCGCGCCAGGCGCGCTTCGGAATCGGGCACGATCTCGAACTCCGGCGCGAGAAAGGCGCGCGGCAGAACGGCGCGATTGCGGTACAGATACCGCTGATTCACCGCGGAGGCCTGCTCCAGCGTGGGATGGTTCACGGGCCCCGACGCGAGAATGTACTTCACGTTGACCATGGAGAGAAGTGCCAGATTGTTCCAGTTCGCGGGCTGCATGAGTTCATCGTACCACCGCACCTTGTTATCGAAGAATCCGTTGGCGGCTTCGATGTCGAACGTCATGAAATAGTTCCCCTGATAATTGGGGATCAGGGAAAGCGCCCGGAATTCAGAATCGTCCTGCTGCATCGTCTGGATCGCGGCGTCTCTCTGAAAATACTGCTCGAACGGGACGACCTTCACGAAGTCCGTATCCGTCCGCCAGGCGTTCAGAAAAACGAGAAGTCCGAGACCGGCCGCGGTGACGTTCCGCGGGACGCCCCATTTCGGCCCGTTCATGAGCAGTCCGAGAAAGAGTGCGCCGAGAACCGCGCTGATCACGATTCCCTTCTGCAGTTCCGGCCCGTTCGCGACCGCGGTGCGCAGCTGGTCAGGGGTAAGGCCGCCGCGTACGACGCTCCCCCAGGCGTTCCAGAACCCCTCGCCCGCGAGTGAGCCGAGCAGAAGCACCGCAAGTACGGCACCGGTCGCGATCGCGCCCTTGATCAGAGCTTCGCGATCGTTCTGCTTGAAGAACGCATCGAGAACACGCGCCGCGATCACACACGATCCGAACGAAAACAGGAAGAGAATCGTGCTGGGCGCGCGGAAGAACTTCGGGACGACGGCGTAGATGATCCGGAAGAACGGGGTCTCCCCGCCCAGCGCATAGATGAGCGAAATGCCGAGAAGCACGTACCAGAAGCGCAGCTCGGGATCCTTCTTCCATCGAAAGAGGCCGCAGATGACCAGCATCATGATCAGGAAGCCGGGCGATTCGCAGTTCAGCTTGAACGCGTTCTCGCCCCAGTAGAGTGACAGGTAATGGCCGAATTCCGGGATCAGCAGCGAGACGGCCTCTTCCCAGTGAATGGACCATGAGGTCGCGAACTCATACGTGACACCGCCCGCGCGCGGAGAGAACTCGCCCGTGTATACGTAGGCAGGGTAAGTCTGTACGGCCCCGATCGCGCCCCCGAGAATGGCGGCCGAGGCGAACAGGATCGCCGTGCGGGTGAGGCGTTTCTTCTCGCCGGCGCGAAAGAGAATCACAGCCTCCCAGAGAAAGCGGAATGCGAAGGCGCCGCACGCGAAGAACGCGAGCTGAAGATGCGCGGTGAGAATCATGAGCCCGATCGAAAGCGCGAACAGCATCTGATCGAAGACCCGGCCGTCACGCAGGAGACGCTCGAGCGCGTAGAAAGCGAGCGGCAGGAGAGCCGTTACGAACAGTTTGCCGTCGTGGCCCGCATAGATCAGCGAGATGATGTAGGGGGCGAACGCATAGCCGACGCCGCCCGTAAGCGAGGAGGTTCGTCCGAGCCCCGCCTGTCGCCCGTATAAGTAGAAGAAGATTCCCGCCAGGAATATATGGATCACGAGTTTGATCCCGAGAGCACGATAGACGGGCATGACGAACTGGAGCAGCGTAGTGGGATAGAACATATCGCCGCCGAAAAGTCCGTCGACCGTCGGAATGCCGCCGAGCAGGTACGGGTTCCAGAGCGGAATGCCGCCGACCTCCTTCGCGAGATCCGTGTACACCTGTCGTGCGGCGTATCCCATCGGGATCGTGTCGGTTCCGAACAGCATGCCGTCCGAAAACAGAAACGAGCCGAAGAGAACGCCGACGCACGCAAGCAGCAGCACCGGGGCGAGCCAGGGGGCGTCGGCTCCGGCAGACTTCGTATGCGTTTTCTTCTCGGGGGACTTGCGTTTGCTCATGCGAAATATTCCTGCACCGCGCGAACGATCCGTTCGCACGCCTTTCCGTCGCCGTACGGGTTGTGCCGGTGCGACATCTCCTGATAGGCGTCGTTCGAATCGAGCAGCGCGCTCGCTTCCGCCACGATCCTGCTGCGGTCGGTTCCCACGAGCTTCACGGTACCCGCTTCGACCGCTTCCGGGCGCTCTGTTTTCTCGCGAATGACGAGGACCGGCTTCCCGAGCGACGGCGCTTCCTCCTGCACCCCGCCCGAGTCCGTTACGATCAAATAGGAAGCGTCCATCATCGCGACGAAGGAACGATAGTCGAGCGGGTCGAGCAGACAGACGCGATCGGCTCCTTTGAGCAGGCGATCGGTTACCTCACGCACGCGCGGATTCGGATGCACCGGGTACACGATGAGCACGTCCTCGTAGCGTGCCGCCAGATCGAGGAGCGCCCCGCATACGGCTTCGAGCGGTTCCCCCCAGTTTTCACGCCTGTGCGAGGTCACGAGAATCCAGCGCTTCGAGCGGTCGAGCCCGGGCGGAATCAAACCGTCGTCGAGCTCGTTTCGCACATGGTAGAGCGCGTCGATCACGGTGTTGCCCGTTACCGTCACGATGTCTGCAGGAATCCCCTCGCGCAGCAGCGCCTGGCGGGCGTTTTCCGTCGGCGGGAAGTGAAGATCCGTAAGCGCCGACGTCAGGCGGCGGTTCATTTCCTCGGGAAACGGATTGTGCTTGTCCGCGGTTCGAAGTCCCGCTTCCACGTGCCCGATCGGAATCTGCAGATAGTGCGCGGCGAGCGCGCCGACGAATGTCGTCGTGGTGTCCCCCTGCACGAGAACGAGATCCGGTTTCGCCTCGGCGTACACGGCTTCCAGTTTCGTGATGAGCCGGCCCGTCGTCTGAAAGAGCGACTGCGCGTGCGTCATAATGTCGAGGTCGTGATCGGGTTCGATCCCGAAAAGCGCGAGCACTTCGTCGCTCATCTCCCTGTGCTGCGCGGTCAGGATCGTGACAGGAGTCAGCCCCTTCGCCTTGCGGAGCGCAAGAACGACGGGCGCCATCTTGATGGCCTCCGGTCGCGTTCCGATAATGACACCGATTCGTTTCATGGCGTTCAGGCCGCACCCTTTCCGATCAGCTCTTCGAAGTAGGCGAGATGCTGGTCTACGAGTGCTTTGACGCTCCACTTGCCGGCGACTCGTTTTCGCCCCTCACGCCCCATGGCCGCGCGCTCTTCTTCGGGGCGAGCGAGAAGCGCCGAGATTTTCTCCGCCAGATCCTTCGGATTCGCGGATTCGAAAAGCGTACCGCAGCTTTCGTCGATGATCTCGGGGAGCCCGCCTACGCGCGAAACCGCCATCGGGCGCTCGCACGACATCGCTTCGAGCGCGGAGAGCGAAGTGGCTTCCATGAGCGAAGGAATGACGACGGCGTCCGCCGAGCTCAGAATGCCGGGCAGTTTGTGGTTTTCCACGCCGCCCAGAAAGTGGACGTGGTCTCCGATTCCGTGACGCTTGATGCGTGCGTCGAGATCCTCGCGCTCCGGACCGATGCCGGCGAGATAGAGATCGACGGGTGTCTTCTCGAGAATCGCCGGCATCCCGTCGATCAGGTAGCGCACGCCGTTCTTCTCGACGAGGCGCCGTGTGGCGACAAGAATCTTGCGCCCCTCCCTGCGCTGGAGTGTCGGCGCCACCGGCTGGAACAGGTCGGTGTCGATGCCGTTCACGATTTCGTGCACGCGCGTGTTCGGCAGAATTTCGCGGCATCGGTCCGCAAGTTCGACGCTGGTCGCGAGAATCAGATCCGCGGGACCGAGCAGCTTCTTGAAAACGAAACGCCAGTGCGGTTTCGGCACCATCTTCAGAAAATGCGAAGAGTGAATCGTGACGACGAGCGGAATCTTGCGCCGGTGTTTCGTCGGCAGCACGGGAAGCACGCTCTGAAAAGTATGGGCATGAATGATATCCGCGTCTTTCCCCCACCGGTTCGCGGGCCCGAGCGAGAGCGCGGCGTTCACGATCCAGCCGAGCGCGTTTCTCCCCGGCAGCGGAACGCGCCGCACGCGATACAGCGGCTCCTCCTCCGTTGCGAGCGACCCGGGTTCCGTGCGCGAGGTGACGATCGACGTCTGGACGCCACGCTGCACGAGCCCGCGGCACAGGTAGTACACGTGGTTCTCGATTCCGCCGAGGCGCGGCGGATAGTAGATCGTGGTGACGAGGACTTTCAAGCGCTAACCCTTTATTCGTTTCAGCAGCCATGTAGGCGGATCCGGCACTTCCACGATCTGCTCGAATGACTCCGCGTGCTGCTGAATCGTCGGAATCAGATATTTCGACTCGGTGCCCGAGAGCTGCGAGATCACCACGTAATCTACATCATTCTCGACGAAATCCCGGAACACTTTGTCCCGGTCGTAGGACCACAGATAAACCTGAGTCTTGCGCTGCGATCGCAGATAGAACAGGTACGGCTTGCGGGCGATGACGAGCACGTCAGGCTCCGTGTTCTCCCGCACGTAATCCGCGATGGCGAAGTAGTTGCGCCAGTTCGCGGGGTATGACTTCGGGCCGTTCGCAAGTTTGACGTTCGTCATGAGGGCCGGAATCACGAGCGCACCCGCGGCGATGGGAACGACCCAGCGCTTCCAGGGGGCGTTCCGCGCGAACGCGAAAACGCCGTCGATACCGAGAAGCAGGAAGAGCAGCAGCAGCGGCAGAAGCGGCACCAGAAAGCGCAGGCTTGCCCACACCTCCGGCCAGACAAGGCACACCCCGACATACACCGCGGCGTACACCGCCAGAATGTCGCGCCGCGCCATCAGCGCGCGGAGCAGGCCGAAGAGCGTGAGCAGCGATACGGCGATCCCGGCCGCGAGCGGAGGTGACCCCGCGACTGTCTGATACTGGGGGAGTACGCCGAGCGTGTATTCCTTCGAGACGTATTTGCGGATGTTCTCTTTCATGCGGACCGTGACGAGCTCCACCGGCGTCAACTGCGGCGACTCGAAGTCGTACGGATTCGATCGCAGGAACTGGGAGGCGTAGCTGTCGCCTGTCCCGACCGCCTGATTGCGCATCGCCCAGGGAGCCGCGAGTACGACGAAAGCGACGAGGAGAATGGCGCTCATGCGAAAGCGCTTCTGCAATGCTTCGGACGCGATGACCGCGAGCACGAGCGTGATCCCGATCGTGCGCGTGTAATACGAAACGACGGCGAGCAGAAACGCGATCACGAGGTCGCGCACTCTCTCGTTCTCGCGCCAGCGCGAATAGAAGAAGAGAGCAACGAACGAAATGAAGTAATACGGCACTTCGGAAAGCACGAAGTGAGAGTACTTGAGAATTTCGGGCGAAACAACCGCAAGCGCGATCGCGGAGAGCGCGATCGGGGCGGGATACTCGCGCAGCAGGACGCGGGCGAGAAAGTACGTGCCGAAGACGCCGAGCAGCAGCACAAGCACTTTCGGGGCGACCCACGAAAACGGAAAAAGCAGATGCAGGCCGGCCAGCATGACGGGAAACAGAAACGGATACTTCGTGTGGGGCGATGGATTGCCCTCATTAATATGGGAGAGCCCCTTCCCCATCGCGATCGACTGTCCGAGTACGACGAACTGCGCGTTGTCGCCGCTCAGGGTCGGCTGTTCGTCGAACTCGTAAATCGCGAACAGAAGAAAGAGACCCGCGGCGATCCAGGGGAGCCAGCGCAGGATCGTCGCGCGCGGCATGCCGCCCGCCGGGCCGGCCGGCGTCTTCCGCTTTCGATTCTTCGAGCTCAAAGCCCGATCGTCCTTTCCACGGAGAAGTCGCGCGCCCGTTCGCCGCGCTGACTCGCGATCATTTCAGCGAGAAGTCCTGTCGAAACGAACTGAAAACCGGTGATGATGAGCAGAACGCCGAGCAGGAGCAGGGGGTTGCGGCCCTGAATATTGCCGAACTGAAGTTTGAGCGAAACGAGAAACGCGCAGATCACGAAGCCGCCGGTGCCCAGAATCGCGCCGAGCATGCCGAACAGGTGCAGAGGTTTCAGCGTGAACCGCGTCAGCAGCATCACGGTCATGAGGTCCAGGAATCCGTTCAGAAAGCGGGCGGGGCCGTACTTGCTCGTCCCGAACTGGCGCGCGTGATGGGTGACTTCGATTTCGGTCACCCGAAACCCCTTCCACCCCGCGAGCGCGGGAATGTAGCGATGCAGTTCGCCGTAGAGGTCGAGTTCCTTCACAGCAGCCTTGCGATACCCTTTGAGACCGCAGTTGAAGTCGTGGAGCGAGATACCCGTGAAGAAGGACGTGACGGCGTTGAAGAGTTTCGACGGCAGCGTTTTCGTAATGGGATCGTGCCGCACCTTCTTCCATCCTGAGACGACGTCGAACCCTTCCTGCAGTTTCGCGATGAGTCGCGGAATCTCCTTCGGATCGTCCTGAAGATCCGCGTCCATCGTAATGACGAAGTCGCCGGCCGCGGCTGCGAATCCCGCGGAGAGCGCCGCCGCCTTTCCGAAGTTCCTGCGGAACTTGATCGAACGCACGCGGCTGTCGCGTTCCGCCAGCGTTTCGATCACACGGAACGAGGAGTCCGAGGAGCCGTCGTCGACGAACACGATCTCGCCGTTCCATTTCCCCCGCTCGAATTCGGCCACGATCCGGTCGTGCAGTTCCTGCAGCGACTCTTCCTCGTTCAGCAGCGGAATCACGACGCTCACGTCGATTCCGTCGCGCGAGGCGCGCCGCTCGTGGCGCCGCTCGGGAAGCGAGGTTTCCGAAACTACCTTTTCGGTCGTCATTGCACGATTCCTCCGAGTCGCTCCACTTCTTCCTGCATCATCATGTCGCGGGGATTGAGGCGATACGCCATCTCGAGATAGCTCCGCGCTTCCGCGCCGCGTCCCGTCGATTGATACAGCTTGCCGAGCATTTCGTAGTAGCGGGGGCGCTCCGGGCGCAGTCCGATGGCCTGCAGATAGGCGCGTTCCGCCTGGTCGTTTTCACCGAGCTGATTGTACATGAAACCGGCCAAATAATAAGCGTCGGCATGCCGGGGCGCGGTTCGCACGAATTCATTCAGGCCGTCGAGCGCGCCTGTCCAGTTCCCTTCGGTTGCCGTGGCCACCGCGTTTTCGAATGCCGTGGGGGCGTAGTCGTGAATCACGCCGCCCGCAGGAGTGCGGTTCGGGAGCCTGTGAATCGCCATCACGGACGTGTAACGGCTCAGCAGCGGGTACGCGACCACCTTCTGAAGCCCTTCGAAAATATCGGGATAGTTGTCCTTGATGAACGCGTGGTCCCCCTGGCTCGCGATGACGACGTGCGTGATCCCGTACTTCGCGAAAATGTCTTCCTCGCCGAGCCCGCCGAAGTACGGGAACACGGGGATCTCGTTGTCGATACCGAGTGTCGGCGCGAACGATCCCATGATGCGTGCGCCCGGCCCGATCCATTCCGCGAGATCATGCGAAGCGTCACGCAGATAGTGCGTGCGAAAACCGGCCCAGTACGTGTAGTTGCCGAAATTCCAGACAAGCGAAAGTCCGAGCAGCAGGAACGCGAATATCTTCCCGCGCGAGGGTGTCGTGTCGATCTGGATGCGCTGAAAACCGACTGCCTTGAAAAGGGCCGCGAGTATGACGAAGAGTACGGCCGTTGCGGCCAGGCAGAAAACGACCAGTTCGCGATAGGCGTTTGTCCGTATGAAGAAATCGTAGATGCCTGTCCCCCATCCGCCCTCACGCAGAAAACGGACGATGGGAAGCCCCCACGAGATCATGGGTTGATACAGCAGAAAAAAGACGATTACGCCGAGAACGACCCGGCCCGCGCCGCGCGGAATCTCCCAGCGGACCGACTCGCCGTTCAGAAGATGCAGCACGGGCCTGAGCGCGAAATAGAGAAACGGAAACGCGATCGCCACGAGATAACGGGGCGCCGGCAGCTTGACCGCGGCGAAGAACGCCCACCCCGTGACGATCCAGATCAGCAGGAGCAGTGTGACCGGGTCCACTCCCCGGGCGCCGCCTGACCCCTTCGTCCCTTTCGCGCCCGTCATGTGCGAAGCGGTCATCGCGATCCCGATCACGGCGAGCAGCACGAGAACCGGTTGCCAGTCGAACAGGTTCGTGTACGAGCCCATCGCGATCATGTTCTGCAGGAACTCGCGGATAGCGCCGCCCGCGCCGCCGCTGTGCTTTTCGACCGATTCGTGCAGCACGTGGTCGATGATGTACGCGCCGTGAGAACGAAAAATCGTCGCCGCCCAGAGAGCGACCGTCCCGAGCCCCCCGATCAGATAGAGGCGAAGGCCTCGCGCGCGTTCCGGGCCTGCGGACGCCAGCAGAAACGTCGCGAACATCACAGCCGGGAAATACACGGCATGCGCCTTCCCGAACAGGGGCGCCGCGAACGCGAATGCGCCCGCGAGCACGAGCGACTGCGCGCGCTCCCAGGGACCGCAATAGAAGTAGAATGCCGTGGCCATCAGAAAGACCATCGCCGGTTCGGCGATCGGGATGCGATGGAACATGATCAGGTAGTAATTGAACGAGGCGAGAAACGCCCAGAAGAGTGCGTCCCGGCGCGTCGTCCTCCGCGCGAGTCCGAGCGTGAACATCAGAATGGCGGCCATGCCGAAGAGCGTGTTCGGGAAACCCGCCGTCGCGCGGCTTACGCCGAACAACTTGAACGTGAGCGCGCCGAGCGCGTTCGAAAGCGGAAACAGCGCGAGGTCTTCGCAGTAGTCGACGATCCAGTCGCCGTAGAGCGCGAGGTTCCGTGCGTCGTGCAGAACGACCGCGCCGTCGGTGTAGATCCCCTGGCTCCAGCTGAGCGCGGCCGGCGGATCGGCGCTCAGGTAGAGCACGCGCAGAACGAACCCGATCACGAGAACGATCGCGAGCCCCGTCGCGAAGAGGCCCTTTCCGATCTCCTTCGGAAACAGCGTACCGCCCTTTGCTCGTGAATGCTTTTTACTCTTCGCCACGCGGTTTCCTGTCATCCGATGGGTTCAGCCGGTCGAGTTTCTCGCGGAGCAGGGCAACATCCTGCGCGAGCTCGCGGTTCTGTCGCGAGAGGCGCGACACGATGACCGAGAAGTGGAGGATCAGCAGCAGGACGAAAATGAATCCGACCAGAAAGAGCCCCGAAGGCGGGTAGTAGATGCCGACCGCGGCGGCGAAGAGATCGAGGAGCCCGCGCCAGAGCGAAAGCAGAAGAAGGACGGCGCCGGTGGCGATCCAGAGAAGGCTGTACTCCTCCGCCAGTTTGCCGCGGCGGATCAGCTCCAGAATCATCGCCAGGAGTCCGAGCGAGCCCAGTATGGAAACGAGCTGTACGCGGTTCACCGTTCCGCCTCTCTCCCCGGATTGCGGGGCGCGTCAGTCAGGTGGCGCCCGGAACCGTCCTACGGCGAGCGCCAGAAACACCTTCAATAGATAATACACGCTCTTCCGGAGCGTGATGGAGGATCGACCCCCCTCCCGTTCCTGGATTCTAGCCGGTACTTCGCGAACAGCAAAGCCCGCGCGTGAAAGAATCAGAATCGCCTCGGGTTCGGGGTAATCGTACGGATAGTAGCGCGAGAACGACTCGATCACACGGCGGTTCGCCGCGCGGAAGCCGCTCGTGGTGTCGTAAAACCGCCGCCCGACAAGCGTGCTCACGGCAAACGAGAAGAAGCGGATACCGAGTTTTCGCAGAAACGGAGGATCGTAGTCGCCCCGGCCCAGGAAACGAGCCCCGATTGCGAGATCCGTCCCGCGACCGAGTTCCTCAAGCAGAATGGGGATCTCGGACGGGAGGTGCTGTCCGTCGCCGTCGACCTGGATCGCGATCGCGAAGCCCTCTTCGTCCGCGTAGCGATACCCGGTCTGCATGGCAGCGCCGATGCCGAGATTGTACGGAAGCGTAAGCACCACCGCGCCCGCGGCCCGGGCGGCCTCTTCCGTGCGGTCGAGCGAGCCGTCGTTCACGACGACGACGCTCGCATCGGGGACGTGACGGTACACGTTGCGCACCACCTCTCCGATCGTTTCCTCTTCCTGATACGCCGGGATGATGACGAGAATGCGGTTGGCGTGCGGCCTTCTTACGTCGTTCATCGGTTCCGGCCTCCCGGGAGCCAGTATCGCATGATGCCGCGCGCCATGCCGATGCCGCGCGCTGCGGCACGCGCCGGGCGCAAGGCCAGATACAGCAGGCCGGCCGCCAAGCCCTCCCGCTGCCCGATGCGAAAAGCGGCAGGAACGCCGATCGCGATGAGCAGCGCGAGCAGGACGGCGGGTACGATCAGCGCCCGGGCATCCCGGCTGAGGGCGAGCGTCGCCCCTACGAACGCAACGGCCGTGACCAGCGCGAGTGGCGGTTCCAGAAAGTCGAAAGGCCCGCTGTAATCGTCCCCGCGCATTTCTCGCGGGTGATCGCGATAGAGCTTCATGCGCCACTCCCCGTGCCTGCACTGCTCCCTCCAGTATACGAAGGTATTGGCGGGATGCAGATGGGCGACGGTGGACGAGGGCGCGAACCGGAGACGGTGCCCTTTCTTGCGGACGCGGTAGGAGAAGTCGTTGTCCTCCCCGCTGGCGGCCCGGTACGACTCGTCGAATCCGCCCGTGGCGGCAAGAACCGCGCGCCTCACGAGCAGATGGTACGACCCGAGAAAGCGGACCTCGGGCCCCATGCGCGCGTGGCGCATCGCGATCTCGGCCTGCACGATCCGCGCCAGTGCGCGCTCCGGGCGCGCGTTCGTGTATGAACCGCCCGCAGCGCCGACATCGGGATCGTCCAGAGCGTGCAGCAGAATGGCCAGGGCGCCCGGCGCCGGGAAGCAGTCGGCGTCGACGAACCAGACGAGATCGCCGGCCCCGTGTGCGTGCCAGCCGTGATTGCGCGCGGCCGCCGGTCCACGATTCTGCTGGCTGATCACCACGGCGCCCGCACTGCGGGCGATCGCTGCGGTGTCGTCGGTCGAACCGTCGTCGACGACCACGATCGCGGGGGCGGCCGGTACCCCCGTCTGCGACCGGATCGCGCGGATGACGGCGGCAATGTTCGGTGAGGCGTTGTATGCCGGGATAATGGCGGTTACGGAAGGGCCCGTGTTCATGGGTCCCCGCTAGGCAGGTTTCGTCGCCTGTTTTCGATGCGATTCGTACCACGTGACGAGGCGTTCGAGTCCGGCGCGAAGCGCCACGCGGGGCTGGTACCCGAGTTCCCGCTCGGCGAGAGAGCAGTCGGCCCAGGTATCGCGGACGTCGCCCTTCTGCCAGCCGCTTTCCTTGAGCGCGATCCTGCGGCCCGTGATGTCTTCCACGGTCGTGATGGCATCGCGCAGGCTGACACGGGCGCCGCCACCGATGTTATAGACCTCGGAGGGCGACTCCGCTTCGGCGGCCAGCACATTGGCGGCTACGGTGTCGGCCACGAACGTGAAGTCGCGCGTCTGATCCCCTGTGCCGAACAGCGCGAACTCTTCGCCGTCAAGAGCGGCCTGGGCGAGACGATAGAACGCCATGTCGGGACGTTGACGCGGACCGTATACGGTGAAGTAGCGGAGCGTTACGATGCTGAGATCGAAGTTGCGTCGATAGAGCCGCGCCAGATGCTCCGCGGCGAGTTTCGTGACGCCGTACGGAGAGTGCGGTTTCGTGAGCGATTCCTCGGTCACGGGGAGATCGGTCGTGTTCCCGTATACGGAGGACGAGGATGCCAGCACCGTGCGCTCGATCCCGGCCCCGCGGATCGCTTCCAGAAGCCGCTGGGTGGCCATGATGTTGTCGGCGTCGTAGCGATGGAACTCGCGTCCCCAGCTCGAGCGGACGCCTGCCTGGGCCGCCTGGTGAAACACGACGGATACGCCGTCGAGAAGGGCGGCCAGATCGGCTTCGTTCAGGTCTTCGCGAACGAGCTGAAAATCGGTGTGCGCCAGAGCGGTGCGGAGGTTCCGTTCCTTGACCGCCGGGTCGTAAAAATCGGCGAAGGAGTCGATTCCGCGGACCGTCCAGCCGTCCGCGAGAAGGCGTTCGGCAAGATTGGAGCCTATAAATCCAGCAACTCCAGTAACTAATGCGCTTTTGGTCATGTCAATTCTGGTCCTTCGGGATCGCGGTGCCGACCTTCTTCCGATTTTCGACCACTTGATCGAACTGGATTAGCTCGCTTCGAACATCCGCATTCTCGGGATGGGCGTTCGACCAGTCGACGAGAACGCCCTTCGCCTCGTCCCAGCGCTCCGCGGACGCGAGAAGTTGAAAGAGGCGGAGAAAGCTCTCCTCTTCCGCAGGATCGCGCCGGATCGCCGCGCGGTAACTCGCCGCGGCCCCCGCGCTATCCCCTTTCGCCTGGCGCACATACCCCAGACCGATGTAAGCATGAACGGAATCCGGCCAGGATGCAACCTGGTTCTGGTAGAACGCGTCCGCCTCATCCAGCCGCCCCGCCTCGAGCAGAAGCGGCCCCATCAAACGGCGATACACACGGAATCGGGGCGAGATGGCGCCGGCCCGCGCGAGGTTCCGCACCGCGTCATCGAGTTGCTTGTGCCCCCTGTAATAGATCGCGAGACGGCCGTGCCCGGCGGCGTAGTTCGTAATGAGCGACTGTTCGTGCTGCGTGCGATACACGGACGGATCGAGGCGCCCGGACGCGTCGAGGATCGACTCGTACCGGTACTTCTCCCAGAGGTTCTCTTCGGCCTTCGCCGGATTGATGCCCGCGGGATCGGGTTCGGGCAGAAGCTTGAAAACGAGCCCCTCGAGGCTCAGACGGCTTTCCTTGTCGAGGCCGAGCAGATCGGAAACGGTGACCGCGAAGTAGACGGGCCGTTTCCAGTTGTTCTCGCGAATGATGTGAAACACCGCGATCTCCTGCACCCAGATGATCTCGCCAGCCTGGTCGCGAAACGGGCGCAGGATCTCGATTTCCTCGTCGGTAAACGCAATCGGAACTTGCGGCTCCGTGTGCTTGATCTGATGGATGTACCAGTTCGTGTGCAGCAGCGCGAGGTTCATGACCCGCACGTCCTTCCGCACACCCTCGACCTCCTGCAGGTACCAGAGCGGAAACGTGTCGTTGTCTCCGTTCGTGAAAAGGAGCGCGTTCGGTTCGAGCGACTGCAGCATGTTGTAGGCGTAGTTTCGCGCCACGAAGTTTCCGCGCCGGTCGTGCGTCTCCCAGTTCCGGGCCGTCACGATGCACGGGATCGCGAGCAGCAGCAGCGCACCGGCCGGATTCCGCAGCCATCGCACGCGGCCCAGGAGCCAGGCGCCTCCCCAGCCCACCCAGCCCGCCCAGAGAAAGAATGACGGCGCGAAAAAGTAGTCACGGTCGCGTACTTCCGCATCCGTGAAGTTCATGTAGAAGATCAGAAACAGGCTCATGATCAGAAAGAGCGCGCCGTAAAGCGCAAACCCGCTCCGATCGCGCCTGTAATGCGCCGCGAGGCCGACGAGTCCGAGGACATGAATCCAGAGACCGTACTGCTCGAAGAAATAGCGCCAGTACATCGTGAACTGAAACGCCCAGGTCGCCTGGCGTTCGAACGGGTTCACCGGCTTGTACTGCTTGCGCAGAATGAAATCGACGAACTCGCGCACGGTCTCCGGGTTCGCTTCGTCGATCACGGGATCAAGTGCCGACCGGATCGGCAGAAAGAAGTGAACGGAGAGCGCGAGAAGGCTCAGCAGCACGATCCAGATCCAGACGTGCGCGTTCCGCAGAACGTGCCCGTGCCTGAGCAGTACGAACAGCGCGAACGGAGGCAGCACGAGATACGTGCCGAGATGAATCGCGATCGAAAGGCTTAAGACATAGCCGATCAGCAGCAGCGGTCGGTCGTCGCACGTATCGGCTCCCGCTCTTCTGTGCGCGTCCCAGCGCAGAAGCAGCCAGAGCGTCCCCGTCATGACGAGATTGCTGAGCGCATACACTTCCGCCTCGGTCGCGTTCGTCCAGAACGTCGCCCCGCCCATCGCGAGGAGCCCCCCGGCCAGGGCGCCGCCGCGAACGAGCCACGGCGCGGTCGGTCGCTCTTCGTGACGGAAGCGCATCAGGCGGAGCAGCGCGAGGTAGAGGAAGAGACACGAAAGCGCGGCCGCGATGGCGGAGAGCGCGTTCACGCGGACGGCGATGTCGCCGACGGGAATGAGGGAGGCGATCCGCCCGAGCAGTACGTAGAGCGGAGTTCCCGGCGGGTGGGGAACACCGAGTGTATACGCGGCGGCGATGAATTCGCCCGCGTCCCAGAACGCGACGCTCGGCGCCAGCGTGATCAGGTAGACGAGAAGGGGAACGAGGAACGCCAGCCCACCGAAGAGATGGTCCGCGCGGCGATCGAGAGTGGTCGTGGCGTCGCCGTCGCTCACGAGGAGCTTTCCGTTTCCGGCGTGATCGGGCCGGCCGGGGCGGCGCGTCCTCTGTTCGGTCGCGTAATAAAGAAGATCCCGCCGAGCAGGCTCACCACGACACCGATCAGATACGCGAGGAACGAAATCGTGAATGCGAGTTCGGATTCGATTCCGATCAGGCCGTACAGGTAAACGCCGAGGCCTTCTCGAATTCCGAGTCCGTTGATGGAGATCGGAAGCGCGAGAAAAACCGCGATGATCGGAATGAACAGGAAGAAGAGAACCAGGGGCGGGTCGAGCCCGATCGTGCGTGCCGCGAAGTAATGGACGAGAACGCGAAGCGTCTGCACGACGAGCGCCACGCAGAACGCGGCCAGAAGCGCCCTCTTTCGCTTGCGATAGACGAAAAGCGCCTGCAGCAGCGACTCACCTTTCGTCCGTACGCTCTCGATGGGAACGCGCGCCAGCGTGCGTTCCAGAAAACGGACGCAGCGATTGCTGAGCACGAGCAGGCCGGTCCCGATAAAGACGAGAAAGAACAGAGGAATCAGATAAAGAAAGCGATCGAACCCGAACCACGTCCAGTAGAGAAATCCGGAGACGCACGCCATCAGGGAAAGAACGATCAGGCCGGTGCCGCGGTCGACCACGGTCGCGGCTACTGCGCCGCCCCCCTTTCCCGTTTCGCGATAAAGATCGACCACTTTGACGACGTCGCCGCCGAGGTTCGCGGGCAGGAAATTCGAAAAGAACAAGCCGACGAAATAGAGCGAAACGGCGCGGCCCGTCGTGATTACGATCTCCTGCGCGCGGAGCAGCACGTTCCACTGAATGCCGCCTAGAAGGTTGGAAAGCGCGAACGCGCCGAGACCGAGCAGAAAGAACGGCAGCTCGAAACGGTCGCGCGTCTCTTCAATGGCCCGCTCCAGCACGCCGCCGCGCAGCAGAAACCAGAGAAGGCCGATACTGATCGCGGCCTTCAGAATCGTTTCGATCCACCGCCTCACGATTCACTCCCCCAGAGTGCGCGCATCGCGGTCGGAAGCGAGTCGTTCCTGCGCGGCCCGACAAGCAGCATATAGAGAAGGGCGAGCCCGACAGCAACGAGTGCCACCGTCACTCCCGCTACGAAGCCGTTCGGCATATAAGTCCAGATCACGGTGTGTACGCCCGCGGGCAAGGGCACGGATCGAAACGCGTAGTCCGCAATCACGACCTCGGCCGGTGTTCCGTCAACCTCTGCCCGCCAGCCCGGAAACGCGATTTCGCTCACGAACAGGTACGAAGGCTCGCTGGACTCCGTTCGTATCTCGATCCGGTTCTCGCCCCACTGCACGACCTCGGCTTTCGCCGCCGGATCGATACGCGAGGGTTCGGTCTCGGTCCCTTCGATCAGAAGCGTGCGTGCTTCGTCGAACCCGGGCGCGCCGAGTTCGCGCAGTACGTCCGCCTTCGCGCCTGCCGCGCGGACGTCCCCGAAGAGTCGCGCGATCGGAAACGCGTTCTCGTTCCGTGCCAGTGTGAGCCGCCGGAGTGAAGGATCGAACTCCGTATAGAGCTTCACCCCGAGAAGGTTCATGCGCCGCAGGAACGGCACGCTGTCGTCGTTGTGAATCGTATTGAAGCGCTCGAGAAGGAGCTGGTTGTAGCCGTCGACTCCGCGCAGTCTCTGCATGACACCGAGATTGCGTGGAAAGAGAAGCCCCTCCGGTGCGCGCGTTTTGACGCGATAGTCGTGTGTCACCTCGGCGCGAATCGCTTCGACCGTTTCGTCTCCCATACGGTAAAAGACCTTCGGGTCCACCTTGCCGTCGTTGAATCCGAACCCGTAGGCGAACAGTTCGGCGACGAGAACGGCCAGGAGCGCGGCGCGCAGCGGAAACGCCAGCGGGCCGCGTGAGCGCGCCCATGTGAAGATCATGGCGCTTCCCGCGGCTGTTACGGCGAGGAAGATGCCGAAGCCGCGCAGCGCCCCCGCGATGGCCTCGGGTTTCCCGGAAGCCGCGACGATCGGTCGTCCCGCCAGAAAGAACGCGATCCCGAGAAGGAGCACGGCGCCGAGCCCGGCGAGCAGGGCCGCGGGCACCTTCTGCTTCTGCGATTTCGCTCTGGCCCTGGGTTTCGTGGAACCGGATCCTCGCCCGTCCGGCGGCGCTTTCGTCAGCATTTGCGCGCCGATGCCCGCGAGCAGAAGAATGGCCCAGTTCGCGATCAGGATCGCGCGCCCCGGGCACCGGAACTTGTCATACACGGGAAGCAGTTTGTATAGAAGCGGATGCAGCGGGCCGTACCCGCCGAGCGCGAGCAGTACACCGAAGATCAGAAGGCCGCTCAGAAAGAGGACCCAGGGCGTTCGGAAACGATACGCGATCGGGATGCACGCGAGCAGCAGCGGCAGGACACCGACGTATGACGCGAGTTCCCACGCATAGAAGTAAGCGCCCGGCCCGACATAGCCGCGATTGTTCCAACCCGCAGCGGACCCGAACAGTTTCGGTATGAACAGTGTGCCGAGGTTTGCCGGCTCCATGCTGCATTCGATCGACTTTTCATACGTCATGTCGGAGCGCATCGAGAGTTCGGCCAGTTCGGTCGTCGGCAGATACTGGACCCCGAAGAGCGTGGCCGCGAAGATTACGATGAGCGCGAGGGAAAGCGCGGGAAAAACGAGCGCGCTGCTGCCGTTCCCGCGATCGCGCACCATGTAGAAGAGCGATGTGAAGCCGAGTACGAACAGCAGGTACAGGCTGTACTGGGGCGCCCCGCCCAGCATCGCGATGCCGACGGTAAGTCCGCCGAGAAGAGCTGCGGTGTACGAGCGCCGTTCGATCGCCTGAATCAGAAAGAGCCAGGCGAGAGGCGCCCACGCAAGAACGGCCAGGAAGTTCGCGTGAATCATGCGCACGACGAAGATCCCGGAAAGAGCGTAAGCGAGACCCGCGAACAGGCCCGCGTACGCGCATGCCGTTCGATTGCGGACGAGCAGAAACAGAAAGAGTCCGCCCAGAAACGCGTGCAGCACTTCGAGCCACATGACCCAGCGCGCCTCGAGCGTGCCGTCGAACGCGAACGGAACGAGCAGCCAGTTCGGCGGATACAGTGCCGCTGTCTGTACGTCCGCAAAGAACGGCATGCCCCCGAACTGAAACGGATTCCAGAACGGGAACGTGCCGTCGGCGATCTGTTCGGCGTGAAACGCGCGGTACGGATAGTTCTGGTAGATGAAGTCTTCCCAGAAAAATTTCTGTTCGAACGGCACGCCGATCAGGTTCTTCCAGTAGAAAAGCAGCAGCACGCCGGCGATCACGAGGGCGGCCCCGAGCGGGGAGCGATTGAATCCGGGGAAGCGTCCGCTCATGCGATCTTCCCCTTTCGTACGACGTCCGCCAGCCAGTTGCGTACGCCGCGGGCCGAGTCGTCCCATTTGAAACGCGCCGCCCACGGGATGGCGTGGGTACGCAGGTCGTCCCGAAACACGTCGTCCCCGAGAACGCGAACGAGCGCGCGCGTCAGCGCGGGGACGTCGCCATACGGAAACAGGACACCCGTGTCGCCGTCGCGCACCGCGTCACGAAGGCCGTGCACGTCGCTCGCGATCACCGGCGTGCCGCACGCGTTCGCCTCGATCGTCGTGACCCCCCACCCTTCCTTGGGCGACGGCGTCACCATGACTTCCGACTCGCGGAGAATGCGGATCTTCGTTTCGGTGTCCACCATACCCGTAAAGCGCACGTGTGAGGTCATGCCGAGTTCTCGCGTAATCTTCGCGAGCCTGTCGTGATCGTCGCCGCCCCCAACAACGACGAGCGTCGCGTTCGGGATTTCCGCACGAACCGCGGGGAGTGCACGCAGGATGAACTCGATCCCCTTGTACTTCTTGACGCGCCCCAGATACACGATCTGCCCGTGAATTTTCTCCACGGACTCGTCGACGGAATACAGTTGATGGTCGACGGCGTTATGCACGATGCTTACGTTGTCAGGAGGAAAGCCGGCGTCGATCAGTTCGCCCGCGGTCGATTCGGAGACGACGTTGAACGGGAGTTTGCGATAGCGTGTGCGGACGAGCCATTCGCCGGTACCGACATAGGATGCGAACAGAGGGTTCGTTTCCTTCCAGATCGATGAGCCGAAAAAGTGGTGCAGTACGGCGCAGGTCGGTGTCCCGTTCAGGGAGTTCAGGAAGAACGGCAGCTTGTTCAGATCCTCGACGATGACGTCGAACTCCTCGCGGGCGAGCAGGCGGCGTACGAACGGCCGCACGCGGAAGTTGAAGTCGAATTTGTGCCCGGTGCGGAGCACCCGCATGCCGTCGATCGTTTCGACCGGAGGCGCTCCGGCGAAAGCGTGGGTCACGACGGTCACCTCGTCTTCTCCGCGGGCGATACGGCCGAAGATCTCGTGAAGATGGACTTCGGCGCCGCCCGCTTCCGGGTTCTTGATGTCGCGCCAGTTGACCACGAGAATCTTCAGGATCATCCTCCCCAAAACGTGCGGAGACTATCATAACCGATCCTCCGAAGTAAATGATATGGAATCGGTTGGAACGTTCACGCGTCGAAAGGGCCGGCGGAATGCTGCTTGAATTTCAAAGAGTCCGAAAAGAGTACGCGCTTCCTGGCGGCAAAACGCTGACCGCGCTTCATACGGTGGATCTCGCGATCCGTCAGGGCGAAACGGTCGCACTTACGGGAAGGAGCGGCTCGGGGAAGTCGACGCTGCTCCACCTCGCAGCCGGGATCGACAGGCCCACTTCCGGTTCGATTCTGCTGCGGGGGCGTGAGGTCTCTTCCCTCTCCGATCGCGCCAGGACACGGGAACGCCGGAATACGGTCGGACTGCTCTACCAGTTTTTTCACCTTCTTCCTCATCTTTCGGTCATGGAGAACGTGCTGCTTCCCGCCTGGATCGCGGGAGATCCGGCGCCCGCGTCACGCGCCCGAGCGGGCGAGCTCATCGAGCGCGTCGGTCTTGCGGGCCGCGAGCGCCAGGCCGTCGAGCAGCTCTCCGGCGGCGAAATGCAGCGCGTGGCGCTCTGTCGCGCTCTCATGCGGAAGCCTCTGCTGCTGCTGGCGGATGAACCGACCGGCAATCTCGACGACGAGACCGGCCGCGCCGTCATGGATCTTCTGTTCGAGCTCGTAACCGATGCCGACGCCGCGCTTCTCTATGTAACGCATTCAGACGAAGTCGCCGCCCGTGCGTCGCGGCGTCTCGCGATTCACTCGGGAAGAGTCGAAGGCTCATGATTCGATACGCGCTGATCGCATTTCTGGCGAGCCTGCGCAAAACGCCCACGCTGTATCTGCTCTCACTCTTCGGCGTCGCGATGGGCGTCGCTTCCGTACTCACGATTCAGATCATCAACCGGAATGCGCTCGCGGCTTTCGAAGGATCGGTCGAAGCGATCAGCGGACCGAGCGACGCGACGGTTCTCCCGTACGCGGGCTTTCTCGCCGACGAAACGTTCCTGCGCGTGCTCGGGACGCCGGGAGTGGCGTTTGCATACCCGGTACTTACGGTCGAGGCCACCCTCGCCCGCGACTCTCTCTACTATGTGCAGATCGTGGGTACGGACCTTTCGGGCGGGCGCCTGCTGCCGTGGGCGGATCCGCCGGAGGACACACGCGCGATGCTTGCTGACGCCGACTGGGCGGCGCCGACCGCGCGACTCGCGGAGCAACGCGGCTGGCGATCGGGCGAGACGGTGATCGTGAATGCCGGTTCGCGCGCGGTGCCGCTCGTGAGGGGCGCCACGACCGACTTCGAGCGCGCGAGTCCCACCGCGTCGAGCCGCATCGTGCTCATGGATATCGCCGCGGCACAGACTGCGTTCGGACTCGAAGGGAAGCTCGGGCAGATTGAGGTCGTGCGCGATCGCTCCGTGCCGAAGGACGAGTGGATCGCGGGCCTCCGGAACAGAGTGGGCGACGCGGCCCGCGTCGTGACGCAGGAAGGACGCCGCGAAGAAGCGGTCGGTCTACTGCGCGCGTTCCGTCTGAACCTCACCGTGTTCAGTCTCGTCTCGCTCTTCGTAGGTGGTTTCCTCGTCTACACGAGCGTCCAGAACTCGCTCTTTCGAAGGCGCCGCGAATTCGGACTGCTCCGCTCGATCGGGGCCTCACGCGGACAGATGGTCGCCCTTCTCGGTGGTGAAGTCGCCGTGATCGGCCTGCTCGGTACCGCGCTCGGTCTCGCGCTCGGCGCGGCCGCGGCCCATCTCATGATGGAAGGCGTAAGCGGAACGCTCACGAACCTCTATCTTCTCAAGGAGATCGAGCGGATTCGCATCGAACCCTTTCATTACGCGCTTGCGCTCGTGATCGGGCTCGGCGGTGCGTGTGCAGGCGGCGCGCTGCCGATCGAGGAGACGGCCCGGCGCGATCCCCGTGCGCTTCTCGCGGCATTCGATCTCCACGAAAAGGTGAGCCGGGCCGCGCCGTTTCTGTTTCTCGTCGGAATCGCGCAGCTCGCGATTCTGTTCAGCGTGGTCCTCGTGCGCGGCTGGAGCTGGCCGCCGGGAGGATTCATCGCGGGCGCGTCGCTGATGGCCACGATCCCGCTCACGACGCCGTATCTCGTGCGCGTTCTGTTCGGCCTGATTCCCGCGCGCTCTTTCGGTGCCGTACTCGGACTGCAGTCGCTTCGCGACCGGCTTCCGACAACGGCGCCCCCGATGGCGGCCCTCGCGCTCGCGATCGCGATGCTCCTCGGCATTACGCTCTTGATCGGAAGCTTTCGCGAAACCGTGGCCGGATGGATCGACAGAACGATGACGGCCGATATCTACATCTCCCCGGAGTCGTGGACGCGCGGCCGGGAGACGGCGACGATCGAAGCCTCGCTGGCAGATCTGCTTCGCTCGTTTCCGGGCGTCGCCCACTCCGAGCGGGTGCGCCAGGTTTTCGGGTACGCGGGCGAGCGCCGTGTGTCGATCGTGGGAGCCGATCTCGACCTTCCCGGGAAAGCGACGAAGATCTCTCTCTGGCGCGGCGATCCGGCGCGCGCGCTTTCGCTGGCCCGGGAAGAAGGCGCGGTGCTCGTCAGCGAGCCGCTGGCCCGGAAGGAGAACGTGCGGCCCGGTGACTCGCTCTCGATCCGCACCGTATCAGGACCGCTCCGTGTCGGGATCGCCGGGGTCTACTACGACTACAGCACGGAAGGCGGGGGAATCGTGGTGGACATGCGCGCGTTCGAGCGTACGTTCGGCGCCGGTGATCCGAATACGATCGCGCTCTACCTCGAACCGGGGCTCGACCCGGAGGCGACGATCGATCGCTTGAAAGCGGGAATCGGTACTCACCCCCTGCTGGTTCGATCGAACCGCGCGTTGCGGGAAGAGGTGTTCCGGATCTTCGATCAAACGTTCGCGGTTACGAGAATCCTGCAGGCGATCGCGTTGCTCGTGGCATCGTCCGGCATACTTCTTACACTTACGATTCTCGCGCGGGAGCGAAAGCATGAACTCGCGCTCTTCCGATCGCTCGGAGCGAACCGCGCCCAGATCTTCCGTCTCTTCCTGGGCAAGGGAATCGGAATGGCGCTCTTCGGGCTGCTTCTCGGCACGATTACGGGAATCGGTCTGGCATTCGTTCTGGTTTACGGGATCAATGTGGCGTTCTTCGGCTGGTCGATCGAACTGCACTGGCCCTGGCGTTCGCTTGCGGCGCAGACCGCGACGATCATTCTGGCTGCGATGATCGCCGCCGCGTATCCCGCGCTGCAGGCGAGCCGGACTCCGGCGAAGGAGATGTCGCGTGAAGATGTGTAAACGGATTCCTACGTCGCTGGCAATCATACTGGCCTGTGTTCCGCTCGCCGACGGGGCCGCCGGCGCGGAGTGGCTCGACGTGAAACCCGATCACGTGTGGCAGTTCCCGGCGGATCACTGGCCGAACGAGGACTACCGTGTGGAGTGGTGGTACTTCACCGGTTTCCTCGACCCCGACGCAGGATCGGGGCGCGGGATTGAAACGCCGGGCCGCCTCCCCTCCTACGCGTATCAGTTCACGTTCTTTCGCATCGGCCTCGCGAACGCGCCTCATGCGGGAGCATCGCAATGGCGTTCCCGCAACCTGATCATGGGGCACGCTTCCCTCATCGACCTCGAACGGAGCCGGCATCGCTTCAGCGAGTCCATTTATCGTGACGCCCCGCTGCTGACGCACACGGGCACCTGGCCGGATACCGTTCTGGTGCGGTCGCGCGCACCGGCCGGAACCGACGGCGTCTGGACCCTCGCATGGAACGGCGCCGGTTTCGATGTTGCGATGACGGACGACGCGGCGGGCATCGCATTTCAGCTTCGTACCAAACCGCGGGCGCCGCTCGTGTTGCAGGGCCGTGCAGGCTACAGCGTCAAGGGACCGACGAACGCGAGCCTCTACTACTCGTTTCCCCGCCTCGATACGGAGGGCACCATCGTGTGGGACGGGCGTACCGTTCCCGTGCGGGGAACGACGTGGATGGACCGCGAGCTGAGCAGCGGACACTTGAGCGAGGGCCAGACGGGATGGGACTGGTTCAGTTTACGCATGAACGATGGAACCGACATCATGCTCTACGCGGTGCGCGGCGGTGCGGGTACCGCGGGGCACAGGGCCGGAACCTGGATCGCCCGGGACGCGCCGCCCGAGTATCTCGGGGATGCATGGACCGCGGAAACGAAACAGACCTGGAAGAGCGAGGAGACCGGGATCGAATATCCGGTGGCTTGGGAGATACGAATGCCGGGACGCGCCCTTGTCCTGCATGTCGAGGCGCTGTTTCCCGAGCAGGAAAACCGGACACGCATTCCCGGCGGCATCAACTACTGGGAAGGAGCTGTGCGCGTACGGGACGAATCGGGAAAGGAACGCGGAATCGGTTTCGTGGAGATGACCGGCTACGGCGAGGGGAACCGCCCTCCGCTATGAGATTTCGCCCGGGTGCGGCGTCCCTTCGGGATTGTCGGGCGCGTCCGGTGCGGCGGGAGAGGCGAGAAATCCAGGCGAGTACTTCTTGAAGATAGGATCGAGCACGCCGTTCACGAACGCGCCTGACTTTTCGGTCGAGTAGCGTGTTGCGATCGCGATCGCTTCGTCGAGGATTACGGGCCCCGGCGCGCTTTCCAGCACGAGGTACTCGCAGAGGGCGAGTCGCAGTACGTTTCTGTCGAGATTCGCCATCCGTGCGAGTTCCCACTTCACCGCATGTGTGCGCAGGATGCCGTCGATCCGTGTCTGGTTCTCGAGCACGGCCGATACGAGTGTGGAAGCGAAGGCCCGCGAATCCACGCTTCCGCCGTACTCTTCCTGAATGGAACCGGCCAGCTCGTCCCAGCTGTCGCCGGTCAGATCGATTCTGTAGAGCAGCTTGAGCGCCAGCTCTCTCGCCTTGCGTCTCACTCCCATGAAACGAGCTCGTCGAACGGAATCGTGGCCATCTCGATCGCGGCCAGCGCCGCTTCCCATCCCTTGTTCGAGGCGTGATCGCCGGACCGCGCTTTCGCTTGTTCCAGGGTGTCTGCCGTCAGCACGCCGAAAATCACAGGAAGCGAGTAGCGTGACATCACGCGACCGATCCCGCGCGTCGTTTCCTGACAGATGTAATCAAAGTGCGGCGTCTCCCCCTGAATCACGGCGCCGAGGCAGATGATGGCGTCGTAGCGTTCGGATGCCGCGAGTTTCTGCGCCGCAAAGGGCAGTTCGAAAGCGCCGGGCACGCGCACGACATGAATGGCGCTGCCGGGTACTCCGTGCTTTACAAGGCATTGAACGGCGCTGTCCAGAAGCTTCTCGGTCACCGGACCGTTGAACTTGCTCACGGTAATCGCAATCGTGAGGTTCCGGCCGTCGAGTGTTCCTTCGGAGGCGTTCACGATTTCCCTTCCTTCATGCCGAGAAGATGCCCCAGCTTGGATTGCTTCGTACGTAAATAGTGTTCGTTTTCCTTGTTCGGCCGAATCACGAGGGGCACGCGCTCCGCAACCGTGATCCCGTACTCTTCGAGTCCCTTGACCTTTTCGGGATTGTTCGTAAGCAGTCGCACGCGGTCCAGTCCGAGGTGCCGCAGGATGTGTGCGCCGGCGCTGTAGTCGCGCATGTCGGGATCGAAGCCGAGTTGTACGTTCGCTTCCACGGTGTCGAGGCCGCTCTCCTGGAGATGGTAGGCGCGCAGCTTGTTTTCGAGTCCGATGCCGCGTCCCTCCTGCCGCATGTACAGGAACACGCCGCGTCCCTCTTCCCCGATCATGCGAAGCGCCTCTTCCTTCTGGTCGCCGCAGTCGCATCGGAGTGAGCCGAACACGTCCCCCGTGAGACACTGCGAATGGACGCGAACGAGAACGGGCGCAGAGTCGCCGCCCTGCTGTTTCGAAAAGTCGCCGAGCGTGAGTGCGACATGGTGCCCGCCATCGACGAGATCTTCGTAGAGCTTGATCGAAAACGTACCGTGCTGACTCGGGAGCTGCGCCGCGGCCGCCTCTTTCACGAGAACTTCGCGTGCGCGTCTGTATGCGATCAGATCGCGAATGGAAACGATCGGGAGCCCGTGTTCCGATGCCATTTCGATCAGGGCCGGAAGGCGCGCCATCGTGCCGTCGTCGGCAAGAATCTCGCAGAGAACGCCGACCGGGGCGAGCCCGGCAAGGCGCGCGAGGTCAACCGTGGCTTCCGTATGACCGGGGCGCCTCAAGACGCCGCCCCGCGCGCTCGTAAGCGGAAAGATATGCCCCGGGCGACCGAGATCGTCGATCTTCGTGGCGGGGTTCATGAGCGCCTCGATCGTGGCGGCGCGATCGGAAGCCGAAATCCCCGTCGATGTACCGGGAATCAGATCGACCGAGATCGTGAAGGCGGTTTCGAACTTCGACGTGTTCTTTTTCGTCATCGGCGCGAGTTCCAGTTCCTGCGCGCGCTCTTCGAGAAGGGGTACGCAGATGAGTCCTCGTCCGAACTTCGTCAGGAAATTCACGGCCTGGGGAGTAATGAGCTCGGCAGCCATGATCAGATCGCCTTCGTTCTCCCTGTCCTCGTCGTCGACAACGATCACCATCCCGCCTCGTTTGATGGTTTCGATCGCCTCTTCGATGGTCGAGAGAGCGCTTTGCGGATCGCGGGTCATGAGTTCTGCTCCTGTTGGCTTTGCGATGTGTGAAGCATGCGCTCCACGTACTTGGCGAGAATGTCCACTTCGACATGCACCAGGTCGCCCGCGGCCTTGATGCCGAGGGATGTGCGGGAAACCGTTTCGGGAATCAGCGCGACGTCGAAACGGGCACCGTCCTCTTCGAGCGAAGCGATCGTGAGGCTCACGCCGTCGAGCGCGATGGATCCTTTCTCGACCGCGTACCGTCGCATCGGGCGCGGGAGCGAGAATGTGATTCTGCGATCGGGCCCCTCTTCCGCGACGTGCGCGATTGTGGCGATTCCGTCCACGTGGCCCTGTACGAAGTGACCCCCGAGACGATCGGACGCGCGGAGCGGTCTCTCCAGATTGACGCGATCGCCGCGCGAGAGCGTACGAAAAGAAGTGCGGTTCAGCGTTTCGACGAGCACGTCCGTCGTGAACGCGCTTCCGTCGAGCGTCGTCACTGTCAGACAGACGCCGTTCACGGCGATGGAATCGCCCGCGGATAGATCCGCCGCGATCGGTCCGGCGTCGATCGTGAACGTCCGCCCTTCGGCGCGTTCCGCGACCTCCAGCACACTGCCGAGCCGTTCGATGAGTCCCGTGAACATCAGGCTTTCCCTCCCGCGGGTACGAGCGTCATGTACACGTCGCCGTCCAGCCGCCGCACATCCTCGAGCGAAAGGGCAAGCGCCTTCCCGAGCAGTCGCGGCGCGAGCCCGCGCGCGAGGTCGATCCCGCCTCCGAGAAGCTTCGGCGCGTAAAACAAGTGGGCCCGGTCGACGAGTCCGGCGCCGAAAAAACTACCCGCGATCCGGCCGCCCCCTTCGATCAGGAGCCGGTTGACGGGTACTTCCTCGCGGACCAGTCGCCTGGCGACCCAGGACGGCCTCACGCGTCCCTGGGTCCAGAGTTTCGTACTCCAGACCGCAGCCCCGCGCGCTTCGATCGCGGCGCGCTTTGTCGCGGAGGCGTCCGTGTGGGCGACCACGCGCACATAGGGCGCGCTCTCCGGTTTCAGGAGCCTGCTCGTGAGCGGAATGCGAAGGTCGCGATCCAGAATGATGCGGCGCAGTTCTTTCGTCCTGCCGCCGTGTCGTGCGCCGAGCGATGGATCGTCGGCCAGCACCGTGCCGATACCGACCAGAATGGCGTCGCTCTCCCAGCGCATCGCGTGGACGAGCCTGCGCGACGCCGTACTCGTGATCCATTGCGATCGGCCCGTATGATCCGCGATCTTGCCGTCCAGCGTGGACGCCATCTTGAGATCGATCCAGGGGCGGTCTTCCGTCACGCGCATCAGATACGCCTCGTTCAGGCGCGCGGCTTCGTCGGCCCCGTCGCCCACGGTGACTTCGATGCCGGCGCGCCGCATCCGGGCGAACCCTTTTCCGGCGACCGCGTCGAACGGGTCACGCATTGCGGCGACGACGCGGGAGACGCCTGCTTCGATCACGGCGTTCGCGCACGGCCCGGTTCGGCCCTGGTGCGCGCAAGGTTCGAGCGTCACGTAAAGTGTGGCTCCGCGCGCGCGGCCGCCCGCTTCCCGGAGCGCGTTGATCTCGGCATGCGGGCCGCCGGCCTTCACGTGCCATCCGCGGCCGACCACGGTTTTCCCGCGCACGATGACGCAGCCCACCATGGGATTCGGCGAGGCGGTGGCGCGGGCCTTCGCTGCCAGGCGCAATGCGGTCTTCATAGGAACGGAGGGAAGATGGGAATGGCGAGGCGGCATGACAGAACCCTACGGACACAGTCCTCCGCAGGGCGTTTTTGCGCACGGCAAAACACCGCAACGGTCTTCTCCCATCCCGACTTTACGGTCGGCCCCGTAATTCCAACGGGTCAGCAGTGGCTTACGCCTCCGCTCGCGGACTTTCACCGCCGGTGGGGAATTGCACCCGCCCCCGAAGAACCGATTTCCATGAAACTAGATTGTTGCTTAATAAGTTACGAATGCGACTGGGAGGGCGTCAACCCCTTTTTGCCTCGAGCGAGGCACGGAGCATGGGGGTCAGGACCCCGGGGTTCCCCTTCCCCCGCGTGGCCTTCATGACCTGGCCCATCAGGAAGCCGAGGACTTTTTCCTTGCCGCCCAGAAACTCGGCCACCTGCTCCGGATTTGCGGCCAGAACTTCGTCTACGACCGTCTGGAGCGCTCCGTCGTCCGATATCTGCTCGAGGCCGAGTTCCTTGACGAGGTCCGCAGGCGCTTTGCCGGTACGAACCATGGCCTCGAATACCTGGCGCCCGGCGGCCGGGGACACGGCGCCGCCCTTCTCCAGAGCGAGCAGCTGCGCCAGGGCCTCGGGCTCGACGGGGAGCAGATCGTCTCCCTCCTGCTCCTTCTGAAGCCGGAGATAGGGTCCCATCAGGAAGTTGGCCGCGCGATCGGCATGCGGGAAGTGCTTCACCACCGTTTCGAAAAAGCGCGCAAGCTGCGCGGAGTCCGTCAAAACGCCGGCGTCATACTCACGGAGACCATATTCGGTCTGGAAACGTTCACGCTTCGCGTCCGGCAGTTCCGGCATCGCGTCCCGCACCGCGCGCAGTTTCTCCTGCGAAAGCAGCAGCGGCGGCAGATCCGGCTCGGGAAAGTAGCGGTAGTCGTGGGCTTCTTCTTTCGAACGCATCGGAACGGGCACGCCGCGATCCGCATCCCACTGCATTGTCTCCTGGCGGATCGTTCCGCCGCCCGTGAGGATCTTCTCCTGGCGCGCGATCTCGGCTTCGATCCCGAGGCGCGTCGCGCGGAACGAATTCAGGTTCTTGAGTTCGGTTTTCGTGCCGAGCGTCGTCGTTCCGACCGGGCGGAGCGACACGTTCGCGTCGCATCGAAGCGAACCCTGTTCCATGTTCCCGTCGCACACTTCCGTGTACTCGAGAATGCGCTTCAGATTGACGAGATAGGAGTAGGCGTCTTCGGCCGAACGGATGACCGGTTCGGAAACGATCTCGATCAGCGGAACGCCGCACCGGTTCAGGTCGACGAGCGAATGTTCGCCGCCGCCTTCGGGGTGAAACGACTTCCCCGCGTCCTCCTCGAGATGAATGCGCGTGAGTTCGATCGAGCGCCCGTCGCCCAGCGGCACGTGGCCCCCCTCGCAGACGGGCTGATCGAACTGGCTGATCTGATACCCCTTCGGAAGATCGGGGTAAAAGTAGTTCTTGCGCGCAAAGACAGACCGGGAACGGATGTCGCAGCCGAGCGCGTTGCCGGCCCGGATCGCAAGCTCCACCGCGCGTTCGTTCAAGACCGGGAGCACGCCGGGCATGCCGAGACACACCGGGCATACCAGCGTGTTCGGGGGCGCGCCGAAGCGGTTCTCGCAGCCGCAGAAGATCTTCGTCCGGGTCATGAGCTGGGCGTGCACCTCGAGTCCGATCACGGCTTCGTAATGCGTGGTCATCGTGCGTCCCCCCCGTTGGCGCTGATGCGCGGCGGTCGTCCGAGCGTGCCGAGCTTCGCCTCCCAGTGCGAAGCCACTCGTAGCAGCCGCGATTCTTCGAAGCGGGGCGCCATGAGTTGCACTCCGAGCGGGAGTGTGTCGTCGTGAAGTCCGCAGGGAATGCTGATCGCGGGAAGGCCGGCGAGGTTCGCTGCAATCGTGTAGAGATCGTTTCTGTACATCGTGATCGGATCGTCGATCTGTTCGCCGATCGGAAAAGCCGGTGTCGGCGTTGCCGGGAGCGCGATCACGTCGCACGTTTCGAACGCGCGCGCGAAATCGTCCGCGATCTTCCGGCGCACTTTCATCGCACGCAGGTAGTACGCGTCGTAGTACCCGGACGAAAGCGCGTGTGTCCCGAGCAGAATTCTCCGTTTCACTTCCGTGCCGAAGCCGTGCCCGCGCGTGCGCTTGTACATTTCGTCGAGCGTCCCTGCCTGTTTATCGCGGAGGCCGTAGCGCACGCCGTCGAACCGGGAGAGGTTCGCGGAGGCTTCGGCCGTGGCCACGAGATAATAAGCGGGGATCGAAGCTTCGAGCAGCGGGAGATCGATCGCCGTGATCTCGGCCACCGCGGGACCGAGTTGATCGAGTGCCGAACGGACGCTTGCTTCGACTCCGGCGTCGAGTCCTTCGCCCCAGCTCTGGCGCGGCACTCCGACACGAATGGTGTCGATCGAATCGTGCAGTGTGTCGCAGGCAGAGCCGGTCGCGATGTCGGCCGATGTCGCGTCGCGCGGATCGTTCCCGGCGATTGCGTCGAAAACGAGAGCCGCGTCCGCCACGCATCGAGCCAGCGGCCCGATCTGGTCAAGTGAACTTCCGAATGCAATGAGACCCCGTCTCGAAACCGTGCCGTACGTGGGCTTCAGGCCGACCACGCCGGTGAGCGCGGCAGGTTGTCGGATCGAGCCGCCGGTGTCCGAACCGAGAGCCGTGAACGCCATCCCGGCAGCAACCGCGGCCGCGGAACCGCCGCTCGATCCTCCCGGCACGCGCGCGGGATCCCACGGGTTCGTCGTCGGTCCGTACGCGGAGTTTTCGGTCGACGACCCCATCGCGAACTCATCGAGATTGCATTTGCCGAGAATGAGAGCGCCTGCTGCTTTCAGCTTTTCGATTACCGTGGCGTCGTAGGCAGATTGGAAGCCTTCCAGAATGCGCGATCCGGCGGTGGTCGGTGTGCCGATCGTGCAGATGTTGTCCTTGATGGCGACAGGGATCCCGGCCAGGGGCGAGGTCACTCCCCCGCTCCTGCGCGCGGCATCGGATTCTTTCGCTTCCCGAAGCAGCGATTCGCGATCCCGCACATGCAGGAACGCGTGCACTTCCGGTTCGAGCCGCCCGGTTTCGCGGAGCGTGTGCTCCACGAGGTCAGTCGAGGCGAGACTCCCCGCGTCGAGTGCGGCCGCGATCTCGGTGATGGTAGCCCGGGTGAGATCCATCAGCCGATCACTTTGGGGACGACGAAGAGACCGCCTTCGGCGCGCGCGGACTGCTTCGTGGCCTCTTCGTTCGAAAGGGAACCGGCCGGGGTGTCGGCGCGAAGCGGGGTTGTGATCGTCTTCGCGAGATCCGTATCGTCGATGTCGCTCACGTCGATTTTCTGAATCGCTTCGAAGTGCGAGAGCACATGGTCGAGATCCTTTGCGAGCGAGTCGAGTTCGTCGTCGCTCAGATCGAGCATGGCAAGTCGCGCGACGTGTTCCAGATTGCTGCGATCGAAAGTCAAAATCAACGTCCTCGCTTGCGGGGAAAATGTTCCAAGGATGCGTAGCGTACCATGATCTTCTTCGTGAATCCCGCCCGGAACTCAACCGTGATCTTCGTGTCCATGCCCGACCCTTCGACCCGGGTTACCGTGCCGTCCCCCCAGGACGTATGCCGGATTCCGTCGCCTGCGGTGAATCGGAATACAGGCTGTTCCTGGGACTCGTTTTCGTAGTCGGGGAAGTCGTCATGCACCGGCTCGGGCTCGTCGAACAGCGACTGCCCGCTGCCGTAGGGGCGCGCGGCCGCGCCGATTTCGCCCCGGCCCGCGGATGGGAGCGCCCCGATCTTCTCGAGCAGCTCTTCGGGGATCTCTTTCAGAAACCGCGACGGAATCGCCGGGGCGATTTCTCCGTAGCGAAGCCTGCTTCCCACATGCGAAAGCGTAACCTTCTCCATGGCGCGCGTCAGGCCAACATAGAAGAGGCGACGTTCTTCTTCGAGCTGACTTTCATCCATCATCGACCGTGCGTGAGGAAGCAACCCCTCTTCCGCCCCGGCAATGTAGACGCGCGGAAATTCGAGCCCCTTCGAATTGTGGAGCGTCATCAGAGTCACGGCCTCCTGCCCTTCGTCCCACGAATCGATGTCGGTCAGAAGGGACACTTCCGCGAGAAAGTCGACGAGGGTCGCGTGCGGCTTGCGCCGTTCGAAGTCCGCAAGCGCCGCAATCAGTTCGTCGATGTTTTCTCCGCGCAGAAGCCCTTTCTCGCCCTCCTTCGACTCGTAAAAGCGGACGAGACCGACCTCTTCCGCGAGGTCGCGCACGAGATCGTGCGGCGCCTCGTCGCGCGCACGTTCCGCATAGCGCCCGAGAAGCGCGCCGAGCTCGCCGATCCGCACCGCCGCCCGGCTCGTGAGGCCGGGGATCGACGCTCCCGAGCGAACCGTCTCGAGCAGCGACTGGCCGTGTTCTTTCGCGTGGTTCACCAGATGTTCGCGGCTCTTCGCGCCGACGCCGCGCGCGGGGACGTTCAGGATACGCGCGAACGAAAGATCGTCCGCCTCGTTCGCGAGCAGGCGGAGATACGCGAGCAGATCCTTCACTTCCTTGCGCTCGTAGAACCGCAGTCCGCCGATCAGGCGATACGGCACTGCGTGAAGGCGAAGTCCGTCTTCCAGTGAGCGTGACTGCGCGTTCGTACGATAGAAGATCGCAAAGTCCGAGAAGCGGTTCATTTCCATTCGGACGCGTCTTTGAATGTCGCGCGCGATGGACATCCCCTCTTCGCGGTCCGTGAAGAAGCGCTGCAGCGTGAGCAGGTCTCCGCCCGGCTTGTCTGTCCAGAGGCGTTTTCCGCGGCGGCTCACGTTGTTCTCGATGACAGCGGATGCGGCATCGAGAATCGGTTTCGTCGACCGGTAGTTCTGTTCGAGACGGATGACGTGCGCGCCGGGAAACGTCTCTTCGAAGTCGAGAATGTTCTTCACGTCCGCGCCGCGCCATCGATAAATCGACTGGTCGTCGTCTCCGACAGCGGCGACGTTCCCGTGTACGGACGACAGCATGCGGACGAGCTCGTTCTGCACCCAGTTGGTGTCCTGATATTCGTCGACCAGAAGATGCCGGAACCGGGACGCGTACTCTTCGAGAAGATGCGGATCTTCCTGAAAGATCTCGATCGGAACGACCAGCAGATCGTCGAAGTCGAACGCGTTCATGCGGCGGAGCGTTTCCGTATAGACCGGCTGGATCCGCGCGGCCTCCTCCTCCATCGGCGACTGCGGGTCGTGCACGGTTCCGCGATCGGTCTTGAGGCGGCTTATGTAGGCGCGAACGCGTCCGAGCCGTTCGGGTGTGGGATCGAGGCCGTGGTCGCGGCAGATCGACTTGATGAGGCTGCGCTGATCGTCGCCGTCGAAGATCGTGAAGTGCGGATCGAAGCCGACGCGCGCCGCCACCTGGCGCAGGATGCGTGAAGAGATACTGTGGAACGTGCCGATCCAGCCGCCCACTCCTTCTCCGATCTGTCTTTCGATGCGGGCCCGCATTTCCGCGGCCGCTTTGTTCGTGAACGTAACGGCGAGAATGCGGGAAGTATAGATTTCACGTTCGTAAACGAGATGAGCGTAGCGATACGTGAGCACGCGCGTTTTGCCGCTGCCGGCGCCGGCCAGAACGAGAAGCGGGCCGTCGCCGAACAGAACCGCTTCCCTCTGCTCGGGATTCAGGTCCTTGTCCCAGTCGATCGGTGCCATGGTGCTCACCGTCCGGCCTTAGTAAGGGATGCGGTACTTGAGATCGACATTGAAGAACCGATCGCCGTCCCGGAATGTACCCGCCTGGCTCTCGAGAACGAGGAAACGCCGGAGACGGTACTCCACACGAACCTGCCGGTCGGGAATGGGCAGGTTCTCCTGATACGGCCCCTGTTCCTTCGTAAGGTAATCCGTCTGCCCGATCTTCTGGGAGAAGCCGAGGTAGAGGTCATTCGAGAAGTAATTGCCATAGCGAATCTCCGGAAGATCTTCGTCCGCGCCGATTTCGAGTGTGCCGACATTCCCGAGCCCGCGTGTCATCTCCCGTGAGAAGCGTGACGCCAGAGAGGTGGCCCACGATGTGAGCACCCTCCCCGAGTTCAGGCTTGCGTCCTGCGGTCCGGACCGGAGGCTCAGCATCGTAAAGATCTCGCCCTGCGAGAGCCCGGATTCCGACGTCGGCGTTACGACGAGCGTATCCGGTTTCCCGGTGACGGCGACTTCGATGCGTTCCCCCAGCACGTCCGTTTGGGCCGTCACGTTGAGATCGACGTTGCGAAGGTCGTTCGGGTCGGCAAAGGTAAGCTTACCGTCTATCATACGGAACTGATTATTGTAAACCCAGTAGCTCCCGCGGCGCAGATCGAGCTCGCCGACGCCCCCGAACCCCTCCTCGGATTTCGTGAGCTGAATCTCCCCTTCGAACTCCGCATCGAGCACGCTGTTTCGCACCACGATATTGCCGGGCGCCCGCACGAAGAGATCGGCGGTCCAGAGCGGCCGGGTCGTCGGATCGAAGATCGTGGGAATCCCCGGAACGGCTTCTTCGAATTCCGATTCGAGAAACACTTCGCTCGCACTCGCCCGGCCCGTGATATGCGGAACGGGCTCGCCGAATGAACTCAGCCGTGATTGAACCCGATACTCCCCGGTGAAACGGCCGCCGATTCCGTCGGCGAGCAGAATCGCGTAATCCTTCGAGTTCGCGCCGAGGTCGTATCCCGTAACAGAAAGGCCGTCGAGGTCGACCCGTCCCCAGACGTGCATCTGGCCATGATCGTCGTTCCTCGCGGAAACACCGACGAGTGTCAGGTAGTCCTCGTCGAGAAGCACGCGCGCGTTGATCTGCTCGAAGAAGCCCGCGATCTTCGCGGGAAGCAGATACCCGTTCTTCAACTGAAACAGGCCGTCCATGTGCGCGTCCGAACGATCGCCGAGCAGACGGGCTTCGAGGGAGAACTCCCCCCCCGATTCATCGACGAGATCGGTCAGGTTCGCCGCGATGCCGAAGTCGCCGTTCGGCACGAGCAGATGAGATTCGAAACGGCCGTTGTCGAGAAAGTCGAGCTCGCCTTCGCCGAGAGCGAAGTGCACGGGATGATGCCAGAACAGCCGGTTCCCGCGTCCCCATTCGTGGTCGAGTTTCAGAACGGCGCGAAGGGAATCGGGCCAGATGCGGACGGAATCGGCGACCACGGTGCCCATCAGAAAGTCGTACCATCGGGTTTCGTCGACATGAAACGTGACTTCGGCCTCTGTCTTGTCGAGCGTGCCGAAAATCCTCGCATCCAGACTGGCGGTCCCTTCGAACGGCTCGATCTGATCGTGAATGAAGTGCAGATCCTTCATCTGGTAACTGTTTACATCCAGATCGAGAGCGAGCGGCCGGTTCGTGCTCGGCAGGGGAAGCTCCCCTACTACCTTGATAGTGCCGGGCCCCTCTCTCGCTTCGAGCCGAACAGAATCGAGTGTGATCACTTCATCCGCGAACCGCAGGCTTCCGACTAGACGCGAGAACGGGATGCTGCCTGAATCAGGCGGCGTGATCTGGAACGCGGCGGTGCCTGTCGGATTCTCCTTCGTTCCCCGAAACGCGGCCGTGAGTGTGACCGAATGGAGAAGGTCCGACGGGATCTCGTAGCGCTGCCTCAGGAATTCGAGGTCGCATTCATCGCACTGGAACGTGCCCGAGAAAGACCCGTCCGCTTCGCGCGATCCGGCAATCTCGACGAATCCGTCCCCCAATGGAAGCTTGATCGGGTCGACGCCCATTCTGCTTCCGACACGCCACAAGCGAAACCCGTTCGGCTGAACGAGGACACTGTCGCCGCGTGACAGCGTGACCTCACCCAGATCGAGAATACGAACCGAATCATTCACGGTTGCATCCCCTTTTGCGGAGAAGCTCCATTGATCGCGCCACGCCGCAAGATTCTCGATCGCGAGCATATCATTCTCGTAGCGAACCGCGATGAGCAGCGAGTCGATCGTCTCGCCCTGCACATTCACCGAGTCGAGCGTGCCCGTCGCCGCTGCGCGGTACTCCGTGCCGGACCGCTCGAGCCAGCCAAGCAGCCTCGCCTGCTTGTACGAGGCGACATCGACGACGCCATCGTCGACGGAAAGGGATCCGTCCGCGCGGAAGTCGTTCAGCGTACCGGAGATCTTTCCTTCGACATGCACGCGTCCGTCCAGGGCATCGAGAGGTGTCAGGGTTCTGAACTCGGAGAGTGCGGGGATATCGCCCACGAGATCGCCGCCGAACGCGCCCGTGCGCGAGACCTCGCCCCCGAAGGAAAGTACCGAGTTCGTCGTCAGAATCTGGGAGCGCTCGATTTCGAACGCGTCTCTGCGAGCGCGCCCGCGGATCTCGGCCGAACGGATTCCGATGTCCCCTACGCGGCTTGCGCGAAAGTCGATTTCCATGAGGCCGCGCAGTTCTCGGAGTTCGGTACCGGATCCGCTCCATCGCACCGAGCCGTTCAGGTCGGTCGGAGGAGACGTGTCGCCTTCCGGAGCGAAACGCTCGATGGCCACATGAGAGAAGTCGAGGTTGAATCGCAGTGTCTCGCGCTCGCCCCGCGGGAAGCGGCCGCGCGCCTTCAGCTCCGCCCCGCGGGTCGACGCGGTCAGGTTGTCGAGCTCGAATGCGTTCTCCCGCCAACGCCCCTGGAGCGTTGAGATGGCGACATCATACCCGTTCCCTTCGTAGTCGCCGTTCCAGACAACCTGTACGTTGTCGGGCGTCCCGCTCACGTGAATCGTGCCGGCGATGCGCCCCGGGTCGGGCCCCGCGTCCACCCCGAACATCGCCGTGAGTTCTCCCAGATGCAGGCCGCGGCTCTCGAATGTGAGATCACCGTCGATCGATGGTTCCGTGGCGAGAGCGCCCCTGAGAACGAATGCGCTCGTGCCGATCGATCCGTCGACGAGGAGCGAGCATGAGGAAGCGTCCCGCCACGAAACCTCCCCCTGCCATCGGGTCGGGAGTGTCGAGTCCGGTTCGGCCCACAGGAATCCGAGCGAGTCGAGATTGACGGCGCTCCTTCCGTTTTCCCGTTCCAGACTGGAAAGCAGTCCGATCCCCCGCAGCTCCCGTGAACCGAGCCGCACGATGCCGTCTTCGATGACGAGTTCGTCGGCGATCAGGGGCAGTGACGGGAGCGCGAACCCGAGAGGAGTCTCGCGTTTCGACTCGACACTGTCGGTCTCCGTGCGTTGATAGTCGGGTCGGCTCAGATGAATCCCCTGAAAGTGCATGGGGCTTGTCATGAGGTCGTCCCACGAAAACTGCAGCACCACGCGGTCCACTTCGAAGCGCTCGCCGCCGATCCTGGAAAGCGCAATCTCATCAAGGACGATTCGATTCCAGAAGTTTCCGGATATGCGCTGGATCGAGGTCTTGTATCCGCTGCGTCTCTCGATCTCACTGGCGAGGAGGGAACCCGCGAGATGGGAGTAGTGCCATCGGTTCACGAAAAAGGCGGCGGCAAAAGCGAACAGCAGCAGAATCGCAAATACGAACTTGGTGATTTGAATTCCACGGCTCATCGTTCGATTCCTCAGTATGCCTGTCCGATGCTGATGTGCCAGACGTCCCGCGATTCGCGGTCGACGCTTTCGGTGGCGGGCAGTCTTTTGAGCTTCCTGCCATAGTCAAGACGGATCGGCCCGATGGGTGTCGTGAAGCGAAGTCCCGCGCCGTAGCCGTACCGATAATCACTCCGCGTGGTCGGTCTGTCATCGTCCGCGGAGAATCGAAAGCGATCCCACTTGATATTGCGGACCGATTCCCACGCGTTTCCGCCATCCGCGAAAACGGCCATTCCGAACTTCCAGAAGAGAGGCACTCTCAGTTCCACGTTCGAAAGGAGCGAGAAGTTTCCGGGGCCGATGCTCTCTTCCCGGTAGCCCCGCACGGTGCTGGCCCCTCCCACGCGAAATCGTTTGTAGTCGGGGAGGTCGCTCCCCGCGAGAGAATGAATCCAGCCTACCTGCGTGCGCATGGCGAAGAGCGTGCCGCCGCGCGTCAGCTTCCTGTAATATGCGGCCTCTCCGACCGGCAGAACGTAGTGATTGTCTCCTCCGAGTACGGTACCCGCGTATTCAGTCGAAAGGAAGAAACGATCACCCCGCGACGGATCGAGAAGATGATCGCGCGCTTCCCGTTCGTATACGACCGTGATCGCGCCTACCGCGTCCGGCTTCAGAAAGCTCTCGTCAACGGGTTCCGTCGGTTCCCCGGCTTCGGACAGTTCGATGGAGTAGGCGATCGATGCCTTGCTGAAACGGCTCAGTTCGCGTGACAGCGAGAACGACGTGCTCGTCTGGACCAGGCGATAGCGTTCGATCACGGTCCCTTCGAGTTCGCCGCTCTGAATCGTGAAGTTCTCGATGTTCTGACGCGAGTGCGACACCTTCCACTCTCCCACCGTTCTCGTGCGGAACATCCACGGCTCGATGAGGCTGAATGCATATCGCTGCTCCACTTTGCGATTTGAAAGAAGCTCGGAGAAGACCGTTTCGAGCGAGATTCTCTTTCCCGAAGCCAGCACGTTCGAATTGTTCCAGTCGATGGACATGCGTACGAGGTCCTGCGTGCCGAAGCCGGCGCCGAACCCGAACCACCGGACGTTTCTTTCACGCACCTTGATCGTGATCGGCACGGTGCCCTGCGGCGTGATGTCGCCGGGAAGGATCGCGACACTCAGATAGAGTCCGGTGCGGTAAACACGGTCGCGACTCGTCAGAATCGCGATCCGATCGAAAAGGTCGCCTTCGGAGAACGTCAGTTCGCGCAGCACGAAACGAGCTTTCGTGCGCTTGTTTCCATCCACCGTGATCTTTCCGATTTTCGCTTCGGGGCCGGGATCCACTTCATAATGAATGCGCGCGAGAGTTCCCTCGATCTCTTCGTCGTGGACCAGTTCGGCGGCCGGATGGCCGCGTTCGGCCAGATAATTATAGATACGGAACAGATCGCTGCCGATCAGATCGGGATTATAGGGACCGCCGGTCTTCAGAAGCAGGCGTGCGCGTATGCCGGTCTCGAGCTCAGGAGTAAGGCCCCCGAACGTAAGGGAGTCGACGCGGGTCTGTTCCCCTTCGCGAATGGTGAGGCGGATGCGCGCCTCCCATTTTTCGCGATCACGCTCAACGTCGGTGTCCACGACCTCGACGTTCAAATAGCCCAGCGTCCGGTAGTAGGCGAGAAGTTCCGTGATGTCCGTATTCAGCCAGCGGGGCAGGTACCGGCCCTTCTTGAATCGGCCTCCCTTCGTGAGCCGCATGACGTCCCGGATCTTGTCGTCCGGCACCACGTCGTTCCCTTCGATCTCGAAGGAAAGGATTTTGTACGACTTCTGACTGTACTGCGCGTCCGCGGGGGCGGGCAGAAGCAGGAGGCCCGCAATGAAGAGCGGGAGAGCGGGCAGGAGCGCGCGAAGAATCGAGTGGTGGCGCTTGACGAGAAAGCCCTCCCGGCGGATGATCACCATCCGCAATCAAACGGAGACCGGAGTATTCCATACGTGCGTAACGCATTACTCATCCTGTTAGTATCCGTTTTCGGGGGGTGTAGTCAACCGGATGATCTTCCCCGGGCCGAACTCGAGTCGATCTACGGGCGTCTCGTTCTGCTCGGGACGCCGGGCCGCGCCGAGGGTCCCGGAGAAAGAGAGACCCTGACAGCCCAGATCGAATCGCTCGGCGGGGTGGCGCGTGTCGAGTCCCTCCTCGTCGAAGCCATGGTTACGGAGCCGGATCACTGGAAACTGCTGCTCGATTCGCTCAAGGTCGAAGTGCAGAGATAGCGCTTACTTGAGCAGCCTTCCCACGTCGAACACCGTTACCGTCAGCATGAGTCCCAGGATCACGATCAGACCGATCTGCTGCAGTATCATGCGCTGATTCGCCGGCAGCGGGCGACGCCGTACCGCTTCGAGCGCGAGAAACACGAGATGGCCGCCGTCGAGAATCGGAATGGGCAGAAGGTTCAGGATGCCGAGCTGAACCGAGAGGAATGCCATCAGGTTCAGGATCTTGTCGAAACCCTGCTTCGCCTGCTGGCTCGATACCTGAAAAATCTGGACCGGACCACCGACCATGTCTTTGGATGCCTGCCCCGTCACGAGAATCTTGAGAAATGCGAACACGCTCTTTGTCATGATCCACGTGCGCTCGGCCCCCGCCCCGAGGGCCGGGAAGAATCCGAGACGCTTCATTTCCTCTTTCGGCGTGATCTGCAGTTTGGCCACTTCGATCATGGCACCGTCGGCGTCGGATTCTTCGAAGATGTCCGGCTTGAGAGCCGTCTCTTCCCGCACGCCCGCGCGTTCCCACGCGACGGTGAGTTCCTCGCCGATGTCCTGCTGAAGCGCCAGGCGCAGATCGCTCCAGCGCGCGATCGATTCCGAACCGATCTGTACGATCCTGTCGCCCGACCGCATGCCGGAGCGATCCGCCGCTCCGCCCGGAACGACGTTGCCGATCACGGGGGGCGATTCAGGCTGGATCCCGATCAGGTTCGCGTCCCCGAGCGTCAGCGAGAGTTCGACCGTCTGCCCGCCGCGGGTCACGAGGATCGGCAGCGCTTCGTCCTTCCGCGCCACGATCGCCTCGGCCAGTTCCGAAAAGTCGGCAACAGGCTGACCGGCAACCGCCGTGATTCTGTCGCCGCGCTCGATGCCGGCGCGTTCCGCGGGCGTATCAGGAAGCACCCACCCGATCTCCGTGGAGTAGACGGGCATCCCGTACGTAAAGTAGAGAAGCGCGTAGACAACGATCGCGAGAATGATGTTCGCGACCGGGCCCGCGAGAATCACGGCGCTTCGGACCGGCACGCTCTTCTTATGAAAGCGCCACGGTTCGTCGCCATCCTGATCGTCAGGCTCTTCGCCCGCCATCTTCACGTAGCCGCCGAACGGGATCCAGGAGACCTTGTACTCGGTATCCCCTCTCGTGAATCCGAAAATCTGGGGGCCGAAGCCGACCGAGAATGCCTCGACGCGGATTCCGGACCGCTTCGCAACCCAGAAATGTCCGAGTTCGTGAAAGAAGACGAGAACTCCGATTACGAGTATCGGGGCGAGTAAAGACAACATGCCTGGCTCCTAAAAATACGCGGTTCGTCCGGTGCTTTCACGTTCCGGCCGCTGTTGTGATTCGATGCGCGACGCGTTCGCGGGCTTCGCGATCGGCGTGCAGTATTTCTTCCAGTGTCGGTTCTGTTACCGATTTCGTCTGCTCGAGCGCCTCTCCGACGAGATCGGGAATGCCACCGAGCAGGATTTTTTCGTCGAGAAACGCCGCGACGGCGACTTCATTGGCCGCGTTCAGCGCGGCGGGGTGCACGCCCCCCTCTTCCGCGGCTAGAAACGCCAGCGCAAGACATGGGAAGCGCTCACGGTCCGGCTCTTCGAAATGGAGGCCGGTGAGGGCCGCGAGATCGAAGCGGCCCGGCGCTTCCCACCGTTCCGGATACGACAGAGCATAGCGGATCGGGTGAGCCATGTCCGTTTCACCGAGCTGAGCCAGATAGGATCCGTCTCGGAACTCGATCATCGAATGCACGATGCTTTCGGGGTGAACGACGACACCGATCTTATCGGCGGAGAAGCCGAACAGGTGCATGGCTTCGATCACCTCGAGGCCTTTGTTCATCAATGTTGCCGAATCGACCGTGATCTTCGGCCCCATCTCCCATGTGGGATGGTTCAGGGCCTCCGCGCGCGTCGCGTTCCGGATCTGATCCATTGTCGCTTCGCGAAACGGTCCTCCCGACGCGGTCAGCACGAGTCGCGAGACCTCCCCGGGAAGCCTCCCTTCCAGGCACTGATGGAGCGCGGAATGCTCGCTGTCGATCGGGATCAGTTCCGTTCCCGTCCGCGCCGCCTCGCGCATGACGGGCTCCCCCGCCACGACAAGGCTCTCTTTGTTCGCGAGCGCGATCCGTCTGACGCGCCCCATGGCCGCCAGCGTCGTCTCGAGACCCGCCGCCCCCACGATTGCGTTGATCAGCACGTCGACATCCAGCTCTTTCATGAGCGACGCAATCCCGCCCGCCCCTTTGTAGAACTTCGTCCTGTCGGACGGATTCTGCCAGGCGCCGGCCGCGCGCTCGTCAAAGAGCGCCGCAAATTTCGGTTCGTGCTGCGCGACCTGTTCCGCAAGGCGGTCCCCGTTTCTCCCCGCGATCAGCGCCTGCAATGTAATCCGGCCCTCGGATTCCGCCGCAACCCGAAGCGTGCTCTCGCCGATCGATCCGGTCGATCCGAAAAGGGCCACGCGGAGCGGTCTATGGGAATGCATCATGAAAGCACCAGCCTCAGATAGATGTAAGCGAACGGTGTGGCAAAGAAGATCGCGTCGAAGCGATCGAGAACGCCGCCGTGTCCCGGAATCCAGGTGGCGGAGTCTTTCACGCCCGCCTGTCGCTTCAGAACGGACTCGCAGAGATCACCCGCCTGACCGAGTACGCTCGCGCCGAACGCGATCAGGAGACAGTGCACGACCGCAAGTTCGGGAAGGAACCAGACGTGGGCGAGCCAGCCCCCGAGAAGTGCCCAGGCCAGCCCTCCGAGTGATCCTTCCACGGTCTTTTTCGGGCTGATCACCGGCGCAAGCGGCGTTTTTCCGATCCACTTCCCCGTGAAGTAGGCGCCCGTGTCGGTTCCCCATGTGGCGAGGAACACGAGAAACAGCAGCGCGGCCCCGGTTTCCATCCCCGCCCCCCGCGCGTCGGGAAGCCCTCGCACGAGCAGCATGTGTGCGGGCAGATACGCGGCGTAGAGGAGCGCGAACAGAACCTCGCCCCCGATGCGCGCCGCGGATGGCGCGCGCGTAACGAGCAGCGAGAGAAAGAGAAGGAGAAAGAAGATCGTGAAGAACGGAAGAAGCAGCGCGCCGGCGTCGCGCGCGAGGATCACGGAAAGTGCGGCGGCCGATACGATTCCGAACGGCAGGTAAGGGCGCGCTGCACCGCTCAGGAGGTTGTACGTCTCTGCCGTTGCCAGGACGATGATCGCGCCGGTCAGAAGCGAAAAGGGAATGCCTCCCGCGCGCACGATCCAGATGAACAGCGGCAGGAACACGACGGCGGACAGAACACGGGAAGTGAGTGAACCGGCGCTACGCTTTTTCGGGGACGGGGTCGACATGGCCGAAGCGGCGGTCTCGTTCCTGGTAGTCGAGGATGGCACGATAGAAATGCTCCGATCGGAAGTCGGGCCACAAAGTTCGAGTAAACGAAAGTTCTGCGTACGCCAGCTGCCACAGGTAGAAATTCGAGATCCTGCGCTCGCCACTCGTCCGGATCAAGAGATCGGGGTGTGGAAACGCGGCTGTATACAGGTGTCGTTCGAACACCGCTTCATCGACTTCGTCGGGCTGCAGCTCGCCGCGCTTCACTTTTTCGGCAATCGCGCGCGCGGCATCGGCAATCTCGGCTTTCCCGCCGTAGGAAAGCGCGAGGATCAGGTCGAGCGTGTCGTTCTTCGCAAGGTCGGCCTGCGCCTTCTGCAGCGTACGAAACACACCGGCGGACAGATCTTCCGTCCGCCCCACGATATGCAGACGGACGCCGTTCTTGTCGAGCTCGGGTACCTCGCGCGGAATCGTTTCGACGAGGAGACGCATGAGCGCGCTGACTTCCGCGGGAGGGCGTCCCCAGTTCTCGATGGAGAACGTAAAGAGGGAAAGAACCTCCACCCCGGCGCACGCCGCGGCGCGGACGCTTTCGCGAACGGATTCGACGGCCGCACGGTGCCCGAAGATTCGCTGCAGGCCGCGGCCTTTCGCCCATCGCCCGTTGCCATCCATGATGATGGCGACATGGCGCGGTATGTTCCCGTTCGCGAGAACCCGCTCGAGCAGGGCTTTCGGATCGACGATATGGTCGGACACTCCGGGTCCCCTAGACTTCCATGACCTCCGCCTCTTTCTTGTTCACGAGGCGGTCGATCTCTTCGGTGAACTTGTCCGTGAGCTTCTGCACGTTGTCCTGTTCGCGTGACGTTTCGTCTTCGCGCAGGGTGCCGTCCTTCTCAAGCTTCTTAAGGCGGTCGTTGGCGTCACGGCGTACGTTCCGTACGGCGATCTTGCCGGCCTCGCCCATCTTCTTCACGAGCTTGCCAAGCTCTTTTCTGCGATCTTCCGTGAGCGCCGGAATCGGGATGCGCACAACCGTACCGTCGTTCGTCGGGTTCAGCCCGAGGGACGATTTCTGGATCGCTTTTTCGATTTCTGCGATCGCCGTGCGATCGAAAGGCTGCACTACGATCAGACGGGGCTCGGGCGCCGACACGTTAGCCAGCTGTTTGAGCGACGTCGGCGTCCCATAGTAGTCCACTTTGATGCCGTCGAGGAGACCGGGATTCGCCTTTCCCGTGCGAATCGCGGCAAGTTCCCGCGCGAGGCTGTCACCGGCCTTGCGCATTCTATCTTCGGTGTCACTGAGCAGTTCTGCTACTTCGGACATCGGCTATCCTCCTTCAATATCGTTTACGACCGTACCGATCGTCTGGCCTTTGAGGAGCTGCACCAGGCGCCCCTCACCCATACGAAAGACAACGATCGGGATGCGATTGTCACGACAAAGTGCAAACGCCGTGGAATCCATCACCCTGAGGTCTCTTCTGAGAACATCATCGTAAGTAATAGACGAGAAACGAGTTGCCGTCGAGTCTTTTTCGGGATCGGCCGAGTAGACGCCATCAACGCGCGTGGCCTTCACAAGAACATCCGCTCCCACTTCGCACGCTTTCAGCGCGGCGGCGGTATCGGTGGTGAAGTACGGGTTTCCGGTCCCCCCCGCGAAAATGACGGTCCGGCCTCTGGCGAGTTGGGCGACGGCTCGTTTCTGGACGAAGTCCTCGGCCACACCGGGAACTGCCAGCGACGAGACGACGCGCGTTTCGAGCCCGGCGCGCTCGAAGGCGTCCCCGAGCGCGAGGGAGTTGATCACGGTCCCGAGCATGCCCATATGGTCGGCGCGGGTGCGATCCATGTCCTTTGCGATACTGGAGAGGCCGCGGAAGATATTGCCGGCCCCGACAACGACGCCGACCTGAATACCCAGATCGACGGCCGCGCGCACTTCGCGCGCGGTCGCCGTCAGGATGTCGGGATCGATCCCTTTCTTGCTGTCACCTGCGAGCGATTCGCCCGAGAGCTTGAGCAGGATTCTGGAATACGGGAGATCCACGGACTAGTCGACGCCCAGCTGAAAACGAGCGAAGCGTCGCACGACGATGTTCTCGCCGAGCTTGGCTACCGCTTCCGTCACGAGCGCGCCGACCGTTTTCTTGTCATCCCTGATGAAGGGTTGTTCGAGCAGAACGCGCTCGGCGAAGAATTTCTCCATCCGGCCTACGATCATTTTCTCGATCACGGCCTCGGGCTTGCCCGATTCACGGGCCTGCTCGGTCAGGAATTTCTTTTCCTTTTCGATGGCGTCTTCCGGGATATCCTCACGGCGGACGCCGACCGGCGGCGGATCGCTCGCGGCGATGTGCATGGAAATGTCTTTCAGCATGTTCTGAAAGTCGTCGGTCTTGGCGACGAAGTCCGTTTCGCAGTTCACCTCGAGCAGAACGCCTACACGGCCGCCCGGGTGAATATAGGACCAGACAAGGCCTTCGTTCGCGGCGCGTCCGGCCTTCTTGGCAGCCGAAGCCACTCCGGACTTGCGCAGTTCTTCCATCGCCTTGTCCAGATCGCCACCGGCCTCGGACAGGGCCTTCTTGCATTCCATGAAACCGGCGCCGGTTCGGTCGCGCAGTTCTTTAACCTGTGAAGCAGTGATGCTCATGGTTCTTCATCTCCTCGAATATCATATTGTGCTGATTCGTTCGGTACGCTCGAGCGGGATCCCGCCGAAGCGGGGCTTCCGGAGTGTTACGCTTTGGCCGGAGCCGCTTCCTTCTTCGAATCCTTTTCCTGCGCCGCGGCCTCTTCCGACTTCTTCTTCTTCAGCATTTCGCGCTCTTCGGTAATCGCGTCGGTGAGCGTTTGCGTAATGAGGCGGATGGAACGGATCGCGTCATCATTGGCAGGGATCGGAAAATCAATCGGGTCCGGATCAGAGTTCGTATCAACGAGTCCGACGACCGGAATATTGAGGCGGTTGGCCTCTTTGATCGCAAGGTGTTCCTTGCGTGTATCGACGACGAAAATAAGCCCCGGCAGCTCCCGCATCTTGCGGATCCCGCAGACGACCTTGTCGAGCTTCGCGGCTTTCTTGTCCATCAGCATCCGCTCTTTCTTTTCGAAGAGCTGAAACTTGCCGTCCTCTTTCATCTTGTCGAGATCATCGAGGTGGTCGGCTCTCCGGCGGATCGTCTGAAAGTTCGTGAGCATGCCGCCGAACCAGCGTTCGTTGATGTAGAACATGCTGGAGCTCTCGGCGCATTCGGTGACGATGTCTTTCGCCTGGCGCTTGGTCCCGACAAAGAGCACGGAGCGACCCTGACGAATCACTTTGCGCACAGCCTTTTCTGCTTCTTCGAGCATCGCGGCCGTCTTGTAGAGATCGATAATGTAGATGCCGTTTCTTTCCATGAAGATATACGGCTTCATTTTCGGATTCCAACGGCGGGTCTGATGTCCGAAATGGACGCCTGCTTCAAGCAGGTCCTGCACGGTAACTGAACTCAACGGAATGCCTCCTGTTCGGTTTTTCCTCCATTCCCGTCATCCCGTGCGCCACCCCTTGCGGGGACCGGGCGTGTGGTCGGGGAATGTGTGTTTGCGAGATTCTTCGTGGTCCTGCGGACCGTCTGCGATCGGTTTAGCGCTTCGAGAACTGGAAGCGTTTGCGAGCACCGGCCAGGCCGTACTTCTTACGCTCTTTTTCTCTGGCGTCGCGCGTCAGCAATCCGGACTGACGAAAGGTCTTTCTCAGGGATTCATCAGATGCGACAAGTGCACGTGCAATGCCGAGGCGAATCGCGCCGGCCTGTCCCGTGCTGCCGCCGCCGCTTACGCGGGCGACCATGTCGTAGCTTTCCCCGAGATTGACGGCCTGGAACGCTTCTTCGACTGCCGTCACATGTGTGGGGCGCGGGAAGTATTCCTGGATCGGCCGACCATTCACCACTCTTTGCCCGGTGCCGGGAACGAGACGTACACGCGCGGTCGAAGTTTTTCTCCGGCCGGTCGCGTCGTAATTCGGTGACGAACTCAACTCTGCCTCCTTAGACACTCAACGGTTCAGGCCGCTGAGCCTTGTGCGGATGATCCGAACCGGCGTAGACGCGCAGCTTCTTCAGAAGGCGGCGTCCGAGACGATTCTTCGGAAGCATTCCCTTGACGGCCATCGAGATGATGCGTTCTGGATGACGCTCCATCATCTCGCTGTAAGGTACCTGCTTCCCACCCCCGTGATAACCGGAGTGTCTGTGGTAATATTTGTATTCCGATTTCGTTCCGGTCGTCGCGACTTTCGATGCGTTGATGACGATTACAAAATCGCCTACGTCATCGTGCGGCGTGAACTGCGGAGAATTCTTCCCGCGAAGTGTCACAGCCACTTTGGTAGCAAGGCGACCGAGTACGGCCTCTCTCGCATCCACGACGAACCAGCGCCGGTCGGAATCCTCCCGGCGAAACATCTGCGTTCTCAAGGCTTACGCCCTCCCTTTCTTGGCGGAGCACCTGTATCCGGCGCTACTCAGACTTTTCAGTCTAGCCAAGAGACACTGTATGTCAACGGTTTTTTTACGGTTACGCCCCCCGGCCGTGCCTCCCGAAGGCGGTCCGGATGGACTCGACGAAGGGTGGTCTGAGTATACCCGATTCCGTCACGAAGCCGGCGATCAGCCCATGCGGAGTGATGTCGAAGGCCGGATTCCACCCCTCGACCCCCTGCGGGGCCATGGGGCTCCCCATAGGCTCGACGATCTCGTCCGAGTTGCGCTGCTCGATCGGGATCCCGGCGCCCGTGGGGGTGCCGAGATCGAATGTCGTGGAGGGCGCGGCGACGTAGAAGGGAATATCGTGGGCCCGGGCGGCGAGCGCAACCCCGTAGGTGCCGATTTTGTTGGCGACGTCCCCGTTGGCGGCCACTCGATCCGCCCCCACGATCACGAGCTGGACCTGCCCGCTTGCCAGCAGCGAGGCAGCCGCGCCGTCGCAGAGGACTTTCACGGGGATACCCGCCTGCGCGAGTTCCCAGGCAGTGAGCCTGGCCCCCTGCCAGAGGGGACGTGTCTCATCCGCGAACACCTGAAACCGCTTCCCTGCGTCCCACGCCGTATAGAGGGGCGCGAGCGCGGTCCCGATTCCGGCCGTCGCGAGAGCCCCGGCATTGCAATGCGTCAGGATTCCGCCCCCCTCCGGAACGAGAGAGGCGCCGGAGCGCCCGATCGCCGCGCAAAGCTCGCGGTCTTCCGCTGCGATCGCATGGGCTTCCTCGAGAAGCACCGCATGGAGCGCATCGACGGAGCGCGCGTCGGCATGATGAGCGGCAGCGGCGCATCGCTCGAGAGCCCAGCGAAGATTATGCGCCGTCGGACGGGCCGCATCGATACGGGCTTTCTCACTCTCCAGCACGTCGAAGAACATGTCGCGGTCAGCGGGTGCCGCGATTCTCATCGCGAGCGCCAGTGTGTATCCGGCCATGACCCCGATGGCGGGCGCGCCGCGAACCCGGAGGAGGTAAATCGCTTCGATCGCGAGTTCGACCGTGTCACATCGTTTGTACGTCACTTCGCCGGGAAGGAGCGTCTGATCGAGAACGTCGATCGCATCTCCTGCCCAGCGTACCGTTTCCGGTGTCTTCATCTCACTTCTCCCTGATCAAACGGACTCTGCCGTCAAAACCTGTCGTATCAAATCACCGAGCCGGACGACCGGCAATCCCACTACATTCCAGTAACAACCTTCGACTCTGTCGACGAACAGACCCGCTCTTCCCTGAATGCCGTACGCCCCTGCCTTGTCCCACGGCTCCTCGGTCGCGATGTAATCTTCGATCTCACCCGCGTCGAGGTCGCGGAAGGAGACGCGCGTGATCTCGCACGCGGTTCGCCGGAGATCGCGCAAACGATCCCGGACGGCCACGCCGGTAACCACCTCATGCCACCGCCCGGAAAGTGACGTCAGCATGCGTCGTGCTTCCTCTTCGTCGCGCGGCTTGCCGAGCACTTCGCCGTCGCGCACTACCATGGTATCCGCGCCGACGAGAATCGCGGGGTCGTCGTCGCTCACGATCGCCCCGGCGCACTTTTTCCCTGCGATCTCGATGGCGCGCCCGGGGATGTCGGCCGCATCGCTCGTCTCGTCCGTTTCGCGCGAGCGAATCACACGAAAGGGAATGCCGGCCGCGCGCAGAATTTCGGCACGACGCGGCGACTGTGAAACGAGTCCGAGTCCGTGCTCTGCCAGATAGAGAAGGGTACTGCGCACGTTAGGTCTCCAGCTGAAACGTGACGGGCCCGTCGTTCAACAGCCGCACTTTCATATCCGCTCCGAACGATCCCGTCTGCACCGGGACACCCTCCTCGCGAATCGCGTCGACAAACGTGGAGAAAAGGCGCTCGGCCTCTTCCGGGCGAGCCGCTTTCACAAGCGAGGGGCGCCTCCCTTTCGTACAGTCCCCGTAGAGCGTGAACTGCGAAACCGCCAGAACGGCGCCCTCCGTTTCCCGCACGGAGTGTTCGAAATGACCCGAGCCGCCCGCAAAGACACGAAGGTCGATGCACTTGCGCGCCATTTTACGAATGGCAGCTTCGTCGTCATCTCTTCCGATCGCGGCGAGAAGCAGAATGCCGCGATTGATGCTTCCCACGACTTCGCCGTCCACCGTGACGGATGCCTCCGCAACTCGCTGCAGTACCACGCGCATAGCTGATCTTCCTCTTCGGGACGCGGACCGTACCGTGCATGCCGTTCGAATCAACCCCGAGGATACTATCGAGGAGCGGAGGACACAAACGTGGAGGGCGCGTTCACTTGCCGAAACCGAGAAACGCGACGTTCCTCCCGGAGTCTCCCGCACGGTGGCTGAAGAGCCGGTCGTCCGTAAGAGTGCAGGGCGGGCGCTCCTCGATCGATTCCGCGGGAACACCCGACGATTGCAGTGCAACCCGCGCCGTTTCATAGAGATCGAGAAACACGCGGTCTCCGCGCCCGGGGCGGTAAACAGGGGGGCGATCGGGAAACGCCGCGATGACTTCGGGGCCCACCTCGTATGCTCCCGGGCTGATGTGAGGTCCGATCCAGACGACCAGGTCGGCCGGCGCCGTTCCGCGTTCCGCGAGTGATTCGATCGAATTTCTTATGATGCCCGCAGCCAGTCCGCGCCAGCCGGCGTGAACCAGCGACGTTCTCTTTCGAACCGCGTCCACGAGGAACACGGGCATGCAGTCAGCAACCACGATGCGAAGCAGCGCTCCGGGCCCTTCGGAAACCAGCCCGTCGGCTTCCATTCCGTCCATCGCTGCCAGGACCTTCCCTACTCCGTCCGCGTTCTCTCCGCACGACAGGATCGCGAGCTCCGTTCCGTGCACCTGGCTCACGCGCGCGATCGGCATGTCCTTCCAGGCAGCTGGAAATGCACCGCGCGCCGCCTCTTCGTTCCGCGCGTCACCCCTCCCCCGGGCGGATGGGTCGGCGCCGTCACCCGGCGTCCGCGGCTTGCCGAAGACTACATGGAACAGCTCCGGAACAGAGGACAGGAGCAGGCGGGAACGGTATTCGTGGAACGGCATCAGAAGAGTTCGCGGCGCTCGACGCCCTTTACGCCCTTGAGCTTCTTGATTGCCTTGATGCACTTCTCGAGGTTGGCGAGATCCGTGACTTCCACGATGAAAGTACCCATCGCTTCTCCGTCCTCCGACGTGACGTCCGGTCCCATTTCGGCTTTGCGGATATTCGTTTTGATCTTCGCAATCGCGCGCGCGATGTCTCCGAGAAGGCCGTGACGGTCCTTCGCGAAAACGACGAGCTTGACCGGGAATGTCTGCTCCACGCCGACGTCCCAGTCGACGGCGATCAAGCGCTCTTCCTCCACGCGTCCCGGGGAGGCATTCGGACAGTCGGACTTGTGAATGGAAACGCCTCTGCCCCTGGTCACGATGCCGCGAATCGTGTCGCCGGGGAGCGGCTGACAACAGTTCGCGAATCGAATCATGAGATTGCTGACACCCTGAATCCGGACACCGCGCTCGCTTCTGCGGGTGAGATCGATAATTTCGTCGAGTGACAACGTCCTTTCGGCCGTGGCGGGCCCGTCGCTCTGCTGCACACGCGAACGGACCATCCGCGCCGTAATCTCGCCCCTCCCTACGGCGGCGAAGACGTTCTCCAGTTTCTTATAACCGAGCGCCCCGATGAACGGCTTGAGGACCTTGTCGAGCGGCTCGTGAATGCTGTTCCGTTTGAACTCGCGCTCCAGGAGATCGCGCCCGCTCTGAATGGACTGCTCGCGGTGCTCCATGTTGAGCCAGCGCCTGATTTTGCTGCGCGCGCTCGACGTCTTGACGATGTCGAGCCAGTCCTGCGTGGGGTTCGCGGATTTCGACGTGATGATCTCGACCGTCTCCCCGTTCTTGAGGTCGTAACGGAGCGGTACGATGCGTCCGTTCACCTTGGCGCCGACACATCGGTAGCCGACCTCGGTGTGCACGTGGAACGCGAAGTCGAGCGCCGTCGCCCCCTTCGGCATCTTGATCAGATCGCCGTTCGGCGTGAAGACGAATACCTCCTGCTGAAACAGGTCGATACGAAGGTACTCCATGAATTCCGACGGATCCGTAAGGTCCTGCTGCCAGTCGAGAACACTCCGGAGCCACGTCATCCGTTCGTCGAGAAGAGTGTGCGCCGACTGGCCTTCCTTGTAGCGCCAGTGTGCGGCGATACCGTACTCGGACGTCGCGTGCATTTCCGTCGTGCGGATCTGAACTTCGACCATCTCCCCGCGCGGACCCACAACTGTCGTGTGCAGCGACTGGTACATGTTCGACTTCGGGGTCGCGATGAAGTCCTTGATACGGTCGTGAACGGGAGTGTAGAGAGTGTGAATGAGTCCGAGAACGTGGTAGCAGTCCTTGATGGACTCCGTGATCACGCGGATCGCGAGCAGGTCGTAGATCTGGTGCAGCGCCTTGTCCTGGCTCGCCATCTTCTTATAGATGCTGTAGAAATGCTTCGGGCGGCCTGTAATCTCCGCATTGATGTTGTTTTCCTTGAGCTTCTTGAGGAGCGGGGCCTTGAATTCCTCGATGTAGCCTTCCCGGTCCGTGCGTTTCGCATTGATACCGGCGACCATCTCGCGGTATTCGCGCGGGAACAGGTACTTGAATGCTAAATCTTCGAGCTCCCATTTGACCTTCGCCATTCCGAATCGATGTGCGAGCGGTGCATAGATTTCCATCGTTTCGCGCGCGATGCGATCGATTTTCTCCTGCGGAAGATGATGAAGCGTTCGCATGTTGTGGAGCCGGTCGGCGAGCTTGATCAGAATGACGCGGATGTCCTTCGCCATCGAAAGCAGCATCTTGCGGTAGTTCTCGGCATGCTGCTTTTCGGGCGACTCGAAACGAAGGGAGCCGATCTTCGTTACGGCATCCACGAGGAGCGCGATCTCTTCTCCGAACTGATCGACGAGATCCTCGACGGTCGCGTGCGAATCTTCGACCGTGTCATGCAGTAGCGCTGCGGCGATCGTCACGGCATCGAGCCTGAGCTCGTCCAGGATCCGGGCGACTTCGATCGTATGGTTCAGAAACGGCTCGCCGGAACGTCTCTTCTGTCCTTCATGATGGGAACTCGCGAATCGGAAGGCGCGGTTCAGCAGATCGCGATCGAGGCCGGGGCGTGAGAGAAAAGAAATCTCCGGTTCCAGGGGGACCGGTTTGTCCTGTGCTGACGAGGTCACGGCATCTTCTCGGCTTTACGAACGCCGCGCACGTTGAGCTGCAGCCTGCGTTCTCCGCCCCATCGATTTTCTTCCAGAGCGAAGGCTACGTCCACCTGGCCGTACGTGTTCCATTCCGGGGCAACATGATGCCCGACCTGAAAGGCGATGCAGTCCCGCGCCACGCCGTTCTGGGATGCGAGGAATTTGATGTGGTTTTTTCCGACGGGTCGAAATCCGCTGATCACGGAAACGTCTTCGGCGAGAAACAGCGGACGTTCGTTCCCCGGGCCGAACGGCGACATCCTGTCGAGTTCCTCCAGCGTTTCCCAGCTGCACTCGTCAAGCGTGATCGGCGCGTCGATGTTGAGCGCGCCGGGGGACGCGATCTTCCCCTTCGCTTTGTTGAAGAGCCCCTGCATGCGTTCCCGGAACGCCGGGATGTTTTCCTGACGGATGACAAGGCCCGCTGCGAGCGCGTGCCCTCCCGCCTGTTCCACGAGATCGGAGCATTCTTCCAGCGCTTCGTGCAGAGCGAAGCCGGGGACACTGCGCGCGGAGCCGCGTCCCATCCCATCCTTGAGCGCGATGAGTACGGCGGGTCGGCCGAACTGTTCCTTCACGCGACTCGCGACGATCCCGATCACGCCGGCGTGCCACTCTTCCGACGCAAGTACGACGAGTCCCGGATCGACCCGTGAGTCGAGTTCGTCCATGGCTTCTTCGAAAATGCGCGCGTCGAGCGCCTGCCGCTTCTTGTTCACTTCGTCGAGTTCGGCGGCGCGGTCGCGCGCGACATCGTCTGAAAACGTCGTCAGGAGTTCGAAGGCGGGCATCGCGTCGCCGAGGCGGCCGACCGCGTTAATGCGGGGCGCCATACCGAATGCGATCGATCCGTAACTGAGTGATCGGCCGGTGAGCCCGGCGACTTCGAGCAGCTGGCGGAATCCCTTTTTGCCGGATCGCGCGAGTTGTTCGAGTCCGTGCGTCACGAGGACACGGTTTTCGTCGCGAACGGGCGCGACGTCGGCGATGCTTCCCACGGCGACGAGGTCGAGATCGTCCAGGACCATGTCGCGGTCTTCGCCGATCTTCTCGGCGACCGCGTCGGCGAGTTTCCAGGCCAGGCCGACACCAGCGAGATCCTTGAACGGATAGTCGCAGCCGGGCTGTCTCGGATTGATCGTGGCAAAGGTTGCGGGGAGCACATCCTTCGGCTGATGATGGTCCGTCACGATGCAGTCCATGCCCAGCGTGTTCGCATATGCGACCTGGGTCACGGCCGTGATCCCGCAGTCCACTGTAATGAGAAGAGAAACGTTTTTTGCAAGCAGGCGATCGATGGCTCCGGTCGTAAGACCGTAGCCGTCCTGAAGGCGGCTCGGAAGTTCGCAATGCGTCGCGAATCCCAGCTTCTGGAAGAAGCGGTAGAGCAGCGAACTGCCCGTGATACCGTCGACGTCGAAATCGCCGAAGAGACCGATTCCCTCGTTCTCTTCGAGCGCACGGATGATGCGCGCGACGGCGCGATCCATTCCCTTGAGACCGAAAGGATCGTGCAGGTGCTGAATGCGAGGTTCCAGATAGCGGCCGGCGGCATCCTGCGAATCGATTCCGCGATGAAACAGAAGACGCGCGAGCAGCGGCGTGATCGAAAGCGCCGCGGCGAGTTCATCGATCTTACCGTGATCGGGAATCGGTTTCAGTTGCCATGTACTCCGCATCGTAGCTCCCTGTTTCGTGCGGAGGAGTCGCGCGTGTGAGTGGACCATAAGCCGGGTTCTGTCGGCCAGCGCCGCTTTCCAGCGGCCCGAGGCCTGACGGTCATTTCTCTACGCCGACGATTGCTCGCCGGCTCCAGCAGCCAACCCGGGGATCAAGCGAGGCGGGCCACCTCTCTCCCCCTATGCGGCCTTGCTCCGAGTGGGGTTTACCGAGCCATCCTCGTCACCGAAGATGCTGGTGAGCTCTTACCTCACCGTTTCACCCTTACCCCGCTTGCGCGAGGCGGTCTGTTTTCTGTGGCACTATCCTTTAGGATCACTCCCACTGGGCGTTACCCAGCACCCTGCCCTTTGGAGCCCGGACTTTCCTCGCGCGGCGAACCGCCCGCGACCGTCTGTTCCACTCAGCGCGCGCAGCTATAACTCCTCTAAACTAGAGTATATACAGGAATCCTGGGCCGGGGGCTAGCGGTTTTCCTCGATGGCCTGCGTGGCGAGAGCATCGGCATCGGCGTTCTGCGCGCGCGGCACATGGGCGATCGTGTAGTCGAGCCGGGCGAGGAGTTTCATCGTGCGCTCGTAAAGGGGACGCAGATGCTCCTTGCGAACCTTGTACTTCCCCTGGATCTGTTTCACGAGCAGCTCGCTGTCGATCCGGATGTCGAGTTTCTCCGGAGCGAGTGCAATCGCGCGTTCCAGTCCTTCGATCAACGCCCTGTATTCGGCTTCGTTGTTCGTGCCCTCGCCGAAGTAGACACTGAACGATTCGACGAGATGCCCCTTCGGGTCCACGAGGATTCCCCCCCCTCCTGAAGGGCCGGGATTGCCCGCTGACCCGCCATCGGTCTGGAGGAGCAGTCGCGGGGCGCCGGTCACGCGATCGGTTGCCGGCGGGAGTTTGACTGAGCCCTTTTTCGCTTTCGGTGCCGGGGAAGCCCCCTTGTGCTTCGCAGGCGTCACGGCGATCGCAAGGAGTTTGCGGACTTCGCCGATCGCCCCTGAAGAGTGGGTGTCGGCCAGTTCGTCCCAGACGGGATGTGCGAGGAGGTCTTCTATGATGCGGTCCCTTTCGCTCACGCTCCCTCCTCCCAGTAGAGGATGCGCCCGCACCCTTCGCATGTCACGAGGCTCTTCGCCTGGCGCACCTCGATCTGTCTCTGGTCAGGAACCTGGCGGTAGCACGTTTCGCATGCATCTCTCACGAGTCGCGACATCGCGATCGTTCCGTCGGCCTTCTGAATCGACTCGTATTTCGCGAGGGCCGCCTTGTCGATCTCACCGGCGGCGGCGGCGCGCTTCTGCACGAGATGGTCGCACTCCTCTTTTAGCGCCTTCTCTTCCTCGGCGGCGGCGGCGCGCGTTTTCTCGAGCCCCGTGACTGCAGCGGCCACGGCCTTCTCGGCGGCTACGAGTTCCGCGGCGAGCTCCTCGTCGCGTTCGAGAAGCGCAAGAATTTCGTCCTCGAGCCCGCTGTTCTTCTCGCGCAGGTGATCCATTTCATGATCGAGCGCCCTGTACTGTTCATCCGTCTTCACTTGCGCCTGTTGCGCGGTAAACTTCAGGATGTCCGCGTCGTTGGATGCCATGTCGCCTTCCCGCTTCTTGCGCGCCAGCCGGCTTGCCTCGATCTCCGCGAGCGCGGACTTCTTCCGTGCGTCGGCCTCTGCCAGCGCCCGGTCCGCGGCGGCAATGTCTTCGGGGAGTGCGACGAGCCGCTTCTTCGCGGAGGCGAGAATCGAATCGATGCTTTGGAGCGACCAGAGTTTGACTAACTGATCCTTCATCGGATGCCCTCATGCAAAACCCCCCCGGTAGCCCGGAGGGGCGACGGTTTCGATTCGTCGTTACGAAACCATGGTGGGCGATACTGGATTTGAACCAGTGACCTCCCGCGTGTGAGGCGGGCGCTCTAAACCACTGAGCTAATCGCCCTGCTGGACGAACCTGTATGCAGAGCACTGAATCGAAGCATGGGCCCACCAGGACTCGAACCTGGGACCTGCTGATTATGAGTCAGTTGCTCTAACCAACTGAGCTATGGGCCCCGCTACGGGATTTCGACGTACCCCTTGAGCTTGCGGCTCCGGCTCGGATGGCGCAGCTTGCGCAATGCTTTCGCCTCGATCTGACGAACGCGTTCGCGGGTTACATTGAAGATGCTTCCCACTTCTTCGAGCGTACGCGGACATCCGTCCCCGAGACCGAAGCGCAGCCGGATCACTTTCTCTTCGCGCTTCGTGAGCGTGCTGAGAACGCTGCTCATCTGCTCCTGGAGCATGACGAACGCAGCGGAGTGTGCCGGTGATACCACTTTGGTGTCTTCGATGAAGTCGCCGAGATTCGAATCTTCGTCTTCACCGATGGGCCGATCGAGTGAGATCGGTTCCTGCGCGGCTTTGAGAACGGATTTGATCTTGTCGACCGGCAGGTCCAGCTTCTTCGCGATCTCCTCGGGCAGCGGCTCGCGACCGTATTCCTGAACGAGTCGACGCGAGGTCCGGATGACCTTGTTGATCGCCTCGATCATGTGAACGGGAACGCGGATTGTGCGCGCCTGGTCGGCGATGGCACGAGTGATCGCCTGACGGATCCACCAGGTGGCGTAAGTGCTGAACTTATACCCTTTTCGGTAGTCGAATTTATCGACGGCCCTCATTAGACCACTGTTACCTTCCTGGATCAAGTCCAGAAACTCGAGGCCGCGGTTCGTATATCGCTTCGCAATCGAGATGACAAGACGCACGTTCGCTTCGATCATTTCACGCTTGGCCATCGCCGTAATCCGCTCGCCGTCATCGATCAAACGGACGAGGCTGTCGATGCGATCCCGCGTGATACGCGCTTCCGTTTCGACCTTGCGGAGCTTGCGCTGCTCGTTCCGAATCGACTTGGAGCATTCGACGACGCGCTCGGGCGCAAGTCGCGTTTTCTTGGCGACGTCCGTCGCGCCGCGCTTGCTCGCGTTCACCTTTTTCGAAAGAGCGTGGACATCGGCAATGGTCTCGACCCGCACTTCCTTCACGAGATTGCGGATCTCACGGTCCGACGCGCGGACGAGACGAGCGGTCCGTCTTACTTTGCGAATCAGACGGTCGTGAAGGCGCGGCATGAGCTGAAGCTTCAGGATCTCGACATCTGTTTTCTTGCTGAGATCGGCCCACTCCTTCGCCTTCTTCGCGTCGCGCGGCTGGGTACCCCACTTCTTGTCCTCGAGCTTTTCGAGCTTGGTGTTGAAGCGGAGAATCTTGCGCAGGATGCGAATGGTCGCCTGGCGTTCTTTCTTGCCTGCAACAGGGCTCGACCACTGCGCGGCATCGATCTGCGCGTAGTCTTCCAGGCGAAACTTCGGATCCTCGAGTCGATCGAGCAGACGCACGATTTCGCGATAGGTGCTCGAGCACTGGAAGAGTGTTCGCGTAACCTGGATCTGTCCTTCTTCGATGCGGCGCGCGATCGCGACCTCCCCTTCGCGGTCGAGGAGCGGCACGCGTCCCATTTCGCGCAGGTACATGCGGACGGGATCGTCATAGCGAACGGTCGAAGCCGCCGCTGCGGCCGGCGCATCTTTCGTCGCCTTGGCCTTTGCGGCGCGCGCGGCGGCGCGTCGGCGCAGGCCTTCTTCGACGGAGTCGACAACGTCGATGTTCTTGTCGCCGAAGGAGGCGTAAAGGTCGTCCATTTCCTCGAGCGACGCGTCGTCGTCGAGGGCGTCGTTGACCTGGTCGTGCGTGATGTATCCCTGCTTGTCAGCGAGGGACCGGAGTTCTTTGAACCTGGTACGCTTTGCGACTTTCCGTTTGCCGGTAGCTTTCTTCTTCGTCCCCGCCACCTTTTTCTTCGTGCCCGCGACCTTCTTCTTCGTACCGGCTGCAGCCTTCTTCGTGGTTGCCGCCGGCTTTGAGGCCGTGACTTTCTTCCGGGTTCCGGCGGTCTTCCCCGCCGTCGCTTTCTTCTTCGTTCCGGCAACGACCTTCTTCGTGGTCCCGGCCGCTTTCCCGGTCGTCACCTTTTTCTTCGTGCCGGCGGATTTTGCAGTCGTGGTCTTCTTCTTTGTGGTCGTCTTCTTCTTAACCGGCGCCTTCGCCGTGGTCTTCTTCTTACGACTCGTAGTCTTGGTCGGACTCATAGTGTCGACTCACTCCTTTCTCCCGAAGCGGATTCCTCCGTTCGTGAGTGAACGCGATATGCGTAAGCGATCTTTTTCTTCTTTGCGGATACCTGGGTTATCTTCTTCAAAAGTTCCATCAACGCTTCGGTGTCGTTGCGCTCCTCGGCGTCCCGGATCTGTTCGTTCAGGTCCTTCACGGCAACGTCGATCTCCTCTTCATGAATGCAGGCGATATAATCCTGCAGGATGTGAAGAGGATCCTCGATCTCTTCGTTCTCGACCCCGATCTGGGAGAATGCTTCGTCAACCCCTTCAAGTGTCAATAGTGAGGATGTCGGCTGCTCGCCGTTGTCGTGGCATTCGAACAATGCCTTGAGTAGTTTGCGAGCGGGAACATCCTGTACTTCGTCGGGCTTTACGACTCTCCGAATGACAGGTATGAGAGTCGGGTTCTCGAGTCCAAGGTAAGCAATTCCGCGCTGCGCATCAATGAGGCGCCTCCGTATTTTAGGCGCGTGCACCACCTTGGCGACCTGAACCTTCGTCTCACGCCCTTTGGCGCGGTCGATCTCTTTATGGAAGATCTCTTCGCGGATACCGCTCTTGCGGGCGGCTTCCTGTACGAAGAGGCTGAGCCGTATTTCGTCCCGCGATGCTGCAAGCAGCTGCACCAGGGTTCGCAGGGCTTCCTCGCGGCCTCCCGCGAAAGGATGTTCGAGCACGAACGGGACGATAGCTTCCGCGTTCGTGATTCGGGATCGCACCGCTTCGACTCCTTCGGCGCGCAGCAGATCGTCCGGATCCTGGCCGGCCGGCAGTGAGGCAACGAGCGGTGTCAGGCCGCCGGCCATAACCACCTCGAGCGACCGAAGGGTGGCGCGCACTCCCGCCTCGTCTCCGTCGAAGAGCAGGACGATCCGGTCCGAATAGTTGCGGAGCAGCCGCACATGCCCGGGCGTGAGCGCGGTTCCGAGAGGGGCCACTACGTTACGGATCCCACTCTGGAACAGTGAAATCACGTCCGTGTACCCTTCGACGAGGACCGCCGCTCCTTCGTCGCGCAGGTCCCTTCTCGCCTGATGAATGCCGTAGAGCGAGTCGCTCTTCTTGAACAGAGAGGTTTCGGGCGAGTTCAGGTACTTCGGTTCCCCGTCGCCGAAGATGCGGCCGCCGAAACCGACGATGCGCCCCGACGGATCCTGAATCGGGAACTGAATGCGACTTCGAAAGCGATCGTAGGGAGTTCCGTTCTCCTTCTTGACGATGAGGCCCGCCTCGATGAGCTTGGCGTCGTCGACCCCGGCCTTGTTCGCGGCATCCTTGAGAATGCGCCATGCTTCGGGCGCGAATCCGATGCGGAACGTTTCGATCGCCTCGGCCGTGATGCCGCGTTCGCTGAGATATTCGCGCGCCGACTTTCCGGCATCGGACTGCAGCAGTTTGTAGAAATGCGTTTCGGCGAAAGCCAGGGCCTCCCGGGGACCTTCGTTGATGCCTTGATCGCGATTCCATTGCGACGGGAGTTTGATGCCGGCCCGGGTCGCGAGCGTCCGCATCGCTTCGGGGAACTCACAGGCGTCCATCTCCATGATGAAGCGATAGACGTCTCCCCCCTTGCCGCATCCGAAGCAATGAAAGGTCTCGCGCTCCGGACTTACGATGAAGGAAGGGGTTTTCTCCCGATGAAACGGGCAGAGTCCCTTGTAGTTGCGCCCCGCTTTGCGCAGGCGGACGTAGCTCCCCACGACAGAAACGATGTCGTTTGCGGCGCGGATCTGTTCGACTGTTTCGGACGAGCGTCCCATTATCTCATCTCCACGGTGGTGGCGCCGCCGGGCCGGTCGAGCGAAGCGGTCTGCACGCGGGAATCTTCGGCAAGATACGCGCCGACGGCCGTTCGCAGAACGCCTGTACCGATGCCGTGAATCACGTTCACGCGATCGAGTCCTGTCAGTACGGCGTCGTCGAGGAATCGGTCGAGTTCGGCGAGGGCTTCTTCGGCGTGCAAGCCGCGCAGGTCGCACTCGATCCGTGCGACACGGTCGAACGATCCGCCGTGATGGACCGGCCGCGCGCGTTTCGGCGCTGGTGCGTCCGCGGCCCGGAGATCTTTCAGATCGACTTCGAGTCGCAGGCCGCCCGCCTCTACGAAACAGCGGCCGGGGCGATTGCCTTCTCCGACGATGCGTCCGACCTGGCCAAGACTTTCGACACGCACATACTGCCCGAAAGTCACACTCTCGAGTGCCCTGCCTGCAACCGGCGCGGCATCCGCTTCCAGGCGCGAGATCTCGGCTCCGAGCGTCCGTCGTTCGGCTTCAATGGCCTGCCTCGCCCTGCGAACGGAGTCGCGCTCTCCACTCTGCGTACGGATCTCTTTCACGTGGCTTTCCACCAGCGCGCGCGATTCGTCCAGATAGCGTTTCGCGTCGGCGAGCGCCTGGCTCTTGGCGCGCCGTTCCCGCTCTCGCAGCATCGCCTCGCGCGCTTCGATTTCGCGCACGATTTCCTGCTGCCCCGTCGCGCGTTCTTCCAGATCGGCACTCCGCTCGTCGAGCAGCCGTTTTCGCTCTTTCAGATCCGCAAGCAGCGACTCGACCTCCATGGAAGAGGTGCCGATATGCTCCGCGGCGCGTGCCAGCAGTTTTTCCGGAAGACCGAGCCGGCGGGCGGTCGCGATCGCGTGGCTGGTTCCCGGAAGTCCCATGTCGAGTGTGTAGGTAGGTTTCATGGCCCTTGTGTCGAATGCCATCGAGGCGTTCTCCATGCCGGGCATTTCATGTACGAAGGTCTTGAGCGAACCGAGATGCGTCGTCACGAGTGAACACGCTCCGCGCGTGTGCAGTTCTTCGAGGAGCGCCATGGAGATCGCGGCGCCTTCCGTGGGGTCCGTCCCTGCGCCCAGTTCGTCGACGAGAACAAGTCCCGTTGCCGCCACTTCGGCAAGCATCGTTTTCATCTGGGCGAGATGCGCCGAGAACGAAGAGAGCGAGTTCTCGATCGACTGCTCGTCGCCGATGTCGACATGCACCGTCTGGAAGAGCGGAAGAGTCGTTCCCTCTCCGGCGGGCAGCGCCATTCCCGACTGCGCCATGAGCACGAACAGACCGAGCGTCTTGAGCGCGACCGTCTTCCCGCCTGTATTCGGCCCGGTCAGCACGATGGAACGAGTGTCGTCAGGGAACACGAGCACGAGCGGGATCAGTTCGTCCTGCCGCCCCTCCTGCCTGAGCGATGCCTCGAGCAGCGGGTGTCGGCCGTCCTGAATCGACAGGCCGGCGTTCCGTGCGATGCCCGGAATGACACCCCGCCATTCCTTCATGAGCAAGGCTTTCGCCTGGTAGAGGTCAAGATGGGCCAGAACGGAGTGGTTGGCGAGAAGCGCGCCGGCGCCTTTGCTGACGAGAGCCGTGAGCGCCTGCAGGATGCGATGAATCTCACGCTGCTCGGCCTGCTGCAGTCTCGCGAGCGCGTTGTTGCGGGCGACCGTTTCGATCGGTTCGACGAACACGGTCGCGCCCGAACCGGAATGCGCATGCACGATCCCGTCGATCGAGCGTTGATCGCCCCCCTTCACGGGGAGTACGTAGCGCCCGTTCCTGAGCGTAACGATGTTCTCCTGCAGGAAGCGCGATGTCTCGGGCGTCGTCAGGTACGAATCCAGGATCGCGCGGAGCTCGCGGCGTACCGTATGCATCTCCCGGCGGATCTTCGCGAGTTTCTCACTCGCGCGATCGAGAATCTCCCCTTCGGGATCGATCGCCTTTGCGATTCCCATCTGGATCGCCTCGAGGCCGTCGAGATCCATGGAGAGTAGATACGTACGCGGCGCCTGCTCGGATCGCTGTTCGATGTATCGCCGGACATCCTCGGCCGTGCGGGCACAGCGAAGCACCGCAAGGAGGTCCTCGACGGAAAGCGCGGCGCCTTCGGCGGCGGACCGCGAAACGATGCCGTCCATGGCGCGCACTTCCCCCATCGGAAGTCGTCCGTCCCGTTCCAGAATTCCGGCCATCTCGGCCAGGTGCTCCTGCGCCTCGGCGATCCACTGAGGATCGGTCGATGGTGAGATTGCCTCGGCGAGCGCACGGCCCGGTTCCGAGACACACCGGTCCGCCAGTCTCGCGACGACGGCGGGGAACTCAAGAACGGAAATCGAATGTGAATTCATGAATGAATGAACCTGCCCGTAATTAAAATGCTTCGCACGGTGGTCCAGGATGCGATCGCGCCGGGTCAGGTCCATGTTTAGGCGCAGCCGTTGTGTGTGGCTGTCGGCCTCTTGGTGGCTTCGTGCGATCCGGACTGTGCTGCGTGCATGCACACACGTTCCCAGAATATCGATGCTGAGACGTACCTTGTTAATATAGGGTGGTTTATGCGAATCGTCAACAATCGGGGCCGTTTTTCCACAGGGCCGTCCCCGCCCCGAAACGGTTAACCGGGCTGCGATCCGGCCGCGGCCCCGCTCATCACGAATCCCGCCGCCAGCACCGCCGCCGTCGTCGCCCGCAGATTGCCTGCGCCGAGCGACCGGGGCTGGAAGCCGGCTTCGATCGCCTCTGCCCTTTCCACATCCGTGAATCCTCCCTCGGGGCCGATCAGAACGAGAGTGCTCGGTTCCGTGCCGGAGCGCGCGATCAGAGTGCCGCCCGCCTCGCACAGGATCCTGAACTCACCCGGAAGTGAGAGGGCGTCCTTCCAGCTTCCCACCGGTTCGATCCGCATGAGGTACGCGCTGCCCGCGATCTTCATACCGGTCCGCGCCATGCGATTCCAGCGTTCGAATCGCGCCCGTCCCCCCTCTCCGCGCGGTACTGATCGCGCAGCCGAAAATGGATGTACGCTATGAACACCGATTTCCGCGAGACGGGTGAGAATCTCCTCGAAGTCGCTTCCCTTGTTCGTGGCGATCGCGAGATGAAGCTCCGGACGGCGTGGAGGCTCGGGGGGCACCCTCTCGAGCACATCGGCGCTCATGCCCGAAGCGGTCTTTCTGACGCGAACCGTGGCCGCGTTTCCCTCACCATCGACGAAGCGCACTTCGGCCTGATCGGTCACGCGGAGAACCCGGGTCAGATGATGCGCCTCGTCATCGGGAACAGGGAAGGATTGCAGAGCAAGAAGAGCGGGCGGTGCGAAGAAGATGCGGTCCGGGCGCCCCGGCATTTCAGCTTTTACCGGATGGCCGGAAGGAGTCGTTCCCGCGGATTTCCTCGAGAATGCGGCGGGCTTCCTTGTTCAGCTTCTTCGGGACATGGATATGAACGCGGACAAGCTGGTCGCCCGCGCCCGAGCCGCGCAGATGAGGGATGCCCTTGCCGCGCAGGCGAAAGATCTTGCCTGACGGCGTTCCCGCCGGGATGTTCATTTTGACCTTGCCGTCGAGTGTCGCCACTTGAACGGATCCGCCGAGCACGGCCTGATCAAATGCGATGTCGATCTCGGACAGTACGTCGTCTCCGTGGCGTTCGAGGCGCGGGTGCTCGATCTCCTCGATCAGCACGATGATGTCGCCGCGCGGGCCGCCGCGAATCCCGACGTTCCCTTTGCCGCGAAGCGGAATGTAGTTGCCAGAAGTGACGCCTGCCGGAATCCGAACCTTGATCGACTCGGTCGTCTCCCTGCGTCCTTCTCCGCGACAGTCCCCGCAGCGATCCCGCAGGATCGTCCCGTCGCCATGGCAGTCCGGGCACTCCGCGATGTTCACGAACTGCCCGAGAATCGAACGCTGGACCTGCCGTACCTGCCCCTGCCCTCCGCACGTCTGGCACGTGTCGCTGGAAGTGCCCGGTTTCGCACCGCTTCCCTCACACGTCCCGCAAGGAGAGAGCACTTTCACACGCAGCGTGCGCTCCACGCCGGTCGCCACTTCCTCGAGCGACAGTTTCAGCTGGATCTGGAGGTCCTGTCCCCGACGCGGGCCGCTCGTCGCGCCGCGGGAAGACCCGCCGAACTCGAAATTGCCGAAGCCGCCGAAATCGCGCATGAAAGCCCGGAGCGCATCGGAGATGTCGAACCCGCCGAAATCTCCCGGCCCGCCCCCCATATTGGGGTCCACGCCCTGGTGGCCGAACTGGTCGTACCGCGACCGCTTCTCTCCGTCACGCAGGATTTCATATGCCTGCGTGGCCTCTTTGAAGGACTCCTCGGCAGCCGCATCCCCGGGATTCCGGTCGGGATGGTACTGAAGCGCGAGCTTGCGATACGCCTTCTTGATTTCGTCCGCGGAGGCGCCTCGTTCGATCCCGAGGACCTCGTAGTAGTCGCGCTTACTGCTTGGCAAGGAGCTCTCCTCTACGCCTTTTTGTTCTCGTCCTCGTCAACGACCTCGAAGTCAGCCTCGACCGCTTCCTCGGAGGATTCGCCCGATTCCGTCGACGCGCCCGCGGCGCCTGCGGCTCCGGCGGCGCCTGCGGCGGCGCCCCCGTCCTGGGTCTGCTGCGCGTAGATCTGCTCCGCGAGTTTATGCGAAGCGGCTTCCACCGTCTCCATCTTCGCCTTCATCTGCGCGGCGTCCCCGCTGTCGATCGCGCTCTTCAAGTCGCTGAGCGCGTTCTCGATCTGGCCGCGGGCTTCCGCATCGACCTTGTCGCCGTGTTCCTTCAGGTTCTTCTCGGTGGCATAGTACATCTGGTCGGCGTGATTGCGCGTCTCGACCAGTTCCCGCTTCGCCTTGTCCTCGGTCTCGTGCTCTTCCGCATCGTGAACCATCTTGTTCACTTCGTCGTCCGAGAGTCCGCTCGAAGCCTGAATCTTGATCTTCTGTTCTTTGCCGGTGCCGAGATCTTTCGCGAACACATGCACGATTCCGTTGGCGTCGATATCGAACGTGACTTCGATCTGCGGCACTCCGCGAGGCGCCGGCGGAATGCCGACGAGATCGAAGCGGCCCAGTGTCCGGTTGTCGACCGCCATCTCACGCTCGCCCTGCAGCACGTGAATGCTCACGGCCTGCTGATTGTCGGCCGCGGTCGAGAAGGACTGGCTCTTTTTAGTGGGGATCGTCGTGTTGCGTTCGATGAGCTTCGTCATGACGCCGCCGAGCGTCTCGATGCCGAGCGAGAGAGGAGTGACGTCGAGAAGCAGCACGTCCTTGACGTCACCGGCGAGCACGCCGCCCTGAATGGCCGCGCCGACCGCCACCACTTCATCGGGGTTCACGCCCTTGTGAGGCTCTTTCCCGAAGAAGCTCTTCACTTTCTCGTAGACGGCCGGGATACGTGTGGAGCCACCGACCAGAATGACCTCGTCGATGTCGTTCGCCGTCAGGCCGGCGTCGGCAAGCGCACGCTTGCACGGCTCGATCGTACGTCCCACGAGCGCTTCCGTAAGCGAGTCGAACTGAGCGCGCGTAATCGTGACGTCGAGATGCTTCGGGCCTGACTGGTCCGCGGTAATGAACGGGAGGTTCACGTTCGTCTGCATCGTCGACGAGAGTTCGATCTTGGCTTTCTCCGCCGCTTCTTTCAGACGCTGCAACGCCATCTTGTCGGAACGGATGTCGATACCGTTCTGCTTCTTGAATTCGTCCGCGAGGTGGTCCATGAGGCGCTGATCGAAATCGTCACCGCCCAGGTGCGTGTCCCCGTTTGTCGCCTTCACTTCGAAAACGCCGTCGCCGAGTTCGAGGATGGAAATGTCGAAAGTACCGCCCCCGAGGTCGAAGACAGCGATCTTCTCTTCCTTCTTGTCCTTGTCGAGACCGTACGCGAGCGACGCCGCGGTCGGCTCGTTGATGATGCGCTTGACTTCGAGTCCCGCGATCCGGCCCGCGTCTTTTGTGGCCTGGCGCTGCGAGTCGTTAAAGTAGGCCGGGACCGTGATGACGGCCTCCGTTACTTCTTCGCCGAGGTAATCTTCCGCCGCTTTCTTCAGGTACTGAAGAACCATCGCCGAAATTTCCGGCGGGGCGTGCTCTTTGTCGGTATTGCTGATATAGACGCGGAGGTCTCCGTTGTCGGCTTCGCGAAGCGCGTACGGAACGTTCTTCATCTCTTCGCGTACTTCACCGAGCTTGCGTCCCATGAATCGCTTGATGGATGAAACGGTGTTTTCCGGGTTCGTCACGGCCTGGCGTTTCGCGACCTGGCCGACGAGACGCTCCCCGTCTTTCGTAAATGCCACGATCGAAGGCGTGGTTCGTCCGCCCTCGGCGTTCAGGATGACTTTCGCTTCGCCGTCTTCGACGACGGCAACAACCGAGTTGGTCGTTCCGAGATCGATTCCGATTACTTTCCCCATCTTCGAACTCCTCTCCTATCAAACGTCAGCCCGTGCTGTTTTGAATTCTATCTACTTCGTTTCGGCCGGCTCTTCTGCAGCCGGCTGATTCACTGTGACCTGCGCCGTCCTCAGAAGTTCGCCGTGATACCGATACCCCTTGCGAATTTCACCGATCACTTCGTTCTCCGGTTTCCCGGGAACGGAAAGCGTCGTAAGCGCTTCCATCGAGTTGGGATCGAACATCTGACCGACCGCCGAGAACGCTTCGATCCCCAGCGACGCGAGCGTGTGCTGAAACTTGTCGTAGATCATCTGCACGCCTCTTCGCAGGTCGTTCTCCTCGCCTTCGAGCGAGAGAGCGCGGTCGAAGTCGTCGACGATCTCGAGAATCGGCCGGATCGTGCCCGCCTGAGCCTGGAAGAGGTCGCGACGTCTCTCCTTCGCGGCCCGCTTCCGGAAATTGTCGAGGTCGGCAACCGCGCGCAGCCACTGGTCGGTGAGCTCCGCGATCTTTTCCTCGAGTACCGCTACCGTCTTTTCGTGGGCCTCCGCCGGAGTCTCCTCGGGCGCGGGCTCGTTTTCGACCGGCATACTCGCTTCCGTATCGATCTCTGTGGGCGTCTGCCCGGTTTCGTTCTTCTTCGGCTTCTTCATACCTGCTCGTTCCCGGTTGGAATTACTACATTTACAGGTTCTAACGGATCGAACATAAGCTAAGAATCCAGGGTGGGTTTGTCAAGACGGAGGGAGCGCGGAAAAACCGACTCCGGGAGTGGCTCAGGCCTCGTCGTCCTGTACTTTGAGGACCGCCAGGAAGGCTTCCTGCGGGATCTGCACGCTTCCGACCTGCTTCATGCGCTTCTTCCCTTCCTTCTGTTTCTCGAGAAGCTTGCGCTTGCGGGTGATGTCGCCGCCGTAGCATTTCGCGATCACGTCCTTGCGGAACGCGGAGACGGTCTCGCGGGCGATGACCTTGCTGCCGAGCGCGGCCTGAATCGCGACCTTGTACATCTGCCGGGGGATCAGCTTCTTGAGTCGCTTCGTGAGCTGCCGCCCCCACTGGAACGCCTTGTCGTTGTGGACGATGACGGAAAGGGCATCCACGGGCTCGCCGTTCACGAGCAGATCGAGGCGTACCATTTTGGAAACGCGATAGCCGGCATGGTCGTAGTCGTAGGACGCGTAGCCCCGCGTGGCTGACTGAAGCCGGTCGTAGAAGTCGAGAACGATCTCCGCGAGAGGGATCTCGAACTGGAGCAGCACGCGGGTCCGCTCGAGATACTCCATCGACTTGTGCGTCCCCCGCTTGTCCATCACGAGCTTGGTCACGCTGCCGACATACTGGGCCGGCACGATGATCGACGCGGTCACGATGGGCTCTTCGATCGTATCGATGGTGCTTTGATCAGGAAGAGCGTGCGGGTTATCGATAATGATCTGTTCGCCGTTCAGCAGATTGATACGGAACACGACGCTCGGAACCGTGCTGATGAGGTTCAGCCCGTACTCGCGCTCGAGCCGTTCCTGCACGACTTCGAGATGAAGCATGCCGAGAAAGCCGCAGCGGAATCCGAAGCCGAGCGCCTCGGACGTTTCCGGTTCCCACGTGATCGCGGCGTCGTTCAGCCGAAGGCGGTCGAGCGCGTCACGAAGGCCGTCGTAGTCCGCGGGATCGATCGGATAGAGCCCGCTGAACACCATCGGTTTCGGCTCCTGGAAACCGGGAAGCGCGTCGACCTCCTGCCCGACCAGTGTCACGGTATCGCCTACCTGCGCGTCCTGTACCTGTTTCACGCCCGCGAGCATGTACCCCACGCTGCCGGCTTCGAGGAACGGCTTCGGAACGCGTCCGAGTCGAAACGCCCCGACTTCATCCACGGTGTATTCCTGCCCGGTTGAAAGAAAACGGATCTTGTCGCCTGCTTTTACCGATCCCTGCATGACACGGAGATAGATATTTACGCCGCGAAAGCGATCGAACGCGGAGTCGAATACGAGCGCCTGAAGCGGTTTGTCGTCCTCGCCGGTGGGCGCCGGGATCAGGTCGGTCATGCGCTCCAGGAGATCCGCAACCCCGAGCCCCGACTTGGCGCTGATCTCGAAGACGTTTTCTTCCGGCTCGCCTGTCAGATCACAGACCGCGGCTTTCACGTCTTCGACGCGGGCGCTCGGGAGGTCGATCTTGTTCAGGACCGGGATGATCGTGAGGTTGGCTTCGAGCGCCAGATAGAAGTTCGCAATCGTCTGCGCTTCGATTCCCTGCGCGGCGTCGACGACGAGAAGCGCACCCTCGCACGCTTTCAGCGAGCGCGAGACTTCGTACGAAAAGTCGACGTGGCCCGGAGTATCGATCAGGTTGAACTCCCAGATTTCGCCCTTCCTGTCCTTGTACTCGATCCGGATGGCGTGAGCCTTGATCGTAATGCCGCGTTCGCGTTCGAGGTCCATGCTGTCGAGCACCTGCTCGCGCATCTCCCCGTGCTGCAGTGTTCCCGCAAGCTCGAGGAAGCGGTCCGCCAGAGTCGACTTGCCATGGTCGATGTGAGCGATGATGCAGAAGTTCCGAATGCGTTTCGTGGTTGTCATGGCGTCAGTGAATGCCACGGAAGAACCGGTTGAAACGGGGCATGGTCTTTTTCTTGTCCCAGGAGAAGTAGAGGAACATCGCGCTCCCCTCCACCCTGTCACGATGGAGCAAGCCCCAGTGCCGGCTGTCGTCACTGAAATTTCTATTGTCTCCGAGCATCAGCAGATAGTCCTTTGGTACGACCTCGGGGCCCCAGTTGCGATAGGGACTCCCCGTGCCTTTGAGAGCGATGTAAGTCTCATCGCGCCGTTCGCCGTTCAGGTAGAGACGGTTGTCCCGCACTTCAACGGTATCGCCCTCGATCGCGACGCAACGCTTGATGAAGTTCGCGTCTTTGTGGGGCGCGCGAAACACGATGATGTCCTCGCGCGCCGGAGGACGCACTTCGGGAAGCCGGATTTCCGTGCCCGGGATGCGCGCGCCGTACAGGAACTTGTTCGCTACGAGAAAGTCCCCGACGAGCAGAGTGTCTTCCATCGAACCGGACGGAATCTGGTACGCCTGCACGACGAACGAACGCAGGAAAAGAAAGATGGCGGCCGCCACGAATATGGCTTCGCCGTAATCGCGAAGAACGTTCCCCCGTTTTCGCGGGCGCGCGAGACGCTTTTTCCTGGTGGCCATCGTGTTCCCTAAAAATGGGAAGAAAGGACGAATGCCGCCCCTTCTTCGCCGTTCGGTTCGAGCGAAAACGTGACGCGCTCGACCTCTTCGATCTGCTCGTCAAACCCTACCATATGCGCGTCGACGTACGCATCGATGACGGAGTACAGAAGCGTGATGACGGACCACCACACCATGTCGCCCCGCGTGTCCTTCGAATCGGCCACGCGCTCGTCGAGGTACGCCCTGTCCCATCGCGGGTTCTCCGCGCTGCGCTCCTCGTCGTAGAAGCGGCCGCGACGCTCAGCGACCCGGTATCGTAACAGAAAATACGTCTGAAGGCCGAAAACCACGCCTCCCCTGAACTCGCTTCCGTTTTGAAGCTGGCCCCAGCCGGGAAAGACGAGTGAGCGCGCGCTCGACCAGAACGGCGAGACCGCGGCCTCTTCGCCGGCGGAGCCCGTATCGGCGCCGAGAGAAACGGATGGCACGAGAAGCAGGATCAGGATCGCAAAAAGAGAGAGGCGCGAAACTGGCGGGAATGTGTGGGAATCGAACCCACCCCGGATGGGATTAGCACCCGGCTGAAGGATTTGAAGTCCCCGGGGCCCACCAGGACCCATCCACTCCCGTTTCCAGGGGATTGCCATTTTTATGGTACGAGTGCGATCGCGTCGATTTCGACCAGCGCGTTTTTGGGGAGCCCGCGTACGGCAACCGTGGAACGCGCAGGGACCGACTTACCGAACCCGCGCGCGTACGCTTCGTTCATCTCCGCGAAGTGCGCCATGTCCGTCAGGTAAACCGTGGTCTTGACGATGTGCGCGAACGATGTGCCGGCAGCCGTCAGAATCGCATCGAGGTTCGCGAGCACGCGCTCCGTCTGCTCGCCGACGGTCGTTCCCGCGAGCTCGCCGCTTTGCGGATCGAGCGCGATCTGGCCCGCCGTGAACAGAAAGCCGTTCGCGATCGTCGCCTGACTGTACGGGCCGACGGCCGCGGGCGCGTTGTCCGTGTGGACAAGTGTGCGGCCGCTACTCAACGGTCACGCTCTTGGCGAGGTTGCGCGGTTGGTCAACGTCGCATCCGCGCTCGACCGCAATGTAGTAGGCCAGCATCTGCAGCGGAATCGATGACAGAATCGGCGTCAGCGGCTCGATCGTCGCGGGAAGGTAGATCACGTGTTCCGCCCACTGCTTGATGACCTCGTCACCCTCGGTGGCAAGAGCGATGATACGGCCCTTGCGCGAGTCGACCTGCTGGATGTTGTTGATCACTTTGTCGTAGGCGCTGTCACGGAGGGCGATGAAGATGACAGGCATGTTGCGGTCGATCAGGGCGATCGGCCCGTGCTTCATCTCGGCAGCCGGATACCCCTCTGCATGGATGTAGCTGATTTCCTTGAGCTTCAAAGCGCCTTCGAGCGCCACGGGAAAGTTGTAACCCCGCCCGAGGTAGAGCGCGTTGTTGTGCTTATGATAACGCAGGGCGATTTCGCGGATCATGTCGGCCTGATCCAGGATGGTCTGCACCTGTTCCGGGATCCGTTTCAGCGCCTGAATGACGCGTCTTCCCTCGTCGCGGGACATGCGTCGCAGACGGCCGAGAAGCAGGCTCAGGATCGTAAGCACAGTGAGCTGGGACGTGAATGCCTTGGTCGAAGCCACGCCGATTTCCGGTCCCGCGTGCGTGTAGATGCCGCCGTCGGCTTCGCGCGCGATGGTCGACCCCACGACGTTGCAGATCCCGATCGCGCGGGCGCCCGCTTTCTGCGCGCGGCGCATGGCGGCAAGCGTGTCCGCCGTCTCCCCCGACTGGCTGATGACGACCACGAGATCGTTCGACTGAATCACGGGGTTCCGATAGCGGAACTCGGACGCGTACTCGACCTCGACCGGAATGCGCGCGAACTCTTCGATCATGTATTCGCCGACGAGTGCCGCATGCCACGACGTTCCGCAGGCAGTTATAATGATGCGGTTCAGGTCCTGCAGGTATTCCATCGGGATATTGAGTCCGCCTAGATGCGCCATACCGGATTCTTCGATAACACGGCCCGAGAACGAGTCCCGGATCGTGCGCGTCTGCTCGAAGATCTCCTTCTGCATGTAGTGCGCGTATCCGTCCTTTTCGGCGGCGGCCGCGTCCCAGAGAACCTCTTCGGGCTGGCGATCGATCGCGACGTTTTCGAGATTCTTGACATGCACTTTGTCGCGCGAAATCACGACAAGCTCGCGGTCGTCGAGGTAAATCATCTGGCGCGTATGCTCGAGAAGGGCGGTCACATCGGAGGCGATAAAGTTTTCGCCCTTCCCGACGCCGACGACGAGCGGGGAACCGTTGCGGGCCCCGACGATCTTGCCGGGATCCAAGGAAGAAATTACGGCAATCCCGTACGTCCCTTCGACTTCGAGCAGCGCCTTCTGCACGGCGTCTTCGAGATTCCCGGAGTAGTAATGGCGAATCAGATGGGAGAGCACTTCGGTATCGGAGTCGGAGCGAAAGACGAATCCCTCGGCCTTCAGACGATCCCGCAGCGTGTAGAAATTTTCGATGATGCCGTTGTGAACCACGGCAATCGTTTCGTCCGTGTCGAGATGGGGGTGCGCGTTCTTCTCGGTCGGGGCGCCGTGCGTGGCCCAGCGGGTATGTGCGATGCCGACACTGCCGGATATCGTCGTCTTGTCAACCGTGCGCGCGAGTTCCTTGATCTTGCCGGCAACCTTGATGGTTTGAATGTTGCCGTCTTCATAAACCGCGATGCCGGCCGAATCATACCCGCGATATTCGAGGCGACGCAGCCCCTCCACGAGGATCGGAGTCGCCTGCTTGTCGCCGATATACGCAATGATTCCGCACATACTGTGATTCCTCCCGGGTCACCGGTGAGCCGGACGCCGTTCGATCAGGAAAGGACCTCGGAGGCCGCGTCCCGCAGGCGCGCTGCCTCGTCTTCCGTCGGCGCCTCGGCGAAGAGCCGCACGATCGGTTCGGTGTTCGATGATCGTATCTGCAGCCAGCTTCTCTCCCACGAGAGGTGCAGGCCGTCCCGTTCGTCGATACGGGCTTTTCCGAAGCGCTTTGTCAGCGCGGCGACGAGATCGTTCCTGTCGAACGTATCGGCAGCCACAACTGATTTTAGGATAACATATTGGGGAAGCGCGCGCTCCTGTGCGTCGAGGCCCGTTTCGCCTTCCGCCAGGCTCTGAAGCACGACCGCCATACCCATGGCCGCGTCCCGCATGGGGTGCAGCGAGGGCACCATGACTCCCCCGTTCCCTTCTCCGCCGATCGCGGCGCCCACCTCCCTCATGCGCCGGGATACATGAGCTTCTCCGACCGGCGTCCTGTAAAACGGAACGCCCGCCTGCGCCGCCAGATCCTCGCTGACCCGGGATGTCGACAGATTGACGACCACGGGTCCGGGAGTCTTCTTCAGTACATGGGCGACGGAGAGAGCCACCGTGGCCTCTTCGCTCAGGGCGCGTCCCGTGTCCGCAACGAGGCTCAGACGGTCGCCATCCGGATCGAGTGCGAACCCGACCGCGGCCTGCTTCGACTTCACCAGGTCGCACAGTTCACCGAGGTTTTCCGGTTTCGGTTCCGGCGGACGGGGAAAGAAGCCCGTCATTTCGCAGTGAAGCGGGACGACGTCGCATCCGAGGGCGTGCAGAAGTTCGACCGTGTCTTCGGAACCCGCACCTCCCGTTCCGTCGACGACGACGCGGAATTTCCTGGCACGAATCGCCGGAACGTCGATCCATGGATGGTTGAGTATCGCGTCGCGATGATCGTCGAACAGGCGGGGACCGTCTTTCGCGGAACCGAGTTCGTCGTACGCAACCCAGTGAAGGTCATTTGTTTCGTAAGCGGCTTTGAGCCGCGCGCCATCGTCAGCGCCGAGGAAAAAACCGTCGCGCCCGACGAACTTGAGAGCATTCCATTCGATGGGGTTGTGACTCGCGGTTACGAGCACGCCGCCCGCGGCGCCCCGGGTCTTCACCGCGAACAGCATCGATGGCGTCATGCAGATTCCGCAGTCGAGCACGGAGCATCCCGCCCCGTTCAGTCCCGCGATCAGGGCTTTGCGAACCACGGGTCCACTGACGCGCGGATCACCGCCGACGAGCACGGTCTCGCCCTGCCGGCCTTCGGCGAATGCCGCAGCCAGGCGTGTTACGACATCGGGCGTGAGACTTTCCCCGACAATTCCACGGGCGCCGGAGATGCTCAGCTTCAGAGACATGCAATCAGACCTGCTCGGGGGGTTGTGAAAGAGGGACCGAGCTGGTGAGCGGACTCGAACCGCTGACCTACGCATTACGAATGCGTTGCTCTACCAACTGAGCTACACCAGCTTGAAAAATGGCCAAAAAAAATATGTCGCGAGATGGACTTGAACCATCGACACGCGGATTTTCAATCCGCTGCTCTACCAGCTGAGCTACCGCGACATAGGCCTAAAAAAGTAGCAACGCAGGAAACAAGGTGTCAAGCGTAATCGCCGAAATAAGCCCTTCGAACCGCAGGACTTCCCCGTCCCTTCTGGCATCTTGACGGGGGCTCTCAGGGGTGGTAACATTCTACCCGGTAGCCGTTAGGACTTGCATCGAGCGCAAGCAGCAACATTGAGGGCAATACATGGTCCCGATTCGCAAGAACCGCGAATTTTCGGAGACGATCGCCGATCAGTTCGGTGTCTCCAATATTCGCCACAAGGTCGCCAAGATCTACGGTCGGCCCGACGACACTCTCTCCCTCGGGTATCTCGAAACCTGGTATTACTTCCGCGAAAAGCTGAGCTTTATCTTTCACAACGACGAGTTGGAAAAGATCATGCCGCTCAACATCGGCGGACAGTCGTCCCTGGGGCGTTAGCCGGCAAAGAACTGTGGTACGTACGCGTCGATCACGCCAAGAAACGTGATCGCGAGTCCTACAGCCATCAGCAGGAAGCCACCCCACCCATCCCTCCATTTTCGCTCCGCCGCCAGATAAAATCCGTATGCGAGCAGTGCGCCGCCCGCGAGCATGGCCGGATATCCCATGTTACGGGGAGAGCCGGTTCATCGTACGCGGGAACGGGATGACTTCACGGACGTGGTGCGTGCCGCAGATCCAGCCGACGAACCGCTCGAGACCGATCCCGAAGCCCGCATGCGGCACAGAACCGAAGCGGCGAAGATCCATATACCACTCGAACGCCTCGGGCGGCAGGTCGTGCGCCGCGATCTGCTCCTCGAGATAGGTCAGGGAGTCGGCGCGCTGCCCTCCCCCGATGATCTCGCCGTACCCTTCGGGTGCAATGAGATCGACGCCGAGAACGAGACGGTCGTCTTCGGGATCGGGGGCCATGTAGAACGCCTTCGCCTCCCTGGGCCAGCGATGAACGAAGACCGGCTTCGCGAAGGAATTCGCGATGATCGTTTCGTCCTCCCCGCCGAAATCATCCCCCCATGCGAGGGTTTTCCCCTGCTTCGCGAGCACTTCAAGCGCTTCCGCGTACGTGATGCGCGGGAACGGGGGCCGGATCGCTTCGAGCTTCGCCGGATCGCGCTCCAGAGTCGCGAGATCCGCGGCGTTCCGTTCGAGCACGGTGCCGATCACCGACGCGATCATGTTTTCGGCAAGCTGCATGACGTCATCGATGTCGGCCCAGGCCATCTCGGGCTCGAGCATCCAGAACTCGGTCAGGTGGCGTCTCGTCTTCGATTTCTCGGCCCGGAAGGTCGGCCCGAAACAGTACACGTTGCCGAATGCGGCGGCAGCCGCCTCCATATAAAGCTGCCCGCTCTGGGTGAGGTAGGCCTGCTTGTCGAAGTAATCGGTCTGGAAGAGCGTGGACGTCCCTTCACAGGCGTTCGGCGTGAAGATAGGGGCGTCGACCAGCGTGAACCCTTCGCGGTCGAAAAAGCTCCGGAGCGCGAATTCGACGCTCGAGCGGATCGAAAGGATCGCGTGGGGGAGTCTGGAACGCAGCCAGAGGTGCCTGTGGTCCATCAGAAACGACTGGCCGTGCTCTTTGGGGGTGATGGGGTACTCCCCTGCCTCGCTGTACGTCTCGACGTGGCTCAGGAGCAGTTCGTACCCTCCGGGTGCCCGGTCGTCCTGGCGGACCTTGCCCGCGACGATGATGCTGGACTCCTGGGGGATCTTGCGGGCCGCCTGGAACATCTCCTCGTCCTCGACATCGGATTTCGCAAGAACCCCCTGCACGACTCCGGTGCCGTCGCGGATCATCAGAAACGCGATCTTGCCCGAGGAACGGCCCCCGTAGAGCCATCCTCTCAAACGAACGTCCTGATCGACGAATTCTCCTAATTTCTTCACGGACGCCAAAGGGAGTGTGGTCTGCATGTCGTTCGCTTCCTCGTTCTGTTTCGGTGCCTCTGGTCAGCCGGCGGACGGAATGCCCCTCGGACGCTTCTCCCGATGGTAGAAACGGCCCCTTGTTCCTGTCAATTCGATAAAGGACCGAAGTGAGAAGGCCGATCACCGGGGAGAAGAGCATCCAGGTGGCCGCCGCAGAAGGAGAGATACGATCCGATACCGCTGGAGCGCACTGTGCGCATCCGTACTCCTGCTGTTGCTGTGCGCAACGGCCGAGGCGGAGGCGCCCGAAGACAACGCGATCCCTCTGCCCGGCATCCGGATCGAGGGCTCGTCCGATCGAGCGAACGGTCCCGGCGGCTATCCGTATCCCGTGCCGGTCTCGAGCGAGCGAAAGAGTCGCTACCGGGTGCTCACGCTGACTCCGGGCGGGCCGCTCATGGAGTCGCCGATCCTTGCCCGCGTCGATTACTACCGTGGACTGCGGGCCGTCGCCGCCGGGGACGAACCGGCCGCGCGCGAGTTTTTCGAAAGCTGCACGCAGCGTGACCCTTCACTCATCCGAAGTTACTTCCTGCTCGCTTACGTTTATCTGCGCGAGTTCGACTGGAAATGGACCGTCGCCCTTTCGCGCGCAGCGGAAGCGCTGTCCGGGAACTTCCGATCGCAGTCGCTTCTGATGACCAACGGCGTGATCTTCTTCTTCCTGATCGCGTTCATCGGAACGATGTCCATTCTCGCGACGATCCTCGTCCGCTGCCTGCCGACGTTTCGACATGCGATTCTCGAATGGCTGCCTGACACTCTTCCTCCACTCATGAAGGAACTGTACGCGCCTGTTGCTGTCGTTTCGCTGTTTCTGCTCTTTCATCCGTGGGTCTGGCCTTCGGGGCTCGTGTGGATGCTGAGCGCCGGGGCGCTTCTGAGCTGGCGCGCACTCCGGTCGTGGGAGCGGGGCGTGGCGCTCGGCTTTCTCATGCAGGTCGGGCTGGCTCCCCTGATTCTCAAAATTGCGATCGGGACGTCGCTTCCCGCCATGCCCGACTCGACGCTCTACGCGCTTTCGGGATCGTCGATCGTTCCGCCTGCCGGCGAAGTGAACCGCGGCGGCCAGGCGTTACCCCTGAGCGACGACATTCATTTCAGCTACGCACTGCTCGAGCGTGAGCGCGGGAACTATCGCTCCGCTCTCGCGCACTATGACGAGATGATTCAGAGCGGCCATGGCAGCCCGGCGGTTCATAATAACCGCGGGAACCTGCTCTTTCTGCTCGGCCGCGGCGATGAAGCGCTGGCCTCGTACGAAGAAGCGCTCGCGTATCATCCCGACGACGCGGTCGCCCGTTACAACCTCGGCATGCTCCAGCTCGAGACGTTCCAGTTCGACGAAGCGAACGTTTCGTTCACGAAGGCATCGCAGATCGACTTCACGATGGTGCGCGCCCTCTCGCAACTCTCCGGGAGCGAACACGATGCGACGCTCGTCGACGAGTGCATGACGCCCGGACAGCTCTGGGGGCGCTTTCTCGCTGGCAAGACCGGCAAGCAGGGGGCGACGTGGGGCGAGTCGTGGCACGCCGCGAAGCGTCTGCTCTTCCCGTTCTCTCCATTCGCGGTGCTCCCTCTGGCTGCCGTGCTCGGGTTCTCGTACTGGTTCGGCAAGACGCGGCCGCGCCCCGGACGCTGTCATTTCTGCCGGCGCTCGATCTGTCAGAAGTGTCGTGTGCGCCAGGAACGTCTCGACGTATGTCCGACATGTGCCGCGCAGGAACCGGAGATGTGCTGGGCCGAACGTACGCTTCACTTTCATCGACCCACGGCACTCAGCCTCGGCATCATGATGCCGGGCCTCACGCATCTCTATCTCGGGAATTATCGCCGGGGGCTCCCCTACTTCCTTCTGACGCTGATGGTACTGCTGCTCTGGGCTTTCCGTGGCGCTGTCGTGAAGCCGTTCCCCGTTCTTTCGCCCCCTGACATGGCGCCGCTCGAGAACATGTTCTTCGGATGGATTTTCACACCGATCTACGTCTGGATCCTTCTCGACGGGCTCCGCCTGATCCGTACGCACTTCCGGAGCGGAGCCGAACGAGGAGGCAAGCGATGAGTCTGCGCGGCAATCTCGTCGACTTCCCCATGACCGAAGTCCTCCAGCTCCTGGCGGTTCAGGAGAAGACGGGGATTCTGAGGATCTACGGGGAAAAGCAGCGCCAGTCGCTCGTTTTCGACCGCGGCGTGATCGTTTCGACGTGGGACCGCACTCTCACGTCCGTCGATCCGCTCAAAGCCCATATCTTCAAAAAGGGCATTCTGCCGGAACACTTGACGCTGAAAGCATTGAAACTCGAAACGCGTGCCGAGTATCCGTTCGTCGAGATTCTGCTGCGCGAAGAGATGATCTCGCCGGATCAGGTTACGGATCTTTGTCGCGAGCTGATCCGCAGTGTGCTCATGGACGTGCTCACGTGGGAGAAGGGCCGGTTCGACTTTGCGCCCGAGATGGAAGTCGAACGCTACGGTCCCGACTGCTTCGTGAAGGCGGAATCGATCCTGCTCGAAGCGGCGCAGAAGCTCGACGAGAAGCGGGCGGCGCGGGGCTTTCCGGGGCTCGGCCAGACCGTAACGATCAACAAGGAGATCGTGCTGTCCGCGCAGACGGCGATCCTGCACGGCGTGGGGCTGCTCGCGATCCCGTTTCTGGCTTTTCTCGGTTCCTTCCTGCTCACGCCCGACCCGATGGAGCTCGAAAAGCCGATTCTGGGGCCGCGCGTTGCGGCCTTCAGCGCGGAACGCGAAATGCGGAACCTTCGTATGGTTCTCGAAATGTATCAGGTCGTCCACAACCGCTATCCGATGTCGCTGATCGCGCTGGTCGATGAAGGACTGCTCTCCGTCGATCAGCTGTCGGAACTGCGCAGGGTCGACGTCAAGTACCGTCCCCTTGAACGGGGCACCCGCTACATTCTGTTTACGCCCGAATATTTCCCGCTGGCGAAGAAGCTGGATCACGAAGCGACTCCGGCCGAGTGGCATCAGCCGGAAGCGCTGGGCGCCCGCTAGTCAGTCGATTCAGAAGTCGAGCTTCGGATACGTCATCCCGAAACGAAATCTGTAGTAGAGCCGTGTGAGCAGCACGAGCAGTACGAGCAGTGCGCCGAACAGCGGGACCCTGATGATAATCAGGATCACGAAGACGAGACTCCCCCACTGATAGCTCAGCGTCGAGCCCTTCGCGCCCGGATCAATAATCGACAGCAGGAAGAACGCGATCGCGCCGAACGCCGCGACGGCCGGGTACGGTTCGCCGAGCAGCCAGCCTGTGGCGAGCGCGCCGAGGAGCAGCGCGAGTCCGAACCACGATGTGTTCCGATCGCCGAAGAGTACGGCGGTCGTGTGCAGCCCCGCTTTCTCGTCGCCCGGGCGATCCACGACTGTCGTATGCACGAACACGGCCGCGACGAGCAGCATGTAGGGAACGGAGAGCACGAGCGTATCCAGCGAGATCGGCGCCACGCGGGAGTAGCCGAACAGAAACGCCACCAGTCCATAGCCTGTTGCGTTCGCGAGAAGATCGAGCACAGGGCGCGCTTTGAGCCTCGCGGGCTCCGCGGAGTAGAGCAGTCCGATTGCTGTGGCGAGAATCGTCCATACCAGGACGGTGCGATCGAAAACGAGACTGCCCGCGAGGGAACCCGCGATCAGTACGATGGCCATGGTCCACGCCGCACGGAGGGTGACATGGCCCTCGGAAATCAGGAACAGCTTGCCGTTCTCGCGATCGGATTCGGCATCATAGATCTGATTGACGACGTACGAACCGGCCAGGCTCATCGTGAACAGCAGGAGCGGCAGCCAGAGCTCGCCGAGCGCCGGGGGCGCCTGGCCGGAAGCCTCGGACGCGCGCAGCACTCCCGCGAGCAGAAACGCCCACGACGGAATCAGCACGATCGGCCGCAGCAGGAAGAAAAGATCAAGCATTTTCATCGAGTACCGCTCCATCGTTGCCAGACCGCGGGTGTCCCCGCGTTGCAGAAATACGCAATCCGATCCTTGGCGCGCTGCCACTGGTGCAGCGGCCCGTCGCCCCATTTCGCGCGAAATTCCACAGCGAGATCGAAACGCCTGACGCACACACGGCCGACGCGCATCGGATCGACGGAAGATTCCCCGCGATCCGGCGAAGTGGAAAGTGCGGCGTACTCGTATCCGGCTTCGTGCGCCCCCCCGGCGACGCGATCGTCGCACCTCCCGAACGGATAGGACAGCGTGCGAACCGGAACGCGGAGCTGGCGCATGATGATCTCCATCGGCTTCTCGAATTCGGCGGCAAGGGCGGCTTCCGTGAGTGTGGTCAGATCACGATGCCCATGTCCATGGGACGCGATCTCCCACCCGTTGTCGCGGGCGAGGCGCAGTTCGTCCCATGTGGCATGGGAGGCGCGACGTCCCGAAAAGCGACTGTCCCAGCGGTTCTCGCGGCCCACCCATTTCGTCGGCACGAAAAACGTTCCCCGGAAACCGAACTCCGCGAGCACGGGAACAGCGTGCTGCACGGCACCGCTCAGCGCGTCATCGAACGTGACCGCGATCGTGCGTGTATCGGAACCCGTCGAATCGCTCCACGCGATCTCGCCGAACGGAACGCCGCGGAATCCCTCAGCGTACAGCATGCGCATCTGCCGCCGGAGCGTTGCGGGCGATACCGTATTCCACGAATAGTCCAGACGGTTTTCGACTTGATGGTAGGCCAGTGCTCTCAACGGAAGTGCTCCACGCTGCAACGCCCGGGAAGGCGGATTCGGAATTCGAGCCCGCACAGTCATCTTAGTCCAGGCCCGGACGGAGATACAAGACACGTCATGAGCCGAACTGCTTCGGTGCAAAAAAAAGAGCGGCCCGTTAACGGGGCCGCCCTTTGACGATACAATCGAATGAAGGCAGTTACGCGGAACGTTCGCGTCGACGGCCACCGCCGCCACGTCCACCACGGTCTCCGCCGCGATCACGGCTTCCGCCGCGGTCCCCGCCACGATCCTTGCTGCGATCTTCCCAGCCCGGGGGCGGCTCTTCGAGAGCGCGCTTGCTCAGGCGGATCTTGCCGTCGCCATCGATGTCGATGACCTTGACGCGCACTTTGTCGCCTTCGCTCATGACGTCCTCGACCTGCTCGATCCGGCGATACTCGATCTCCGAAATGTGAAGCAGGCCGTCTTTTCCCGGAATGATTTCGATGAAGGCGCCGAACGGGACAATGCGTCGCACCGTTCCTTCGTACACCTGATCGATTTCCGGCTCGGCCGTGATCATGCGAATCATCTCGATCGCGGCCGCGGACGAATCGCCGTCGACTGAAGCGATCTTGATCGTGCCGTCGTCCTCGATATCGATTTTCGCTCCGGTGGCTTCCGTGATCTTGCGGATCATTTTGCCTCCCGGGCCGATGATGTCGCGGATCTTTTCCGGATCGATCGTGATCGCGGTAATACGCGGTGCGTAAGGCGACATCTCTTCGCGCGGCGCCGTCATTGCCTCATCCATCTTGTCGAGGATGTGCAAACGTCCTTCGCGCGCCTGTTCGAGCGCCTGCTTGATCACGTCGAAACCGATGCCGGCGACCTTGCAATCCATCTGGAAGGCGGTGATGCCTTCACGTGTACCGGCAACCTTGAAGTCCATGTCACCGTAGTGATCTTCGGAGCCCAGGATATCGGAGAGCACGCGGACCTTCCCTTCGCCCGAGATCAGGCCCATGGCGATTCCGGCCACAGGCTTTTTGATCGGGACACCGGCGTCCATCAGGGCGAGTGAACCGCCGCAGATCGATGCCATGGAGGAAGAACCGTTCGATTCCATGATGTCCGACACGATACGAATCGTGTACGGGAAGTCTTCTTCGGCCGGAATCAGCGGGGTGAGTGCACGCTCGGCGAGCGCTCCGTGACCGATTTCCCGGCGACCGGGGCCGCGCAGGAACCGCACTTCATCAACCGAGAACGGCGGGAAATTATAGTGAAGCATGAACTTCTTTTTGATTTCCTGCTCGATATCGTCGACGCGCTGTTCGTCTGCGGACGTTCCGAGTGTAATCGTCGCGAGCGCCTGCGTCTGGCCACGGGTGAACAGAGCCGAACCGTGCGTACGCGGGAGGGTTCCCACTTCGCACGAAATATCACGGATCTCGTTCATCGCACGCCCGTCGAGGCGCTTGTCGCCGTTCAGGATGATGCTCCGCGCGTCGTCGCCCATCGCATGATCCAGTTCCGACGAAATCTGAACTTTCATATCAGGGAACTGCGCACCGAGTTCGGCATGCACATCGGCTTTGAGAGCCGTGATCAATTCACGACGGCCGGCCTTGTCCGGGTTGCCGTTCGCTTCGCGAATACGGGAAGCGTACTTTTGCTTGATCGTCGAAGCGATTGTGTCTCTCGCTTCGTCCTTCGCGACGGTCCATTTTTCCTTGCCCACTTTCGCGCGCAGCTCTTCAATGGCGTCGATGATTTTGATGGCTTCGTCCTGAGCGAGCGCGAGCGCTTCGATCATCGTGTCTTCGGGGAGCTCCTGAGCCCCGCCTTCGACCATGACGACGGCATCGCGCGCACAGGCGACGATCAGATCGCAGTCGCTCTCTTCACGCTGCTGGAGCGTCGGGAAGAGGATGAACTCACCGTCAATGCGGCCGACGCGAACGGCGGCAATCGTCTTTTCGGTGGGGATCGACGAGATCGCAAGCGCGGCAGAAGCGCCGTTCAGTGCGAGCATGTCGGCTGAGTTTTCCTGATCGCTCGAAAGCACCGTCGCAATGATCTGGACTTCATGCATGAAGCCCTTCGGAAAGAGGGGACGGAGCGGCCTGTCGATGAGACGGGCGGTGAGGGTTTCCCGGTCGGCCGGTCGTGATTCGCGCTTGAAAAAGCCGCCGGGAATTTTTCCGGCGGCGTACGCGCGTTCACGATACTCGACCATTAACGGGAAGAACCCACGATCTTCCACCGGTTGGTGGGTGGCGACTGCCGTGATCAATGCCACGGTGTCGCCGAGTCTGGCCGTGATGGACCCGTTCGCCTGTTTGGCGATCTTACCTGTTTCAAAGATAAGTTCGTTGTGTCCAACACGGACGCTTACACGTTCGTGCATGGGATTCTCCTAGCAATAAAACACCGCCCCACCCCGGACAAACCGCAAAGACACGAGGTAGTGATAGTCCACCTCACTTGCGGTCCTACCGGCGGGGGCGGCTGGTGAATAGCCTTCGCCTGTACTTTACTTGCGAAGGCCGAGCTCTTTCACGATCGTGCGATAACGATCGATCTTGTTGGACTTGAGATAGTCCAGAAGTCTCCGACGACGTCCGACCAGCCGAAGCAGGCCGCGTCGCGAATGGTGGTCCTTCTTGTGGACCTTGAAATGCTCGGTCAGGTAGGTGATACGCTCGGTAAGCAGAGCGATCTGGACCTCAGGCGATCCGGAGTCCGAATCGTGGGTCTTGTACGTGCCGATGATCTCTTTTTTCGATTCCTTAGAGAGTGTCAAAATCAATTCTCCTGCGGCGTCCCGCGGCCTAACTTCCGTAAAATCAAAAAGTTAAGCGATTAACAGTTCGGGCGCATCTATCCATCTGTTCGAAGGCTATCAAACTGAGATTCGGCTGTAAAGATAAATGTTTGATCGGAAATGTCAAGATAATCCGCGGCCGCCCGGGCATCCTCGCGGATCTGGGCAGCGAGTTCGTCCGGGGTGTCGAATTTCCTCTCGGGACGCAGATAGCGGACGAAGTGGACCGTCATCCTGCTGCCGGTCAGATCCCCCTCCCAGTCGAGCAGGTGCGTCTCGAGCAGCGTAGCCCCGTCGTCCACGAATGTGGGCCGGTTGCCCAGATTCGCCACCCCCTGGTGAACCCCTCCGGCGCATTGTACGAAGAGCGCATAGACACCCTTGCCGGGAAGCAGCTTTTCGACCGGAAGATGGCCGAGATTCGCCGTTCTCGCAGCAAGCGTCCTCCCGCGGCCGGCTCCGGCCACCACCAGGCCCGACAGGCTGTAGAAACGTCCGAGCGCCCGGGACGCCTCCTGCACGTGGCCCGTTCGAAGCCATTCACGGATGGCAGTCGACTTGACCGCCTGGCCGTCGATCGCGACCTGCCCGACCGTCGAAACGCCGAAACCGAGCGCGGCCCCGCGTCTGGTCAGCAGGGCAGCATCCCCGGAGCGGTCGCGCCCGAAGTGAAAATCGTAGCCGACGAAGACGTGTTCGGGCCGGAGAAGTCCGTGGACAGTTTTCTCGACGAAATCGTCAGGGTCCTGAAGCGAGCGGGCGCGATCGAACGGTACGACGAGCGTACAGTCGACCCCGCGCGACGCGATCATGGCCAGCTTCTCGTGGTAGGTCGTCAGAAGTTCGGGGGAACGGGAATCGGGAAGCACGGAGCGGGGATGCGGTTCGAACGTGATGACGACGGATCGGCGGCCCCTCTCCCTGGCGAGATTCACGGCCGAGTCGATCAGGACCTGATGCCCGCAATGGACACCGTCGAATGTGCCGATTGTAGCGACCGCGCCCTGCATGACGGCGGGGGCACGGGTATTTTCACTCGCGATCAGGACTTTCATCACCCGGTAACGAACACCTTGCGGAGCTGGCCCATCTCGCCGTCCACTTCGACAACGCCGATCGCGCGTCCCTTCGGATCGCGGACCTGCAGGAAGTCGCCCTGCTCGGGGGTGCGGTCGAGCGGCTCCACGCTCGCGAGCGTCTTCGGAAGCGGGGGCAGACCGTAGCGGGTCGCGTGTTGACGCAGGATGGCCGGCTGCAGGTGTTCGATTGCCTCGTCGAGCGGCGTGAAAACAGGCGATAGATCGCCTTCTTCCGAAGCGCGTGCGAGATCCTCCATCGTGAATGCATCCTGGACGCGGTACGGTCCGATGCGCGTACGCGTCAGGTTCTGAAGAAATGCGCCGCACGCGAGTTCCTCGCCGAGATCGGCCGCGAGCGTTCTGACGTACGTCCCCTTCGAGCAGACTACGCGCACCTCGGCGACCGGGGCCTCGTATTTCACGAGGTCGAACCCGCGCACTTCGATCTTGCGGGCTTCGCGGTCCACGCTCTTCCCTTCGCGGGCAAGCGCGTAGAGCCGTTTGCCGTTTACTTTCACCGCGGAAACCATGGGCGGCGTCTGCATGATCTCGCCCGTAAAGCGCGGAAGCAGCTCCTCGATCCGTTCGGCGGTCACGTGCGAGGCGTCCCGCTCTTCGAGCACTTTTCCGTCGGCGTCCTGAGAATCCGTCGTCTTTCCGAACGAAAAGAAGCCGTGATACTCCTTTTCGAGACGCATGAAATAGCGGCTCAGCTTCGTCGCCTTCCCGAGGCACAGGATGAGAACGCCCGTCGCGTTCGGGTCGAGTGTGCCGGCGTGACCGATGCGCTGCTGGCCGAAGAGACCGCGCGCCTTGGCGACGGCGTCATGCGACGTCCACCCGCTCGGCTTGTTCAGATTGACGATGCCGTGAATCAAGTGCCCTTCTCCTCGCCCTCGATTTCGCGCAACAGAAGTCCGATCCGGTCCGCGTGGTCGAACGTTTCATCGTTCTTGAACACGAGGTGCGGAATCCAGCGCAGCTTGAGGGCTCCTTTTAAATCCTTGCGAATCGACGGGACGAGCTTTTCCAGGATGCGGAACGAAATGCCCCGCTCCTCCTCGTCGCCGCGACAGACTACATAAATCGTGGCGATCTTCAGATCGCTTGCCAGCTTCACCGAAGTCACGGTTACAAAGCCGAAATCCGGGTGTTTCACGCGGCGCTCTAGAAACGCGGCCACGGCCCGGTGAATCAGCGCGCCCACGCGCTCCAGTCTTTTCTCATTCATGGTGAAAGTCCCGCGGTTGTCCGATCAAAAGAACGAAAGCTCGTAATCGAGGAGCTGTGCGCGATGGTCACGCTCCATATGCTTCACGACGGACGACAGCACCGAATTCGCGTGCTTCTGTTCATTGGAAACGATCACGATGGCGAGCGTTGCCCGCTGCCAGAGATCGAGATGGTCGACCTCGGCAACCGAGACGTTGAAACGGCTTCGCAGCCGCTCTTTGAGCCCCTTGATCACACTGCGTCTGGACTTGAGTGAGCCCGCATCCGGAATGTGAATCTCGGCGCGGCAGAGACCGAAGATCATGGCACGCCCCGTCCGAGTTGTTGCGCGTGTCGCCTACAGCTTGCGCGCAACCTCTTTGATCACGAACGCCTCCAGGATGTCACCTTCGGAAAGATCGTTGAAGTTCTCGAGCGTGATACCGCATTCGAATCCCTCTTTCACTTCACGGGCGTCGTCCTTGAAGCGCTTGAGGGTTTGAATCTTGCCTTCGTAAATCTTCGTGTCCTCGCGAATCACGCGGACGCGCGAGTTGCGCGATACCGTACCCGAGAGTACGTACGACCCGGCCACGACATGGGTCCGTCCGATGCGGAAGATCTGACGCACTTCCACGCGTCCCGTCACGCTCTCCTGTGAGTCCGGCGTCAGCATCCCTTCCATGGCGAGTCGAATATCATCCACCGCTTCGTAGATGATCTGGTAGAAGCGAACGTCGACGCCTTCCTTCTCGGCAAGCTTCGCGGCTTTCGTGTCGGCTTTCGTATGAAAACCGATGATGATCGCGTTCGAGGCCGCGGCGAGAAGGATATCCGATTCCGAAATCGTGCCGACGCCCTTGTGAATCACGTCCACTTTGACTTCGGTTGTGGAAAGTCTCTCCAATGTATCCGTTACGGCTTCGACCGAACCGTCCACGTCGCCCTTCAGAACGATGTTGAGCGTCTGAAGCCCGCCCGCCTGGATCTGATCGAAGAGGTCTTCGAGGCTCATGCGCTTCTGATAACGGAGGGACTGCTCGCGAAGCTGCTGCTGCCGCTTGGCCGCCACTTCTTTCGCATCCTTTTCGCTCGGAAAGACAGTGAACGAGTCCCCTGCCTGGGGCGCGCTCGAGGCGCCGAGAATCTCGACGGCCGACGACGGTCCGGCGATCTTCTTCGGCTTCCCGCGTTCATCGAACAGAGCCCGGACTCGCCCGGCATTGCTGCCGGCGATGAACGGGTCACCGACCTTGAGCGTTCCGTTCTGCACGAGTGTGGTCGTGACGACACCGCGCCCCGGTTCGAGCCTGGACTCGATGACGGTGCCGCGGGCGCGTGATTTCGGGTCCGCTTTCAATTCGAGAAGCTCGGCCTCGAGAAGCAGCATCTCCAGCAGCTTGTCGATGTTCAGGCCCGTCTGGGCGGAGACTTCGACGGCCACGATTTTGCCGCCCCACTCTTCCACCTGCAGGCCGCGTTCGGCAAGTTGCTGCTTGATACGCATCGGGTTCGCTTCGGGGCGGTCCATTTTGTTGATCGCGACGATCACCGGGACCGATGCTGCCTTGGCATGGTCGATCGCTTCCACCGTCTGCGGCATGACCTGATCGTCGGCCGCGACGACGAGAACGACGATGTCCGTCACCTGGGCGCCGCGGGCGCGCATGGCCGAGAAGGCTTCATGGCCCGGCGTGTCGAGGAAAGTGATCGAGCCGCCGGCCGTCTGTACTTCGTATGCGGCGATATGCTGCGTGATACCGCCGACTTCACCGGCGATCACGTTTGTCTTGCGGATGTAATCGAGGAGCGAGGTTTTCCCGTGATCAACGTGACCCATAATGGTAACGACCGGCGGACGTTCGACGAGGTTCGCTTCGATCACCTCTTCGGCCTCTTCCATCGCTTCGCCGTACGCCGACAGGAACTCGACTTCGTGCTCGAACTCGTCGGCAAGGGATTCGATGAGGTCCTTGTCGAGGCGACGGTTCATCGTCACCATGAGCCCGAGTTCCATGCACTTCGCGATGACTTCACTCGGATCGATATCGAGCGCCGCGGCAACCTCGGCCACTGTGGCGAGTTCCGTTACCTGGATCGTCGGCACCTGCTCTTCGGGCGCAACCGTCGGGGCTGCTGCGGTCGGCATCTTTTTACGACGTCGTTTCTTTTTACCGATATCGAGATTCGCGAGGGTCTTCTTGATGCTTTCGCGCACCGTTTTTTCGTCGACGACGCGCGAACGTTTCTTCACGCGCTTGCCACGTTTCGGGGGCGGCGGTACTTCCGCCTTGCGACCGGGCGCCTGCGAACGGCCCGGAGCCTGCGGGCGACCGGGCGCCTGCGGGCGGGACGGCGGTGCTTTCGCGGCTTCGCGCTTCGGCGGCGGCGACTGCGGTGCGACTGGCCTGGGCGCGGGCGTCTGCTTCGGCGGCGGGGAGGCGGCAGGCGCCTTCACTTCTTTCGGCGGCGAGGCCGGCTTCTGGGCCGGAGGCTTCGGCGCGGGCCGGGGTGCCGCAGGCTTCGGAGCGGTCTTCTTAGGCGGCGTCACCGGATCCGCTTTCTTCGGAGCACTCTTCTCGGGCTTCTTTTCCGGAGGGGCGGCTGCGGCTTTTTTCGCCGCGGCAGCCGTCTTCCTGGCAGAGCGCTGCAGTTCCCGCTTACGCTGGTATGCTTCTTTTACGGCCTCTTTTTCGCTATCGAAACGTTTGCGAACTTCTTTGATGTGCTTCTCGTCCACCGAGCTCATGTGGCTTTTTACTTCCACATCCATCTCGCGAAGGATCTTGAGCAACGCCTCGCTCGAAACGTCGAATTCTTTTGCGATCTCGTAGATTCGCTTCTTCGCCAAAGCGGCTTCTCCTCATGCTGGGATCCAACCCGTTAATCTAGCAGAATCATCGATCCCGGCCAAGTGTCTTGCCGAGAGACCGGACGAGCCCCGGGTCGTAAACCAGGATTACGTCGCAGGATGCGCGGTTTACGATCTCGCCGAGCTCTTCGCCCGTGAGATCGCGGGAGACGCGAAACGCCCGGTCTCCGGCCCATGCCAGAATCCGATCGGCCTTGCGGTCGTCCAGATCGCTCGCAAGCGCCAGAAATCCCACGTTCTTGCCGGCTCCGCGCACCTTCATGCCGGTCGCCCCTACCACGTATCGTCCGGTGCGGACGGCGAATCGAAGCAGGGTGCTCAGGGGCGCAACGCGAGAATTCCCGTGTCGATCGCCGCCCTTACCCTCGCTGCCGTTCCTCCGCTCCACCGTTTCTTGTATTTCCTTTCGAGGCGCTCCGCGCAACTCGAATCAGGACAGACGTAGTAACCGCGGCCGGGCCGGTTCCGGCCCAGATCGATTTCTCCGTCTTGCATTACGAACCGGATGAGCTCTGATTGCTCTCGCTTCGCCCGGCAGCCGAGGCACGTTCGCATCGGCGGCACGAACTTATCCCTCCCGGGATTTTTCGGCGGTCACCGACTCTGCCGGTTCCTCTTCCGAGGCGGGCTCGTCATCCTGATCGGCAGCCTTCGTGGAATCGTCGTCGTCCGTCGGCTCTTCGTCATCGGATTCGTCCGCTTCGGATGCCGCGGACGGCACTTCGTCCTCGTCCGTGGCTTCTTCTTCGTCGACAGCCTCGGCACTCTCTGCCTCGGTTTCGCTTTCGGCGTCGGGCGGGTCGAGCGGACCGAAAATCTCTTCTTCGTCCGAGATTCCCTTGACCGCCTTCTCGGCTTCTTCGAGCATGATCTCGGCGGAAGCGAGCAGCTGTTCCCCGGTCTTTTCGCCGACACCCTCGATCGCGCAAAGCTGTTCGAGTTCCATCGTGCGGAGGTCCTGCACGTAGACCAGGCCTTCCTGCATGAGCTTCTGCGCGAGCTTCGGTCCGACGCCCGGGAGGTTCTCGATGCCGATCATCGGAACGGCCGAGCCATCATCGAACGCGCCTTCTTCCACTTCTTCCTTCACGAGGTCGATTTTCCAGCCCGTGAGCTTCGCGGCGAGGCGCGCATTCTGCCCCTTCTTGCCGATCGCGAGCGAAAGCTGTCCTTCGCCGACCGTGACGAGCATGGTGTTTTCGGCGGCGATCACTTCGATATCAACGACCTTTGCGGGCGCGAGAGCACGCGTAACGAACACATGATCGTCGGCCGACCACGGCACGATGTCGATCCGCTCGCCGGAGAGCTCCCGTACGACGGCCTGGACGCGCGAGCCCTTCATGCCGACGCAGGCGCCGACCGGGTCGATTCTGTCGTCGGTCGAATAGACGGCGATTTTTGAACGAATGCCGGCTTCGCGCGCGGTGGCCTTGATCTCGACGACACCTTCGTACACTTCGGGCACTTCCATGCGGAACAGCTGCTCGAGGAACGACGGGTGCGTGCGCGACATGATGATCTGCGGGCCCTTCGTATTCTTCTGCACGTCGATGATAACGGCGCGGATCGTGTCGCCCTGGCGGTACATCTCGCGCGGGATCTGCTCGCGATACGGGAGCAGCGCCTCCGTGCGGCCGAGGTTCACCACGAGATTCCCGCGGTCGACCTGCTGCACGGTGCCTGTCACGACTTCCGAAACACGGTTGTGATAGTCGTCATAGACGTTTTCACGTTCGGCTTCGCGCACGCGCTGCACGACCACCTGCTTGACTGCCTGGATCGCGTTCCGCCCGAATTCGACGACGGGAAGTTCGATCCGCAGCACATGACCGACATCGAGTTCCGGATCGTACTCTCGCGCCTCTTCGACGCTGGCTTCGAGCACCGGGTCTTCGACATCGTCCACGACGTTCTTAAGAAGGTAGACGCCGAGATGATGATTCGCTTCGTCGACGACAACGTCCACCTCCGCGAGCGCGCCGTGCTTCTTGCGAACGGCGGCGATCAAGCCGGCCTGCAGCGTTTCGATGACGTGGCTCTTGTCCACATTCTTTTCCCGGGCGATCTGCCCGAGGGCCTCGATCACTTCGTAATTCATGATCCACTCCCAGAGGTCGCGCCGCCCAGGTCGAACGTGAGGCGGGCCTTGGTCACTTCTTCGATGGGGATCCGGAGAGATTCATCGGGTGTGCGAAGAAGAATTTCTTCTTCCTCCAGCCCGTCGAGGATGCCGCGATACTCGCGGACTCCGTCCTCCGGATTGCCGGCGAAGAGCTGAATCTCTCTTCCGGCGAAATGCGTATACTCTTCCTTCCGGCGCAGCACCCGATCGAGTCCCGGCGACGAGACTTCGACGGAAAAATCGCCGGGAATCAACTCTTCATCTTCCTGCGTGAGAAAAAGCGTGAGCAGTCGATCGACGCGAACGCAGTCTTCGATTTTGACGCCTCCCTCGGCGTCGATGAAGAATCGAAGTCGTGTTACGGGGCCGGGCACGGCTTCGATGTCGAGAAGAACGACTCCGGCGCGCGCAACGGCGTCCCGCGTGCCCTGAAAGACCCTCTCCTCGAAATCTCGTACCGCCATCAGCCTCCTCCGAAACAGGGATTCAGGCAAAAAAGTGCCCTCGAATGCCGCGCACCCGAGGGTATCCTTCAAATTAGCCGCGAAGCGGGGGGATGTCAAGGCCGTTTGTCGGCCATATAGATGAACTCGAGGAGCGTATTCCCCACTCCCTCCAGCACTTCCGGCGAGCACGACTCAGGAAGGTCGTGCGTCGTGTGCCAGTTGGGATCACCCGAGCCGAAGATTACCACGCAGGGGATTCCGGCGTCGAGAAACGGGATGTGGTCGTCTTCGGTCTGCATGACACGGCCGAGCTCCATACGATCGGGCAGATAAGTGGCCAGAACGGCGTTTACGGAGTCCGTGAGCGCCCGCGCGTCCCGCCAGGATCTGTAGTCCGTGGCGAAGCGGACGCCTTTGCCGCCTGCCAGATCGACGAGGATCCCGAACTGCGGCCGAAACCCCGTCAAAGGAGCCGAAGCGACGAACGCCCGGGCGCCGAGAGAGAATGTACGCGGGTCGGCGTACGATCCCTGGTCCTCGCCATCGAAGAAGATCAGGTCGATCCCGATCGCCGGGGGATTCTCCGCCAGGATACGCGAGAGCTGCAGCAGGATCGCCACGCCGGACGCGCCGTCGTTCGCGCCGGGCACAGGGTCCTTTCGTTTCGTGGAGTCGGGGTCCTGGTCCGCCCAGGCGCGCGTGTCCCAGTGCGCCGCAAAGAATATGCGGTCCCGGTTGTTCGACCCGAAGCTTGCCACTACGTTCGTTCCCGTTACCTTTTCGCCCGTGAGCGCGTTCGTCATCCGGAACGGCCGCCTGCTTACATTCGCCCCTGACTCCTCGAGCTCGCCCACGAGCCACGAGAGCATCGCGGCGTGACCGGGGCTGCCGGGAATGCGCGGCCCGAACGCAACCTGCTTCTCGATCGTGCGCATCGCTTCCGGACCCGAGAATGACGGCGCCGCGGGTGCGGACTGTGCGCCGCACGAAATCGCGAGCAGGGCCAGCAGGCACGGCAGGCCGCGTCTAGAACTTGAAGAGGGCCGAGATCGACGCGCCGATCGTGCGCGTACTTTGGTTCTCATTCTTGAGATTTCTCCTCTCGCCGAAGCGGAGTTCCAGGTTGCCCGAGAGATTCTGCAGCCAGCTCCATTGTACGGAAGGTGTCACGCTGATGTCCCGCGTATGCTGCTCGAGCCGGTACGGGTTCTGCTCTTCTTCCTTGCTGCTCGCGAACCGAAACGCGAGCCGGAACGTCGTGGTGGCGTTGTAGGTGCTTCCCTTGCGCCCTTTTCCGAGAATCGGAATGTTGACGCGCTTGCGGGAAGTACGCTGGAAGCTCAGCGAGCCGTTGAAGCCGAGCCCGCGCGCGACGTTCTCCGAGGAGCTCCCGAGAAAGCGGCGGTTGATCTCCTCGGACTTGTCGACGCTGAACTGACTCTTCAGCTTGTTGAGCCATTCCGCTTCCACCTGAATGAGCGGATCCCACCGTTTGGAAACACGTTCCGTTTCGATCTTGTCGAGGGTCTTCCCGCCTTCGTCCTTGCGCTGCGTGTAGCCGATTGAAAGGGAACTGCTCTTGAAGAAGCGCTTGAGCTGCCAGAGCTCCTCGAGTCCGTCCCACGAATATTGAAGATCCGGCCACGTGACGGTGCGCGATGCCGACGTGTTCGAAGTCTGACGGTTTTCCTTGTTCGAGCTGTTGTACGAAACCCGGAGGTTCATGCCCTGCACGAGACGGAGTGACGACGAACCACGGATCTGCAGATCACGCGTGCTGGACGAACTGCTCACCTGGCCCCCTCGCCGGAACTGGAGCGTGGTGTCAACGGCTTCTTCGAGGCCGAGCTGATATTCGAGGCCGGGGCGTCCGATGAGATCCGCAAAGTTCGACTGCTTCACGAGGTTCACGGAGCCCGTGATATCGCCGATGCGGGAGCCGAGGCTCTTCACGGGCGAGAAGAGGCGGCCGACCCCGGGTCCCCGCGCTTTGGTGGAATCCGCGTCCCCGCCGGTCTTGTCCCCTTCGCCACCGGGAGCATTCCCCCCCTGCCCGCCGGGGCCACGGCCGCCACCGGGGTTTCTCCCGCCACGGGGACTATTCCCGCCATCTCCGCCGCCGGGAAGGGCGCTGAACAGACGCCCGACGCCGAGAGTGAAGTCCATGCGTGTGCTGTTGTTGTTGCGCACGTTGTGAATGCGGCGATCCGAAAGTGTGTCGGTCTCCCCCGTGGCTTCATCGCGCTGCAGCACGAGCGCACGCTGCGTGGGCGGCTGGTCGTCGACAAACTTCGTGTTGTACGAAAAGCGCGGGGCAAGCCAGGAAAGTCCCCGGAAACCCGGCGTATAGGAAACATTCGCCTCGTGAGCGCGGTTCGTTTCAAGCCCTTTGTTGAGCTGCTCCGCGAACGAGAAGGGCTCACCGTAAATGTGATCGCGTGCCGTGGAGAAATTGAAATCGGTCTTGAGCTGTGACGAAATGAGCGGCTGCATCGCGAACGAGTAACTGGAGCGGGACACGCGATCCGTATTGAGCTGCGTGGTCTCCGACCGGATGTCGATGTGCTTGCGCTCGGTCGCTCTGCGCTCGGCGTTGATACTTCCGGATCGCGGCAGCGGGTCGATCTTCCACGACCGGAATATCGCCAGCTGGCTGTTGAACCGCGGCGAGTAGCGGTAGCTCCACGAGACGCTGTTGGAACTCGTCGTATCAGCCGCAGTCGGATTTACGCTCTCACTGCGGTCGAGGCCGAGCCGAACGTCCATATTGTCCAGCGTATAATAGAGAAGGGAACTCTTCGACTTGCGGTTTCGATTGAGCGAAAGCGAAAGCGTACGCGAGTTCTTCTGCGTCTTCTCCTGGGAGGGATCGTCGAGAACGATATCGGACGCCGTCTTCAGTTCCGGCTGCTTGACGGAGCGCGACCATCCCCAGCCGAGCGGCGCGTTCACCCCGATCCCTTCCATGAACTTCGAGAAATTGACATTCCCGCGGAGCGAAATATCCGTGTCATCGCTTCCGGAACGCGGGTTTTCTTCCTGGTTGGGGTTTGACGACCCGCCGCCGGCCACGCGCCGGAATTCCTTGTCCTGGATGCGGAAGTCAGCGGACACCGACGCGAAGTCCGAAAGCTTAATTTCCGTCCCGATGCGCGCGGCGAAGCCGGCGTCCCCCTTTACATTGGTTAAACGTAGATCATCGACCCATAAAATACCGGAAACGGGGTCCCCGCGCGACGGGTTCGACAGCCCGAAGGTCAACCTCCTTACTTTGCGCATGGACGGCTCGCCGACGGCGCGGAACAGATACCGCCCGGACCGCATGCTCCGCACCGGCACCATCCGGCCGAAGAGCATTGTAGAGTCGACGTCCTCGCTGAGCTTTACCTGCGTGAGTTCGGCCAGGTCCAGACTCCAGAGGCGCCAGGGCGCCCGTGACGTAAGCATGGTGGGCTCGTAGTAACCGTTCAACGTGTCGATGACTTCGTAGAAGTTCAGCGAGTCGCCGCCGAAGCGGAAGTAGAACGCCGGATACGGATCGGTATCGCGCTGCGGTTCCTCTTTCCTGAGCCAGAACTCGAGGTTCCGGTAACGCGTGTAGTCCTCGTCCTCGAAGAGCGCGCGGAAGACGGAGCCGTTGTGACCCGGTTCGATGTTCTGGTACTGGATCAGAAGGGACTGCTCGCGCTCGGGCACCTGGTTCTGGACCCGGATCTCGACCGGCGGGGGCTGGTATTCCTGTTCGTCCTTGTTGTTGATGGTACCGGACGCAAACAGTTCGAGCGGGCCGAGTTCCGAATCGGCAAGGACGCGTCCGGTGGTGTCCTGAATTCCCGACTCGAGCCACCGGTTCCCCGTTACTTCGAGCGACGCGATCTGAAAGCGGGCGCTCGTGGTGTCGAGATCCTCGAACCAGATACGAACGTATTTGATTCCTTCATCGTAGGTGGGCTGGGATGCGATCGCGGTCGGCGCCGCAAGCGCGAGCGGAATGCGATAGAGACGCCAGTTCTTCGGGCCGACGGTCGACCCGGTTCCCACGTTGTTCTCGCGCGTTTCAAAGTCGATCGTAAATCGATAGTAGCTGCGTTCACGATCGAGGTCGCCGTTGTTGTTCAGATCTTCGGTGTCCAGAAAGCCGTTACCTTCCGGACCGTTGATGCGCGAGAAATCGTTTTCGTTGTTTTCATCGTAGTCATAATTATCGCCGGCCGGGTCGTTTCCGCTCCCTGTCTCGTTCGCGTCGAAAATACCGTCGAAACCCGTGTCCTCATCGAACAGCGGATCTTCGTTGCCGCTGTCGTCGAGCACGCCGTCCTGGTTACGATCTTCCGAGTTCAGCATGCCGTCCGGCGCAATCTGGCTCCACATCATATCCTCGCCGAGGAGCCCCATATCGACGTGCATCTTCCCGCGTCCGAGGTCGAAGTCGTTGACCCATACCTCGAAGAACTTGCGGTCTTTGAGATCGAGTCCGGTCTTCGAAACGAGGCGCATGATGCCGCCCCATGCATCGGCCGCCTGACCGGTGCCGACCGTGCCGTTTTTCAAGGCCACTTCGAGGACGGGGATCTTGTTGTCCCCCTCCTCCGGCGCGAGGTCAGGGTTCAGATCTTCACGAAACACGTTCCGGGAGTTGTCGCGATAGTCGGGGTTGTACCACTGCACGGCGCCGTAGCGGTTGTCGGGCGCCACTTCGTCGATCGCCCCTTCGAGCTGGGGAATCGACATCGGATCCCACTGCCGTCGCGTGATCCCGAAGGACGACACTTCGGCCGTGCCTTCCATGTCGTCGACATAGATCGCGTTTTTCGTGTTCGGGTTCGGGAACGTGGCCGCCGTCTCGAGGTCCACACGGATCGACGACTTGTCGCGCGCCGTGATTCCGGGAATCGCGTTGACGGCGCTCGTCAGAAACTCCGGGTTCTTTTCCGTCGCAAACGAAAGACCGGAAACGAAAATACGCGACGGTTCCTGGCCGAGACGGGGGCGTTCGAACGGCGTCCGCTTCCCCTTGAACAGGAAGATGCTCGACATTTTCGTGTTCTCGGAGAAGTTGTACGAAGCCGCCGCGCCGATCAGGGATTTCTGCGCCTGCGACAGGAACGGCGCGTATTCGAAATCGACCGTAATGTCGGCGTCCGGAACAAGCGCCTCGTCAGTCAGGAATTCGATCTGTCCGATCTCGTACGTGATGCGATAGTCCGAGCCGCGGTTCAGCGTGCGCCCGTTCAGCTTGACGACTTCGCTCCCCTCGAGAATGTTCGAGCGGCCGAGGAAGAACGAGGAACGCGAGGTCTTGTAGCGCACGACGATTTCGTACTTCGAGTCCGTGCTGCGCGGGTCGTGATTGTCGTAGATGACGGGGTTCGGCTGCGTGATCCGAAGCTGCTCCGTGGCCGGGCATCCCTGATGGTCATAGATCGGGTCGAACGGGCGGAGATCCGGGAACCGCAGCAGACCGCGCTCGTAATCCACGTTCCGTGTCCACCAGTACGGCAGCCCCCCCGGCGGCACGCCGAGCGAATCCTGCTCGGGGCGGCCGAGCGAATTGTTTTCGAGGCCGGGCGTCGTGCGCGCGCACCCCTGATACTCGAGATCGACGAAACCGTCGGGCGTGTAGGCGACATTCTGATCCACGAGGTCGAGACCCATGATCTGGATGTACGGGACTCCGGCCTGCCGGTCGAAACGCTCCGTGGCGCCGGCTGACTTCTGGAAGATGTGAATCTCGAAATCTTCCTGCTGGATATTCGCGGCACGCAGACTGTAGACATTGCGCTGCTGGTAGTACCAGGTCTCCGCGAACGGGCTGGAGATGATGTCGGCGCTTCGAGACGGCGGACGGTAGTCGTTCTTGCGGGGCCGTATGATCTTGAGAACGAGCCCGTCCTCCGGTGGTGTTTCCGTCGTGATCGGCGTTGGCGGCACGAACCCCGCCGTATCAAGCCCGCCCCCGCTCTGGAACGTGTACCAGACGGCGAGGATGTCACTGTCTCCGAGCTGCTTGTTCATCGTGATGAGGCCGGTTTCACGAAAGATCTCGTAATCCGTGAGCTCCTGGAGTTCTTCGAACTGGCCGATCTCGAATGGCGCGTCCGGTCCGCGGTTCGTTCCGTCGAGCGTGTCCGACAGATCGGCCGTCGCGGGGAAAAGAAACGAACGCCCCGGCAGCGTTCCGATGTTGTTCGTACCGTTGTTGTCATCGATAAAGACGCGGATATCCTGAATGGCGCGGTAGTTGTTCACCATGAAGTAACGCCCGCGGATGTAGTCGAGGTCGTTGATCGAGACGGTATCGACGGACGACTGCCCGGAGAACGACTCGCGGTCCGTTCTTCCCTGCTGCTGGCTGAGAACCGTCGTGAAATCGAGCTTGCCCATCTTCCCGACCATCTTCACACCGAACAGTCCCTGCTGCTGCGAACTGAGGCTCACGAACTGGTTGCCCGGGAGGGCGAGGTTCGTATTCCCGACTTCGATCCTTTGAATGATCTCGTCGTCGTAGCCCTCGTAGCGGAGCTTGATCCGGTTCTCGAGCGGAACCTGCGATTCGGAGTTGTGCTGCAGCTCCACCTTGACCTTGTCGCCGATCGTTCCCGTCAGGTTCACCTGGAGCTGCTGGCGCATGTCGAGTTCGGGGAAGATGCGCTGCCCGCCGCTCTCCGTGTCGCGGCCACGGATGTAATACTGGGTTTCGCCCGAGAACGTGATCGACTCGCTCCCCGAAACCTGAATGTTCGCCCCCTGCCCGATGATGCGACTCAGCGTCTTCGGGAAGCGGACCGGCAGGTCGATACTGAACGCGCTCGTGCCCGCACGCCCGCCGGGGTCCCGCGTGTTCTTGAGCCCCTGGTCTGTCACTTTTCTGGCGAGCGCCTGCTTCCGCATTTCTGATGCATAGACGTCGATCGCGGCGACCCACGGATAGGTGATCGGGACGCTCTTGTACGTGGCGGAGACGACGACGAGATTGCGCTCGAGGTCGACGGCAACGAGCACATCGTAGTTCTTCGTGGGATCTTTCAGGTGGAGCGCGCCTCCCTCGCGATACGGAGAGAGGCGCAGGCCGGTCATATGCCGAGGATAGTTACGATGCGCGGGGTCTTTGATGAGCGTAAGGGGGCCCCCCCGCTCGATGTCGGTGATTCCAAGAACTCCACCCGGGACGAACAGTGTCGCCAGGAGGAGAAGCCTCGTCCAGAGTCTCGTCACGCTTCCCCTCGGCCTCATTCCGGATGAGGTGTCGGTGTCTCTATCGTAAAAACCCAAGCGGTTCCCGCATCAATGGGGGGAGAATCACAGTTTCGATCCACCGCCGTACGGACGGTGTGCAAACCCATGATAAAGGGGCAAGGGACGTGCCAACCCGGGCACCAATTGCTCCCGTCATGCGCGCCCAACCGCATGGCGGATCACGGCTTACAGGCGGCTTCCCGCCTCCGGGAATTCGCGTTGCCGGCGTGTACTCGTTTGAGAACAGGGCTGTATTCGCGGATGGACACTCACGCGGAGCGAATCGGGTTGTCCGCCCCGGGGTTCATTCGGTAAGGTGAGGCGCCGAAACGGGAGAGGAAATGCCGCGTACGATCAGTTTCTACATCATGAGGCAGCTCGTCGGACCGTTCGTGTTCGGCATGTTCGTGATCGTGTTCATCCTGCTGATGGAGCAGATGATCAAGTTCATCGACCTCTTCCTGGGCAAGGGCATCGCGTTCTCCGTGGTCCTCGAGGTTTTCATACTGAGCCTCGGCTGGATGATGGCCCTTGTCGTGCCGATGGCGGTTCTCGTGGCCGTGCTCATGACCTTCGGTCGACTCGCCGCGGACAATGAAATCACCGCGATGAAGGCTTCCGGCATCAGCACCTTCCAGATTCTCGCGGGCCCCGTCGCCATGTCCCTCCTTCTCGCGTTCCTGCTCGTGCAGTTCAATAACCGCGTCCTTCCCGATTCGAATCATCGCCTGGCCGGGCTACTCGGCGACATTCACCGGAAACGGCCCGCGCTCGCGATCAAGGCCGGGGCGTTTTCGGACATCAAGGGGTACACGATTCGCGTCGAGTCGCTGAATGAAGTGACGTCGGAACTCGAGTCCGTCACGATTCAGAAGAAGGAACGGAACGAAGAGAGCGAAACGATCGTGGCGAAACGCGGAAGGCTCGCTTTCACCGATGGCGGGAACGTGTTGAACCTCTACCTCGAGGACGGCGAGATTCACGGCGTCGACGAATCGAATCCGAATCGCTATCACAGAATGCTGTTCTACACGCACACGATCCGGATCGACGGGATCGGAACGGAGCTCGTGCGATCCGATCGCAAGAACCGGGGCGACCGTGAGCTCTCCGCCGGCGACATGATGGAGCGCGTCCAGTCCTACCGTGAGGAAATCACACGCACACGCGCCGACCAGAAGCAGGCGGCGCTGGAAGCGATCGGCGCGCGTTTCGCCCATCTCGAAACGGCCCCCGATACGACGAAGGAGCCGGTCGATCTGCAGCGGCAGAGGATTTATGCCCGCGAGGTCAGCTCGCTCGGTACGGAGCTCATCTCGCGCGACCGCCGCGTCGCGGACAAGCAGCGCCAGGTCGACAAGTATCTCGTGGAAGTGCACAAGAAATACTCGCTCCCGGTCGCCTGCATCGTCTTCGTGCTCGTCGGCACGCCGCTCGGTGTGCGGGCGCGGAAGGGCGGGCTCGGCGTCGGCGTCGGCTTCAGCATCGTATTCTTCGTGATCTACTATCTGTTTCTGACCGGGGGTGAAAAGCTCGCGGATCGCGGTTACGTAACGCCGGCCGTTTCGATGTGGGCCGCGAACGTCATTATGGGAATTCTGGGCCTCTATCTGATTCGCAAGAGCGACCGGGACGCTTCCCGCTTCTCATTTCTGCGCTTCCTGCGAAGAAAACGTAATCAGAAGACCGGCGAGCCCGTCTGATGCGTATTCTGGATCGCTACGTTCTGTCCCAGTACATCTCCGTACTGATCTACTCGATGTTCGCCATCGTCACGATTTTCATCGTGTTCGATCTCTTCGAGAAACTGGACGACTTCATCGACTTCAAAGTACCGCTCGTTACGGTGCTCCTCTACTACCTCTACAGTGTGCCGGAGATTCTGCTCCTGACGCTCCCCGTCGGCATGCTCCTGTCGTGCCTCTTCTCGCTCGGCGCGCATTCACGAAATCTCGAGTTCGTGGCCACACTCGCCGCCGGCATCAGCATGAAACGCATGCTCGTACCGGTACTGGTCGCCGCGCTCCTGATTTCCGTGCTGACGCTTGTTTTCGGCGAGACGATCGCGCCCGTGGCGGCGCTCGAAGCGAAGGAGATCCGCGATAACGAGATGCAGAAAGGACGAAGCCGGTCCGAGAAAGTGCGGTCGAACGTAAGCTATATGGGGGCCGGGGAATGGATTTACTACCTCGGATCGCTCGACACCGAGCGCGAGTCGATCCGGCGCATCACGATTTCAAAAGTCGTCGATCTCAAGCTGGAAGAGCGAATCGATGCGCAGACGGGCGTCTGGGAGGACGGACACTGGACGCTTCGAAACGGTTTCTATCGCACGTTCAACGACAGCGGCCTGACGAGCCAGGTGCCTTTCACGAGCCGCACGTTCCCGGTATTGACGGACTCGCCGAGTGACCTGGCGACCGTGCAGAAAGGGACGAAGGAGATGGGGTACCGCGAGTTCGAACGCTACATCAAGCGCAAGGAGATGAGCGGCGGGGAGACGCAGAAGGATCGCGTACAGCTCCAGATGAAACTGGCCGCCCCGTTCCGTAATCTGATCATCGTGCTTCTGGGATGTCCGCTCGGCGCGCTGCTCCGGCGCGGGGGCAACGCGCTCGGTTTCTCGCTCGCCATGCTGATCATCTTCGTCTACTACATCGGAATCCGTGTCGGACAGTCGCTCGGCTATAACGAGGTCGTGACGCCGGCAATGGCGGCATGGATTGCAAACGGGGTCTTTCTGGCTCTCGGGAGCGTTCTCTTCCTTCGTTTGACCCGCCAGTAAAAAAGCCGCCCCACGCATGCGGGGCGGCTTTCGATCGATCCATGCAGGCGAATCCTAGAAGAGGCTTTTCAGCTTGTCTACCTTGTCCGTGAATTCCCACGTGAAGGTGTCTTCTTCGCGCCCGAAGTGTCCGTAAGCGGCCGTCTTCTGATAGATCGGGCGGCGCAGCTTGAAGTCCTTGATGATACCGCGCGGCGTAAGGTCCCAGATCTCGCGCACGGCGTCGACCAGTTTCCGGTCGTCCACTTTGCCCGTGCCGAACGTGTCGACCATCACCGATACCGGGTCGACGACACCGATTGCGTACGCCAGCTGCACTTCGCAGCGGTCCGCAAGCCCTGCGGCCACGATGTTCTTCGCGACGTGGCGCGCGGCATACGATGCCGAGCGGTCGACCTTCGTCGGGTCCTTGCCCGAGAATGCGCCGCCGCCGTGGCTTCCCATCCCGCCGTAAGTGTCCACGATGATCTTGCGCCCGGTGAGACCGCAGTCCGCGTGGGGGCCGCCCCGCACGAAGCGCCCGGTCGGGTTGATGTGATACTGAATGTCGGACGCGATTTTCAGCGATTCCGGAATGCACGGCTTGATCGCGCGCTCGATGACGACTTCGCGGATCTCTTCGGGCGTAGCCTTCGGATGATGCTGCGTGGAAACGACGACCGTTTTCAGTTCGACCGGTTTGTTGTCGACGTACCGGATCGTGACCTGCGATTTGCTGTCGGGCCGCAGGAACGAGACGCTGCCGTCACGGCGAACTTCGGCAAGCGTGCGCATGATGTCGTGAGACAATTGAATCGGCATCGGCATGAGCTGCTTCGTTTCGTTCGACGCGTAGCCGAACATGAGGCCCTGGTCGCCGGCGCCGCCCGTGTCGACACCCTGGGAGATATCGGCCGACTGGTTGTCGATCGACGTCACGACCGCACACGTTTCCCAGTCGAAGCCGAGCGATGAGCGATCGTAGCCGATTCTCTTGATCGTCTTGCGCACGACCTTCGGGATGTCGACATACGCTTTCGTCGTCATTTCGCCGGCCACGAGCACGAGGCCCGTCGTGACCATCGTTTCGCACGCAACCCGGCTTTCCGGATCCTTTTCGAGAACTTTGTCGAGAACGCCGTCGGAGATCTGATCGGCGATCTTGTCGGGATGCCCTTCAGAAACGGATTCTGAAGTAAAGAGTCGGTCGGTAGACATATTCGATCCTTTTCGTAGTGCTGACTGGATATGGCCGCCCGCTGTCAGGCGAGTTCGGCCTTGAGGCGATCGATCCTCGGAACGGGGGTCGGATCGACGTCCTGCGCCAAGGCTAGATAGTAGCTGATCCAGTCTCCGAGATAAATGGTAGATAGAATCCGCGCCAGAGCCGACCGGCCCTTCACGGGGACGTCCACGCACCCGCCGGTCCGGTCCTCGATCAGGCCGCGTACGACCGACATGGCCCGGAATACACGGGGGTGATCATGCTCGTTCCGGAGAAACAGGACAACGGTCTGTTCGAGCAGGGCTTCCGGGTTCCGCCAGCCCATGATTTCATTGTGGTTGAGTTCCGGGATCGTGTGGCGATGGGCGAGCGTTTCGCTGTTCTCCGCGAACTGGCCGACCCACCGTGTGGCGACGGGATCCATCTCCCCCGTCCCGTGATAGACGACCGGCATCCGGCCCGCGAGCTTCGCTCCGATTTCGGCCGGAAGCCCCTGCCCCGGTCCGTCCTCGACGTTCCACTCTTTACGCAGCGAGGTCGTGAGCGCGATCGCTTCTTCGAGATCCTCGCCCCACGGATTCGTGAGAGCCAGCTGTTCGAGAACGAGAAGCGCGGGAACCGCGAGGTATCCCATGGCCGTCCGCGGCGGAAACCCCGGCGGCACGGAAATCGGCGTATATCCCCGCTCTTCAGCGAGCCTGCCGAGTTTGCCTCCGCTCGTGATGAACACGGGTGAGGCGCCGCGGTCGAGCGCGTCCGTGACGCTGGCCAGCGTCTCTTCGGTGTTTCCCGAGTAGCTTGTGGCAATGACCAGCGTGGAGTCGTCCGTCCATGCCGGTACTTCGTAGCCGCGCTGCACGACGACCGGCACCGGGCATTCGCCCTGTACGGCCGCCTGCACGACGTCGCCCCCGATCGCCGAACCACCCATGCCGAGCAGAAGCACGTTCTGGTACTCGCGCGAATCGAGAACGAGGGTATTGTCCGCGAACGAGTCGCGGGCGGCCCGCAGCTGATCGGGGAAACCATGGATGCGCCCGAACATGTCGTTCGTGTCGATTCGCTGACGGCGCTCCATCCAGTCGAAAGGGTTCGTCATTTCGCTCTTTTCTCTCTCTCTTCGTGCACGCCTTCCCAGAGGCTGCGCACGGCGGGGCCGGAATCCATGGAACATGATTTCTCTGCCAGCTCGCGAAGTTCCTGCTCATCATAGAGCGAGAACGCCTGTTTCAGGTCGGGCACCGCGTACGGGTGGAGTGAAAGCGTGCGCACTCCGAGCCCTACGAGAAGCAGTGCGGTCAGCGACTCTCCGGCCATTTCGCCGCATACCGTAACGGGCGTCCCCTCCGCTTTGCCAGCCTTCACGACATCGCGAATCATGCATAACACAGAGGGGTGGTACGGATCAAAGAGCGAGGCCACTTTCCGGTTGTCACGGTCGACGGCGAGCGTGTACTGGATCAGGTCGTTCGTACCGATCGAGAGAAAATCGACCTCCCGCGCGAGATGGGGGGCGAGATAAGCCGCCGCGGGGGTTTCGATCATGACCCCGAGCGCGATGTCCTGGCGCACATCGTGCCCCAGCACCCGCAGTTCTTCGCGGGCTTCGGCGACGAGGCGTTTGGCCTCGCGCACTTCTTCCATGGTCGTGATCATCGGAAAAAGAATCGAGAGATTACCCGCGCTCGCGGCGCGCAGAAGCGCTCGAAGCTGCGTGCGAAACAGTTTTTTGAAACCGAGTGAGATCCGGATGCCGCGCCAGCCGAGCATCGGATTGCGCTCGAGTGAATCGATCGCCGGGTCCATCAGCTTGTCGCCGCCGACATCCAGAGTGCGAAAGACGACATGTTCGGGCGCCACCCGTTTCAGTACCTTTTTATAGAGCGCGGACTGTCTGTCTTCGTCTGCGAACACGGCCTCGCGGAAGTAGAGGAACTCGGTGCGAAAGAGACCGATCCCTTCGACTCTCTGATGGAGTGCGGCTGCCACGTCTTCGGGCAGCTCGATGTTTCCTTCGAGCCGGATCGTCGTGCCGTCCCGGAGCGCGGACGGTCGCTCTGTGAATTTGCGTCTCTCTTCGCGAAACTCGACATAGCGGGCCTGCCTCTTCCGGGCGGTATCTAGATACGCGCGGCTCGGACCGACAACGACCGTGCCCTCTCCCCCGTCGAGCACGACACGATCGCCCTCGGCGATCTTCGCCAGGAGATCTTTCACGCCGACAACGGCCGGGATCTGGAGCGAGCGCGCCATGATCGCCGTGTGCGACGTCGCGCCGCCCCCGCTCGTAATGAAACCCATCACATGTTCCCGTGGAATCTGCACGGTTTCGGACGGCGTAAGATCTTCCGCGACCAGAATCACGTTGTGCTGAATGCGAGAGAGGGGAAACGCGCTGCCGCCGTTCAGCTGGCGGAGCACGCGGCGCTGCACGTCGCGCAGATCTTCCACGCGCTCGCGCAGGTAGTCGTTTTCCACTTTCGAGAGGTTGACGATGGCTTCACTGATGATGGCCTGAAATGCCGCGTCGGCGCGCTGATTGTCCTGGCGGATCCTGTTGATCACGCCTTCTTTAACGACAGGGTCATGCAGAATCATGACCTGCGCGTCGAATATGCGGATCAGTTCTTCGCCGATGACGGACCGGTACCGTGTTCGGATGCGGTCGATTTCGACTTCGGTCTGTTGCAGCGCTTCGTGAAACCGACTCTCTTCCGCGGGGATCTCGTGCGATTCGAGCAGGCTGTCGTCGACTCTGACTTCTTCGGGATTCCATACAAAAACGTCCCCGAATGCGACACCCGGGGAGACCGGGATACCTTTGAGGGCGATCTTCCCGTCTTTCATGAACTAATCATCGAACTCGCCCCCGAACCCTCCCTGGATCAAACCGACGATGGCTTCGAGAGCCTCTCGTTCGTCCGGGCCGTTCGTGACGATGCGCATGACGGTGCCTTTGGGAGCGTTGAGACCGATGAGACCAAGCAGGCTCTTGGAGTTCGCCTTGATCTCCCCGTTCTCGATGAAGATATCCGAAGAGAACGAGTTGCAGAGTTCGGCGATCTTCTGGGCGGGCCGGATATGCAGTCCCTTGTCGTTCACGATGGTCACCGTCTTTTCCATCATGCGTTCCTGTCTCCGGCGTTGTCGTCGGGGTGAGCCGACTCGAGATTTTCGCGGAGAACCCGGTCGTTGAGCTCCTGCTCGGTCCGGATTCCCTGCACTTTCAACTGATGGTTCATCGCAACGACCTCAGCAAGGACCGTCACGTTCTTCCCGGGAATGAGCGGAATCGTAACCACCGGGAACTCGAGCCCGACCAGAGACGCCACTCTTTCCTGCATATGCTTGCGGTCGTAGCGAACGTCCGCTTTCCATTCGCGAAGGCTGAGCTCCACGTCGATTCTCTTGTTCTTTCCGACGGCCCGGATACCGAACAGGCGTCTTACGTCGACGATGCCGATGCCCCGGATCTCCATCAGATACTTGAGACGGTCTGGCGGCTCTCCGTAGAGCAGATTGTGCCGACGCGTCACGATGATCAGATCGTCCGCGACGAGCCGATGGCCGCGCTCGATCAGGTCCAGCGCCAGTTCGCTCTTGCCGATTCCCGCGCTTCCCGTGATGAGCAACCCCACCCCGTAAACGTCGACGAGGGTACCGTGGATCGATGTACGCGGAGCAAAGTACTGATCGAGGTACTCGGTCAGGCCGTGAATGAACGGCGTGGTCGACTGCGGTGTCCTGAGCACCGGGACTCCGAGACGGTCGGCCTCGTTCATCAGGTACGCGTCGTATTCGAGATCCTTGGCAATGATCAGGCACGGGATGTCGAGCGCAAGAAGTCGATCGATCGCGCGATGACGCTCCGGTTCGGAGAGCGTCTCCAGAAAGAGCATCTCCGTCTCACCCAGAATCTGAATCCTCTCGGAGAGGAAGTTCTCGCTGAAACCGGCGAGCGCAAGGCCCGGACGATTCACATCGCTTACCGTGATCGGCTGACCGTGCCGCCACGACTTCGTCAGGACTTCGAGCTGAAAGGATTCGCCCTTCTCTTCGACGAGCCGGGCTACGGAAAGCTCAGGCACGACAGCACGAATGCGCGAACGCGTCAGTCCTCATCTTCGTCATCATCATCCGTATCGCTCTCCCCTGCCATTTCTTTCAGTTTCTCGCCCTTGTGCTTGTCCTGAATCTTGTCCTTGTGGCGACGAATCTGTTCTTCGAGTTTCTGGCATGCCTGGTCGACCGACTGATACATGTCTTCCGACTCGGCGTGCCCCGCAATATGAAAGCCTTTGCCGTGCAGTGTCACTTCGGCGTTGTGGCGGTACTTCTCGACCATCAATACGGCATGCGCCTCGAGCAGAGGGACACCGTATTTCGTCATCCTTTCCAACCGGTCTTGCGTGTGTTCCTTCAGTCCCGGGGTGAGATCGAAATGACGGGCTGTGATCGAGATCTGCATCGGCGACTCCTTCCTGAATGCGGCAAGGGTATGTTAAAACTTCTTACGGTAGCGAGCGGACAGAATGCCCATCTGCTCACGGTATTTGGCAACTGTTCTCCGGGCAATGATAAGGCCTTCGCCCTTCAATTGCTCCACAATCTTTTGGTCGCTGAGAGGGCGTTTCTTGTCCTCGTTTTCGACGAGTTCGTTGACGCGGTCCTTGACCCTTTTGGCCGAGACGTCCTCTCCCGAGTCCGAACGAATGCTCGAGGAGAAGAAGAACTTCAGTTCGAACACGCCACGCGGGGTCTGCACGTACTTGGCGGACGTCACGCGACTCACGGTCGATTCGTGCATGCCGATCTGGTCCGCGACCTGCTGCAGCGTCATCGGCTTCAGGAAGCGGATGCCGTGTTCGAAGAAGTCGATCTGGTTCTCGACGATGGCCTTCATGACCTTCACCATCGTGCGGCGCCGGCGCTCGATCGTGTTGATGAGCTGCGCCGCGGCGTTCAGTTTCCCTTTGATGTATTCCTTCGTCTCGGGATCCGTATTCGTGCCGTTCGTCATGTACTTTTCGTACGCGCGCGAGATCCGGAGGCGCGGCACGTTGTGGTCGTTCAGATAGACGACGAATTCCTCGTCCACGCGGTCGACGATGAGATCCGGCGTGATGTAACGCGGATCTTCGTCCGTATAGAGAAGCCCGGGCCGGGGATTCAGATGCCCGATCTCTTTGGCAGCTTCCTGAATGGACTTCGGAGTGGTCTTCAGTTTTCTTGCGATATCCGCGTACTTGTTCTCGACGAAGTCGTCGAAATGAAAACGGATGATCTGGTACGCGAGGCTCTCGGTGTCGCACTCGGCTTCGAACTGGAGCAGCAGACACTCGCGCAGATCGCGCGCGCCGACGCCGGCCGGTTCGAACGACTGGATCAGAAAGAGCGCCTCTTCCATCTGGTCGCTGTCGTAGCGAACCCCCTGTTCTTTGAGAAGCGATTCCGCCGCTTCGTCGAACGTGATCGTCAAGAATCCGCGCTCGTCGAGGCTGCCGATCAGGAATTCGCCGATCACCTGGAGCTCTTCGCTCTTCGCGCTCATCCGGAGCTGCGAGAGCAGATGCTCGGACAGGTGGACGGTGGTCGAAAGAACTCGCTCGTACGTGTCGTCGTGGTGTTCCTGCTCGACCTTGTAATTGTAGTCGGACGGGGAATGGAAGTACTCGTCCCAGTCGACCTCGCTCTGGGCGTCGTCGAGCTTCTCCCCTTCGGACGGCTCCTCGCCGTCCTTGCGGTCGGGTGTCGCCTCTTCCGTTTCGACGCGCTCCTGCTCGGTTTCCTCTTCACTGTCCGTGAGCTCGTCGACCTCTTCGAGGATCGGGTTCGTCATGATCTCCTGTTTCAGAACCTGCTGAAGCTCGAGCGTCGGCATCTGAAGAAAGCGGAGCGCCTGCTGAAGCTGTGGTGTCATCACCAGCTTCTGCGTCTGGAGCATCCTGAGCTGCAGTCCCGCTTTCATTTCCATCGTGCGTTCCTCTTGTGATCGATCATGCCGGCGCTCTAGAGCCGGAACTTTTCACCGAGATACATCTCGCGCGCTTCCGGGTTGTTCGCGAGCTCTTCCGCGCTTCCCGAAAGAAGCACTTTCCCTTCGAACATAATGTACGCCCGATTCGTAATCGAAAGCGTTTCCCGGACGTTGTGGTCCGTAATCAACACGCCAAGTCCGCGTTCCCGCAGCCCGGCGATAATTTCCTGAATGTCCTGCACCGCGATCGGGTCGATCCCCGCGAACGGCTCGTCGAGCAGCAGGAACGACGGCTCTGTTGCCAGCGCCCGGCAGATTTCCGCGCGCCGGCGCTCTCCGCCCGAAAGCGTGTATCCCTTCGACCCGGCGAGGCCCGCGATCCCGAGTTCTTCGAGAAGGCGCGCCGCTCGCTCTTTGCGCTCCTTCGAAGAGAGCGGCATCGTTTCCAGCACCGCGAGCACGTTTTCCTCGACCGTGAGCTTGCGGAAGATCGAGCTCTCCTGCGGCAGGTACCCGATCCCCATGCGCGCGCGCTGGAACATCGGATCCCGGGTCACGTCCTTCTCGTCGAGAAAGATGCGGCCGCGCATCGGCTGGATCATGCCGACGATCATGTAGAACGTCGTCGTCTTGCCGGCGCCGTTCGGTCCCAGCAGTCCGACGACCTCGCCGCGCTGCACTTCGATCGTGACTTCTTTCACGACCTCGCGTCCGCGGTACGCCTTTGCCAGAGAGTCCGTTCTGAGAACGTTTCGCTCTTCCGCCATATCGCCTATCGGGAGCGATCGATCGTCTTCGCGACGACGTCCCGCTTGATCAGAGTTTCGTTCAGTTTCGGATCCGTCTCTAGTCCGTAACCCGTGATTTTTTTATTCCCGCGAAGGATTGTCACGAAGTCGTCCGTAAAAATCCGCTCTTGTTCATCTTGGTATTGAATCGACTCGGTTTCAACCCGTGTCCCTTTGACGTTCTCGATTATGACATTGCCGGTCGCCTGCATATCACTCGAACCGCGATGCATGGTTCCGTGATCCGCGGTCAATGTAGTCGAATACTTCTCATTTTCGTAAAAGTCGACGATCAAGCCGTCGGCTTCGACGCGTTCCGGGTTTTCGTAGTAGCGAAGAAGATCTCCGCGGAATTCCCAGACGACTTTGCCATCCCGGTACTCGACCCACTTCTTGACACGCGTTTCCTGCACGGCGGCGTGCTGGTCGGACGCGGCGGGAGCGGGCGGCTCTTCGACCTTGGTGCAGGCAGCCGCGCAGAGGATCGTCACACCGAGCCCGATTGCGAGACGCCGAGGCCCCAGCGATCGTGCATCCAGACCCACTGGGTCGGCGCGGAAAGTATGTATCGTTCGATGGATTCCATGCAACGGTCGGTCGTCTCCTTCCAGCTCATTTCGCGATTCGTGCCCGGCTCGTTTTCCCACGGCACCGGGGCGTCGATTTCGAGTCGAAAACGATCCCCCGGCGTTCGCCAGCATGCCATGGGAAGGATCGATGCGCCGGAACGCGCGGCAAGACGAGCGGGCCCGACCACCGTCCGGATCGGGTGGCCCAGAAACAGCGAGTCGATCCCCTGCGTGCGGGCCCGGGTCCGAAGATCCATGACGATGCCGAGCATTTCGCCGCGATCCAGAATGCGCAATGTCTTGCGCAGGCATCCGGGCTCCGAACGATACAGGGTGCGGACGCCGTGGCGCCGGCGCAGTTTCGTGAGGCGGTCGTCGAGGGACGGATTGAAAAGGCGGCTCGCGAGAACGGTCAGAGGGACTCCCTGCTGGCCCAGATACGACGCCATGAGCTCCCAGTTCCCGATATGACCCGTGACGCCGATCACGCCACGGCCGCGTGCGAGGGCCTGCTCAAGCCGATTCCAGCCCATGGTGGAGACCATTTCCGTCAGAGAAGGGCCCGAGTGCGTTTCGAGACGGGCCAGGTCGACGACGTTTCTGCCCAGATCGCGGTAAACCTGGCGTGAGAGCGCCCGGGCGTCCGTTCCGGCGCCGAACACGTGCCGGAGGTTCGTCTGCGCCATCCGGCGGCCTCGGCCCTCCAGAAGATGTACGGCAGCCCCTCCGGCGCTGAACAGCGGCAGAGCGACCGAGCGCGGGAGCGATTTTCCGAGCGCCATCGCGGCGTGGATCGCTTCTGATGCAAGGTGCTGGGCGAAGGGCATGCGTGCTCCTGGACGCTGAAGTCATTATCAACCAACCAGTTAAGCTCAGCATATGCAGGAAGGGAAATTCTGTCAAGCAAAGCGTGTGCCAGTTATCCGATGGCACCGCTTTTGAGGCAGTCGTACATGTGGAGGAACCCGGTGAGACGGTCTCCGGTGACGACGGGCAGGCAGGTAATGACGGCGTCCGGGTTCGCGTGCATTCTGCGGTAGGCATCGGCCACGAGGTCGTCGGGGCCAATCGTCTGGGGCCGGGCCGTCATCACTTCGGACACGGGGACTTCGAAAAGGTCGTCATGTGAAAGAACGATCCGTTTAAGATCGCCATCCGTAATGATGCCCGCCAGCTTCTCCCCTTCCACGACCGCCGCCGCGCCGAGACGTTTGCCCATGATCTCGATCAAAACCGTTCGCATGTCGGCGTCGAGCGTCACACGCGGAATGCCCTCCCCGGTATGCATGACGTCCTTCACGCGCAAAAGAAGGCGCTTCCCCAGCAGTCCGCCGGGATGGAAACGCGCGAAGTCTTCTTCCTTGAGGCCGCGCGATTCGAAAAGCGTCAGGGCGAGAGCATGCCCGATGGCGAGGGTTGCCGTGGCGCTCGTGGTCGGAGTCAGGTTCAGGCTGCACGCTTCGGGCCGGTCTCCGATCGCAATCGAGACGTCGGCAAAGCGTGCCAGTTCGGAATCGTCGCGTGCCGTGATCGCGATGAGCGGGACACCGGCCGCGCGCAGGGACGGGATCAGTTGACGCAGTTCCTCGCTCGTTCCCGAACGGGAAAGCAGGATGACGGCGTCCCCCGGATCGATGATCCCGAGATCGCCGTGTACGGCTTCGACCGGGTGAAGGAAAAACGCCGTGGCTCCGGTGGCGTTGAACGTGGCGGCGAGCGAGCGACCGATCAGACCGGATTTCCCGACGCCCGTCACGACGATCTTTCCGGGACGGCCTTCTCCTGGTTCGGCAATCGCGCGGTGCAGGATCGCGGCCGCATCGAGAAACGAGGCGCCCAGTTCGTCCGCAAGCGCGGAGAGCGCGTGCGCCTCCTGTCTGAGGATGTCGCGGGCACGTGCGAGAGCGCGGTCGCGGTCGGGTGACTTCATCGAGAAACTCATGTCGTTACGTGAGAACGCCAGGCGTCGTGAATCGACTTCAGCTCGCTGAGCAGGTTCGTGAGCTGCGCCAGCGGATACTGACTCGACGCGTCGCAAAGGGCGGACGGCGGTTTCGGGTGCGTTTCGATGAAGAGTCCGTCGCACCCCGCGGCAACCGCCGCGCGCGCCAGCAGCGGAATGTGTTCCGGCGTACCGCCCGCGGGATCGGCCGACGGCTTGCCATAGATACGTACCGCGTGCGTCGCGTCGAAGATTACCGGGTAGCCGTGCTTTCGCATAGCAGGAAGCGACCGGAAGTCGACAACGAGCTGCCGGTAACCGAATGACGCGCCGCGCTCCGTGAGCAGGATCTGATCGCAGCCGCTTCCTTCCAGTTTCCTGACGCTGTTCATCATGTCCTCGGGGGCAATGAACTGCCCCTTCTTTACGTTGACGGGTTTCCCCGTCGCCGCCGCGGCCTGCAGGAGCTCCGTCTGCTGCGAAAGGTAAGCCGGAATCTGGATCACGTCGAGCACATCGCCCGCGGCCTTCGCCTGCTGCGGCGTATGGATGTCGGACAGAATCGGCATCCCGAAGTCGGTCCGTACACGCTCGAGAATGCGCAGCCCTTCTTCGAGTCCGGGGCCTTCATAATGCTTGAGAGACGAACGATTGTCCTTGCGATACGACGACTTGTAAATGACGGGAATGCCGAGAGCCGCCGTCGCCTCGCGAATTCCTTCCGCCGTCCGGAGTGCGATCTCTTCCGTTTCGATGACGCACGGACCGGCGATCAGGCAGAGGTCCTCGCTCCCGAAACGGACGTCCCCGACTTTCACGATCTTGACAGGGTTCACGATGTTCCTCCCGCGCTCGTTTCGACCTGACGCGAACCGGCCGCCGCGCCGACGAACGCGCGAAACAACGGATGCGCGCGAAGCGGACGTGAGCGGAATTCGGGATGAAACTGACTGGCCATGAAGAACGGGTGCTCCGGGATCTCGATAATCTCCACGAGATCGCGCTCGACGCTGCGGCCGCTGTCGATGAGGCCGTGCGAACGAAACAGATCCCTGTACTCGTTGTTCACTTCGTAGCGATGACGATGACGTTCCGCGATCTCTTCGGCCTCGTACAGTTCCTGCGCCATCGTGCCGGCGTCGAGTTTGATCGGCGTGGAGCCGAGACGCATCGTCGCGCCCATGCGGTCGATTTCGCGCTGCTCCGGGAGCAGGTCGATCACGCGATGTTCGGCATCCGGCGCAAACTCGCCGCTGTTCGCGTTCTGAAGCGAACAGGCGTGACGCGCGAATTCGATGATCGCGATCTGAAGACCGAGACAGATTCCGAGGAACGGAATGCTTTCGGTCCGCGCGATTCTTACGGCCTCGATCTTGCCTTCGATCCCGCGGCTTCCGAATCCGCCGGGGACGAGAATACCGTCACACGATCGAAGCGTGTCGAGTTCCCGCCCTTCCTGCAGATCTTCGGAATCGATCCAGACGGGCACCGTGGTTACGCCGTTTGCGACCCCCGCGTGAATCAGCGCCTCGTTGATCGACTTGTACGCATCCACGAGGTGAACGTACTTGCCGACCACGGCGATACGTACGGGTTCGCCCGGCTGGAGAGCCGCTTCGCACATGCGCTGCCACGGCCCGAGTTCCGGTTCCGTGTCGGGCAGGCCGAAGTGACGGGCCGCGATCCGGTCGAGCCCGCCTTCGTGCATCGCGAGCGGTACCTGGTAGATCGACTTCGCGTCGCGCGATTCGATGACGGCATCTTTTTCCACGTTGCAGAACAACGCGATCTTGTCCTTCACGTTGTCGGGAAGCGGCCGGCTCGTACGGGTTACGAGAATGTCCGCCTGGATCCCGATCTCGCGCAGTTCCTTCACGCTGTGTTGCGTCGGCTTCGTTTTCATTTCCTGCGACGTCTCGAGATACGGGAGCTGCGTCACGTGGATGAACAGGCTCGCGCTCTTGCCGACCTGGAGACGCATCTGGCGGATCGCCTCGAGAAACGGCAGGGATTCGATGTCGCCCACCGTGCCCCCGATCTCACAGATTACGATTTCGGCGTTCGTCTGCCTTCCCGCTTCCACGATCCGGCGCTTGATCTCGTCGGTGATGTGCGGGATGACCTGCACCGTGACGCCGAGATACTCGCCCTTCCGTTCGCGTGAAATCACGGTGTCGTAGATCTGGCCCGCGGTTGCATTATTGATGCGTGAAAGATCCTGATCGGTGAAGCGTTCGTAATGTCCGAGATCGAGATCGGTCTCGGCGCCGTCGTCGGTCACGAACACTTCCCCGTGCTGGAACGGGTTCATGGTTCCCGGATCGACGTTGATATAGGGGTCCAGTTTGAGCAGAGTCACGCGGTGCCCGCGTGCTTTGAGCAGCATCCCGAGGGAAGCGGAAACGATTCCCTTCCCGATGGACGACATGACTCCGCCCGTGACGAATACGTAGCGTACAGCAGAATCCACCACCAACAGCCCTACTCCTTATCGCTCGTGGTGAAAGTCGTACGGGCCGCTTCACGGCGTGCCCGCTCCAGATCTTCTATCGTTTCGACGCCGTGAAAAGGCGTCTCTCCGTGCGTAACATGAATCGCGATTCCGTTCTCGAGCGCGCGAAGCTGCTCGAGCCCTTCCCGCTTTTCGAGCTGTCCCTGCGGAAGCGACACGAACCGCTCGAGTGCTTCCCGCTGAAAAGCGTAGATGCCGACGTGCATGCGAAGCAGGTCGGACTTCCCCTCCCCGCGCCAGTCGTGCGGAATCGGCGCGCGCGAAAAATAGAGCGCGAACCCGCGCGCGTCTACCGTCACTTTGACTACGTTGGGGTCTGTAAAATCGGACGGATCGAGCGGAACGGTTACCGTTCCCATCGGGATCTCCGGATGTTCCAGCATGACGGTCGCCAGCTCGTCAAGGAGCGCGGGCGGAAGAGACGGCTCGTCTCCCTGCACGTTGATGATGACGTCGCCCGGAAGCTTCGCCGCGGCTTCGGCGATGCGGTCTGTGCCCGTCTTGTGATCCGGACTCGTCATCATGGTTTCGTACCCGGATTCTCTGACAGCGGTCGCGATCCGCTCATGATCCGTCGCCACGACGAAACGAGCAATGCGGCCTGCGGCCGCCACGCGATCACAGACGTGGGCGATCAGCGGGCGTTCGGCGATCGCCTGCAGTGGCTTTTCCGCGAGGCGTGTGGAACCGAGTCGCGCGGGAATGATGACCGTGGCTGTCCGGCTCATGATGCGACCCCAAAAAGAAAGGAGGGGATAGGAATCCCCTCCCAGATCGTTACCGTCTGGCTGATGGCATGTGGAATGCGGAGATCGCTCCGCTTAAGAGGCTTGGGCCGCCATGACGTGTACAAGTTTCCTCCGGCTGCCTTTGTCGACGAACTGCACCACTCCGTCTGAAAGAGCGAAGAGCGTGTCGTCGCCGCCTTTGCCGACATTATTACCCGGGATGAAATGCGTTCCCCGCTGCCGCACGATGATCGTGCCCGCGAGGACGGCCTGGCCGCCGTAGCGTTTCACGCCGAGTCGCTTTGCGTTGGAATCGCGTCCGTTTCTGGAACTGCCTACACCTTTTTTATGAGCCATTGTATCTGTCCTTCTTCGCTCAGCCGATCGAGAGGATACGGAGCCGCGTGTACGACGTCCGGTGGCCGAGGAGGCGCCGGTAATTCTTGCGCCGTTTGAATTTCTGAACGAGAATTTTCGGGTAGCGTCCCTGAGCGACGACTTCCGCTTTCACTGCCATGCCTTCGACGGTCGGCTGGCCGAACTGGCGCGCGCCGTCGTTTTCGATCATCAGGACACGGTCGAGGGTTACTTTCTCCCCGACGGCCGCCTTCATGATCGGCACTTCGATTTCTTCATCCGGTGCGATCTTATATTGAAAACCACCGGTTTCGATAATGGCGTACACTGCCTGTCTCCTTAAGTCACGAAAGTCGCTGCGAGCGCCCGGATGGGGCACAACTCGCCCTTGGCCATATAAACAAAGAATCTAAGCCACTTGCGACCGGCTTGTCAAGGCCTTCAAGTGCCCGAAAACGCTAGAATTGCACCTTATCGGTAAGCTCGTGCCCGGAGGGCCGCGAAAAGATGCGGACCTCCTCCCTGTCGAGCCCCGGATTCGCCGTGATCTCCGCTTCGAGGCCGTACCGCTTCCGGATCCCCTCCAGACGATCCCTTTCGCTTTCGTCGAAGAAGAGCGCGAGCTCGGGATTCAGCTGGATTTCGACCTTTTTGTCCTCGCAATAGGTCCCGGTCCGGCGAAGGAGCCTGTCGACCTTGGCCGCGAGCGAGGCCAGGGAGAGGCGCTTGCCGCTTCCGCCGCAATGCGGGCAGTTCGAGCTGAAATAGTGGAGCAGACTCGGCCGCACCCGCTGCCGGGTCATTTCGACGAGCCCGAGGTCAGAGACCGCGAAAGTGCGCGTCTTCGCGCGATCGCGCCGCAGCGCGTCCCGCAGCGTGTCGATCACCCTGGCTTTGTTGTCTTCCCGCTCCATGTCGATGAAGTCGATCACGATGATGCCGCCCATGTCACGCAGGCGCAACTGGCGCGCGACTTCCTTCGCCGCCTCGACATTCGTCTGAACGATCGTCTCTTCCTGGTTCTTGTCGCCCGTGAAGCGGCCCGTATTCACGTCGATCGCGACGAGCGCCTCCGCATGATCCACGATGATGTACCCGCCCTTGCGAAGCCAGATCTTGGGAGAAAGGGCTTTCTCGATTTCAGCCTCGATCTCGTACGCGTCGAAAATGGGCGCTTCTTCTTCATAGAGCACGACACGGTCGATGAGCTCCGGGGAGATCGACTGCAGATATTTGATGATCGCCTTGTACTCGGTTTTCGAATCGATGATCAGGCGGTCGACTTCATCCGTGAAAATGTCGCGAATGATTCCCGTCGTGAGCTCCGCATCCTGATGCAGCAGCGAGGGCGTCGACTTGCGCGCGTACGCGCCCTGAATCTTCTTCCATTTCGAGATCAGCGTTTCGATGTCGGTTTTGATCGCCCTCTCGTCCGTCTTTTTACCGACGGTGCGCACGATGACGCCGTAGCCCTTCGGCGACACTTCCTCGACGAGCGCGCGCAGGCGCGTCCGCTCATCGCGATCCTCGATCTTGCGCGAAACGCCGATGTGCGTGACGTTCGGCATCACGACGACGAATCGTCCGGGGAGCGAAACCTGCGACGTGATGCGCGGGCCCTTCGTCCCGATCGGCTCCTTCGTGACCTGGACGAGAATCTCCTGTCCTTTGCGAAGCAGTTGTTCGATCGAAACATTGCGTGGCACTTTGCGTGACCTCGTGGTCCGCTCGTCCCCTTCGACATCATCGAGCATCATGTCGGACACGTGCAGGAATCCGGTCTTCTCGAGCCCGATGTCGACGAACGCCGCCTGCATGCCGGGGAGCACGGCGTTCACTCTCCCCTTGTAGAGGTTACCCACGATGCGCGCCGACTCCTCGCGTTCCGCGAAGAATTCGACGAGCCGGTGGTCCTCCAGAATGGCGACGCGCGTCTCGCTGGCTGTGGTATTGACGATGATTTCCGTCAGCACCTTGGATTGTTTACCCATGGTAGAGTCCTTGTCGTTCTATGTAATCCCACACCGGGTCGGTGACGAGATAGCGTATGCTGCGGCCCTTCGCGGCGCGTCGCCGGATTTCGGTCGACGAGATCGCAAGGGGCGTTGTTTCTAAAAAGCGAACGTGGTCATGCAGGGAACGATCGATGGATCGCTCGTCGAAGCCCGGGCGCCCCGCAACGGCAAGCGTGGCGAGGCTCAGTATCGTGTCCGGTTCCCGCCAGGTGCGAAAGGAGACGATGCTGTCGCCGCCGACCAGGCAGTAGAGCTCGCGCGAGTCGAGGCCCCATCGTGAGGCGAGTGCGCGCAGCGTGTCGACGGTGTACGAAACGCCGCCGCGTTCGATTTCACACGCGTCCCACGTAAATCGGTCATTCGTTTCGATTGCTGCTTCGAGCATGGCGCAGCGGTGTTCGGATCCCGTGACTTCGCGGCTCTCTTTGTGAGGCGGCGATGCCGACGGAATGAAAACGACGCGCTCGACCGCGAGCTGATCCGCAGCTTCTTCGGCTGCCACGAGGTGCGCCACGTGGATCGGGTCGAACGTGCCGCCGAAAATGAGAACGGGCCCGCTCACGAAGATCGATCCATGCGGGCCAGGCGTTCCCGCGCCTTCTCCGCGAACGGGGAGTCCGGATACTCTTCCTCGACCGTGCGGTAGTGCGCAGCAGCCTCTGCCCAGTTCTTCTGGAGTTCGAAAGTGCGCCCGGATTCGTAGTGGGCTTCCGGTACGACGTCCGTCCCCGCCCAGCGGTCGATCACGATGTCGAAATAAAATCGTGCCGCCCGAAATCTTCTGAGCTTTACGTAGGTGATTCCGTTCTTGAGTTCTTTCTTCGCGGCGTGATTTCTGGCGTCGAGCAGACCGGCGCGCCCTTCTTCGACGCGGGGGTGGCGCGGGTAGCCGGCCAGGTAGTCTTCGTACTGCCGGATTGCCTTCTCGTTCCAGTCGTCGTCATATTCGGGCTTGGCGCGCTGCTCGACGTAGGTATCCGCGATCTCGAGTACAGCGTCGCCCACGAGCGGAGAACGCGGAAAGCGCCGCTGAAAACCTTCATACTCCTGCACCGCGGCGAAGTAGTCCTCCGCCTCACGATGCGCACGCGCCATGCCAAGGCGGCTTTCTTCTTCGTATTCCGTGCCCTGCAATGTCTGGGAGAGCAGACGGTACGCCTCCAGGGCTTTGGTCCCGTCCCCTTCTTCCAGATAGTACCGGGCACGCGCGAGTTGCTCCTCGGGAGATCCCTTCGGCAGAAGGGGACCACCTGAGCAGGCGAGCATCAGCATCGCCAGCAGAGCGACCCCGCGCAGGGTTCGCTTCGACACATTGGTCCTTTCGATCAGCGAGGGGCCTTATTCGTTGGCTTGATTCGAGTAGAAGAGTGCCACCAGTCCACCTACGACCCCGGCCACGACGACCGGTTCCCAATAGGCGAATGAATTCGTGGTTGGCACTTCTGGAGCGGCGAACTCGTACTGAGAGCTGGCGAGATACGTGAGAGCGCTCTTCGGCACACGATCCGAGACGTAGTATTCGACCGAGGAGGCCCATAAAACGGCGCCCTTTTCCTGCAGTCGAAAGTCGATGCGTGCGCGTGCGAGACGATCCACGGACTGGCGGCCGATTCCGAATCGGCGGTGGGATCGAGGATAGACGAATTCCATCTCCGACACGCGGTACCCGAGTGTCGGTGTGTCTCCGGTCCCGGCCGGCATGACTCCGACAGGTTCGGGTGGCGCGGAGGCGAATTCATCTGATTCCAGAACCTTCCCGGTGACGCGAATATCATCGCAGTCCTCGGGAGCTTCCGGAAACGTAAAACCCAGGACGGTGTGACCGGCAATGGAGGATTCACCCTTCTTTGCCGGCTTAAACTGGTAGGAGTTCACCGTGCTCAGCACCGCCTCTTCGAGGACGGGAGCCGAACTCTCTTCTACGACGACGTTCGCAACCGTACCGTTCCCGTTTGTCAGGATACGGACCGCAACGAACCCCCCTATTCCTTCATTACAAGCCTTGTCGGGAATCTTCACCGGTTCGCCCGACTCTAATGTCGGCGGAGTGTCGAAAACGACGGGCAGATTCCTGTTCCGCTTCGGCCGACGCGCGGCGGTGCCGCTGCCGGCGAGAATGCGGAGGGGGCGATCGCTTCTGGCGAATACCCCGGCCAGCTCGTTCTCGACCATCCAGTCGATTTCGGAGGAACCCATCGAGGCGATGGCGAAAGCGCCGTCGGCCTGCTTGGGCAGATCCCGTAACATTTCTTCCAGGCCGCGCCGGACCGCTTCCTGCATGAGCTCCACGTTGGTCAGATATTGACCAGATGGAACGGCAGAAGCGTGTAACAAGCTGCTATGGAACAAAATAGCAGCAAAGGCAAGCCCGATAAGGCGTTTCATAGCGTATATCTCCGAACGGAATTCTTTTCCGCTCTTTCAACGGAAGTAACAATAGGCGGGTAAGTTGCGGCAGGTCAACCGAAAAGGCGTTAACTTCCCCGGCCTCCGGTCCGATCATACGAGAAGAACGAAGGAAGGCTTTTCGCAGCGAACACAGCCAAGGAGTCTGGAATGTCGCAGTCGCAGACGAGCGAAGTTATCGCGCAAATGTTCATTAATCTGGCGAAGCTCCGGCTCGAGCCCGAGGTTGTGGAACGAATGGTTCCCGTCGTCGACGGGCTGGTGCAGCGCCTCCGCGGGAATATCGATCTCTCTACGGAAGAGGGCTGGAACCGGCTCAGGATCGCGCTGTGCGGGATGCTGGCGCATGGATGGGCGCTCGGGATGTCCCCGTTCAACAGCCCGGACATGAACGTCGACGGTGACACGCTCGAAGTCCGCGTCTCGAAGGACATTCTGACACCGATCGAGGTGCTGAAGTCGATCCGCTATGCCAAGAAGGACGAGAACGGGAGAATTCAGAAGGTGCTGTTCGAGCCGAGCACGGAGACCCGCGCGAAAGAGCAGATTGACCAGATTCTCAAGGATATTGAGTCAAAGCATTGGGGCGAAAGCCGTTAGGCTATTCCCAGTCGGGGTCGCCGGAAACGATGCGGCCCAGGCCGGAAACATCCGCCTCGATCACATATCGTCCCACTTCATCGATGTAGAGATTGAAGATCTCGCCGTTCGAGGGATCGAGAAAACTCTCGGTGCTCGCAAAGTACGGGGAAAGCTCACGGAATGAGCTCGAATAGCGCCCCTGGGCCGCGAAAAACCCTTCCTGCGCCTTCGCAATGAACTTCAGACGCTTCCGTGCCTCGTCTTCGTAGCGCTGCTCCTGCGCCCGCTCGCTGATCGAGAACTGCAGAAACCCCACCAGAACAAGCGCCATCAGGAATGCCGCGAGATCCAGCATGACAAAACCGGACTGGCGGTTCCGCGTCATTTTTGCACGTGCTTTCATGGAAGAAACTATAGCCGCGCCCGGAAGAAAGCGTCAACTCCCATTTCCGCGCTCCTCGGGAATCTCCTCGAAAACGGCGTCCTCGATCTCGTCCTTGCCGGCATCGTACCCCTCGTCCTTCTCCTGAACGCGCGCGCCCGCCCTGCTGATGGCCCGGATCCAGTTCCAGGCCCCCCAGCCTGCGCGAAGGACCAGAAACATCAGAAGCAGTTTGAGCAGAGCGGTCATGATGCCGAGACCTTCACGGATGAAATACGACGGGCGCCCCGATAGATCGCCGCGAGGTCAGGTCGCGCGATCGCAGAGGCGGGGTCGAGGGAATTGACCCGGACCCAGCCCGAAGCATGCAGAAACGTGCCGTCACCACGCGCGAAACCGACGTGCGTCACGCGCTCCTTCCCGAAGAATACCAGATCTCCGGCGGCGGGTTCCCCTTCGACGGGATCGCCCGCGAGGAACTGGTCCCTGCTGTCACGGGCGATCGAAATCCCGAAGCGAGCGAAAACGAGCTGCACGAGGCCCGAGCAGTCGACGCCCCACGCGCTTCTGCCCCCCCACAGATAGGGAACTCCGAGGAACTTGCCGGCTTCGGCCAGAATCGCGTTCGCTGTCGCGTCGGCCGGCCGGATCGCGCCCGGCAAAGCGACATCATCGATCGCCACGTACCGTGGTTCCGCGTCGCCGCCGGACGGCGCGACGGCGAGTGTGCGCCCGTCCACTGAATCACCCTCGCACACATGAATGCGGGAGCCGTACGAAAGACGCATGACCGGAGCGTCGCTGCCGCGGGCTTTGAGCATCGTCTCACGGGTGACCACGAAGGCCGTCTTCCCGCCGTCGGCGCCCGGGGTGCCTCCGCTCCGTTCCGCGAGAAACTTCGTCTCGCAGAAGCCCGCATACCCGTCGTAGGTCCGTACTTCCGTCCAGCCTTCGGACGTATCGCCTGCCTCGACGGTTTCACCAAAAAGCGCCTGGTTCACGAGTTCGGACGCATCGGCGGGTTCCTTGCGCAGATGAACGAGCGGCGCGATCACTTCCCGGCGGTTCACGGAGTGCTCCCCTCCTTCTGCAGGCGGACGTCCTCTTCGATCTCGCCGTCGCGAATACGAACAATGCGGTTCGCCCGGCGCGCGACTTCCTCTTCATGCGTGACGACGATGATGGTGTTGCCGTTCTTCTGAAGATTTTCGAACAGGCTCAGGATATCGTTCCCGGTCTGGGTGTCGAGGTTGCCTGTCGGTTCATCGGCGAGGATGATCGAGGGACGGTTCACGAGAGCGCGCGCGATGGCGACCCTCTGCCGCTGCCCGCCCGAGAGTTCGCTCGGCTTGTGGTCGATGCGGTCCGTGAGGCCGACTGACTCGATCGCCGCCCGCACGCGTTCCGCGCGCTCCGCCTTCTTGAGGCCGGCGTAGATCAGCGGGAGTTCGACGTTCTTGAAAATGTCGGCTCTTGGAAGGAGATTGAAGGTTTGAAAGACGAATCCGATTTTGCGGTTGCGAATGGAGGCGAGCCGATCATCGTTCAGATGGGAAACTTCTTCGCCGTCGAGCCTGTACTCTCCGCTCGTCGCGGTATCGAGGCATCCGATCAGGTTCATGAGCGTCGACTTGCCCGAGCCCGACGGTCCCATGATCGCGATATACTCGTTCTTCTCGATCGTAAACGAGACATCGCGAAGGGCGTGAACCTGCGTTCGTCCGAGGTCGTACGTTTTCGAGAGGTTCCTGGCTTCGATCAGCAGGCTCATGAATCAGTCCCTGTCCCCGATGGAACGATCGAGCGCCGCCCACGCGGCAAGGTGCGTGTACCCGGCTTCGACGCGGCTCGATCGCGCCTCGGCCAGTGCGACCTGCGCCTGGATCACGTCGAGAAGCGGGACGAGCCCGTGCTGGTACTTGCCCTGCGACACGCGCAGATCTTCCTCCGCCGCTTCGATGTTGCGGTCGGCCACGCTGATGCGCTTGCGGCTCTCATCGAGTGTAAGGAGTGCCTCTTTCAGTTCAAGTGCCACGGTCTGACGGTTGCGCTCCAGCTCCCATTCCGCTGCCGAAGCCGAAGCCCGGTTCTGTCGAATGCGTGACAGGCGGCTCGCATCGAACAGCGGAACGTTCACGAACAGCCCGGCGGTCCAGCTGCGGCGCGATTCGTCCCAGAGGTTCGCGCTGAACTCCTCGTCTCCCCAGTTCACCGAGAACGATCCGCTGAGATTGGGGTACCACTCCCCCTTCGTCGCGCCTACGGCGTCCTGTGCAGACGCCAGGGCAAATTGATCCTCGAGAAGGTCCGGCCTGTTCGCGAGCGCGCGATCGAGCACTTCGTCGAACGACGGGATCGGCGATTCGATCGGAACGGGGTCTTTCACGTTAATCGGAAGATTGACGTCGAGCCCGAGCAGCGAGAGCAGATTGGCGCGCGCGGATTGACGGTTCTTCTCTGCGGTAATGTTCTCGAGGCGGTTCGACTCGACCTGCGCCTGCGCTTTCAATACATCGGCCTTCGTGCCGGCGCCGACTTCCTTCCGCTTCTCGGCAAGCTTGAGCTGCCCTTCGCCGTCTTTCAGTTTCTCGACGGCTACCTCGAGAAGATCGTCGGACTTCAGCACTTCATAGCAAGCATTCTTGACCTGCTCCACCGTAAGCTGGCGCTGCGCTTCGTGACGCGCCCGCTCGGACTCGGCCCCGTTCTTGAGACGGCCGATATCCTTGTATCCCGCATAGGTGAAGAAATTCTGACGAATCGAGACGGAGGATCCGAACCGGTCGCGATCCGCGTCGAACGTACCGCGGTTATCCGTCGAGTTTCCCCGCGTTCTGAACGCCTGGAAATCGGCGTTTACGGTAGGCAGATAGTTGGCGTATCCCTGCAGGATCGCCTTTTCCGATTGCCCGACCCGCGCGTCGCTCGCTTGAAGCGACGGGTTCAGCGAAAGTGCGACACGCACGCAGACGTCGATCTCCACAGGGGCCCCCGACTCGATGACGCGGACGTGCGCGGCGACTTCCTCGCCGGGAGAGCTCCAGGCGCCGGGCGCGACAAGCAGCGCCCCGATGATCGCGATTCTGTATTGCCACATGCGAACCATATCCTCCGACCTCCCTGTTTTCTGTGTCCTTTTTATACGACGAACGGAGAGGGTTGGTTTCCCAATCAAACCCACAGAAGTTTCACGAACTGCCACGAAAGCCACGGCAGGGCGGCAATCAGAACAGCTCTCGGCCATTCTACAGCAAGCAGGATGCGGACGCCGAGCACGAAGAGAGCGAGGTACCAGATGTGAAAGAGGTCGAACGAAGCCAGCAGCGCGAACAGGCGACTCTTCGGGTCCGCCTCGACGAGCGCGGCGGGGCCGAAGAAGATTTCGGGTGAACCTTTCGCGAGAACGAGCGGCGTCCAGAGCAGCATATGCGGAATCTCGACGAGCTTCGCCCAGAGTGCGGCCTGGAAAAGACGTCCGTACGGGCCCGGTTCTCCACTTCCGCCCGTGAGTGCCAGCAGTACGAGCCCGACGAGCGCGTAGATTGCGATGCCCAGAAACGTGAGCGCAACCGGAGAGACAATGATAAGGGCTGTAAACAGCGGGCTCTCGAAGAACTTTTCGACCTGTGCTACCGACGCTTCGTTCTGTTCGCGCGCCGATGCGATCGCAGCGCCCTTCGCGAACGTGGCAATCTCCGCACGCGCAAGAAAGAAGGCCGCTGCGGAAACGACGATAAGAAGCAGGGCGGCGCTGATCCATCGCGGTCGATCGCGGAGTGATTCGAAGAGTGTTCCTGGTGACGTAAGCAGGCTTCCCACGTCGTGCAGCATGCCGCGTCCGTCATGCGCCATGACGCTTTAGCCGGAGGAGTTCAGGAAGAAGTCGAACGGCACGATCAACTGGCTCTTCACAGGAGTTTCCCGCTGCTTCGCGGGATAGAACGAACTCTTGAAAAGTGCCTTCTTGACCGGTTCATTGAAGATCTCGGATGGCGACTGCAGAATCTCGACTTTGAATACTTTGCCCTTTTCGTCGATGAACACGCGGGCCACGACAGTACCTTCGATGCCCGCCTGCCGGGCGAGCTGCGGATAGTCGGGCTTGTAGATGCGCTTTTCCATCGGCGGATCGGAATACGACGTGAAGTCGGCGCCTTCGCCGGGATCGACGTAATTGAGCCGCGCGGCGGAGGGGTTGTCGAGATCGACTTCGGTGTCTTCGATGGTCTCTTCCGGATCGACCTCTTCCGAGATCTGAATTTCCGTGAACTCCGCAGCGATCGGAATGCGCGGGCGCGGGACTTCCACCGGCGGAAGCGGCACTTCGACTTCCTCGAGCTGCTCGATCACCTCGATTTCCTCTTCTCTCGGCACGTAAGGAGCCGGTTTGAAAGAGGGCGTGAACACGAACGCGCCGAGATGGAAGAGAATCGCCAGGATCAGGGCGACGTCGAAATACTTCCGAAAGTTAAGCTTTAAAGCTGTATGGGCGGAGTATGCCATCGAATTCAATTATCTCCCGGGCTACGGCCGCGGTTCGAAATCCGCGCTGAACGATACCTTCGTCGCATTGACCTTCTTCAGCTCTTCCATGATGTCGTCCATGCGCTCGTATGCGGCCTGCTGATCGGCTTTGAATGCCACGATCAGGGCCGGGTTCTGCCCGAGCTTGCCGAGCATGATGCCGCCAACCGATTTCAGTTCGACGATGTTGTCGTTGATCGAAAGGCGGCCGCCGCGATCGACCCAGATATAGGCGACCTTTTCGCGCGCGATCTGCTCGGCCGCCGCCGCCTTGGGCAGCGTGACAGGAAGACCGTCTTCGAGTTTGAAGATTGTCGTGACCATGAAGAAGATCAGGAGCAGAAAAGCGATGTCCGCCATGGATGATGTCGGAACTTCCGCCGCCGCTCTCTGGTTACGCTCAAATCGGGGCATCGCTAGTTCTTCCCTGTGCGCAGCGTGATCTTGCGCGCATCGGCCAGCTTGATTTCATCGAGCACGTCCACCATGTACTTGTAGTAGGAACGCGGCGACGTCTCGATCACGCAGATCGTCTTGTCGTTCTCGAGAATGCGCTTGGTCACTCTGTCGCGGATCGAAGGGATCGCAACCTGCTCGCCGTCGAGCGTCACGATTCCGGCTGCATCGATTTTGATTTCGAGAATGTTCTCTTTCGCGATCGGTTTCGGCGCGCTCTCCGAGTTCGGAAGCACGAGCGAAAGCCCCTTCTCCATATTGAAGATAGTCGTCACGAGAAAGAAGATGAGCAGCAGAAACGCCACGTCGGACATGGACGATCCCTGGATGGTCGTATCGACTCGTGATTTCTTCTTGATATTCATGGATGCATTCGCCTCTGGCTTAGTGGCCTTCCATGCTCACGAGCGTATCGATTACTTCCGTCGAAGCCTCTTCCATTTCAATCACGAAACGGTCGATCTGCGCGACGAAGAAGTTATACGCGGCCTGTGCCGGAATGGCGATCATGAGGCCCGAAAGCGTCGTGATGAGTGCTTCCGAGATACCGGAGGCGACGACCTTCGCGTTGACCTGGTCGGCCGCGGCGATTGCTTCGAACGCACTGATCATACCGGACACCGTTCCGGCGAAGCCGAGAAGCGGTCCGATCGTCGCGACGGATGAAATCACGACAAGCCCGCGCTCCAGGAACGACATTTCAATCGTGCCCGCGGACTGAATGGCCTTCTCGATCGCGTCCGGTCCACGCCCGGCTTTCATGAGGCCGGCGTGAAGAACGGCGCTGATCGGTCCCGACGTCTTTTCGCAGACCGATTTTGCTGCATCGATCCCGCCGGAACGAAGCGCCTGTGCGATTTCATCGAGGAATTTTCGCACGTTGATCCGTGCTTTGGAAAACGTGAAGAGGCGTTCGAAGAAGAATGCAAGGCCGATTACCGAAAGGGCCAGCAGCGGCCACATGAACGGGCCCCCGTTATCGAAGAACTGAACGGCGCCGCTCTGCGTGAAACGCTGCATGAACGTCTGCGGTTCTTCCAGGTCGGCGAAGCCCGCGCCAGCGGCGAGAGATTCCGTCGATGCGGCCACTTCTTCCATCAGCGTGTCGACTGCCTCGATCGTTTCTTCGGCAGCAGCATCAGCGGCTTCATCGAGGCTGGTCTCGGTCCCCTGCGCGAATGCCGGAGCCGAGGCGAACAGAAGCAATGCGAGGCCGAGCCCCATGCATGCGCTCCATTTCCGTTTACCGCGAACCGTCATGAACTTTCTCCTCATTGGCGCGAAACTCGCCCCTCTAACGCTCGCTATCAAGGGCGGCTGTAGCCTGCATAATTTGGGTATATGGACAGGTAGTAGACTTATTGACGATTGTCTGGCAATTAAACTCCAGCCTCTTTGCCGGTGTCAACCGTTTTGTCCCCCGCGGAACGGCTAGAATTCCGTCTGATCGGTGCTCCGTATCAGGGAATAGTTGCCGTACCCTTCGACGTCCACAAACACGAACTCGAGCTGCAGGCCCGCGCCTCGATTACGGCGTTCGCCCAGAAAAGCCCCTCGTTCGTTGTAGATCCAGATCTCGTATCCCTTCTCGTCCGCATTGAAGCCACCGAGGGCGCCTTCCACACTCTGCTGATCCGAGCCGGGCTGAAATCCCAGCTGCGGCGTAAAGAACGACTGACTCGAGTACCCTGTCGAGAGCTGGTCGGGTTCCCCGTAGCGAATGTAAATGCGGCCCCGATCGGACTCCATCCCCTTGCCACGGATGCTCTTGAATCGACGGTTCGCGACATGAATGCGACGATAGTGCTCGCGGCGGACCTCGTTGATCGCCGTTTCCGGGGTGGGATCCTTGTCCCGCCAGTAAACGCTCATCCACGACCGCTTCTCGTCGTCCGTCATCTTCTCGAGCAGGCGCACGTTTTCGGGGAGCAGAATGATACGCAGAGCCTCGAACTCCTCGTCGATCGTGAGCTCTTCGAGAAAAGCCGTGCGGTCTTTCGGCGCCCAGGAGAGATTCGCGAGATCGCCCGCCTCCCATGCAACGTGGAAGGGGGATTCCGACATCGTGGAGTCGCCCGTGCCCTCTTCGCGAATGGTCACGCGGGCCACGAACTCACCCGGAGGGAGCGCGCTGATATCGAACTCGTGCGAGCGCCTGAAATTCGTAATCCCCGCAGGCACCGTCAGCAGATCGTCATGCTTCGCGACTGCGAGCCCTTCCGGGTCCAGAAGCTCATGCCGCACGACATAGCCGCGGTTTTCCTCCGCCCGCATGGCGTGGGAGTAGATCTCGTAGTAGACAGCCAGCTTCGGCATAAGAACGCCGTAGAGACGGTTCGGATTCGCGAGTGCTTCCCCCGTCTCCTCGTTGACGTCGCGTGCGAGGAGGACATCAGAAACGGAAAGGCCCTCTTCGAAACGCTTCGCAATAAACTGTCCGGATGCTGTTCCCTGCTTCGTGCCGCGCGCGAAAAGTTTGAAGAAACCGAACCCCTGTGTGTTCCTGTCCTTCAGGATTACGATGATCTCGTAGGGTCCCGGTTCGATCTCGAAGCTCTGCTGCAGTACCTGGAGATCGTGCTGACCTTCCGCAATGTCTTTCGATGCGACGGGCAGCTTTGCCTCGAGTTCGTGCGTCGACAGCAACTCCCCGGTCGGCCACCTGCGAAATGCGATCGATGCGGAGATGTGGGCTTCGAATCCCTCGTCCCTGCGGACGAATCGAAGCTCGCGGTTCGGCAGAAGTATACTCACGGATTCGCGCGTTTTCGAGTCCGCGCCGAGAAACGAAACGGCGTCCACGAGGAACAGCACGTCGCCTTGACTGGCGATCGGCTCACCGTCGATATCGGGGAATGCGGGCGATGGCAGCAGCCATGCGGTCAGCAGAAGAGTCAGTAGAAAAAGGCGCAAACCGAAGCGGCCGTCATGGGGATGAAGAACCGAGTCGGATTGCATCACACAATGCCTCAGGCTAGTACTCCAGAATAACGCTCACCTGATGCGAGCCCCCGAGAACGTCGAGGTCGGTATAGGAATAATTGACATTGGCCCCCGCGTTCGCGCTAGTCGGGAACTGCACGCCGAATCCGAACGCGTAGTCCTGCGTGTCGCGATTCGTCATCAGGCCGCCGCGCAGCGCCACCTGGATGCGCTCCAGCGGCGAGTATTCGTATTCGAGTCCCAGATTCGCACGCTCCGTGTTGTCCGAGGGGTGATTGAACTCCGCGGACGTGAGCAGCGAATGCTGATTCGACTGGAATGCGTTCATCGAAACACCGAGCTTGAAGTTCGTCGGTGGCGAGAACTGCTGATCGATGAACTGCATTTCAGGACCGATGCTCGAAATGGCCATCCCGATCGTAATCGTTCGGAATCCCGTGTCGTAGAGGGTTCCGAAGTCGAAGTTCAATGCCTCGGCAAACTCGTCTTCCAGTCCCTGATGTATCCATTTGATCGTTCCCCCGAAGGAGAACTTGTTCGTCAGAAACTGCGCGTAGGTGAACCCGATCGCGAGGTCGCCCGCATCGAACTGCTCCAGCTCTTCGCTCCCGGCGAGGTTGATCCCGTCGGGGTTGTATTCCGTTGTGCGGATCATCGGGTCCATCTGAAGGACGTTCACCGAGATGCCGAGCACCCCGGGAATGCTCCCGTACGTGAACACGTAACCCGCGAACTCGTGACCGATATCGGCCGGCAGTGATGCATGCGACAGGAAGACATGACTGTTTCCGTCGAGTTGCGCGATCCCGGCGGGGTTCCAGTAGAGCGCCGATGCGTCATCGGCCACCGCTACGAAGGCCTCTCCCATCGCGACTCCGCGCCCGCCGACTCCCCACTTGAGGAACTGGGCGCCGATCGTCCCGACTTTGGCAAAAATTTCGGTTCCGTGGGCCGTTCCGTGAAGAAGAACGAGTCCGACGAGCCCCATGGCGAGCTTCATCCCCTTCAACTTCTTCTCCCCCCTTCTCATTGTATGGCTGTGGCGGAAGTTCAATGTCCGCTCCTTCTTAACGAATGATGGCAAAACGTCCGACTTTCTCACCGACATCCGACTGGATGTGGTACAGATAAACGCCGCTCACAATCTCCTGATTGTTTCGCGAAACGAGATTCCAGTATGTACGGTCTTCCGTCGGAGCCGACGAATAGTCGTGCTCGAGAACCTGCACCAGATCACCCGCGAGCGTGTAGATCGTAATCGTGGCCCTCCGCGGAAGATTCACGAAATAGACCTTGCGCCCCGTGGCGTTGATATTCGAATCGGCTTCGTCCCAGTCAGCATCCTGCTTGTACGGGTTCGGCACGACGTGGACATTCTGCACGGTCCGGATCTCTTTGGAAAGAACATCCCCCGTGCTGTTGTCGATTTCATAGACGTCGACCGCGTCGTCAAGCGAGCGTGTCGGGGAGAAGCGCGCGTAAACGAGTTGTTTCGACTGCGAAAACTTCCCGAACTGCGGCGGGATGCCTTCATCATCATCCCCGGAATCGTACGCCGTTACCGCGTACCAGTACGGGAAGCCGTTCTTGACATCCGTCGCGTCGACGAACCGGTATTTGCCGATCCCCTGCGCGCCGGTGTCGAAGTCCGACAGTTCGCTCTTGTCGATATCCGCGATCAGGAACCAGGCGTCATCACTCGGGTCGGCGGTTTCACGCCGCCAGCCCGTGGCTTTCCAGATCTGGTATCCCTGAAAGTCGAGTTTGCCGGAGAGCGGATCGCGCGTGAGTTCGGAGAAATCGTCCCATTCGACCGTGATCCGGTGATCGCCCGGAATCAGTTCCATGTTCGGCGGCGGAGGCGCGGATGCAGCCGTCCAGTCGCGATTGAAGATCCGCTGCGCCGCGATGGCATTCGTCAGCATCTGATTGCGCACGAGTTCTTCATTGTTTCTGTCGAGGCCCTTGGGATCGAGAATCACGAACGCCGCCTGGAAATCGAGGGTCTCACCCGGGCGCAGCTCACGGAACGGTCCCGCGGAAACGAGCATGCGGTAATCCGCCGCGCGTGTTTCGGGCGGATCGATGTGCTGCAGACAGACACCGCCGAAGCAGTTGTTGCCGCGCAGGTAACGATACCGTTCCGAGTCGTCCTCAGGATCCTCTTCCCCGCTCGACCAGGAGCGGTAGGCGTGGATCTCGGTCTTTTCCGGAGCCGTAATGCCGAGCGTATCGACCGTGTGTCCGAGGAACATCACACCGAACAGTCCCTGTGCAAGGTCCTCGTCGTCGCCACCCTCCGCATCACGCATGTAGGCCACATTGAGGGAGAGCTCTTCGTCCTCGCCTCCTGCCACTTGTATTGTTGTGTCCTGGGATATGAAGCTGGACAAGTCATCCGTGTAGAACGAACCCTCCGCGATCCGGAAGTCACCCACGTCGGAATCGATCATGAAACCGACATACGCGTTGTTGATGACTTCCTCGGAGATGTTCTCGATTTCGAAGTCCATCCCGACGAAGTCATCCCAGGCCGCTCCCACCCACTGATACGATTCCTGATTGATCTTGAGACCGAGCGGGAAGTGAAGCTGGCGCGGGTTCGTATTATTGATATTGAAGAAGTTCGTCGTGTCGTAGTACGTGCAGCGGAACATCTGCTGGCTGATAGCGCCGTGGTCTTCGTCGATACGCGTATCGTTCCACGGGTCATTGTTCACGCCGTCGATCTCGTCTTCATCGATCTCGCCGTCGCCGTCGTCATCCGTATTCCGCAGACCGCCGGGACGGCCCTCCCACGTGTTGTACATGGTTTCGAGCGGATTGAAGAAGTCGGGCCACATTTCGCTCTGATACACCGCGGCCGAAACGAGAGTGTCGTTGTCATCCGTGACGCCGCCGACCCAGAGACCCGCCGCAAAGAGATAGTCCTGTGTCGCGCCGGGAGGCCATTGCGCCGAGGGACTGTTCGCGAGCTGCCCGTTGCCGGAGGTGCCGAAGATCCCGCGGTTCGAAACGTGCAGAATCAACTTCCCCACGTTGTGATACGTATTCAGGAAGTCGACGATCCCGTTCGCCATCTCGGGCGTGTTCTGACTCTGGAGCTGCTCCTCAGTCATGCGCGCCTCTGCCGGACTGCCGAACGTCAGCGCGCCGGCGAGAACGAACGCGAGCAGCAGCGCTGCCGTCATCCCCTGTGTCAATCGCTGATTCAAATCCAACCTCGTTTCTACCAGTCGAACATGACGCCGAGCTTGATCTGACGGCCCGGGTCGAATACGCGAGGATCATTCAGGGGTATGTACTGACTCTCGCTGGAGGAATTGATTTCGTTCAGATTGTAGGCGCCGCCGAGCTGTCCTTCTTCCGTGAAGTATTCGGCGTACAGTCCCGGATTGGTCGGCCAGACGCCGGGGCTGAAATCGTTGATGTTTTCGCGTGCCAGCAGGTTTCTGCCTTCAACGAACATCCGGAATTCCTGCCCGTACATCGAGTAGAGCTTGTTGGCGCGGAGGTCGAGCCACGCTTCATCCTGGAGCCGCCCCGTGTTGATCTGCTCCGCGAGCGTTTCCCGCTGATTGAAGAACTGCGGCGTGAACGGTCCGGCGCTCTGGTACGTGTAGTCTGCCGAAACTTCCCACACACCCGGATCCGAAAGAATCAGGTTCGCGACGACCGCGTGCGTACGATCCCAGTCGAGCGGGTTTTCCGTAAGCGGCGCGCGGTTCAGCTGGCCCGTGCCGACGAGCTGCGACGTATTGCCGTCCGAGTGCGTTCCCGTCGCGCGGCTCAGCGTGTAGACGATGCTTCCGCCGAACTTGTTCTTGAACTTACGGCGGAGTTTGAACTCGAGCCCTTTCACGGTACCGTAGGCCGCGTTTACATAAGTGACCGACGCGTCCTGCCCGACGGACGAAAGCGTTCCGTTCAGGTCTTCCTCGGTATCGATCCAGCCGAAAATGTCCTTGAAGAAGATCGTCATGTCGAGACTGAGCGTCCGCGTCAACTGATGATCCACACCGAGTTCATAACTGATCTGCTTCGTCGGCTCGAGCTGGACGTTTCCGAAAGCCTGCCCCGGCTGAACATTCGCCGCCCCGATCGACTCATAGAGATTCGAAAGACTGGGGAGCTGATAAAAGCGCCCGTAATGGAAATGAAGTACGTCGCGGTCCGTGATCGGGTACGCCATACCGAGGCGCGGAGAGACCTGCGATTTCAGGCGCTCACCGAGCGAGATGTCATTCGGCGGAAGGAAACGCGCCGAGCGGGATGCGTTGTCGAGGCGAACGGCTTTGAGGCCCGGATCGTAGAAGTCCCAGCGCAATCCGGCGTTCAGAACCATGCCTTCGTACGTGAAGCGGTCCTGAACATAAGCAGCCCCGCCCCAGGCGTATACATGGTAGAGGTCGGGACGCACGCCGATCGGATTGTTCGAATCCGGGAACTCGGCCTCGAAGTTTTCGAGGTCGTGATAATCGAGCTGGGTGCCAATCTTGAAGCGATGTCCGGTTTCCGACGTAGCGGAGCGCTTTTCGCTCGTGAGGTCACCCTTGAACGTATAAGTCTCGGAGCGGTACTCGCGATAGAGCGGGTAGTCGCCTTCGACCGCGAAGAAGCGATTCAGAGGGTCGATCTGATTCTCGGCGCCGCGGAACGGATCGTATTCGTGCGGCTGCTTGTTGCCGACGCGATCCAGCCGGTCACTCGAGAAGCGTCCGAGCTTCATCGTGTAGAACGTGTTCGACCCCGAAAGCGTGTGCGTCCAGTGAACCGATCCCGACACATCCTCGGTCGTGACCTTCGCGTTATGCTCAGGACCCGAGTAGAAGACGTAGCTCGTGTCGAGCGGTTCGAACCACCACTGGCTGTTTTCTTCGGACCACCAGCCGACGCGGCTCAGATGATGCAGATACGGGAAGCGCGTTCTCCGCGTGTACAGCCCCGTCGCGGACAGCTTCTTTTCAGGCGTGAAGAAGTACGTGAGCTTCCCCTGGCCCTGATAGGTGTTGCTGTTCCGATCGGAGAACGTGATTCCCAGAAACTCCTTCTTCGTATGGTCGAGATTCTGAGGAATGTACGTGTCGGACCAGATCCCTTCCACGGAAGCGTGGAAACGGAAGTCCTGGGACACGAGCGGTCCGCCGAATGCGAACGCGATGTTGTCGTTGTTGTAATACGTTTTGTCGTCCGCGCCGAAGTCGTCCGTGAAGTAACGGACGAGGCCGGAATAGTTCCGCCCGCCTTCGGCGAGAGTGATGTTCACGATGCCGCTCGAAGCGTTGCCGTACTCGGCATCGAAACCACCGGAGAGCAGTTCGATTTCCGAGAGAGCGGCGAACGAAACCTGCAAGGACTGGTTCGCGTTGAACGAACTCGTGACGGGCATCCCGTCGACCTGGTACTTCGTTTCGTCCGTACGGGCGCCGCGGACATGAACGCCCCCGTTCGGATCGACGATGACACCGGGCTGTTTCGAAAGAGCGTCCGTGACGTTGTTCACGGCCCTGATCTTGAACTCTTCCTTGTCGATCTTGTATTTCGTTCCCGAGTCGTCCACATCAATCTGGTCAATGTCTTCTTCGATGACGACGCGTTCGGCCGTGCCTTCGTTCAACTCCAGTTGAATCGTCCTCGAGACGACCTGGCCGGCGCCGATTACGACGTTCTCTATTTTCTCTGAAGTGTATCCCACGCGATTGACCATCAGCGTGTACGTGCCGGCGGGCACGCCAGGGATCTGAAATGTACCGTTGGACTGGGTGATCCCCCCTCTGCCGGATCCCTGCAGAACGATGTCCGCGTAGGCTACCGGTTGTCCTGTGGCCTTATCGCGGACCATTCCGGACAAGACTCCCGTATCCTGCCCATAAACCTCGGCGGGGGGTGCGGCCAAGAGGGTGAGCAAAACGAGGAGCACGGGGAAGTACAGAATTCGTTTCTTCCCGAGCATGTTCCTGGCTCCTTTTCGGCGTATGCCGATTCGAGTGAATCCACACGTCGACGGAATCCGTCGTTATCGAGCGGACCATACCAAGGGGCTTGGGGAGTGTCAAGGTGGTAACCCCAAAACAGTCATGGGGGTTAAGCGGTTTGGGGTCCGCCTAATCCATGAATCGACGAGGAGTGCCTCGTCCTTGAGATCGATCTACAATATACCCGTTTTCGGGCCGCCCGTCGACCCCCTTCGCGCAGCCGCAAGCAGCCTTCTGGTGGCGTCATGGGACGGGTCGGCGAAGATCCGGTCGACCGGCCCCTCCTCTACGATGCGCCCCCCGGCCATCACGGCGAGGCGCTCGGCGATATGGGGAACGACGGCCAGGTCGTGGGTTACGAAGACGAGCGTCAGCGAGCGCTCCTGCCTGAGGTCGTGAAGCAGCGCCAGGATCTGGGCCTGCACCGATACGTCGAGCGCCGAGAGCGGCTCGTCCGCGAGCAGCGTGTCCGGTTCCGCGGCCAGGGCGCGGGCCAGTGAAAGACGCTGCTTCTGCCCGCCGCTGAACTCGTGCGGAAACTTCTCCCGGTCCGCCGGTGAAAGTCCGACCCGCGCCAGCATCGCGTCGATGTCCTCCGCGGAGGCATGCCGTCCGTCCCCACCCCTGCCAAACTCGCTCACCTCCGCCAGAATCGCGCCGGCGCGATGGCGAGGATTCAGTGCCGCGGCAGGGTCTTGAAAGATCATCTGCATGCGGTGCCGCCCGGACTGCCAGTCGCGGGCCGCCGGATCCACGACACGACCGGCGTAGCGGACCCGCCCGGCGGTCGGTCGGTCAAGCCCCGCGATCAGGCGGGCCAGTGTGCTTTTGCCGGATCCGCTCGTTCCGACGAGCGCGATCGAGTCTCCCCGCGCGACGCGCAGCGAAACATCCTGCACAGCGGCGATGGAACGCGCGCCGGCTCCCCGCCCCGCGCCTCTCACGGCGAACTCGCGGGTCACGTTCTCGATCTCGATCCAGGCATCTCCCGTTGGCGCGGTCCCTGACGGCGCTCCGATCATGACGTCACCCCGTTTTCGACGTCGCACCGGACGGTGCGCGTTCCACCCGCGAGAAGTGCGGGCTCCCGCTCGGCGCACGCTGTGATCGCGCGCGCACACCGCGGATGAAAGCGGCACCCCGAAGGAAACGCGCCCGGCTCCGGCACCTGCCCCGGAATCGGGACCGGAGCGGCCGCATGGCGGTCGAGTCTCGGCACCGCGCCGTGGAGTGCGCGCGTGTACGGGTGTTTCGGTTCGCGCAGAACGTCACCGGCGCTCCCCGTTTCCACGACCTGCCCCGCGTAAAGCACGGACACACGGTCCGCCATTGCCGCGGCCACCCCCCAGTCGTGCGTGATCATCAGAATCGCCAGACCGCGCGCGTCGCGCAGGCGGAGCAGAAGGTCGAGGATGCGCTGCTCCGTGGAAACGTCGAGCGCCGTTGTCGGCTCGTCCGCGATCAGGAGCTTCGGGTCCCCTGCGAGCGCGAGCGCGGTCAGGACACGCTGACGCATGCCCCCGGAAAGCTCGTGCGGATACTGCCCCGCCACGCGAGCCGGATCGTCCATGCCCACTTCTTCGAGGAGCGCCAGCGTGCGCGCGTTCGCGTCTCTCGTACCGGCACTCGCGTGCAGCCGAATCCCCTCGGCGATCTGCTCTCCGCAGCGGAGCACCGGGTTCAGAGCCGTCATGGGTTCCTGGAAAATCATCGCGATCCCGCTTCCGCGCACGGAACGGATCGTTGCCGGTTCGGCCGACAGAAGATCGAGGGCGCGCGGTTCGTATCGAATGGTGCCGGAAAGGGTGGCGTTCCGCGGTTCGAGGCGAAGCGTGGAGAGAGCGGTGAGTGACTTGCCGGATCCCGACTCACCGAGAAGTACGAGGCATTCGCGTTCCTGCAGTGCGAGTGAGATCCCGTCGACGGGACGAACGGACTCCCCGCCACGCGCGAACGTCACGGTCAGATCTCGAATCGTGAGGAGCGGCGCGGGCGCTACTTCGCCTTTTCGTTCGTCGATGCGGCATCACTCCATTTCAAGACAGGCTTCCTGGATGCGAGGGATTCGTTCACGCGCTTGACCACGGTGGTATGCGGCGCGGACTTCACCATTTCGGGATCCCGCCTGATCTCGTCGGCAACCGCATTCATCGCGTCCGCGAATCGGTCGAGCGTCTCCTTGCTCTCCGTTTCGGTCGGCTCGATCATGAGTGCTTCGCGTACGATCAGCGGAAACGCGATCGTGGGCGCGTAGAAACCATAGTCGAGCAGACGCTTGCCCACGTCTCCCGCGCGCACGCCCTGTTCACGGTAGATGGCAGCGGATGAGACGAATTCGTGCATGCCGACGCGTTCGTACGGTACAGGGAACGCCTTCTCGATGCGTTTCCGCAGATAGTTCGCGTTCAGGATCGCGTGCCGCTGCACTTCCCGCAGTCCGTCCGCGCCGTGATGCCTTATGTACGCATACGCGCGGAGCAGCACGGCGAAGTTGCCGAACTGCGCGTGAATGCGACCGATGCTGTCGGGATAGTCGTTGTCCCACCGGTAGTGATCCCCTTCACGCACGGCGCGCGGCCGCGGAAGGAACGGCGCCAGATGCTCGCGAACGCCCACGGGGCCGGCACCGGGACCGCCTCCGCCGTGCGGCGTCGAAAACGTTTTGTGCACGTTGGAGTGCATGACGTCGAAGCCCACGTCGCCCGGCCGCACGAGTCCGAGCAGCGCGTTCAGATTCGCGCCGTCGAGATACATCTGGGCGCCCGCGCCGTGCACGATTTCCATGATCCCCGGCAGCTGCGACTCGAACAGCCCGAGCGTATTCGGCAGCGTCAGCATGAAGGCGGCGGTGTTTCCGTCGCAGAGCGCGGCGAGCTCGGCCAGATCGACCTCTCCCCGTTTGTTGCTGCGCACTTCCACAGGCTCCCAGCCGATCCGTCGTACCGAAGCGGGGTTCGTTCCGTGCGCCGAGTCGGTCGTGATCACCTTCGTGCGCCGTTCGCCCTTCTTCTTATAGTAAGCCTCGATGATGCGCATGGCCGTGAACTCGCCATGCGCGCCCGCCGCCGGCTGCAGCGTGAACGCGTTCATGCCCGTGATCCCGCAGAGACACTCTTCGAGTTCCACCAGCAGTCGCAGCGCACCCTGCACCGTTTCATCGGGGAGTCCCGGGTGCAGCCCCGTAATCAGGGGATTCGACGCGATCCGCTCGTGCAGTTTCGGGTTGTACTTCATCGTGCACGAACCGAGCGGATAGAAATCCTGCTCGATATAGAAATTGCGACGCGAAAGACGCTCGATGTGACGCGCGAGATCGAGTTCGGCGACTTCCGGAAGTCCGATTTCGCCGTCACGACGATACCGCTCCGGGATCGAAGCAAGGACTTCGCTTTCGGAACTGTCGAGGTCGGGAAGGTGGCGTGACCCGCGGCCCTTCTTTGCGATTTCAAACAGAAGAGGATTCGGCATTGATCTCCCCGGCATTCCGGCCTGCCCATCGGGCGGCGATAGCGGAGAAGCGATCGATCGAGTCGCGCGCGGTCTTCTCCGTCGTGGTGATGAGATAGGCGTCCGGGAGTTCCGGGTAGTCCTCCTCGAGCGCAATGCCCGGTACGATTCCGTTCGCGCGAAGCTCCGCTACGAGAGATGCCGGCAGCGTGGCGACAAACTCACGAAAGTGCGGACTATCGTACGTGAGCGCAATGCCGCCTGCCGCGAGTCCGCTCCGAAGGCGCAGCGATCGTTCCTGCGTAAGCAGGGCGGCGCGCCGGAAACCGACTTCGCCGAGCGAAGCGAGGTGCACGAGAGCCGCCACGGCCAGCAGCTGCTGGTTCGTGCAGATGTTCGACGTCGCCTTTCCGCGGCGGATATGCTGTTCGCGTGTCTGGAGCGTAAGCGTGAAGGCACGCTTGCCGTCGGTGTCCTCTGTGAGGCCCGCGAGGCGACCAGGCATCTTGCGCAGAAACTTTTCCTTACACGTAAAGAGTCCGATCATCGGACCCCCGTAATTCATCGGTACACCGAGCGCCTGTCCTTCCGCGACCGCAATGTCGGCGTCCACATCGCCGGGACACTGGACCAGACCGAGACTGAGAGGCTCGAACACCTGAAGAAAGAGAGCGCCCGCGTCGTGTGTGATCTTCGCGAGCTCTTCGAGCTCTTCGAGCACGCCGAAGTAGTTCGGGTTCTGCGCGATCACGACGGCCGTTTCGTCATCAAGCGCGGCCCGCAGAGCCGCCTGGTCGATGCGCCCTTCCCCGTCGACCGGGATCTCGACGATCGTGAGCGGCTCTTCGCCGAGGTGAGTGCGCAGCACGCCGCGATAACGCGGGTGCAGCGTACGCGGCACGAGCACCTTCGTGCGCGTCCTGCTTTCGGTCGCTGCCATCCAGACGCCTTCCACGAGCGAGCTCGCGCCGTCGTACATGCTGGCGTTCGCAAGGTCCATCCCGGTCAGCCGGCAGATCAGCGTCTGGAATTCGAACATCGCCTGCAATGTGCCCTGGCTTACTTCCGCCTGATAGGGAGTGTAGGCGGAGTAGAATTCCGGCCGACCGATCGTTGCCGTGACCTGCGGGGGAATATAGTGATCGTACACACCGCCGCCGAGAAACGAATCAAGCAGGATCCCTTTCAGGTTTTCGTTCGCGATCCGCCCGATCTCCCGCTCGACTTCCAGCTGGGAAAGTGCCGGCGGCAGCGGCAGATCACCTGTGAACCGGACGTTCTCGGGAATCTCGTGGTAGAGATCCTCGAGGCGTTCGACACCGATGGCCGCCAGCATCTGCCTGCGGTCTTCCTCCGTGTGCGGTATATACGTCATACGCTACTCGTTCTCTTCTTCGTCAAGAACCACGTCGACTTCGATTTCGTCCTCGCCGGATTCGTCAACGATTTCCTTGTACTCTTCGGGCGTAAGGAGATCTTCGAGTTCCGTTTTGTCCGAGAAGCGCAGCTTCACCATCCAGCCGTCGCCGTAGGGATCGCGGTTCACGGTATCCGGATCGTCGGCCAGCAGTTCGTTCACTTCAACGACTTCCCCGGACAGCGGCGCGAACAGATCGGCCACTGTCTTCACGGCTTCGATCGTTCCGGCCGGTTCGTTCTGTTCGACCGGTGTCTCTGTCTCCGGAAGTTCCACGAACACGATGTCTCCCAGTTCGGACTGCGCGAAATCGGTGATTCCGAACGTCGCGATATCGTCCTCAATCAATACCCACTCGTGTTCGCGGGTATACATAAGGTCCACGGGAATGCTCAATTTAGGAATCCTCCCCTTCTTCCTTAACTGATGACGGAACGAACGAGCCGCGCACGGGCGTCGCCTCCGCCTGCTTGTTTCGAATCGCGACCATAAAGCCGCCCGCTTCTTTCGCGACATCGGCTCTCACGTAGCCGAGCCCGATTCCGACTTCACACGAGGGCGAAAAACCGCCGCTCGTGATTGCTCCGACGGCTTCGCCCGCATGGAGAACTTCGTATCCCCTGCGCGGAATTTCGCGCGCGCTGAGCCGAAAGCCCATGAGCACGCGCTCGGCACCGTTCTTCTTATAGTGCAGGTAGGCTTCTTTGCCAATGTATTCGGTCTTCTTCGGCTTGACTACCCAGACGAGCCCCGCTTCGACAGGATTCGTCGTTTCATCGATATCGTTGCCGTAAAGGCAGTATCCCATTTCCATGCGAAGGGAGTCACGCGCGCCGAGACCGATGGGAAGCACACCGTACTCGGCGCCCTCCTGCATCAGTTTTCGCCAGATACCGGGTCCCTGGTCCCACGGAGCGTAGATTTCGTAGCCGTACTCGCCCGTATAGCCGGTGCGCGAGAGAATGACGTCTGCGCCTTCGTGCCGGAGCACGCCGGAGCGATAGTACGGGAGCGAGGCGGAATCGCCGAAGAGCTTCGTCATGAGTTCGCGCGAGCGCGGCCCCTGCACGGCGATCTGGGTCATCGTGTCGCTGATGTCCACGACCGCGGCATCGCCCTCGATCACGGACCGGACCCAGGCGAAATCCTTCGCGCGATTCGCTGCGTTCACGACGAGCAGAACGGCGTCTTCGAGAACGTAGACGAGAATGTCGTCGATGATGCCGGCTTTCTCGTTCATGAAAACGGCGTACTGGACGAAACCGGGTTCCTTCCCTTCGATTTTCGCGGTCGTGATGCGATCGGTCTCACGCACGCGATCGGGCCCCGTGATCAGGAACTCACCCATGTGCGAGACGTCGAAAAGCCCGACGCGCTCGCGAACGGCCTGATGTTCGTCCCGAATCGATGAGTATTGAATCGGCATTTCCCATCCCGCGAACGGAACGAGTTTTGCGCCGGCTTTTTTGTGCTCACCCCAGAGGGCGGTGCGTCGAATGGCTGCTTCAGGCGACTCCGGCAAACGAGCGGCCCTCCTTCCGAAACAGGGTTTTCAGTTCGTTTCCGGTGTGGGACTGCTTGACGCGCGCCACTTCTTCGGGAGTTCCCTGCGCGACCACGCGCCCGCCTTCGTCACCGCCCTCGGGGCCGAGATCGATGATCTCGTCGGCGGTTTTGATCACGTCCATATTGTGCTCGATGATGATCACCGAATTCCCCGCGTCAACGAGGCGGTTCAGTACGTCGAGCAGCATGCGGACGTCTTCGAAATGGAGCCCGGTCGTAGGTTCGTCGAGAATGTACACGGTTTTGCCCGTCGGACGCTTCGAAAGCTCCGTCGAGAGTTTCACCCGCTGCGCCTCGCCGCCCGAAAGCGTCGTAGCCGGCTGGCCGAGATGGATGTAGCCGAGCCCGACTTCGGAGAGCAGCTCGAGTTTGCGCCTGACGAGCGGGATGTTTTCCATCGCGACGAGGGCTTCATCCACCGTCATGTCGAGGATATCGGCGATCGAGTATCCGCGATACTTGACTTCCAGAGTTTCGCGATTGTACCGGCGACCGTTGCACACGTCGCACTTCACATAGACGTCCGGCAGAAAATGCATTTCGATCTTGAGAGTACCGTCGCCATGGCACGCTTCACATCTACCGCCTTTCACATTGAAACTGAAGCGCCCGGGTTTATATCCCCGGATCTTCGACTCGGGAATGAGCGCAAAGAGATCACGGATCGGAGTGAAAGCTCCTGTGTAGGTCGCGGGGTTCGAGCGTGGCGTCCGCCCGATCGCGCTCTGATCGATCGCGATGATCTTGTCGACGTTCGCGATCCCCTTGATCCGTTTGTGCTTTCCGGGGAGTTTGCGGCCATGCCCGAGTTCCCGCGCAATCGCCTTGTACAGGATCTCGTTCACGAGCGTGCTCTTTCCGGATCCCGACACTCCCGTAACGCAGACCAGCTTGCCGAGCGGAAACGCGACGTTCACGCCCGTCAGGTTGTTCTGCTCGGCGCCGAGGACCTCGATTGCCTTCCCCGACCCCGCGCGCCGTTCGTCCGGAATCGGTATGCAGAGATCGCCGCGGAGATACGCGCCGGTGATCGAACGCTTCGTGCGCGCGATCTTCGCCGGCTTCCCCGCCGCCACGAGTTCGCCGCCGTGAATGCCGGCGCGCGGACCGATGTCGATCACATAGTCGGCCAGCTCGATCGTTTCGCGGTCGTGCTCGACAACGAGCACCGTATTCCCGAGATCGCGGAGCCGGTTCAGCGTGCCGAGAAGACGCTGATTGTCACGCGCGTGCAGACCGATCGAAGGTTCGTCGAGCACGTAGAGCACTCCCGTGAGGCCCGAGCCGATCTGCGTCGCGAGGCGGATTCTCTGCGCTTCGCCTCCCGAAAGCGTGCCGGCGTTTCTGTCGAGCGTCAGATACGAGAGCCCCACGTCGTTCAGGAAGCGGAGCCGTTCCTGCACTTCCTTCAATACCTGCGCGCCGATTTCGATCTGACGATCGGACCACGGCAGCGCCTCGAACACGTCGGCGATTCCACGAATCGACATCGCCGTGAGTTCATAGATCGTGTATTCGTGGAGGCGAACCGCCAGGCTCTCCGGCCGCAGACGCTTTCCGTCGCAGGCCGGGCAGGGCGCGATGCTCATGAAGCTTTCGATCCACCGTCGCACACCTTCGGAACCGGTTTCACGATAGCGGCGATTGAGCCACGGGATCACGCCTTCGAATCGGGTCGACAGGCGTCCCGTTCCCGAGCGCCGGTCGACACGCACGGTAATGCGGTCGTCACCCGTACCATGAAGCATGATGTTGCGCGCGCGCTTCGTGAGCTTGCGAAACGGGGCGCGCAGATCGAATTTGTATGTTTTCGCGAGCGCTTCCGTGACGTTCTGGTGCCAGGCGCCGTCGACGGTCCCCCACGGCGCGATCCCGCCCTCGGCGATCGAAACACCCCGATCGGGAACGACGAGCTCCTCGCTGATCTCCCGATGCGTACCGAGGCCGCTGCATTCCGTGCAGGCGCCGTAGGGCGAATTGAACGAGAACATGCGCGGAGAGAGTTCGGGGAGCGAAAAGTTACAGCGGGGGCAGGTCAGGCTCTCGGAGAACATCTCCTCCGTGCCGTCTTCTCTGCGCACGAGAAGGAGTCCCTCACCCGCCTGGAGCGCGGTTCCCAGACTGTCGGCAAGCCGCCCCATGATCTTCTTCGAAAGTTTGATTCTGTCGACGACGAGAGAGACATCGTGTTTTTTGGTCTTCTGGAGCTTGATGTCTTCTTCGAGTTCCCGCTCTTCCCCGTTGATCAGCACGCGCAGATAACCGTCCGCCTTGAGCCGCGCGAAGAGGTCTTTGTGCTCCCCCTTCTTTCCGCGGACGAGAGGGGCCAGTATGCGAAGCTTCTCCCCCGCCGGCCACGACGCGATCTGGTCCACCATCTGCTGAATGGTCGAGCGCTCGATCGGAATATCGCAGTTCGGACAGTACGGCGACCCGATGCGCGCGAAAAGCAGGCGCAAGTGATCGTAGATCTCCGTCACGGTGCCCACGGTGGAGCGCGGATTGCGGGAAGAACCGCGCTGCTCGATCGCGATCGCGGGCGAGAGCCCTTCGATCGACTCCACGTTCGGCTTTTCCATCTGCCCCAGGAACTGGCGCGCGTACGCCGAAAGCGACTCCACGTAGCGGCGCTGCCCTTCGGCGTAGATGGTGTCGAACGCGAGCGACGACTTGCCCGATCCGGAAAGCCCGGTTACAACCACGAGCTTTCCGCGGGGAATGTCGACGTCGATCGATTTCAGATTGTGTTCCGATGCGCCTCGAACGCGAATCACCGTATGCCCCTTTGCTGCTGATTCTAGAGTGTGATTTCGCGGGCGATCACGAGCCGTTGAATCTCGTTCGTACCTTCGTAGATCTGCGTAATCTTCGCGTCCCGATAATACCGTTCGACTGGAAATTCACGGGTGTAGCCGTACCCCCCGAGAATCTGGACCGCGCGATCGGCCACATAGACGGCCGTGTCGCCGGCATACAGTTTTGCCTGTGCCGACTCGAGCGTGTGCTTCAGACCCTGGCCCTTCATCCACGCCGCTTTATAGGTAAGCAGACGGGCCGCTTCCGTGCGGGTGGCCATGTCGGCAAGATAGTTCCCGATCGTCTGATGACGGATGATGGGCTTCCCGAACTGCTCCCGCTCCTGCGCATACTTGAGCGCGAACTCGAACGCTCCCTGTGCGATGCCGACAGCCTGCGCGGCGATTCCGACACGCGAACGGTCGAGAGCGGCGAATGCGACCTGAAGCCCCTTGCCCTCTTCCCAGATCACGTTCTCGGCGGGCACTTCGCAGTTCTCGAGAACGAGAGTCACGGTGTCGCTCGATCGAATCCCGAGTTTCTCTTCTTTCTTCCCGACCGTGAAACCGGGGAATCCCTTTTCGACGATGAACGCCGTGATTCCCTTGCCACGGTCGGCGTTCGGGTCGGTCTTGGCCATCAGCACGTACACGTCGGCAATCGCGCCGTTCGTGACCCATGTCTTCTCGCCGGTCAGATAGTACTTGTCGCCCTTCTTCTCGGCTTTGCAGCGGAGCGCGCTCGGATCGGATCCGGCGCCCGCCTCGGAGAGCGAGTACGCGCCGAGCATTTCCCCGGTCGCGAGCTTGGTCAGGTACTTCTTCTTCTGCTCCTCGGTGCCGTGTTTCACGAGGCAGGTCGCGCAAAGGCCCGTGTGCACTGCCACAAACACGCCGAAGGATGCGTCGACACGGGAACACTCCTCGATCACGATTGCATCGGCGATGTCGTCGAGCGGCTCTCCGCCGTACTCCTCGGGAATCGTCATGCCGAGCACGCCGAGCTGGCCGAAGGCCTTCATCTGCTCGACGGCCGGTTGTTCCTTCTCGTCACGTTCCGTTGCCGTCGGCGCAAGCTGCTCTTCAGCGAACTTCCGGATCATGTCGCGAATCATCAGCTGTTCTTCATTCAGTTGAAACTGCATCGTTTCTATCCTTCTTCGATCAAGACTCGTACACGAAAAAGCCGCGGCCGCTTTTACGGCCGAGATAGCCCGCATTCACCATTTTCTTGAGCAGCGGGCACGGCCTGTATTTCGGATCCGAGAAACCTTTGTACAGAACTTCCATAATCGCAAGGCAAACGTCCAGCCCGATGAAGTCCGCCAGCGTAAGCGGCCCCATCGGATGGTTCATGCCGAGCTGCATCACCTTGTCGATATCGGCGGCGCTGGCCACCCCTTCCATCAGGGCGTAGATGGCCTCGTTGATCATGGGCATCAGGATGCGATTGGAAACGAACCCCGGATAGTCCTGGACTTCCACGGCTACTTTTCCGAGTTCCTCGGTGATCTCGCGGACGCGGTTGTATGTGGCGTCCGTCGTCGCGACGCCGCGGATGATCTCCACGAGCTTCATGAGCGGCACAGGGTTCATGAAATGCATGCCGATTACGTTGTCAGGCCGGCTCGTCGCCGCCCCGATCTCGGTAATCGAGATCGATGACGTATTGCTCGCGAGGATCGTGTCTTCCGGAACGATTTCGTCGATCGTCTGAAAGATGCGCTTCTTCAGTTCGAAGTTCTCGGGCACCGCCTCGATGACGAGAGGTACGCTCTTGATATTTTCGATGCGGTCGATCGCTTCGATACGGCCGACAATCACGTCGACCTGCGTCGGATCGATCACGCCCTTCGAAGCGAGCTTGTTGACCGATTTCCCGATGCGGCCGACGGCACGGTCGAGCGCTTCGGCATCGATATCGATCAGGCTCACTTCGTAGCCGGACTGCGCGAAAACCTGCGCAATGCCCGAGCCCATCGTTCCGGATCCGATGACCGCTACTTGTTTCGTTCGTTCACTCATGAAAGATTCATCGCCTCCACGGAAAGGGCGACTGCGTTCCCCCCTCCCAGACAGATCGCCGCCATGCCGGTTCTCTTCTGCCGGTTCTTCATGGCGTACAGGAGTGTGGTAAGAATGCGCGCACCGCTCGCGCCGATCGGATGGCCGAGCGCGACCGCGCCGCCGTTCACATTGACGCGATCCCAGTCCCAGCCGAGTTCCTTGCCGTCGGCAAGTACCTGCGCCGCGAACGCCTCGTTCACTTCCATCAGATCGTAATCCGAGATCTTCGTGCCGGAACGAGCCAGCAGTTTGCGCACTGCCACGATCGGGGCGAAGAACACGTCTTCCGGTTCCGCGCCGCCCACGGCGTAGCCCGTGATTTTCGCGAGCGGGGTGGCGCCGAGTTCCTTCGCCTTCGCGGCCGACATGATCATGAGCGCCGAAGCGCCGTCGTTCAGGCCCGGGGCGTTGCCGGCCGTTACCGTGCCGTCCTTCTTGAATGCGGGCCGCAGCTTCGCGAGCGACTCCATCGTCGTCTCGGGCCTGATCCTTTCGTCGTTCTCGAACTTGAGCGGATCCCCTTTTCTCTGCGGGATCTCGACGGGCACGATCTCTTCCCGAAACGCGCCGGACTCCGTGGCCCGCGCGGCCTTCTGATGACTCTCCATCGAGAAACGGTCCTGCGCTTCGCGTGTCACGTCGGACTTGTCCGCTGTGCGCTCCGCGGCGACGCCCATGTGATAATCGTTGAAGGAATCCCAGAGGCCGTCATGAATCATGCCGTCGACGAGCTGGCCGTTCCCCATGCGATACCCGCCCCGCGCCTTCATCAGGTAGTACGGAACGTTCGACATGCTCTCCATGCCGCCCGCGATCACGCAGTCGACGTCGCCCAGCATGATGCCCTGCGCCGCGAGCTGTACGGCCTTCAATCCCGACCCGCAGACCTTGTTGATCGTCATCGCGGCTTTCGTCGCCGGGATTCCGCCGTGAATCGCCGCCTGCCTCGCCGGTGCCTGCCCGCCGCCGGAAGGGACCACGTTGCCCATGATCACTTCGTCGACCATGTCGGGGTCGATTCCCGCGCGCCGCACGGCCTCCCTTACGACGATGGCTCCGAGATTCGTTGCCGAAAAGGTCGCGAGCGATTTCATGTACTCGCCGATCGGTGTGCGACAGGCGCTCACGATTACGGGAGTCCGTTCGCTGTTCATTCGTCTCCTCCTTGCACGGGATCCGTGGCGGGAGTGAGCGCGTACCTTCCGGTCGAAGGAGCCGCGATCCATCCGAACGGATCGTTCGTTTCATGATAAAGACCGACGAGCCACCTTTCGCGGGCGGCCCGGGCCAGATACTGCTGCTTCACACGGAACGTCCGCCCGCGGTTCAGATCGAGCGCTGTCATGTAGACCGGCCGGAGATGGTGCGTCGTCGGCACGATGTCTCCGGGAAACCACACGGTCGTGTTTCCGGACTCGAGAAGCAACATCTGATGATGTGTCGTGTGCCCGCCTGACCTTGCCACTCGAAACCAGGTATCCAGGCGCTCGTCGCCGTTCGTGAACCGGAACCGGGCGCCCGCCAGCCGGGCGATATCATCGGGCGCATAGCCGGCACGCGTCAACGGATCATGCCGGCGCGCCGCGTCCCACTCCCCTGTCTGCACCACGATCTCCGCGCGCGGAAAGACAGGGACAACCCGCTCCTGCGCCTTTCGGAAAAGACCGCCCGCGTGATCCACGTGCAGGTGCGTGAGGATCACGCGATCGATCTCTCCGGCGTGGACGCCGAGCGAGCGAAGGGAATCGAGAACGTCTCCGGCACCGCGCAGCCCGTACATCCTGCGCGTACGCTCGTCCTGATGAGACCCGAACCCGGTATCGACCAGGTTCAGCGAGCCCGGCGTCCGCACGAGAAACGGGCGCATCGCAAGGCGCACGCGATTCTCAGAGTCGAACGCAACGAGGCGGCCCCACGCTTTTTTCGGCACGGCGCCGAATGTCGCGCCTCCGTCGAACAGGATCGAGCCGGCATCGAGCGGCGTGACTTCGCAGTCGCCGATTCGCATCGTTCGGTCCGCCGTCAGCTCGCGAAGCGCATTTCGCGCACATCCCCGATGCGGAGGCTGGCGCCGGTCTTCTCACGGACTTCATCGACCGTCGTGTCGGGCGCGACTTCCGTAAGCAGCAGTCCCGCTTTCGTGACTTCGATCACCGCAAGGTCGGTCACGATCATCGTCACCACGCCTACCCCCGTGAGCGGCAGCGTGCATTCCGGAAGAATCTTCGGCGAACCGTCTTTCGAAGTATGCATCATGGCCACAACGACGCGTCGCGAGCCGGCCACGAGATCCATCGCGCCCCCCATTCCCTTGACAACCGCGCCGGGCACCATCCAGTTCGCGAGATCCCCGGTTTCCGAGACCTGCATCCCGCCGAGAATCGAAAGATCGATGTGACCGCCGCGCACCATCGCGAAAGAAAGGTCGCTGCCGAAATAGGAACTGCCCGGCGTCTCCGAAATCGTTTCCTTGCCCGCGTTGATGAGGTCGGGATTCATGGCGCCCTCGGTCGGGTACGGACCGATCCCGAGCATTCCGTTTTCGGAGTGGAGCGTGATGTCCATGCCGTCCGGAATATAGTCCGCTACCATGGTCGGGATGCCGATCCCGAGGTTCACATAGAAACCGTCGCGCAGTTCCCTAGCGATCCGCTGTGCGATACGTTCTTTTTTCGATCCGCTTTTCAAAGTTGGCTCCCTGGTAAACGACATCTACGAAAAGACCGGGCGTATGCACGGATTCCGGCTCGATCCCGCCGGCGTCGACGAGTTGTTCGACTTCGGCGATCGTCTTTTTCGCTGCCATCGCCATCACCGCGTTGAAGTTCTGGGTCGTCTTCCGGTAAAAGAGGTTGCCCTTGCGGTCACCCACGCTTGCTTTCACGAACGCGTAGTCCGCGTGAAGGGGCTCTTCGAACACATACGTTTTCCCGTTCAGCTCTCGCGTTTCTTTTCCATCGGCAACCACGGTTCCGACACCTGTCGGCGTGAAGAAACCACCGAGCCCCGCGCCCGCCGCACGGATTCTCTCCGCGAACGTTCCCTGCGGCACGAGATCGACTTCGATCCTGCCCTCGATCAGGAGCTTCTCGAGCACCGTGTTTTCGCCGATATAGGTCGAGATCATCTTGCGCACCTGGCCGTTGTTGATCAGGAGGCCGATGCCGAATGTGTCGACACCGGCATTGTTGCTTACAATCGTGAGGTTCTTCTGGCCGCTTTCGAGCAACAGCGCGATCGAGTTCTCCGGGATTCCGCACATGCCGAATCCTCCCATCATGATGCGGGCGCCATCCGGTATCCCCGCGATCATTGCTGCCGGATCGTATTGAATTCCCATGCCTGTCTCCTCGAAATGGCGGGCGCGAAGCGCACGCGGGTGCGCCGCCGCGACAAAGGGTGCGGGGCGCGCCTGGACGCGTGCATTTTGCGGTAAACGAAATAGAGAGCGACGATTACGCCGATAGAAAAAGAATAGACACTGCAGGCGGGTGTGTCAACGGGCTGGGGCCGGGAAAGGGCCCGTTATCCACGGGCCCCGATCACATACGAGAGAAGTACGAAAGCAGCCAGGAGAGCGATCACGCCACCGACGATAATCCGGGTGACGAGCTGGACCGGCAGCACACGGACGGCGCCGGCAATTTCGGATTTCCGGGCGGCGGTCTGCGCGTCAGGCGGGGCCGCTTCGCCGGGTGTCATCGAGCGGATTGATTTCTCGATCAGATCCACCGGGTTCGCGCGCCGCATTTCGTCCGTCGTGTCGACCGTCTGCTCGCCGAGCGCTTCGAGAAGTGTCCAGAGCAGTACTTCGTCGCCGACACGATCGAGCGGAATCACGCAGGTATCACCGTAGGGATCGACCGAGAACGGAAGATCACCGAAGAGATTCTTGAGCAGTTCGACCGGGACCGGCACACGCAACCGGTTGCCGTTCCCTTCCAGCCGGAACAGTTCTCTCCCCCCTCGCGTCCGATAGACGATCGACTCGCCGACGACACGACGGTTCAGATGGGAGAACCTTCGTTCCAGCACTCGCAGCTTTGTGTGTTCCATCAGGTTGCACCTCCTCCTACCCGTATATATCGGCGCATTGGAGGGGCGCTTAAAAACTTCGTGTTAGATAATTGAGCAGATCTTGCACACTTCAGGCGGGCGGATCGAGTGCCAGAAACGCAGCGCCGGCGAGACCGGCATCTCCTCCGAGAAGCGCCCGTGTGACGCGGATGCGGCCGCGCCACGATTCGAAATCATTTTCGTTGGCGACTGCAATCGCGGGCTCGACGAACGATTCCCATTGCGCAGAAAGACCGCCGGACACGACGATTTGTTCGGGATCGAGTATCTTCTGCCAGGAAACGAGTCCCATTCCCAGCATCCGGCTCGCCGCCGCAACGACCTGCGTGGCATCGGCCTCTCCGGCCTCCCGCCTTTCGAAAATCGCATGGGAATCGATCGTTTGTCCGGTCTGTTCGGCGTAGAGCCTCGCGATGCCCGGTCCCGAAGCGTACTCCTCGATACAGCCGACGGCGCCGCACCCGCAGCGGACATCTCCCCCCACGTACGTGTGCCCGATTTCCATCGCGGCGCCGTGGGCCCCCGTCCAGAGCCTGCCGTGCGATACGAACCCGCCGCCGATCCCTGTCCCGAGCGTGACCATGAGAAGGGATTCGGCATCCCGCCCGGCGCCGTACGAGAACTCCCCGAGAGCGGCCAGATTCGCATCATTTTCGAGGCGGACCGGGAGGCCGAGACGCGACGCGAGAAGGGAGCGGACGGGAACGTGGTGCCAGGTGGGGAGGTTCGGGGCCTCCATCACGATATTGCGGTCCACGCTGATCGGCCCGGGTGAGCCTACGCCGACCGCAAGAGGAGCGGGCGCCCCCCCCTGCTTCTGAATGAACGCGGCGATTGCGTCGCCCAGCAGCGCCAGCCCCGCCTCCGGCTCGAGCTCGGACGCGGCCCGGATCTTCGTCTTCGCGAGGCAGGTTCCGCTTTCATCATATTGGGCGATACGCCAGTTCGTGCCGCCGAGATCGACGGCGATCACGTGACGGGAGCTCAAGAGCTTTCCTCGAACGGCAATTCCGGATCGGCGCTGCGGCGCGGAAGTCCCAGCTCGATCTGGCCTTCACCGCTGCGGCTCGGGGCTTCCCCTTCGGGAATCCAGCTGCGGGCGGCGAGCAGGTTCCAGATCTCGCTCTGGATCACCTCGATCTCGCGCTCGCCGTCGAGTACGCAGACCGACATCTCTTCGCCGATGCGGGAAGAGGCCAGACGAAGGTAGTTCTTGCGAACGACGGACAGCTTCTCGACGCCTTCGAAGAGCTCCGTCTGCCAGCGCTCCTTTTCGATTCTGCGCATGCAGACCGGCGCAGGCACGTCGAGCAGTACCGTGAGGTCGGGCGTGATCGCTTCGCGATTGATCTCGCGCAGCCATGCCAGGTCGCAGCCCAGTGATTGATAAGCGAGGGATGAAAGTAGATAGCGGTCGGTGATGACGACGGTGCCGGTCTGCAGATTCGGCAGAATCTCGGCCTGCATGTGATCGATGCGGTCAGCCGCGAACAGAAGAGCGAGGAGTTCACTGGGAAACGGGTCGAGGGGGCGCCCCACGCGCGGCGAAACGAGACGCCGTTTCAGAACGAGCGAGATCAGGCTGCCGACAGGGCCCTCGGAGGGTTCCTTCGTCAGGTGGACGGTGAGCCCGCGTTCCTCGAGGCGGTCGGCCAGCAGGCGTGCCTGGGTGGTCGTGCCCGCGCCGTCCAGACCCTCGAAAGCGATGAAGAGGGCCATGGGGCTATGTCGTGTGGGAATCGCCCCGCTTTTCGTTCACGCGGGTCTTCAGTTCCTTCGACACCTTGAAGACCGGGACCATGCGCGACGGAAGCGGAACCGGTTCGCCCGTTCGTGGATTCCGGGCCGTGCGCGCTTTGCGCTCCTTCACCTTAAAAGTACCGAACCCGCGGATTTCGATGTGCTTCCCGTCGCGAAGAGCGAACTTGATCGCATTGAGAAACTCGTCGACCGCCTCGGCGGTGTCCTTCTTGGTGAGCCCGGTATTATTGGATATCTGCTCGACCAGGTCGGCCTTCGTCATGTGAGCCTCCTTCCACAAACAGACGCAGGGTACGTCCGAATGCTGTCACAACTCGCCAAGGTGTGTCAACACAAAACGTTGAGAAACATACGTTTCCGGCGGTTTACCTGAAAAGGAGCAGAATGCCGGTCGCGCTCAGGGCTGCAGTGAAGTTCACTCCGTGGTTTCCGATCAGGCCGCGGCTCTCGATTGTGGCGCCGAGTATCGAGTCGACCAGGTTCCCCGCGATCCCGGCCGCCGCCACGATCGTCATCGACTCTTTCGGGATCACTCCCGTCCCCCGCGCCGCGAGGGCGATGAGGAGCGCCCCGGCGATCCCTGCCAGCGAACCCGCCCATGTCACTCCCCCGTTCGAACCGGCCGCCATGCGTTTTCCGGTCAGCACGCTTCGCGGTGTTCCTCCGTAGCGCGTCCCGCATTCCGTCGCAAGCGTATCGCTCAAAGCGAACGCGAGCGCGGCCGCGATCATGGGACGCCAGGGAGTGTCCAGGCTCGTGAAAAGCGCGCCGCATGCGCAGAGCGCGGGCACGCCGAGATTCGCGAGCGCATGCGCGGCAGACCGGGACTCATGCTGTGCGCCGCCGGGAAGACGGGATGCCCCCGACCCCAGAAGCGCGAAGAGAAACACGAGAAGCAATCCGGGGAGCCCCGAAACGAATGCGATCAATACGGCGAGAAAAAGCCCGGCAACGGCACCGCTGATCGTCAGCGAACGCGAGCGCCACCCGGCCAGTGCGAAGAGAGCGAGCACGACGAGGGACAGAAAGCTCATGCGAGGTCCCAGCCCATGTCACGGGCCACTCCCCCGATCTTTCCGCGCACATAGGAGTGCATGGCCGCGCCGCCCGCCACGACCTCCTTCCGTTCGAACATGTCGCTGCCGCCGATGAAGTCCGTCACGACGCCACCGGCTTCCTTCACGAGTAAAATACCGGCCGCGATATCCCACGGGTTCAGATTCAACTCGTAGAAGGCGCCGAACGTGCCGCGCGCCGTGAACGAAAGATCGAGGGCCGCGGAACCGGCCCGCCTCACGCCCTGCACTTCGCGGACCATGGAATCGAAGAAGGGAACCGTGTCGTGCACGCGATTCGAGCGCACGCACGCGAACCCCGTCGCGATGATCGAGCGCAGCGGGTCGGGCTCTTCACTCACGTGGACCTTCACGCCGTTGTGCCAGGCGCCGGCGCCGGCTTCCGCCACGAAGCAATCGTCCGTGACCGGGTTGTACACGACACCGCACACGATCTCGCCCTGTTTCACGCGCGCGATCGAGACGGAAAAGAACGGGAAGCGGTGCAGAAAGTTGGTCGTCCCGTCGAGCGGATCGATATACCAGACGGTTTCTCCCGAGCCGGACTCGGCGCCGTCTTCCTCCGCCACGATGCGGTCGGACGGGAACTTCTCGCGAATGAGTCGCACGATCAGATCCTGTGAAGCGTGATCCGCTTCCGTTACAGGATCCTTTTCCCCCTTGTATCGCACGCCTTCCGTTTCCGGCCTTGCGAAACGCTCCCGGAGCAGCGCCCCCGCCTCTCTTGCCACGGACTCGATGAAGCGGCTCATGTTTCCGCCCCCGCTTCGGCCGACTCACCGGATGCCGCTTCCTGTTCTTTCTTCCTTCGCCTGATCAGCAGAGAGACTGCCGCGGACAGGAAATAGAGACCGACCACGGGCCCCCCGACGAGTATCTGGGAGGCGATGTCGGGCGGCGTGATCGCGGCGGAAAGAAAGGCGATGATCACGATCGCGTACCGCCAGTTCTTGAGAAGCCATTGCGGCTGAATGACGCCCGCGTACGTTCCGAAAGCAACAACCAGCGGCAGCTGAAATACGATTCCGAGAGCCAGCGTCAGTTTGGAAACGAACCCGAAGTAGCTCGTCGCCGTGATCATCGGCACCATGTAGTCGCCGCCGAAAGCGAGTAGAAACTGAAGTGCGAGTGGAATGAGGGCGAAGTAAGCGAACGACGCCCCGCCGAGGAACAGAACGGTGGAGCCGAAGACCGCGATCGTCAGAAAGCGTCGCTCTGTCTGGACGAGCCCGGGCGCAACGAACGTCCATGCCTTGAACAGGACGAACGGCAGCGCGGCCAGGAACCCCGTAAGGAGCGACACCTTGACACGGAGCGTGAACGCCTCGGTGGGGCTCAAAAACACGACGTTTCCGATCGGTCTCGTGATCGCGCGGAGCACAGGTTCGCTCACGAACCACGCGCCGATTGCCAGCACGCCGACCACAACGACACACTGAAGCAGCACGCCGCGCAGTTCCTCCAGATGATCGAGGAACGGCATGTCCTTTTTGCGAAGGAGATCAGACTGTTTTTTCTGCGCGGGCATGCGGCCTACTTGAGCATGGAGCGGATCTCTTCGAGAAACTCGCCCACGTCTTTGAAGTGGCGGTATACGGAAGCGAACCGGACGTAGGCGACCTGATCGACTTCCTGGAGCTCTTCCATCACGAGCTGGCCCACGACCTCACTCGGAATCTCGCGCTCTCCGAGCTCGCCGATCCTGGCTTCGACTCGATCGACGAGCTGGTCGATCCTGTCCGGGGAGACGGGGCGCTTCTGACACGCGGTCAGAATCCCGCCTGCCATCTTCTGGCGATCGTACGGTTCGCGGCGGCCGTCCTTCTTGACGACCATCGAAGCGAAGGGTTCGATGTATTCGTAAGTCGTGAAACGCTTGCTGCACTCTTCGCAGTGGCGGCGGCGTCTGACAACGCGCCCCTCGCGGGTGGTACGCGAATCGATGACGCGGTCATCATCACATCCGCAGGATGGACACCTCATGACAGATCACGCTACCGATAGAGGGGAAATCGTTCGCAGAGTGCCCGTACGTCCGCACGCACCGCCTGCAATGTATCTTCATTCGCCGGATCGGCGACGACGCGCGCCATGAACCCGGCGATGGCGTCCATCTCCGTCGTTCCCATGCGGCGCGTGGTTACGGCCGGCGTTCCGATCCGAATCCCGCTCGTGATGAAAGGAGAGCGCGTATCGAACGGAACCGTGTTCTTGTTCGCCGTAATGCCTGCCTTGTCGAGCGCCTTCTCCGTCTTCTTCCCCGAGACATTGCGTGATGTGAGATCCAGAAGAAACATGTGGCTGTCGGTACCGCCGGAGACGACATCGAATTCGTGCTTCACGAGCGCGGAAGCGAGCGCGCCGGCATTCGCCATGACGTTCTTCTGATACTCACGGAACGACGACGTCGCCGCCTCCCGGAAGCAGACCGCTTTCGCCGCGATGCAATGCATGAGCGGTCCCCCCTGCATTCCCGGGAACGTCACCTTGTCGATCTTCTCCGCGTGCTCTTCCTTGCACAGGATGAAGCCGCCCCGGGGCCCGCGAAGCGTCTTGTGCGTCGTGCTCGTCACGACGTCCGCAACGGGCGTGGGGTTCGGATAGAGGCCCGCGGCAATGAGCCCGGCGTAATGCGCCATGTCGACGAGCAGGTACGCGCCGACCTCGTCGGCGATCGAGCGAAACGCATCGAAATCGATTTTACGGGAATAGGCGGAGGCGCCCGCGATGATCATGCGCGGCTTCGACTCGATCGCAATCGACCGGATCGCATCGTAGTCGAGCAGGCCCGTTGCCTTCGAGACGCCGTAGTCGCGTACATGAAAGAAGCGTCCGGAAAAGTTCACGGGATGCCCGTGCGTGAGATGGCCGCCGTGCGAAAGGTTCATGCCGAGAATCGTGTCGCCATGTTCCAGCAGGGCGAAGTACGCGGCTATGTTGGCGGAGGATCCGGAATGCGGCTGCACATTGGCATGCTCCGCGCCGAAGAGCTCCTTCACACGATCGCGCGCGATGTCCTCGACTTCGTCCACGTACTCGCAGCCACCGTAGTAGCGTTTCCCCGGGTACCCTTCCGCGTATTTGTTGTTCAGAACGGACGCCAGCGCTTCGAGAACCGCTTCGCTCGTAAAGTTTTCCGACGCGATCAGCTCGATCTGATGTTCCTGGCGATCCTGTTCCTGGCGAATCAGGTGCGCGATTGCAGGGTCCGCGTGCGGCAGAAAGACATGATGGCCGTGCCCCGGCGGCGCGAGGCGCTCGCTCGCGGCGGGCTCGGGGTCGTCGATCTTGTGAATGCGACGGGTGTGGCGTCCGGCTTCAAACTCTGTCGAAAGCCATGTTTCGATAATCTCGCGGAGTTTGTCGTCCGCGAGAAATCGCCCCGGGAGGACGAGCACGTTCGCGTCGTTGTGCGCGCGTGAGAGCCGGGCGGTCTCCTTGTCCTCGACGAGGGCCGCGCGGATTCCGTCCGTCCGGTTTGCGGCCATCGACATGCCGATGCCGCTTCCGCACGCCAGCACGCCGCGCTCCGTTTCCCCGGTCGCCATGCTCCATGTAACGGCATGCGCGTAGTCGGGGTAGTCGGTCGATTCCTCGCTGTCCGTGCCCACGTCGACCAGCTCGTGGCCCAGTGACTTCAGAATCGCGACCACTTGCTTCTTCATCGGAAAGCCGGCGTGGTCGGAACCGACCGCGATTTTCATACGGCGACTTTCGTGACGTAATGAAGCCATCCGTGCACGTCTTCCCGTTCGCCGGACGTGATGCCCGAGAAGTGCTCCTGCAGTTCCTTCGTGATGGGGCCGCGTTTGCCTGCGCCCACGACATGCCGGTCGACCGACCGGATCGGCGTCACTTCCGCGGCACTGCCTGTGAAGAACACTTCGTCGGCCACGTAGAGCAGCTCGCGCGGGAGCTCCTGCTCGACCACATCGTAGCCTTTGTCCTTGGCGAGCTTGATAATCGAGTCGCGTGTAAGACCCGGCAGGATCGAGGACGAAAGCGGCGGCGTCATGATCTGGTCCCGCCAGACGACGAAGATGTTCTCGCCGCTGCCTTCGCAGACGTGGCCGTTCGTGTTCACAAGAATGCCCTCGACGAAGCCGGCGTCGATCGCCTCGAGTTTCGCGAGCTGCGAGTTCATGTAGTTCGCCGCGCATTTCGACATGGCCGGAAGCGTATTCGGGGCGAAGCGCTGCCACGACGACACCATGACATCGACGCCGTCTTCCGTGGCGCCCGCGCCGAGATACGCGCCCCAGCCCCAGACGGCGATCATCGTCTCGATCGGACACGATTTCGGATTCACCCCGACATCACCGAAGCCGCGGTAAACGAGCGGGCGCACGTAGCACTCGTCCATCTCGTTCTTCCGAATCGTTTCCTCGACCGCTTCGACGAGTTCCGTCACGGAATACTGAGGCGCCATCTTATAGATTTTGGCGGAGTTCACGAGACGTTCCATGTGTTCCGCGAGGCGAAACACGGCGGATCCGTTCTTCGTTTTGTAACAGCGCATTCCTTCGAATACACTGGACCCGTAGTGAAGAGCGTGCGTCAGGACGTGCACCTGGGCTTTGTCCCAATCGACAAACTCACCATTCATCCAGATTTTCTGGCTTTTAGTGTATGGCATTGACTGCTCCTTTTTATTCAGGAAGAGCGGGGCCCGATTCCAGGCGACGCTCGATTTCAACCCAGCTCTTCGAGATCGCTTCTTCGATCGCGCGGTACGTTTCGCGGTACCGGTTCAGAGCGCCGCCAAAAGGGTCCGGGACCCCGTTCGCGTAAAGCGGATGGTCACGCGGCAGAAAATCGGTCAAGAGAAACACCCGATCCGCGATCTCGGGATGGAGCGTGACCAGCGCCCGGCGATGCGTCTCTTCCATCACAAGATAGAGAGTGGCATCGAGAAGCGCATCATCCAGTCGATTCGCCGACATGCCTGCCAGGTCGACGCCGTTTTCGGCAGCAACCGCAACGGACTGGTGCGACACCGGAGTTCCGGGAAATGCGGAAACGCCGGCTGAGGAAACGAGTACGATCTCTTTCCACTTTGCGGGGAGTTGTTTCCGAAAAATGCCCTCCGCGAGAGGGCTTCGGCACGTATTCCCCGTACATACGAAGACAACATGCCGCCGAATGGAATGGCCCGGTTCGGCATTCATATGAAGCTCAAGGTAATCCAAGGGCGGCCGCGATGTCAAGTTTCGCGCGGGGATGAATCGCCTGCCCGCGGGTGCTCCAAATCTTTACGTATGGGTGAGTTAGGCGGTGCGGATCATGCCTTCTGAGATGGCCCCTTCCCGGAGAATCTCGCAGCCGTCATCGTTCACGCGGACGATCGTCGACGGCGCCCCCCCGGAGGCGAAATCGCCGCCCAGCACGATCGCGTCCAGGTCTGTTTCGAACGCGGTTAGAAGAGCGGCTTCGGTGAATGCGGGCGGCTCCCCGGAACGGTTCGCCGACGTCGAACTGAGAAGGGCGTCGAGATCGTGAATCCAGCGAAGCACAGACGGCAGGTGCGGCTGGCGGAATGCGATCGTCCCCTCCCCGTCGATTCGCGGGAGCACGATCGTCAGTGGCCCGGGCCAGAATCGCGCGGCGAGAGCGCGCCCCGTGCCGCCCGGGTCCGCACAGACCGAGGAACAGCGAGCCCACCCGTCGGTCAGATAGATAAGGGGGCTCTCGGGGGGACGACCTTTCAGGAGGTTCACCCGGGCTTCGTGCTCGCGGTCGGGACCGATGGCGCCGAGGCCGTACATCGTCTCGGCCGGATACGCGATCAGGCCGCCACTTTTGACGACCGCGAGGAATTCATCATACGCATGGGGATGGGATCGCGGATCGAGGGCGGGGAGCGATCGTTTCAGCGGGCGGTCCACGTCATCCCCGCACGCCCGGGAGTCCGATGTCCGTTCGGAGCTGCACCCCCGGAAAGCGAATCGTCGAAGCCGCGTCGTGCGCGGCCGCGCGGGCACGCGCCGGATCGGCCGCGGTGGCCACCACGTTCAAGACCCGGCCCCCTGCCACGATCCAATTGTCGTCGCGCTTTTCCGTACCCGCGTGAAAGACATGAACGCCCGGGCGCTTCGGAGCGTCCAGCCCTTCGATCACCCCGCCGGTCTGCGCGCTTTCGGGATAGCCGGGGGCGGCAAGGACGAGACACGTGGCGGACTCGCCCGTCATCGCGATCGGACCGTCGATCCAGGAGCCGCGCGCGATGGCCAGCATGCGCTCGGTCAGATCTTCCGCGACCAGCGGCAGCAGCGCCTGCGCTTCCGGGTCACCGAAACGGCAGTTGAACTCGAGAACGCGCGGACCGTTTTCCGTAAGGATGAGACCGGCGTACAAGATGCCCTGGTAACGGATGCCGCGACGCCCGAGTTCCCGGAGCAGCGGCGGAAAGACGACTTCGCCCAGCTCTGCCGCCGGACCTTCCGTCCATTCGGGGACCGGGACGATGGCGCCCATGCCTCCCGTGTTCGCACCCGTTCCGCCATCTCCGATTCGCTTGTAATCGCGGGCCGTAGGAAAGAGGGCGTAACGATCTCCGTCCACGAGCGCGAACAGCGAGAGCTCCTCGCCATCGAGAAACTCCTCAAGCAGCAGCGTACGCCCCGCCTCGCCGAGACTGCCGTCGAGAACGAACGAGCGGAACACTTCGTCCGCTTCCTGCCCGTGGCGCACGATCACGACACCTTTGCCCGCAGCCAGGCCGTCGGCTTTCATCGCAGCAGGAAGGCCGATTTCCGCGAGCGCGCGGTCGAGGTCGTTCCGATCGCGGATCGTGCGGAAATCACCGGTCGGAACGCCCGCTTCGAGCAGCGCCTGCTTCGCAAACTCCTTGCTGCCTTCGAGCATCGCCGCGTCCGCCCCCGGACCGAACACCGCCATGCTTTCACTGCGAAGGAGATCGGCCGCGCCGGCCACGAGCGGCTGCTCGGGCCCGATCACGGTGAGGTCCGCGGAGACTTTTCGCGCTGTGTGCAGAATATCTTCGGGAGAGAGTGAGGCCAGTGGCACAGGTTCCGCTTCGGGGCCGAATCCGGCGCGGCCGGGCGCCGCAAAAATGCAATCCACGCGGGGCGACTTCGCGAGATGAGCCGCGATCGCGTGTTCCCGCCCCCCGCTGCCCACGATGAGAACGCGCATCGCCTACTGAATCTCCAGTACGAGAGAGATGCGATGAGTGCCGCCGAGTTCGCCGAATGAAGCGTACCCGTAGTCGACCTGATAACTGCGAACCTTGCGAAGCCCGGCGCCGAAGGTGAGTCCCGCGAGCCCGGCGTCGTTTTGAAAGTCCTGGTAATCGGCGATGCGCGACTGGCGCCCGGCGCGGAGGAAGAAATCAGGAACGGCCTCCCATTCGATTCCCATGTCGACAGTGCCTTCCCAGTCGAGACTCCAGCCGTAATCGACGGCCACGAGGACGCGATCGAAGAAGTCGTAGGAAGCGCCGCCGGATACGGTCACGGGAAGCGGATCCGTAACCGCGACATAGGCCGAAGTCTGGGTGCCGGCATGCCGCACGGCCCCGCCCAGGTTCAGCTTTCGCCACGCGTCTTTCCAGAGCACTCCGTAGTCGCTCGTAATGCCGAAGCTGCTGGCGTCGGCGATGCCGCCGGAAATGACCCCGACCGACATGCCTGCGTAGAGGTCAGGAGTCAACCGGTAGGCGAACGCGGCTTTCGCGACGATGTCCGTCGACTGAAAAGTGGGGAGTCCCTCCCCCGTCGGATTTTCCTGTGTCGTTTCCTGAATGTCGCCCGCGCGGAAGTAGCGGATCATGAATCCGTACGATCCCCTGTTTCCCGCGGGTTGCAGGAAATAGACAGCGCCGGAATGCACGCCGCTCAGCACATAGTCGAGGTAGGACGTTCCGATGGTCGGCCGGTTGACGGACGCCGCGCCGGCGGGATTCCATTCGAGCGCGAAGGGTCCCCGCGCGGTCGACGTCGCCGCCCCGCCCATGCCGACGGCCCGCGCATCCACTGGGATCCGCAGGAACGGATAGGCACGTGTGCCGACCTGGTCGCTTGCTGCGAAGACGAGAGCGGGACCCGCCATTGCCACGACCGCGGCGGTGAGCAGCAGTCCCTCGTATTGTTTTCTGAAGAAACGCAACATCGTCTCCTTTGTACGATCTATGCTTACCAAAGGGTTACGAACCTGTCAACTCCTTGAGAAGACGCAATATACGCGTATTTCCCGCGAGGGACCTTTCTTGACACCTGCGGGGTATCATTGCTAGGGTCCTGCCAGTATCCCTATCTCGATACGGAGGATAACTTTATGAGAATCAAAGGCATTGTATCTACATGCGCCGTGCTTGCGTTTGCGCTGCTTATCATGACAGGGCAGGCGTTCGCCGATGCGAAATCGCTGACGACCGAAGGGAACGCGCTTCTCAAGAAAGCGGACTACAAAGGAGCCCTTGCCAAGTTTCAGGCAGCCACGACCGAAGACGGCGAGTACGTCGACGCTTGGATCGGCGGCGCGAAAGCCGCGGAGAAACTCGAAGACTGGGCCACCGTCAAAAAGAACTATCTGACGGTGATCGAGTTCCTCGACAAGGACAACTTCGACGCCAGGCTCGGCGCAGGCGACTACTTTCTGCGCGCCAAGAAGTACGCGGATGCACAGACGCATCTGACCGAGGCTGTCAAACTGCAGCCGGGGAACGCCCAGGTGCACTACGCTCTCGGTGATCTCTATTACAAGACGAAGAAGACCACGAAGGCGAAGACCGAATACAAGAAGGGTCTTACGCTCGAGCCCGACGCGCATCTGATCGCGCTTTACAGGCTCGGCCGGATCGAATACGACGACGGCAAGGCCAGCAAGAAGTTCGACGAAGCCATCAAGTACTACGACCAGTACATCGCTCAGGGTAAGGACAAGTCGACTCTGTTCTCGATCCAGACGGATCTGGGCCTCATCTATCAGCAGCTCGGCAAGAATCAGCTGGCTCTCAGCCATCTCAACAAGGCGAAGCAACTGAAGCCCGATGACTATCGCCCGTACTTCTATTCGGCGGAGATCCATCGGAGCCAGAAGCAGATGAAGGAAGCCGAAGCGGAGTATCTCGGCGTGCTGGAGCGGAACCAGAAACACGGGAGTTCGCACTACCAGCTCGCGATCTACTACCAGCAGTCATACCAGGACGCCAAGGCGCTCGAGCATTACAAGGCAGCGGCGCAGGACACGAAGTTCAAGGGCCGCAAAGCCGCCGGGGAGCAGGCTGCGGCGCTCGACAAGTATCTGAAGGAAGTGGAGAAAGCGGAAGCGGCGCGCTAGATTCCGCACGATGATTTCGATTGGAAACGGGGTCTCGCCAGGACAGGCGAGGCCCCGTTTTTTGATTTTTTGATGCCCCGGCATGACAGCGCCCGCAAGGGATTCCGAAACACGATGTGCAAAAAAAGCGAGAAACTCAGGGTTTTTTCGGTTTTTTTGTTGACAGGCCCCTTTACCAAAGCTACTTTCAGCGCGGTTTTCGAACCATAAACCTTTAACCCACAGGGGGTGAACCGTGAACAAGGGAGATCTGATCACTGCAGTAGCGAAGAAGGCCGATATCTCGCAGCGTCAGGCGCGCGAAATCATCGACTACACCTTCGAAACGATCAAGAAAGCCACCAAGAAAGCGGACGGCGTACAGCTTGCCGGTTTCGGAAGCTTCGGCGTTTCCAAGCGCAAAGCGCGCATGGGCCGCAACCCGCAGACGGGTGAGAGCATCAAGATCAAGGCGAGCAAGAACGTCCGTTTCAAAGCGGGCAAGTCGTTCAAAGAAGCGCTCTAGATCGTTCTCAGATGATTTGATGAAGGCCCGGGTAAGCAATGCCCGGGCCTTCTCTATTGCTCCAGCAGCGTGCGGGCCTGCGCCTCGAGTGTTTTCCAGTGTCCCGGCGCCAGAGACAGAACACCCTCTTCCCCGTCGCGTCTCACCAGCACCAGACCATCGTTCGTCCCGTCAATCGTGATCCCTTCGTCTCCCACTTCGATCCTCCAGCCGCCCTCATGAAACGTCCCCGCAATCGGAACGGGAACGACCCCCTCGAGCCGGATCGAATCGAGATTGCGCAGAAACGCGCGCGCCGCGGATCCCGGCAGTGCGGGACCGGTTGCGCGATCACGCCGCCAGCCGTCGTCGCGCCGAACCAGTGTCACGGTCCGCTCCCCCTCGCGCAGCCTCACCTGATCCGCCCGCATTGCGGGTGTCGAGAACAGCCGCGCATCGTACAGGGGCGCCGCGTGAACACGGACGGAATCGAGAACCCGGCCGGGAAGATGGAAAATCCCGGGACGGTCGCTTGACGCGGCGGATACGAGAGCCGTACCGGGAAGCGGCGCACCGAACGAAACGCGTCCGGACTCCCCGTCGCCCCATGCGAGTTCGACGATCATCGTGGTATCGCGCAGGGCCGCGTCGAGATCCCCGAACGAGTGAATCGTTCCGTCGAGAAGATGGAACGCGATGCGCCAGATGGATTGCCCGTTCGCGCGTACACCGCTCTCCCGCACGCTCCATCGCTCTCCTTCGCGCTGCGCCGAGCGTGGCCCGGCCTCATCCACGATCACGATGGACTGCAGGGCGCGAATCGGGAATCGAAGGGCGTGGCGATCACGAACCTGGTCGAGCGTGAGCGTGGTAAATGCGGCGAACGGTGTTCCGACGAGGGAGAGACGCGGATCGAGCGCCGGGGAACGCGCGAAGATCCCGTCCCGCGTTCGATTCATGCTGCCGAGCGCCAGTGACTCTTCGCCGACTCGGATGACCGCCTGCGGCGAGGCGAGGCCGTACTCGCTCCAGTCGTCGACATCGTCCGCGACAACACGGACACGAATCCCCGCCCGCGCGACGAGCAGAAGAGTCCCCGTGCGCTGCACGTCGGCCCAGTCTTCGATCGGTCGGGTCATCCAGAGCGCGCCGGATCGCGGGACGGCGTGGAAGTCGAGTGACTCGTTTCGAATCACGAAGCTGTCAGGAAGCGCGGAAGCCGAGGGGAAGAGAAGCGCGGGCTCTTTCTCTTCCGGCGCCGCACAGCCGGTCAGGAGAAGCGGCGCGATCATCGCGACGGACAGGAGCGACGGCAGTGCACGCCTCATCCGTTTCGCCTCCAGCGGGAAACGAACAGGAAACCCAGTGCCGCCCAGATCCCGGGAAGAACGGCGCTTCCGAACCAGAAGAAGAACCGTCCCTGGGGGCGCGAAAGCAGCAACGGTTCGGATGTCGTTTCGCCGAGTGCCAGTCCGAGCGCCGCGCCTTCCCATCCCAGATATTTGACCGCGTTCAGCAGTAGTTTCGCGTGAGCGCCCTGCGCGAAATAACGGTTCGACACCCAGTCGGAATCGCCGAACACGATCACGCGCCCGCGCTTCCCGGATTCGGACGCAACGGATGCGGACATCGCGAGAGCCAGCGGCCCCTTCACATCGGCGGCTTCGGAGAACACTGCTTTTCCGCTCTTCATGAGAAGCGCGACATCGCTTTCGGCCCAGGCATCATCGCCGGTCGTAATCAGCGAGCGCACTTCATCCGCTCCGCGGCCCCGTTCGAAAAGGGAGAGCGCTCGCGCACGCGGAAATACGGAAGCGCCGGCCAGGCCGCGCGTCGCGTCGTGAAGATCGTAACTTGCAACAACAGGGGTCTGCATATCGCCCCCGTAGAGCGCCGCCCCCGGATCAACGACGACACCGGCGCCGGCATCGATCCCGAAGCGTCTCACGAACGCGACCGTCTCCCCGTTCGTTTCCGGATCGAACAGAAGGAGCAGGCGCCCGCCCGCGCGCACGTAGCTCTCGAGTGAATCCTGTGCGGGACGCGGAATCGGGATCCGGGGTCCCGCGATTACGAGCACATCCGTGTCGACCGGAACCTGCGGCGACGCGGCCATCAGAAAGGGTTCGACTCGAAATCCGGAAGTCCGCATCGCCTCCGCAGCGATGCTGAGGCCGTCGTCCGCCGTATTCGACACCCCTCGCCCGCCGTAGCTTTCGTCCACACGCACCGTACGTGGCCGATCGTCGAACAGGAGCAGGAGCGCCGTCGTGATCGCGTTCTCGCTCCGACTCGGCACCGTGCGCCGGCGAGGCCCGGACTCGAGCACGATCGTTCCGTACACGGTGACGTCATAGCGCGCAGCCTCGCCGGGGGAGAGATCCGGATCGATGATGCGATAGCGAAAGGACGGGGACGCGTCGGCATACTTCTGGAGAAGCCTCTCGATTCTGCTCGTGCGGGGATCGTCGGGACGATAGAAAGCGATTACGTCGACGGGTTCCGGCAGCGCCTGCACAACGCGCTCCGAGCCCACAGAGAGCGTGTGCGCCGATTCGCGTGTCAGATCGAGCACGCCCCCGCTGCGGTCCAGAAACGCGACCAGCGCGATCCCCGCGATGGACAGGAGCATGGCACGCACGAGAGGAGTCATCGGTCGACCCTCCATCGCGTGGAGTGCACGACGCAGTCGGCCCAGGAGAGCGCGAGTATGCCCGTGACCACGAAGAACGCGAGATCGCCCCATGCGAGACGCCCCTGGGCGAGCCCCGTGTACCTGTCTAGGAATGAAATGCTCTGCAGCAGGGGCCCCCATGTCGGTCCCGCGATCGCCGAAGACCATCCGATCGTCCATACGAGCAGAAGAACGCCGAAGGTTGCCACCGCCGCGACCAGTGAACTCGAGGTCAGACAGGAAATCAGGATTCCGATCCCGACGTACGCGCCGCCCACCGCCAGCAGGCCGAGGTAGCCGCAGAGCACGACACCCGGATCGGCAGGCGCCAGCGTCCCGAGCGCGATCAGCAGGAAGAGGGTCGGAGCCGTGATCACGGCCAGAAAGATCCAGGCAGCGAGAAACTTACCGTGCAGTACGGCGCGGGCCGAAACAGGAAAGGAGAACAGGAGCTCGACGCTCCGACTTCTCTTCTCCTCGGCAATCGTGCGCATCGTGAGAAAGGGAACGACGAGGAGTCCGAGGAAACTGAGATTCTCGAAAAACGGGCGAAGAATTCCGAGCGAGATCCTGAGATCACCCGGGGGGCCGAGCGAAGAAAAGGACCGGAAAGAAATCAGGTGATACGCGGATAGATGAGTCGTAAAGAAATAGCCGGCCAGCAGAAGATAGATCGCGCCGACGACGTAGGCCGTGGGCGACCGAAAGTATTCATACAGTTCTCTTGCAAGAACGGTCCGCACGGCCGCTCCAATCTCGCTCAGTGAACGGCATCCGCCGCGGGGGGATTTTCTTCGTCACGACCGGCGCCGCGGCCCGCGGTCAGCGCGAGGTAGATCGATTCCAGGCTCGGGGCTTCCCGCGCAAGGCGGATCAGCTCCCCTCCCCGATTCACAATCCAGCGCGCGATCTCGGCGCCCGGGTCCGCACTTTCGATCGTTTCCACCGTAAAGAACACTTGCTCTCCCTCGCGATCGATCCGGACCGAGCGGACGCCCGCAATCGATTCGATTGCCGCCAGATCCACAGGCGTCAACCCGCGGGCCACGATCGAAAGCGACGAGGCGTTTCCTGCCCTTCCCGCGAGATTGTCCACCGTATCGTTCGCGCAAAGACGCCCTTCGTGCAGGATCAGGATCCGGTCGGCAAGTCGGGCGGCTTCGTCAAGGAGGTGCGTCGAAAGCAGCACCGTATGCTTCCCGCGAAGGGAGCGAATGATATCCCGAAACTCCACGGCCTGCTCCGGATCGAGGCCTCCGGTGGGTTCGTCGAGAACGAGCACGGGAGGATCGCCGAGCAGCGCCTGTGAGAGGCCGACGCGCTGCCTGTATCCGCGCGACAGGTTCGCGATCCGTCGCCCCAGAACTTCGGTCGCGCCGCATCGCTTCGTAACGGAGAGGATGGCGCCATCGCGCGCACCCGGCGCGATGCCCTTCATCGCCGACACGAAGCGCAGGTAATCCCGCACGCGCATTTCATCATAGAGGGGAATTCGTTCCGGCATGTACCCGAGCAGCGCGCTTTCCTGCGTGTGGTTCGTCCGCACGCGCGATCCGTTGATCTCGATTTCGCCGCTCGAAGGAGGAAGAAAGCCGATCAGCATGCGAAGCGTGGTCGACTTGCCGGCGCCGTTCGGGCCGAGAAAGACCGCGATCTCCCCGGCGGGAATCGTGAACGTAAGATCGCGCACCGCGGGAATCGCGCCGAAGCTCCGATTCACCTGGCGAACTTCGATCACCGCGCCTGCCCGGTCGCGAGCTGCTGGAGATTCTGCTCGGCGAGGGGCGCTTCATCCGATCGGGGATACTTCTCGCGAAGCCGCGACCAGACCTTGCGCGCTTCCGCCGTCTGCCCGAGACTCCTGTGCGCTTCCCCCTTTTTCAGAAGGGCTGCCGGAACACGCGGGGACTCCGGGAATTCTTCTTCCACGCGACGGAAATAGAGCAGCGCTTCGGCCGGGCGCTTCTCCGCGACATGGCACTCGCCGATCCAGTAGAGCGCGTCGTCGGACTGGGCGCCATTGGGGTAGGCGTCGAGATAGGCTTGAAATCCGATCAGGGATGTCGCGTAGTTGCCCCGGATCAGGTCGAGATAGGCGGCGTTGTAAAGAGGCTGCGGATCGATATCCGTCGTCGAGCCCCCCCCTTGCGACGGGTCATCGGCCGCACCCTCGCCCGTGGGGGTGACTGCCGCGCCGGAACGTGTCTGGGCCAGCCTGATCCGGTCGATGCTCGACTGGATCGACTCCATCTGCACGCGCAGGTCTTCATAGAGCTGGCGAACGGCAACCTGGCTGCCGGAGATCTCATCACTGGAGAGCGAACCCTCCGCGCGGATCGCACGGAGGATTCCTGTCTGTTCTTCGGCCACCGTCTCGAGCTTCGCGAGACGCGTGTCGAGTGCGGCCTGCTCGGCCTGGATTTCGCTCAGCGTTAATGCGTTCTCGTCGACCGTAATCGGACCACGCGCCCATTTCTGCACCCAGCAACCACTGGTCAGCGGCAGGAGCAGAAACAGAAGAACGAGAACGCGATTGCGCTGGATCACTTCGTCACACGGAATTCGGCGCGACGGTTCTGGGCCCAGGCGCTTTCATTGCTCTGCGATACGAGGGGGCGTTCCTTGCCGTAGGAAATCGTGCGCACGCGGTCACCGCTCACGCCGTACTGCACGAGAAAATTGCGCGCGGAGTCGGCGCGTTTCTCGCCGAGCGCGAGGTTGTACTCGACCGTCCCGCGCTCATCGCAATGGCCTTCGACCACAACGCTCCACATCGGATTCGCCATCAGCACTTTCGCATGCTCGGTGAGCGTTGCGCGGCTGCCCGGGGTCAGGCGGTACTGATCGAAATCGTACTGAATGCGCATGAACGCGTAATCCGCATACTCGCCCGCCGGCTTGATCTTCGGATCGTTGCCCGTGTCGGCCGGAATCCCGCTCGTTCGCGTATTGGAATCTGATACGTTCGTCGAATCCCCGCCGGTCAGATCACCGTCGAGCAACTCCTTGTTCGCGTCTCCGCAACCCGAACCCCATAAGAATACAATGGAGAGAAACAGAACCGCTGCTGAGCTTCTACGCTTCATATCAGCCCTTCCTTTTGCTTCGTTCATTGTGACTTCGTCCGAGGTGACCAGCACGGCGACGCAGCGCCGAAGTTCCCCGGAGTCAATGTTCGTACGTTCGTTCCATCGGCGTCCATGACATGCAGACGCCGGGCGCCCGTGCGCGTTGACGAAAAGACAAGATAACGGCCGTCAGGCGACCATGCAGGGTCTTCGTTGTTCCCGCTTTGAACCGTAAGAAGATACGATTCCTGATCAGTCAGGTCAAGAACGCGGATCTGGAAGCCGCCCTCCTCCCGCGTCACGAAAGCGATCCTCTCACCGTCAGGCGACCAGACCGGTGAGGCGTTGTACGACTTGTCGAAAGAGAGGCGCTGGACGTCGGAGCCGTCCACGTTCATGCGGTAGATCTGCGGGGACCCCGACCGGTCCGACGTAAATGCGATCTGGCGCCCCGACGGCGCCCAGGTGGGATCGGTGTCGATCGCGGGACTGTGGGTGATCCGCTTCAGCTTGCTCCCGTCGCGATTCATGATGTAGATGTCCGAGTTGCTCCCTTTGGAGATCACGAACGCGACCTTCTTGCCGTCGGGCGACCAGGCCGGCGCCGTATTGAGCCCCGGGTAGTTGCTCACGACGCCCCCCTCACCCGAACGGATGTCCAGCCAGTAAAGATCGGGGTTGTCGGCCCGATAGGACGTGAACAGCACTTTCGCGCCGTCCGGCGCCCAGGCAGGCGTCAGGTTCAGGAACCCGTCGCTCAGTACCGTGCGGATATTCTCCCCGTCCCAGTCGACCGTGTACAGGCCCTTGGCGCCTCCCGATTCGTCGCCGACGAAGAGTATCTTCGTGCGGGCCAGCCCGGGCGAACCTGACAGGATATATACGATGTCGTCGCTGAAACGATGGGCGGCATCCCGGAAATCGTTGTTGATGATCTTGTAGTCGTACGACGCGATCTCGACTCCCTGCGCGGGATCCATGATCGAGCCGTGGAGGGCACCGCCCTCGTCTTCGATGACGGCCGAGATTGCCGCGCGGGCGCGCGTGGAGTCGAGAGTACGGGCGTCGACGAGCTCGAAAAATCCCGTGAAGCCGAGGTCGGCCTGCACGACTTTCTGCATCTCCCCCCGCACTTCGTCCGGTCCCTGAAACGCACGCATCAGAATCGGAATCTTCTGGCGACCGCCTTTGACCGACTCGATCGTGACCTGCGCCACGGCCATGGAAGGCAGCAGGAGCAATAGAATGAACAGAGAACGAATCATGCTAACCCTCGTACCGGAAAATATAATTCACTTGTAAACGATCATCCTCGTAACCCTTGGGCAGAGGGGGAAGCGGATTCGCGTCCTGAACGGCGCGCATCGCGGAAAGGTCGAAAAACGAGATTCCCGATGACCGCGTGATCTCTGCGCCGGCGATCTTTCCGTCATGCATCACGTCGAACCGGATGATGACGTGCGGCCGCTCGCTTCCGACGATGCCGCGAGGCGGCGACCACCGGCCGCCCACTTTGGACTCGATGATCGCGAGATAATAGGAGAAAGCGAAGTTTTCGATTTCAACCGATACCGGGCCGGACGCCGTTACTGTCGGCTGTGCGGGCTTTTCCACGACCGGTTCCTTCTTGACCTCGGGCTTCGCGGGCTTCGGCTTGACCTGTTCCGGTTTCTTCTCCGGCTTCTTTTCTTCTTCCGGGGGGTCTTTCTTCTCGTCCTGCGGCCGGATCGTTTCGGGAATGCGTTCGACAGGCTTCGTCTCTTCCTGCACGGGTACGATCTCCGGCTCGGCCTCGACTTCGGGTTCGACGACCTCCGGTTCCTCGCGCGGCGCTTCCTGGATGACGGGATCAGGCGTGGGGGTCGGCGCTTCCCATTCGACGAGATTCACGTGCTGTACCATGGGGGTTCGCGGGATCGCGATGGGCTTCGACTGAAACGAGAAGGCGTAGATTCCCGACGCGATCAGATGGACGATGACCGATACCGCGACATAGGGGCCGATGCGGTCATGGACCTGCAACGCCGAACTCCTCGGATTGCGCGACGAGCCCGACCTGTTCCACACCCGCCTCCTTGATGATGCCGATCACGCGGACCACGGTTCCGTAGTTCGCGTCTGTGTCGCCCCGGATGAAGATCTCTTTTTCGCCCCCGGTAACGAGCCGTGCTTCTATCAAACCGCCGAGCTGGTCGAGTTCCACTTTCCGTTCGTTCAGAAAGACTTCGCCCTGCGCCCCGACCGTGACGATCCACGAATCGGACATGTCGATGCCCTCCACCTTCGCCTTCGGAAGATCGATTTCAAGCCCCTCCTGCATGAGCGGCGCGGTCAGCATGAACACGATCAGGAGCACGAGAGTGACATCGACGAGGGACGTGACGTTGACCTGGTCGAGCGGTCGGTACTCAGGCCTTCTCATCACTCGTCCTCCGGGTGAGGCGGTCGGTGAGAGAGGATCGGAAGCGTTCGAGATCGGTCTGGATCGTGCGGATGATGCCGAGGAAGTGATTGTAGGCGATCACCGCGGGGATCGCGGCGGCAAGGCCGGCGAGAGTCGTGATAAGCGCTTCCGCGATTCCGGGCCCGACAACCGCGAGGTTCGCGGATCCCTTCGACCCCATCGAAAGAAACGCCCCCATCACGCCCCAGACCGTGCCGAAGAGTCCGAAAAACGGGGAGACGTTCGCGGTCGTGGCGAGGACGGGAAGCCAGCTCTCGAGGGTTTCCATTTCAAGGAGAGCCTGGCGATCGACCGCGCGTTCGATTCTGTCCGCGTGGCCGTGGCTGAGCCGACCCGCCTTCTCCACGACCTCCCAGTCCGCGATCGTCGGCTTCGAACCGATGCCGTAGCCGCGCGCGAGGCCGGCAAAGAGCAGGTTCTGCAACGGCGTGTTCGCGTGGCGCGGTTCGGAACAGTCGTGCAGCGATTGAATGAGACGCCCGTCCGAATGATACGTCGCCCAGAACGCGGCCGACGCCTTGCGCAGTCGCGCGTATCGGATCGACTTCATGATGATGACGGCCCAGCAAAGCACCGACAGAAACAGCAGAATCAGCAGAATGAATTTGGCGACGGGGCCCGACCCCGTGATCAGGGAACCGACGCTGCGCTCCGTGGCGCCCGACAGAAAGATGTCCGATACCGGCATGTAGTTTCCGATTCTTGAGGGGGAGGGATCGGCTCTTGTAAATCACGGCGCAGTATAGGGAAGCGGCAGTTTGGTGTCAAACCTTTGCAGAAACGAAAAAAGGCGCCCCTCCCTGCGGAGAAGCGCCTCTTCGATCGATACGTTCGTCCTAGTTGACGAAGTCGCGATAGCTCTTGTTCGGGGAAAACTGCACGTTCTTCGTGCCGGCTTTCCACGTGTAGCGTTTCGTGCGGCGATTGTACGTGCGCGTCTTCTCGGCCGTGCACTTGAAGCTGCCGAAACCGGCGAGGCGAGCGCCGTCGCGCGACTTCGAGCCCTTCATGATGCCCGTGAGTGTGCAGTTGACGGCATTGGCCGCTTCGGATTTGTTCAGCTTGGTCTGACGAGCGACCCAGTTGATGAGCTGCGTCTTGTTCATGGTGGCTGATTCCTTTCGTTAACAGTTGTGCCGGCGCGAGGGACGAGTTCAGCGGGGCGGATAGAAGACCGGAACCCGTTCGTCCGCCACGACCTGGCAGTTTCAGCCGACATCTGACGTATCGGCAGCCACCGCGGCCGGATTTAGCGCTTTTCAGCCAGAATTCGATCAAAATGCGAGGAAAGCAGCGCAGTTTGCTCAGGGAAGGACAGTGCCGCGATTGCGGCCGTGTCGGGGGCGTAGGGAATACCGCCGGAGCGATGGGATTCGGCCAGGGACACGAGGGCGTTTTCAATGGCGGCCGGGTCCCCGACATCCGCGTGGGAGCCGACACCGAGACGGTCGACGAGAGTTCTCGCTTCGCCCGGTGGCCCGATCGTGAGTACCGGTGTACGGGCCGCGAGGTATTCATAGAGCTTGCCCGATACGATCTGCTCGGCGCCCGGGCCTTCTGCAATCAGCTGGAGAACGAGATCGGCGCGCTCCATCCAGCGCACGGAGGCCCGGTGCGCGAGGAATCCCGTGAAGTCGACATGATCGCCGAGACCGAGCTCGCTTACCGCCTCGCGCGTGCGGGCGCTCTGTGCTCCCACGACGACAAGGCGCGAAGTCCGGGTCTCGATCCGGCCCGAGCGGATCGCGTTCGCGTAGGGGCGCAGTAGAAGCCGAGGATCGGTTCGCTTGTGAAAGGTACCGACAAAAACCATCGTGAAGCGATCATCGCGATTCTCGCGCTCGGTGACGGGCCCCTTCGTGCCGAAGTCGTCGGGGTCGAAACCGTTGTGTATGGTCAGGAACTTCTCGCGATCATGACCGAGCGAGTCCGCGAGCAGGTCGCGGATCGTGTCGTTGACGGCGGTTACGGCGTCCGCGCGATCGAGCACATCCCGTTCGAGCGCGGTCTGGCGCGCTTTGTGAAACGGCGTCGGCGGCACGAGATCCGGGTTCGCGGTCCAGGCATCGCGAAAGTCCGCCACCCAGGACACGCCCGTCCGTTTCCGAATGTCGCGTCCGATCAGGTGCGAAGTCTGGGGAACGTTGATCGTGTAGACGAGATCGATCGCGCGCTCGCGCACGATACGGGTTCCGAGCCTGGCAGCCGGGCCCCTCCACCCTACCTTGTTGTCCGGTACGAAGAGCCACGTGTTGACGGACTTCGCGAAGCGCGTGAGGGCCCCGAACAGGGGGTCACTTGCGGTGGCGTCTTCGACAGACGCGACCTCGCCTCCCTTGATCCGGCGATAAAGCCGGAACGGATCGAGTGACTCCGATCGATGCACGGTCACGGACTCGGGGATCTGGTCGAGGAGCGTGTGGTCGATACAGTAGTACTGCGGAGGCTCGAGCGTGAGAACGTGCGTTTCCCAGCCGAGATCGGGAAGATGGCGGGCCAGTTTCAGCGCGCGGAACACGCCGACGCCGCCGAGGGGGGGGAAATAATACGAAACGATCAGGATCCGTTTCGACACACTTCCCCCCCCGCCGGGCTAGACGAGATCTTTCTCGGTAAAGAAGAAACCGATTTCACGAACGGCGGTCTCCGGCGCGTCGGAAGAGTGCACGGCATTGTGCTGAATGTCCTCTCCCAGGTCCGCGCGAATCGAACCGGCCTTCGCTTCGGCCGGGTTCGTGGCGCCGATGAAATCGCGAAGGGTCGCGATCGCGTCCTTCTTTTCGAGCACCATCGGAACGACCATGCCCGACGTGATGTATTCCACGAGCTCGCCGAAGAACGGGCGCTCGCGATGGACTCCGTAGAACGACTCTCCTTCCGCCTGTGAAAGGCGAAGCGAACGGAGCGCGAGGAGTTTGAACCCCGCCCCCTCGAGCCGTTTGATAATCTCTCCGGTGTTGCCTTTCTTCGTAGCGTCCGGCTTCACCATGAGAAGTGTTCTCTGCGACATTCCTGCCTATCCTCCTAAAGCTTCCTGCATCAAAGGTCCGATTTCAGACGGAATCTTCGCGACCGGAACACCCGCTTTTTCGAGTGCGGCCATCTTGTCTTCCGCCGTTCCCTTGCCGCCGGCGATAATCGCGCCGGCGTGGCCCATCCGTTTGCCCGGAGGGGCCGTCTGTCCGGCGATGAACGACACCACCGGCTTACTGAAGTTCTTGCGTATCCATTCGGCGGCCTCTTCTTCGTCCGTACCGCCGATCTCGCCGATCAGCACGACCGCATCCGTTTCGTCGTCCTCCTGGAAAAGGGCGAGGAGGTCGAGGTAGTTCGAGCCCACGATGGGATCGCCCCCGATTCCGATGCACGTGGACTGGCCGATCCCGCGGGCGGTCAGCGTATGCACGACTTCATACGTAAGCGTTCCGCTGCGCGAAATGACGCCCACGCGCCCCGGCGTGTGAATCTGCCCCGGCAGGATGCCCACTTTCGACTTCCCGGGCGAGATGAGCCCGGGGCAGTTCGGGCCGATGAGGCGGACGCCTTTCGCCTTCGCGATGTCGTACACACCGATCATATCGTTCGCCGGAACGCCTTCCGTGATGCAGATCACGAGGCCGACGCCGCCGTCGATCGCTTCGTAGAGCGCCTCGGTCGAAAACGCGGGCGGCACGAAGATGACGGAAATGTCGGCCCCCGTTGCATCGACCGCGCCCCTCACGGTATCGAAGATCGGGATGCCGTCGAGGTTCTGTCCGCCCTTGCCGGGCGTGACGCCTCCGACGACCTGGGTCCCGTACGCGACCATCTCCCGCGTGTGGAACGAACCGTCCCGGCCGGTGATGCCCTGCACGATGACTTTGCTTTCTTTATGGAGAAGGATCGCCATGTTAGCTGGCCGCTCCTTTCGACTCTGCGATGATGGCCTTCACGGCTTCGTCCATCGTGGTCAGTGCGTGATAGCCTTCGGCTTCGAGAATTTCCTTCGCGAGATCCTCGTTCGTGCCGGTCAGGCGAATCACGATGGGGACTTGCGGCTTCTTCTTCGCGAACGCGGCCTTGATGCCGTTCGCCACGTCGTCGCATCGCGTAATGCCGCCGAAGATATTGAACAGGATCCCCTTCACTTTCGAGTCCGACGTGATGATGTCGAGCGCCGCCACGACTTTCTCCGGGTTGGAACTGCCGCCGATGTCGAGGAAGTTGGCCGGCTCGCCGCCATAGTGCTTGATCACGTCCATCGTAGCCATCGCGAGGCCGGCGCCGTTCACGACGCAGCCGATTTCGCCGTCGAGCGGAACGTAGGAAAGTCCCTTTTCGCGCGCCAGAATCTCGGCATCGGTTTCGGCGTCGAGGTCACGCATCTCTTCGACTTTGGGCTGGCGGAAGAGCGCGTTATCGTCCGCGTTCAGCTTGGCGTCGATCGCGAGCACCTCGCCGCTCGGGAGCGTCACGAGCGGGTTGATCTCCGCGAGCGAAGAGTCCGTTCCCATGAACGCGCGATAGAGATTGAAGATGATGCCGGTCGCGGCTTTCACCTGCGCCGGATCCTTGTAGAGTTTCGTCGCGAGCCAGCGCGCGTGGAACGGGCGGAAGCCGACAACGGGGTCGATCGTGAGCTTGTGAATAAGCTCGGGCGTTTTCTCCGCCACTTCTTCGATGTCGACACCGCCTGCGGCGCTCACGAGATACGTGATGCGCTTCGACGCGCGGTCGAGAAGGAGGCCCACATACGCTTCGGTTTCGATTTCGACCGCGCTCGTAACGAGAACTTTCCTGACCGTGAGGCCTTTGATGTCCATCCCGAGAATCTGATCGGCGACGGCTTCGACGTCGGACGGCTTTTCGACAAGCTTGACACCGCCTGCCTTGCCGCGGCCCCCCACGTGAACCTGCGCCTTTACGACAACCGGGCCGTCGATCTTGCGCGCCACGGCGGCCGCTTCGGACGCCGTCGTGACGACTTCGCCCGGAGGGACGGGAATGCCGTACGAAGCGAAGATCTCCTTCGCCTGGTACTCGTGAATCTTCATACTGACAACTCCGTTGGAATCGGATGACTGGAAGGTCCCGGCCGCGCTTCGGGCGGGAGACCGTAGAATTCGGACACAGGCGCGGAGTATACCAGTTCCGTCATGGCCGCGGAAGGGATTCCCCGATCCGGACAGGCCCGCTGTAGATCCACGGAATCAGACGTGTGCGCTCCTGGTAAACCTCGGCCCGATACAGGCCCGGAGGCGCGGCCCCGTGCCAGCCTCCCTCGACTTCGCGCCAGAGAGCGCCGTCGCGATAGAGGCGGGTGATCACTTCCTTCGCAAACGGTACGGAAAGCGTGAGGCCCGTGCTGTCGGGCGTGGCTGCGAATCGGAATCCGGTGGTTTCGCCGAGGCCGTCGTACGCCAGATGAACGCGCCCCTCCTGCAGCGCCGCGAGCAGAAGCGCGCGGTCTGTTTCGAAGTCTCCCGTGCGGGGAGACGCGAGAGAGACATGCGTTCGAATCCCCCGGAAGAGACTTTCGTACCCCGGAAACGGGAGCAGCTTTCCGAAGCCGATCTCGATGGCCGCGTGCGCGTCGACGCTCGCGAGCGGAACCAGCGTGCGAAGAATCGAGAGCGAGTCGAACGTGGCCCACGCCCTGTCGTCGCGCGCGATCATCCGGTTCCACGGAGCGTCCCGCAGCACGGGAAGCGCCGCGAGCGAAGAGAGCAGAGTCAAGGGCGATTCGTCGCGCCATTCGTTGTCGGCATTCACGACTTCGTACGCGCGGACGTCCTCCGGAACCGGTCCCTCCCAGCTCCTGCGACCATACGGATGCGCGATGGCCGCAATCCCCCCGCCCTGCGCAGTCAGGCGCGCCACTGTCCCGGGATCACGTCCCCCTTCTACACGGGCGCCGATCACAAGCATGTGGCCCGCGTCGGTCGTTCGCTCTTCGCCGACGAGAACGAGAACGTCGCCGTAATAGCCTGCTTCGTCATACCCGGCGTGCGTGTTGTGATCGGTGATGACGATGAAATCGAGACCGGCTTTCGACGCGGCGCGCGCCAGACTCTGCGTGTCGCCTGATCCGTCGGAGTAACGCGTGTGCATGTGCAGAGCGCCGGCAAGCACGAGACCGTCATCGACCAGCTCCGCCGCGGGCGAACGCCACGGGCGATAGCGCGCAACCACGAACAGATTGCCGAGGTAGAGAAACGTGAGAACAATGAGGAGGAAGCTAGCCCGCATGGCCGTAGTGACGCACGATGCGCTCTATGAGATCGCTCGTCGAGCGCCCGGCAACGAGCGGCACGATCTCGACACGTCCGCCCGCGCGCTGCACGATTTCGGCGCCGACGACCGTGTCTACCGTGTAGTCGCCCCCCTTGACGATCACGTCGGGAACGAGCGCTTCAATAAGCGCAAGCGGTGTGTCCGATGAAAACCCGACTACGAAATCGACCGGCTGCAGTGCCGCCAGCAGTTCCGCCCGGTCGCCGAATGATAGAAGAGGACGTCCCTCCCCTTTGAGGCGCGCCACGGATTCATCCTCATTGATCCCGACGATGACATGGTCACCGAAGGAGCGAGCCGTGCGAAGCAGAGCAAGATGCCCCGCATGGACGAGGTCGAAGCAACCGTTCGTGAATACGGTGCGCTCCCCGTTCACGCGCCAGGTCTCGCGCAGCGCCCCCAGTTCCTCGATGTCGATCAGGCGTCCCATGAGAGCGCCTCCCGGATCGTCTTCCGCAGCTCTTCGCGCTCGATCGGATGCGCTCCGACTTCCTGAATGACACGGCCCGCCGCATAGTTCGCGAGCATCGCCGCTTCTTTCGCTTCGGCGCCCGCCGTCATCGCGAGGGCGAAGGTAGCGATCACCGTGTCGCCGGCGCCGGTGACATCGAAGACGCGCCGGGCCACCGTGGGAATGTGCTCGGCGTCGCGATCCGGTTCGAAGAGCGACATGCCGTCTTCCCCGCGCGTGATGAGCAGAGTGGTCCCGGGGAGCATCGTCTGGAGACGGCTCGCCGCGCGCAGAAGCGAAGGTTCGTCCCGGATCGCCTCTCCGGCCGCGAGACCGGCTTCGGACAGATTCGGGGTGACGAGGGAAACGCCCCTGTACTGGCTGAAGTGCTTTACCTTGGGGTCCACGGCAACGTAGGAATCCGGAGCGCTCCTCGCGACCGCGCGGATGGTTTCTTCCGTCACGACACCCTTGCCGTAATCCGATAGAATGATGCCGTCGACGCGACTGCGCGCTTCTTCGATGCGCGCGTGAATCGCCCGCTCTTCGTGCGGGGCGGCGGGCTCATCCACTTCATAATCTACTCGAACGATCTGCTGTTGATGGGCAATTACGCGTACTTTGCGCGTAGTCGGCCGGTCGGGCGTGATCACAAGCGAATCCGTCCCGATCCCCATTCCCTGGAGCGTTTTCGAGAGAAGCCGGCCCTCACGGTCATCGCCGATGAGGCCGCAGAGATCCACGCGCGCGCCGAGACGGGCGAGATTGTGAGCCACATTTGCGGCCCCCCCGAGCCTCTCCTCTTCGCGGCTGACACGCACGACAGGCACCGGCGCCTCCGGGGAAATGCGCGACACCTGGCCGTAGATATAGCGGTCCACCATCAGATCGCCGATTACGAGGAACCGGCGGTCGGAGAACGTGTCCAGGATTTCGTGCGTTCGTTCCTTTGCGAGCAGGGACAGATTCCACCTCCGTGGCTGGCAGACGCGAGCAAGGGGCCAAACGGTATCACGCTCCCAGAACACGGTCAATTCCGCGCCTTGATGAAACCGGCGGACCCCCCGTATAGTGCCAGTATCATGAACGTACGACCGTTTCGCGCGGCCTTCGCCGCGTTTCTGCTTCCTATGATCGTTTCGCCCGGAGCGCCGGCCGCGGAGATCCGTGACATCCCCGTGGGGTGCGTGCATCCGCTCTTCCCTGACGCCGACGCCCGCGGAATCGCGAAAACGGGCGAGAGCGCCCTTCTCTCCTTCGGCGGAGTCCCTTCGATTCGGTTCGAGAAGCGCCGCCCGGCGCCCGATTCTCTGAGCGCCCTCACGATCCTCTACGACTGGAACGAAGTACAGCATTTCGAGGAACGCGATCGCTTCTACTATCAATCCTGGCTCTTTTCGAGTTCGCCGACGCGCGACCGCACCCTGCGCGACTATTATAAGGAAGTATCGAACGAGCGATTCCGTCTCGGCGGAACCGTGACGCCGTGGTACCGGTCGAACCTGAGCCTCTTTCATTTTGCAGACGGCGACAGAACCGCGGGCACGATAGACGACTTCGGGTTCGACACGTCCGATGAAGCGTTCGCGGCCTCGCCGTACCCTCGCAACGTCTGGGGGATCGTACTCGAAGCGGTCGATCTGCTCGACGCGGGCGGGTTCGACTTCACGCAGTACGACAACGACGGCCCCGACGGCGTCCCGAACTCGGGCGATGACGACGGCGTAATCGACGCGATCATCATTCTGCACGCGGGACTCGGCGGCGAAGCCGTGTTGGTTGCGAATCAGATCTGGTCGCATCAGTCGGACTTTCGCGACCCCGGGCTCGTGGCGCGGCTCGGCGAGCCGACCGTAGACGGAATCAAGCTCGGCAGCTACATGATGGTCCCCGAGATCGGCCAGATCGGCGTCTACTGTCACGAGTTCGGCCACATCCTCGGGCTCCCCGACCTCTATCGCACCGTGACCGAAGACGGATTCTCGGAGCAGCACTCGGTCGTAGGACTTCACTGCCTGATGGACGCCGGCGGCCTCACGCCGTTCTTCGCCACCAACGGCGACCTTCCGGGTTCGACGCCCACGCACATCAACCCTTTCCTGAAAGACTGGCTCGGCTGGATCGATGTCGAGCCTCTCGAGCGAAGCATCGGCGCACCGGATTTCTATCCGGGGACCACACTGGATCCGGTTGAAACCGGCGGGCGCGCCATCCGGTTGCTCGCGAACCCCGGCGGCAACGACTGGCTCGACCCGGCGAGTTCCTTCGGGGAGTACTTCCTGCTCGAAAACCGGCGCAGGCAGCGGTTCGATCGCTATCTTCCGGGCGAGGGCCTCCTGATCTGGCACGTGAACGAGCGATATATCGGCAACGACGACGAGGACCCGGATCGACGCCTCATTACCGTGGTCGAAGCGGATGGCGGCAGCCCGCAGATCGGTCAGATCGATCTCGGAAATGTCACGGATTACTGGCCCTTCGGGGGGCAGACCGACTGGACATCCTCCACGATTCCGAGTACCGACCTGGCGGGCGGCGCGCTTTCGTTTCTCGCGATTACGAACATTCGTAGAACAGGATCGACCATCACGCTCGACATCGATCTCGGAGCGGAAGAGGCGGGCGCGCTTCTCGTCTACCCGAATCCGTTTCTCCCCGATGAAGAGGAATCACTGCGCATCACGTTCCGGCCTGCCGGGAGCAACGCGACGGCGCCGCCACGCGTGGACATCTACGATGTCGGGGGGCAGCTCGTACGGCAGCTCGACGCGGGCGTCGAAATCGACGCGGCCTCGTTTTCCGCGTTCTGGGACGGCACCAACGACCGCGGAAACACGGTAGCGGCCGGCACATACTTTTTGATCATTCATGCGGAAAACGAAATGAAGACCGCCGTTGTCGGCGTGCTCAGATAGGAGAGAATCTTGGACAAGAAACCGAAACTGAACGTGGAACTCGGAGAACAGGAATCACACGGGATCTATTCGAATCTCGTTCTGATTTCGCACAGCGCTTCGGAATTCATCATCGACTTCGCGCGCGTGATGCCGGGGTCCCCCAAGGCGAAAGTGTTCTCCCGGATCGTCATGACGCCGCCGAACGCGCGCGCCCTGCTCGATACGCTCGATCGCAACATCAAGATGTATGAAGAGAAGCACGGCGCGATCAAGCGGCCGGGCAGCGACGCGGAAGGCGGCATCGGTTTTCGTCAGGCGGAACCGACAGGCGGAGAACCGAACTAGAGGCGCTCGCCCTTCCAGTGACTCTGCGCGCGTTTCCACCATCGCCCGTACGCTTCGGCGCGCAGGATCGCGGGGTCCGCGAGCTGTGCGAGCTGAGGGATTCCCTTGAGCTTCGCGCTCTCGGACGCGAGCGTGCCGGCCAGAAGCGACGCCGCAAGCGGCTTCTCCCCGCGCAGCAACCCGAGCAGATACCCCGACGCGAACACATCGCCGCAGCCTGTCGTGTCGACGAAGTCCTCGTCGCGGACCGGAAGCGCGGGGACCTCGGCGTAATACGCGTGTTTGATCTCCTTCCACGCCAGGGCGTGACCGTCCCCGCCGCGCGTGATCAGCAGCGTTGACGGCCCTTCGGCAAGCACGAGCGAAGAGAGCTCCTGCAGCGTCCCGGCAAAAGGCTCTTCCCCGCCGATCAGCCATCGCCACTCCGACTCGTTCCCCTTCACCACGTCTGCGCGCGCAATCCAGCGCCGCCATTCGGGCAGGGAGCGATGCCCGCGTTTGTTCTTGCCGAACGTCAGCGTCAGCGACTGGATGTCGGTCACGCAGAAACCGTTGCGAGCCTCGTGAAAGTTCTCCCAGAGTTCGACAGACATCTCTTTTCCCGAGATGAAATTGACGAGATGAAAGTCCGCGTCCAGTACCGGTTCGAGCATGGCACGGTCGAGCGGCGGAACGCGCTCCAGGAGAGCTTCGTCCCTTTCCTGCTCGTTCCGATAAGTGAGAACCGTTTCGTTGGTGCCATCCGGATTCCATTCGATGTGCCCCGGATCGACAGCGGGATAGTGCGACACGAGCCGTTCGATTTCCACCCGACGCTCGGCCCCCGCGCGCGCAACGGGAACGATGCGGTCGTCTGCTTCCACGAACGGTGCGAGCGAAAGCACGTTGTAAAGGATGCCGCCGAGTCCCTGAAAGCTGCTTCCGTCAGTCTGGATGACCCGGTCGTAGTTGATCGTGCCGATTACGCTGATGCGTCTCATTTCTGCATTCCTTCCCGCGTCTCTGCCGGGGGCTTCGTTTTCCAGCGCCGATGCGGCCAGAAGTAGTGATTCGGATTCAGCCGGACCGCGTGCTCGAGCTCTCGCGTGAACGCCTGTGTTATGCGCTGTATATCGTCGCCGGACTCCGCACCCGCGTCCGGATAGATCGGTTCGGTAAATGTTCCCTCGTGCGAACCGTCCGGCAGACGGACGATGCGGCCGGGAAGAACCGGGCTCCCCGTCTTGTGAGAGTAGAATCCGGCGCCGCGCGGTGTCGAGGCGGGCGTGCCCAGAAAGTCGACGAACACGCCGCTCTTTCCCGCGTCCTGATCGGAGAGCACGGCCACGAACTCGTTGCGCGCCAGGGCACGGGGGACGGCGCGCAGCGCGGCGCCGCGTTCGATCACACTGACTCCCATGCACCGGCGATACTCGTTGATACGCGCATCGACATAACGGTTCGTCTGTCTTCCCACGACGAACGACATCGGGAAACCGAGTCCCGCGACAGCGCCCCCGAACAGTTCCCAGTTTCCGTAGTGCCCGGTAACGAGAATGCCGCCCTTCCCTTCGTCGCGCAGACGCTCCAGCAGTTCAGGCGTAGTCACGCGCGCCCGGCGAGCCGCGTCCGCCGCGTTCATGTACGGGAAGCGTGCAAACTCCATGAACGTCGCGGCGATGCTGCGAAACGAAGCCGAGGCGATGCGGGCCGCGTCTTTATCGCTCATGCCGGGAAAGGCGCGCAGGATGTTCTCCCGGGAAACGTCGACACGCCGCCTGTACCCGTAGTACCAGAGAGTGCCGAGCAGCGAGCCGAACTTCTGCGACCCGCGCCATCCGAGCGGTCGGTTGATTCCCGAAATGAGCGTGAGCGCCGCATCCTCCAGGCGATGTTTCCAGACGGCCGGGCGGCGTTTGCGGGTCATCGTTCTCCCACCGGCCCGTTCCAGCGGAACCGCTGTCCCGGAAGCTCTTCGACGAAGCCGTCCATTTCGAGGCGCGCAATCCGGTGCAGGACGTCGTCCGACCGAAGGGTAAGCCTTGCGCATAAAGTTTCGAGGTCCGTGTCGTCCATGATGAGCTTCTCTGCGATCGACCGCGTCGTTTCGCCCCACGATTCCGGGAATGGCCGAGGCGTGGATGTAAACGGGTTGTTCTGCGGGCTGCTCTTCTTTTTCCCGGCGGCCGGGGGGAGTTTGAAGCCGAGACTGCCGAGTGCGTCCTCAGGATCCACCACGAACGTGGCCCCGTCGCGCTGAAAACGGTGATTGCCGGCGAAGCGCCCGTCCCACGGCTGCGCAGCGAGAGCGAAAAGCTCGCGGCCGCAGTCCCCCGCGAGACGCGCCGTGATGTTCGCCCCGCTCCGGTACGCCGCCTGCACCAGTACGACTCCCTCCGAGATCCCCGCCACGATGCGGTTCCGCTTCGGAAAGTGGTGCCGGTCCGGCTGCACGTCCGGGGCGTATTCGCTCAACATCACACCCCCGCTGTTTTCGATGGCACGCGCCAGCTCCCGGTTGCGGGACGGGAAGACATGTGCCAGTCCGTTTCCGAGAACCGCGGCAGTGACACCGGTCCGAATCGCGCCGCGATGCGCGGCGGCGTCGATGCCGAGTGCAAGCCCGCTGGTAACCAGCGCACCCGCAGCACCGGCGAGTTCCCCGAAAGCTTCCGTCCATTTCACGGCCCCGCGATCCGCCAGACGGGAACCGACGACTGATATCGAACGGCGTGTCAGAACACTCGCATCGCCGCGCGCGTAGAGAAGCGCAGGAGGATCCGGGATCTCACGCAGCAGCGGAGGATACTGTTCATGAGTAAACGGTATGATTCTGATTCCATGCTCACGCATGGAACCTTCGATCGCCTGGCAATCGACGCGCGCGCGCTGAAACTGCGAGATCTCCGGGGACCTTTCCCTGGTGATCTCCGCGATTTCAAGCATCGTGAGCCCGAGCACAGCCTCGGGTGTTCCGCACTCTTCAATCAGAGCCTTCTTGTGAATCTCGCCAAGCGGTTTGTGATGCAGCGTAAGCCAGGCACGTTCATTCCCCATCTTCCTCCACCTCCCGTATCAAGTCGTGCAACTGATGGATCAGCCCCTGCACCCCCTCGCCCGAAACAGCAGAAATACGATGAGCTCCCGGGAGGTCGGGCGACTCCCAGTCATCCGGAACAGCATCCAGTTTATTCCACGCATAAATGATGCGACGCTCAAGCAGCGTGGCGTCGTACGCCTCGAGCTCGGCCCGCAGGACGCGCAGATCCTCCTCCGGATCGGGATCCGTGGCGTCGATCAGAAAGAGCAGAACGCGGCATCGCTCGATATGACGCAGAAAGTCGAAACCGAGTCCCTTCCCCTCGCTGGCGCCTTCGATCAGACCGGGAAGGTCGGCCAGCAGAAAACTGCCGGCGTCGCCCACACGAACGAGACCGAGATTCGGGGACAATGTCGTGAAGGGATAGTTTGCGATCTTCGGACGCGCGGCGGTAACACGCGCGAGGAACGTGGACTTCCCCGCGTTCGGCAAACCGACGAGTCCCACGTCCGCCAGAAGCTTCAGTTCGAGAACGAGTTTGCGCTTGCGCGACGCGCCGCCGGGTTCGGCCGTTCGGGGGGCGCGGTTCGTGGCCGTCGCGAACTGGGAATTGCCCTTTCCGCCCCTGCCCCCGCGCACCGCTACGTAGCGATCACCCTCTTCGAGCAGGTCGGCGACTTCCCTGCCCGACTCGACATCGACCACGGTCGTTCCGGGCGGAATGGCGATGACCGTGTCGGCCCCGTCCTTCCCGTTGTGGTTCGAGCCCTGGCCGTGCATGCCGCGGCCGGCACGGAAGTGGCGCTGGTAGTGGAAATCGAGGAGTGTGCGTTTGCCAGGATCGACATGGAGGATGACGTCGCCGCCGGACCCGCCATCGCCGCCGTCAGGCCCACCCTTGGGCATGGAGCGTTCACGACGGAAGCTGACACAGCCGTTCCCACCACCGCCCGACTCCACTTCAATCGTGGCACGGTCAACAAAGCGATTCATGAACGGATGCTCAATCCATTCGGTCGATGATCGCCTGCCCGAAAGCAGAAGTGCCGATCGGCGTCACGTTGTCCATCTGGCGTGCGAGGTCGTACGTGACCGCCTTGTCGAGGATCGCGCGGGAAATTCCCTTCTCGACCAGATCGCCTGCTTCGTCCCAGCCCAGATGCCGCAGCATCATGACAGCCGAGAGGATCACCGAGCCGGGGTTCACCTTGTCCAGCCCCGCGTATTTCGGGGCCGTGCCGTGCGTCGCTTCAAACAACGCCGCTTCATCGCCGATGTTCGCGCCCGGCGCCATGCCGAGACCACCCACCTGCGCGGCGCAGGCATCGGAAAGATAATCGCCGTTCAAATTGGGCGTCGCCACGACGTCGTAGTCGCTCGTCCGCGTCAGAATCTGCTGGAACATGCTGTCCGCGATGCGGTCCTTGATCACGACTTTTCCGGCGGGCGCCTTGCCGTCGTGCTTCTTCCAGACTTCGTCTTCCGTAATCGTGCGGTCGCCGAACTCGTCGCGCGCCACTTCGTAGCCCCAGTCACGAAACGCACCTTCGGTGAACTTCATGATGTTGCCTTTGTGGACGAGGGTGACGCTCGTGCGGTCGTTGTCGATCGCGTACTTGATAGCCATGCGCACGAGCTGCTTCGTGCCGGTCGCGCTGATCGGTTTGATCCCGATGCCGGAGTCGGAGCGGATCTCCTTCCCCATCTCCTCTTTCAGGAACGTAAGCACACGACGCACTTCCGGTGAACCCGCCTCCCATTCGATCCCCGCGTACACGTCTTCCGTGTTTTCACGAAAGATCACCATGTCCATCAGTTCGGGATTCTTGACGGGCGCGGGCACTCCCGCGTAGTACTTCACGGGGCGCACGCAGGCGTAGAGATTCAGGATCTGACGCAAAGACACGTTCAGTGACCGGAAACCGCCGCCGACCGGGGTCGTAAGGGGGCCCTTGAGCGCGACGACGAACTCGCGGATGGCGGCCAGCGTTTCTTCCGGGAGGCTTTCGCCGTAGACGGGCAGTGCGTTTTCACCGCAATAGACGTCCATCCACGCGATCGAGCGGTCGCCGCCGTACGCCTTCTGCACGGCTGCGTCGATCACGATCCGTGTGGCACGCATGATATCGGGTCCGATGCCGTCCCCTTCGATCACCGGGATGATCGGCCGGGCGGGCACCTTCAGGCTTCCGTCATTCCTGCGCTCGATCCGCTCGCCATTCGCGGGAACGGTTACTTTCTCGAAGGAGGTCATTTTCACTGCGATCTCTCTTTCCGAATACGGGTGGGGGCCGGGGTGTCCGCCTTACGGCGGCCTCTACAGGCTCGATCGTACCGCCGCAGCAGGGAAAGTGTCAACGTGGGGACGCGTTGCGGATTCTCCCGGCTGCCACCCGGATTCCCCGGCGCCTGGCCGGATTCACCTGGCGCCTGGCCGGATCCACCCGGCTCTCAGTCGGCCGTTTTCTTCTTCTTCTTTTTGTCGGTGGTCTTCTTCTTGTTATCGGAAGAGGCATCCTTCGCCTGCTTCGACTCCTCTTTCGCCTGCTTCTTATACTCGCTGCTGCGATAGTCCGTCTGGTAGAAACCGGATCCCTTGAAGATGATCCCGGCCCCGCCGGACAGAAGCTTTTTTACTTTGTGACGACACTCGGGACAGCGCTTGACGGGCGGCTCCGTCATCGACTGAAACTTTTCGAACTGATGCCCGCAATGCGTGCATTCGTATTCATATGTCGGCACTGGTCTCTCCTCTACCGCCGGCCGGTCGCACTCTGCCAGATCAGGAACGAGGCGAGGGTCATTCCATCGTCGATACGTCCTGATCGGATCCACTCTTCGAACGTGTCGGGCGAAACGGCCAGACGTTCGATTTCTTCGGTCACGTCCTGCGCCGTCTCGACAGGCGCAAAACCGCGCGCTTCGAAAACGACGCACTCTTCGTTCGTCGCTCCGTTCCACGACGCGAAGCTCCCGAGTCGCTTCCAGCGGGTCGCCCGGAGCCCGGACTCTTCGGCAAGCTCACGCGCCGCGTGTTCCTCCGGGGAGGCGCCTTCCGGCACACCGCCCGCCGGGAACTCGATCGACTCCCGTCCGAGAAGGTAGCGATACTGTTTCACGAGCGCCAGTGTCCCGTTCTCGTGAACGGGCACGATCATGACGGCGCCATGCGTGTGTATATAATGATAATCGCCGGGGGATCCGTCCGGCAGAACGTAGCGGTCGCGCCGGAACGTGTACCACGGATTCGTGAACACGGTCTCGCGCGAGAGCGTCTCCCACTTCTTCACGAGCCGTTCAGTTCCCGCACCCGGATCGTGACGCGATCGAACACAGAGGGCGGAACGAAGGGTGCCACGTCGCCACCGAGAACCGCGATCTCGCGCACGAGAGACGACGTGATCGGTCCCACGGCATCGTCCGCGAGCAGAAACACCGTTTCGAGATCGGCGCTCATACGGTGATTCATGAACACCATACTCCGTTCGTAGTCGAGGTCGACGCCGGTTCGAATGCCGCGAAGGAGCGCCGAGGCGTTTTCGGCCCCGGCAATATCGATCAGCAGGCCGTCGAACGGGACGACCCGGATCCCCGGCAGGTCGGCCGTTGCTTCGCGAACGAGTGCGAGACGCGCTTCGGGCGTGAAGAGCGCGTTCTTGTGGTGCCCGGCTGCCACGGCGACCACGACGCGGTCGAACAGCGTGAGGCCCCGCTCGATCAGATTGCGATGTCCGTTGTGCAGCGGGTCGAACGTGCCGGCAAAGAGTGCGATTCTCATGATCCATCCTCCTCGAGCCCGGGCTCGCCGTCGGGCCCCGCTTCTTTCTCGCTCCCGATACTCAGGAAATCGAGAACCGTGTCTCCGTAAGTCCGCGCGCGCGTCCAGCGGGGAACATCGGCCGCGGCCGGGAGCTCCTCCCGCTTGTCGCGTTCGACCACGGCCAGCCCGCAAAACCCGCCCGCCCTGAGGGCCGCGACGGCGGGCTCGGCAAGTCCCATGCGATACGGCGGATCGAGAAACGCGAGATCGAATGTGGCGAGATCGCGCGCCCGGGTAAGGCGCGAAACCACATCGCCGCGCACGATTTCCACGTTTTCGATTCCGAGGCCGACCCGGTTCCGGTCGATCCAGCCGGTCACCGCGGACTCCTTCTCGATGAACCGCACGAACGCGGCTCCCCGGGAGAGGGCTTCGAACCCGAGCGCGCCGGACCCGGCGAACAGGTCGAGAACGCGGGCGCCGTCCACTTCATCGCCGAGGATGCTGAACAGCGCTTCCCGGACACGATCCGACGTGGGGCGTACCGTTCTGCCCCGCCCCGTATAGATCCGGCTCCCTCTGTGCACTCCCGCGATAATACGCATATTCTGATTCTAGAGAGCGTCTTCTTCGCGATCAAGGGTCGCCAGAGCCAGAATCCGCGCCACGACTTCGCTTACCGTGAGCTCCCCGGTGTCGATTACGTGGTGCGCCGCCTGCGTGTAGGCTGTCTCACGACGCTTCCGCAGTTCCGCCAGCTTCCCGTGAAGGTCCGTTTCGTGTGCAATGAGGGGCCGCGACTCGACCTCGGGGGCAAGCCTGCGGACGAGGCAGGCGAGGTCGGCATCGAGAAGCACGACGAGGCCCCACCGGCGCATGAGCGCGCGGTTTCGTTCCCGCAGAACGGCGCCGCCTCCGGTGCTCAGGACCGTGTGTGTGCATGCCGTCACGTCCCGGATCGCCGCGGACTCCCGGTCACGGAAGCCTTCCTCCCCCTCCCGGTCGAAGATCGCGGGGATCGTGCATTGCGCGTCGCGTTCGATCCGTTCATCGAGATCGCGGTGGAGCCAGCCGAGTTCGCGCGCGAGAGCTCTTCCGACCGCGCTCTTGCCCGACCCCATCATGCCGACCAGTACGATGTTCCTGTGTTTCTTCACGACAAAAAAAGGCCCCTCCCGCAAGGGGTGGGGCCTTTCCTTTTTTGTACGATATACGAAGCGCTCTTAGCGTGAGAACTCCGTAATGGCGACAGCCCAGCCGTACCGGTTCTCGTCGCGCCCCTGCGCATTGACCGAGAACTGGAAACGATTGGCGAACGGAATGTCGAGCCCGAACATCGCAAAGGACGTGGGACTTTTCGAAAAGTCCTCGCGTTCGTCCACGACGAGCGTACCCGTCTGCCAGGTCTTCCGGGAGACCGAACCGTCCACGGAACGCACGACCGCACCAGCGTAGACGCGGCCCCACGCAATTTCCGTCTGCATTCCGAGCGCACCCTGTATTTCATTCCAGGCATAGCGATTCTCATAGTCCTCGCGGAACGTGCTCGACTGAATCGTCGTTTCGAACGCCGTCGTTCCATAGGACAGAGTATAGAGCAACTGGGCGTCCGCGAAGAACGAGAAGCGCGTGTCGGCGAGGGGCACCATCTGACTGGCCCCCAGACCGAGCGCCATCTTCGGCGTTCCGTCGAAGTTCACACCCTGCCCGTGAATCGTCGTACTGACGTTCATGTCGCTGCCGCCGATCCGGAGCGAAAGCCCCGTGTACTTCTGCGGCTTCCACGACAGGCGCGCCAGATAGCGAATCGCCTGAATCTCCTGCCCGTTCACCTGGTCCGTCATGGTTTCGACTTCGAAACCGGCCAGGTACGGCCCCCCCTCATGGGTGAGGGGAAGATTGACCGAGGTCGCGCCGGCTAATGTCGGAAGCCCGATCGCGAGCATTCCCAGCCAAGCTAACTTCCCGATTCTCATTGCATCCACTCCCTTCCCACTCGGGGAATTAATCAATCGTTCCAAAGATGACCTGCGACGCGTTCCCGTTCGGGCTCACGACTTCCACTTCGATCGAATGGTTCTCCGGCGGCGGCGCATTCGAGTCAGGCTCGGCCGCTTCATCGTCGGAGAGACGCACCCAGAACTGAGTGAAGGACGAGGAGCGCGTGTCCGGCATCGTATAGGACACGTTCCCGACCAGACTTCCACCCGAAGTGGAGATGTCGATCGTGGTACCTGCCACAAGCGGATTGCCGCACTGGTCGCTGACCGTCACGATAATGTCCTGGAACCCGCCCGGCCCGATGGCGAACGTGCTCGGATTCGCACTGATCATCGTGGAACCTGAGAAGAGAACATCCGTTGATGTCTGAATGGTCGAGTTGTCTTCCCCGATCGTGCTCGCCGTCACGGTGACAAGACCACCGTCCCCGCAGGTCGGCAGCGGATCCGCCGAGAACAGCGTCACCTGAGCCTGGCCCGTAGGTCCGGTCTGTCCCGATCCCAGGATGCCGCCGAAGTTGGTCGTGAAGTACACGGCCGTACCGACAGGCACAGGGTTCGAGAACTTGTCGAAGACGAAGGCCGTCAGTGTAGCTTCCTGTCCGAGGAGCAGGAGGCCGGGGATATTGACCGGGCTCGTTGCGACCGAGAAGTGCGCCGCATCCGGCGGACCGCCCGTGATCGTGATCGAAGCCACGCTCGATTCGATGGCACCCGTCGAAGCGCGGAGCTTGACGACGCCGGCCGAGGTACCGGAGCGGACGGTCACATTCACGAGACCGGCCACATTCGTACGCACCGTCATCGGTTCCACGATGACGCCACCCGGCTGTGCCACGATCTCGAAGTCGACATCGACGGCGTTCGCGCTCGAAAGCGGGTAGCCGCGTGCGTCTGTGACTTCGAACTGCAGCACGGAGGCTTCGTCGCCACCGACACCCTTCACGGAGAGCACGCTGTCGCTTACGGAGCGGAGCGCGATCGCCGCGGGTTCGTTGTTCGCCGAGCCATGATCGATGTTCAGGCAGCCGAGCTTGTTGTTCGAGCCCGATCTCGCTTCGATCCCGAAACTCGGGAATTCGGAGAAGAGTCGGTGCGGCCCGATGATACAGGCGTATGCAATGCCCGGTTCGGGCTGCAGAGCCTGACAACTCGGTACGTTGAACGTCGTTACGTTACCGGAGATCGAAAGACCCGACGGCGCATTGCCCGTACCGCACGTATCTTCGTGCAGCGTAAGGAAGACCGGGGTCCCGTTGATGACAGGGTTCGAGTATTTGTCGGTCACGAGGCACGCGACCTTCCACGCAAACACACCACCACCGGAGACCACGCTTACGATCGAGTCGATCGCAACAGTGGCGTACGCCGGCGGCCCCGCCGTAATGCCGACTTCGGCATAGGCGATGACGTTGCCCTGCGTTTCCGCCTGGAGCGCGACGATCCCGCTGATCGTACCGGCGTTCAGCGTCACGCGGGCAGAGTTGTTCTTGATCGGCACGGTGACTTCGGAGCCCTGCCCTGAATCGGGCCAGACCAGAAACTCGCCGCCACCGGGGCTCGAGATGATTCGGAACGTGACGTCCGATCCGCTCAGCACCGTATCGCCCGAGGCGTCGAATGCCGTTGCGGTCAGAACCACGCTTTCCAGGCCGCTCGAACCGGAAACCTGCACGTCGTTCCGTGCCGACGTCAGCGTCATGGCCACCGGAGTCTGCGATCCCGGCGGATAGAACGGCACGTCGGCCTCGACAGTCAGGCTGCCGTGCGACGCCGTTACATGCGCAAACACGGTGTCGAGATCTTCGATCCCGTAAAGCCAGGCTTTCACGATTCCGAGCGAGTCGGTCGTGTCGCTTTCGGCGATGACACCGAGATCCGTTGCGAATTCGACGACGCGTCCGACAACCGGGTTGTTCGTCGAGTTCAGCATTCTCGTCTTCACATAGGTACCGCTCACGCCATCGGCGATCGGAAGCGGCTCCCACCAGAGATTTTCGAGGCGAATCGGTTCCACGACCGGATTCGTGAACTGAACCACCGTGCTCGTTTCGAGCGAGCCGAAGCGAGCAAAGACGGTAGCAGTCCCCACAGAGTCTCCGCTCGTCAGTTCGACGTCGACAACACCGAGGCTGTCGGTGATGCCTTCGCCCGGAATCACTCCCATGTCCGTACTGAACGTAACGGTCATGCCCTCTACAGGGTTGTTATTCTGATTCAGAAGCTTCGTCGAAATGACGGACTTGTCACCGCTCCGAAGAATCGACCGCGGCGTCGCTTTCAGCGGCGTCAGGGTCAGCGGCGTGAACTGCATCGTCGTCGAGTCCTTGAGAGTCTCGATCGAAGCGACGATGTTCACGGTGCCCGGATAGATGTCAGACCAGATTTTCGCGGTCGCGATGCCGGATCCGCTCGTGCGTTCCGGCGATGAAATCGCGCCGAGATCGGTCGCGAACGACACATCCATGTTCGTTACCGGGATCTTGCTCACCGTTTCTGTCACACTGCAGAGCACTTCCGTGGAGTCGGAACCCGACGCCACGATCTGACTCTTCTTCGTGGAAACGCTCAGCGTTATCCCGCGGAATGCGATGATGCCGATTCCGACTGTCTGCTCTTCATCCGGCGGAACACCGAAGGCCCCCGTCGGGTCGATCTCGCTTCCTTCGACGCTGCAGACGACTTCCGCCTGAATGTCGGACTCGCTGGCGGGCGCCGTCAGCTTCACGCCGACATAGCCCGAGGAATCCGTAAGCGCCGAAGCCTGGATCGTACCCGCCGTCGAGCTGAACGTGACGAAAGCACGCTGCGCGGCCGAACCGTCGGGCCTGAAGACCGAAGCCCCTACCAGTATCTCGGTGCGGCCGTCCGCGAGGGCGGTCGACCGTTCTAATGTTAACTCGTTGGCCCCGATCAGGATCGAAGCCTGGAACTGTACGGACCCGATCGAAGCGATCACGGTCGCGGTTCCCTTCTGACTTCCGCTCGTGAATGTGGCGGATGCAATCCCCGAACCATCGGAGACCGCGGATTCATCCACGGTACCGATGTCCGTGATGAATGCGACGTCCACACCCTCTACCGGGTTCCCCTCGGCGTCGACGACGTAAGCCGTCATCGTTGCCGTTCGTCCTCCGAGCCCGAGCGTCGTCGGGAACACAGAGAACGACTGGAGAAACGCGTTGGGCAGCGCAGTCGGTTCGAACGGATTGATCGAACCTTCATCCTGGCAGCCTGCCGCGAAGAGCCCGAGCCCACCCACCAGAGCGAGCGTCATCAGCGCCAGGCGGTTGATTCGTTTCGCTCTCATCGTTATTGAGCCTCCGAAGTTTCCGTAACCTGCGAAACGCTTTCCACATCGATGATCGTCGGCGTCACGAAGATCAGCAGTTCACGCTGCTGCTCCACGTTCGTCGTCGATTTGAAGAGGTGCCCGAAGAGAGGAATGTCTCTCAGGAGGGGCACGCCGGAGACCGTTTCGGAGACGTTCTTGCGAACGAGTCCCCCGATAACGGCTGTATGTCCGCTCTTCACCATGACGCGGGTATTCGCTTCACTCGTCACAATGATGATGCCGCCCTGCACGGTAGCCTGCGAAGAGAGATCACTCACTTCCGGGTGCAGTTCGAGCGTGATGTTACCGTCCGTGTGAACGTGCGGGATGACGCGCATCTGAATCCCGATCGTCGTGAGCTCGGTAATCGGGTTCCCCGACGGATCCGAGACGATGAGCGGAATCTTCTGCCCCACGAGAATCGTTGCTTCCTGATTGTCGAGGGTCGTGATGCGCGGGTTCGAAATGATCTCGGCTTTGTTTTCCGATGCGAGCGCCTGCAGCGTCGCGTCGAGGTTGCCGCCGGGACCGGCCGTACCGACATTGAACGTACCGATCGGGGTTGCGATCGGAGCATCGACACCGCCCGACGCCACAGCGTCGATCCCGTCGTTGTTCAGCTCCGACGCCATCCAGTTGATCCCGAGCTCCTGGGAGACCTGCGCGTCCATGTCGACGAGCTTGGCCACGATCTCCACCTGCTGCGTGATCTTATCGAGGCGGTGGATCAGTTCCTCCGCCCTCTCGATATTCTGCTCAATGTCTTTGATAATGATCGAATTGGTTCGTTCGTCGAATTCGACTTCCCCGCGCTTCGACAGAACCGTTTCCATCGTGGGCTTCAGCTCTTCGGCCTTGGCGAAGTTGATCGCGTACATCCGCGTCACGAGAGGAAGCAGATCTTCCTTCTTCCGTTCCGCGGCTTCGCGTTCGAGGTCTTCGTTCTGGAGCGACGAAATCGTGGTGACACGAATGATGCCGGACATATCGTATTTCCAGCCGTATCCGTGTGCCTTCAGCACCACATCGAGGGCGCTCGGCCATGGCACATCCACGACGCGGACCGTCACGTTCCCCTTCACTTCGGGACCGGGAACGATATTCTTGCCGGACAGATCGGAGATCGTCCGGAGGATCGTCAGAATGTCTGCCTGCTGTACGTCGAGCGAGATGCTCTCCTCTTCACAGAAGGCGGGCGACGCGGTCAGGAGGATTGCGAGCGCAACAAGACTGCGCAAGCCCCTCATGCCACGCCTCAGCCGGGGCATGGTACGAGTCATCATTAGTTCTCCTCCTCTTTCGTAACCACCTTCAATGTGAAGCGAGTGGTTTCACCATATTTGACGACCGCGAACGTAATCGTATCTTTGCCGATCTCGACTACGCGGGCGCCGTCAGAAATCAGGTCGCCTTTGCGGTACAGGTAGCTCTTGCCCTTCTTGTCCTCGAGCAGCGCGACACGATCGCCGCTCTTCCAGGCAATTCCGACAAGAGCCAGGTTGTAAATACTGAATCGGGAATCCGAAGCGTCCGTCTTGCCGGCGATCACGAGGGGAACCATCGGATCACGCAACCCGTACGAACGATACGGTTCGTAGTGCGGTCGCATGTTCTCGGTTTCCTCTTCCGGCTGCTGCAGCGTGACTTCCGGAAGCTCTTCCGTGGCACTCTGCTCCGCAATGACGGTGACTCCCGCACGCCCCTCGGCCGGCGCGGGCTCCGTCATACCGGACCTCGCTTCGGCTGCGAGTCGTGCTTCTTCCCGTGCGTCATCCGCCGCCCTCGGGTCGAGGTAGCCCCGCGGCATCTCCTCACCCGCCTGGCCGGAGCTGGCGACGGCCTTCTTGCCGGAGCTGGCGACGGCCGCCTGCTGGTTCGGTTCGGTGCTCGATGCCGGGGCCGGCGCTTTGTCCTTGTACGCGACAGAACCGACCACCTTGCCGACGACGGAAGAACCGGCGTCGCCTGCGGCCTGGAACAGCGTCCCGCCCCGGAATGCGAGCAGCGCCAACAAGCCGACGACAAGCACGCTTCCGATCAGTACGGCGCGCTTATTCGTCTGAATCGTGTGTCGAAGCCGTTCTACCATTCGTCTTCCCTTTGACTCGGGTGTTACCGGATTGACCGGCCTTCGCAGCCACCTTCGCACTCGCACCGGACGGCGATGAGCCGACCGTTGCATCCCCTTCCGCATCAGCGGCGGGGGCCGAAGGAACCGTAAAAGCCGAGATCTGCATCTCGCCGCGGACGACGCTTGCGTCTTCGTCGTTCCGCTCCCCTTCCAGGGATATGTTCGACACGTGCACGACACGATCCATGTTGTTCAAGCGGCCGAAGAACGTTCCGATCTCGTGGAACCCTCCTTCGACTTTGACGTTCACAGGATGTTCGTCGTACACGCCGTGATACACGACAGTCTGCGGTTCGAATAACTGAAAGCGGATCCCCGAACGCTCACCCGCCAGCGTGACGCGGCGCAGCAGCGAGGCGATCTCTCTCTTCTCCGGCAGGGACGCGAGAGCGATCTCCCATTCCTTGTGGAGGGCCACCAGTTCCTTTTCAAGCTTGCGAAGGTCTTCCGAAGCGCGCTTCGCTTCGGCGACTTCGATCGCGAGCTTGCGATACCGCTCTTCCTGCTGCTGCACTTCCACCTTCTTGGGCTGATAGAAGAACGGCAGGTAGCTCGAGAAGAAGTACAGATAGTTCACGCCCAGGAAGAGAAAGATCCCGACCGCCGCAATCTGCACTTTCGTATCGCGAAAGTTGATATCTGGCATCTTAATATTCATGGATCTCTCCGATCTCGGCGAGGCTTGCCGTGCTGACGTCGCCACTCGTGTCGTCGGCATTCGGATCGCCGCGTGCGATGAGCGTGAAGTTCACGACCTTCGTCTGTCCGATCTTCTTCTCTTCGGCAATATTGAGTTCCGGAACCACGAACATGTGCGAGTCTTCCAGTCGATCCAGGAAGTCCGACACGATCAGGTTCGAGAACGTGCTGCCTGTAATCTTGAGCTCGACACCGCCCCCGCCCGTCTCCTCGACCGTTTCCAGCCAGAGGTAGCGGGGTACGCTGCGGTTCACGGCTTCCATCATCTGAACCGGAAGCGCGCGGTATTCATCGATCTCGTGAAGAGCGTCGAGGCGAGCCTGAATCTCCGTCTGTTCTTCACGGAGCTGCTTCAGTTTCGCGACCGCCGGTTTGTACTTTGCCAGCGTCGACTCTTCCTGGTTGATCTGTTCCGTCAGCATCGTGAGCTGATGGTTCTGATACATGAACACCGTGAACAGGATCAGTCCGAAGACCACCGGCGCCACAGTCACTGCGATCACCGTCCAGTTCGGACCGGAGGTGGTCGTTACGATTCTTTCTTCCACGGGAATGAGATTGATACGAATCATGTCATCCTCACCGGAGCGCCAGGCCCAGCGCCACCATCAGCGACGGGCCGATTCGATCCACTTCCATATCCGCGAAGAGATTCGGGTCGTACTCGATCTCCTTCAGCGGATTGGCGATATCGACGGGAATCCCGAGGCGTGTCGAGAGGTAGGACTGGAGTCCCGCCAGGCACGAACCGCCGCCGGAAAGGATGGCGCGACTGACGTCGCTCGCACCCGAATTCCCCTTGAGATACGAAAGAGAGCGTTCGATGCCGAGCAGCAGATCCTGCCCGACCGTCTCCAGGATCGGAGAGATCCGTTCCTGGTCTTCCTCGGAGTCGCTCTGAATGATCTTGAGCGCCTCTTCCCGGTCGACTTCGAGCGTCCGCTGCACTTCGTCTGCGAACGCGCTGCCCGCGACCGAAAGGTCACGCGTGATCAGCGGCGCTCCGTTGCTCAGCAGATTGACGTTCGTAACGGACGCGCCCACGTTCAGCAGGAGAACGCGTTCTCCCTCTTCGGACTCGTAGTTCGCTTCGAACGAGTTTTGAACGGCGAAAGAATCAACATCCACGACGTACGGCGTAAGGCCGGCGTCGCGAAGCAGGGCCGTGTGCATTTCCACCGTCTCGCGTTTCGCCGCGACGAGCAGAACGTCCATCTTCCCTTCTTCTTCGCTGTCCCCGAGAATCTGATAATCGAGAGAAATTTCGTCGATGCCGTAGGGGACGTGCTGTTCCGCCTCCCAGTAAATAGCGTCGGCGGCTTCTTCCTCGCTCATCCGATCCATCTGGATCCGCTTTACGATGACCGAGCGTCCGGAGATCGCCGAAGCGACGTTCTTTCCGGAGATGCCCCGTTCGTTCAGCAGGTCCTGAATGCACTCGACTACGATCTCGGAGTCCATCACCTCGCCGTCGACGATCGCGTCGGGCGGCAGGTAGCCGACTCCATAGTTCGAAACCGTAGCGCGGTCCCCTTTGCGTGAGACCTCCACGACCTTGATGGCGTGGCTACCGATATCGATCCCCACTACCGTAGGGTCGCTTCTCATGAAGGTGTCGAATAGTCCCATTTCTTCCCAGTGACTCCTTCTCCGTGCAGGCCGGGTTTTCTTCCTACTGAGATTCGACCCCGCGGAGGAAAACTTGAACAGAGACGGATGAGAAAAAGAGTCCGGAAGTGAGGACAGTTGGCACAGTTTGTTCAGAAGCTGAGCAGGCAGCCTCTGGAGGCGCTCTCCGTGCCCTTTCCGTGAGCATCTCGGGGGCATCTGTGGCCGGGGCCGCGATGGGCTCCACCTCCGCTTGCTCGTCCTGGCGCACGGCCAGAGGGCGTCGGGGCTTTGGGGCCGTGAAGGGCTTCCCTCCACTCCCTCGTCCTGGCGTACGGCCAATGGGCCTCGCTCGCTCCGGGAAGTCCTTCACGGCCCCCAGAACCAGGACGGTGAGGGGAGCGGGAAGAAACAGGAGAAAGCAGGACCGAAACCGGAAGGTGCCGGAATCAGGACAAAAACGGCGAGAAGAGGCCGAGGAGGAGAAGAGGCGGAATGGAATTCACGCTCTTCTGTTTTCCGCCGCCACGCAACGCCGGGGCGCAGCCCCGAGGAACTATCCACAAGAAGATGCGGTCCCGAAGCCCCTGAGCCCCATTGGCTGGTTCAGCCAGGGCGAACGGGGCGAAGGGACCGCTCTTCTTGTGAAAGGTCCTCAGATCTTACGGGATGATACCCCCGCAACCACATGTGGGGTCTACTCTTGCGTTGTCGAACCAGGCGTCGTCCACGTTCCAGGCGTAGGTGCAGATATTCCCGGTCGGCAGCGACCCGTCGGCGATCACGGTGCCCGTTCCAGGCCAGTCTATGATCGCTCCATCGATCCACACACGGAACTGCGACCCGAGAGCCGAGATCTTGATATTGACCCATCCGTTCGTCACGAGGCTGCCAATGTAGGTATCCTCGATCGTGATCAGGGAACCGCTCCCGACCTTCTTCAGGAACTGGAGCGTCCCCAGGTTCGGGTAGTAGCGGACCAGATAGTAATTCCCGGTGTCCTGGTAGCGCACATACAGCCCCACGCGCGCGTTCGAACGCCCGCTGTTGCCGCGCACGTCCATCTCCGCCGTGTAGTCGGTGTTCGCGAACCCGAAGGCATCGGGCGTAATGCGGCCGTCTTCGCCGTTGTACATGGCGTTGCCGTCCACTTCCCAGCTCCCCGTTCGCGGAGTCCAGCCGGGCACGCCGTTCTGGTCGCCGTAGTTGATTGCGTCGGCAAACATGATGCCGCACGGGTTCAATTCGAGCGTGCACTGCCCCTGATCCGTGCTGTAGCTGACGTCTACCATGTCACCGTTGATTGACCCGGTGAACACCAGCGTCATCGGCACGGGATAGTCGAAGTTCTCGAAATCGTACAGGAGGAAATCCGTGACGTCGAAGTTGTCGCCCGAATTTCCGGTACCGGTCCAGAGCGAGATGTTCTCGACGAGGATCTCGACGAGTTGGACGCCGCTCGTCCAGGTAATCTCCATCTCATCCACGAGTACGTCCGAGCCGGCATCGTTCGCCACATCAAAGACGAGGCGTTCCTGGAAGTTCCCCTCCGCCACTTCCGTGACGCACCCCTTCGACAGGTCACAACTCGTGCAGAGAACGAAGTCGCTCTCTTCGGTACTGTACGAACTCTGATTCGCGGGAGAACAGTTGTCGACAGACGTGATCGTAATGAAGTACTCGAGACAGGCCGAGAGACCGGTCAGCGAATACGCCGCATTGCTCGTGTCGAGCTGAACGGACGCGGCATCGACATAGATCGGCGACGGGCCCTGCGTGGCGCCGGTGCCGAAGAGATCGCCCGAGCTGGTCCCGTAGTAGATGTAGTAACCGTCGAGATCGCAGTCGAACGTGTTCGGATTGAACGTGATGTCGACTCTCTCGGAGCCGCCGACTACCGCAACATTCGAAACGGGCTGAGGCGGGAGCGCGTTACAGGGCGCCTTCGTACGCGCCACGCCTTCGAGATTGACGCAGACAGAACCGGTGTTTCCGCACTGATCCACGGCGCGCACGTTCGCGTAGAATGTCTGGCAGAACGCGAGGCCGAGCAGGTCGTGCAGATTCGACGTCCCGCCTGAGACGTACACAGAGTCCGTGTAGGAGCCCGAGGTCAGCGACCAGTAGACATAGAAACCCTTGATCTCCCCCGTCGTGAGAGGGCTGCCGTCGGCACGCGTAGTCGGCGGCGACCACGTGACCGTGATGTTGCCCGAGAGCGTGCCTTCGTATGCGTCCACCGCGGAAGGGCAGCTCGGCGGCGGAGCGGTCGAGACGCCGATCACCGTTGACGGGATCCCGTTGACTCCGCACGCGCGGGCACGCACCGCGTAGTAGTAGGTATTGCAGGTATCGATAATGGCATCGAAGTACGTGCTGTCGATCCAGCCGTTCACGACCTCGGTCGTCCCGTCGAGCGGGAAGACGGGCGATGTCGACCGATACAGGTCATAGAGAACCTGGGCCGTGATCGCGACATTCGCGGAGTCCTGCGTGACGGGGCTCCAGGACAGATTCATGCCGCTCGGTCCTCCGAGCCCGGAGAAGCCGCCCGGTGCCTTCGGGGGCGCAGTCGTACCGACGGCCCCGATCTGCAGGCACGCTTCGCTTTCGATCCCGGCCTGCGTAGTCACGGTAACGGCGATCCGGTACGTGTTCCCCGCGGTGAGATCCTTCACCGTCCATTCGTCCAGATTACGCGCAAGGCGTGTATCCATCTTCATGGAGTCGGGGTGAGTTCCGTAGTACACCGTGAAATGACTGACGTCGTTGAACTTGAGCTCACTGCCGTCCGTGTTCGAAGTCGGCCGCGTCCATTTCGCGGTCAGCGACCCGCAGTTCGGTGACGTGAGTGAGACGCACCCGGGGCTGTTCGGCCGCGCGCGGGGCGGCGAGAACGGGAGGTTGCGCGGGTACACGATATTCGTCAGCGTGACATCCCGATACCCGATCCCCTGCTCATAGTGTGCGGTCTGGGTCGTCACGGCGATTTCGATCTCCGCGATATGTTCCGGCTGCACGATCGGGAACGACATTGCGGCGCCATCCCGATCGAAGTACAGGAACGTAAGCCCGGAGTCGGCCACGCCGTATGCGACAGGACCCTCTTCGATCACAGAACCACTCGTATCACTCACGGCCCGGTAAACAAGCCTGTCGGACGGATTTCGCGTCCCCGAATCGAGATGCGCCGTCAGATAGAGCGCCACGGTTTCGGCGCCGGGAATCGAGTCGTAAAAGTCGGCGATGAACACGATCGAGTCGAGGCTCGCGTGCACGATCGACGCCTGCGTCACGTCTTTTCCGTAGCTTACCTGCCGCAGATCCGTCGTGATCGTTTCCATCGCCAGACGCGCGTTCTGGGTAGTCTCGGTGACGTCGCGATGCAGCTTGTACGTGTTCGTCGTACGGTGCATGATCTGGTACGCAACCGTCCCCACGACCCCCAGGATGAAGAGGCCGATCGCCAGTTCCACTAATGTAAATCCTCGTGTCCGCTGCATCACGAAGGCCTCCTAGGATGACGGGCCGGCAGTCCGCACCACGCGGATCCGTCCCGTACGAACCAGATTGATCGCGAGCGTTTCGCCGCGGTCGTTGAAGAACCGGACTTCCGCCGGCGAGTCACTCGCCGCCACCGTGCCCCGTGTCTCGAAGAACAGGTCGTGGTTGTCGCCGCGCGAGATAAAGTTGATCTGGTCCTTGATGAATGTCGTTTCCGGCGGATCCATGACCCAGACACCGCCCGAGTCGCGACGCATCGAATAGAACGTATGGTCCGAGGGATCCATGATGAGCCTGTACGGCCGCCGGTTCATGATTGCCTTCTGACGGCAGAGCTTCATGGCCGTTTCCATTTTGATCGCGTTCGAATCGAGCGCCGAACGCTTCCAGCTGCGCGAGAATCCCGGCGCGAGAGCGACGGCCGTGATCCCGAAAATGGTCACGACCACCATGAGCTCGACGGCACTGAATCCCGATTGATTCCATCTCTTCATGGCTAGTTCTCCACGTCGTAGATCTCGGCCCATGCGTGGTCCACCCAGAGATTGAGCGGCACCGGGAAGCAGGGCGGCGGATAGTCGGTTACGTCGAGGTCGTAGTTGTAACGGCGCGTCGGGCCCGTCGCGGCGGACAGTACCGAACCGGCGTTCCACGGGTACGCGCTCCCCCCGTCGTAGGTAATGATGGGTCCGTTGATATTCAGGACCCAGGTGTCGTTGCGATTGCCTGCGGTGATGACCTCGTCCCAGCCTGTTCCGACATTCGGGTCGTGGTTCACGGGCGATTCCCCGACGATGCCGTCCTGGTCCAGGTCGTAGTTCCCGATCGGCGCGGGAGGATGCGCGGCAAGCGCCGTGTCCCAGACACGCCAGTTCGAGTTGACGGCCATCAGTACGGCGTCGATCTGCGCGATACGATTGACGGCACCGATGTAGATGTAGTCACTCGCGACGAGACCGATATTGACCGGGAAGCCTGTGCCGTCCGGAAGGCGCGTCACGGGATCGAACCCCGTGTACCCCGTGATGATGTCCCCTTCGACGAAGATGTCGTCGGTGGCCCAGATCGTGAGCGCGCGTCCTCCGACACCGTCTGAGGTTCCGCGCACGAAGCCATCGCCTTCGAAGAAGATGATGCCGTTGTAATCGTCCCGCAGAAGCGGGTTCCCCGTGGTGGGATCCATCACGAACGCGCCGTTGTAGGTTACGACCGTATCGCCCGACCCCGGATCCTCGAACTGGAAGTCGAAGAGCGAGAGGTTGATCGTGCCGTTCGTTCCGATTCCGAGAGGATCGTCGTCCATGTAGATGCCTTTGCGCCCGAAGCCGTCGCACTCGCATTCCGCACAGCTTCCGTCCGCCTTTTCACGGATCAGATCGAAGTCGACGGACGCCTGCAGATCGACCACTGTGGCGGAGTCGTTGTATCCCTTGTGAAAGATTCCTTCGGAGAGATTCGAAATGCCGCTGACCGCGGCCACCATCTCGAGAAACGTTACTTTCTCCGTCGAACTGCAACCACTCGGAAGCCCGATCGTTCCGCCGGAATACACCTCTCCCGAGAGCACGGCTCCGCAGCCGTAGCTGACGCCGGTGGCCTGCACGAAGCGCGCGTATTTCAGGAACGAATCGTGACGAATTTCAGACAGCACGGAGCGATAGGCGCCTTTGGATCGTCCCACTGCCGTGATGCGAATGATATCGGCCGCGTAGCCGCCGGCAGATCCCGAGCTCGGGATATCCGACTCGCCGAAGACCTCGAACGCCCCGCCCCAGGAGAGCGAGTCCGTCATCTGAAAGTCGGGCAGTCCGTCTCCGTCCGCGTCACCGAACGTGACGCCCCTGTCCTGGATCGCCCGCTTGGCCCGCGCGATTCCGGATTCCGCGGCATGAAGCGCCTCCATGCTCTCGCGGTCGAACTTCGCGATGTTTCTGTCGGTGATCGTGGTCAGCGCGAGACTGATTCCGAACAGGGAGATTCCCGTCAGGACGAGCAGCGCCAGGATAAGCGCCGAACCACGTTCATTTCGTAAAGTGTTCGTCATCATTTCCTCGCTAGCTTCCCATGCGGACAATGAAGGTACTCGTACGCATCGACCGCGTGTTTCCCCGCTCCTGCCATGAAGCAAGAACTTCCACTTCCAGAATGCCGTTCTCCGTGATGTAGGATTTCTGGCCGTTCTTATAAACGTTTACGTCGAAATCGCCGTGCGGCAGCTCGTTCGCGGCATGCGTCGCCCAGTTCCGGGCGGCTGCGGGAATCGTGGCGACGTTCGTCGTGGTCATCCCGTCATACGTGGCGTACACCTGTTCGTAGGGCGTCGCGCGAACGCGTTCGAGGATCTCGTTGGCGAGAGTCAGGGCCGCCATATCGTGCTTCCCCTGCTTCGAGTGCTCCATCGCCGCCATGAAGATGTGACTCATGGCAAGAAATCCGACGCTCATGACGACCATGGCCACCATGAGTTCGACGAGAGAGAACCCGTCCTGTTTTTGTAAGAGCCGTTTCATGGTTTTTCTCCTCGGCTGGTTACTTCGCAAGACGCGTACCATGCCGAACCTGTCTCTCGTTTCGTTGTAAGTGACTGCCGCGGTGACGCTTACCAGCGGCGCACGCAAACCCTGCCTGTTCAGATATCGCGCACTCTGCAAGGGGGTGCCGCTTTATCCGGCAATGGTTTGCCGAATGCGCCTCAATGGGCCGCGATCGCAAAGAGACGCGCCGGGCGTCCCCGCGGCGGACTCGGATGTCGATAGAGGCGTCCGCGCCCGTCGTTCAGCCAGACTCCGAAGTTCCCCTCAGCCACGATGATGTCCGAAGCGCCGTTTCTGTCGAGATCCGCCACCACGATGCCGACTTCGGCCCCCCCCACGGGCAGGATGTCCACGGCCGAGAACGAACGCGCGTCTCCCGCGTTCTGGACGAAGAGTTCCAGCACGCTTTCGCCCGATCCGTGCACGACGCCGACATCGACACGGCCGTCCGCATTCCAGTCGCCTTTGAAGAGATGATGAAGCGGCCGGTCACCGACGCCGGCGAGGTCGAGGTTTTCGGGGATCGCATAGGTCCCTTCGATTCCCCAGAGCATGACGGCGGAAAGCAGAGCACGCCCGCCATCGAGCAGCAGCAGCAGTTCTTCTTTCCCGCCCGCGTCGAGGTCCGCGAAGATCACCTGTCGCCCCATGGACGGCAGCGCGCTCTCGGTCGGTTCCGGGTCTCCCCAGTAGCCGTCCGGCTGTCCCCGAAAGCAGACCAGGGTCGAACGACTCATCTCGAGAACCGTCACGATCAGATCTTCTTCGATGTCCCCGGCGCCATCACCCACAGCGAGACTCGTCGGTATCCCCTGCACGGACGCCACGGTCTTCACGTCTTCCGTGTGCGTATCGACGAGGCAGATGCGTCCGTCCACGAAGCCGACAAGGAAGTCGTCGCGTCCCGGAAGCGGCGCGATGCACGCGCCATGCCCGCCCATGGCAATGCGGAACTTCTCTTCCAGTTCGCCGCGCAATGTCCAGAGCACGATTTCGCCGCTCGTCGTCACCGCCGCCACGTCGACTCCGCCGAGCCCGTTCTCAATCAGCAGCGCATCCTCGAGCAGAATGTCTTCGGGCAGCGTGTCGATGGAGATCAGACCGCCGGCCCCGTCGCCCTCCCAGAGAACCGTGCGGCCGCCGTCGTCGATCGAAAGGATCCACGAGTTGGCGAGGTGATCCGTAACCGGCATGTTTCCTGTGTAAACAGGTTCCTGGCGCGACCCTGCGAAGACGCGAATCGAAACGTTTCCCTTCTCCTGCAGAAACAGGAGCGGCTCTTCCACATACAGGCCGAAACTCGCCCGCCCCGGCGCCGCAGGAAGCGAGACGAATGCGAACTCGAGTGTGTCGGTGTTCGTCGCGAGCACCGCGCGGAGATCCCGTGCCGCGGAATCCGCGTGCGCGAAAACAGGCACGGTCCATGCGCCGACGAGGACGGAGTCCGGATGGTGCACTTCCCACTCGGCGGCCGGCGCGAGCGCCCCGCTGCAAAGCAGGAGAAAGGTGGTCGTCAGGATGCGTTTCATTCGAGTTCATACTCCTTGATCTTCGCCCAGAGAGAGCGGTAGCTCACCTTCAGCCGGCGTGCGACTTCACTCTTGTTTCCGTCGCACTCCTTGAGCGATCGACTGATGCAATCGATCTCCGTTCGCCGCGTCGAATCGCGCACGGCCGCATGGAGATCCGAATAGCTTGCGACTGATGCGGGGGCGGCTTTGTGCGTTCCGCCCACCGCGATCACTTCCGCGGGGATTTCGTTTCCTTCGGTGAGAATCACCGCGCGTTCCAGCGTGTTTCTGAGTTCGCGCACGTTGCCGGGCCAGTCGTACTCCTGCAGCGCGGCGAGTGCCTTCGGCGACAGCCCGAGTGCGGGGCGCCCCATCTCGACCGAGAAACCCGCGAGAAGATGCTCCGCGAGAATCGGGATATCTTCGCGACGAAAGCGAAGCGGCGGAAGGTGGATCGGAAATACGTTCAGGCGATAGTAGAGGTCGTCGCGAAAGCGCCCTTCCGACACTTCCTGTTCGAGACTCTGGTTCGTGGCCGTGATCAGGCGCACGTCCACGCGAATCGAACGCGATCCCCCCACGCGTTCGATCACGCGATTTTCGAGAACGCGAAGCAGCTTCGACTGCAGATCCCGCTCCAGTTCCCCGATTTCGTCGAAGAAGAGTGTCCCGCTGTTCGCGAGTTCGAACTTCCCGAGGCGTCTCCGATCGGCTCCCGTATACGACCCCTTTTCCGCGCCGAAGAGTTCGGACTCGATCAGCTCGCGCGGAATCGCGGCACAGTTGAGCGCCACGAGCTGGTTTTTCGCGCGACGGCTCTTGCTGTGGATATAACGGGCGAAGAGCTCTTTGCCTGTACCGCTTTCGCCGAGAATGAGCACGGAAGAATCCGAGGGCGCCACTTTCTCCGCGAGACGCAGCACCTTCTGGATGGCAGGGCTCTCACCCGCGATGATCGGCGGGCGGGCGCTGTCTTCGGTCACCCGGGTCCTCAGCTCGAGCGAGCGGCGTTCGGCTGCGCGCTCGACGAGCAGGAGCAGGCGGTCCGTATCGACGGGTTTCGTCAGGAAGTCGTAGGCGCCGCGCTTCATCGCTTCCACGGCTGTCTCCACCGTACCGTGTGCGGTCATGACGATAACCGGCGCCAGGGGATCGCTTTCACGGCACGCTGCGAGAACCTGAAGGCCGTCCTTCCCCGGCAGCTCCAGATCTGTCAGGACGAGGTCGAAGCTCTCTTCCCGGAGACGCTTGACCGCATCGCCACCGTCTTCGATTCCCGTCGTATCCCAGCCTTCGTCCTGGAGGGTCTCCTCCAGCATCCGCCGCGTGGCCGGCCGGTCTTCGACAATCAGAATGCGCCGTTCGTTCATTTCCACTCCTCTCTCCTAAGATCGGACGATGGGAGTTCTTTTTTAGCGAATCATGAAGAATCAGGCGGAGATTCCGTCGTTTGCGTCATCCTGGGCAACGGAGGGTGCGGGCGCCCCGCCGAATCCGGCGGAGTCCGTGGAAAGGCCGACCGGTATACTTGCGGCAGGCAGGAAGAGCCGGAAGGTGGTGCCGCGATCGACCACGGAATCCACGTCGATGCTGCCTCCGTGTGCGGCCACGATTTTCTGCACCATCGGAAGGCCGAGGCCGGTGCCTTTACGCCGGGTCGTGAAGAACGGCGTGAAGATCTTGGCTTTTACGTGATCGGGAATGCCGCTGCCGGAGTCCTTGATCGTGATCACGATATAGGGGCGCGTGCGGCCCAGCGCTCCCTTCGGCGCGATACTCGAGAGCCGCACCTGGAGCTTCCCGCCCGATGGCGGCATGGCTTCGGCCCCGTTCTGCACGAGGTTGCGAAACGCCTGCGTCAGCAGCCCGCGATCGCCCCGGAAAACCGGAAGCGTCCCCGACTCGAGCGTGAACTCGACGCGGTCGGCGGCCTGTTCGCGGAACGGAACGAGAATCGTCTCGAAAAGAAGCGCGAGATCGATCGGTTCGTTCCGCGTGCGCTGCGGTTTCAGAAACGTAAGCAGCTCGTTCAGCGAGCGTTCGAGCTCCCCGTTTTCGCTCAGAATCTCGTCGGCGAGAGGAACGATGCGTTCGTTTCCGTCCGCTCGTCGCCGGATCAGTTTGGCGAGGCCGTTCAGCGAATGAATCGCGTTCCGGAACTCGTGCGCGAGCCCGGCTGATACCTCGCCCATCGCGGCAAGGCGTTCTTTCAGTTCCACCTCACGCCGCAGCATGTGCTTGTCGGTGATGTCGTTCAGCAGAAACGTGGCGCCCACGACCTGCCCCGCGCGCCCCTTGAGCGGCGAGGTCCTGAGCTCGATCCAGCGCGTGTCGTCCCCCCTGCGCCTGATTCTGATTTCGACCGAGTCGCGCACCGCCTCGCCCGCTTTGATCCGCTCCAGAATCGCGTCGAACAGATTCTGGCGCCCGAGGAGCGAGGAAAGAGACTTGCCGCGCGCCGGTTCTTTCAGATGCAGCACTTCTTCGCAGGCGCGGTTCAGTGCCGTGACCTGTCCCGCGCGGTTGCAGGCGAGCACGCCCGTATCGACGGATTCCAGAATGCTGTGATGGTAGTGCTCGAGAAACGAAGCTTTCTTTTCGGCGCGTGAATAGAGGTCGCGGAGACCCGTTTCGCTTTCGCGGATTCCGCGCACGACATCGTCCACCGTACGGAGCATGAGCGCCGTTTCATCCTTGCGCGGCTCCTTCTTCGACCATTGTTTCGTAAAACGGGAGAACGCGAACATCAGGATGAAGAAGAACGCGGATCCGAAGAGCAGAAATACGGGGATCAGGCGGACGAGCTCGTTCACAGGTCACGCTCCGCGCGGGGCTCCGTTTCCAGAACGACCTGCACTTCGCCGGATGCGGGATCGACGACGTAGCGCGCGCCGAACGGGCGCGGTTCCTCCTCGAGATAGCCGTACTCGACGATTTCGGCGGCGTCCTTCGGAAAGCGCCCCCACTCTTCCTGAAAGCGAGTCACGAAATCGCTCAGTACGGAGACGTCGCGTTTCAGCTCGCGGCCGAGCAGATACCACGACCGTACCTCGCCGGTTTCCGGGTGAATGATGTAGTTCGTCTGAAACGGTTCTTCCGGCACGGCCGGCGCGAAAGCGCTCTTCACGAGATCGTCAACGCTCCGGGGATATTGTCCGAATCGCGCATGATACGCACGCGCACGCTCGGCGAGGTAGATCGTGTCCCTTGCCGCCGCGATGCTCTTCAGCGCAAACTCGGCTGACGCCCGGGTTCTTTCGTTCGTTGTCCCGTCGTAAATCTCGATCCACAGCTCCTCGGCAATGTCGAGATTCCCCTGCCTGTTCTGGGCAAATGCGGCGAAACGGGCGGCCTTGTCCGGGGCCCCTTCCTTGTTCACGGCATGCCCGAAATAGATGGACGCGCGGTTGTATTCCCCGTTCAGGTAGCAGTGGAAGCCGAGGTCGAAGTAGAGCCCGCCGTCTTCGGGGTTACTACGAATGCCGCTCTTCAGCAGCTCGTACCCTTCTTCCGGCATCTGCGCATCTTCGACGAGTACGAGCGCGCCGAAACGGAACGCTTCGATAAAATGGGGATCGAGTTCGGTCAGGGTGCGAAACACGTGGTCCACGCGTCCGAACATGAGATCCGTCTGGCGATGCCGGCCGTAGTACTGGATCGCGCGAAGCCAGAGAAGGTCCGCCACGATGTTATCGAAACCGCATACGATCGGTTCGAGCAGAACGCCGGAGGGGAAATACGAAAGCTCGCGATCGCTCTCGGTCGAGATCATGCGCGATTCGATCTGAGGGCCGAGCTGCGCGTTGGCCACGCCGATCAGGGCCAGCGCGAACATCGTAAGCACCGCCGTCTTGTACATTACTGCAGATCCTTCCTGCGGAAGATCAGCATCGTAAGCAGAAGAATGCCGACGATGTAAAGCGCACCGTAGCTCGTCGCGAAAAGGAGCAGATCGGGCGGGATCGGCTTTCCGTACACCGCCATTCCCTTTACATTAAAGTATTCGAGATTGGGGAGCAGATATGTGATCCCTTTCAGGATCATGCGCCCGCTCTGCGCGGGCACGAGTTCCGCGAAATGCAGAATGTCGCGCGCCAGGTGCCCCGCGACGAAGAGGGCCAGCGTGAAGAACGCTCCCATGAACGGACTCGACACGACGGAAAAGAAAAGGGAAAAGGCGGCGATGACCGCCAGCTCGAGTGCGATCAGATAGATCGCGGAGAGCAGCCCCATGTGAAACGTCTTGAGATGCAGGCTGACGAGCAGAACGTAGAGCACGCTCATCATGAGTACGTTCAGTACGATCGTGAGCACGGAACCGAAGTACTTGCCCAGAATGTATTCGTCGCGCGCGATCGGCTTCGACAGAATCGTGTAGATGCTGCGCCGCTCCACTTCGCGAAAAACGAGACTGGCCCCGATGAAGAGCGCCAGAAAGAGTCCGATCACGCTGATGCCGGCGAGACCGAGATCCATGATGATCTTGTCCTGCTCCCCGGCCGCGAGCGGCGATAACACGAGCGCGGCGCCGAGCAGCATGGCGCAGAAGAGAATGGACACGCCGAACACACGATCGCGGATCGTTTCGAGAAGCGTGTGCGTCGCAACATGGAACGCCCGCGAGCTGCGGCTGGCATAGCTGTTGCTGCTCATTCGGCGATCTTCTCCTTGTATCGGGAGTGGACATGTTCGACAAACAGGCGCTCGAGTGACGGCACGTCGCGGGGAGCGTCGTCCTCGCGTCGGCGGGGCGCGACAGCCGGCATCGTCTCGACGACTTCTTCCATGCGGCCCTCGACGAGGAAACCGGCCCTGTCGCAGATTCTTTCGACGTCTTCGAGAATGTGCGAGGAGAGCAGAATCGTCTTCCCCTTCTCTTTCTGCGCCAGCAGAACGTCGCGGATCTCTTTGCGACCGACGGGATCGAGTCCCGACATCGGTTCGTCCAGAATCAGAATCGAGGGATCCGAGATCAGCACCTGCGCGAAACCGAGGCGCTGCATCATTCCCTTGGAGTAATGTCGAATTCTTCGATTCTCCGCGCCCTGGAGGCCGAGCTGGCGGATCAGATTGCGGGAGCGTTCCTCACGCATCTCACGCCCTACGCCGGCGAGCGCGCCGTAATAGCGGATCAGCTCGAACCCCGTCAGGTGAGGCGAAAAGTACGGCTGCTCCGGAAGGTAGCCGAGCGTGCTCCGGGCCATCGGATTGCGGGAATCGGTTCCCCCGATCGTGATCGATCCCGTATCGGGGCGGATCAGATCGAGGATCATCTTCATTGTCGTCGTCTTGCCGGCTCCGTTCGCTCCGAGAAGGGCGAAGGTTTCGCCGGGCCGGATCTCGAATGAGAGGTCCCGGACAACAGCACGGCGGCGACGCAGAAAGTCACTGCGAAAATCCTTGCTGACGTTTTCCACGCGAATCATAGGTAGGACTCCTCGTCCGGCAGGGCAGAATTGCGCCAGTCGTTCCGTTCTATATATCGGCAGGTGTCGCGAAAGGAAAAGCGGGGGAGTACGCAAGAAGACCCCGAAGGGTCCTCTGCGGCTTCTGAACGGACGCGTAATCCGCGTTTATCCGTTGGTGAGACTCAGTCCCAGGTAGTTGGCGATGTCCACGCCGCGTCCCTGCAGGGTGTAGCCCGTGACCGTGGCTGCCGTGGCGGCCACCGCGCCGGCCGAGGCCGCGGCGGCACCGTTCCAGGTGAACGGCGTTACATTGCCGTCGAACGGGTTCGTGGGGAACGATCCCCCGCTCAGGAGGTCCAGGATCGTTTCTCCGGACGGCGTCGCATCGGCTGCGCTTACCGGATAGATCCCGTCGCTCAGTACGCCGAAGTCTTCGAATGCGAGTTGAATGTTGTACATGTTCCCCTTCACACTCGCTTCCTTCGCCCGTCCCGTCATATTTGCCATGTTCGGAATCGCAATCGCCGCAAGAATCCCGATGATCACGACAACGATCATGAGTTCGATCAGTGTGAATCCTTTTTCCGTGGCTTTCATAATGCTTTCGCCTCTGTGCGGCTGGTCTCTCCGGCTGAAAACGAAAGAGCGCGGGCCCTCGATGGACCCGCGCTCGATTCAGGTGACTTACGAGTTGCTTAAGCTAAGCGAGAGGTACGCAGCCGTATCGGCACCGCGTCCCTGAATGGTGTAAGTCGAAACCGAAGCTGCCGTGGCAGCGCAGGCACCGGCCGAAGCCGCAGCAGCCGCACCCCAGGCGAACGGCGTAGCCGCAGCCGTGAACGGATTGTTCGGGAACGCGCCACCCGGAAGCAGGTCGGTGATGTCATCGCCGCCCGGCGTGGTCGAGGCGAGCGTCGTCGGGTAAACACCGTCGCTCAGCACGTTGAAATCTTCAAACGCGAGCTGAATCGTATGCATGTTGCCCTTGACCCCGGCTTCTTTCGCACGACTCTGCATGCTCAGGAAGTTCGGGATTGCGATCGCGGCAAGAATACCGATGATGACCACGACGATCATCAATTCGATCAGAGTAAATCCTCGGTTGCCCTTCATGTTGTTTCCCCCTTGGGACTGTCGTCCCAGTGTTTCGAGTTGGTCCCGGCGCCACTGAAGTTAGCTCTCTCCGGTTGTTGATACCGGACGCCGGGTTTCCAACCCATGTTTCCAACTGAGGTGATGCTTTTGCAATCGGTGTGCCAAGAGGCATCCGCATCATCAGTCGGCTCAAGTACCCTGAAATCAATCGCTTCAGATTCGTGTTGCACGATGCATCCTGCGCGGAGCCCGGCCGTGCATCGCACATTGCGAGATGCCGCTTCCCAAGCTGCAATGCTGTTCACTATTGTTCCAGGCCGTAGCGCTGGAGCTTGCGGTACAACGTCGATGTATTGATGCCTAAAATGGTGGATGCTTTTCTTTTCTGCCAACCGACGTCGTTCAGGATCCGAATGAGGTGTTGTTTCTCGAGATCCTGCAGAGACATGTTACCGAGGTCCTGATCGTCCACGGGCACAGGCTCGTTCCCGTAGTTCCTGATGCGCGGAGGCACGTCATCTCCTTCGAGCAGGTCTTTCTCGTTCAGAATGACCATGCGCTCGACGATGTTCTCCAGCTCGCGCACATTCCCTGGCCAGTCGTACTGCGTGAGCAGTTCGAGGGCGGCGGGGGTCAACTTCTTCTCACCGTTCGCGGAAAGCGACTTGAGGAAATGGTCGACCAGAAGCGGAATGTCGTCCCTGCGGCTGCGGAGCGGCGGCAGTGTCAGCGGAATGACGTTCAGGCGATAGTAGAGATCGGCCCGAAACCGCCCTTCCTCGATCCCGAGTTCGAGATCCGCGTTCGTAGCGGCCACGACACGGACATCGACATCGATCGGACGCGTACCCCCGACCGGGATGATCTCGCGCTCCTGAAGGACGCGCAGGAGCTTCACCTGGATCCCGGGAGAGCAGTCTCCGACTTCGTCGAGGAAGAACGTGCCCCCGCTTGCCACGGCGAACAGGCCTTCCTTGTCTTTCACGGCGCCCGTGAACGATCCACGCACGTGGCCGAACAGCTCGCTTTCGAGCAGGGTCTCGGGGAGCGCACCGCAGTTGATGCTCACGAACGGCCCGTCCGCGCGTTTCGACGCGTAATGAATCTCTTTCGCGATCAGCTCTTTCCCCGTACCCGATTCCCCGTGAATCAGCATCGTGGAATCCGTCGGCGCCGCCCGATGCACGAGTTCGAAGACTTCGTTCATCATCGGACTCTTTCCGATCATTTTTTTCGTTTCGTGCTGCATACGAAGCTGTTTCTTGAGAAAACGGTTTTCCTTGCGAAGGCGCCGATGCTCGAGCGCTTTCTTCACGACCATTTTGATCTCTTCGTTCTTCGCCTGCTTCGTAAGGTAGTGGAACGCGCCCCGGTTCACGGCTTCGATCGCCGTTTCGAGCGAGGCGTACGCCGTAAGAATGACGACCGGCGTCGTGGGATCGGACTCCTTGACGCCCGAAAGTACTTCGAGGCCGTCCATCTCCGGCATATGAATGTCCGTGATGACGAGGTCGAACGAGTCGGCCTGCAGTTTCTCGAGCGCACTGCGGCCCGACGTGAACGTCTGCACGTCGTAGCCTTCCTTTCGAAGCATGATCGAAAGGAACTGACACATGCTCTCTTCGTCATCGATGATCAGGATCTTTCCAGACGCCATCGAACGGTAGCCCCCTATCTAATTATGAGACGAGAAGTTCCTCGCCGCTCCCGACCGCTGCGCCGGGCAGATGTACTGTGAATCTCGTCCCATTCGGTCCGCTCTCCACGGTGATTCGTCCCCCGTGACTGAGAACGATCTTCTGTGCGATCGACAGGCCGAGCCCCGTACCGCCCTTCTTCGTCGTGTAGAACGGGTCGAAGAGCTCGGCGCGGGCGCTTTCCGGGATGCCGATGCCGCTGTCTTCGAACACAACGCGCACCCAGTCGCCCTCTCCCGCTCCCCTGTCCCCGTCCTGTCGCTCCGGCACGCGTTCGAGCCGGATCGTCACGGAACCCTCTTCTTCGATCGCTTCCATCCCGTTTACGGCAAGATTGATGAAGACCCGCCTGATCTGCTCGTCGTCGAGCATGACCACGAGATCGTTCTCATCGGTTTCGAAACGTACCGAGACTCCCTTGCGCCGTTTCGGATGGTTCCCGAGGAGCGAGATCATGTCCCGCAGCATCTGCGGAAGACGAACACGCACCTTGTTGGTGGGCCGCGGCCGCGCGAAATCGAGGAAATCTTCCATGATCCGGTGCAGTCGGTCCGATTCCTTCACGATGAGGCCCAGAAGCCGCACCTGCTCTCCCTGCACCGGGAGTTCGTTCTGCAGCACCTGGATCGAACCGCTGATGGTCGCGAGCGGATTGCGTATCTCGTGCGCGATGCCCGCCGAGAGTTCGCCGATGGCCGCAAGCCGGTCCGACTGCCGCAGCTGTTCCTGCATCTTGCGCACCTCGGTCAGATCCTGGAAGATCGCGACCACGCCGGCGATTCTCTGATCCTGCGCACGAAGACACGTTCCGGAAACGCCGATCGGAGTCGAACTGCCGTCGACGCACTCGATGTCGGTTTCCTCGCGCAGCACATCCTCGCCTCCGGCCAGGATTTCGCGGATCATGACGAGCAGCCGCGGCGCGCGCTTCGCGAGAATGTCTTCGCACGTCGCTCCGATCGCGTCGTTCGGGTCGATGCCGAAGATCTCGGCCGCAGCCGGATTGAAATGCACGACAAGACCGTCACGATCGACGCTCAGAAGGCCGCTCGACATCGAACGCAGAATCTGGTCGGTATCGAGGTTGACCTGGTGAAGCCGGGAGCGAACCGCCTTGAGCGCCACGCCCCTTCGATACACGCGAAACGACAGATAGCCCGACAGCAGCGCAAGCGACAGGAACGTGATTCCGTACAGCGTCACCTGGAGAGCCACGAGCCGCATCGATTCGGCGCCGGCGCCGGGCCCTTCGAACGTCGGCGTCAGGACACCCGCCTGTTCCGCGCCGAGCAGCAGCGCATAAGCCGCCGTGCAGAGCAGGGCGAGAAAGAGCGTGCCGCGTACGAGCAGAAAGGACGACCCCGCGCTGATGACGAGCACGTAAAGTAAAGCAAGGGGGGAGCTCACTCCCCCCGTGTAATGAACCATGCATGTGACGAGAACAACATCGATCACAAGTTGACAGACAGCCTGGAATCGGGGACTTCCCGCCTTCGCGGCCGCAATCCAGTAGGTCAGGGAGAGAAACGCCGTCGCGCAGAGAAGCACGAAGAAGGGCGTTTGATCGTCGCCCCCCTTGCCATGCAGGAGTGCGATCCCGAGACCGAGCAGAACCGACACGACAAGGAACCGGAAACCGATCCAGGTCTTGAGTGCCTTCCGCGTGACTTCTTCGCCTCGAAACAACGACAAGCGATCGCTCCTTAGTGGGTCCCGGCCATGATGACGTTGACCATCTTGAAGATCGGAAGGTACATGGCGACCACCATCGTGCCGACGATGCCCCCCATGAACACGATCATGATCGGTTCGATGATCGACGTGAGACCGTCGACCGCCGTATCCACTTCCTCTTCATAGAAGTCGGCGATCTTCTCGAGCATGTTGTCGAGCGCGCCCGTGTCCTCCCCGATCGAAATCATCTGCACGACCATGGGCGGGAACACGCCGCTGTGGCGCAGCGGTTCCGCGATCGTCTGCCCTTCACGAATACTGGAGCGCGTGGCCATGATCGCGTCGTGCACGACCTGGTTCCCCGACGTCTTGGCGGTAATGTTCAGACCGTCGAGAATCGGAACCCCGGACGAAATGAGAGTTCCGAGCGTCCGCGTGAATCGCGCGACGGCGGCCTTGCGGACGATGTCCCCGATCGCGGGCATGTTCAGGAGGATCTGATCGGTCTTGAACTTGCCCTTCTCCGTCTTTCGATACTTCTTGAACGCCCAGACCGCACCCGTGATGACGCCGATGATCAGGAACCACTTCGTGCGGAGGAAGTCGGACAGAACCATGACGATCTTCGTCGGAAGCGGCAGCTCGCCGCCGAAGTCCGAGAACAGCCTGGCGAATGTCGGAATAATGAAGATGAGCAGGAAGCTCGTAGCGAGCAGCGCGATCACGAGCACGACCGAGGGATACATCATGGCCGTCTGCACTTTGCGCTTCAGCGCGTCGAGCTTTTCCAGGAATGTGGCGAGGCGCAGAAGAATGACGTCCAGGATCCCGCCGAGTTCCCCCGCTTCCACCATGCTCACATAGAGGTCGGGAAAGACTTCCTTATGCTTCGCGAGCCCTTCGGCCAGCGTGGACCCCGATTCGACGTCTTTCTGTACAGCCGCAATCACATCGCGGAAATTCTCTTTGGTAACCTGCTTCGCGAGCGTGTCCAGACATTGAATGATCGGAAGTCCGGCATTGATCATGGTCGCGAACTGCCGTGTGAAGATGGCGAGATCCTTCGTGCCGATCTTGCCCTTCTTCTTCTTGTCCTTCTTGACGCGCTTCTCCGTCACGGATGACGTGATGATGCGGCGTTTCCTCAGTATGCTTTGCAGTTCACTCCGGTTTTCGACGGTCAGCTCACCGCTGACCGCTTCTCCCGCGGAGTTCTTACCCTGCCATGCGAATGTGACGGCCACTTCGTATCCCCCTTCTTACCGGCTGCCCGCTTTGGGGCGACCGCCCGGTCGCGGTCGTTGGCCGGGCCCGTCGGTCGGGCGTGCCAGCATCTGTTCGAATTCTGTCGTGTCGGGGCTGTATTCCAGAGCAGCCTCCCGAGTCAGAGCGCGTCGCTGCACGTGATGCAGGAGCGACTGGTTCATTGTCTGCATGCCGTACTTCGTCCCGGCCTGCATCATCCCGTAAACCTGGTGAATCTTGCCTTCGCGGATCACGGCCCGAATGGCCGGCGTACAGATCAGGCACTCGGCCGACATGACGCGCCCCGCGCCGTACGATTTCGGCAGCAGCTGCTGACAGAGCACGCCCTGCAGCACGAACGCGAGCTGCGCCGCTACCTGCGCTTTCACACCCGCGGGAAACACGTCAACGATACGGTTGATGGATTCCGCGGCGGAGTTCGTATGGAGCGTTGCCAGCGCAAGGTGCCCGGTTTCCGCAATCGTGAGCGCCGCCTGGATCGTCTCCAGGTCTCTCATTTCCCCGATCAGGATCACGTCCGGATCCTGTCGCAGTACATATTTGAGCGCCTGCGTGAAGCTCGCGGTATCCGCGCCCACTTCGCGCTGGTTGATCGTGGACTGCTTGTGCTTGTGTACGTATTCGATCGGATCCTCGACCGTCACGATATGGGAGGCGCGCTCCTGGTTGATCTTGTCGATGATCGAAGCCAGTGTCGTCGATTTCCCCGAACCCGTCGGCCCGCAGACGAGAATCAACCCCTTCTGCTTCTTGGCCAGCTCCTTCACGACCGGAGGAAGACCGAGCTCCTCGAACGAGAGGATCTGATACGGAATCTTTCGAATGGCGACCGAAACGACGCCGCGTTGCTGATAGATGTTCGCGCGAAAACGCGACAGCCCTTGAATCCCGAACGCGAGATCGAGTTCCTTGTCGTTCTCGAAGCGCTTCTTCTGCTCCTCGGTCAGGATCGAGTACGCGAGTTGCATCGTCATTTCCGACGTCAGATTCTCCGACCGGCTCGCCGTAAGCGATCCGTCGATCCGAAGCTGGGCCGGCTGTCCTGCTGATACATGAAGATCGGAGGCGTTCCGTTCGAGCATCTCTTCCAGAAGGCCGCGTAGCGATGGCATAAACTGTTCCCCTTGTGGCGTTCGGCCGAGTTAAACGGCGGCCGTCTCCTTCAAAATCTCTTCGATCGTCGTGATCCCCTGCCCGACTTTCCAGATCCCGTCTTCACGCAGGGTCTTCATGCCCTGCGAGCGGGCAAGCTTGCGGAGATCCGCTGTCGACGCCTTGTCCAGAATGAGCTGCGACATTTCCGGCGTCACCATCATCACTTCGTAAAGGCCGAGACGGCCCGAGTATCCCGTGTTGTTGCAGGCGTCGCAGCCGGCTCCCTTGAGCATCTTCTTGTCCTTCGCCCAGTTCTTGTCGACCCCCAGTTCTTCGAGAGCTTCGGGATGCGCTTCGAACGGCTCCGTGCAGCCGGCGCAGATGCGACGCACCAGGCGCTGCGCAAGCACGAGGCGGACCGAGGACGAGACCAGGAACGGCTGAATTCCCATGTCGATGATCCTGTTGATGGTGCTCGGCGCGTCGTTCGTATGCAGCGTGGAAAGGACGAGGTGCCCCGTAAGGGCTGCTTTCGTCGCGATCGAACCGGTGTCGATGTCGCGAATCTCCCCGACCATGACGATGTTCGGATCCTGCCGCAGAAACGCGCGGAGCGCTTTCGGGAACGTCATCCCGGACTGCTCGTGAATCGCGACCTGGTTGATCCCCTCGAGGTTGTATTCCACGGGGTCTTCGGCCGTCATGATGTTCGTATCGGGCGTATTGATCGCGGAGAGTGCCGAGTAAAGCGTGGTCGTCTTTCCGCTCCCGGTCGGGCCGGTGACGAGCACCATTCCCCACGGCGCGCGGATCGCGGCCTCGAAGTCCTTCATCGCCTGCGCGCTGAAGCCCAGTTTCGAGAGATCGACGTTCAGGTTCGACTGGTCGAGAATACGCATCACGATCTTTTCGCCGAAGACGGTCGGCAGCGTCGAGACGCGCAGATCGATCGTGCGGTTCGTCACGCGGATCTTGATGTTGCCGTCCTGCGGTACGCGCCGTTCGGCGATGTCCAGTTCCGCCATGATCTTGAGACGCGACGTGATCGCGTTTCGCATGCGAACCGGGGGGTGCATGATCTCGTACAGACTGCCGTCGATTCGAAAGCGAACGCGCAGCATCTTCTCGAACGGTTCGATATGAATATCACTCGCACGGCGCTGTACCGCTTCGGCGATGATCGAGTTCACGAGTTTGACGACAGGGGCGTCGATCTCCCCATCCGCGGCCTCGCCGCTGCCGTCATCGCTTTCGACGACCTCGACGTCCTCGTCCTCGAAATCCTTCATGAGGTTTTCGAGCGCTTCCGCCGTGTTGTCGTAGTAGTTGCCGATCGCCTCTTTGATCCGGTACTCGGGCGCCACGACGGGCTGCACTTCATACCCGGTCAGAAACTTGATGTCTTCTACGGCATAGATATTGGAAGGATTCGCCATCGCGACATGAAGAACGCGCCCCTGCTTGCCTACGGGAACCACGTTGAACTTCGAGGCGATTTCACCGGGAACGAGATCGATGATGTGCGTGTCGAGCTGCAGGGAGTGCAGGTCGACTTTGGGCACCTTGAAATGCTGGCTCAGAAACGAAAGGAGGTCGGCCTCCTGCATGATGCCCAGCTTGACGATGCAGCCGTCGACCGGATCTCCGGACGACTCTCCCTGCTTCTTCACCGTCCTCGACTGGTCGGCGGTCATCAACTGGGCTTCGGTGAGCAGCTCCACCAGATCGAAACTCATGGCGCCCGGTCCCCTTCCCTTTCCAGGGATAAGTGCGGTTTCAGTCTTTCCAGCGTCTTCGGCCCGATACCGGGCACCGCGAGCAGCCCCTCGACCGTTTCGAACGGTCCCTGCTCCTCGCGCCACGCAATCACGGCCGCGGCTTTCGACGGCCCGAGCCCGGGCAGGGTCTCCAGCTCTTCGCGATCGCAGCGGTTCAAGTCGACCACCAGGGGAGCGGGCGTTTCCGCACTTTCCTCCGGCGCCGGTTCTGCTTCGGTCGTATCAGGGACGCTCCACGGAAGCGTGCCGTTCCTGCTGATATCGAGTCGGCGGCCGGCGGCTCCCAGCAGGAGCAGAAATACCAGCATCCAGACGACCCAGCGCTCACTGTTCGTCATGACGAACCTCCCTCGGCGGGGAGCGAGCACATGGTGTCCCTTCAAACTACCTTTCGGCTGGACGGGCCCACGCTGAAGATGCTCCCCGAAACGCATTCAGAATGTTGGACAGAGAAGTACAATTCGCGGAAAAACGCGTCGATTCGCAATTCGAAAATGACCGGAAAGAGAGAGGGCAAAATGCAGTGAGGGTTGCGGGAGGATGTCAGAGAATGCCGTCGCGCCCCGATTCCGCGAGCCGATCCACGATGAGACGGACGTCCTGCGCGCGGTCGCGCGGGCAGACCAGAATCGCGTCCCCGGATTGCACGATGATGAGATCGCGGACTCCCACAGCCGCGATCAGCTTCCCGTCGCCGGCTACGACACAGTCGTGCGATTCGACCAGGACGGCATCGCCGCGGACCACGTTGCCGGCTTCGTCGAGCGGGCCGAGATCGCGCAAGGCTTCCCAGCTGCCGACGTCGTTCCAGGCGAAATCACCCGGGATCGCACGAACGGCGGCCGCACCTTCCATGACCCCGTAATCGATACTGACGGAAGGGAACGCCGGGTAGCGGCGCGCGAGTTCGGCCGTGAGATCCCGCGTATCGCGAAAGGCGTTCATGCCGGCCACGAGGTCGGGAATCTGGCGTTCGATCTCCGTACGGATGCTCGCGGCCTTCCAGACGAACATGCCCGAGTTCCAGAGATGATTCCCGCCCTTCATGTATTCCATGGCGCGTTCGCGGTCGGGCTTTTCGACGAAGCGAGCCACGCGACGGACTGCGTGACCCTGCATGGCCGATTCTTCGTCGCCGAGTTCGAGATAGCCGTATCCGGTCTCGGGGCGGGTGGGCTTGATCCCGATCGTCACGAGCCCCCCGTCGCGGGCAGCCACGGATTCGGCCGCGGCCAGCACGGACCGATACCCGGCTTCATCGCCGATGTAGTGGTCGGCCGGAAGCACCGCCATGACTTCGTCCGGGCCGAAGCGCGACTCCGTCCAGGCGGTTGCGAGCGCAACGCACGGCGCCGTGTTGCGGCCGACCGGCTCGCCCAGAATGTTTTCGCGCGGCAGGTCCGGCAGATCTTCGGCCACGCGATCCACGAAGCGCGCGTTCGTAACGACGATCACGCGATCGATCGGAACGAGCGGAGCGATGCGGTCAACCGTGGCCTGCAGCAGCGACCGGTCGCCGGTCAGTTTCAGAAACTGCTTCGGCTCCGCCCGCCGGCTCGCGGGCCAGAAACGGGTGCCGCTCCCCCCTGCCATGATGACGGCAATCATCAGACTTTGAGCTCCGCGGGGATTGTGATGTGTTCGGAAAGGGCGCCGACGATCTCGCGCTGAATCGCGTCGCGGTCCTTCGCTGTCTTGCCCTCGAATCGAAGCACGAGCACAGGCTGCGTGTTCGAAGAACGAATGAGACCCCAGCCGTTCGGAAAATTGATGCGCGCCCCGTCGATATCGTTTACCTCGTACTCGTCCTGGAAACGCTTCAGCATCTTGTCGACGACCGCGAACTTCTGGTCGTCCGGGCAGTCGATGCGAATCTCCGGCGTCGTGAAGTACTTCGGTATGTCCGACGCGATGGCCGAGAGCGGGCGTTTCTCCTTCGAAACGATTTCGAGCAGGCGGCACGACGCGTAAATCGCGTCGTCGTATCCGTAGTAGCGGTCCGCGAAAAATACGTGTCCGCTCATCTCCCCCGCCATGACCGCCTTCTCGACTTTGAGTTTGTTCTTCAGATGCGAGTGTCCGGTCTTCCACATGAACGGCGTCCCGCCGAACGCCCGGATCGCTTCCACGAGCCCCTGCGAACATTTCACGTCGAACAGGATTTTGGCGCCCGGGTTCGCGGCGAGAATGGGTTTCGAGAAGATTCCCGTGAGCGTGTCGCCGAACAGAATGTCGCCGTTCTCGTCGATCGCACCGATGCGATCCGCGTCTCCGTCGTAGCCGATCCCGAGTTCCGCGTCGCTCGACTTCGTTTCATGAATCAATTGCTGAATGTACTTCACGACCGTCGGATCCGGGTGATGGTTCGGGAAGTTGCCGTCGGGTTCTTCGAACAGCGGCCGCACGTCGCAGCCGAGCTTCTCGAGAAGCGGGATCGCCACCGGCCCCGCCACACCGTTGCCGCAGTCGACGACCACTTTCACGGGACGCGCGATCTCGATCTGGCCCGCGACTTCCTCGATGTAGTCCGGAATGACGTCCATCTGACGAACGGACCCCGTTCCCGACTCGAAGTCCTTCTTCGCGATGAGTTCGTAGATCTCCTGAATGTCGGGGCCGAACACGGGCACCGCGCCATGGCAGATCTTGAAACCGTTGAACTCCGGCGGATTGTGACTGCCCGTGATCATGATCCCGCCGCAGTACGAGTCGGGCCCTTCACGATTCACCGCGTAGTAGAGCAGGGGCGTCGGCACCATGCCGAGTTCCACGCAGTCGAGACCGCATGCGTTCAGGCCCTTCATGAGCGCATCCGCGAACGGCTTCGAGCTGTGGCGCACGTCACGGCCGACGACCATGTCGCCCTTGTATTTTCGTTTGAGCCAGGTCCCGATGCCGCGGCCGAGCGTTTCTACGATCTCGAGTGTCAGATCGCGGTCGACAATTCCGCGGATGTCATACTCCCGAAAGATGGCGCGATTCATATCGTCTCCTTGGAGTTCTCATGAATTGTCCAGTGTACGTATTTGTCGTCGTCGGCCGGTTCGAGGTTCTGGTGAAAGTGCTTCTCGAACAGTTCGCGCGCGGGTTCCGGAAGCGCGCCCGCGAGAATCCGAACGACGGACGTGAAGTAAGGGTAGAGTTCCGAATTCCGAAAGACACTCTGCCCGTAGGGAAGATACGTGGTGAGCGCGAGGAGAAGTACGCCGATCAGCGTCATGCCGACGATCCCCCCCACGACGCCGCCGAGGGCCCGATTCACGGCGCTGAGCGGCGAGTCGGCCAGCAGTTTGTGAAAGAGATACCCGATGAGGCGCACGGCGCCGGCCGCGATCAGAAACGTGGCGCCGAACAGAATGAGACGCCGGATCGCCGGGTCGTTCACGACTTCGGGCACGTAGGCGTCGAGCATGATGTGATAGCGGGACGCGGCGACCCAGCCCACGACGACGGCGGCCAGCGAAAAGAGCTCCTGAATGAGGCCCTTCAGAACACCCCGGATCACGAACAGGAGAACGGCAACGCCGAGCAGAATGTCGATGATCGTCACGCGCTAGTCCTCCAGGGGCCACCGGACACCGAAGTAGATCTGAAATGTCCCGGAAAGGACGCCGGCTGCGCCCCCGATCCCGTCGCGATATTCGAGACGATGCCCCGTGACGCGTTCTGCCTGGCAGTATACGTCCGCGCCGCGGAGTTCCAGCGTGAAACGTCCCCGCAGGTAGTAATAGTCATCCATGGGGACATCCCGGCCCGGCGCAAAGCGGTCCGAACGCCACTCGCCGAGCAGGTCGATCCGCCCGAGAGCCTGAATGTACGGGACCACGCGGGAAAGGGCAACCCTGCCCCGTACGACGTGATCCGACTGATACGGCGGGGGCCGGTCCGCCCCTTCTTCACGCGATCGGCTGAAGAGATAGGACAGTTCCGCGGCCGCGGGCCCGGCATCCCACGCACAGGACGCTTCCGCGATATGGGCGCTTTCCTCATACCGGTAGTACTCCGAAAAGAACGGGTCCACGGCGAGGGGAACCAGCGCGTCCTCGACGTATCGAAACGCGTACCGGAGCCGCCACGTTCCCTCTGCTCCCGGCCCGTGCATGCCGACTTCCACCTGGTTCGCAATCCCGAAATGATCCGCACCGCGCGCAAACTGCTCGGCCGAAGCCTCCCGCCGGGCCCGCACGAGCGAAACGTGACTTCCCCACTGTTCGCGCGTGCGCTCGATCCGGAGTTCGCCGTTTCCGACTACGGCACCGTCTGTACCGGACGGAATCACGCCTCCCGCCCGGGCCGTTACCACGCCGAGCGGGAACGGACGGCTTACCTCCGCGAACCCGCCGGACTCCCAGCGGTCGCGCGTGGTCGCCCCGGCCGTCGCCTCGCGGCGTTCGGCACGGGCCGAGAGCACGATCGCGCCGGACGCAAGCGGGAACGGCGCCGCGATCACGACACCGTCACGCCTCTCCTCGCCCGCAAGCGCCGTGTCGCCTGCCAGAGGGGCGGCGTCCAGTGTGGCATTCGTTGCGTAGAGCTGAGCCGTGCTTCCCCGCGGGAGTGTGAGGCGCAGCCGGGCGATCTGCTTCTTCTCCTCGCCGGTGTGCGAGAAACCGTTCTCGCCCCGGAGCGAGTCGTCAAAGACGTACTGTTCGTCCCCATAGTCCCAGTAGCCGAGTTCGTAGCGAACGGCCCCGAGCGAACCACCGAGTCGTAGGTCGACTTCCCGACCCCGGTAGTTCTCGGTGTTCACCGGCACGAAACTGCTGCTCTGGCGAAACTGGAAATGAGCCCGCACGTATGTCGAACGACCGATGTCGCGGGAGAAGCGTCCGAGATAGCGCTGATAGCCGCTCGCCCCCTGATCCACCCAGACGAGACTGCGCGGGATGCCTCCGGCCCACGGTTCCGCCGCAAGCAGAATGGCGCCGTCCGCGTTCGCGCGGGCATCCCTCGTTTCGATCCCCGGTCCCGTCACGGCAAGCCGTCCGACCGCCGCAAACGGTAGCGCGTTCCCGTTCGCAAGCCCGTTTCCGGCGCCGGGCACCGGAATTCCTTCGTAAAGAACAGCGGGAGCGCCGAGACCGTCCACGCGATAGGTTTCGTAGAAGCCGAGAGGGCCGAATCGATCGACGCGACCACCCGGGATGGCCGCGAGCGCGTCAGACCAGGTAAGAATCGCGTAGCGCGCGAACGCTTCCTCGAGAAGGACTGCGCGTGCCCCCGCCGGCGCAAAAGATGCCGGCCCTGCCGCAACGGCAGGATCGCCGTCCCCGGTCGAGTCCGCCGGGATTGCGGTATCGGTGGAATCAGCGCGCGCGTTCCATGGCGTGGAGAGGAGAAACAGCAGGAGCAATAGTAGAAACGGAGGGATCAGCCGATCAGCGCGGCGCGCTGGCGAGCGCGTGGTAACGCTCTTCCGTGAGGCCGAAGCGACCGAAGACCGTACGATTCCCGTCGAAGCCGTGATAATCGGAGCCTCCCGTCGGGACGAGGCCGAGTTCGTCCGCCGCGGCGCTGAGTTTCTGAACGACACCGTACGAATGCTGCGGGTGCCACACTTCCACACCCTGCAGGCCCCACTCGCTCATCTCTTCAAGCAGAGACAGAATCCGGGTCGCTCCCGGATGGGCAACGGAAACGAATCCGCCCGCTTCACGAAGCAGCGCGATCCCTTCCTGCGGTGTCAGAAAATTCTTCGGAGAGACCGCGGGCATGCCGTCGGCAAGATACCCGTCGAAGGCCGCGTTCCGATCGGGGACGTATCCCCCGTCCACCATCGCGTCCGCGATGTGCGGGCGTCCGATCAACCCGCCCGGCGTAGCCTCCCGGATGGCGTCGAGATCCAAAGTTATCTGTTGGTCTTTGAGGCGGTCAACGATTTTCTCGGCGCGTGTGAAACGCGCTCCGCGAATCGTCGCGAGCGTTTCGATCAGCGGCTCGTAACCGGGATCGACCCAGTACCCGAGCAGATGAATCTCCTTCGTCTCCCACGTGGTCGAGAGCTCGACTCCCGGCACGATCGTAACGGGAGTGTCCTCGGCGGCAAGGGTCAGCGGAAGGACCGCGTCGGTCGTATCGTGATCGGTAACGGAAAGCACGCGCAGATCGACTTCGATCGCGCGCGCAAGAAGTTCGGCGGGGGAAAGGACGCCGTCGGAGTGATGTGTATGGCTGTGCAGATCCGCGTGGATAACTGTCAAACGATCATGTTCACTTGTTCACTTGCGCGATTCTCTCACGCACGTTCCCGAAATGGGGATCCAGTTCCTCGACTCTGCGGTATTCGTTCAGCGCGAGATCGGACTCGCCCTTCCGCTCGTACGCCATGCCGAGCAGATAGTGGCCGCTTGCCTCGTTCTTGCTTTCGGCGAGATCGCCGGTCAGGAGGTCTTCGACCACTTCAATCGCTTCGTCGAAGCGGCTCAGTTCGAGCAGAACCGCCGCCTGCATCTCCAGGCATGCTTGATGGTGCTCGGGCGAAGGAGCGGCCGCCTGAAATTCGCGCAGCGCCTCTTCGTAGAGTCCCATCTCCTTGTACGACATGCCCATGTCATAATGCGACTGGTAGTCATGCTCGTCAAGGATTTGCTCCACACCTTCCTGGAACTCACGCAGAATCTCGCTCATGGGAACGAAATCGTTTTCATCGTCCTCCGGATAGTGCTGCGAGCTCGGCGCCGGCCGTTCGGTACGGCTCGTTTCGGACGCGCCTTGATCCGCGTGCAGATCCGACGCCGCGTTCTCATCGATCTCGAAGACGTGGTCTTCCGGCATGTCGAGCGCGCCGTCGTCACTCCGGTCCGCCGCATTGTCGAGCGTGGCGGCGGCATCGATCTCGTATCCCGTCTCCGGCCCATCTCCGGTGGAGTTCTCTCCGTCCGCGGCCGCCGGTTCGTCGATATCGATATTCATGTTCTGCATGCCCGGGAAGTCTTCCGGCGACTCGGGCGCCGCTGTCTCGGCAGCCACTTCATGGCTGAAGTCGCCGAGCACTTCCGCAAGCCGGTTCGCATCCTCTTCGTCGCCGCGGTTCCGGTACCCGGTCTCCGCCGCGGCGAATTCGATCATCGCCTCTCGTTCGGCTTCCACCGTCTGAAGCAGCTCACCCATCTTCTCGCGGACTTTCGGGTCCTCGGGCATGATCGAGCGGATTCTCTCGGCCGAAGCGATCACGGAATCGACCGCCCCCCGTTTCGCCATCGTCGCCCCATAGAGCAGATGATGGTTCACGGCTTCGCGGGCGAGGCCCTGCTGATGAAAGAGGTCGGCGAGCTTCTCGAGGATATCGAGCCGCTCTCGATCCTGCCGCAGCGTCTTCCGACAGATCCCGATCGCGTTCGCGAAGAGACCTTCCTCCGCGTACATTTCGATCGCTTTCTCGTACCAGACGTACGCCTCCTCCTCGTCCCCCTTCTTGTGGTAGAGGTCCCCGAGGAGATTGAACGCGAGTGGCGGAGGATGTTCGAGCGACTGCAGGCTCTTGTATTCCTGCGCGGCACGATCCCAGTCACCCTTTTTTTCGAGTTCCCGGGCTTTCTTCAATACTTCTGATACAGGCGCCAAGTGAGGACTCCTCCTCCGAAAGGCCAACGGTTCCGGATCGGAAATGAATTGCATCTGTTGCTACAGAAAAGTTCGGCTCAAACGGGGAAAAACTTAATCGAATGATGGGAGAAGATTTCCGTTCCGAATGACAAAATCGATCAGATTCTGCCCGAATCGGTACGGAACCGCCGCGGGATGATTTTCGGAAAAAACGAGGCAATCGGCGATTTTGCCCGTTTCGAGGGTGCCAACGCTCTCCTGGAGCCCGATCGCCGCCGCCGCGTTTCGCGTGACACCGGCCCACGCTTCGGGCACCGTCATCTTGAGCAATGAGCAGGCGAGGGACAGAATGCACGCCTGGGAGATCGTGTAGCTGCTTCCCGGATTGCAGTCCGTCGCAAGCGCGACGGGGAGCCCGCCCCGGCGAAACTTCTCGATATCGGCCCAGCGGCCGGACGCGAGCCCGATCGTCGTGCCGGGCAGGAGTACGCCGATCACGCCGGCATCCGCCATCGCCGCCACTCCTTCATCCGTAATCACGAGCAGGTGATCGGCGGAGATGGCGCCCACTTCGGCTGCCAGCTCGCCGCCGCCCATCGGAACGAACTCCTCGGCGTGGAGCTTCGGGATCATCCCGTGTTCCCTGCCGGCCATCAGAATGCGTTTCGATTCCGCGCGGTCGAAGTAACCCTGCTCGCAGAAGACGTCGCAGAAGACCGCGATGCGGGAGGCCTCGGGAATCATCTTATGGATGACGAGGTCGATGTAGCCGGCGCGGTCCCCGTCGAATTCGGGGGGAATGTCGTGGGCGCCGAGAAATGTGGGCACGATCGTAAGGGGCATTTCTTCCCCTAACTTCCGTATGATGCGCAGCGCGCGCATCTCGTCGGCCATCGAAAGGCCGTAGCCGCTCTTCCCCTCGACGGTGGTCGTTCCGGCCTGCAGCATCATCGAAAGGCGCGCCCGCCCCGCGTCCGTGAGTTCGTCATCGGTGGCTTCCCGGAAAGCGCGCACGGTCGATCGGATCCCGCCCCCCTGTTCTCGGATCGTCTGATAGGGCACGCCCTCGACCCGCATCCCGTACTCTTCGGCTCGATTTCCCGCGAACAGAAAGTGCGTGTGGGGGTCTACGAAGCCCGGCGTGACCATGCGCCCCCGGGCGTCGATCACGCAGGTCTCCCCGGTGATCGTAACCGCCTCGCGTACCGCGTCCGTCCTTCCGACGGCCGCGATGCGGTCACCCGCGATCGCAACCGAACCGTGCTCGATGATGCCGAGATCGTCCCAGCCCGCGTTCGCGACCGGGCCGCTGCCCGCCAGCGTGACGACGCGATCCGCATTCTCGATCAGAAGATCCACAGGAGGTCGATCAGACACGGGCGCTCACTCCCCCTCGTTTTCGGTCATCGGAATCCGTACCCCCCGCTCGCGCGCGACGCGTTCGGCAATTTCGTACCCGGCATCGGCATGACGGGCCACCCCGATCCCGGGATCGCACGTGAGCACGCGTTCGAGCGCCGCGGCGGCACGGTCCGTGCCATCGGCCACGATCACCATGCCGGCATGAATCGAGTACCCGATCCCGACGCCGCCCCCGTGATGAACCGAAACCCAGCTCGCGCCCGATACGCCGTTCAGCAGCGCGTTCAGAATCGGCCAGTCGGCGATGGCGTCCGAGCCGTCCTTCATATCCTCGGTTTCGCGGTACGGGGACGCGACCGAGCCCGTGTCGAGATGGTCGCGCCCGATCACGATCGGCGCCGAGATCTCGCCCGAGCGCACGGCTTCGTTGATCTTCGCCCCGAGAATGGCCCGGTCGCCATAGCCGAGCCAGCAGATACGGGCGGGCAATCCCTGAAACTCGATCCGCTCCTGCGCCATGTCGATCCAGCGCATCAGCATCTTGTCGTGGGGGAAAGTCTCCCGCACGATTTCGTCCGTCTTGTGTATGTCCTTCGGATCCCCGGAGAGAGCGACCCAGCGAAACGGCCCCTTCCCTTCACAGAAGAGCGGGCGCACATAGGCCGGGATGAATCCCGGAAACGAGAACGCGTCCTTCACACCGTACTGCTCGGCCTGTGCGCGAATGTTGTTGCCGTAGTCGAACGTGATCGCGCCCGCTTTCTGAAGCGCCAGCATGCCGGATACGTGCTCCGCGCAGGCGCGCCCGGACGCGGCAACGTACGCTTTCGGGTCTTTCTCGCGTAAAACATCGGCTTCTGCCCGCGTCATTCCGTTCGGCACGTAGCCCACGAGAAGATCGTGTGCCGAGGTCTGATCCGTCAGAACGTCGGGCACCCAGCGGCGGCGCGCCATTTCGGGGATGACATCGGCGCAGTTTCCGAGCAGGCCGAGCGACTTCGCCTCGCCCGCGGCCTTGTACTTCTCGGCGCGTGCGATGGCATCGTCGAGATCGTCGGTCATCTCGTCGCAATAGCGCGTATCCACACGCCGCTTGATGCGCTCCGGATTCACTTCGACCGCAATGCAGACGCCCCCGCTCATCGTGACGGCCAGAGGCTGCGCGCCTCCCATTCCCCCGAGCCCGCCCGTTACGACGATCTTCCCGCGCAGCGTGCCGTCGTAATGTTTCCGTGCGAGCGCCATGAGCGTTTCATACGTACCCTGCACGATTCCCTGCGAACCGATATAGATCCAGGACCCGGCTGTCATCTGCCCGTACATGGTGAGGCCGAGTTTTTCGAGGCGCCGAAACTCGTCCCAGTTCGCCCAGTGCGGAACGAGCATGGAGTTCGAGATCAGCACGCGCGGCGCTTCGGGCGTCGTTCGAAAGATTCCCACGGGCTTGCCGCTCTGTACGAGCAGCGTTTCGTCGTCCTCGAGGCTCTGCAGGCTCCGCAGAATCGCGCGAAAGGCTGCAGGGTTGCGCGCCGCCTTCCCCGTCCCCCCGTAGACGATCAGGTCCTCCGGCCGTTCGGCGACGTCGGGGTCGAGGTTGTTCTGGATCATCCGGAACGCCGCTTCCTGAACCCATCCTTTACAAGTCAATCGATTGCCGCGCGGAGCACGGATCGTTTCTTTCAGTTTCATCTGTCCGCTCCTAATCGTGAACGCCGGCCGCTTCGACCAGCTCGTTGCTTCGCATGATTTCGACCATCGTGCGCAGGTCCGGCGAGACGGGACGATCTCCCGCAAGTGGCGGAATGCGTTTCCTGATCACGCTCATGACGCCTTCGATCGAGGCGCTCGATTCGAGCGGTCGCAGGTACTCGATCCCCTGCGCGGCGAGCAGCAGTTCGAGCGCCACGATCTGTTCGACGCGGTTTCCGATATCGCGCGCTTTGCGCGCCGCGTGAAATCCCATGCTTACGTGGTCTTCCTGATTGCCCGAGGTCGGGATCGAATCGACCGACGCCGGAAAGGACGAGACCTTGTTCTCCGAGACAAGCGCGGCGGCCGTATAATGCGCGATCATGTATCCCGATTCGAGGCCGGGCTTGACGGCGAGGTAGGCCGGCAGTTCCGACAGTTTCGGATCGACCAGCCGGGCCATGCGCCGTTCCGCGATACTGCCCACTTCACAAAGCGCAATGGCGAGGAAGTCCGCGGCGAACGCCACGGGTTCGCCATGAAAATTCCCGCCCGACAATATGTCGCCCGTTGCCGGATCACAGAGCGGATTGCCCGTCGCGGCGTTCAACTCGATCTCCACCGTCTCCCGGCTTCGCTCGATCACCGCACTCGCAGAGCCGAGCACGACCGGGGCGCAGCGCACGGAGTATGCATCCTGCACGCGGCCGCAGTTCAGGTGCGAAGATCGAATGCCGCTTTCGCGCATCATGGCGCGGAGCCGCGAGGCCACTGCCCGGTTTCCCGGGTGCGGCCGTGCGTCGAAGAGACGAACATCCCACGCTTCGTCGGTCCCGCGAAGGGCTTCGGTAGACAGCACCGTCGCGATCTCCGCGTGCTCCACGACCTGCCGGGCGCGTCGCAGCGCCAGCGAGAGAACGGCCGAGATGCACTGGGTACCGTTGATGAGACCGAGCCCTTCCTTCGGCCCGAGTACGACCGGCTTCAGCTTCTCGCTCTTCATCGCGTCCGAAGCCTTCTGAAGCCGACCTTCGAACACCACATCCCCTTCGCCGATCAAGGCCAGCGCAAGATGCGCCAGCTGCGCCAGATCGCCGCTCGCTCCGAGCGATCCGATCGAAGGAATGACCGGGTGAATTTCATGCTCCAGAAACTGTGTCAGCAGTTCGATTACTTCCCAGCGCACGCCCTCTTCCTGGCGAAGCAGTCCGTTCGCTTTCGTCACGAGTATGGCACGCACTTCCTCGATCGGAAGCGGGTCTCCGGCCGCGGCCGCATGACTGCGGACGAGATTGCGCTGGAGCGCAGCGAGGTCACTTTCTCCGATCGAGACCGAAGCGAGCTCGCCGAACCCGGTATCGATGCCGTACACAGTCTTCTTCGCGGCAATCGCGTCCCGCACGCATGCGACGCCGGCGTCGACTTCGGCTTTCACCGATTTGTCGAGCCGGACCGAGCGATGTGCGCGGGCCACGTCGTCGACCTCGCGGGCTGTTAATGTTTTTCCGTTCAGGAGGAGCGGTTTCACGCGCTGCCTCCCTCGATCAGGTCTTTCAATTCACTCTCCCCCAGCACGGGTACGCCCAGTTCTTCCGCCTTCGTCAGCTTCGAGCCGGGGGATTCCCCCGCGACCACGTAATCCGTCGCTTTGCTCACGCCCGACACGACCTTTCCTCCGGCCCCCTCGATCGCGCGCTTCGCATCGCTTCGCTTCCATGTCGGCAACGTCCCGGTGAGAACGAATCGTTTGCCGGACAGTGCGCCGTCGACCTTGTCTTCGCGCAACACCGGCGCCGGATCCACGCCTGCGGCGAGCAGATCATCGATGAGTGCGCGGCCGCCTTCACTTGCAAAAAAGTGTACGACGGACTCGGCAATAACAGGACCGATTCCTTCCACGGCCGCGACCGATTCTTCATCCGCTTTGCGCAGGGAGTCGAGCGTGCCGAACGCCCCGGCCAGCAATTCCGCGACGGTCCGCCCGACATGACGGATTCCGAGTCCGTGCAGAAAGCGATCGAGCGGGCGTTTCCGGCTCGCGTCGATTCCGGCCAGAAGATTGGCAGCGCTCTTTTCCGCAAAACGTTCGAGTCCGGCAATCTCTTCGTGCTTCAAGCGATAGACGTCGGCGATGCTCTTCGCGAGCCCTTCCGAGACGAGCGTGTCAACGACTTTTGTTCCGAGCCCGTCGATATCCATCGCGTTGCGAGACGCGAAATGAATCATACGACCACGGACCTGCGCGGCGCAGGCAGGGTTGATGCACCGCGTGACTACTTCGTCACCGGGCCGTTCGAGCGTCTCCCCGCAAACCGGGCACGCGTCCGGCATCACGAACTTTTTCAACCCCTTCGGACGCTTCTCTGTCACGACACCCACGATATAAGGAATGATGTCCCCGCTCTTCTCGATCCAGACGGTATCCCCTTCGCGCACGTCCTTCCGCGCCACTTCGTCGGCGTTATGAAGCGACGCGCGCCGCACGATCGTTCCCGCGAGAGCAACCGGTTCCACGAAGGCGATCGGGGTGACCGCGCCTGTCCTGCCGACAGACAGGAAGATCGATTCGACGCGCGTTGTCTTCCGCTCCGCGGGGAATTTGTAGGCGATGCCCCAGCGCGGTGATTTGGATGTGGTGCCAAGTGAGTCGTACCAATCGAACTCGTTCACTTTTACGACGACACCGTCCGTGCCGAAAGGAAGCGTGTCCCGCAGCTCCTGCAGCTCCGCGGCTGTGGCAATGACCTCGTCGATTCCCCCCGCGCAGAGCCGGGAATGCGGCGGAAGCGTGAAGGTAGCCTCGCGCAAGTAGGCGAGCGCCTTCCACTGCGAGAGAACGCCGTGCCGTTCGGGGAAGAGCAGCTGAAACGGAACGAATTGAAGCGGGCGCGTAGCGACAATGCTCGTGTCGAGCATCTTGAGCGTACCGGCCGCCGTGTTCCTGGGATTCGCAAAAACTCGATCCCCCCGCTCCTCCTGCCCTTCGTTCATCTGCGCCAGTCCCTCGTACGTCAGGTACACTTCCCCGCGCACTTCGACGACCGGCGCATGCCGGCCGTCGCCGCGCAGCATCTTCGGAACGGTATCGATCGTCTCTGCGTTTCGGGTCACGTCGTCCCCGGTACGTCCGTTGCCGCGCGTGGCCGCAAGCACCAGCTTGCCGTGCTCGTACCGAAGGGCGAGGCCCACGCCGTCGAGCTTGAGTTCCGCGACATAGGGCACGGTCTCGAGGTCGATCAGCTTGCGAACGCGCTCGTCGAAGCTGCGGAGATCATCGGCGTTGTAGGTATTGTCGAGAGAGAGCATCGGGGCGGAGTGCTCGACCTGTTCGAAGCCTTCGTCCGGGCGCTCCCCCACGCGCATGGTGGGCGAGTCGGGCGACCGAAGCTCCGGGTGCGCCTGTTCCAGTGCGCGCAGCTCGTCCATCAGCGCATCGTACTCGGCATCCGGAATTACCGGATCCGCGTCCACGAAATAGCGACGGTTGTGTTCTTCGATTTCCGAGCGAAGCTGCTTGACGCGCTTCTTCACGGCGGGCTTGACGGCCAAAAACGCTCTCCTTGTTCCTGTCGCCCATTTTAGGGCATGAAGGGGCCAGGGAGAGGAACTTTTCGAGTCTCAGTGGATCACGGTGATCTTGCGGACGTCCGTCTTGTCGGCCGTGCGGAGGCGCACGAAATAGACACCCGACGGTACACGAATCCCCGTTTCGTTCCGCAGATCCCAGGGGGTCTGGAACGATCCCGTCTTCGACTGCCTCTCGTTCGCAAGCGTCCGAATCCGTCGCCCGCGCAGATCGAACACTTCGAGTCGGGCCGGACCGGAAACGCTTACATTATATTGAAACAGCGCAACCGTGCTCGCGGGGTTGGCACCCGCGATCCGCAGTTCCGTCGGCGCGACGGCGCCGGGGCCGGCCACATCGGTTACGGTTTGCGGAGTCGACGCGGGATTGCCCGGGTCGGAGCCGGCGTCTCTTTCATCGCCGTCACGATATCCGTCCAGATCGCGGTCAACGCCGAGCCTCCACTGGCATCCGTCCGGAACGCCCGTGATCGTAAGCTCCGTGCCCGCACCGGCGGTCGCGAGGAGCGCCGCTTCCGAAATGTCCGCTTCGCTGTCCTTGTCAGGCGTCCAGAACCCACTTCCCGCATACGTCCATCCCCGTGCCTGCGAGGAAACCGCGCCCTTCGCGACGAGTCCGATCGCGCCGGCGTCCGCCTCCTGGGCCAGCGTGGCGAGACGCGCCGCGCCCGTGGGGTCGACTCCGCCGTCGAACGTCCATTGCGCGCCGATTCCGGGATGTGTCCCTGTGTCGAACGCGAGCAGAAACGCCGCCACGTCTTCCTGGTCGGAGGTGCTGGCGAAATCGAAGCCGCCGAAGTCGAGAAACGTGAAGAGATCGTCCACGGTGCCGTCATGAATGTAACCGAACCCGCGCACGGTCGTTGCCGCCTGGTTGTCGAAGCGTGTCTTCTCGTACATGTTGCGGAGCTGCGGCACAATTTTCGCTTCGGACTCCTCGATCGCTTCGGCGGGAATGATAACGCCGTTCTCACCTGTCGGCAACGCATGACAACTGACGCAGTTCGCGCCTCCCACGATTCCGCCCGTGAGGAACAGCTGCTCCCCGTTCCCGGGATCCGCGCCGTTCAAACTCGCCGGCACCTGATTGTCGAGGCTGCGAAACGGATTCGACGGATAGCGCAGCGAGAAAATGAAATCTTCCATCATTTGAAACGCGCCGCTCGAGAGTGTCGAAGCGCGGCCGAGAAGATCGGGGAAAGTACTGTTGAAGTCCGCAAGGGCTGATTTGTCCCCGCGCCAGTGCAAGGGCTCGGTTCCCGCAAGACCCTTCAGACTCTGCGTAGTCATGGGGCCCTTCATCGGATGGAAGTCCGGCATCAGATTGAACGGGTCGCTTGCCGGCGGGATCATCGAAGAAGCGGTGGGGTCGCCCAGATCCCACGCGATGCCGTCGAGACCGCCGAAAACATGGCAGGACGCGCAGGAAAGATCGCCGTGCGCGGAGGCGTCTTCCGTTTCGTAGAACACCGGACGTCCGTCGAGCACATCCTGCGGAGTGGGGTCGAAACCGAGCGATTGTGTAGTGAGCGAGTAGTCACCGAGCTTGACGACCCCGAGCGTGCTCGTGAAGCGGTGATACACGTATAGCCGGTTCCGCGCTTCATCGAGGGCGACTCCCGCGGGTCCGCCCCCCACGCTGATTCTGCCTGTCACGTTTCCGGCAGCGTCGAGCACGCCGACCTTCGCGGATCCGAACGCGGCGACATACGCGGCGCTCCCGCTCGAATCGAACGCGACGTCAAGCGGCATCGAAAGGCTCATCGCACGCTCCGACGGATTACCCGCGGGATCGCCGTAGTTGATATGCGTGTTCAGATGAACGGGTGCCGGAGTTCCCGTGACCGCGTCGATCCTGGTCACGCGGCTTTCGACAAAAGCCGCTTTCAACTTCGGAACGAAACGCGTCAGATTGTCCGCTTCCTGCCCGGTCACCAGAATCTCACCCGTTACCGGGTTCACGGCGAGGTTATACGTGTTCGTTCCGACATCCTCGAAGTAGCGCGTGACGTTCAGCGTCGCGACGTCGATCTCCGCCACATCGTGATCGAGTACCGTGTACGGCACACTCGCGTTCCAGTTGCCGCCGTCCTCGTCGAGCCATGTGCCCCCGGTCTGCTGCACGATCAGGCTGACGTCAGGAGCGGCGGGAAGCGCCCCGTTCATCGGCGGATCCGGCGGCGGCGGCCCGCCGGCAGCGCTCACGACCTGAAAATCGATCGCCGTCGTACGATTCCCCCCCTCGAGCGCGTTCACGTACACGTGGTTTCCACTGGCGGAAAGCGCGATCGAGCGCGGATCGCTGAGCGCGAGATGGACAGCTACGGGCGGAATCGTAAGATCGCTCGTGTCGAATACGAGCACACGATCCTCCTGCGATACGACGACGAACGCCCGCCCGTTCGCAAAGCAGACGTCGGTCGGTTCGTCCCCGGTCTGCAGCGTCATTACGACGCGCCCCTGGGAAAGATCGACGACGCTGATGTCGTCCGACACATGATTCACGACCCAGACTTCATTCGCGGTTCTCTGACGTACCGTGACCGGTTCGAGCCCGACCATGATTTCCTGCGAGCGAACCGGATGGTTCCCGGTCAGATCGAATACCACGAGCCGATGATCGGCAAGATGAGTGACGAACAATGACTGGCCGTCCAGAGAGAGCGTTACGGGATGGACCGGCGCGCTCTCGAAGTTCAGTTCGTTTGCCTGCAGAGCGGGAGAGTGGAAAAGAAAGAACAGTGCGGCGAACAGGACGATATTCCGTGTCGGCAGACGCTTCCGTATCATGACAGCTCCTGGTCCCGAGGCCGCATCAGTACAAGTGCGGAAAATCATATCACATGGGGAGCGCGCCCGGGCACGATCAGGAAAGTGCTTTCTCGAACTCGATTTCGTCCCTCAGCGGTATGTTGTGAAGGCCGATTTCCGGGATTGACGGCTTCCGCTTCCGTGCAAGCGCGATGGCGTTTCTGTGCACCGCCGCGATGGTGTACCCGCGCCGCTGATAGAATCCGATCGCACGCAGATTGTCATTGCTCGTGACGAGCCAGATCCGTTTGCATCCTGCGTCCCTCGCCCGCTGTTCGACCCCGTTCAGAAGCGCTGTCCCGATTCCCTTGTCCTCCCATGCGCTGTTCAGCGAGATGACTTCGCACTCGCCACCCTCCTGACGATAGATGAGCAGACCAACCGGCTCGTTGGCGCGTGTGGCCAGCAAGGTTGTCTGCGCGAGCAGGTCGTGATCGACTCCGCGCGAGATCATGCGGGTCGAGCCCCACCAGCGGTCGAGCGCATACTCGATCCATTCACGATCCTTTTCCGCCGCCGCACGCACGATCATCAAAATTCTCCCGACGCAATCACGTGCAGTTTGCCGTCCGCAAGGGCATCCCCGCGGCCGAGCCCGAAGTCGATCCCGATCACTCCGATCCCGGACGGGAGCCTCACGCCGGCGCCGTAACCCTGGCGCCAGAACGACGTATCCCCCTCGTCCTTCTCGGAGTATACATATCCCGAGTCAAGAAACAGAAACGCACGGGAGAGCGGGCCGAAGCGATAGCGGAGTTCGGTCCGCAGCCATGCCAGGCGCGACCCCAGGAACCGGTCTTCCTCGTACCCACGGAGAGTGCGTGTGCCACCCAGAAAAAACTGATCGTAGGCAGCAACCACAGGACCGTTGTCGTAGCGCGCGAGTATGTTCCCCTCCCACGCCAGAACCATGCTCCCGGAGACAGGGCGGAACAGCGCCAGTGTCGCGTCCATCGTGGACTGTTTGATCTCGTCTCCTGCGATTCCGCGTGCGGGCTCCGCGTCCAGGGTTCGTTCCGCATACTCCGGTTCGAACCGGAAGTGCAGGCCACGCGTGGGGTTCAGGAGGTCGTCGCGGCTGTCGTAGACGACGCCCACCCGGCCCCAGCGCCGGTTGCTTCGCGGAATCAGAGACTCCTCGCGCCGCGGCGTCAGGTTCCCGACACCAAGCGTGAACGACGCCCGCACCCGGTGCGTCAGCGCGAAGTCCAGCGTTCCGCTCAGTTCTTCCTTCGCGTAGGTCGAATCGCGAATGGTTTGATAGATCTCCGCGCCGACACCGAAGCGCGAACCGAACAGCCACGGTTCCCGGTAGGCGACTTCCACGGCCCGCGATTCAGCGCCGGTTCGTTCCCAGTAGAGGCGGCCCTGTCGCGCCGTACCCGCGATGTTCCGCAGATCGACCCGGAAGAACCCGGTGATCAATGCGGAACCGCCGTCAGGATCCGGGGCCACTCCGAACACGCCCTCCACCCGGCTCGCCCTCGCCGCGGTCAGATCGTAAACGATCGTCGCTTCCTTGGTCGTCCAGTCGACGCGCGTTTCGGGCGCCCCCACAAAACGATAGAGGCCGCTTCGCAGGAGGCGCTCTCTGCTTTCGTCCACCGCACTCTGTTTGTATACGGAGCCGAACGTGAGGCCGGACAGGCGTGCCACGACCGCGGGTTTCGTGCGCGCATCTCCCTCGATCGAAAGGTCGCGCAATCGGATAGGCGGTCCTTCGAGAACGCGAAGCGCCAGATTGATCCCGCCTTCCGGCGAGCGCGTGACGCCGTGCATGACGATGCGCGCGAACGGATACCCCTCGTCGGCGTAAAGACTCACGGTGCGGTCGAGGTCCTGCTCGAACACGGTCGGACGCAGTACATCTCCCTCGCGTGTGCGCCACTCGCGAAGAATCTCGCCGCGCGTCCAGTACGTCTGCCCCTGAAGGTCGAGACTGCGAATCGGCTGTCGTTCCCCCTCGTCGACCCGAACAGTATCGCCCGTGAACGTGAACACGGCGTCGTAGTAGCCGGCCGCCGCGTACCGCTCCCCGAGTCTACCGGCGGCAGCCGCTTCGTCCGCTGGTGTGTATGCCGTGTCGGGGAGCGCCAGCGCTTCGCGCACCGCGCGATTGTCGAGAACGTGCGCCCCGACGATCGTCCATTCCGCGCGCACGCGTTCCGGCCCGAAGAGCGCGAGGAGTACGAGCGACGCGAGCGTGGCAAGCACGACATGCCTGACCGGCCGGAGAGTCGTGACAGGTTTGAACTTCGCGATGAGGGACCGTGCGCGCATCAGAAGAACGCCCTCATCTCCGCGCGGAAGCGCTGTTCGGTTCGTTCCCCCCTGAAGTTCTCCCCCGTATACGTCAGGCTTGACCGGAGAGCGCGATTCCAGTCATAGGCGAAGCCGGTACGCCATCGAATGCCCTCTTTCCTCGTTCGAAGGAATGAACTGACCGCGTCGATCCCGCCCGACAGAAAATGCGTCCACGTGACTTCGCCGTCGAAGCGGCTCTTGTCGGAGAAGTTCCACGCGAACTCAGGCGTAATCCGAAGCGTCGTCACTTTCTCCGCTGCGATGCGCTCGTCATCCACCCGCACGGCGGCCCGTGATTCCACGCGGAGCCGCGGCGTCGGCTGCAGAAGCACGCCGGCCTCCATGTCGTTGCTCACGAGGTCGACAACGGTCTCCCCGTTCAGCACTTCATTCTCGGTGCGTCTCTCCCATGTGGCTTCGAGCTGGGCATCGGAGCGGATGCGCGTTTTTCCGCGAGTCAGAATCGTCCAGACGAGATCGTCTCGATTGCGCCCCTGGAATTCGTTTACTTCCCGGTCTTCGCGCTCGACCCGGACCTGGGCCGTGCGATCCGATTTCGTATCCGCCCACCGGATCTCCTGCCTCGCGCGGATTACGCCTCGAATCGTCGTCGCGTCCCGCTGGAAAGCGGCCGGTTCGAGAAGGAGCAGGGCGGCGCGGTCCTGCGTGGTCGACACTTCCGTAACGCGCAGAAAGGTTTCGGTTCGAATGCCGCGCCAGCGTGACCCCTTCCAGCGGGGATTTCGTACCGGCTCCCACCGCACGCTTCCGCTGACGGCCAGGTCGAGAAGCGGTTCCGCTTCTCCCTCGCGCAAGACGAGATTGAACGTTCCTTCACGCGGGAAAAAATTGCCGAGACTGTCGTAGTCCGCTTCGGTACCCTCGGGCGCGCGAAGCAGGATACGCTCCCGGCGCGAACGTTCTTCCGATGTCGCTTCATATGTATAGCTGCCACGCAATGCGCCTCCGAACGCATCATGCCGGATTTCGATCCGCGCCAGATCGCTCGTCTCGTTTCCGCGGGAAACGGCGGGCGCGTACTCGACTTCCCGCCTGCGCAGACGGGCCGTAACGGACACGGGCCGGCGCCATTGCAGATTCAGTTCGCCGGTGCGGCTTTCATACCACGAGTTCCACGCGTTTGTGGTCGAATCAGCGAAGTCCCTCTCTTCCTTCGTATACACGACTCCGGTCTCGGCGCCGCCTGTAAACAGGGTGAGCCCCGTGCGCCACGTGCCGCCGCGCAATCCGCTCGCCAGTGTGTCGACGCGAGTCTGTGATCGATCACTCCACCGCCGTTCCAGCATCGGTTCCAGAAATCGATAACGCGCGCGACCGGACCACGACTCCTCCACACGATCGCCCGCGAGCGCTCCTGAAGAATCCACGAAGTCAGACGACACCTCGCTCGCACGATAGCGGAATGCGCTACCCGCGACGGGGCGCCACGAGATCCCGCGGGCAAGCCGCGTGGCGTCGAATGCGGACCGTCCCAGCGTCCCGCCATCCCCGGAAAGAACGAACGCGCCCGCCCTGCTCCGGTGTTCCCAGGTGCCCTCCACAACCGTGAGATCTTCGCGAAATCCGCTTGCCTCCGCCGTTCCCTGGCCGATCACATCATCACTCGTGCGATCCGTCGTGAGCACACCGGCTACGTCCGGCGTCATCCAGAGTTCATCGAAGTGCGCGGGGCGCGTTCGGCTCAGCGTGAAGAAATCGCGCCCCGTATGCTCGGTGGACCAGCGAAGGGAAAGCGCGCCGCCCGCGTCGCCACCCGGCGCCCATCGATCGAGCGCCGCCCCCGTTTTCCAGGCCGTGCCCCGATTGTCGTCGTCGCCGAGCGACGAAACGCGGTTCCGGTCGCGGTCGGAAACGGCCCACTCGCCCCGCACGGTGAGCGGCCCGGCTACGGCGAGCTCCCCTTCCCACGCGGCGAGGCGCTCCGACGCCGGCAGCGGGAGCAGAATGACGGGGTCGTACGATCCCGCCCCCGCCCCGGTGAACACGAAGACTTCCCGGCCCCATTCCGCCGAGAGTTCACGCACATACGATCCCTGCCCGCTCCCGACATTGCGGAACGTCACCGTGAACGCGCCCGAATCCTCCCCCGCGTACACGAAGAAACCCGCAGAGGTCGTATCGTAATCGCCCCCTTTATCCACGGCACGGGCGCTCGGCACCAGCGCCTGGCGATCCCCGGATGCCTCGAGCGAATCTCTGTCCTCGTCGGTCAGCAGAAACGCCTCCGGAGAATCGGCGTCGTCGCTTTCGGAGAAGAACGTTCCGCGCAGGAACGCGCGATCCCCCCATCGATACCCGCCGCGCGCCGTCGCGTAACTGCGGCGATACTCTTCGCCACTCAGTTGAAAATCGACAGCGATCCGGCTTTCCGAATCGATCGGCCGCGAGGGATTGAACGTCACCGTTCCATCGGCGTAATCCATTACGTAATCGTTCGCTTCGCCGCGCCGCGCTTTTTCGCCGTTGATCCAGACCGTTTCGCTGCCGGCCACGAGAACGGCGGTTCCTTCGCGCGGAACGAGCCGGTACGGTCCCTGCTTTCCTTCGGCGCCCCGAATCTCGGTGTTCTCGAACGTACCGCGCGCCCGTCCCCCCGAAATTTCGAGGAACACCCGATCGTCCTCGAAGCGACCCAGCGCCCCCTGCAGTACCCGCTGGTAACTTCCGAACGTGCCGGTTTCGAAGTCGACGTCGAAATCACCGAAGGTCGCGGACACGCGAGGTCCTTCGATTTCGATCAGCACTTCGTCGAGTTCTTCCAGGCGCTCCGAGCGCCCCTCAGGCTGAAACGGCAGGTTCTCGTCACTCAGCTGCGCGGTCACGCGGACGTCGGGCGTCAGATTTCCACGCACGCTGACTCTGAGTGCCTGGTCGAGTTCGAGTTCGCGCCCCGATCCGATCAACACGGCGAACGACTTGCTTCCCCCCACGCGAAGGTCGCCGCGATCGAGAGGCCCCGTCTGCAGACGTCCACGCTCATCGACCGGCGCGATCGTCGCCTCGCTTCTGTCATCGTTCAGCTTGAGTTCGTTCAGAGCGCGTTCGAGCGATAGAGTGACGGGGAGATAGCGGTACGACACATACACGGTATCGCGGGGTGTGATCGCTTCCCGAAACGTGATCGTGCCGGCGTCATGGCGAATCCAGTAGTCGGTTTCGCGTACGAGAACGGTGCCGCCGAACACGACTTTCTCGGACCCTTCGTAGAGAAGGCGGTGCGGGAGCGCATACGGCCCCGTTCGGTCCTCGCCCGCGATCCGGGTCGCGGTCTGTCCCAGGCGATACACGCGCGGCTGCGGGTCTTCCGCCTGAGCGGGCGCCCCCGCGCATGACCCCGCCGCAAGAATGGCGGCCATCGCGAGAAGTGTTCTAGCGGACATCGAGATCGGGCGGCGGGCGGAACAGGATGATGCGGTCCCTGCCGGATTCCACGAGATAGAGAATTCCTGTCGGGCCGAATGCGAGGCCCTGTGGATCCGAGAGAGGCTTTCCGTCCGGGCCGGTTCGTATTTCGCCGCGATATGACCCGTCCCGTTCGAACAGGACGACGCGCCCCCCGCGGGCGTCGGCAACGTAGATTCTTCCGCGTCGATCCACGGCGATCGCGGACGGGTCCTGCAGGCCGCCGGGTCCATCGGCACCCGTCGTCATGAGCCACCCTCCGAGAGGGTCGAACTTCTGGACACGCGCGTTTCCGCGATCGCACACGTAGAGGTTTCTGTCGCGGTCCACGGCGATCTCGCCCGGTGAAACGAACAGGCCGTCTTCGCTTCCGTACCCCCCGATCCGAAGCTCCTCTTCGCCCGTGTACGACCGGAAAACGCGCACGGCGTCTTCCTCGATATCGCTCACGTAGAGACGCCCGAAGAGATCAACGGCGAATCGTGACGGAATGCCGACCGTGCCCGCCTCGCGTGAAAGCAGTACCTCCGAGAACACGTCATGTCGATTGAAGATCTGGATGCGTTCGTTGCCCTCGTCGAGCACATAGAGATGGCGTCCCTCTGTTGCCACGTCCGCAGGATCGACGAAGCGGCCTTCCCCTGAACCGGCGTAGCCGATCGGGCGCCCTTTCGCGCCGAGCGAGTCGAACGACACCACACGATCGTTTCCGAGATCGGCGACGAACACGCGACCGTCGAGCGATACGGCGATGCCGCGCGGCGACCGGAGCGGATCGGCGCCCTCAGCCCACGCGGGGCCGACCGTTGCGATCCATTCAGGATGGATTTCGATGGATTGTGCGGAGACGACGCCCGCGGTCACAAGGAGAATGGCGGCTTGCCGGAATGCGGTTCGCAAAGGGAACCTCTTTCGGGGTGGCTCAGAAACTGGTGCGCCACGCAAAGCGAAGCCGTGGCGCTTCGTGTGCGGCCGGCGGAATCACTTCGAGGTGACCGACCGCATCCTGGATCGTGCCCATTCGGCCGGTACTCTTCGCCGCTTCCACCGCGCTGATCGCATGATTCAAAACAGCGGCAACGAGCGAAAAGTCCGCACGCTGGCCGGAGTCCCGTGCGTCATTGCGAATGATCCGGTAGTCGAGGCGACGGTCGTTCGACTGCCAGCGGTATTCGCGATCGCCCGAGTACGAATTGTCAGCGATGTAGCGCGACTTCGCTTCGGAAGCCTGCGTGCCATAGATCGCTCTCGCGTCCGCGCGGACCGCCGTGTTGTATTCGTCGCTCGAATTGAAGATCGTCAGAATGCGATAGTACTCTTCATCCTTCCCTGCCGGGTCCACATCCGCATACGCGCCCGCGAACTCCTCGAACTCATCGGTGCGCAGAGTTTCCCGCGCTTTGAACACGATGAAGCTCGTCCAGATTGCGGCTTCGACGCCGAGAAAGATCTTGCTCCGCGTCTTGTTCCCCGCGTAATGCTGCCCCCAGCCGGGAACGAGCAGGGACCGAAGGAACGCTTTTGAACGGGTCACGTTTCGCGCGCCCGGTTCCGCACCCGCCGCTCCGGCATCATCCGGCGCTTCCAGGCGCAGCTCCTCGAGCTCGGCTCGCATCGCGAGTTCGATCGGGGAAGCCGCAGCGTCTGCAGCAGGCGCGAGCAGGCCCGACAGAACAGCGATCATCGCTATCCCGCGAACGACGCTAGAATTGATACGCAAAAGCAAAAGCTCCTCCCACCCCGTTCGTCGGATCTTCCAGACGCAGCCCGAAACCCGCATCATCTCCCCGGGACCGTACCGTGAAGTACGCATCGAATGCGCTCACGATGTGATTGAAGATAATCGCTGTTTTCCAACGGCGCGATTTCGTAAGGAGATCATTCTGCTCCCTGCGGAGCTCCGAATAATACGAACGCATCGGCGTCTCCTCGACTCCCGCGCCGGAGATAAAGACCTCGGCCGGGTAGTCGTCCCATCCGCAGATCCATTTGGGGAGTTTGTGAATGTCTTCGTAAAACTCGAGAAAGTCCGCTTCGTTTTGAAGATCCGGTTCGGGAAGCGAGTCGCGAAACGCCGTCGGAATGAGGCACGGATTCTCTTTCCAGTGCCAGTTCGCATCCGCGTAGGCGCGGTACTCCACCTGCTTGTCCCATCCCTTGTCCCGGTTGTCGTCGTACTGCATCCAGCCGACCGTTTCGAACGCGACATAGCCGACCCCGCGCGCACTCGTGAGCGAAACAGGATCCCAGCCGGACGCATAAAACTGCCCGAGGCCCGGAAGCGCCAGGCTCATGAGAAATGCGTTGCGCGCGTTCGGCCGCGAGCCCGCGGCTTCCTGCTGCCCCCCCGACGCGTCGTCAGGGGCCGGAAGCATGCGGATCTCGGAGCGCAAAGCGCTCTCCAGCGGCCCGATACCGGAGGCAGCAGCAGCAGCCGCGGAAACGAACAGCAGTACGATTACCATGTGAAGCATTCGACTCAAACTGAAACTTCTCCCTCTGTCGCGTCTTTGCGATTCCCTGTCGCGTCTTTGCGATTCCCTATCGCGTCTTTGCGATTCCTATCGCGTCTTTGCGATTCCTATCGCACGATGGCCAGCTTTACGAATTCTACCCGATCTCCGGCTTCCAGTCTCACGACGTAAACCCCGGAAGCCCAGCTCCCTGTGTCGAGAACGATTTCATTCTCCCCGAAATGGCCGGAAACACGCAGTGCGTGCATCTCCTGACCCGCCAGATCGACGACCTGCACCCCCACGTCCCCGTCATTCGTGAGCGTGAAGCGCAGCTTCGCGTTCTCGCCGCGGACTGGATTCGGATAGCAGTACGCCCGCGAAAGATCAAGCGGGGCTCCCGGCGCCGGTTCCGCACGCGGTCCAAGCAGTGTCTCGTCAAGCGCGAAGCGGCGCCCCGGCCCTCCGCCGGAGGCGGGCCAGAGAACGACCCCATCGGCGTCGAGAGCGAGCGGAAACGAATACAGGTGACCGTCGCGGGCCAGCGTATAAATATGATACGAATCTTCCCCGAAGCCGGGCGCCACCTGGAGCAGCGAGTTCCACGCCCCGGAGGAGCGAGGCCACGAATCGACCAGCCTGTCCTGGCCGGTCCAGCGGAACAGACGCCCCCCGTCATCCGTCGCGATCGGCTCCGGACCATCGCCGAAGTCGACCGAGACGCCGTGATTCACGAGGATCTCTTCTTCGCGCAGCACCTCGGGAATGCGAAGCGGGGTTTCTTTTTGCGGGAATCCGTATTCGGTCAGCACCTGCAGGCGATCTCCGGTCGGGATCGCGAGTTCGGGTATGCCATCCCCGTTTCTGTCAGTGAAGAACGGCTCACCGGTGACGGCGCGTCCGATCGTAACGGGCCAGCCGTCGTGCATCGAGCCGTCCGCATGCAGAATCGCGATGTTGCCCGACTCGAAAGCCACGATCCATTCGTCGGAGCCGGCGCGATCGACATTCCCCGAGAGCGACCAGGCGCGCGAGGTGTCATCGAGAACCGCTACCGACTCCCACGGGGGCCCGTCGGTCAATAAATTGCGTACATGAAGCATTCCGCCCGCACCCACATAGGCGAACTCGGAACGCCCCGCGGACTCGATCGCGGCAACGTTGGAACGGGGCCGAGCGGGCAGGGCCGTCCGGTCGGTGACGATCAAAGAGTCACCGCTGATCGCGAACGTGCGGGAAGAATCCGGGCCGAGCGTGACGACGCGATCATCCGTTGCCTCATCGAAAGAGAGCGCCATCGGATCCGCGAGCAGCGTATCGAATACCGCGCCCTCGAGTTCCAGAAGCGCGCCGCCGGCATCGAGCAGATACCCACGCCCCTCCGCGAATGTGAGAGCCTCCTCGCCCTGCCCGCCGCGGAACGAACCGGCGAGCGCGAACGTGGTCGGGAGCCCCGGAAGCGAGTCGCGCGTGATCGTCGGGCCGTTCTCTCCCGGGGTGTACGTCGTCGCGCCTGCGTAAAGAGCGCCTGCGGTATCGATCGAAATCCAGAACGCCGCCGCACGATCGGAAAACACGTGAAGCCCGGCGGGTTCGATCACGATGGAATCGGCCGTCATCGGAACCGGGAAACCAGGGAGCGGCGAGCGCACATCGAACTGAATCGTGACGACTGTATCGACCGCCGGGAACCCCGTGATCGAAACGCCTGTCACCCCTCCGTCGGTCATGTTCGTGTTCGGCGCGGTGCGCGGACCGAACTCTTCAGCCGTATCGTCGCGCCACGGATCGTTCGGGCTCCCGTCCCAGTATGCGGAAAAGGGATTGCCGATCTCACGGATCCCGTCCGCTTCTTCCAGTTCCAGACCCTTCTGATTGAACTGCGTATTGACCGTGTTGAAAAAGATGTTGATGGGCGAAAGAACCCGTTCGTTGATGTGCCAGATCAAAGTCCCCCAGCCCGGAAGCGGGAAGTCGTAGTCGCCGGTCGGCGTCCGCGCCTCGTCGTTTGTCACGGGACCGAGCACGACGCTGTTCAGCGTATCGAGGCGTGCGGCAAAATCGTCTTCCCCCGCCAGACCGATTCGATTCTCGACGAGGAAGTACTCCGACTCGTTCAGCGGGACCATCGCAAAACGCGCGGTCGTATCGTCTTCACCGAACGTCGATGCCGTGATCGCGAGCGGCCCCGGCGCGTCGATCACGACGGGATCGATCCACCCGAGATAGAACTTGCTCCATGCGGAGAAGGACGCGGGAATGATGCCCGTAAGAAATCCGCCGGCGGACCCGATCGAGACCAGCCCGCCGCTGTCCATGAGGTCCCACTGCCCGACCGCGGGGAAGAAGTTCGAGGTGCTGTAGAGGTCGGGCAGACCGAGCTGGTGGCCGAATTCGTGAGCGAGGACGCCGTTCAGTCCGAAAATGAAACCGTCCTGGCTGTCGTATTCGGGGAGACACGTGATCGTCGTGATCGGAAACGAATCTTCTTCGACATCGACATGCACGATGTCCGAATCACCGAGTGAAAGGAAAAAGCTCGGGATGTCGCCGGGGGAGTCCTGATTGATGTCCGTCTGCAGATCGGGACCCGCGTGAAAGACGATATACCCGTCGTACGCGGAGAAATCGACAGTCGCATCGACGGAGTCGACGAGCAGAATGGCGTCCGTGCAGAACTTGACGAGCAGGTCGGAGCGCTCGATCAGATCCCAGTCGTCCGAGTCGCCCTCGGGAAGATAGTCCTGCGTATCGCCGAGCCGGTATGTGCCGTTTTCGCTCTTCGGGAAGATCTCCCACTCGACGTGCGTGCGTCCGTACGACTGGCGGCGCACGTACTCGCGCAGTACCGACATGTGTGTGTGGAAATACGTGGAGTCGTGCGGTGGCGCGTCAATGAGGAAGGGCCAGGCCGTGTCGGGTTCGGCGAGAAAACGGCCGCCCTCGGCTGTCGTCAGATCGCCGACCGAGTCCTCTTCCCACTCGATCCGAAAGCACGCGACACGCACGGTATCGACTCGCGACGCCGCCTTCTGCGCGCCCTCCCGCCCCCCCTTCATGAGGTACTCGAGGCCCGTGCGCACTCCCCGCGCGGGTTCGGGCACTCCACCGGATCCGAGAACGCACGGGAAAGGATTGCGTGCGTTCTGATCGGTTGCATGATCATGCGAGTCCGTTTGCTTCGCACCCGATGCGACGTGCGTGCGCGCGAGCGGGAGAAGATCGCCGGGGGTCGCGCACTCCGCGGGAACGGCAGAGGCCATCCAGAGCAGAGCAGCGAGCGTCGGCGCGATCGCGCTGTTTCGTCGTCCCCCCGTCATGATCGAGTCCGAAAGCCTCCTAGTAGGTGAATCCAAGCGAGAAGCGATTCACCCGGGGCAGGTTTTCGGCCTGCGGCACGGAAGCGTAATCGAAGCGCGCGTTCAGCGAACGAATCTTCACGCCCATCCCGACCGTGTAATCCTTGATATTGCCTTCGACGTCGTGAATCCAACCGGCGCGGATGGCGGCCATTTCATAATACTCGTACTCGGCCCCGAACTTGTTGATCGCGTCACCGTCGAGAAACACGAGACTCTTCGTGATCTCGGTCGTCAGCAGAAGGTGGTGCAGAATACTGTCGAACGCGTACCAGGCAACACCGGCCTTCACGTTGCGCGGAAGCGGTTCCGCCTGGTTCTGATCGTTGTATACGATGTCGAGACCGAGGTTCTGCACGAGCACGCCGGCCTGGAAATTCCAGTCCGGGTTCCGGTACAGAAGCGACAGGTCACCGCCGACGGAAACGCCCGTTCCGTCGTCGATCTTCAGTTCCTGCACCTGCGGAGAGAGCGAGGAATAGATGAACTTGAACGATGCGCCGTAAGCGATGTTCGGAGTCAGTTCCGCTCCGTACGACACCATCGGGATGAAGTCGAACGAATTGAAGTTTCCGAGCTGCTCGCCCGTTTCGCTGATGATCTGGCTTTCCCCGAGATTCAGGAAAAGAATGCTGACGCCCACACCACCGCCCCACATCGGCTTCGAATAGGCGAGATAGTTGTAGGAGATGTCGTCGGCGAGCCCTTCCGCCAGTTTCGAGTACATGAGGGCGATATCCGGTTTCGTCTGCCACGCCAGTCCACCCGGGTTCCAGAACGAAGCAGTCGCGTCATCGGCGATCGCCACGAAACATTGCCCCATACCCGCGGCGCGGGCATTCGGTGTGAGTAGCGGGGCAATGGAAGCGGGAGCGCCCTCGGATACCGCCTCCGCGGTTGCCGCCAGTCCGAGCACGCAAAGGCACGCGGCCCCGATTGCTTTCTTCAACATGATCGTTCGTAAACCCCTTTCCATAATTCCAAGCACAAACGGCTCAGCTATTCTACACAGAGACGGTTTCATCGGATAGGCTATTCCACGCCCCGCAGGACGACGACCTTGCCGATCGATTCGATTTCCGTTTCCCCGTCGTCGGACAACGCCGTTGCCCGGACAAGATACGTGCCGTTGGCTACGACATCACCGTCATTGTCGCGGCCGTCCCACCGGCATTCGATTAAACGTGTCGGTCCCGACGCCTCGCACAGGGGAAAGCTTCGGATCCGCCTCCCCGTCAGCGTGAAGATCTCGATCGTCACGTTTGCGCTGCGCGTCAGGTCGACGAAAAACTCGGTTTCTTCTTCGTCCGGATTGAATGGGTTCGGATAGTTCAGAACGTCACGCTGAAACGCGAGATCCGAACCTTCCGTCACCAGATTGATCGTGTAGTCCAGAACCGTACGATTGTTCAGATTATCGGCACCCCGGAAGGAAAAATCATGAGGTCCTTCCTGCAGCGTGACACCGGACAGGTCCGCGATCCGAAGCTGTAATGAACCTTTCCGGAACGAATCGAGCTCATATTCGAACTGTTCCGTCACATCGATGGCCCGTCCGCCATCAAACCCGACCTGGATCGTGAAAAAGTCGTCGTTTCGCTGCAGGTTGATCCCCTTGTCATCCTCGAGCGTGATGTCGATAACGGTGGTTCTGGTCAGCGAGATCCCGTTGCGGATCGGGGCGCCGTCGATCAGTATCGTGGTCATGGGGCCGAGCGTGTCCTCGAACTCGGAGTTCGCGGGCTCCGGCTCGATCGAAATCGAATCGAGTCCTCCGGAGGCGTCGATCCCGACATCGAGATCCTTCGAATACGCCACCACGCGGCCGAGATCACCGACACGCGTGTCGCGCGGCACGAAAAACGGCGCCGTGAACTCGCCGTTTCGAACGCTGATCGTTCCGCGGAAGAACGTCGGTCCCTGCAGGAAGTAGCGCGCCCGTTTCGCCTGCGGAAACACCGTGCAGATGGAGTCCGTGTAGAGGTAGCCGGATGTGTCCGCCATCCCGCGCACGAAGAGGTCCATCGTGCCGTCGAACCAGGAAGCGGTCTCGTCGCTCGCGGTGATCACCCGGCCCGTCAGCGTCGTCTGGCGCGTGCGTTGAAACGTGAGTTCCTCACCTCTGTCGAACGAGAGCCGGAGCTCCGGCACCGCAAGACGAAGGGCCGGGTCACCGATCAGGTTGTACTTCTCGTCGTTGATCTTCTTCGAACTGCTCGACGCGCGATCCGCCTTCGCGATCAGGGCCGCCGTCCCCACCCTTTCACTCCCGCCGGTTTCGAGAAAGAGCGATCGGAAGAAGACGAGGTTGAGCGCCACGCTCAGATTCCCGAACGCGGGCGCGCCCGAAGAGAACGACCCGATACTCCCGGCGTTTTCCATGACGAGCAGACGTTCCGCAAGCGAGCTCTGCGTCTGCAGATCGAAGCTCCCGATCGAGCACGACCATGCCGTGAAGAGATGAAGTCTCCTGCCGTTCCGCAAGCCGTCGGGTGTGGCGAGCGTAAGGGAGAAAAGATTCTCGTCGGCCATCTTGTCGAAACCGCCGTGGCCGATGTAGCTCGAAATCAGAAAGCCGCGCTGAATCTGCTGAAGGTACGCCGCCTGTGCGAGCGGTTTCTCGCCGTTCGAGCCGATCGGATACTCCATCAGATAATTCTTGATTACGTCGAACGACGGCGGGATCAGCTCCGCGCTCCGTTCCGTGTCGGTCGTATGCGACGTGGTGAACGCGCAGTCGCCATCCGTCGTTGATCCCTTGAGTTCATCGTCGGCCAGGAAGAGCACGCGATTGCGCCACGCCCCGAATTCCGGATTCGTTTCGTAGTCCACGATCTTGTCGATCACGACACCGAGCTCCGTGCCGTTTCCGACAGGAAGACGTCCGATCGCGACATCCGGAAACCTGTCGTTTTCGGTCGAATCGCCCACGAGATACGTAAAGAAATCGTCCGTCGGATATGTGAATTCCTGGCGTCCACGCGGATCGATCCGCGGAAACGTGGGAATGTCCATGACGTTTGTGGTACTCGGAAGCAGCTCACGCACGTCACTGGTTGCATCGCCGATCAACACAACGAACTGCGGCTTCTCCCCTTCAGGCCAGTTCAAATGCGCGTAGTGAAGGAAGTCACGAATAGCGACAGGATCTTTGAGCCCCCAGCCGAACTGATGATTGACCTGTGAATAGCGGACCGTCTTTACGCGAAACGAAAGGCCGCGATGCTGAATGAGTTTGCTGATTCCGTTCGCGAAACGATCCGCGACGATCACGAGGTACTCGCCGCCCGACGCGGGATTTCGTAGATCGTCGATCACGACGGTCGCCAGCGAAACGGGCGTCTTGTAACCCGACTCGGCGACGGCCATGTACGTCCGGGACCGTTCGATCGTGTCGGACGCGCGAATGAGCCCGGATGCCTGTGTGGCGCCCGTGAGCTGCGTCGCTGCATTCCGGTCGGTGACGTCATAGAGGGAAACGGCCTCGCCGGCAGCGTCCTGCATGACGAACGTCCAGGCGCCCGGCGGCGCGCGAAACTCGAGCGCGTCCTCTACTACAAGACGCTGGGTGTAGCGAAACTCGATCCAGTTGAGCCAGAGTTCCGCACGCCGCCGCGCCTCCAGTCGCACACGATTCGAACTCTCCTGGCCGAGCGCGGTCGTGGCCTTGAACAGCGCCGGCACTATATGCCCTTCGACGATGTTCGTGCTGATCCACTGCAGAGAATCGACGACCACGTTGTTCAGCGAGAAGCGCACGTCCTGGCTCCCGCCGTTGTCGCCCGTACGCTCGTTGGCGTGGTGAATGAGCTGCACGCGCATGTCCGCCGTCTTTGTCGAATCGTAACGAGGCATGTCGAGAAAGCGATACGTCTTGTCGTTCCTCGATTTCGTGATTTCGTCCCAGAAATAGAGGTCGGTGCCGAAGCGCGTCAGATCCGCGAACGTGTTCGCTTCGTGATGAATGGCGGTAAGCGAAGTGCTGACGAGCGTGCCCGTCCCCGGAGCGACACTGCGGGAATTCATGCGAAGCACGGGCTCTTCGAAATCTCCCCCCCAGGTGAGCCAGAAGGCGGCGCTCGTCACGAACAGATGATCCTGATGCCGGTAGTACGCGGAGTCCGTCTCGAGCGAGGAATCGAATTCGCCCGCCCAGCCGGCCACGCCGTTGCCGGGGAATTCGATGACGTCGCCGGGATCGAACGATCCGTCACTCTCGCCGATCACGCGAATGGCGACTTGATCCATCCACTCGAGACGTTCATCGAAGGTCGACTCGGGCAGCCTCTCGAGCGTCCCGGAGTAGATGCGCAGGGTGCGCGGATCGCCGATCGCGGCCCCCGGATTGACGATGCCGGCGTTCTGCAGGTCCTGGTACGTCACGCGGTAGATCCCGCGCTCCCGGATTTCCATGCGGACCCAGTTCGAGCTCTTGTGAAAGCCGTCCTCCGCGAGGCGCTTGGAACGTTCTTCGCCCGAGGGTCCGGTCGTCCACGCAGCGCTGCTCGCGCCGTTTAACAGGTGGCGGTTCGCGATGCCTCCGTCGGTCTTCCCGAGGCCTGTTGCCGGGGCCGGCCGGCCTCCTTCGAAACGAATCCGGAACGTGGCTTCCCGCAGCACTTCCGCGACATCGCGCGCGGCATCGTAGCGCACCGGACGGATTTCGAAATCGAAGACGCGCCTGCCCGCCAGATTCCCCGGCCGTCCCGCGTGAAACCAGGAGTCGCCGGCAGCCGACGGCGGGCGCGGTTCGTTCTCATAGCCGGCCGGATTCCGGTCACTGATCACGCCGATACCGGCGCCTCTCACGGTTTCGATCGAAGCGTCCTGAACACTGACGGAATAGCGGGCGCCGGGAGGGATTCCCAGAAGCAGACCGTACGTCGGAACAGCGGGAGTCCCCGGCTCGCCCGTTGCCACATGCCCCGGCAGCACGAACTCCACGCCGTCAGAATCGATCGCGAGCGTTCGCGCGGTCGGCGCCGGAATCGCATAGCGGAAAGTGACACCGTCGGGGCCCTCGGAGATCAGCGTCACGGGGCTGACCGGATCCGCAGCATGCGCGAGCCCCGCGGATCCCGTAAGCGCGCACACGAGGAGGCCCGCCCCCATGAGCGCGCGCATACCCCGCTTTTTTCCGCCCGTGAGGGGGTTATTTCGGCATTCATGCATGATGAACTGTCACTCAATCCCTATCGAAGCAAGGGGGGATGGATGGTGCCGGGCACACGAATCCGATCGCGGTTACCCGTAACGTATCTGCAGGTGCAAGATCTGTACCGAACTGAGGATTCGCGGGAGGTTCAACTCATTCGTTTGCAGGCACTTGAGGACCTGTTTCCGGGCCACGGGATCAGGACTGTCCTCTCTCGGAAACAGTTGTCGACGGGAGGGGACGCTCGGCCCGATCAGGCGTCATCCTGATAAACGCCCATCGCCAGGAACTTCTCCATACGTGTCCGGATCAATTCATCCGCATCGACACGGCAAAGAACGTCCAGATGGGTCTTGATGGCCGTTTTCAATGTTTCGGCGGTCTGCGCGGGATTCCTGTGAGCGCCGCCGACCGGTTCGGGCAGCACTTCGTCGACGATCCCCAGTTCCACGAGGTCCGTGGCGCTGATGCGGAGCGCTTCGGCTGCGTCCTTCGCCTTGCTCCGGTCTCCCCAGAGAATGGCGGCGCACCCCTCAGGCGAAATCACGGAATACACGGAGTTTTCGAGCATGATCACGCGGTCGGCAAGCGCGATCGCAAGGGCACCTCCGCTTCCCCCCTCGCCGATGACTACAGCGATGATAGGCACGCGGATCGCGGCCATCTCGATCAGATTCTCCGCGATGGCGCGCGACTGCCCCCGCTCTTCCGCCTCGATCCCCGGGAACGCGCCGGGGGTATCGATAAACGTTACGATCGGGAGTCCGAATTTATCAGCGAGCTTCATGAGGCGGAGCGATTTTCTGTATCCCTCGGGATGCGCCATCCCGAAGTTCCGCCTGAGCTTTTCCTTCGTGTCGCGCCCCTTCTGGTGGCCCATGAGGAGCACTTTGCGCCCCTCGAACGTCGCGAATCCGCAGACGAGGGCCGGATCATCGGCAAACAGCCTGTCGCCGTGGAGTTCCCAGAAGTCGGTGGTGAGGCGATCGACGTAATCGAGGGTATACGGGCGCTGCGGGTGGCGCGCGAGCTGGACACGCTGCCAGCGCGTCAGCTTCGAGAAGATGTCCTTGCGGAGCTTCTCGGCTTTCCGCTCGAGCTTGTGGAGCTCGTCGGTTACATCCATGTTCTCCTGGCGCGCGAGCTGCCGGAGGTCATGGATGCGTTTTTCGATCTCTACGATCGGCTTTTCAAATTCGAGGGATCCTTCGCTCATATCCCGATCATTCTAGACGAAAAGCCCGTACAAAAGCTCGTTAGAAGAAATCCCGGTAAACCAGCTGGATCTCACGGCCCCATTCGGCTCCCCCGCCGTCCCCCTCTGTGTTCTCCAGCACGTTCCTGAAATCGAACTCGATCTGAAGGGCCGGTGAGACACGCCAGACGATGCCGAGATTCAGGTAACCCCTGCCTTCGCCGAACCCGTTATCGTCCTTGTCGTCATTCAAGGCGAGATCGTATTCGGCGATCAGATCGACGTCCGGTCCGGCCGATTTGTCACATCCCAGGAAGAAATTGACGGCTTTGTCATTGTCATCGCGTTCGAGGCTGTAGTTCACGCCGCCGTGCAGTCCGCTTTCGCCCAGGAACAGAAAGTTCTTGGTGGCCACGACGTAAAACCCGCGTGACTTGAGCGCGTACCGGTTCGGATCGCCGTCAACGAACGGGCCGTATCCCTGCGAGTGAAACCCGGCCGCGATTGCGGGGCCCGCGAGCGACTCGCGCAGAATGCGGCCGCGAAACTGAAACTCGACGCGCGGATTCCAGTCGGGATCGCCCGTCCCGAGCACGCGCGTGCCGCCGTACGAAAAGCCGAACATGACGAGGTCGCGAAAGCCGACGTCCATGTTCGCAAGCACACCCCCGTCGGTGTAGAGGCGAAGCCCCATTTCATACGACCCGTGCGCAATCAAAGACGCGGTCGGCATGTCGATCAGGTCGGTCGGATCGGTCGCATGCGTACGCGGCGGAACGACCAGAGACACAAGTACCGCGAACGCCAGCGCGCTCGCGCAAGTCATGATGCTGCGCATCGGGAACACTCCTCTTCCGGTTCCGAACTCGGACTGCAGGTGCGCGGAAATGTAGCAAACGCGGGAACGCAAGTCAATGTGAGGCGCCCGAGGCGTGTTCTGCAACGCATGCCTGCGCCCCCCCCGGGAGCGGGCGGCTAGTCGTCGCGCCGGAGTTTCTTCCAGAGCCGGGCGATCATGCCGTCTTCGTTGCCAAGGCGATTGGCCTCGCGCAGCGCTTCCAGAAACGCGGGCGCGTCGTGAAAAGGCGGCATCTCCATGCGCGCCCTTCCGAGCTCCTTCAGGTTGTGAGCATCCGAGCCGTACGCGATCAGCTTGTCGTGCTCCTCGGCAAAGAGAAGGCCACGTTCGTTATCCTCCTCGAAGCGTGTACGTCCGTTCCAGGCTTCGATGATGTCGACGTCTCCCGCGTGTTCCTCGAGCGCCGGGCGGAAGAGACGCGACCGGCGGCGACGATCGAACGGGTGCGGAATATACACGAGCCCCCCCTGATCGTGAATACGCGCGATCGTCTCGGCCGGCGGAAGCCCCGGCGGTACGCACTCCGTCAGAAAGAGTCCGATGATATCGCCGAGCTCCGACGTCACTTCCTCGCCCACGATCACCGAGATCCGCCCCCGGTCGCGAAGCTCCTGCGCTCCCTCGATCGTGTCGTGATCCGTGATCGCCAGACATTGCGTCCCCATCGCCAGGGCATGCTCCTCCAGCTCGGCGACGTCGGTCTTCGAGTCGGGCGAATAGGACGTATGAATGTGAAATTCGACGATCGTCCTGTCACTCATCGATGCCATCCTGGAATCGGGTTCCCGTTGTATACTGATGCTCGTTCAGATTGCTTTTCAATGCAAGTACTGAGAGGAGTGCGCACGCACATGAGCGGGGCGGATCGATTGGAAATGGCCGGGCAAATCGCAGAGGCGGTGCGTGCATGCGGCGCGGTTCGCGTGGCCATCGCGGGCTCGCTGGCGCGTGGCGATGCGAGCAGCGCGGGTAATGAACGAGTCTCACTCGTTGCGGCGGCCAATGACGAGGCCGTACTTCTCGATGCCCTCTTCGACTGGCACGGGAGCGGGCGTCAATCCTTCGATCTCTTCGAAGGCGAGCTCGGCGGCGTGCCGTTTTCGATCCGCATCGTGCTCCCGGAACGCTTCGGCGCGCTCTTGATCTGGGATACGGGGAGCGAGGGCCATCTTGCGCTCCTCGAGAAGGAGGCAGCGCGATTCAACCTGGGGATCGACGAGTCCGGCATTCATCACGGGGGCGACCTTCAGGACACCCCGGACGAAGAGACCGCCTATCGACTTCTGGGCCTTCGCGTCGTGCCGCCGAAAGAACGCCTTGGAACGGATGAAATCACGCGACACCGACTCCCCTGACGCGTTCCGCCGTCACCTTCCCTAAAAATAAAAAAGGCGGACACCCGAAGGTGCCCGCCTTTGTCTTACCTGATCAGGACCGGCATGCCGGTCTCGGATCGATCTCTACCGGAAGAGATCCTTGAACTCCGACCAGCTCGCGTCTTCCGTCGCGGTCGGGCAGTTCACGGTGATATCCGCCGTGTATGCGCCGCCCGGAGTGAAGCCCGAGAACGTGTCCAGGATGATGTAGAACGTGCCCGTGCCGGAGAAGCCGTTGATGACTTCGGCCTGGCCCGTGAACGTGTTGTCGGCACCCGCCACGCAGGTGCCCTGCGGGTCGTTGCAGTCGGTCACGATGTACAGCGAAGCGTCGGCCGCGTTCGCGTACGAGATATCGACCGTTTCGGTGCCCGTCAGGTTCAGCACGTAAACGACATCGCCGCCCTGCGCATAGTAGCCCGTGCAGCCGTCGCCCGAAAGGCTGTCCGACGGCGTGTAGTCGTTGACAGCGAGTTCGGTCGAACCGCTGTACTGATTCACGCCACACGGAACCGCGATACCGCCGGCACAGTCGTCATTCGCCGGCGGCTCCGGCGGATCGGTCTGCGCGCCCTGGAGAATGTAGAAACCGGCCGACGTGCCGCTGAAGCCTTCGATCTTCAGGTAGTACGTGCCGTTTGCCGTGATGTCGTACGTGATCAGCGAGTAGAGGCCCGGGCCGCCGTCATCGTTGAACGCAAGCTGCGTCGTGCCGTCGGTGTCGTAGAGCGTGATCTTCGTGTCTACGGTGGGGCCTGCCAGGAGATCCGCATCCGTACCGATTTCGACGCGGTCACCCGCGCTGCACGGGAACGAAACGTAATCGACGTCCGCGGCTTTGATTTCGCCATGGAACGTGTCGCCCATCGTGTACGGGTTCGCCGTACCCGGCGTGTCGTTGGTTTCGGCTTCGTTTACATCCGCGCCGGCAAACGTCAGACCCCAGCGGTCCTGCAGCTGCCACGGCTTTTCGTTGTATTCGTTCTGTGCGTCAGCCTTGCTGGCTTCGGCAACGCCCGACATGATCGCAACCGCGAAAACGGCCACGAGACATGCGGCGCCGATTTTGTAGAGTCCTCTCAAAGGGAGCCTCCTTGTGGTGTGTGAGTAACGGAAACTGGCCCGTCGGTATGGATCTCTGCGCTCGCAGGAATACGCGAGCAAATCCGTATCGGGAGCACACGGTTTCCCGCACCTGCAGAGAGCCGCAGGACTCGGGAATTGGTTCGGATAGTACCATTTCGTTCGGAATGAGTCAAGATCGTGCAGTATGGGCACTTAGAGGATTATCAAATGCAAGCGATTGGCCAGGCGATTACGTCGTATCCGCTAGTCTAATTTACATGAACCATCAGTCGGAAGTTGTTGATTCCTCAGCGCATTCTCCACTCGCTTGTGCTTCGGCCGTGATTCCGCAGATCGAGCAGCGCCGCTCCCCGTCCTCCCCGATCACGGCGGAATTGAGTCCGCCGCAGCTTCCCTGAATGCGCCGCCCGGTCAGCAGAACGCCGACCGCCATGGCCAGGATGGCGAGACCGAATACCGTGAATGTGATCAGAAACGTGTTCATGGCGACTCCCGGATCGTGCCGTTGTCCTTGTAGAGAAGATACGCTTTTGACTCGCGCGCGTCGAGTGTGCGGGCGCCGGAAGGCTCGGAAAGAACGATCGCCGCCACGTTCTCCCGGTCCGCCAGCGCGATGGCGGCTTCTCCCCCCGACACGAGCAGCGCCGTGGCCCAGCCGTCGGCATCCATGCAGGTCGTCGCGAACACGGAAACCCCGGCCGTGAGATGGGTCACGGGACGTCCGGTGCGCGGATCGATCGTGTGGGAGTAGCGGTTTCCCTCTCTGTCGAAATAGTTGCGATACGTTCCGGAGCTTGCGATTCCAAGGGGACCGCGTGCCTCGACCACGCGATCGACCTCCCGCACCCCGGCGCGTGGTGACTCGATCGCGAGCCGCCACGGTTTGCCGCCGACCCCTTCTCCGCCGAGCAGGATTTCTCCCCCGACCTCGATGAAGTAGTCGTCGAATCCACGCCCTTCGAGCAGGCGTCCCAGCAGATCGACGCCGTACCCCTTCGCGATCGCGGACAGATCGAGCCGCGTCGCATCTTCGCCTTTACGGAGCGCCGGGGGTTCGCTTCGCACCTCGACGCGCTCCATCCCCCGGAGGGCGAGCGCGCCCGCGATCGCGGCGCTGTCCGGAAGCGCAACGGGACGTTCCGGCGGGCCGAATCCCCAGAGATCGACCAGCGGCCCTACTGTGGGATCGAACGCGCCGCCACTTGCCCGGTAAATCGCGACTGCGCGCGCGACGACTTCCGCCGTCTCAGGCGACACGGAAAACCAGGCGCCGCCGGGCGCGCGATTGAAACGGGACAGTTCGGAATTTTCGCGATAGGTGGAGAGCAGGTCGTTGATTTCTTCGAGTCTGGCATCGAGCGCACTGCGGACCGCGTCGCTGGCGCGCGCGCTTTCCCGCGTGATCCATTTGACGCGAAAGGTGGTCCCCATCGTGTCGCCGGCATGCAGCGCTTCGTGCGGAGGCCGAAACAGAATCAGGAAGGCCGCCGCGATCAGCATGATCGCAATGCCCGCCCCCTTCTTCATGTTCTAGCCGCCGAAGTCGTCGTACATGATGTTCTCCTGCTCCACGCCGAGGTCGTCGAGCATGCGGAACACCGCCGCGTTCATGAGGGGCGGACCGCAAATGTAGTATTCGCAGTCTTCGGGCGCCGGATGGTCCTTCAGGTAGTTGTCAAACAACACTTGATGAATGAAGCCTACCTTGCCGGTCCAGTTGTCTTCCGGAAGCGGTTCCGAAAGGGCCAGGTGCCACTCGAAGTTCTCGTTCTCTTCGGCGATCTGGTCGAAATGGTCGACATAGAACGCTTCACAGAGGCTCCGCGCTCCGTACCAGAAGCTGACTTTGCGATCCGTGTGAAGTCTTCGGAACTGATCGAAAATATGAGAGCGCATCGGCGCCATACCGGCGCCGCCACCGATAAAGATCATCTCGTTCTGTGTGTCCCGCGCGAAGAATTCGCCGTACGGTCCGGAAATCGTGCACTTGTCGCCCGGCTTCAGGTTGAAGATGTAGGACGACATGATGCCCGGGGGGTAATTCGTTTTCGGCGGCGGGGTCGCGATACGGACGTTCAGCATGATCATGCCGCGCTCTTCCGGATAGTTCGCCATGGAGTAGGCGCGAAACACGGGCTCCTTCACGATCGACTGATTGTCCCAGATGTTGAACTTGTCCCAGGTCGGCTTGTACTCGTCCTCGACGTCCATGTCCTTGAAGTCGACTTCGTGCGGCGGGCATTCGATCTGGATGTACCCTCCCGCGCGGAAGTTGACGTCCTGTCCCTTCGGAAGATCGAGCACGAGCTCCTTGATGAATGTCGCGACGTTGTGATTCGACCGAACCGTGCACTGCCACTTCTTGACCCCGAAGACTTCTTCGGGGACTTCGATCTTCATGTCCTGTTTCACGGTGACCTGGCACGAGAGCCGCACACCTTCGCGGGCTTCCCTGCGGTTCACGGAACCGGTCTCCGTGGGAAGCAGATCGCCGCCTCCCTCGAACACTTTCACTTTGCACTGGGCGCACGTGCCGCCGCCGCCGCAGGCGCTCGAAACGAAGATCTTCTCTTCTGCAAGAACACTCAGCAGTTTGCCTCCGGTCGGCACCTTGATCTTGCGTTCGTCGTTGATCACGATCTCGACATCACCGCTCGCGACGAGTTGCGAGCGCGCGAGCAGAATGATCGTCACGAGCAGAAGCACGATCGCGGTGAACATGACGACGCCGAGCAGGATTTCCATGACTGTCGATTCCTCGTGCTGTTAAAGCTGAATCCCGGAGAAAGCCATAAACGCCATGGCCATGAGGCCTACTATGATGAACGTGGCGCCGAGGCCGCGCAGTCCTTCGGGAATATCGCTGTACTTCAGTTTCTCGCGAATGCCGGCCAGCGCCATGATCGCGATCGCCCAGCCGAATCCGGACCCGAACCCGAAAACGACACTCTCGGAGAAGTTGTAGTCGCGCTCGACCATGAAGAGCGACCCGCCGAGAATGGCGCAGTTCACGGTAATGAGAGGGAGAAAGATGCCGAGCGCGTTGTAGAGCGCGGGCACGAACTTGTCGAGCGTCATTTCCAGAATCTGGACCATGGCCGCAATCACGCCGATATATGAGATCAAGCCGAGAAACGAAAGATCGACGCCGGGAAAGCCGGCCCAGGCAAGCGCGCCGTCCTTCAACAGGTACTGATAGATGAGATTGTTCAGCGGGATCGAAATCGTCTGCACGACAACCACGGCAATGCCGAGCCCCGTGGCCGTTTCCACTTTCTTCGAAACGGCGAGGAACGTGCACATGCCGAGGAAGAAGGCGAGGGCCAGATTCTCGACGAACACGGCTTTCAGAAAAAGACTCAAATAGTGTTCCATTACCCGTCCACCTCGATCTGGTCCTTTTTATAACTGCGAAGCACCCAGATAAAGAACCCGATGATGAAGAACGCGCTCGGCGGCAGGAGCATGAGTCCGTTTGCGTTGTACCAGCCGCCGTCGGTCGTCAGCGGAAGGATCGTATAGCCGAGCAGCGACCCGGATCCGAGCAGCTCGCGGAACACCCCCACGATCACGAGGATCATGCTGTAGCCGAGGCCGTTCCCGATACCGTCGAGGAAGCTGAGCCAGACCCCGTTCTTCATCGCGAAGCCTTCGGCGCGCCCCATCACGATACAGTTCGTAATGATGAGCCCGACGAAAACGCTGAGCTGCTTGCTGAGCTCGAATGCGTAAGCCTTGAGCACCTGATCGACGAGAATCACGAGCGACGCGATGATCGTCATCTGCACGATGATTCGAATGCTGCCCGGGATCTGCTCGCGGATCAGACTGACGGACGCGTTCGAGAACGCTGTCACGAAAATCACTGCCGCCGACATCACGAGCACGGTGTCTAGCTTCGTCGTCACGGCAAGCGCGGAGCAGATGCCGAGGACTTGAAGCGCGATCGGGTTGTTTTCGAAAATGGGCCCGAAGAGTACTTTTTTCGTGCTTTCCGCCATAGCTGTTCCTTACGAGAGTCCCTGTTCGCGAACACGTGTAATGTATGTCTGGAATGCGCCCGTGCCCATCCAGTAGTGCAGCAGGTTACTGACGCCGCGTGCCGTGATCGTCGCGCCGGCCAGCCCGTCAACCTGATACGCCTTGTTCGGACTGTCCGGGTTTACCTTGCCCTTGATTACGGAGATTTCGACGCTGCCCTCTTCGTAGACCTGCTTCCCCTTCCACTGCGACTTCCAGCGCGGGTTGTCGACTTCCCCCCCGAGGCCGGGTGTTTCCGCATGTTCGTAGAACCCGAGCCCTTCGATCGTATTCAGGTCTTTTTCGAGCGCGATAAATCCGTAGAGCGTGGACCAGAGCCCCTTCCCGTGGACGGGAATGATGACGCCGGAGTACTCGCTCGATCCGGCCGATTCGCGGACGAGATAGACCGGGGCGTATCGCGACCGGCGCCCGATGCCGGCGGGGTCTTCCCGATCCGGAATCTCGATGGACTGCTCGGGATCCTTCGCGGCTTCGCGCTGGTCGAACGTTTCTACGGGGAAGGCGTCGGTGTACTCGCCCGTTGCGAGGTCGACGAGACGCGCTTCGACCCGCTCCGTATACACCTTGTCGACATCGCCTGTCCCGTCGTCTTCGATCAGACCCGCGGCCAGCAGAATGTTCTTCTTCTTGTCGAGAGCCTTGTTCAGTTCCTGTTCGGGGCGCAGCACGACGGCCGCGGCCGAAACGAGTACCGAACAGACGAGGCAGAGCGCAACCGCGACCATAATGACGCGCATGGGAGAGTCCTTACGCATAGCGCCTCTCCCTTCGCTGAATGTTTGCCTTCACGACCCAGTAGTCGATCAGGGGAGCGAACACGTTGCCGAACAGGATCGCGAGCATGATCCCCTCGGGAAACGCGGGGTTGATCACGCGAATCAGGATCGTCATGAAGCCGACGAGCAGGCCGTAATAGATCTTGCCGGTGTTCGTAAACGCGGCGGAAACAGGGTCCGTTGCCATGAACACGGTACCGAAAGCGAACCCTCCCACCACGAGGTGCCAGTGCGGCGCCATCTGGAACATCGGGTTGCTCTCGCTGCCGAGACCGTAGAGGACACCGGCGGTTGCCAGCGCTCCGGCCGTCACGCTGGCCATGATGCGCCACGAGCCGACGCCGCTCGCGATCAGCAGAACGGCGCCGAGAATGCAGGCCAGCACGGAAGTTTCGCCCATGGAGCCCTGGATGTTTCCGAGGAACGCCTGCCACCACGTCATGCCCGCCAGTACCGGGGCCATGCCGTCGGAAGCCGCGAGGCCGAGTGCGGTCGCGCCCGTGAAACCGTCGAGCGCCGTCCAGACGGCGTCGCCCGAGATCTCCGCGGGATACGCAAAGTAGAGGAACGCGCGCGCCGTCAGTGCCGGGTTCAGGAAGTTGCGCCCCGTGCCGCCGAAAATCTCTTTCCCGACAACGACACCGAACGCGGTGCCGACGACGACCTGCCAGAGCGGGATGCCGGGCGGCAGCGTGAGCGGAATCAGCAGCCCTGTGACCAGGAAGCCTTCGTTGACTTCGTGGCCCCGGATCATCGCGAAGGTCACTTCGCAGATGCCGCCGGCAATGTTGCACGCGAGATACACGGGAATGAAGTAAAGCGCACCGTGCAGGACGTTTGCCAGCAGGTTGCCGGGGTCGTATCCGAACCCGAGGAGCCCGATCACCCAGCCGCGCCAGCCTGTCTTCTCGGCGATCCCCATCGCTTCCATGGCGAGATTCGCCTGATAGCCCGTGTTCCACATCGCCATCATGATGCACGGTGTCAGCGCGACCGCGACCGTGATCATCATGCGCTTCAGGTCCATGCCGTCTCGAACGTGCGACGCGCCGGACGTGACTTCGCCAGGCGTGTACAGGAACGTATCGAGCACTTCGTAGAGCGCGAAGAAACGCTTCAGCTTGCCATCGCCTACAAAGTGCGGCTCGGCCTGATCAAGGAGGTTGCGAAGAAACTTCAATTCTTACCCTTCCTTCTCGATCGTCGTCAGCATCTCGCGAAGGAGAGGCCCGAACTCCGTCTTACCGGGATCGACGAACGTGCAGAGGCTCAAATCTTCTTCGTCGAGTTCCAGCACACCGAGCTTCAATGCGGCTTCGGCGTCGTTCGAAAGGAGCGACCGGAGGAGATATGTGGGAATCATGTCGAGCGGCATGACGTTCTCGTACATGCCGATCGGCACCATCGCGCGCTTGCTTCCGTTCGTCGTGGTTGTAAACGCGTAGCGTTTCCCCCCGAACAGATCGAAAATCTTCGACGCGAAAACGTTCTTGGTTGAAAAGACGTCGAGACCGGGCTTCTGCCATCCCAGAAGTTCGCGCTCCCGGTTCTCGCGGAGCACGCCGACCTGGTTATGGTAGCGGCCGAGAAAATCCGCGGGGTCTCCGGCCGGAGCGTGCGTGCCGGCAAGCACGGAACCGCTGATGACCCGGTTCTCGCCCTCTTTCAGCTCACCCTTCAGCAGTTCGGAAAGGCACGCGCCGAGACGCGTACGCACGAGCCGCGGTGTTTTCACCTGCGGGCCCGCGATGGAGACGACTCGCTCGGTCCAGGTCCTGCCCGTCGCGAGCAGCTGACCGAGCGCGATGACGTCCTGATAGCCGATGTGCCAGACGGTCCGTTTCGCGTTCACCGGGTCGACCATATGAATGTGAGTGCCGACGAGGCCCGCCGGATGAGGCCCGAGAAAGCGATGGATCTCGACCGACGGATGCTCGATCTCGGGGATCGTCGTCACCTCACCCAGGCACACATGCACTTTGGGCGCGAGGCGCGTGAGCGCGAGCACACCGTTTCGGAAGGCCTGGGGCTGTTCGCCGATGTACATTTTCGGACGCGGCGCGAGCGGCCGCGTATCGACCGCGCGCACGAAGATGGACTGCGGTTTCGTGTCGGGCTCGGGCACCTTGCTGAACGGCCGTGCACGGAGCGCCGTCCAGATGCCGGAAGCGACCATGACCGACTTCAGCTTCTCCGAATCGACCGAAAGGATCTGCGTCTCCGAAATTACTTCGAAGGTCTCCTCGTCGTTCCCTTCGAGGCGGATCACGACAGACAGAAACGCGCGCTTGTCCCCGCGGTGAATCGCGACGACTTCGCCGGCGCCGGGAGACGTATACCGTACCTGAATGTTCTTTTTGTCTTCGAAGAGGGGCGTGCCGGTCTTCACGCGATCGCCGACCTGCACGAGCATGGTCGGCCGCATGCCGATATAGTCGGGACCTTTGAGCGCGACCGTGGTGACCGGGTTGCCGGGCTCGATGATCTGTAGAGGACCACCCTGGATCGGGAGATCGAGACCTCGTCTGATTCGATAGGTTGCCATCGTGACCTTAAGGTCCCGCGGACGCCGGCCCGCCGGCAGCTTCACACGTCGTGCGAGAGAACCTGCGGGGCACTGACAGCGGAACGGTTCTTCTCGCGCTTTCGCGGGCTTCGTTCACCTGTTTTAAAATGACACACCGACCGGGCGCACGAAGGCGCCCCGTTCATCAAAACGATGGCGGGTTGCCGGTCTGTTCAAGCCTTGAAAAATATAGGATTCGCGCGTTGGATGGTCAACCTTAAACCGGTGTTGAGGGGCGTTTTGTGGGCACGCCCCCCCTTCCGGTAGGATCAGCGCCAGCGATGCTGGCGTCGGCCGCCTAGATTCTCGATTCCTGCGATCTTCTTGCAGCAGATTTCCGCGTAGTCGCGGACTTCGTACCGCATGCCGCAGACGATGCACATAAAGCGACCATCGAGGGTCGAATGCTCTTCGATACGGGCAGCGACAACAATGGTCTCTGTGGACTTCTTCTTTTCGGACACTTCCCTAACCTCTACTTTCTAGGGGTGTTATGGTCTGTCAGAGTGTGGGCACGGTGTGGCGTGATCAGTGGTGTAGGCCGCGCAACGTGCAATATACCACAAGCTCTACGTGATTTCAAACGCGGGCGATTCCGCCCTCCTTCCAATCAACGTGTTGGTCGTCGCCTCTTCGACGACGACCGCGATCCGTTCGCCGGGCTGAATTGTCTCGCATGGAAACACGACGCCGATTCCCTGCGGGTTCCTTCCGAAGGCCATGTTCGCCGTCTTCCTGCTGTGACTTTCGACGAGAACATCCATGACCCGGCCGATGGACTCGCTGTGAATCGCGCGCGAAATCTCCCGCTGGCAGTCGACCATGCGTGTCACGCGCTCGATCTTCACTTCGTGAGCAACATCGTCGTTCATACGACGGGATGCCACCGTGTTCCTGCGTTCCGAGTAGGCGAACGTGAACGACGACGCGTACCGAACGTCGCGCATCATCGTGAGTGTCGCTTCGAAATCGTCCTCCGTCTCACCCGGAAATCCCGCGATGAGGTCGGTCGTGATCGCGGCATCGGGCAGGATCGTGCGAATCCTGTCCACGATCGTGCGGTACTCCGCGCCGGTATAGCCCCGGTTCATGCGCTCGAGAACCCGGTCGCTCCCCGACTGGAGGGGCAGATGAATGTGCGGGCACGCCGCAGGCTCTTCGGCCATGACATGGAGCAGCTCTTCCGGGAAGTCCTTGGGATGCGGCGACGTGAATCGCACCCGTTCGATTCCGGGGACGCGCGCCACACGGCGCACGAGCTCCGCGAAATCGGCGTTCTCGGTCCGGTACGAGTTCACGTTCTGCCCGAGCAGTGTCACCTGTACGAACCCTGCCGCGGCCAGCGATTCGACTTCCTTTAGAATGAGATCCGCGCTCCGGCTCCGTTCGCGGCCCCGCGTATACGGCACGACACAGAACGTGCAGAAATTGTCGCACCCCCGCATGATCGTGACCCACGCGTTTACGCCCGACTTTCGCAGCGTCGGGATGTCGGTGTAGTTCTCGGTGCGCGAGAGCTTCGTCTCGACGATTTTGTTCAACTCGCCCGGGGCGAGTTTCGCGAGCAGCTCGGGAAGCGAGCGGTAGCTGTCGGGACCTACCACGAGATCCACGGCCGACGAATACTCGAGAATGTCTTCCTTCAGGCTTTGCGCAAGGCATCCCAGAATTCCGATGATGAGATCGGGCTTCCTGCGCTTCAGATAGCTGAGCTGCTGGACGCGGTGATACACCTTCTCTTCCGCGTTCTCGCGAATCGCGCATGTATTCACGAACACGCCGTCCGCGTCGTCGAGATTGTCGACCACGCTTACGCCGTTCGCTTCGAGCAGCCCGCCCACGATCTCGGTGTCCGAGAAGTTCATCTGGCAGCCGTGCGTTTCGATGAAGATCTTCACGCGGTCACTCGTTCCTGACGGGCGAGCTCGATGTCGGCGGGTACCGTACCGCGCACTTCGTCGACGTCCGCTTCCCGCACCTCGACGGGCACGATGCGGTTCGTGAGGTCGCGCGGATCATCCACGCTGACGAACGCATAGTTCTCGGCGTGACCGATCAGGCGGCCGCGCGCGTCCCTGCGCTCGAAGAGCACCTGCAACGTGCGCCCGATCTGCGCCTCGTGAAACTGCTGTTTCTTGATCTGTCCCAGGCGCCGCACTTTTTCACTTCGCTTCTTGACGATTTCAGGCTGAATCTTCTCCGGCATCTTCGCCGAACGCGTGCGTGCGTGCTCCGAGTAACTGAATACGTGAAAGTGATAGAACGGAAGCTCTTCGAGAAGCGCATACGTCTTGTCGAAGGACTCCTGCGTTTCGCCGGGGAAGCCCACGATGATATCCGTGCCGATCCCGGCGTTCGGAACGCGCGCTACGATATCGAGCAGCAGCGCGCGGTACTCGGCTGCCGTATAGGGGCGCTTCATCGTTTCCAGGATCGCGTCGTCCCCGCTTTGCAGACAAAGGTGCAGGTACGGACAGATCTTGTCGTTCCGGGCCATGAGTTCGATCACGCTGTCGTCGACCGTCATCGGTTCGATCGAGCTGATGCGGAGGCGTCCCACGCCGGGCACCTCGGAGAGTTGATCGAGAAGCCCCGCGAAGTCGGCGCCGCCTTCCATGTACGTCCCGATATTCACGCCCGTGACGACGATCTCACGGTGGCCGCGTGCCGTAAGCGCCGCGGTCTCGCGCACGCAGTCCGCGAGGGTGCGGCTTCGCTGCCGGCCGCGGGTATACGGAATCACGCAGAACGAGCAGAACACGTCGCAGCCGTCCTGGATCTTCAGATTCGCGCGCGTTTCCTGAAAGAGCCCCGTTTCGGGCAGCGTGAACGAATCACGGCTCATGGGGATCTTGCGGATCTCGGTCACGGCACGCTTGGCGAGCGACCCGACGAGATCGGGCAGCTTGTGCTTCTCTTCCGTCCCCACGACGAGGTCGACGCCGTCGATGCGCGCGAGCGCCTTCGCGTCGAGCTGCGCGTAGCACCCGGTCACGACGACATGGGCCTCGGGCGTCCGTTTCAGCAGATAGCGGACGAGACGGCGGCATTTCGCTTCCGCGCCCCTCGTTACCGAGCACGAATTGATGACGTAGAGGTCAGCGGGATCCGAGTCCGGCACGATTTCATAGCCGCGCGTACGAAACGCGTCAGCCAGAAGCGCGCTTTCCGCCTGATTCAGGCGGCAGCCAAGGGTGTGTACGGCGGCACGAGGCACGGATTCCTCCGAAATCGGGGTGATCGAGCGTTTTCAGGCGCAGTCTTAGACGGTAGCCAAATGCAGAGGGGTGCCGCAAGGGAAAAACGAGAAACCGGTTCAGGCGTTCGCGAGCATGCGATTCAGGGCAACGAGGGCGGAGTCGGCGACCTGCTTCGGTACGCTTACCTGGTTGATGACCCTCCCCTCCACGAGTCCCTCGAGCACTTCCATCACGTTGACAGGGTCGATTCTCCACATCGTGGCGCAATTGCACGCGAACGGGGAGAGAGGCAGGATCGTGTGGTCGGGGAGCTGTTCGTCCAGACGGTTCACGAGATGGTGTTCCGTGCCGATGGCAAACACCGTGCCCGGCGGAGATGCTTTGACCTGCTTGATAATGAGCTCGGTCGAGCCCACGTAGTCCGACTTTGCCACGACGGCCGTAGTGCACTCCGGATGCGCGATCACGACGACGCCGGGATAACGTTCCCGCATCATGTCGACGTGCTGCGGCTTGAAAGTCATGTGCACGGAGCAGAAGCCGCGCCAGAGAATTACCTTCGACCGCACGAGATCTTCGGTCGTGCAGTTCCCGCCCTCTTCCTTCGGATCCCAGAGACACATTTCGTCGTCGGAGATTCCCATCTGGTGGCCGGTGTTTCGTCCGAGATGCTCGTCCGGCAGGAACAGAATGCGCTCGCCGCGTTCGAACGCCCACTTGTAAACGGTTTTCGCATTCGATGACGTGCAGACGATGCCGCCGTGGTCCCCGCAGAACGCTTTGATCGCGGCCGTGGAGTTCATGTACGTCACCGGAATGATCGTACCGCCGACGCGCTCCTGCAGATCTTCCCAGCAGTCGAGAACCTGGTCGAGGTTCGCCATGTCGGCCATCGAACAGCCGGCTTTGATATCGGGCAGGATGACGACCTGGTCGTCCGCGGTCAGAATGTCGGCGGATTCCGCCATGAAATGTACGCCGCAGAACACGATGTACTTCGCGCTGCGCTGCTCGGCCGCGTCGCGCGCGAGCTTGAAGGAATCGCCGCTGAAGTCGGCGAAGCGAAACACTTCGTCGCGCTGGTAGTGATGTCCGAGAATCAGAATCTTATCGCCGAGAGCGGCCTTCGCGCGCGCGATGCGCTCCACGATCTCCCCGGTCTCGAGCAGATCTTCGCGTTTCGTGAATTCCTTCAGTCCGGTCATCGCGCTCTCCGTTCGTTCTAAACTGCGAACGATTCCCCGCAGCCGCACGATCCCGCGGCCTTCGGGTTGGTCCACTTCCATCCGGAACCATCGAGTCCGTCATGCCAGTGTAAAGTCACATCTTCGAGCAGAATATTGCTCTTCGGATCGAGCAGAACGCGAATATCCCCGAACGGGACAAGCTCGTCCCGTTCCCCTTTTTCCGTTTCGAATTCGAGAACGTAGAGGAACCCGGAGCAACCGCCGCCTTTGACGCCGAGACGGAGATAGAGCCCGTCTCTTCCGTCGCGTTCAAGCAGCTTGTTGACCTGTTCCCTCGCCTGTTCGGTCATCTGAACCATGCGCGAATCTCCTATTGTATGGCCTCGCGCCCCGGGTAGAGAGGCGAGAACCGGCGTAACCGTTTTACTGTTTCGATGACCCGGTCCGCGGCGAATGCAATCTCTTCGTCCGTCGTGAACCGGCCGAGGCCGAATCGGATCGAAGAACGCGCCAGATCATCGTCGAGCCCGAGCGCTTTCAAGACGAAGGAGGGTTCGTGCGCCCCGGACGAGCATGCCGAGCCTGGCGATACCGCCACATGCTCCATGTCCATCAGAAGCGACTCGCCGTCGACGTAGCGAAAGCTCACATTCAGATTGTGGGGAAGCGAATGCTCGCGGTCCCCGTTTCGTACCACTTCATCGAGCTCCGAAAAGATCCGGTCCGCGAGCCTGTCGCGCAGAACGGCCAGGCGCTCCCCTTCGGCCTTCATCTCGAGGGCCGCGATCCGGCAGGCCTCCCCGAGCCCCACGATTCCCGTGACGTTCAGGGTTCCGGACCGGAATCCCCGCTCCTGGCCCCCGCCCCAGATCATCGGCTCGAGCCGGACGCGGGGCGAGCGTCGGCGTACGTAGAGCGCCCCGACTCCCTTCGGACCGTACATCTTATGGCCGGACATCGAAAGAAGATCGATGCCCGCTTCTTCCACGTCCACCGGGATTTTTCCAACGGCCTGGGTCGCGTCCGTGTGAAAAAGGATGCCCCGGGCGCGGGTCAGACTGCCGATCGCCTGCATCGGGTGCAGTACACCGATCTCGTTGTTCGCGGCCATGAGCGACACGAGAATGGTGTCGTCGGTCAAGGCCGCTTCGAGAGCGTCCAGGTCGATCATACCCGTCGGCGAGACCGGCAGCCGCGTCACGCGCGCCCCCTGCTTTTCGAGCCGTTCGCAGGGGTCGAGTACGGCTTTATGCTCGGTGACGCAGGTCACGACATGGTTCCCCTTGTCGCGGCCGGCGTGATACGCGCCGAAAAGAGCCAGATTATTCGCTTCCGTCGCCCCGCTCGTAAAGATGACCTCTTTCGGCCTGCAGTGGATCAGCGAGCCGATCGCTTCCCGCGCGCCGAGCACCGCGTCTTCGGCCTCCATCCCGTACGAATGGCTCCGGCTCGAGGGATTCCCGAATACGGTGGTGAAATACGGCTCCATCGCGCGCAAAACGCGCGGATCACACGGAGTCGTGGCGTGGGAATCGAGGTAGACGGGTCGTTTCATACTGACTATAAGGTAGCGCGCCGGGACGGGAATGTCAATTGATCGCGCGTGTAAACAGTTGCAAATTGTGGGGTTATGCGGTCACAGACTGCGTACGATGCTTCTTGATCAGCGGGGGAATGCTCAGGAACAGAATGGCCGCCAGAATGAGCCCGGCGCCCACGAGCTGGTGCGTCGACGGCGCGGGCCGCCCGAGCCAGATCGCGAGCGTATAGGAAGCGAAGACTCCGGCGAGAATCGAGGACGATCGGTTCACCGGGATGCAGAACGTGTTCTCCTGCTTGTCGAGGAAGATCAGGCTCCCGAAGATGCCCGTCCCCTGCGATAGCACGCCGATCAGAATGGTCTGCAGAAATACCCCGCTCTCGAACGGGAATCGCGTAAAGCCGTAGTGCAGATTGTTCATGAGCGTGCCCTGATTGATGGTCGCGAGCACGATCAGAATGAAGACCGTAACGGGCGTCGCCGTCATCTGCTCTTCGACGAAGTAACGAATGTTCCCCGCGACGTCGTCGGACTTGGCGAGCTTCGACATGAATCGCAGACGTATGAAGTAGGCTGTGAGATACGCGATGATGTCGATCGCGCAGATCAGGCTGATCGTGTAACCGCCCCGCTCGGAGAATGCCACGATGAGCGCGGCGAGGCTCAGAAACATTCCGACGGCCGAAAACCAGCGCACATGCCTTCCCGTGATCTTGTCGACCAGGGGGCCCAGGACCAGCACGCCTCCCCGCATGAGCAGCATCACGAACACGATACTGACTCCGCGGAACGTGTACGCGAGCGTGGTCGTCACGATGATCGTGGCCGTCATGCAGCCGGAGAGAAATGTCCAGCGGCTCGGGAACGGCATCATCTTCCCGAAAACGGGGCGCCGCTTCGGGTACCGCCACCACCCCATCAACGTAATGAAGATCAACATCCCGATCAGCGAAGTCGTGACCGAAACAGGAAGCAGCACGGCGCCGGGGAGCCCCGTTCCGAGTTCGCGTCCCGGAAACGCAAAGTTTTCCATTCCAGGGTAGATGCCGCGGGAAACGGCCTTCGTCAGCGCGGAATACGGCCAGTAGCAGGCGAAATAGCCGAATGCCAGAAACCAGATATTCAATTTCGGAAGTGTGTTTCCGCGCACGCCGCCTCCGCAATCAATGCAGTCAGGATGAAGCGCCCATTATGGGGACCGCGCGCCGACAAGTCAAGATGAGAGCTATCAGGGAGATAGCGGGCTTTCGTGTTCCGGAAAACCCGCGGTCGTCAAGCATATTTCTTCTCGATGTCGCGCAGTTTCTTACGAAGGAGCGCCCGCCGGGCCGCGCTGATGCGATCGATGAAGAGGATCCCGTCGAGGTGGTCGACCTCATGCTGCAGGACGCGAGCGAGCAACTCGTCCGCTTCCGCTTCCATGTCATCCCCGTTCAGGTTCTGATATCGCACTGTCAATTCGAGAGGACGTTCGACGTCACAGCGAATGTCGGGAATCGAAAGGCAGCCCTCTTCGTATACGTCTTTCGTGCGCGAAAGATTCTCCAGCACGGGGTTCACGTAGACGCGCGGGGCCTCGTTTTCGCCGATCACGGACCCTTCGATCACGAGCAGCCGGATGCTCTCGCCGATCTGGGGGGCGGCGAGTCCGATCCCGTCCTCGAGCCGCATCGTCGCGATCATCGCTTCGGCGAGGTCACGCAGTTCCTGGTCGAACGATTCCACGGGGGCGGCCTTCCTGCGAAGAATGGCGTCCCCCAGATAGCGTAGTCCTAATGTCTTCATGAATCACACTCTCATCTCTCGCGTTCTCTGTTTCGAAGGGCGCGCCGCGCGCTCTTTTGAAAGAGCGCAGCCCCGGCCCTCCTGACCGCCATCCCTCGAAAGATCCGGTCAAAGTCGGATTTCCGCAAGTCGACGGCCTGTTCCAGTGTGAGCGAGGCCGGGTCGGAACGCGGAGCGAAATCCGAAACCGTGGACTCCGATTCAAAACGGTTCCAGGGACAGACTTCCTGACACACATCGCACCCGAAAACCCATTCGCCCGCCTGCTCTTCGAGATCATCGGGGATCGGCCCGTCGTGTTCAATCGTGAAGTACGAAATGCAGCGATTCGAGTCGACCACTGCCGGCTCGACGATCGCGCCCGTCGGGCAGGCGTCGATGCAGAGCGTACAGCTCCCGCAATGGTCGATCGCGGGGGAATCGAACGGCAACGGGCGGTCGATCAGCATGCCGCCCAGAAAGAACCACGACCCCTCGCCCTTCCGGATCACGTTCGCGTTTTTCGCGCGCCAGCCGATTCCCGCGCGTTCCGCGTGATACTTCTCGAGCATCGGTGCCGAATCCACGAACCAGCGGGCACGCACGCCGGGCAGTGCGTCTTCCACCGTCGGAAGCAGGGCGCGCCAGAGCTTGCGTATTGTCTTGTGATAGTCACGGCCGCGGGCGTAGCGCGAGATCCAGGTCGGGCCCGGATTGGTTGCCCCGCCCGGATAATAGTTGAACGCACCCATCAGAATCGAGCGGGCTCCGGGCAACAGCGACTGCGGGTCGAGGCGAAGCTCCTTCTGCGTTTCCATCCAGCTCATCGACCCATGGTAGCCGGCGCCGAGCCACCGCAGCAGCCGCTCGCGCTCCACGTCGGGAACGGACGCCGGCGCAACGCCGAGCGCCAGAAAACCGAGTTCGCGCGCGCGTGCCTGAATCCGTCGCTTCGCGTCAGCGCCGTCCGCCTCAGTGTGTGTCATGCTCGCGCGCCTTTCCGACGATCCAGAGAGACTTGGCGCCCGGTACGCTGCTTTCCGTCCCCGGGAAGGGGTCGATCTCCTTCATGGATAGAAAGTGGAGCCCGGCCGATGCGAAGCACGCGCGCACGACTTCCTCCGGGAAGCAGGTCTGCGCATGCACCGACTCCTGCGCGGTGCCGTCGGCAAAATCGACCCGGATGCGGGCTTCGCCTTTTCGTTTTCCGGAGTTGTAGCTCGTGACGATGGTGAGCTTCCCGTTCTCGGTTTCGGCGACGAACGGAGTCGGATCGCCCCATACACGTTCATAGGCCCGTGCACGATTCAGATCGAACAGCGCCTTCCCCCCCGGCTTCAGCACGCGCACCCATTCGCGGAACGCGCGCTTCAGATCCGCTTCGGAATCGAGGTAGTTGAGGCTGTCATACAAACAGAAGACCGCATCGGCTTCCGTCCTGAGTGGAATCGCGAGCAGGTCGCCGCGCACCCAGGAAACATCGGGGCGTTTGCTGCGGGCTTTCTCCAGCATGGCGCGGGAACGATCGATTCCCGTCACGCGGGCGGGTGCCCGGACTTCGAGAAAGTGTGCGAGAAACGACCCCGATCCGCACGCGAGATCGATTACTTCGCCGCCTGTCGGCTGCACGAGTTCGCGCGCCGACCCCATCAGAGTCAGCGCGAAACGATCGAAATGGGCGGAGTCATAGACGCGGGCAAATGCGTCGTAGGAATTGTTCGGAAGACGGATCGTATCGTCCTCCCTGCCCGTCATTCGTCCGCGCCTCCGACGAGCGATACGCAGTCAGCCCCGATCGCTTCGCGCAGGGCCTCCACGAGACTCGATCGGGGTTCGACCCGGAAACGGCGCGACCGGATCTCGACCTCGCCCTCGTCGTCGGTGCAGATTACGAACTGAACCGGCGTGCTCCCCGGATTCTGTTCGAGAACGCTCTTGAGCTTTCCGAGGGAGTCGTCCGTAAGCCTTTCGATCGGAGCCGCAATCCGAATCAGCTTCGTGAAACGCGCCTGGCATTCGGACAGAAACAGGATGTCGTTCACCATGATTTTCGGCTGCTCTTCGTCGCGCGCGGAGATTTTCCCCCGGAAGAACAGCGGTTCATCGCTTTCGAGATACGCGCTCACTTCACGATACACGCTCGCGAAAACGAGCATCTCCGTGCTTCCGCCGAAATCCTCTACGGTAACGAACGCCATCGGGTTGCCTTTGCGGTCGCTGATGACGCGCTTCGCCGCGACGATCCCCGCGAGCGCCACTGTCTGCCCGTCCTTCATTTCCGCCATGGTCGTCGTGGTCGCGTTCGCGAAGCGCAGTTCGTCTTCGAACTCGTTCAGCGGGTGGCCGCTCACATAAAAACCGAGCACGGCCTTTTCGCGTTCAAGGGTCTCGCGCGCGTCCCACTCGTCGACGCGCGGCAGCGGCGGTTCGGGAATCGAAGTGCCGTCGCCCCCCGTGTCGAACAGGTTCGACTGGCCGCGCGCGCGATCGCTCTGCATACGATTGGCGCGCTCGAGCGCGGATTCGATCGCGGCCATGAGCGCGGCGCGGCTCGGTACGAGCGAGTCGAAAGCGCCGGCCTGCACGAGCGCCTCGAGAACGCGCTTATTGATCAGGCGGATGTCGACGTTCTCACAGAATTGATAGAGGCTCGTGAATTCGCCATGCTCTTCGCGCGTCAGAATCATCGACTGAATGGCGGACTTCCCGACGTTTCGAATCGCGGCAAGTCCGAAGCGAATGGACTCTCCCTCGCATCGGAAGTCGACTGCGGACTTGTTGATGTCCGGCGGCAGCACGTCGATCTTCTGTGACTTGCAGTCGGCGATCAGCTTCACGATGCGGTCGATATCGCCGATCTCGCTCGTCATCGTGGCGGCCATGAACTCGCGATCATAATGCGTCTTGAGATACGCGGTCTGATAGGAGAGCAGTCCATATGCGGTCGAATGCGATTTATTGAAACCGTACCCCGCGAAGAACGCCATGAGGTCGAACACTTTCTTCGCGACTGCCTTGCTGAACTTCCGCTCCTGCGCCCCCTTCACGAAGAGGTCCTTGTTCTCGGCCATCTCCTCCGCGTTTTTCTTCCCCATCGCGCGGCGCAGAATATCCGCCTGTCCCAGCGTGTACCCGCCCATCTCGTTCGCGATCCGCATGACCTGTTCCTGGTAGAGAATGACGCCGTACGTGTCTTTCAGCACCGGTTCGAGCACGGGATCGTCATACTCGATCGGTTTCAGGCCGTGCTTCCGCGCGATGAAATCGTCGACCATGCCTGATCCGAGCGGTCCCGGCCGGAAGAGCGCGTTTACGGCGATCAGATCTTCGAAATGCGTAGGGCGCAGGCGAACGAGCAGATCGCGCATTCCTGACGATTCGAACTGGAATACACCGACGGTGCGTCCCTGCGACAGGAACTCGAACGTCTCCTTGTCGTCGAGCGGCAGCGTGGCAAGATCGAGCTTCACGCCGCGGTACTCTTCGATCATGGCCACGGCATCATGAATGACCGTCAGAGTGCGGAGGCCCAGAAAGTCCATCTTGAGAAGACCGACTTTTTCGCAGGCTTTCATGTCCCACTGCGTCGTTACATCGCCCGCGCTCGACTTGTAGAGCGGCACGTAGTCGGTCAGGTCGCCCGGCGCGATCAGTACGGCCGCGGCATGTGTCGAAGCGTGGCGGTTGTTCCCTTCGAGGTTCCGCGCATGCACAATCAGCTCGCGGAGTTTGGCATCCTCTTCCTGCAGTTCCACCAGTTCCGGAACCTGCTTCTCGGCTTTCCGCAGCGTCATGCCGACCTCGGCCGGCACCAGCTTCGCAATGCGATCGACGTCGCCGTACGGAACTTTCAGCACGCGTCCCACGTCGCGAATCGCCGCGCGCGCGGCCATCGTTCCGAACGTGATGATCTGCGACACGTTCCGCTCGCCGTACTTCTGCACGACGTAGTCGATGATCTCGCCGCGCCGCTCGTAGCAGAAGTCGATATCGACGTCGGGAAAACTCACGCGTTCGGGGTTCAGAAACCGTTCGAAAAGCAGGTTGAATCTGATGGGATCGACGTCCGTGATGCGCAGCAGGTATGCGACGATGCTCCCCGCCGCGGAACCGCGCCCCGGGCCGACCGGCACACCGCGATCGCGCGCCGCGTCGATAAAATCCTTCACGATCAGAAAGTAGCCCGCGTACCCGACCTTGTTGATCACGTCGAGTTCGTAGCGAATTCGCTCCTCGATCTCGCCCGTCGTCACGTCGTAACGCGAGGGCACCGCCTGCCAGCAGAGATGCGCGAGATACCCGTCGAGATTTGTGAAGCCTTCGGGCACGGGCACGTCGGGAAGAAGCGTTCTGCTGAGATCGATATCGAGGTCGACCATCTCCGCAACACGCAGCGTGTTTTTGAGCGCGTCCGGCATATGGCCGAACAGCGCCTCCATCTCGGTCGCGGTCGCGAAATGATTCCGGTTCGTCTGATAGCGAAGCCGGTTCGGGTCGTCACGATCCTTGCCGGTACCGATACAGAGAAGCAGGTCGTGCGACTCGGCATGCCCCGGCGTCAGATAATGGCAGTCGTTCGTGGCAACGAGCGGCACGTTCAGCTGTTTCGCGAGTCGCGGCAGCTCGCCGCATACGATCTTGTCTTCTTCGAGATCGTGATTCTGAAGTTCCGCGAAGAGATGCCCGTCCGAAAAGATCTCGCTCAGCATGCCGAGACGCTCGCGTGCGGTGTCTTCGTCGCCCGAAAGAAGAGGCCGGTTCACGCATCCCTGAAGACACGCCGTCAGCGCGATCAGGCCTTCGCTTCGTTCTGCCAGCAGTTCGAGATCGATGCGGGGCTTGTAATAGAAGCCTTCGAGAAACGCGGCTGACGAAAGCTTCAGCAGATTGCGATAGCCGATTTCGTTCTTCGCGAGCAGGACGAGATGATAGTTCCGCTCGCCGCCTGCACGCACGCTCTTGCGATCGTGCCGGCTCCCGAGCGTCAGATAAACTTCCGAGCCGATGATCGGCTTGATGTTCGCGGCGCGGCACTTCTGATAAAAGTTGATCGCGCCGAAGAGGTTGCCGTGGTCGGTGAGAGCCAGCGCGGGCATGTTCTCCTTCGACGCGGCTTTCACCATATCGGGTATCTTGAGGGCCCCGTCCAGCAGGCTGTAATCGCTGTGATTATGCAGGTGGACGAATGAGCAGCAATCCTTGCCCATACGCGACGCCGTTCCTTTCGGGGCGTTGGTCTTCTATTTCGGAGAAACGAAGAAGTTTGATTCTTTGCGGGTCTGGTTGCCCGCACGGTCGGTCGCAACGATCGTAACACGATGCGTTCCCGCAGCGAGCGGCTCGCGAGGCGAATACTGAACGAAAGAGCGTTCCGGATCCCACTCCGCGATCACTTTGCGTCCATCGAGCAGAATCTGGATGCCGTCGGTCTCGAACCCGGAACCGATATCGGTCACCTTTGCCTGAAGGCGGGGCGCTCCGTTCGGAACGACGGCTCCCTGTGCCGGGCGAACGCCGAAGACGGCCGGAGGCGCGTCGTCGCGGAGGAGTGCATAGCGGGTCAGAACGCGGGTGCGCGCCCAGATGGTCGCGTCCTCGTCCTGCTGAGGGCGAATCATGTAGTGCCAGCGATTGTGTACGTCGAGGCGGTAGAGCGAAACTTTCTTTCTTTCCCCGATGTCCGTGAACGGGCGGATCCCGACTTCGACGTCATCGCGCAGCAGCGCGCCGGCCGGATCGTAGCGGTAGAGCGGGCTCATGTACGTGAGGCCCTCTTCGAGCGGAACCGTGCTTTCTTCTTCCACGCGGAAGTAGCTGTCCCGCAGAAGCGCGCGGCGGGGTACGCGGAGGTGCGCCCTCCCTTCGCGGTCCGTCAGATGACCGCCGCGAAACGCCGCGATCTCCAGGGCCCGGATCTCTTCGACGACTGACCATTCCGCGCCGTCGCGCCCGCGCACGGACACTTCGACCCAGGCGTCTTCGGACTTGAGTTCCGGCAGCGAAACGATCCCCTCGAAGGCGCGTTCGCTCGCTCGGCGCATGAAAGGTCGCACGACGGACCGGTCCTTGCGCACGACACGGGCTTCGACCTCGTACGGAAATGCGCGATCGACTTCGAGACGAATCAATACCGCGTCCGCGTGATACTCGAGACCGAGGTCGATGAGCGGCTCGGGTGTCGGCAGCCCGTCGTAGTTGACGAAGCGATAATCCGCGGCAGCCGCGACGCCTTCCTTCGACTGGTAATCGATCCGCACGAGGTACGGTTTGCGCGCCGCCTGCGTCGAAGCGAACCCGTTCGCCTCCCACTGCCCGGTCTCGCCGCGCAGCCGCGCCACACGCTCGTCCCACTTGCGGCCCCCGTTGACGGACCGCGAAACGATGACCTGGCGGACATCCATCGGCGCATCGAAAAAGACGGTGACATCGCGATCGCTCGGCACCTGTACGCGTTCGATCACGGGAAGACGGCCCGTAAAAACGCCCAGCTCGGCGGTCGAGTGGTTGCCGTTGGCGTCCGCCGCCAGGACCTCCACACGGTGCAGGCCGCTTTCCAGATACGTTTCTCCGGGGCGCGTGCGGTCTTCCGTGGCCTGCAGCACCCCCGCCTCTTCCCTGTCGGTGATCGTGAACGGCAGCAGATTCGCGGCCGTATTGAACAACCTGTGGTAGCGACTCCCCCCGCGCTCGATCGTTTCCTCGTCGAACTCGAGACCGACCAGATGCGCGACATCGTGCGAGAAATGGTCGAACTGAGACTGATAGACGACCTGCTGATTCACGTTCAGGTTGAGCCGGTACACGCCGAGCGGTCGATCGCACGCCGTCTGCGCGTCGGACGTCTGCACGAGAATTCCGACGTCCCCTTCGATGTGAACGGTCTCCGGAACGAAATAGACTCCGCGCGATTCCGACCACCGGAACGGCAGCGTGATGGGCCGGATCGATCCGTTGACGCGCGCGTCGGCTTCCATCGGTGTGAACACGACGGACCGGATTTCGGGCGGCGTTTCGTCGTGAACCGGAAAACCGTTCAGCACGGGATTCAGCGGACGCTCTTCGCCATCGCGCAACTCGAAATGAAGGTGCGGAGCGCCGGTACCCGTCTGGCCGGAATAGCCGATGATCTCGCCGGCCGCAACGGGAATGGAGCGGGGCGGGAGTTCGAAATCGACCTCGTAGCGATCTTCGCGTTCCTGTTCCTGCTCGACCCAGGTGCGAAGGCGGGGGCTGAAATCGGAGAGATGGCCGAATACGGCAATGCGGCCGTCATTCATTTTCAAGTAGATGGCCTTGCCATATCCGTAGGGGGAAGCGCGCAGACGATAAATCTCGCCATCGGCAACGGCCTGCACCCGATAACCGGTCTCGCCGTTCGTCGACAGATCGATGCCCGCATGAAAATGGTTCGGACGATATTCCGCGAAGGTCGAGGTAAGGCACCCTTTGTAGGCAAGGGGCCAGAGGTAATTTTCCGAGGCTTGTGCGGACGAAACGGGGTGTGCGCAGACGATCAGCGCGATGAGCGCCGAAACTACGTGAGCCTGCTCCCGCAAACCCTGTATTCTGTTGTCTTTGACTCGCTGCGCCATCGCGCCACCACACCTTTCCCCACGGCGAAACTACACTCCCCTCAGGGGTAAGTCAAGATCACCTGCTCACGATATTATAGAGAGCGGCTCCGGTTGCCGGGGTCCCGATTCTGTGCTAGATTTTCCATCCGCCCGCGTGGCGGACAAACCTGAACTTCCCCGTCCCCACGGACTTGATTCCCTCGCAGTTTTACGAGGCACAGCAGGAGATTTCTCGATGTTGCAGTCGATGCGTCAGAATACGAAAATCGTTCTTTGGATCGTGATGATCGGCTTTCTGATCTTTACGTTCGCCGTCTGGGGAGCCGATATCTTCTCCGGAGCCGGCCAGCAGACCGCCAGCGCCATTGGAAAAGTGAACGGCTCGCCGGTCTCCTTCGAGGAGTATAACCGGGCCTACGACCAGGAAGTGGAAGCGTACCGCGGCACGACCGACCTCCCCGCTCTCCCGAGCGTGGCCAAAGCGCTCGAAAAACAGGCGTGGGAGCGCTGCCTGAATCAGGCGATCATCAACAAGGAGCTGAAGGCGCGCAAGATCGTCGTCTCGGACGAGGAGATCGTCCACGCGATCCGGACGACCCCGCCGGACTTCGTCCAGACGCAGGAAGTCTTTCAGACGGATGGCCGCTTCGACTACCAGAAGTACATTTCGTACGTGAACGATCCCAATATCGACTGGCGCTGGCTCGAAGATTATTTTCGTGCGCAGCTTCCGATCAATCATCTGCAGCAGCAGATCGCCATGTCGACGCGTGTCACCGACGCCGAGCTGCAGTCGCTCTACAAGCAGAGCAACGAGACGGTCGATTTCAGCTACGTCGCGTTTCTGCCGGGCGAGTTCAAGGACCGGCCGGTTACCGTTTCCGAAGCCGATGTGGCCGCCTGGTACGAGGAAAACAAAGAGCGCTTCCGCGTCGAAGAAGAAGCGAACCTCGACTATGTCGTCGTGCCGATTGCGGCGACCGCCAATGATCGCGAGCGCACCGTTTCGCAGATGAACGAGATCGTGAGCCGCCTCGAGCAGGGCACGCCGTTCGAAGATCTGGCGCGCTACTATTCGCAGGGGCCGACAGCGCAGCAGGGCGGCGAACTGGGCGTATTCCAGAAGGGCTCGCTCACCCCGGCAATCGAGGAGAAGGCGTTCGCGCTCGAAGAGGGTGAAGTTTCCGAGATCATCGAGAACGAGGAAGGCTTTCAGATCCTGACCGTGACGTCGCGCGAGGAAAAAGACGGCGAACTGTCCGTCGGCCTCCGTCAGATCCTGCTCAAGGTCGAGGCCAAAGGGGAAACGATCGAAGAGGTGCGGTCCCGCGTGGAAGGAATCCGGACGGCAGCCGAGAAGGGCGAATTCGGGAAAGCGGTCGTCGGCGCGGGCCTCACGACCCGCAGCACGGGCCCGTTCCCGGAAGGCAATTTCATTCCCACTCTGGGTAATCTGCCGCCCGCCAACGTCTTTGCCTTCACGGCCGAGGTCGGCGACGTCAGCGAGCCCGTACTTCATAACGACGGCTATTACGTCTTCCACCTCGCGCACCGCGATTCGAGCCGCCTCGCTCCGCTCGAGGAAGTGCAGCTCCAGGCGCGCCAGGGCGCGGAAAACCAGGCACGGCTCACGTTCGCTCGCGACGCGGCGAAAGCCGCCCTGACCGCAAACGCTCCGCTCGACGACATCGCGAAAGCGAACGACCGGTCCGTCAAGGTCGCCAAGCTCATCAGCAGGCGGGGGACGGTTCCCGGAATCGGCGCCGATCTCGGCCTGATCCTGAGCGCGTTCGACGCGACGCCGGGCGAAGTCAGCGGGCCCGCGCACACGGAATTCGGCAGCTTCATCCTGCGCACCGACAAGGTGAACGCGATCAGCGACGCGGCCTTCCAGCGCGAGAAGCCGACGCTCGTGCGGTCGCTCCTCTATCAGAGGCAGGACGCGGTGTTCTCGGAGTGGCTGGAGCAGATGCGAAACAAGGCGAAAGTGGAGGATTACAGGACGCCGGCCGACGCCACGAGCTGACGTCGGGCCGCTTAGTTCTCTCCCCGATCAGATTTTCGTTCGACCGGTTCGCCGTCCCTTTCCTTCTGTGAGGGGGACGGCTTTTCCTTTTCTTCCTCTTCTACTTCATCGACGCTCTTCCTGAGTTCCTTGGTCGCCGATTTGAACTCGCGGATCCCCTTCCCGAGCGATCGCCCCACCTCGGGGATGCGCTTCGCGCCGAAAAGCAGAAGTACGAGCAGGAAAAAAAGCAGAAGTTCCGGAAAGCCGAAAGAGCCGAATGGCATGTCATTCTCCCGAGAGGTCGGTTCGGTCCGGCGGTAATGCGCTGGCGCAGTCAGCGCCGAGCGTGACGGACACGTGCAATTGCTGCGTCGAATCGGGTGCGTAAACCACGCGGCCGAATCCGAGCGCTTCCTTTACGATATTCGCCGCCTCCCGGTTCTCCGTCAATGCCCAAATCTCGGTCTCCTGAAAGTCGAAGCGGGGCTTTCCCTCCGGATCGAGGGCATTTTCCATCTCCACGACATCGAAGCCCATACGGCGAAGATAGCGACTGCCGCGAAGGGCCATCCCCCCGATTCCGCACCCGTTCAGCACGCGGACGGTGATTTCCTGATCGAGCGAGGAGACGGCGGTCCCGTCGGATTCGTCGAGAACGCCTGTAGAGAATGGGATGACATACGCGCCGATGACGACGACGGTGGTAAAGATCAGAAAACGATGCAGCAGCTTCTGGAAGCTCGAAGGTCCCTTACGTTTGCGGCGGCTCCTCTTCATTCCCCTGCCCCCGGTCCCCCCCACCCTCGAAATGAGGACGGAGCTTGGCGCCCGTGTCTCTGAGTGATTCCGGGATGACCCGCACGTTGCCGAAGACCGGCATGAAGTTCGTGTCCCCTGTCCATCGGGGAACGAGATGAACGTGCAGATGGCCGAGCACCCCGGCGCCGGCCGCCCTCCCGAGATTCACGCCAACATTGATTCCGTCGGGCGAAAAACGGTCCTGCAGAATGGACTCCGTACGCCCGAGCAGATGCATGATCTCCATGCGCTCCGCATCGTCCAGTTCGCCGAACGAACCGACGTGACGATAGGGAGCAATCATGACGTGGCCGGGATTATAGGGGAACCGATTGAGGATCACAAAAGATTTCGTCCCGCGATGCAGGATGAGTTCGGAATCCGTTTCGTCGGCCGTGTGGGGCTTGTCGCAGAAGATGCAGCCGCCCTCCTCCTTGTCCACACTTTCGATATAAGGCATGCGCCATGTGGCCCAGAGCTTGTCCATCACTGCTCCTCGATATGGGCGGAAGCAAGCGCGAGATGCTCCGGCGTATTGATGCCGAAGATCTCCCACACGTCCTTCACCACAAACGGAACCACGGCTTCGCCGCGTTCGCGGAGTTTCGAAACGACGTCGGTCAGATAGTATTCGCCGCTCGCGTTCGTATTGCCGAGTGCGGGAAGAATCTCGAAGAGCGGTTCGATTTCAAATGTGTACGTGCCGGAGTTGATTTCGCGAATCTTCTTTTCCGCTGCCGACGCGTCTTTCTGCTCCACGATCCGCTCGACCATGCCGTCCTCGCCGCGGACGATACGGCCGTATCCCGTGGGATCTTCGAAGTCGGCCGTCATGACGGTAGCCGCCGCGTTCGCGCCGTTGTGAACGCGCACGAGTTCGGTGAGCGTTTCCGGGCGCACGAGCGGAACATCGCCCGAAAGAACGGTGACCTGCCCGCGGCTCCCCCGAAGGGCGGCACGCGCCTGCAGCACCGCATGCCCCGTTCCCAGCTGCTTCCGCTGCCACGCGAACTCGACGTCGTGTTCTTCGAGTGCGCTCATTACCAGGTCGCCCTTGTGGCCGACGATCACGACCGTGCGATCGTAGCCCGCCGCCTCGATTGCGGCGATCACCCAGCCGATGAGCGGTTTTCCGTGCAGTTCGTGCAGCACTTTCGGAAGGTCGGAGCGCATGCGCGTCCCCTCTCCCGCGGCGAGCACGACCGCGACTCTCTCACTCATGGCAGTCTCTCCTCCACCTGATCTCCGATGTGAATACATACATTATCGATGAGCCTCGTGGCGCCGGCGAACGCGGCCACGGCGATCAGGATGTCGCCCTGCGTCTCGTGCACGGGCGCCAGATCGTCGAGGGAAACGACATCCACATAGTCGGGGCGAAGTGAGGCCGCTTCGATTCGCTCCATGATTCCGACGCGGATTCTCCCGGCGTGACGCTCTCCTTTTTCAATTCGCGCGATCGCGTCGCCAAGCGCCTCCTGAATCGCGGGCGCACGGGCGCGTTCCTTCTTCGAAAGATACGCGTTCCGGGAACTCATCGCGAGCCCGTCCGCCTCGCGCACCGTCGGACACGCCACGATCTCCCACCGCCCGAGAAGATCGCGCACCATCTGTCGTATCACCCTGACCTGCTGCGCGTCTTTCGCGCCGAAGAATGCGCGATCCGGATCGACGATCTGGAGCAGCTTCCATACGACCGTGGCCACACCGCGGAAATGCCCCTCCCGCGAGCGCCCGCAGAGTGTGCCCGTAATCCCTTCGACTTCGATATACGTGCGATAGGGTTCGGGGTAGATGCCGGCCTTGTCGGGCGCGAAGATTACATCCGCGCCGGCGCTTTGCGCGGCCGCGATATCGTCCTGCAGCATGCGCGGGTACGCGTCGAAATCTTCGCTCGGCCCGAACTGCGTCGGGTTCACGAACACGCTCACAACGGTCGTTTCCGACTGCGCCGCCGAGGCGCGTATCAGCGACAGGTGCCCTTCGTGCAGTGCGCCCATGGTCGGGACGAAGCCGAGATCCCCCCGGGCGCGAAGAGGCGCGAGGGCGGCGCGAAGTTCGTCCGGAGAGCGATACAGCGGGAGCGCGGTCATTCGTCCTGCGGGTCGCTGTCGTAGCAGTGTTCGGGGCCGGGGAACGTGCCGTCCTTCACTTCCTTGATATAGGCCTTGAACGCGTCACGCATCGTTTCGCGGAGTTCGGCGTATCGCTTCACGAACTTCGGCGTGAAGTCGTCGTAAATGCCGAGCATGTCGTGGGTCACGAGAACCTGGCCGTCGCAGTCGGGACCCGCGCCGATTCCGATCGTCGGAATACTCACGGCCTCCGTGACGCGGGCGGCGACTTCCGCCGGAATCGCCTCGAGCACAATCGCAAAGCAACCGGCCTCTTCGAGCGCCTTCGCGGCCTCGATCAGGCGGGTCGCGGCCCGCGGGTTCTTCGCCTGCACTTTATACCCGCCGAAGCGAAGGATCGACTGCGGCGTGAGCCCCAGATGCCCCATTACAGGGATCGAGGCCCGCACGAGCGCGCGAACAACGGGAAGCATGGCGCGCCCCCCTTCGAGCTTCACGGCGCCGACTCCGGCTTCTTTCACCATACGTCCCGCGTTCCGCACGGCCTCGCTCACGCTGACTGTATAGGAAAGGAACGGAAGATCGCCGATTACGAGGGCACGGGGGTGAGCGCGTCCCACCGAGGCGGCAGCCCGGATCACGTCATCGACCGTAACGGGCAGCGTGGTCTCATGCCCGAGCACGACCATGCCGAGCGTATCGCCGACGAGGATCGCGTCGACATCCGCTTCACCCAGAATCTGCGCGGTCGGATAGTCGTACGCAGTGAGCATCGCGATCTTCCTGCCCTTGCTCTTCATGCGCACGAGGCTGAGAGGCGTTTTCCGGGCACGGCTCATCGCGAGCCCCCTTTTCCGAGTGGGAGGTAGTGATTGACGCCATGACGGACTTCACCGAGCTGCCGGATGAACTCGGTCAGTTCGTTCTCGTTGCCGAGGAAATCGACTTCGTTGGCGTTTACGATCAGGAGCGGCGAGTCATCATAGTGGGCAAAGAAATAGTTGTAGGCTTCCTGCAGAACCTCCAGATATTCGCGATCCATGTTCTGCTCGAACGAACGCCCGCGCTTTCGGATTCGCTTGATCAGCAGATCCGTGCCTGCCTGCAGATAGATCGTAACGTCGGGACGCACGATATCGCGTTCCACGACCTCCATGAGGCGTTCATAAAGGAGCATCTCGTCATCAGTCAGATTGATACTCGCGAAGATGCGGTCCTTCGCGAAAAGATAGTCGCTTACGACCCGTTCTTCGAACAGGGAAGGCTGCCGGAGCGCCTGCTGCTGTTTGAAGCGGCTCAGCAGAAAGAAGATCTGCGTCTGAAAAGCGTAGGTCCTGATGTCATCATAGAATTTCTTCAGGAACGGGTTCTCTTCGACGACCTCGAGATTGAGCTGCGCGTGAAGGCGGGTCGCCAGCGCACGGCAGAGCGTGGTCTTGCCTGCGCCGATCACGCCTTCGACTGCAATGTAACGGTGCTCCATCAGATCGTCCTCGCGAACGGAGCGACGACGCTCGTGTCCTGCGTGCGGTCAAGCAGCTCTTCGGTCGTCAGTCCGTACACAGGGTGCCGGACGTCCGGAGCGATTTCGACGAGCGGAATGAGTACGAACCGCCGCTCCTGCAGTCGTGGATGCGGAATCACGAGCTCCGGATCATCCTGCATCACGAGATCATCCAGATATAAAACATCGATATCGATCGTTCGCGGTCCCATGGGGATCAGGCGCTCCCGCCCGAGTTCGCTCTCGATGCGCTGCATCGCCCGGAGCAGACTCATGGGTGCGAGAGCCGTCGACCCGAGAACGGCCATGTTCAGGAACGCCGGCTGATCGGCAACCGGTCCGACCGGTTCCGTTTCGTAAAGGGAAGAACGCCGCTCGATCGCAACCCCCGCTTCCACGATGAGTGCGAGAGCCTTTTCGATCGTACCCGACCGATCCCCGAGGTTCGAACCGAGTCCCAGTACGACGCGCATCACGATCCCTCCGCCGCACGCTTCTTGCGCCAGGACCGCACACCCCACCGCCCGGGGAACTTTTTGCGCAGGAGGTCGAACCCTTCGCGGATATTCTTTTCATCCGTGGTCAGCGACAGCAGAACAGAATCGTGGCCGAATTCGCCGAACGCGATGCCGGGCATGACCGCAATTCCCGCGCGCAGCAGCATCGCGGAGAATCGGAGCGAGTGAAATCGGGTCGGCACGCGCACCCAGACGGCGAAACCCGCGTCCGGTTCCTGCACCGCCCAGTCGAGTTCGCGCAGCCCGCCGAGGGCCGTTTCCATGCGGCGCGCGAATGTGGCTGCGGCCGACTCGCGATCGGCGTCCGACAGCGCGAAGGCGTCGTAAAGGCGTGTGCGGCCGGGCCGGCGGCGGCGCAGATGTCCCAGCGTCCGCACGGCCTCGATGACTTCGCGATTGCCGATCAGATACCCCGGGCGATCGCCGCCCCCGTGCCAGGGTGCGAACTCGTGCGCTTCGACACCGACCGCGCGGCCGCGGGGATCGTCGAGCAGGCCGCCGGCGCGGAGATCACCTCGGCAGGTGCTCACCAGCCGCGCATCCTGCACGATGAGCACGTTATCGCGCCGGGCGCGTTCGATGAGTCGTTCGATCGAACCGGCTGAGGCGATTTTTCCGGTCGGCAGATGCGGCGACGCGAACCAGAGCATTTTGGCGCGCCGTGTCGCTTCCGGCTCCACGCGCTCCCATTCGGGGGCGCCGTCGTTCGGGTCGGAAAGCGGGATCGGGATCGGCCATCCCCCCGCCAGCACGCAGACGCGCCGGTAGAGGGGCAGCGCCGGGTCGGGAATGAGCACGACGTCGGAAGGGTCGATGAACGCGAGCGCCAGGTCTTCGAGCGAAGCCTCCGTATCATCGCAGAGAAGGATCTCGCGCCGGGGGTCGAGCCGGAGACCGCGCGTTTCGAGAAGCCGCTTCGCGATCGCGTCCCGGACCACATCATCGGCCGGGGGCACCGTTTCGGCGCTGCGGGTCGGCAGTGCGATATCCGACTCCATCACGGAGAGCTCGATCACAGAACCCAGCCGCTTTTCCGCACGGCGGCGCGAAGGGAGCAGCTCCTCCATGGGATGGGACACGATGCGATGATATCGCTCGCTTTTGTCGATCACGATTCTTCTCATGAGGGATTCGGATTTACCGCCTGTGGGCCCTTGCGTTCGGGTTTCGGGATGCATTTCAGGTTTGATTCCGGATCGTGCCAGTATAATTCCAGGCGCAAGAACGCATCAAGCGGATTCCCCGACTCCGGTTGTGCGATCCCGTCGAATCCCATAGGATGCCCTCATGTTGACCCTCGACCCGGGCTCGCTCTCCCATCGTGAGCGCTACTTCCTGCTCATCGGATCGATCGTGCCGCGCCCGATCGCCTTCGTTTCGACCGTTTCCGGGAACGGGACGACCAACGTGGCCCCGTTTTCCTATTTCAACGGGATCTCATCGACCCCGCCCCTTCTGAGTGTCGCGATCGGAAGCCGCGACGGCAACCCGAAGGATTCGTGGCGCAACATCGAAGAGACTGGCGAATTCGTCGTGAATATCGTCCATGAGGGGATCTTCGAGAAGATGGTGGCGGCGTCCGCCGATTTTCCCCCCGACATCAGCGAGTTCGACGAGACGGGACTGACGCCCGTTCCTTCAGAGCGGGTCACGCCGCCCCGTGTCAAGGAATCGCCGATTCAGCTGGAGTGCGTGCTGCACAAGCTCGTGAAGCTCGGCGATCCCGCCACACCGACCGCGCTCGTAATCGGAGAGATCGTTCTGGCGCATGTGCGGAACGAACTCTACCTCGAGCACGGACATATCGATCCCGAGGGGCTGCGCGCGATCGGACGCATGGGACGCCAGGACTACGTGCGCACGCGCGACCGTTTCGAACGAAAGCGCCCTCGAAGCTGATTCGCGCGGCCGGGCACGATCGCGATCACCATACATCTTCTTCGAGCGCGACAGCCGCAAGCGTGCTCGCCTCCCGCTGCAGAAACGCGCGCAGTATCCAGAGCATCCGCCGGCACGCCGCCATATCGACCTCTTCGCCGTCACGCGGCGTCCTGCCCGGCGCGTTCATCGGCAGGCCATCGTCCGTGACTGCGCAGTCTGTCTTCCCGTCGCGAAACCTGGCAGCGCCCGTTTCATCGAGCCCCAGTTCGTATTCCGAGTTCCCGAACCTCGCCCGCATGACTGCCTCGCCATCCCGTCGCCCGATCAGAAACCCGTCGCGCGTGTCGCGTGCGAAAGCCTCCGGCGTGCGAAAAATGCGCGGCTTTTCGTATTGCGGCGCGCCCTCCTCGGGGCAGACGGCTTCGCACAGGCCGCAGTCGTTGCACATTTCCGCCTCGCACCCGATCTGCTGACGGGGACGTTTTCCGTCGCCGATCGCAAGGGTCACCGCCTCGATTTCGGTCCACACGCCCTCCGCGAAACGGAAACGCCCGCGCTGCACCACTTCCGGTTCGACCGTGTAGGCGAAGTTCGCGCCGTTCGGACAGACCGGAATGCAGAGATCGCAGTTCACGCAATCGAACAGAGAGAGAGTGCTCGTGATATCGCGGCGCAGCGGCACGCGGCGGTGATAGCGATTGTCGCGGAGCGCGCGATCGAACACTGCCTGAAGCGTGTCGCCATCCTGTGAGCGAGCGCGGTACGAAGCGAGCGAATCCGCACCCTCTTCCCGCATCACGCGCCCGAGCGCACGGTGCAGGCGTCCGAGCCGCGCAAGGCCGCCCGGCCGGAAGAGATCCGAGGAAAGCGTGACCGCCGGAAAACCGAACCTCGCAGCCTCGGGGTAGTTCGCCTCTTCGATGCCGCCCGCGAACGAAATACCAGACAGTTCACACCCGAATGCTTGAAGCGTGAGCGCTTCTGCCAGCCCGAACGGGTAAAGCGAACGACCCGAAAGATATCCGGGCGGCTCTCCCGCTTTCCCCACGTGCGGCCCATGTCCGACGGCAACCTGCACCCCTTTCGCCTGCGCCTTCAGTACGCGATCACGCCAGACAGCATCGTCGACCGGTTCTTCCGTACCCCGTTCCGGCACGACTTCCCATTCTTCATATCCGAGCGTGTCGAGAAGCGACCGCACGCGGCTCTTCCCGAGTACCGCCGGTGGCAGCTTCCAGCGGACCGCGTACCCGGCGCTTCTCCATTCGCCTGTCGTACGCTCGACATCTTCGAAGCGGGGCCCATGATCGAGCGAAAGCGTAACGGAGCGGGCCAGCACCGGGGGCAGGGGGATCTCGGCCAGAAAGACCAGATCGCGCGGCAGTTCTGTACGGAGATCGTGACGAAGCGCGTCCCAGACGGGGGCCATGTCACGGGCGCGATCCGAAAGAGCGACCGCGTCTTCGATAAGAATCGGTTCCGACTCGGGGTAGACGGAGAGGTCGAACCCGTACCCTTCGAGCCCCATCGTGAGGTTCTCCGGGATGAACAGCGCACGAAGCGCTTCTATTAAATACATCCCCTTTGCGAATTCGAACAGCGCCTCCCGCGGGGGGAGCTCGTGCGTCCACTCGCGATGGCGCGGCGCCTCGCCCGGGAAGATCGTGGGACGATCGGGTCGATCAGCGGCGCGACGCACGGTCTTCAGCTCGAACCAGCGGGCGCCGGCCAGATAGCCGGCCGCGATGTTCCGGGCCAGCTGCGTGTGCGGGCCCGAGGCCAGCCCGAGCGGAGCGCCGATCTCGCCCCCGACCACTGCCTGACGCATGTCGCAGCCGGGAACGCCCCGAAACATCGCCCGGCGGTGAATGCCGAACACCGTCCGGTCGCGATCGTAGCCCTTGGCGCCCTGACGGATCAGCAGCGACAGCGGAACGGGGCGAAATACGCTCATCGGTCTCCCTTCGATTGACTGCCGGCCATCGTAGCACGCCGGGAGGGCCGCCGAAGCGCCCTGTCCTCTTTCCCCCAGACAGGGATCGTTGTATTCTAGGATCCAAACAGGCACGAACGATTTCACTGAATCAGGAGACGAGGACCTGCATGAGCTCTTCCCACAATTCCTACGGCACCGAACGGGAGCTGTCCGCCGGGGGCGGCAAGTACCGCTATCATTCCCTACCCGCACTCATGGAACAGGGTTTCCCCGAAATCGGGAAGCTGCCGATCTCGCGACGCATCCTGCTCGAGAACCTGCTTCACTACGAAGACGGCCGCATCGTAACGAAGGAAGACATCGCAACGCTGGCAAAGGGAACCGTGGGAAAAGAGATTGCGTTCCGGCCGGCGCGCGTTCTGCTGCAGGACTTCACCGGCGTGCCCGCCGTGGCGGACCTTGCGGCCATGCGGAACGCGATGGTCAGGCTCGGGGGTGATCCCAACAAGATCAACCCGCTGCAGCCGGCGGATCTCGTCATCGACCACTCCGTGCAGGTCGACAAGTTCGGCACCGCGGACTCTTTTCGCCAGAACGGTCTCATGGAGTTCGATCGCAATCAGGAACGCTATATCTTTCTCCGGTGGGGACAGCAGGCGTTTGAGAATTTTCGCGTCGTGCCGCCGGAAACCGGAATCGTGCACCAGGTGAATCTCGAGTATCTCGGGCGCGTCGTATTTGCGCGCGAGGTTGACGGCGTGGCCCGCGCCTATCCCGATACGCTCGTCGGCACCGACTCGCACACGACCATGATCAACGCGCTCGGCATCGTGGGCTGGGGCGTCGGCGGGATCGAAGCGGAAGCGGCCATGCTCGGCCGGCCGATTTCGATGCTGATTCCCGAAGTCGTCGGTCTTCGTCTGACGGGCAAACTGCCCGCAGGATCCACCGCGACCGATCTCGTGCTCACGGTAACGCAGCTCCTCCGTCAGCACGGCGTAGTCGGCAAGTTCGTCGAGTTCTACGGGCCGGCGCTTTCGAACCTCACGCTTCCCGACCGCGCGACCATCGCGAACATGGCGCCCGAATACGGGGCGACCATCGGCTTCTTCCCTGTCGACGAAAAGACGCTCGACTACCTGCGCCTCACGGGACGGGAGCCGGAACAGATCGCACTCGTGGAAGCGTACTGCAAGGCGCAGGGCATCTTCGTAGCAGAAGGGTATGAAGAGCCCGCATTCACATCTTCGCTCGAACTCGATCTCAGCACCGTGCATTCGAGTCTCGCCGGACCGAGCCGGCCGCAGGATCGCGTCGATCTCCCCAGAGTGGGCGAAAACTTCCGCGGGTCGCTGAGTCATTTTCTGCGCGTGGACGAACAGAAAGCCGCGGCCGCTCTCACGCGGACGGGTGCGGTAAAGCAGAACGGCGACTCCTACGATCTGAAGCAGGGCGCGGTCGTGATCGCGGCGATCACGAGCTGCACGAACACGTCGAATCCGAGCGTCCTGATCGCGGCGGGACTTCTTGCGCGGAACGCCGTCGCGAAGGGGCTGCAGAGCAAGCCGTGGGTCAAGACATCGCTTGCGCCCGGTTCGAAAGTGGTCACCGAGTATCTCGACGACGCCGGTCTCACGAAGTCGCTCGAAAGTCTCGGGTTCCACCTCGTCGGCTACGGGTGCACGACCTGCATCGGAAACTCCGGCCCGCTCGCCCCGCCGATCTCGAGTGCGATTCACGATAACGAACTCGTGGTCGCGGCCGTGCTATCGGGGAACAGGAACTTCGAGGGGCGCATCAGCCCGGACGTCAAGGCGAGCTACCTCGCCTCCCCTCCACTCGTCGTCGCGTACGCGCTCGCCGGAACAGTCGACATCGACCTCGTCGCCGAACCGATCGGCAAAGGGAGTGACGGCACGGACGTCTTCCTGAAGGACATCTGGCCGAAGCAGGACGAAATCGACGCCGTCATCAGAAAGTCGGTCCGCCCCGATCAGTTTCGAAAGCAGTATGCGGACGTATTCACCGGTCTCGACAACTGGCGCTCACTTCCCACGGTCGAAGGAGAGCTGTTCGACTGGCAGGCCGACTCGACGTACATTCAGGAACCGCCGTTCTTCGCGAACATCAAACGCGAGCCCGATGCGCCCGCGAACATCGTGAAAGCGCGCGCACTGGTGGTCGTGGGTGATTCCGTCACGACGGATCACATCTCTCCCGCGGGCGCGATCCCGGCGGACGGGCCGGCCGGCCGCTACCTGCAGTCGAAAGGCGTCGAACCGAAGTCGTTCAACTCGTTCGGCTCGCGGCGCGGCAATCACGAGGTCATGATCCGCGGCACGTTCGCGAACATTCGCCTGCGAAACGAACTCGCAGGCGGCAAGGAAGGCGGCTACACGCGTCATCTGCCGAACGAGGAAGTCATCTCGATCTTCGAGGCGGCCGAAAAGTACGCGGCCGACAAGACGCCTCTTATCGTCATCGCAGGGAAGGCATACGGAACAGGTTCCAGCCGCGACTGGGCCGCCAAGGGAACCATGCTTCTCGGTGTCCGCGCGGTGATCGCCGAGAGCTACGAGCGGATTCACCGGAGCAACCTCGTCGGCATGGGTGTTCTGCCATTGCAGTTCCGGGAAGGCGAGGGCCGCCGGGAACTCAGCCTCGACGGGACCGAGACGTTCTCGATTACCGGCATCGAAGGCGGCGTTTCCCCCGGGCAGACGCTGCGCGTGACGGCGAACCGCCGGAACGGGGCCGAGTTCGCGTTCGACGCGATCGTGCGCATCGACACCCCGGACGAGATCGACTACTACAATCACGGGGGCATCCTGTCGTACGTCCTGCGCTCGCTTCTTTAGGCGCAGACAGACAACGGATTTCTTCGTATAGATGAAAGCCCCCTCCCCCCGGGAGATGGAAGCTGAAGTTCGCCGCCATTTCATGTCTGCTCGCGCTGGCCTGCGGCTCGCTCGCGGCGCCCGTGCGCGCGGAGGCCGACGGCAACGCTCCATCCTGCCTGTTCCATCAGCTCGACTACGGCACGAATCGAATCACGCCGCCGAGCCTCTACTCGCTCAAACAGAAAGTGCAGTGGGACGAGCCTGACGAGATCCAGGTTCTCGAAACCGAAAACTTCCGCGTCTTCATGGGAAAACATGAAGAGGCGCTTGCCGCCCGGATTGCCGAGATCGCCGAGCAGTGGTATCCGCGTCTCGAAACACGCATGGGCATTCTCTACGATTCGCTCGCCACCGGTCTCGAGAAGATCCCGCTCGTCGGCTACACGTCCTCCACGCGCTTCCAGGTAACGAACACGTCTCCGGGAATCGTGGGAGAAGGCACGCAGGGTTTCTTCGATCTCATCCGCGGACGCATCGTGTTTCCGTTCACGGGATCGAACGAACTGCTGAGCCATGTGATTCAGCATGAACTCGTGCATGCGTTCACGTTCCGGCTTCTCGAAACGAGCTGGGAAGAGTACGGCGAGGAACGCACGATCGCGAAAGAGCGACGTCGTGCCTGGACGCAGCTCGCCTACGCCGCGAAACTGCTGACCCAGGTCGCGCCGCGCGACGATTTTCCCCGGTTCGTGCGCGCCCGTCTTCACGTCGACGAAGCGGACGTCGGCCTTCCGCCCCCCGCTTACGGAGAAGGCCGGCTTCATCCGCAGATCTTTCTCGGCATCGAAAACGATGCGGGGCGCCACCCGCAGTACAGAATCTCTATCAGGCTGCGCGGTGAAGAGGAGTGGCAATCGCTCGGGAATCTTCCCGCCGCGGTCAGGCAGAAGCTCGCCGCGCTCCTTCCCGCGCGACCGTTCGAGACGACGCTTTCGTGTACGGAACGCGCGTACCCGTGGATTGTCGAAGGCGAGCGGACCGCACTCTTCGAGCGAGCCTTCGACGGCACATCTCTCGGTCGTGGCCTTCATCTGCAGTCGGCGCTGCGAGCCGGTCACGAGAGGAACATTCCCGCGCCCGGCGACACGCTCTGGGCTTCCTCGACGAGCCGCTTCGATCTCGTGACGCTCCGGAACGTTCCCGAGCACGAGTTCGCCGCAGCGTACGACGCCCTTGCGCCGCTTTATCACGCTCTTGCCGCGCTCCCGTACGACGGACCGATTCGCGACGAGTTTCGCGAAGAGAATACGCGTGACGACAGATTCGGCCGCGCCGAAGAGTCGCTCTATCGCTGGGTTCCGCCGGATCTGCAGCCGCATCTCTTCCCCCTTTTCGTGATGGAAGGCGTGGCGGAATACTATTCGTCCGAATGGAACGATCTGAACGATATCGTGCTGCGTGATCTCGTGATTCATGACGAAGTCGTGCCGATGCAGTATCTCTCGGGGCGGCACGGATATCTCGTTTACGTGCAGGGCAAATCGTTCTTTCAATATCTCGGCAGTACCTACGGCGACGAACGTGTCGGACTCTTTCTGCGAAGCGCGTTCCGCGGAAGGAACACGAGCCGCATTTTCGAGGGGATCTTCGGGAAGCCTCTCGATGAACTCGGCGAGGACTGGGAGCGGTATATACGGAGGCGCTATCTGACGGAGCTGGCGGGACAGCTCGAGATCGAAGAGTACGGCGTGGCCGTTACGGACGGCGTGTTCGACGGGCCGCCTGCCACCGCGAACGGTCGTGTTCTCTACACCGGATATCACAGAGGGCGCGGCACGCTTTTCCTGAAGCAGGGGAAGAAGCGCACGGTGCTCGCGCGCGACGGAATGCCGGGCACGGAATCGCTGCATCTCGGGAAGCCGACCGCGGCGCTTTCGAACCACACGGCCGCATGGGTCGTGCTCGACCGCGGGCGCGACGAGATTCGTATCGCGGACGTCGGAACGCCGGACGCTGCGAAGCATCTCGAGTCGGTGCGCTTCGATTCCGTACTCACGATCGAATCGCTCGCGCTTTCTCCCTCGGGAGACTCGATCGTGTTCGCGGGACTGCAGGAATACGGCCGATCCGATTTGTTCGTCTACGACCGCGGGAACGCCCATCTCGAGCGCGTCACGCGCGATCACGTGCACGAAAAGGACCTCAGCTGGACGAAGTACGGCATTCTGTACGCGGCGGACCGCACTGTCGAGGGACGCTACGAGCTCATGCGCTATCGCCCCGGCTCGAACCGCGAGCCCACCCCCGTTCTCGCCGTCGATGGTTCCGCCGAGAACCCGCGCGAGGATGATCGCGCCGTCTACTTCATCCATCGGACAACCGGCGGCTCCCGCAACGTGTACGCGCAGTCGAAAGTCGACGCGCGCATTCGTGCCGTCACGCGGGACGCGATCGGCATCAAGGCGTTCGACATCGAACATGACTCGCTTTATGTTCTTACGAATCAGAAACTGAAGTTCCACATCTATCGTACAGCGCTCGCGGACACGGCACAGGCGCTGGCGCCCGAGCAGTCAACCACCCCGCTTCTTTCGCCCGACACGACTGAAATCGCCGCGCTCCCCCCCGCGCCCGGGGAAGTGTGGAAACTCCCGACAAGCCGCAACTACGAAACGATGCCGTACAAACACGAGTACGGGCCCGATGTCTTCTTCATCACGGGGAGCGCGTTCTATCAGCAGTCGTTCCTCGGGCTCTCGGATCTGCTGGGGGGCCGCAAAATGGCGTTCTTCCTGGGCTCGAACGCGGACGAAACCGCCGACTTCTTCAAGTTCCTGTCGGCAGGCGCGAATCTCTATTTTCTCGAAAGCCGCAATGACTACCAGGTCGGGGTGTTCCGTTTCGCGAACGACTTCCTTACAGACGACCAGGGTTTCTTCTTCCGTGAGGAGATCGGCGTAATCGGTGGCATCACGCACCCGATCGACCGGTATCGATCGGTCGGCGGTAACCTCGAGCTCAAGTACGTGAACGAGGAGCCCGTGGTCGGCGGAGACACGAAGCAGTTCGGTGAGACGACAATCGAAGGAATTCTGGGCTACGACACCACGGTGCCCGGTCCGTTCGGGTACGGCTTCGGCTCGGGAGTGCTCGCCTCGCTCATATTCTCGGTCGATGTCGAGTGGATTCCGGAACAGAGCGTCCGCAGCGGGACCGCACTCGGCGACCTCCGGCTCTACTATCCATTATGGGGGCGCTGGGTATGGGCGTCGCGCTTCAGCGGCGGCTACTCGGCGGGCGACTTCCCGCGCGAAATCGTGATCGGCGGATCGCTGACGCTCCGCGGCTACGACTTCCTGTCGCTCGAGGGAAACCAGTACTATCTGGCGAATCACGAAGTCCGCTTTCCTTTCCCGGTCCGCCTGCTGCTCGGCGGCTACGACCTGCTGAGCCCGCTGCAGGGCGCGCTGTTCGTAGATACCGGAGACGCGTGGTTCCGCAGACAGACGCCCCTGTTTCAAGGCTCGAGCGGCTTCGGCCTGCGCGCCGGTTTCGGTGGCGCGGTCGTCCGGTGGGATCTTGCCAGGCGGTTTCGCGAGGACAAGTGGCTCAAGGGATGGGAGTCCGATTTCTTCTTCGGCTGGAACTTCTAGCGTCCCGCGAATCCCGGGGGCGCATCGAATCCGATCCGGGCCGCGCAGTCCACGCAGCGGCCGGGCCGGCTTGCGCTCCCGTCTCCCCGGCTGTACCATTTCGCCGTGCCTGCCGACGCGCTCTTTCCCTGCCGCCGGCGCTCACTGACATTGTTCACGTAAGGAGAGATTCATGTCACGAACCGTCAACTGGGCAGGAAAACCAGCCCCCCTCTCGGGCAACGCCGTCAGACCCGGCGTGAAAGCGCCGGACGCCGTGCTGAAGATGGATTTCAATACCGAGGTGCCCCTTTCCGGCACGACCGGTCGCGTGCGGGTCGTAAGCGTGACGCCGTCGCTCGACACCGGCACCTGCGCGATGCAGACGAAGCGTTTCTACGACGCCGCGGCGCAACTGCCGGACGTCGACTTCATCGGCGTCAGCTGCGATCTACCCGTCGCGCAGTCCCGCTTCTGCAAGCAGGAGAACATCGACCCGGAGCGTATGCGCTTTTTGAGCGATTATCACAGGCGGGCCTTCGGTCACGCCTTCGGAACGTATATGGACAGCGTCGGGCTCAACTGCCGCGCCGTCTTCGTGCTCGACCGCGACGACACCGTACGCCACGTGGAATACGTCGTCGAGACCGGCACCGAACCCGATTATGACGCCGTGTTGCACTCGCTTCACGCCATCGCCTGATTCCCGTACCCAGAGGACCCTAGCTGCATGCATACCATTGAACGGGCCAGGCTCTGGCCGAAGAAGTCGCTCGACGAAATCGCCGAACGCGGGCTCGAAGCGAAAAACGCCGACTCCAGCCCCCTGATTCGCGGGCGTGCGCTCGTCTTCTACGACACCGACCGCCCCGGCCAGAAGATGAACGCGATCGACACGGACCAGATCACGCCCTCCGCGTACTGTGTTTCAACGAGCCTCGAGAAGCTCGACGAAAAATGGAAGACGGGCGCGTTCAAGTACCTGATGCCGAACTTCCGGGAACGGGTACACGGCGGCGAGAACTTCATCATAGCCGGAGAGCGATTCGCGATCGGATCGTCGCGCGAGATGTCGCCGGCCGGACTGAAAGCCATTGCCGAGGAAGTCGATCTCGAAATGGTGATCATCTGCGGCGAGAACATGGGCGACATCTTTCGAAAGAACGCGCTGAACCTCGGCCTTCACGTCACGCAGTCTACCGAGGCGGTCGCGGATGCCGAAGACGGCGACGAGTTTTCTTTCGACCCCGACACGCGCAAGCTGACGAACGTGACCCGCGGGAAAGAGTACACACCGATTCCGCTGACGCCGAAAGAGGAAGAGATCCGCGATACGGGTGGAATCTTTGCCGTGGGACGCCGCGAGTTCCGCGACTCGGTCATGCGCGAACCCGAGATCGTATGGCCCGACGCCGAGACGGCGCGCGGCATGACTACGACAGAGCAGATCGTATGGGCGCACCGCGTCGACAAGAACGCGCAGGTGAAGCCGGGCGCCACGCTCCGTGTCTACGCCGACCTCCTGCCCGCTTCGGACGGCACGGCGCCGTTCTCGATTCATACGTTCAATCAGATCTCGGGAGGGCGCACGATCTTTCCTCGCCAGATCGCCGTCGCAAGCGATCACTTCGTATTCACGGGCAAGGCATCCGACGACCTGCAAACGGAAATTTCCCGCCAGTTCGTGGCGCAGCAGGGAATCGAAAAGCCCTACATCGCTTCCCCGGGAGACGGCATCTTCCATTTCTACTTCCCCGAACAAGGGCTCGTGTATCCGGGCCAGTTCATTCCGGGCGCCGACTCGCACAGCCGGGCTTACGGCGCCTACGGCGCGGTCGGGTTCGGGGTCGGTTCGACAACGCTCGGCTTCGGCTGGGCCACGGGTTACGTGTACTTCACGCTCGCGAAACAGCGGCGCGTCGTCTTCAAGGGCAAGCTCCAGCCGTGGGTATCCGGCAAGGACATCGTCCTCGCGCTGCTCGCGCACTGGGGGTCGAAACAGGCGCAGGGGATGTCGGTCGAGTTCGTCGACGCGGGCGGGCAGCTTCCGATCGCGTACAGGAACACGATTGCCAACATGATGGCGGAAGGCGAAGCGCAGAACGGCATCTTCGCCGCCGACGACATCACGTACGACTGGTTCGACAAGAAGGGAATGACCGATCTCCCCTACCCGCGCATCGCGCCCGGGGAAAACGCGCACTACGAAATCGACGAAACGTTCGACCTCGGCAACGTCGAGCCCATGATCGCCCGCCCGTTCAGCCCCGGGAACGCGCATCCGGCGGAAGACGTCGCGAAGGAACGCATCCCGTTCGACAAGGCGTTCATAGGGTCGTGCACGAACGGCAGCTACAACGATCTGCTGCAGGCCGCGCTCGTGATCGTCGCCGCGCGCGAGAAGGGGTACACGAAGGCCGCCACCGAGTTCGTGATCTTTCCCGGATCGGGCGGCGTGCGCGAACGGATCCGTGTTCCGGACCCGCGGCTGCATGGCGAGTCGATCGCGAGTGTGTTCGAATCAGTCGGAGGAGAAATCCGCCAGTCGTGGTGCGGCCCCTGCTTCGGGCAGGGTCCGGACGCGCTCGAGAAGGACCAGGTCGCGATCACGACATTCAATCGCAACTGGCAGAATCGCATGGGAATCGGGGGGCAGGGCTATCTGGCGAGCCCGCCGGTCGTCGCCGCATCCGCGCTCGCGGGGTACATGGCGCCCCCCTCCGCGCTCGGCCTCACGTGGGATGCGGAGAAGTACGGGATCTAGCCGCCGGATTCGGTGTCGTGCTCGATCGCTTCCAGGCGTTCGGCAAGCTGTTCCCAGCGCGCAGTCTTTGACGTCACGACTGTTTTCTTGCGGTTATACTCAGCAAGCGTGGCGGCGAAGTCCGGCGTGTCGTAATGCGCCGGGTCGGCCATTTTGTGCTCGAGCGCCTCGATCTCGGCCGTCAGTGTTTCGATCTCCGCCTCGATCACTTCGATCTTGTCGGCCACCGGTTTCCGTTTGCGATACAGTGCGTTCCTTCGCTCGGCCGCCTTCCGTTTCTCTTCCTTCTTCGAAAGCACCGGCGTCTCGTCGACCACGCTCTCTTCGCTCGCGGACACTCCCCCGCCACCGGACGCATTCGTATCGCGTACTGCCAGACCGCCGGCGTCCTGCACGGCTTTGTACTCATCGTACGTACCCATGAATTCGCGAAGCGTGCCCGCCGTGATCTCGACGATGCGGTCCGCCAGACGGCTCAGAAACTCACGGTCGTGCGAGATCACGATGATCGAGCCGTCGAAGTCCGAAAGCGCGTCTTCCAGCACTTCCCGGGACGCGATGTCGAGATGGCTCGTCGGTTCGTCGAGCAGCAGCACGTTCGGGGGCGAAGCGAGAATCTTCGCAAGAGCGACGCGTGCCTTCTCCCCGCCCGAAAGCACCGAAATCTTCTTGAACACGTCCCCTTTCGAAAACAGAAAGCGCCCGAGCATCGACCGCGCCTTCTCCCGGTTACCGTCCGTCAGAACGCGCTGGACTTCCTCCAGAATCGTCGCGTCGAGATCGAGCGCTTCCGTCTGATGCTGGGAGAACATGCCGAGCTTGACGCCGCGCCCGAGTATCCGTTCGCCGCTCGTCGGCTCCAGTTCACCGCCGATAATCTTGAGCAGCGTCGTCTTCCCCGCACCGTTCGGGCCCACGAAAGCAACGCGCTCGCCGCGCTCCATGCTCCAGTCGATCGACTCGTAGACGACCTGGTCGCCGTACGCATGGCCGATCGCACGCAGCTCCACCTGCACCCGCGCAGACGGCGGCGCCTCGGGAAGTCGAAAGACGACGCGCTTTTCCGTACGTCGCTCGCCCGCGAATTCCATCTTGTCGAGGCGCTTGATCCGGCTCTGCACAGCCTTGGCTTTCGTGTTCTTGTAACGAAAGCGCTCGATGAACCGGTTCTCCTTCTCGAGAAAACGGGCCTCGGCCTTGCGCCGCGCATCGAGCCCCTCTTCACGAAGCGCCTTCGCCTTCAGATAGAAATCGTAGTTGCCTGAGTACGGAACGATCCCCCCGTCTTCCACGTCCCAGATCTGGTTCGGAAGCCGGCGAAGAAGCTCGCGATCATGCGAAACGAGCACGAGCGAGCCCGGGAATGCGGAGAGATATTGTTCGAGCCAGACGACCGACGGGAGATCGAGATAGTTCGTGGGTTCGTCGAGAAGAAGCAGCCCGGGCTCCATCAGCAGCAGTTTGGCGAGCGCGGCGCGCATGAGCCATCCGCCCGAAAACTCTTCCGTGGGGCGATCGAGATCCTCGTCCTGAAATCCGAGCCCGCCGAGAATTTTCTTCGCCTTGGCATCGAGCTGATAGCCGCCGAGTTCCTGATACGCGTGCTCCTTCGCCCCGTGCTCCTCCGAAAGCCGGGCGAGCGCCCTCGTGTCCTGCTCGTTCTCGATCGCGCGTTCGAGCGCGCGGAGCTCCTGCTCGAGCGATGCCAGAATTTCATGACCGGCCAGCGTTTCGTCAAGCACACACCGCCCGGTGAACTTCGGCACTTCCTGAAGAAGGTAACCGATTGTCATATCACGAGATAAGGATCTCGTCCCGCCGTCAGGCTCGAGATGGCCCGCGAGAATCTCGAGCAAAGTCGTCTTTCCCGACCCGTTCGGCCCCACGAGACCGATCCTTTCCCCCGTTCCGATTGTGACAGCCAGTGAATCGAAGAGGGTGCGGCCCCCGTAATGTTTCGCGATGTTTTGTAGAATAAGCATGACTTTCGCATGATACGGGAAAGTGGCCCTTGGGAAAACGCGTCCGTGGGGCGATGATCAGATAAGAGGGACGATAAGTAGAGGACCATGACGAAACGACGGAAGACATTCAGCCGGAGATCGACGACTCTGGCCATCCGGATGCTGGAACGCATTCTGAAGATCAATCTGAACGTCACGGGCAGGGAGAACATTCCGAATGCCCCCGTTCTCTATGTCATCAACCACTTTACGCGCGCCGAAACGTTCCTGCTTCCCTATGTCATCGCCAAGTGCACAGGCCGCCATATCCGTTCGCTCGCGGACGAAAAACTGTTCGTGGGGCGCTTCGGTGAGTATCTGCGCCAGCTCGGTGTGGTGTCGATCAAGCACGAGAACCGGGACCGCATGATCGTCGGCGACCTCATGACCGGGCGCGACGACTGGGCCATCTATCCCGAAGGGGCGATGGTGAAGTCGAAGAAGGTTCAGCGGCGCGGGCGCTTCCTGATGACGACGAGCGGAGACGGCCACATCCCGCGTACCGGCGCGGCGACCCTCGCGCTCAAGACCGAGATCTACAAGCGCCGGTATCAGCGCGCGCGGCTTGCGGGAGAACATGAGATCGCCGCGGAAATCGCTGAGCGCTTCGGTTTCACGAACGCGGCCGAGCTGAGCACGGAAGAGACCACGATCGTGCCGGTTACGATTACGTACTATCCGCTGCGCCCCGGCGACAACGCGATCAAAACTTTAGTCAAAAAGTTTTTCAGGGAAATCCCGCCGCGTCTCGAAGAAGAACTCGAGATCGAAGGCAACATCATTCTCTCTAACGCCGACATCAGCATTCATTTCGGCGAGGCGATTCCGGTGGCACCCTTCACGAAGGAACGCTTCTTCACGAGCCGCCTGATCCCGCGCTTCATCCGATCGATCGAGAAAAACAATGCCCTGCTCCAGTATCAGGCGAAGCGGCTGACCCGCACGTTCATGGACCGCATTTACAATAATATCGCCATCAACCTCGACCACCTCGTCTGCGCGGGCTTCCGTGCGATCGACGCCGGCGAAATCGACGAGGAGCACTTTCGACGCGCGATCTTCCTGACGGCGCGCGACATTCGCGAAAACCGGGTGCATCAGCTGCACGAAACCGTGAGCGGCGATCTGAGTCCTCTCCTGCGCGGCGAAGACCCGCCCGCCTACCGGAGCATTCTCGACCTCGCGGAAGAGAAGGGCGTCGCGAAGCGCCACACCGGGAAGCTCGCGATCAATCGTCTGCAGCTCGAGATGCTGCACATGTTTCACACGATCCGGGTCAAGAACCCGTTCATGGTGATCGCGAACGAGCTCGAGAACGCGAAGGACGTTTCCGAAACGCTGCGGGCCCACCTCAGGAACGATCCCGACGTCGTGCGCGAGGATGCGATGGAAGCGGCCCATGCCGCGGACTGCAAACGGTACGAGCGGGAGTATCGGGAGGCGTTCGAGGAAGGGGTGTCGAAAGACCGTTCCGTAGGCGCGCCCTATATCATGCGCTCGACGAAAAGCCGCATCGGCATCGTGCTCGGGCACGGCTTTCTTTCCGCGCCCGAAGAGGTCCGGCTGCTGGCCGAACAGCTGCACGAGCGCGGATTTTCCGTCTACGCGCCCCGCCTCGCCGGACACGGCACGACGCCGCGCGATCTCGCGTCACGCACATGGGAAGAGTGGGCCGCCGGCTATGCCCGCGGCTACTCGGTGCTGTCGCAATGCTGTGACTCCGTCTATCTCGCCGGCTTTTCGACCGGCGGCGTGCTCGCGCTGCGAGCCGGGGCGCTCCCCTGGAAGAAAGTGCGCGGCATCATTTCGATCAGCGCGCCACACGACCTCGGAGACATTCGCGCGCGACTCGCCCCCGCCGTCAATCTCTGGAACGAGATCCTCGCGAAGGTGCGCGTCGAGCGCGGCCAGATCGAGATGGTGCAGAACAATCCGGAAAATCCTGCCATCAACTATCTTCAGATCCCGATTCGCGGGCTCCGCCAGCTCGACAAGTTGATGGATCACACGCGCGCGCTGCTCGGCACAATTCAGAAGCCGGTGCTCCTGATTCACGGCAAGTCGGACCCGGCTGTCGATCCGAAAGCGCTCCGCAAGTATCAGACGGCTCTGAAACAGGGCGAGCCCGCCACGCGAATCCTGGACACGGAGAATCATATCGTCGTACGAACGGACTCCCGTTTCGAGATCGCGGGCATGATCGCAGACTTCATCGGGACGTCCGAAGCGACCGCGGCGACCGCGGGGGAAAAGGGTGGTGACCGCCCCGGCCCCAATCCTCTAGAATGGCAGGAAGCTTCTTAGCCTCTGCGCGCCTCAGGGCGCGATCGACTCACGAAAATCCGGGAGCAGATGCATGAACGGACTGCGCGGGCTCTTGCTGGGCCTCTTCACGCTCGCACTCGTCTCCGGCTGCGGCGACGACAATACGACGAACAATAACAACACGACCGACCCGACCGCGGCGTCGCGCACGACCGAAGGCTGGGACGCGTACGGCCAGGGCGACATGACGACAGCGCGCGCGAAGTTCCGCAGCGCAATCGCACTCGACGCCGGGCACGCGCCCGCTCACAGCGGCCTCGGATGGGCCCTCGCGGCCGACGACTCGCTCGAAGCCGCCATCGCCGCCTGGGATGCGGCTCTCTCCGTCGACGCCGGGTTCACGGACGCGTATGCCGGGAAGGCGCTCGCGCTGTTTGCCGGCGACACGCCGGATGCCGGGGGCGCGATCGCGGCTGCCGGCGAGGCGCTGACGCGTGAGCCCCGTTACGATCTCGTCATGGACGATGTCGACTGGATGGATCTTCGGCTGCTGCTCGGGAACGCGTTCGTGCAGACGGGTGAGTACGCTTCGGCGGCCGCCCAGATCGACAGCCTCGGGGGCACGGCGCCCGATCCTTCTTCCGATACCTACGAGCAGGATATCATCGCGTTTCTGGAAGCGCTCGCAGGCTGACAGCCGGAACGCTCTAGCGGGGCAGACTCTGCAGAATCTCCTCTGCTCTTCGATTGCCGGGTTCCAGCGCGCGCGCCGCAGTGGCGGCCGCTTTCGCTTCATCAAAAAGTCCGAGCTCCTGATTCGCCAGCGCGAGTTGCACGAGCACGTTCGGCTTGTCCTCATACTTCTCCCGATACGCCAGCAGCAGCCCGCGCGCTCTTTTCGCGTCCCCGTTCGCGCGCACGACGGCGGCGAGGTTCGCGACCACGCGCGGGTCCCCCGGAGCGCGACGCGACGCGCCATGCAGCGTCTGTTCCGCCTCCGCCCCCTTGCCCGCGCCCTGCAGCGCCGCACCGAGATTCACCCACGCGTCCACGAATCCCGAGTCGAGCGCGATCGCCGCGCGAAACTCCCGCGCCGCCGAGCCGAACTCGCCCCTCTGATAGTGATGAATGCCGAGCCGGAAACGCTGCTTCGGGTCACTGCCCCCGGTCGCGCGAAGATCCGCCAGCGCTTCCTCCTCCTCATCGACCTTCGCAATATAATGAGCGATTCTCGTGTCATGCGGCGCGATCCGAAATGCTTCCCGGAAATGCGGCAGCCCGGCCACGAGCTGGCCCGTGCGCGCCACGGCGATCAGTCCCTGGAAGAAGTCGGGCGTTGCGCGGGCCGAGCGGTCGAAACGATCGAGCTCTGTCGAGTCGAGCCCCGACGCGTCCGGAGCGAACACGCCGCGCACGTCCTCGGGCTCCCGGATCACGAGGGCGAGATTCGCGGCTTCGACGATCGGGGCGGAGCCCGCAGAGAGAGCGCGCGGCAGTCGGAACTCGAGCAGCGGCCGATCGAACGTGTTGACCGGCCCGTCCCCCGCGAAAGCGCGCACCCAGTCGTTCCCGGCCACATACGAAGCGGCGATCGAAGCGGGGTCGTTCAGATTCGACGTCTCGAGATCACGCGCGATCGCGGGATTCTCGAAGATGCGCGCGAAACGGGCGCGATCGATCAGCTGCGGCGTGTGCGAGCCGACCAGAATCGCGTGCTTCGGCTCGAAAAACCAGAGCGAAACATGCGGGAACACACGGGAGAACGTGCGGGCCACACTCTTCCATTCCTCGGTCGGGATCAGAAGGGGGATCCACTGGCACATGATCCCCCCTTCTGTCAGCCGGTTTGCGCAATGCTGATAGTACTTCTCCGAATAGACGGCCGCATTCCCGACAAACGCGTGGTTCAACTTCGCGTCGCTCGAGATCACGTCATACGAAACGCCCGTGGTTCGTAGATAGTTCACGCCGTCGTCTACCAGAATCCGAACGCGCGGGTCAGACAGAGCGTGATGGTTTTCGTTTTCAAAGAGCGCGGATCCTTCCACGACTTCCGGCACGATTTCGACGCAGTCGATTTGCTCGAGCTCGTCGTGCAGCGTGAGCGACCCGAGGGTAATGCCGCTTCCGAGGCCGACCGCAAGCGCGTTCCTGGGATTCTTCGCAAGCAGCACGGGCAGATGCGCCAGAATGGTCTGCTTCTGCACGAGATCGCCCGAGGATGCCCCGATCACGCCGCCGTCGACCGACATCATCTTCGTCCCGTTCAGCTTCTTGTACACTTTGACGATCCCCGCCATGCCCTCTTCGTAGTACAGGATCTCGTCGTTCTTTCCCTCGCTCTCGCTCAGAAAACCGTTCGGCAGCGTGAGCCGCGGCCCGAGCGTGACGAGCAGAAGCACGATCGCCGGCGCGACCCAGAGCAGCCGGCGCCGGCCACGGGCACGCAGAAGGACATACCCTCCGACGAGAACATTGATGACGGAAAGCGCGAGAATCCCGTTCTGAATCCCGAACATCCGGATTATGATCGTGCCCGCGAACACGGTGCCGAGAATCGAGCCGAACGTGCTGGCGGCGTAGAGCAGGCCGATGGAACGCCCGATCCCGCGGCGCGCGCGCACGACCAGCGTGGTGGCGAGCGGAAACGCCATGCCCATGATCGTGGTCGGCACGATCATCACGAGCAGGCACGTGAACGCAATGCGGAGCAGATTACTCGTCCAGGAAATGTCCTTGAACCCGGCCACCTCGAAGTACACGTAAAGCGGCAGCCAGTCCGCGTCGTAAAAGAGATGGCATAGAACGGGCACGGTGAGCGCGCCGCCGACTCCGACGGCAATCTGAAGAAAACCGAGCCACTGGAACGGACGTCCGATTCGGGCCTCGAGCCATGTAAACAGAATAGAGCCGAACGCGATGCCGAACAGGAAACTGGCCAGTGTGATCGAAACGGAATACGTCGAGTTGCCCACGAAGAATACCAGCGCCTTCGACCAGAAGACCTCGTATCCGAGTGACGTAAAACCGGCCAGCAGCGTCACGATGAACACGAGAGACACGAGACGGGGATCGTAATCGTTGCCCGCCGGCGCTCTGGCAGCATCCGGTCCTTCCCCGTGATCGGCTGATCCGGCGCCTTTCCGGACCGCGTTCGAAGCGGCCGCAATCTGCGCGGAATCGACACTCCCCCCGCGCGGCAGCATCGCGAGTGCCACCACGCCCACGAGCCCGTTCAAAGCCGCCGTCACGAACACCGTGCCGCGAATCCCGAAGTGCTCGATCAGAACGAAGCCCGCGATCAGGGCGCCCGCCATGGCCCCGAAGGTGTTCACGCCGTAGAGCTGTCCCAGCACGCGCCCCGCGCGCGACGGGTCCCGCCCGATCAGGTAGCGGCTCAGTACCGGAAACGTGCCGCCCATCAGAAATGTCGGCAGGAGAAGCGCGGCCATCGAATAGAGAATGCGAAGCGTGATCCGAATACCGAACGCCATGTCGTGCCCGGTCACGATGCGATCGAAGAGACCCGTGAGCAGTGCGAGAAACGGGAGCAGCAGGATCGCGGAGATTCCGATCCCGATCTCGAGCCACGCGTAGACCCGGATCGGGTTCGTCATGCGGTCGACGAGGCGGCCGAACACGACGCTGCCGAGAGCGAGCCCCCCCATGAACACGCCGAGTACGGTGACGACCGCCAGCACGGTAACGCCGAGCGCGTCCGAGAGCATGCGCACCCAGACGACCTGGTAGACGAGACCGGCCATCCCCGATGCGAACACGAGGGCATAGAGGAGCGGCAGTGCGATCGGTTTACGGTCGGGCAAGCGCTTCACTCCTCGAAAACGGCACAGGGATCGTTCATTATATCGGCAGCGGTTGCCGGTTGCTACTCTTCTCGCCCTCTTGACAACCGGCTCGGGATTCTATACCATTTGAGCTTCATGAGAGCCAAGTCTACGCTCTAAAAAAGGGGATCGTTAAGAGCAGAGAAAACAACCAGTTAGCACCTCTTTTTTTAGCGATTTCCTGAAAGCCAACCGTCTCGGTTGGTTTTGCTGCTATTAGGAAGAAACCTGCACGGAATTCGCGGGTTCGATAGACGAGGATCAAAGATATGAAGCATTGGAAAAAAATAATCAGAATTGCCCTTCCCGCCGCCGTCGCACTTTCGCTTCTGCTGGGATCGGGAGACATGTATCCGCGCGGAGAAGCGCCCGTATCGGTTCGGATCGAAACGCACGAACCGGATGTCGCGGACTACGTGATCGAGCCGACGCTTCGCGTGTCGCTCCTCCCTCCGCTCGGTATCACGGTCACGGCGTATTCTTCGACCGTCGATCAGTGCGACGATACGCCGTTCCAGACAGCGTCGATGACCACTGTCCGGCCCGGGGTCATCGCGCTCAGCCGCGATCTCATTCGCCGCTACAACCCGGAGGCCCCGTTCTCATACGGGGATGAGGTCTTCGTCGAAGGCTACGGGAAGTTTACGGTCGAGGACACGATGAACAAACGGTACTCGCGCCGCGCGGACATCTGGTTCCCGTCGCGAAGCGAAGCCCGTGACTTCGGCAGGAAGAACCTCACGATTTCGATGGTGCGCCCGGGCGGTTCGGTCGATTCCGATCGTAAATCGTCTTCAGCCCCTTGAGCGTCAGCCCCACGTCACACACATCCACGCTCTCTGCATGATCCGCGATGAGCGGGCCCAGGCCTCCCGTGGCCACGACCGTCCCGTTTTCGCCGAGTTCGCGCCGGATCGCGGCGACGAGGCCGTCCACGGCCGCAATCGACCCGCGCACGATGCCCGAGCGGAGCGCATCCTCCGTATTCGCGCCGATGGCGCGCTCGGGCCAGATCAGCTCGGGCGCGTGAAGGCGCGCGCCCCTTTCCCCTACCACATCCCGTACGCTTCCCGGGCCGAGCGTTATGATTCCTCCTAAAAACCGGCCCCTGCCGTCAACGACTTCCATCGTGAGCGCCGTCCCGGCGTCGATCGCGATGACGGGGCCGCCGTATTCCGTGAACGCGGCCACCGCATTGGCGATCCGATCGGGCCCCACTTCACCGGCTCGATCAACCGCGAGTTCGATCCCGAGATCGAGTGAAGGGCCGACCGCAATCGGGGCACCGGCTCCCTTCCCGAGCGCACGCCGTATCCCGTTGCGGAGATACTCCTCGCGCGCGGGGACAACCGTCGCGTAGACGGACCCTTCGCTCCCGTTTGCCTCGCGGCCTCCCGGCAGATCGTGCGCGGCGGTCATGATCGCGCTCCGCACCGCCTCGATCGAATCGAGCGTGCTCGAGCGCACGACCGCGCGCGCGATTTCCGTACCGCGTTTCGCGTCGACGAAGACGAATCGCGTACTACTGTTTCCGCTGTCGACGAGAAGGATCATTCGGCTGCTTCCCATGAGAGGACGCGTGTGACTTCTCCGAGACAGTATTCCTTTTCCGCCGACCCCGTGCGCAGGACGAGCCCCCCCGCGGGGCCGATCGCGGTTGCGAGCCCCCCGACCTGTTCGCGCCCGATCTGAAGCTCGACCTGCTTCCCGATCAGCGAGGAGTGCTCTTCGACGAAGCGCCGTACCGGTTCAAAGCCCTCGGTTCTCAGCTCGTCGATCCTTCGCTCGAGCGCGCCGAGAAGCGTCGCAAGAAGCGGCCCGCGCTCGGTCTCGCGTCCGGTGAGCACGCGAAGCGACGTCCCCCCTTCGGGGATCTCCGCTTCGGTCTGGTTCACGTTGAGGCCGATACCGATCACGAAGTTTCCCGTGGCCGTTCGATACTCGCTCAGTATCCCGCACAGCTTGCGCCCATCGACGCTGAGATCGTTCGGCCACCGAACACGGGCCGCAAACCCTGTGGCTTCCCGCAGCCCCTCCACCATGCCGGCGGCGGCGGCAAGCGTGGCGTTCGACGCTTCCCACGCTCCGCGTGTCGGCCGGATCAGAATCGAGAACTGCAGCGCCCGGCCGGCCGGCGCTTCCCAGCGGCGTCCCTGGCGGCCGCGGCCCTTGCTCTGCTCTTCCGCGAAGATGACGAGCCCTTCCGCCTCCGCGGGATCCGCCGCAAGCAGAAGGTCGTTCGTCGACTCGACGGTGCGGTAGAAACGAATCGCGCGCCCGAGCCAGCGCGTGTCGAGATGGGGAAAGACTTCCGTGTGGACGAGGAACGGCGGCCGCTCGCGAAGCGCGACACCTCGATCGGGGCTCACGTCGAATGCGTACCCGGCGAGTTCGAGACGGGCGACGACCATCTGAGCATCCTCGAGGGATACGGAAAGCGCGCCTGCGATTTCTGTCCACGAAAGAGGCGAGTCGGGCGCCGGCCCGAAGAGTGCGACGAAGCGCTCGTCCAGGCGATCGGATGCGGAGCGGCTCATGTGGCCGCGTCTTCCAGCAGAAGCGAGAGATCGAGAGAGCGAACGGAGTGCGTGAGTGCCCCGATCGAGATCCCGTTCACGCCGAGCGGAGCAACGGCGCGCACCCGTGCGAGGTCGAAACCGCCGCTCGCTTCGAGATAGACACGGGATCCCGCGGCGCGAGTCTGCTCGACCGCCGATGCAATCTCTTCGTTCGTAAAGTTATCGAGCATGATGCGCTCGGCCCCCGACTCGATCGCGGTCCGCAGTCCTTCGAAGTCGACGACTTCGACCTCGACGGGAATGCCGGGAAAGCGCTCGCGGCACGCGGCAACGGCGGGAAGAATACCGCCGGCGGCCGCCAGATGATTCTCTTTCAGTAGCGCCATCGATGCCAGATCCGCGCGGTGATTCGTGCCGCCGCCATGGCGCACGGCTTCCTTTTCGAGAAACCGGAGTCCGGGCGTCGTCTTGCGCGTGTCGAGGATCTCCGTTCCGTTGCCGCCCGTGGCTTCGACATACCGCGCGGCCTCGGTCGCGATCCCGGAAAGGCGCATCAGAAAGTTGAGCGCCACGCGTTCGGCCCGCAGAATGGATCCTGTGTTTCCCTCGATACGCAAAACCACGTCCATCGGACGCACACGGTCGCCGTCTTTCGCCTCCCACGAGAGCCCGAGCGTGGAATCGATGAACCGAAATACAGCGTCCGCGGCGCGCGTCCCCGAAAGCACGCCTTCGGCTTTCGCGATGATGCGGGCCTGTGAACGGTGATCCTCGGGCACGGAGGCGAGCGTCGTCACGTCGCAATCGACGCGGTCCTCGCGGAGAGCAGACCTTATCAGCGTGTGCAGACGGTCGTTCATGAGAGCCAGTTTAGCAGCAGGGTGCCGGGAAGGGCGAGAGCGTTCGTGCTGCGTCGTTACATCGTCTCCGAACGAAGCTCGAAGATCCTGTCACGAATCGAGGCAGCCCGCTCGAATTCCAGTTCGTTTGCGGCTTTCAGCATTTCGTCCTCGAGGGCCACGATCATGTCCGCGCGGGAGAGGTCGGCGCTTAGCGAGAACACTTCTTCCGTCTCCTTCCCGGCGCGCCGCTTCGAATCGGCCACTTCGGTTGCGAGCATGACTTTCTCCGTCGATTTCTGAATCGACTCGGGCGTGATGCCGTGCTCTTTGTTGTACTCGAGCTGCCGCACACGCCTTCGGAGCGATTCCCTGATCGCGCGCTCGATCGATTTCGTGCGCGTGGACGCATACATGATGACCTTGCCGCGGACGTTGCGGGCGGCGCGCCCGGCCGTTTGAATGAGCGAGGTTGCCGATCGCAGGAACCCCTCGCGATCCGCGTCGAGTATCGCCACGAGCCCTACTTCGGGCAGGTCGAGCCCTTCCCGCAGCAGGTTGATGCCGACCAGGCAGTCGAACTCGCCGATTCTGAGAGAGCGGATGATCTCCACGCGTTCGATCGCCCCGATATCCGAGTGCAGATAGCGCACGCGGATTCCGGCTTTCACCATGTACTCCGTGAGGTCTTCGGCCATGCGCTTCGTGAGCGTCGTCACGAGAATGCGCTGTCCCTCCTGCGTCTGAAGACGCACCTCTTCGAGCAGATCGTCCACCTGGCCTTCGACAGGCCGTATCTCGATTTCGGGGTCGATCAGCCCGGTGGGGCGAATCACCTGCTCCGCCAGCACGCCCTCGGATTTCTCGAGCTCGTAATCAGCCGGCGTCGCGGAAACGTGGATCACCTGCGGCACCTTCGCCTCCCACTCCTCGAAGCGGAGCGGCCGATTGTCGAGAGCCGAGGGAAGACGGAACCCGTACTCGACGAGTTTCTCCTTGCGCGACCGATCGCCGTTGAACATCGCCCGCACCTGCGGCACCGTGACATGTGACTCGTCCACGATCACGAGGAAGTCGTCGGGAAAATAGTCGAGCAGCGTCGAAGGCGTCTCCCCCTCCGCGCGGCCCGCGAGGTGACGCGAGTAGTTTTCGACGCCGGCGCACGTCCCCACTTCGCGCAGCATCTCCACGTCGAAGCGCGTTCGCATCTGCAGGCGCTGGGCTTCCACGAGCTTGCCGTTCGCCTCGAGTTCCGTGTGACGGATCATGAGTTCGTTCTCGATCAGACCGATCGCCCGTTCGAGTTTCTCTTCCGGTGTCACGTGATGTTTTGCGGGATAGATCGGCACGTACGGGAGCGTGCGGATCGTTTTCCCCCGAAGGGGTTCGATCTCGCGAATGTTTTCGATTTCATCGCCGAAGAGAGAAATGCGAAGCGCCGTTTCTTCGTACGCGGGCCAGATCTCGACCGTGTCCCCGCGCACGCGAAACGTGCCGCGCTCGAGAATCGTATCGTTCCGCTGGTACTGAATCGCCACGAGCCGCAGCAGCATTTCGTCGCGCGCGATCTCGTCGCCCGTCTTCAGATACACGAGCATGCTGCGAAAGTCTTCGGGAGAGCCGAGGCCGTAGATGCAGGACACGCTCGACACGATGATCACGTCCCTCCGCTCGAGTAGCGAAGCCGTCGCGCGTAACCGAAGCCGGTCGATGTCGTCGTTGATCGACGCGTCTTTCTCGATGTACGTGTCTGTCGTCGGGATGTACGCCTCGGGCTGGTAGTAATCGTAGTAGCTCACGAAATACTCGACGGCGTTGTCGGGGAAGTACGACCTGAACTCGCCGTAGAGCTGCGCGGCCAGTGTCTTGTTGTGCGAGATCACGAGAGTGGGCTTGTTGATGTTGGCGATCACGTTCGCGATCGTGAACGTTTTCCCTGAGCCGGTGACGCCGAGCAGCGTCTGGAAGCGGTCGCCGTTCTTCAGTCCTTCGGTCAGGTCGTGGATCGCCTGCGGCTGATCCCCGCGCGGTTCATAGTCGGATTGCAGCCGGAACGACATGAGATCAGGGCGCCTTGCGGAGCAGAAAGAAGAGAAGCGCCACGATCACGGTCAGGCTGCCGATACCGATTGCGATCCAGGCGACGCGGCTCGGCCGTCGCTCCGGTTCCACCTCGTCGGCCCAGAGATCCTCGACCTCCACCCCGTCGGTCTTCTCCTGATAGTAGAGCCTGAGCGCTTCCTGCTCGTCGATGCCGAGGAAGCGGGCGTACGAGCGAATGAACGAAGTGACGTATGTCTTGGCGGGGAGCATCTGATAGCGCTCCTCTTCGAGCGCCTCCAGATACTCGGCGCGCACCTTCGTGCGGTCCGCGATCTCCTCGATCGTCAGCTTCTGTTGCTCGCGCGTAGCGCGCAGCGTTTCTCCGAGTGTGCGGCCGTCAACCATTTACCACTTCCAGCGTGCTGTGTACTGCAGCTTCACAACGCCGTCCGCGGGGACGGCCACATTCCATTCCGCCGTGTAGGCGTCTTCTTTCCTATGCGGATGCGTCTCTTCGAGCACCGTCCAGTCGCCGCTCATCTGTTCCACAACGCGCACCGTTACGGCCGTGTCCTTGCGGTTCCGCAGTTCGATTTCGACCTGCTGCTCGTTCGAGCGGTCGGATATGCGCCGGTTCGCGAGCACCTTGCGTTCGGCGACCACATCAAACGCGTTTCCGACAGAAACGCGCACTTCCTCGTTCTTCGGCGTGTGGTCGATGCGGTCTTCGCCCACGAACTCCGAGCCGCCGCGGCCGTCATCCTGAAACACGCGCACGACCCCCGCGGGAAGTGCGATGCCGAGTCCGCTTTTCTCGTTGTTGTCAAACTTGAGTTCCACACTTACCTTGGTGCCGCTGCGCTGCCCGTAGTAGACGAACTCCTTCACCACCGGCACGTTCGTGTTCGGCACGAACGAAACCTGTTTTACCTGGCTGTCCTGCAGCGTGGTCGGCCGTTTGATCTCATATAAATGATACTCGAAGATCTCGCGTTCCTCGACGGACGACTCCTTGGCCATGGCCATGTCCATGCCGCGCGGCATCGCGTTCATGACATTCGAACCGGCACGGTGGATGTCGCCTGCCATGAGCTTGAGCCGCGCGTCCTTATAATCGGCGCCCGAGCGATTCTCGACCGACACCCAGCCGGCCAGGTCGATCGCGTCGTTCTTCTCGTTTACGAGCGCGACGTACTCCGCGTGCCACGACATCCCGCCTGTCAGGTACTCGAGCTCCACGTTGCGCGACCCGCTCGCCCCTTTCAGGTGCCAGACGAGAGTCGGACGGGTGTAGAAACCGTCGATGGATCCTTTGAGGTCCACGCGCGCCACCTGGTCCCTGCTGACTACGCTTACGGATGAACCGTCGTCTCCCCGCAGAATAAAATCGGAGCCCGACGTCGACAGCAACGTGCCGCTGATGAGTTCGCCCTCTTCGAGAAAGAGATCGACGCGACTATCGAGATATCGCTGGTAAAGCTTGTCGGACGACAGGAGATCGAACTCGAAGTTCTGCTCGAGAACGGTAAGCGCCTTGCCGTCGGCGGCGCGCAGGTGAACGGAAGTCGGATCGATGCGGGCGGCGACATTCTCGTAAGAGTATACGGGCTCGGCGCCCTCGAGTTTGATCGTGCGCGTTTCGCGAACGAGACCGAGGTCGCGGTTATATACCGTGACAGCTACATCCGCGTCGGCGGGCGCATACACGCCCGCGGCGGCCAGGAAAACGGCTGCGCCGAGAGTACCGGCGCGCTTCCAGGTAATGCGGAGATTCCTCATCTGTTTCCCTCCAGGGAAATAGGGCGTTCTATCGAGAGAGGCTCGCCAGGTTCTGTTCGACCCGGTCAAGCATTTCCGCTGTACGCGACGCGCGCTCACGATCCTTCGCAACGACTTCTTCTGGCGCGCGCTTCACGTAGTTTTCGTTCCCGAGCTTCTTTTCCACGCTCGCGAGCAAGCCGGTGAGCCTTTCGACTTCCTTCTGCAGACGCTCGCGTTCCTTGTCGAGATCGACGAGGCCCTCCAGCGGGATCGCGACTTCCATGCGCCGGGTGACCATTGCGATGCACCCTGAAGGCTTCGCGTCGAAACCGTCCAGGTGAAGGTTCTCCGCCTTCGCGAGCGCAAGCACGTGCTCCCTCTCACGATTCGCGGGGTCCCTGGCCGTATCGTCGAGAAAACGGACATAAACGTTTACACGTTCGTTCGGCGGCACGTTCGATTCCGACCGGATCGTGCGGATCGCCGTTACGAGTTCCTGCACGATCTCCATTTCGATCTCGGCGCCGGGATCACGGAAACCGCCCGCACCGTCATTCCATGCGGACAGCGAAACGAGGCCATCGAAGCCGAGATGCGTGCCGAGTTCCTCGCTCAAATGCGGCATGAACGGCGCGAGCAACCGCACTCCTTCGCGCAGCGCGTGGAGCAGCGTTTCGCGCGTGGCGACATTCTCTTCGTCCGCCATCGCCCCCTTCGACATCTCGACGAACCAGTCGCAGTAGTCGTGCCACAGAAAATCATACACGGCGTACGCCGCTTCGTTCAGACTCGACTTGTCGAGATGCGCGGTCACCGTTCCCTGCACTTCGGTCAGACGGCTCAGGAGCCACCGTTCCGGAAGCGGAAGCGACTCCGGCGGCGATGAAAGCCCGCTCACGTTCTGAATGTGCGGCATCACGAAGCGCGTCGCGTTCCAGATCTTGTTCGCGAAGCGGCGACCGGTGTCGAGTTTCTCTTCGGAGAAGATCGCGTCCTGTCCGCTCGGCGTCGTGAGGATCGTGGAGAAGCGAACCGCGTCGGCCCCGTACTTCTTCAGAATCTCGAGCGTGTCGGGCGAGTTACCGAGCGATTTCGAGAGCTTGCGCCCCTTCTGATCACGCACGATTCCGTGCAGAAATACTTCCTTGAACGGAACTTCGCCCATGAACTCGAGCGAAGCCATGATCATGCGCGCGACCCAGAAGAAGATGATCTCGCTGCCCGTAACAAGAATGTTGGACGGGAAGAAATACTGCAGCTCGGGCGTCTTCTGCGGCCAGCCGAGTGTCGCGAACGGCCAGAGCCATGAGCTCGCCCATGTGTCGAGCACGTCTTCGTCCTGGCGGAACGCGGTCTTCGCGCAGCTCGTGCACGCGGCCGGCGCTTCGATCGAAACGTGCACGGTGTCGCACGCGTCGCAGTACCAGGCGGGAATCCGGTGCCCCCACCAGAGCTGGCGCGAAACGCACCAGTCGCGAATGTTGTCCATCCAGTGAAAGTAGACCTTCTCCCAGCGCTCGGGGAAGATCGTGACCTCGCCGTCACGCACCGCTTGCGCAGCGGGCTCGGCCAGCTTCTTCATCGCGATGAACCACTGCTCCGAAAGCCACGGCTCGACCACCGTCTCGCAGCGATAGCAGATCCCGATCGAGTTCCTGTGCTTCTCGTCTTTCACGAGAAATCCGCCGGCTTCGAGATCCTTCAGCACTTCTTTACGCGCTTCTTCGCGCGAGAGTCCGCCGAAACGCCCGATCCCGTCCTTCACGGTCGCGTCCGGTTCGAAAATCTTGATCGGCTCGAGCCCGTGATCCTTGCCGATCTCGAAATCGAGCGGATCGTGCGCCGGCGTCATTTTCACGGCGCCGGTTCCGAACTCCGGATCGACGCGCTCGTCCTCGACGATCGGCAGTTCCCGGTCGAGGAGCGGCAGCAGCGCCTTCTTCCCCTTCAGATGATTCGTCTTCGGGTTATCGGGATGAATCGCGACGCCCGTATCGCCCAGCATCGTTTCCGGGCGCGTGGTTGCCACTTCGACATGGCCGGAGCCGTCCGTAAGCGGATAGCGCACGTGCCAGAGCTTGCCGTTTCGTTCGACGTGATCGACTTCTTCATCCGAAAGCACGGTCTGGCAGCGCGGGCACCAGCTCGCGATGTAGTTGCCGCGATAAACGAGACCCTTTTCGTGTAAACGAACAAACACTTCGAGAACGGCGCGGCTGTAGTCTTCGTCGAGAGTGAAACGAAGGCGCTCGAGGTCGAACGAGGCGCCGAGCTTGCGGAACTGATCGAGAATCGTTCCGCCGTGCTCTTCTTTCCATTGCCACACGCGCTCGACGAATTTTTCGCGGCCGAGGTCGTGGCGCGACTTACCCTCTTTGCGCAGGGCCTTTTCGACAACGTTCTGCGTCGCGATGCCGGCGTGATCGAGCCCGGGCAGCCAGAGCGCTTCGAAGCCCTGCATCCGTTTCCAGCGCGTCAGCACATCCTGAATCGTGTAGTTCAGCACGTGCCCCATATGCAGCACGCCCGTCACGTTCGGCGGCGGGATATAAATGACGTAAGGCTTCTTGTCGGGGTTCACGCGCGTGCGGTAAACGGCCTCTTTATGCCAGTGCTCCTGCCACTTCGGCTCGACCGAAGAGGCTTCGTATGTCTTCGACAGTTCGGGGGACATGGTTCCGGTTCTCCTTTAGGTGGAGAAGGGTAGCACAGGGTCTGAAACCCAGCAACCGCAAGGCCTTAGGCCGTGTCTCCACGGTGCGGGTCGAGCGCGTCCGCCATGTCCCCCGGAATGAGGGTGCGAACCGGCTTATCCTTTCAGAAGCTGAGGTACCACGAGCCGCCGGATTCTCTGCGTGCGTCGCACGACATCGAGTTCGATCCCCGATTCTCCGTCCCACTCCGTAAGGGCGCGGTGAAGATCGTCCAGGGAGCGCGCGGGATTGCCGTCGGCCCCGATCACGATGTCACCTTCACGCAGATCCGCGGCCGTCACCGGGCTGGCGGGCTCGAGCGAGACGATGAGAATTCCCGACTCGATGGCGAGATCATGATACCGAATCGTGCGTCGATGAAGATCGATGTTCTGCCCCGCGAAGCCCAGGTACCCGCGATGAATCGCTCCATCTCGAATCAGATAGGTGGCCACGTGGCGCGCCGTGTCCGCGCCGATCGCGAAACAGATCCCCTGCGCGGGTCGGATCATCGCCGTATTGACGCCGACGACCTCGGCCGCGGAGTTCACGAGAGGGCCGCCGCTGTTGCCGGGGTTCAGCGCAGCATCGGTTTGAATCACGTTGTCGATCAGGCGGCCGCTCTTCGCACGCAGCGACCGGCCGAGCGCACTCACGACGCCCGCCGTCACCGAACATTGGAACCCGTACGGATTGCCGATCGCGATCACGAGCTGTCCCGCGCGGGGCGCGTGTTCCGCGAAGGGCGAAGCCGGGCGGTTCCCGCCTTCCACGCGGATGACGGCAAGGTCCGTGTGAGGATCGTCCCCTACGAGATCCGCGCGAAAGCGAGCGCCTTCGCTGTCCGTCACATGAATCCTGTGAGCCCCGTGCACCACGTGGCTGTTCGTGAGGATCAGCCCGTCCGGCGTGAAGAAGAAACCCGATCCCGCGCCGGACGCGCTCTTCCGGGAACTGCAGCGGGCGCTTACTTCGATGTGAACCACCGAGGGACTCACGGCCTCCGTCGCACGAATGACCGCACGGGAATAGGCGTCAAGCAGTGCGCCCGAGGGTGCTTCCTGATCAACATGCGTTCGATGCGGATCGGGCCAGGATGCCCGGCCGCGTATGAATTCCGGCTGCAGCACGATAGTCACCATTCAGGGGCGGATTGTGTAGATGGGTAGCGGTTTTCGCGCCGCGCCGCAAGGAGCCGTCAATGGCCGCCGTGCTCTCCCGGCGCCTCGGGGAGAGGGGGATCGAAGCCCGCGTCGGTCAGCAGGCGGAACTTGAGTTCGGCGGGCATATCGCCATGGCCCATATGCGCGTGCTCGGGCCCCATGTGCGTGCCGAGCCCGAGGTCGTAGCAGAGTCGTTCCATGATCCGGTCGAGTTCGGATTCGCCGCCCGCGTTCATGACAACGCGGACGACTTCGGGACGCAGCGAGGTTTTGGCATCGACGAGCAGAGCATCGATCCCCGCCCGCACGGCATCCGCTTCGCGCCCGCCGAGGGAGCTGTAGAAGAGCACAAGCCGTGCGTGCGCTTTGCCCCGTGCAATATAGTCGTCGGGGGGTATCAACTGCGTCGCGCGGATGAGTTCCTGCTCCGCCTCTGTCTGTTGCCCGGCAGCGCTCAGAGCCCGGCCAAGCGTTCCGCGAAACCAGCCGTTCCCGGGCTCCGCGGCCGCGGCCTCACGAGCCGGCGCAAGGGCCTCGCCACCCGTATCCCCCGCCTCGAGCATCGCCCAGGCGATTCCGTTCGCGTCATACGGCGAGTGCGTGATGGCGTAAGCCTCGCGAAAGAGATCGGTCGCGGCGACGGCCTCTTTTGCGTTCAGCAGAAGCGACGCCAGCCTCGCATACTCGCGCGGACGATCTTCGATCCCGACAGCCATGTCATTCATGCTTCGATCATCGAGAAACGAAAACAGACCGAGCGCACTTCTCGCTGCGAGGCTCCCCGATTTCACCCAGTCATTTCCGGCCCACACGAACCGACGAAGCGAGAATCGGGCATCGCCGCGCAGACGATAGAAGAACGGAGCCGTTTCGGGCGTAGCAATCGACTCGAGCCCGCTCGTCATCGCAATCTGCTCCCAGTCCTCGCGCCTCTCGAGCAGTTTCCATGCAATCTCATAGGCGCGCGCCGACCTTCTCACGGGAATCCACATATCGAGCGCTTCCCACATGGCAAGCTCCTGCTGCACGGTGGTCGGAATGATGTCGATCTCGGGGTCGAGCGCGTCCAGATTGACCAGATCATCGCGTCCCGCGATCGCGCTTCGGCGCACGTACATCATCGTGACGTCATCGAACCAGGCGAGTGTCCATGCCTCGCTCTCGCGGGCGAGCGATCCGATCCTGTCGCGCCCTGCCGCATTGCCGCGACGAAGTAGAAGCGTATTGATCCCGAAGTGATCCAGCTGATGCTCCCAGCCGGGAGCCCCTCCGAGAATGGCGAAGTAAGCGTCGCGACGAAAGTCTTCGCCGAAAACCGCAAGTCGTCCATCGATGAAGACAGGGCGCGTACTCCCGAAATACCAGAGCAGCGGTCCGCCGTACTGCTCGGCATGAAACAGCGGCCCGGGAATGTCGTACTCCTCGATAAACCGAAAGGCCGCCAGCGGATAGATCTGCTCATCGAGCCCCCGGCCGTGAAGCGGATCGTGCGCGCGCCACCAGAGCGAGAGGAACGCGAGTCCCGCGATTCCAGCCAGCGAGAGCGCCGTACGGATTGCGGTGCGGCCGCGAAGCCATCGCCCGGGCCAGGAAGACGTTTCCCTGATCACGGGCGGCAGGCAGATCACAACGAACAGCGGAACAAGACGGATCGCACGCATCGCGAGGATCGCAAACAGCAGAAAAGCGAGGCCGTTCGCAAGGTCGATCTTTCGTGCCCTTATGCTCCGGACGAGCATGGCGGCCAGCGCCAGACCGAAGAGGACGAAGAAGGCCCGGTCTCTCGTGAAATCGGCCGGCTGGTATTCGTCAATGATGGCGGAAAAGAACGCGTGGTTCGGGTATGGAAGCGCAGCGAACAGCGCGGGTACGCCCCCGGGAAGCACCCATTGCGCCAGAAGGAGCGGAAGCGCCGTCGCGCAAGCCAGCACGAGCGCCATATGGCGCCAGCGCGACACCGTCATCGGTCTCTCACCGCCGGCAAGAACCGTAAACTGCCGGGCCGCGCCCTCTCCGATCACGAAGCAGGCGAAGAAAGCCGCGCCGTACAGAAATCCGGGATCGATCGTCGACCAGATCACGAAGACGAGCAGCGCGATCCAGAGCGAATCACGTTGTCCTGCCCGATACGACTCGAGCAGATGCGCCGTGATGGCAAGAAAAAGCAGGTTGAACAGGAACGGTCGCAGGAGCAGCAGCGGCGCCATGGCCACGACCCCGAGCACGACGAAAACAGCGAACCCGAACTCCGGTTTCGTTTTACCGAGCGAGGCGGTGGCGAGCAGCGCGCCGAAGGTGGCCAGTACGAGCAGCATGCGCAGAAGAACGAGACCCTGCGGACCGGAGACGCGGTCCACGAGATAGAGCAGAATGCTTCCGGCCCACTGGTCGACGCCCGCAGGCCGGCCACGCGCCGTGTGGCTGAACGAGTCCTGCGCCGGAACGGAGGCTTCGGTAAGAATGCGTTCTCCGGTCCGAACGTGAACGCCGAGATCCGTGCTCGCGATGTCGCGCATGGCGACAACGCCTGCGAACACGAACGCGAGTGCTACGAGCAGCCCACCCGAAATCCTCATTCGGAATCCTTTTGCTTAAAGTATATAAAGTGCATCTTACCGATCGGCGCGCTTTCTCCCTGATAAGCCTCGTCGAACTCCTTCATCTCGAGCAGATCTTTGAGTCCCGGATTCCAGGGAGTCTTGAACTGCCCGGTCGTAAAAGTCGGCTCAGGCAGCAGGAACGTATAATGAAGGATGTACGTGGGGCGCTGCCTCACAACGTAGGCCATGTCATTCTTCTCGTGCCCCGCGAACCCCTGGCCCATTCCCTTCATCTTCCTGCGCGCGATATGTCGGTCCGTGATGCCGAGCATGTCGATCGTACGGAGCCGCGAGTAGTAGGGGATCGCCCCGGCCGTCGTCACCGCGATCGTGGCGTCCGGATCCGCGTTCTCACGGAGCCAGGTACCGATCACTTTCCAGTGATACTCGATGCGAGCGCGGTCCTCAGTCACGAAGTCGGCCATCTGGCCCCGGAACGACGAATAGACGGGCAACGCAAGCAATACGAAAAGCAGCGCCATGCGACCGGGCGAAACGCGCGCGCCCCCGATCGCGGGAAAGAGTTTCGCGACACCGGACAGCGCAAGAATCGTGATCGCGGGAATGATCGGCACGAGAAACCGATAGAACGCGAGGGAGTCCCCGCCGACTGAAACCACATAGAGAAGCCATGCGATCACCGCGGCAAGCAGCGTGCGTTCCCAGTAGCGCAGCCGCACGAGGAAAACGAGAGGAACCAGCGCGGCGGAAGTCCAGCCGCCGAACGGCCCGAAGTACGTCCCGAGATACCGGATGCCGCGGAAAATGGCGTCGGCTCCGCCGCCCGACTTCGCATACCAGGTGTTCGGAAGCAGCTCGCCGTAGTACCCGGAGCGCCAGGCGTAAAGCGGAAGAACGAGCGCCGCGAAAAGAGCGGCCGAGTTCGCCAGTGTCCGGAGCGACTGCCGGCGCGAGAACGCGGAATGAAGCCATACGATCGCGAAAAACAGCGCACCCTCGGGTCGCGTTACGGCCGCAATGCCGAGAAGACAGGCGCTCCAGATCGGCGCGCGCGGCTTGTGGCTCGAGCCCGCGAGAAGGCCGGCCGTCACGAAGAAAGTGAATGCGGAGGTTTCGAGACCGGCCGCACACCAGAGTGCGAACGCGCCGTTTGCCGCGAGTGCGACCGGCGCGAGGATGGCTACCGGGTGATCGTGGCACCGTCTTCGAATGACGGCATAGCTCAGGAAGAGCGTCGCGATTCCGGCTGCCAGACCGACTACGCGGGACCAGAACAGTGGATCCTGGCCGAGCGCGGCAACAAGGGCCATTCCCACGGTCCAGAGAAAGTTCGTGTATCCCTCGACACGATCGCCGACGTTATAGACGAGACCGTCGCCGCTCGCGTAATTCTCGGCATAGCGGAAGGAGATGAATGCGTCATCCACGGTATAATGGAAGAACAGCGCATGGCCGACCAGAAGCCCGGCGAGAACGAGTACGAACGTACTTTCGATTCGTGGCATTCGGATGCGGCCGCCCCTTTCGCGGTGTACCTTAGCATAGACGCAATGCTTTGAGCTATCGAGGCTTGCGGGGCACGGCGATTGCGTGCCTGTTATCAGAAATGCTACAATTTATGCGACATTTCGCATCAATGTACGAACAACAGGATATTATGTCGTCTTCCTACGCTCAGTTGATCGAAAGATTATTGAAAGCCCCTACCGGGGATTTCGAGGCGCTTGATTCTCCTCTCCTGCGGCTTGCCGAGGAGTGCCTTGCGCGCGAGGAGCCGACCGAGCACTGGAGGGCTGCCCGCATTCTACTGGATGCGCTTGCCGCCCGCGGCCGGTTCGTCCGGGAAGATTCCGGCGAAGGGGTCCGCTACATCCGGACGGGCTCCCTCGAGTCGATCCTTCTCCTGCCCCCTGCCGGGGGTCCCGAGCGATTCATCCGCCCCATCGCACCCGGTCTGGCGCGCGAACTGCTCGCACGCGACAGTTCGGGACGCATCGAAGCGCTGCTGGCCGACCTGGCCACGCGGATGCCGCAGCAGAACCTCGGCGAGTCGCTTGCGAGAATCGCAACCACGGTCGAAGAGTCGCTCGGCGTTTCATCCGTGCAGTTTTATCTCCGTGAACAGGACGAATGGCGATCCCCGGCGGGCTCGATTCCCCCGCCTTATGTGCTCGGGTACGAACGTCACTTCCTGAACGGGGGCGATCCCGTCTACATACCTGACCTGCAGGATCTTCGCGAATCAGAACGAAGCACTCTGCCGGCGCGCAGGGGTTCGCTTCTGCTTTATCCATTGCGCGTCGAAAACGATACATTCGGCGTGGCGGCCGTTTTCGACCGGCGCGTGCGCCCCTACACCGAGAATGCTCTTCGCGCCGTTGCGTTTCTATTCCTGATCGCGGCCGGCCGTGTGCAGAGCGAACGCAGGCTCGAGCGTCTCATCTACATCGATCCGCTTACGGGGGCATTTACACGACGATACTTCGACGAACAGATCATGCGGGAACTCGAGCGCTCCGAACGCGACAACGTTCCGCTCACGCTCGCGATGGCCGATCTCGACGACTTCAAAGCGATCAACGATACGCACGGTCATCCCGTAGGCGACCGCGCGCTCACGCATGTGTCCGGCCTGCTGATCCAGAACGTCCGCAAAATCGATCTCGTGACGCGTTACGGTGGTGAGGAATTCGCCATCCTGCTGCCCGGCGCACCGCTCGAGTCGAGTCGCATCATCTGCGAGCGGCTCCGATCCGAGATCGCGGACTCCCCCTTGCGCCTCCGAACGGGCGCGGGCACCAGTCTGACGCTGACACTCTCGATCGGTGTCGCCTGCTTCCCCGATCACATTGCCGGGTCGCCCGGGCGTGACAAAGTGCGTCATGAACTGATCGAACGGGCCGATGCCGCCCTCTATGAAGCCAAACGACTCGGCAAGAATCAGGTCGTGTTCTCCGAAGCCGGTCAGAGCCCCCCCGCCTCCTCGTAACGAACCCGCCACGTTTCATCATCACGCCAGAGCCCGGCTTCCGACGCCCAGTGCGCTTCCGCGTTTTCGTCGCCCGCCGCACGCGCCACGATCGCCCGGCGCCATCGCGGCCCCGCGCCCGGAAGTCCAAGTTCCGTCAGCGCGCGGTCCATATGCTTCGCCGCCTCCTCGTACCGTCCGCTTCGATACAGCGCCCACCCTTTGGTGTCCAGCGCGTAAGGGTCGTCGGGAGAAAGAGCGAGCGCTTTCTCCGCATAAAGCAGCGCGGTTTTCGGGAGAAACTCGCGAGTCGCCTGACTCCACGCGGCGGCGTTCCAGTCGTGCGGATCGACGTTGTCGGGCGTCAGCATGAGCGCGTACACGGAGTCCGCGGCACGTGTATTGCCCGCGCGCTCAAAAAACGTGGCTTCGGCGCGTTCGGGATCATCCGCAGTGCCCGGCGCCAGACGGTCGAGTTCGCCGAGTGCGCGTGAAACGCTTTCGGCATCCCCGGCCAGCACACCTGTCTCCCAGAGTCCGACTTGAGGCGCCGCGTCGGCAGGACGCAGGCGCGCCGCCTCCCGGAACCGGTCGCGTGCTTCTGCGAAGCGGCGCTCCTCGATCGCGAGACGCCCGCGCCGGAGCGTCGCCGCGTAGCGAAGTCGCGGATCACGTGCTTCAACGAGCGCCAGCAGCGAATCCGCCCGCGGCGTGTCGCGGTCGCGCGCGATCAGAAGATCCGCCTCGTTCCATGCGGCCAGTCCATCGTTCGCGTGTTCGCCGGCCTTGCGAAAGAGACGAAGCGCCTGTTCCCTGTCACCATTCTCACGATACGCGCGGCCGACGTTCAGATAGATCGCCGCACTCTCTCCCGCGATCTCCTCCGCACGGCGGAGTGACGCATATCCGCCTGCCTCGTCGCCCTCTCGCAGTTCCCGCCGCGCGGACTGCGTCCATACGTTCGCGGCGATCCATCGTTCCAGGTACTCGTCGTCGCGATCGACTCCGTTCGAAAAGCCGAGATCGTATGCGTCCCATACCGCATCAGAGTCAACCTCGGGAGAGCCTTCGCGATACCATCGATAAAGCAGACCGTACGGGCGCAGCATGAATCCGGGTTCGCCGAACAGATCCTGCTCCACGGCAGTGTAGGCCGGCGTTCCGGCCCGGAGCGCGGCCAGCAGGGCGTTCCGTTTCCAGCCGGGTCCCCTCCGCGACTCGCGCGCGAAGAGCGGCCCCTCGGGGCCCAGGTCGAACAGTGAGTTGAAAACCGTGACGTCCGTTCGCTCGGCCTTGACGATCTGAGCGTGAAAGAGACCGAACGTCTCCGCGTCGCCTTCGACGACAAGTCCCCCGCCCTCCTGCACGGTCTCCCAAATCGCGTTCACGTATCCTGAAAGAAGCGCATCGTCGCTTCGATCGAACCGCCGTGCGCCGGCCCCGGCCTGCCAGACGAGCCCCGCGCCGAGCGCGACGAACAGCAGGGGGCGGAGCCGCCCGATACCGGCGCCCAGAAATGCCGCTCCCCATGCAAAGAGAAACGCCAGGAACACGACGATCGGAATGAAGTAGGGCTCAGGATCGTTGACACCATAACGTCCTATATAGAAAGCAATACCCGCGATCCCGAAAACGATCATCGCCCCCTCGTTCCACTTCTTCTGCACGACCAGAGCCCATGCCCCGAGCGGCACGAGCAACAGCCCCGCCCACGAAATTTCGCGCGGGATCCCGCGACAGAAGACCAGAAGGTCGTGGAGGCCGCCCCCGGCGGCATATCCCCAGTACCCGCGTCCGGTGACGTGCGCGAGAAAGCGCGCGAAGTCCGAAGGTGCCCCCCAGTTCCAGAGCGGTCCGAGCGCCGAACGAACGGGCAGATAGAGATACGCCGATACGCCGAGCGCGAAGAGAAGGGCGCCCGGCACGATGCGCGCGGGTGATCGCACCAGCGGCGCGACGCACGGCCAGGCACCGACCAGAATGGCCGGAATCAGGAACAGAATCGCGAGGTGATGGGCGACGGCCAGGCCGGCCACGTAAAGAAAGAGCAGCGGGCGCGCACGGGGCAGAATCAAAAGAAGGGCGAGAAGCAGAAGCCAGAACGTATAGACCTCGAAGCGGGTGGCCTCCCGCACGAGCGTCGCCGAGCCACCGAGCATCAGGCCGGCGAGAATGCCCGGGCCCGCTCCCGCGCTCCCCGAGACGCGGCGCGTGATGAGTCCGACCGCGATGGCGGCGAACAGGGCATTCAATATATGGAGGGCCCGCGTGGGATCGCCGAGAAGGGAGGCGATGCGTGACAGCAGAGTAAAGAGCGGATATCCCGACGGGTGCGGAATGCCGAGCGTGTGCGCCGCGATCGTGAGTTCCGGACCGTCACCGACAACGGGGCCGACGGCCGCATGCATGACGTACAGAACGCCGAACACGGCAGTGACGAGAGCGGCCGCGCTCCAGGCCGCGCGGTCAGTCGAGGTAGCCAAGGCTCTTCAACATCGCGCGCATCGCGTCGTCGGCCGGCGACTCGATCGGCACCTCTTCGCGTTCTTCGTTCCCGGTTTCATAGGTCGCAACGGTGCGAACGGGAAATGCCCGGGCGAATGCCGGGTCGAGCAATGACATCGGAACCTCACCGTCCATGTCCCCGCCCACCGCGAGCCCGAGCAGATGCAGGACGAGCGGCGTCACATCCTCGGGCCGGATCGGATCGTCCGGTACGCCTCCCCTGCGAAACGGGGGCCCCGCCGCCATCAGGAGTGCGCGATCGCTGTGCCAGAACGGCATCACCTGTCGGCGATCATCCCCGATGTGACGCTCCGTCCCCGGCGGAAACGATTGAAAGCCGTGATCGGACACGACGATGATCGCGTCACGCGTCAGGTCGATTCGTTCGAGCAGGATTCCCAGCCATCGATCGGCAAGACGATACGAGTCGCCGACCAGCGCCCCCATCTCCGTCCAAGCCGATGCGGGCGGCTCCTTCTCCGGCGCCTCGAGCGGCGCCATATCCTTGCCGTGTTTGCGAAACTCGTAATACTCGTGCAGAAGCCAGAGGCGGTGCTGAAAGAAATCAATACTTTCCATGTAAATCGTAAGGAACCGCGGCCCGTACTCGTCGAATAGACGAACGCCTCCGTTCAGATTCGCCATGTCTTTCTCGAAGTAGTGCTTGAGGGCCGTATCGAGACGGTTCGCGCGCGGGACTTCCTCCGTCCCGATGAGCGGACGGTCCTTCGCAAACGATCGAAACTCGTCCAGAATTTCCGCCGGGTACGTGCGGAACCCGATCGAATCCCAGTCGGTCGTCGGTGTCCATTCCTTTTCGTACTCGGGGCTCGGCGGGAACGCGTAATTACTCACGAGGAATCCGTTCACGGGATCGGCCGGCCATGTAACCCAGTGCCCGACGACCCCGACCTCGACCCCCTCGTCCCCCGCGATTTCCCAGACTGCCTTCCGCGCACGGAGATTCGACGTTACAGGAACGCGCTTTCCGTCAGCCATCCGTGTGAAGCTGGTGATCCCGTGTGCGTCCGGGCGAAAACCCGTGAACTCGCTCGTCCACACCACGGGGGAGAAAACGGGCTCCTCGACGAGCATCGTCGCGGTCACCCCCTCGCTCATCAGGCGCGCGAAGTGAGGGAGTTCGCCCCGCTCCACCATGCGCTCGATGACGACCCGATCGGCCGCGTCGATTCCGAAGAGAATGACTTTGCCGGGAAGCCGCGCGGAGTCGCGTCCGCAAGACGCGAGCAGCACGAGGAACAGCAGCGCCCATCGAAATTTCATTTGAAGTAGCCGTGCTTTTTCAGGTTGTCGCGCACTTCGTCGCGCTCCGTGAGATCGCCCATCTGGAAACCGGGATCGAACTGTTTCGTCCATTTCTCGAGCTCTTTTTCCATGCGGGCGACGACCTCGGGGTGACGGTTCGCGACGTTCTCGCTTTCACCCGGATCGACCGTGAGATGATAGAGCTCCTTCCGCCCCATGAAAGGAACGAGTTGATACTTCCACTCATTCGTGCGAACCGATTTTGCCTTGTACTGATTCTGCCACTCGGACGGCATTTCCACGTTCCACGGCTTGCTCGCTTCGGAGATCACGATCGCATCTTCCCCGCGCCCGGCCGAAAGAAGCGAACGCCCCTTGTACCGCCGGGGAATCTTGAGACCGACCCAGTCGTGAATCGTGGGGGCAATGTCGATCAGTTCCACCGGTCCGTTCACGACGCCCGGAGTCACGTCGCGAGTGCCGTGCAGAATCAGCGGAACGCGAATGGCATCATCGTATAGAAAGTCGCCGTGGTCGAAATAGTAGCGGTGATCGCCGAACGATTCGCCGTGGTCGGCCGTGAGTACGACGAGAAGATCGTCGCCCCCCGCCTCCCGCACTCCGGCAAGCAGCCTGCGTATCTGCGTGTCTACATACGAAAGTTCGCCGTCATACTGCGCTTCCCAGTACGCACGATCGTGGGCCTCGAATGGCACGCGGCCGAAACGAATGTCGTGAAGCGTCTCCACGTTCGCAGGGTCGAGAAGAGACGCGGGCGGACGCCGCGCGTCGCCCCACGATGCAGGCGGAGCATACGGCCAGTGCACGTCGAAGTAATGCACCCACAGGAAGAACGGCGCATCGCCCCCGCCCTCGAGCCACGCGAGCGCGCGATCGGTCACCTTGTCGGCTCTGCGCTCCACCTCGCCCCCGTCCGGCGTCTCGTCGAGTTCGTCGTCGTATGTGCCGAATCCGCGGCCGAGCCCGAACTGTCCGTGCAGCGGAAACGCGCCGATGAAAGCGCCGGTCCGGTACCCGGATTTCTGCAGCTCTTCGGGAAACGTGTAGACGTCTTCGGGCACGAGGAAACCGTTCCGGGGGACATGATGCTCACGGGGGGCCAGGGAGCTCAGCATCGAAGTATGCGATGCGAGAGTCGTCGGCACGGGTGCGATGCATTCCGTGTAGAGCGCCCCGTCCATGGCGAGCCGGTCGATCACGGGCGTCATGGAGCCCGGATGCCCGTATGCGCCGATCCGGTCGGCACGGGTCGTATCGAGCGTGATCAGGATCACGTTTCCGCGCGGCTCACCGCCGCCGGAACACGCGAGGAACGCGCCGATCATCAAAATACCGATCAAAACTACCAGGGATCGCACACCGTCTCCTTGTCCCTCCAGAGGCGCCGCATTGTATCACATTCCAGGCTAACTACTTGGACACCTTGACGTTCCCCCCATTCAGGCAGTAGATTGGAGATGTCAAGGGTCCTGGCTCCCCATTACAACCTTCGGGAGATCTTATGAGCGGTGCAAAGCTGCCCGTGCGTTTCTGTGTGCTCCGGGCGATCGTGCTCGGGTGCCTGGTTCCCCTCCTTCTCACTCTGATTCCATCAGCGCCCGCGTTCGGTACGCCTGAGGACGGGCTGAACGACGCCCTCATCCTGTTGAGAAACATGCCGATGGACGAAGTCTACCGCTTCCTCGACGAATGGGAAGAGAAGGGTGCCTGGCTCCCGCATATTTATCCGCCCAATCTGGTGATCGGCGATCTGCCCGCTGACCGCGACCAGGAACTGCGCGCCGACCCGCGCGTCGATGCCCTTTACCGCAAACCGATGACCGCATTCGAGAAATCGTCGGCGCCGGCGGCGTGGAGCGAAATCATCACGTCGTGGCTGATCGAAGAAGAGCGCGCCCCCATGAAGCGACTCCACGAAAAGTCGGACGTCACGTGGGACGAACTCGGCGTGCATACGGTGACGAAACCCCGGATCGACCGAAGCGATTATGCCGAGATCTCGAAAGCACAGACCGGGCACGACCGCCGCTACGGACGACTGGTCGGCGGCGACATCTTCAATACTTCCGAGTGGGTACTGGGACGGAGCGCCGTCGGTATCATTCTTCCTGAAACGGACGGCGCGTCTCATTCCAGTGCGGAGCGTTCGGCCGTGTACGAGGAAGTGCGCGCCGCGTTCGGATTCATCGCCGCGAAAGTGCATGGCTATCCGCGGGCGCAGTTCGTGTATGACATTCCCATTGCCGCCAGGACAAGCCGCAACTTCTTCCGGACCCCTCCCGATCACGATGAATCCGAGTGGGTCAAAGAAACCATGGCGAGCATCGGGTACACCTGGGAGGTCAAGGGAATCGGCGCGGAACCCGTCTGGGAGTACATCGATACTTTACGCACGAACTTTCAAACCGAATGGGGCATTACGCTTTTCCTTCCGAAGGTGTCGTACTTCCCGGGCGCGGGATACACGGCGTACGCCTATCTCGGCGGCCCGTACCTCGTAGCGCCGTCAGGTGGCGGCGGATTCGTGGGTCAGGGAAATCCCACCACGCTCTCCGGGCTCATCGTGCACGAAGGGGGTCATCTCTTCTACACGCTCGACGAGTATGCCTCGGGCGGTACATCGACGCCATGTCGTGCCGTCTCCGGCTACCTCGGCGTCCCGAACAGCAACAGCCTGAACCAGGACTGGACTTGCAAACAGCACGTGGCGTGTGCGATGGCGAACCCGAGCGGCAACCTGTGCTCCTACTCACTGGGACAGATGGCGTCCGTCGACTCGGATTCCGACGGCATTGCCGACGTCATCGATACGCACCCCGTCGTACGCATGTTCGCCGTGCCGGACACGATCGAGACAACCACCCCCGTATGGGCAGGTTCTACGCAGGTACTGCCTCTCATAAGCCAGGCCGTCTACTCAGGCACCGGCGCGATCGACGGCACGTTCGACAAGGCCGACCCGATCAGGAAAAACCTCACGTTCAACACGATCAAGAACGTCAAGTACAGGATCGACAGCGGCTCATGGCAGCTGGCCGATCCTCCCGAAGGATGGGGTGGCGATTTCGCCGCACTTCGCTTCCAGTTCGTGCCGGACTCGCTCTCGGGAGGCCCGCACACCATCGCGGTGCGTGCCGTCAATACAGTCGAGAACGAGTCGTACAGCGGGCTCGCGGATCACTTCGAAGTGTTCGTGAAAGCGATCGCGCTTCACAACTTCACGGTCGAACCGGACGACGACGGCCGGGTGCGCATCTCGTTCAATATCTTCGGCGGCGCGTTCGGTTCCGAAGCGACGCTCACACGTGTCGCGCCGGACGGCAGCACGCACATCGTGGGCGGAAACGGGTTCATCCTCCAGGACAACACGCCCTACATCGTTCACGACGAAAACCCGGTCGTCGGCGCCGAGTACACGTATCGACTCACGATCCGCGGGCTCGGTCTCAAGTGGGAATGGGAAGAGAAGCTGATCGCGCCGGCGCCGATCAAAAAGCAGGAGTTTCTTTCGGCCATCACGCCGAATCCCTTCACGGACCAGACTGTGATTTCCTATCGCGTGCCTCGCGGCGCGAGACGGGGCAGCGGGAGCGGCGGCGGGAAGCCTTCGGGCGGCACGAACGAACCGACGGGTGACGGAAACGCTCCTCCCCCCTCGGCGCCCGCAGCCACGCTGGCGGAACCGTCGAAGTTTCACAGCATGCGCGTCGAACTCGGGATCTACAATCTCGCGGGCCGTCAGGTCCGCCGCTATCCGCCGGTTCATCTCTTCGACGGGATCCACCCCGAACCCATATTCTGGGACGGAAGGAACGATGCGGGCGAACCCGTAGCGCAGGGTGTTTATTTCGTGCGGCTGAAGGCCGGCGACGACGTGGAAGAATCGCGCAAGATCATCCTGATCCGCTGATGCTCCCGGTCCGTCAGGCGCGTTTCCTGCGCATGGCGGCGATGACGATGATCGCGAGAGCAACACCCACCATCGCCGGGATGAGCGGAATGCGGCTTCCCGGGATCGAGGCAGCCGACGCTTTGATCGCCTCTTCGGGAGACGCCGTCCAGTTCCGGAAATCGACCATGCCGTTCGCTCTGTCCTCGCCATCCCAGTAATCGAACAGAGATGAGATGTCCGCGGGATACCCGAGTTCGTTCATCGTGGAAGTCACGGTCGCGCCCCAGTAGTTGTACTGCGCGTTGAGCTCGTTGCGGGACTGGTTCGCCACGGTATACATCGTGTGCTGCAGGAAGATGTTTCCCTTGCCGGGGGAGCCGCCGATTACGGGATAGCGGCGCTTGCCCGTCACGATGATCGACGCCTGCGTTGTCTTGTTGAACTGGTTGTTGTAGATCTTCGCTTCGGATCCGCGCGTGATGATGGCGTACTGCTGCGTGCTTTCGAAGATATTGTTCTGCACCGTCATCGGAGAGTTGCGCAGGTTCACTCCGTCGAAGCATCCCTGGAAGTCGCAGTTCGTCCAGGTTCCTTCGCACGAATCAACGAGCGAAGCCGCTCCTCCCCAGAACGAGCAGTTGTCGACGGTCAGCTGCGCGCGCGTCAGGATCGTCGTGTAGACCGAACCTTCATCCTTGCGGTCGAACGTGAGGTTCTTGAGGATCACGGGCTGGCGCCTGGCATCGATACGCAGCACCGGCTCGATCTCGTTCATCCCGATCAGAAATGTCGTTTCCCTGTCTTCGCCGATCAGAATCAAACCGCGTCCGTCCTGCACGTCGAGCTGGGCGGCGTGCCTGCCCGCGGAAAGACGGATCGTATCTCCGTTCGCGTAGGCTGCGATTGCTTCGCCAAGCGTTCCCGCTTCCGGCACCGACCATGTCCTGGCCTGCGATGCGGCCGCGCCTGTCAAGAGAGCGGCGATCACCGCTATTGCACTGTTCCAACGCAAACTGAGCCTCCTGTATCGTTCTGTTCCGGCATCTGAAAAATTCATTCGGATTCGTGGGCCGCCTGTCAGCCTACTACATATCGTCGGCCGATGCCGCTTCACTCCGCAGCGCTTCCCAGCGCGGGTCTTCCGGCCATCGTTTCCCGCCTTCGGCGATCAGCGGAGCAGCCTCCCCTGGCCGCCCTCGATCGAGCAGGAAGCGGGCGAGAGCATGGGTGGTATTCGGTACGTCCGGCGCCAGCCCGCGCCCGAGCCGCAGCTCCTGCTCGGCCTCGTCATGGAGCCCGAGCCCGGCCAGCGCCAGCCCCAGATTCGTGTGTACACGTCCGTCCGTTGCGCCGCTCGCGATGAAAGCGCGATAGTCCGCCACGGCCTCTTCGAGGCGTCCCTCGTTCTGCAGAAGGAGAGCGCGATTGACCCGGAGCCCCGGGTGTCTCGGATCCGCATCAATTCCCTGTTCGTACACGCGAAGCGCTTCTCCGTTCCGTCCGAGAGAAGAAAGCGTGAGCGCCAGGTTGTTGTACGCCTCGGCGTTCGTCCGATCGAGGGTAATCGACTTCCGAAACGCGGCAGCCGCTTCCTCTCCCCGCCCGAGCGACCGGAGCGCGATCCCGAGATCGTGATGAGCGTTGCGCGAATTCGGATCCTCTACGATGGCCTCGCGAAAACGATCGGCCGCTTCCTCGTAGCGCTCCTGCTGCAGAAGCGAAAGTCCTTCCCCCTCCAGTCCGTACGCGAGATTCAACGGGCCCACGACTCCGAAGTCGAAGTTCACGGCCGCGAACAGGGCCGCGACCCACGCGCCGCCCGCGAGGACGCCCGCCCGCCTCTCCCGGACTCCCCGGGCCAGCACCCGCAGGCCCTCCCCCGCGAACAGAAGCACCGCCGGCAGCAGCGGAATCCGAAAACGGGAGCAGACGAAGAACAGAATCAGCGTGAGCGCATAGGCCACGAAGTGAAACGAGAGAAGGCGCGCGGTCCGATTGCGCCGCGCGCACCAGAAACCGAACAGCGCGAGCGGAACGAGCATGCCGTAGGTCACGGGCAGGGATCGAAACACACGCGAGTAACGCCCGGAGAACGACAGAATGAGATTGTTGGAAAGTTCCTGAGCCGAGAACACGAGATACGTTTTCTTCGCAAGCAGCGCCGCGCCTTCCGCCGGGTTCTCGCGCAGGAACGAGAGACCGCGTGCGAACCAGTAGTCCGAAATCTCGCCGTACGTCATGCGACGACGCGCCTCGCGCTGCGGGATCATCTGCGTGTCCTCGTAGCCTCCCCACCAGTCTTTTCGAATGCCGGGAGCGGTCGCGCTCCATCCGTCGGCGCCCACGTGGTTGCCGAGGTAGAAATTGATCCCGCCCTGCCAGGAAATGAAGACGGCTTCGCCCCCGACCCGCGCGTTCCGGATCGTAACCGGAAGAATCACGAGCAGCGATGCGGCGGCGGCGAGAATGCCCGGTACGATGGCCGCGCGCACGCTTCTGCGTTCGAGCGCGACCCAGAGGACCAGCAGCGGGGAAAACAGCAGCACGTTCGGGCGGGCAATCGCCGCGGCCCCGAGAACGAGCCCGGCCAGAATCCAGGGCCACGGACCTCGCGATCGCTCGGCCCGCAGCAGCGCCCAGAGCAGCAGCACGTTCAGGAAGAAGGCCACGGACGTGATCAGAAGCTCCCCTTCGAAATACGTCAGGAGCGGGTAGAGCACGCCGAGAACGACGGCAAGAATCGCCGTAGTCGCGCCGAACAGGCGCCTTCCGATCGAATACAGCAGAAAGAGGGAGGCAATCCCGAGAATCGCCTGAGCAACGCGTGGCACCGTGCGATCGCCGCCTGAAACCTTGTAAAGGGCCGCCAGCCAGTAAGGGTACAGGGGCGCCCGGAAATAGGGCTGTCCGTCGGTGATCGGCGTGCCGTCCAGGATCGACCGCGCCCATTGATCGTGATAGCCGGCATCCATTACAGGGTGAGCGTAAATCGGCGATTCGCGCATATCGGCGATGTGTACGAGCTTCAACGCGAACGCCACGGCCAGCACGGCAATCAGAACGGCAAGTGATCGGGTGATTCTTTCCTCCTCGAAAAAAGCGTCCGCAGTCTACCAATGCCATTTAGAAAACCCTAGCGGAATTGTCTCCGGCAGGCAGGGCCATTCAAAATTGATCTATTTCCAATTGTCTGTCCCCCATAGGGTTACAGCCTTTTCTGATTGACCGGAGAGGCCGATAAGGGGTAGAATGAATTCTCCAGAACGCGAGGGGCCCGGAGCAGGGGCTCCAGCGGCGAAACCGGCCCGATTTCATCCGGTTCGCCCAGTTTTCACCCGCTCGCGTATGGATGTACTGTAACGGATTGCCATGCAATGTTTTACGAGTGCCCTCCCGGCTTGAAGCGTTAAAAGCGGCCGGTGCGGGCTCCCGGGCAAGCAAAAAACCTGACTGGACTTACGCGTTTTCTGTTGACCTGGTAACCACCCCGGTGGTACTCTCCTCAACGAGGGATAGAGAGGAACCTATTCCTCAACTAGTGGCTTCCCTAACAGTTGGCTTTCTCAAAGGACCCAATCCGAGAAAGTCGACATGGAGCATTCTCTTTCGGACTGGAACGCTGAAAGAGATATCTAAGGAGGTTCCAAACTCATGAAGAAGCTGCTTTTAGTTTCTTTGCTCTCGCTCGCCATCGCCGCAGTAGCCATGGCCGACGTCCCGAGCCGCCCGTATCAGGCGGATCAGGAAACGGCTCAGCTGGCCACGGGTGGTGGTAGCGCCGTTTGTACGATCGTATATTACAACTTCTGCTCCGGCTGGATCTGGCTCTACAGCGGATTCGCTCAGGGTGATGAAGCTGGCGTAGTTTACGATCTCGCCGCTGACTGCACGGGCGCTCCGTGCTGCCATACGGGTGGTTTCTGGTACTGGCGTTACACGACGCCGGGCTACGGCTTCACCGTGTCGTACGACCTCTATGATGTCGACTGCAACACGTACTGCCGTGTCGGTGGATCCCTTGGCTCGCTCGCTGGCCAGGATCCGGTCGAGCGCTGGAACTTCGTTCCGGGCCTCGGTTGTGCCACCAGCAACTGCGTTGCCGTTGTCGCTACGTTCGACAAGGGTACCCTTCCGTACATCGCCACGGACAATAATCAGTCCAACGCGGTTGGCGGACCGGCTTGCGCTGGCGTTGGCGTTGGTCTCGGTAGCTCCGTATTCTACGGAAACCCGGGTGCCACGGCTTACTGCCCGCCGCAGGCGTTTGCGGATGCTCTCGGTCCGGTAGACATCGCGGCCGTCGCTTTCTTCGATTGTGGCGGAACGGCCACGGAAGAAGCTTCCTGGTCGGACGTCAAAGGCCTCTTCCGCTAGGAAGGTCTTTGTCAGTTCAATCTTGAGCTGATTGCCCCGGCTGGGTTCGCCCAGCCGGGGTTTCTATTTGTCAGCGAACGTGTCTTCGCTCACACACCTCGGTTCCCCTCCCCGTTCGTATCGCGCAGGATTAAAATCCCCTCATCGAGTACAATACGGCGCATGTTCGATTCGTATCGCCATGTCACGAACCGCATTCTGATTCCCGCGCTGTTCGCTATCGTTGCCCTTTCGTGCGGCAAGCCGAATCCAGAAGGTCCCCATCTTCTGATCCTGACAATCGATACACTCAGACAGGACGCGATCGGCGCGTTCGGGTCTCACGCTGCACACACTCCTCATCTCGACCGTCTTGCCGGAGAGGGCTCGATTCTCGCGAACGCCCAGACGGCCGTCCCCACGACGCTCCCCTCCCATGCCACGATCTTCACCGGGTATTATCCCGCGACACACGGCGCGCGCCACAACGGCCAGCCGCTCGCACAATCGCAGGTCACTCTCGCCGAACTGCTGCAGGAACGCGGCTATGACACGGCCGCGTTCGTAGCATCCATGGTGCTGCATCGGTCCTACGGTCTGGACCAGGGTTTCGACACATATGACGACAGCTGGTCCGGGTCGGGTTCGGCGACTGTCGGGCTTCACGGCCAGCTCGAACGCCGCGCAGACGCAGTGACGGCATCGTTCCGTTCGTGGTATTCCGCGCGTGACGAGCCGGATCGGGCCTGGTTCGCGTGGGTTCACTACTACGATCCGCATGCGCCGTACGAACCGATCGCACAAAAAGCGGGCTCTGAAAGAGACGCATACGCCGCGGAGGTTTCGGAATGCGACCGGGCGTTCGGTTCGATACGGTCCATGCTCGAAACTTCGGGTGACTGGGACAACACGATCGTGATCGTGATGTCGGATCACGGCGAAGGGCTCGGTGAACACGGCGAGAGCGAGCATGGCCTGTACGTCTATGAAACAACGATCGCGATTCCATGGATCGTGAGAATTCCCGCCGGCATGGGTCCGGCGCACCCCATCATCACCTGGCCCGTCGAAACGGTCGATCTCGTTCCCACCGTGGCGCGGTGGCTCGCGCCTGACTACGAGCCGGACCTCGCCGGACGCTCCCTGGTGCCGCTGCTGAACGGGGAAGCGGGGGATGAAGAGCGCCCGCTATATGCGGAGTCGTATTACGGGACATTCGGATACGACTGGGCCCCCCTTCATGCCCTTCGCATCGGCGACTGGAAGCTCGTTTCCGGGATCTACGACGAACTCTTTTCGATGCGGGACTCACCGCCTGAATCGCTTGATCGCGCCAAGACGGACGCGGCCGAGCGCAATCGGCTCGCTCGCCGCCTGGAGACCGTGCGCCGTACGTGGAAGGAAACGACGCCGGACAAGGGGGGCGAGACCCCGTCGCTCGACGCGGCGCAACGGGCGGCGCTGGAGGCGCTTGGGTACGTGACCGCAGGCACGGCGGGGAATCGGGAGACGCGACCGGACACCCGGACCGTTTATCCTGCGCACGAGCTGATCATGGACGGACGCAGACACTTTCTGGCGGGCGACCTCCCCGGTGCCACGGGATCGTTCCAGGCGGCGATTTCGCTCGACCGTGACAACGTCGACGCGCTGGTCCGCCTGGCCGACTGTTACCGCCTGCAGGGTGAGCCGGCGCGCGAGGAATCGGTCACCGTGCGCATTCTCGAACTCGATCCCGCCCACGCCGCTTCGTGGTCCAACCTCGGCCTACTCGTTGAAAAGAAAGGGGATCTGGATCAGGCGTACAAGTGTTATGAAAATGCCATTGCAGCAGACTCGCATTTCTTTCATGCTTACGCGAACCGCGCGAATCTGCGGCTCGAGAAAAAGGATCTTGCGGGGGCGGCAGCGGACTATCGTGCGGCGCTCCAGCGGAACGAAGGATACGCGGACGCCCACCTCGGGCTCGCGCGGGTCGCGCACGCACGCGGCGACTGGGCCGAGGTCGTGCGCGAGTTGCGTGTTACGATCCGGCTGAACCCGGCCGAACGCCGGGCGATCGACTGGCTCCGGGCCATCGAGGAAGCCCATGCGCGCGGCGAAATCGACATCACGGGCGCCTAGCGCTCTTCATCGAACGTACCGACAAGAGGTAACATGACGGCGAATCTCACTCGTACGATCGTTCTCCTTATCGCGACCGGCGCAATTGCGCTCAGCTCTGCCGGCTGCGCCGTGCGCCCGGCTCCTCCGATCCCGCCTCCCGTCCCGTCTCCCATGGAGTACATCGAGGAAGACACCCCGAGTGCCCGCACCACGGAGCTTCTGGGCAAAGCGGAAGATCTCTACGAATACGGCCTCGATCACTACCGGACAGGACTCTGGGAGCGGGCGGGTGAAATCTTCGAGGAAACCGTGCACCTGGTCGACGAGAACACTCTGGCGACCGAAGGCACCGTGCGCGGCATGCGAGCCGCTTCGCTTCTGCGTGCGAAGGCTATCTATTACCGGGACCGCTGTTCCCTGCAGGAAGCCGAAAACGACGTGCCGCCTGATGCGGTTCTGTCGGAAAAAACGGTTTCCTCATTCCCTGTCGACGATCACATTCGGGTCGACCACTGGACCTCTTACTTCAAGGGCAAAGGCCGCGAAGGAATGGCCCGCTGGCTGCGCAGGACCGGAACGTACCGCGATCTGTTCGAACAGACGCTGCTCGACTACAACCTTCCCCGCGAACTCTTTTATGTCTCCATGATCGAATCGGGACTGAACCCGAACGCGTACTCGCGTGCGAACGCGGTCGGCGCCTGGCAGTTCATCAGCAGCACGGGACGCATTTATGGCCTCAAGAACGACTGGTGGTACGACGACAGGCGCGATCCGGAGCGCTCCTGCCGTGCGGCCGCCGAACACATGAAAGACCTGTACGAAGTGTTCGGCGACTGGTACCTCGTTCTCGCCGCATACAACTGCGGGCAGGCGCGCGTGAAGCGCGAAATGCGGCGAAGCAACTCCTCCAGTTTCTGGGACCTCGACCGTCTGCCGAGGGAAACGCGCGACTACGTTCCGAAATTCCTCGCCGCTCACGCAATCGGCGAGAACCCCGAGTCACACGGGTTCTACGTGACGCCCGACCCTCCCCTCGTCTACGAAACGATCGAGGTCGAGGGGGCTGTCAGCCTCGAAGCCGTAGCCCACTGCGCCGGCGCGTCGCTTGACGAGATCGAGGCGCTGAATCCGGCCGTCCGCCGTCGCGTGACGCCGCCGACCAAGGACCACTTCTATCTGCATCTTCCCGAAGGAACATCCGACCGCGTGGCCGGATGCCTTGACGGACTCCCGAGGGAGCAGCGGGTTACATGGCAGGAATATCGTGTCCGCGTCGGCGACACGATTTCCGAAATCGCGGACAAGTTCGGGACGAGTATCACGGCGATCGCGGACATTAACAAATTGCGCAGCCGCCACAGAATCCGAGTCGGGCAGAAGCTGCTGATTCCGAAGCGCGTCGAAATGTCGGTGCCCCCGTTCGCTATCGCCGCGACAGACCCGTCGCCCGCCGACCGGAAGGCGATCGAGTCTCAGACAGAGAAGAGCACCTCGGCCACCGCCGGGACGCGCCGCGTGACGCATCGCGTGCGGAACGGTGACACGCTTTCTGAAATCGCCGCGCAATATGATGTGAGTGTGAGCTCGATCAAAAAATGGAACGATCTGAAGGGCACGACGATCCGGCAGGGTCGGTCGCTCGTCCTCTTTCTGGCCGCGGACGATTACGCGAAGAAGTCGGATCCCGTATTTCATGTCGTGCAGCGGGGAGAATCGCTCGAGACGATCGGGCAGCGCTACGGAGTGAGCGCGCGCCAGCTCGCGAACTGGAACGAAATCTCCCTGCGAAAAACCATCTACCCGGGCAACCGTCTCAAGGTCTACTCGACGCCGGCGCCTTGATCGCGGGTGCCGGGACGGCTATGCCGCGGGCTACGGCCGGCCGTCGCGTCCAAAGACCGCGTTCCCGCTTCTCTGCACGCGAATCGTGGCGCCCCCCCGGATCGTCCAGTCGTCTTCGACACGCACGTATTCTCCGAACAGGCGCCGCTCCGCGTGCGGGATCCATTCCACTCTGACTTTTCCGCCCGTCACTTCACGGACCTCGCCCACGAGGAAGGATCCCCCGTAAGTACCGGGCTCACCCTGCGGTTCGAGAATGGTCCTCTCTCCCTTGCGCACATGATCGATCTCCGCCACAAGTTCGAGCCAGTACGCCGGGCGTGCTGTGATACGCGCACGCGCGCGGTCGCCGTCGGGCCCGAGCGGGCTCCCGAGCGCGGCATTCCCGTACGTGTAGCGATTCCACGGATCCTCGTGAACGTAGACCAGATTATTGCGACGCGTATATTCAAGGTCCAAAATACACGGCACGGCCGGCGGCAGATTCTTGATACGCACGCCAGCGAGAAAACCGATCTGGTTCGGTTCGAGCTGTTCTTCGTACTGAAAATCATCGAGCAGGAACTCGCCGAACGCGTCGAGCCATTCGTTCATGTGAAGATAGAAATCGAGCGACCAGAACGGATTGTCGTTCCTTCCCCCGTTCCACTGCACGGCATAGGAGAAGAGAAGCGGATTCGCGTATCCCCAGTCAAGGCCTCGCCCCCGGCCACCGTAAAGAATCGTTTCCGTAAGGCCGACCCGAAGGCGTTCTTTGATCGTGAACGCGATTCTGTGCGCGCTGAGCCATCGATCCGCGACGGGAACCGCCCCGCTTTCGTCAGGAGTCGCCGGCTCGTCAGGCAGCGGGATCGCATCGAGCGGCGCGGTAAAAGCGGTGAAGTCGAAGGGCCCGATCGACCCCGCGACGCCCACCTGATCGAATGACGGGGAATGCCCCTGAAGGATCAGGCTTGTGCCGTCGAGCCCCACGCCCCATGCGGGATTGCGCCGGCCGAGCCAGACCTCCACGACATCCAGATCGATCGCGAAGTACGCGTGCGTAAAATGTCCGCTGATTCCGTGCTTCCATTCGATGCCGGGGAAATCACTGTCGTCCAGTCCGTCGCGGTCGACTTCGACACGCTGATGCCACGTCAGGCGCGGGTGCGCGCGCACAGCGCCGGCGGCAGTAACCGTCGGACGCAGACGAGCGTCTCGATCCGCCACAACAGTGAGCGAGGCGCGGGCCGATGCCTCCGGCTCCTTCCGCGACAGGCTGCCTATCTCGTCGCGCAGTTCCCGTTCGAGCTCTTTCAGATAGTGATCGGCAAGGGAACCGGGAGCGGCCGCTCCCTTCGACCGCGCGCGGAGCACCGCGCGCGCGAGATCTCCACGCTGAATCGGACGCGTGAACACGTCGATCGAGTCGAGCCCGATAATGGCGGTCAAATTGAATGCGATGGTCTCGATCCGTTCGCCCGCGGGAATATCCTCTTCCCCGGTAGCCCGCACCGGACCGGCGCTCACGAACAGCAAGGCAACTACGAGAAGAAATGCGCGGAGCATACGAGCGCCAGGCAGGTGACGTCCTCGTGACCGGCATCGTGAAGCGCCTCCGAGGCCGCATGCAATGTGGCACCCGTGGTCACGACGTCGTCCACGAGCACGATGTGCTCTTGTCCCTCTCGCCGTTCCCCGGCGCAGAACGCCCCCTTCACGTTCTTCCATCGCTCGGCGGGCTTCAACTTCGTCTGGGAGCGGCTGCTGCCCGACCGCGTCAGAAGCTTCGTGTCGAGTTTCACCTGCCACCGGCATGAAAGCGCACGCGCCAGAAGTTCCGCCTGGTTGTACCCGCGTTCCCTTCGCCTCGTGCCCGTCACCGGCATGGGAACCAGCGTCGAACCGGCCACAGGAACGCGTCCGCGCGCCTCGAGCAGACGTGCCAGTTCCGCCCCGAACGTCGCCCCGAGCCGCGCATATCCTTGATATTTGAATTTGTGGAGGAGTACTTCCCATGTGTCGTTCCATGACCAGCCGACATGAACGGCCGGAGTCGCGTCATGTTGCGAACGCGGATCCCGTCCAAAGACTACGTCCTGAACGGGGTCGCGCCTGGCCCGCTCCCAGCACCGGGAACAGATGAGTGCGCCGAGCCGCGGGGTGCTTCCCTCGCAGACGACGCAGAGAGGCGGATAGAGCAGCGTAGCCAGAAAACGAAACACGAGGACCTCCGATGCGGATCACGCTACCGGTACGAGTCCTCGAGTGCGCGCATCATAACGGATCGAGGCGGGCGCCGTCCAAACCAATGATAGAACGACTCGCGGCCCTGCTCGACGAGCATGACCGACCCCTCTGAAGCGGACACTCCGACTGACCGGGCGCTCTTGACGAGCGCGGTTCCGCCGGGTTTGACAACGAGGTCGGCCACAGCCCGCGTCCCGCGTAGAAAGCGCTTTCCCACCGGCCTCGCATCCCGCGCGCCCTGCCCCAGGGGAGTCGTGTTCACGACGAGATCGACCGCTTCGTCTTCCCGCGCCTTCCACGCCACCGCTTCTCCCGCGATGCCGAGAGAGCGCAGCAGCGCTTTCCCCTGCGCCGGCCGCCGGCACGCCACGCGCACGGACGGCACTCCGCGCTCCGCGAGCTCGACGAGAACCGCGCGCGCCGCGCCCCCCGCGCCGAGTACCAGGGCGCTCCGCAAATCCCGCACGCCGAGTCCCTTCATGAGCGCGTGAAACCCGGCAAGGTCCGTGTTCTCGCCACGCAGTTTTCCTCTTCGGTTCACGATCGTATTAACGGCCCCGATCCTCTTTGCGGTTCGCGAGAGAGAATCGAGATGCCGGATGACTTCTTCCTTGTGGGGAATCGTGACGTTAAGACCGGGCATGTCCAGTACCCTAACGGCATCAAAGAATGCGCCGAGTTCCATTCGTCTGACTGAAAACGCGACGTACCGGCAGTTCACCCGCGCATGCGCGAGAGCCGCGTTTTGAATCGCAGGCGAGAGCGTATAGGCGATCTTCTCACCGAGCACGCCGAGGACTCTCGTTTCTCCGTCAATGGGCTTTCGCAATGGAACGCCCCCTTGGAACGAAGAGCGCAAGCCCGACCACGACCATGGCAAGACTCACGATCTGCGTTCCCGAAAACATGTGTCCTGCGATGCGAAGGGTCGTTTCGGGGTCGTAATAGCGAAGCTGATCCTGCATGTATCGATTCGCGCCGTACAGGATGATGAACACGAGCCAGAGCTGCCCGCGGCCTTTCAGTTTCGTCTCGACCGCGAGAAGCAGCCCCGTCAGAGCGAAGCCGAAAGCGGCGTCGTAGAGCTGACTCGGGTGTATCGGGATTCCGGGGTACTCGCGCCCCGCGGCGCACGTCGCGGGGAAGATCGTGCCGGTCCAGAAGGAAGTAGGGACGCCGAAGCAGCAGCCGTTCAGCCAGCAGCCGACGCGCGTGATGCCGATCCCGAGTGCGACGAGCGGCGCGCAGATATCCGCGGCGAGCCAGAACGAAACCTTCTTGTACGAACAGAAGAGAAGCGACCCGATGATGGCGCCGAAGATTCCTCCGTAAAGCGTCAGCCCGCCTTCCCACAACTTGAATATGCGAAGGGGGTTGCCTGCGTATTCGTCCCAGAACGGGATCACGTACGCGATGCGCGCACCGAGCACGGACGCGATCAGGATCGCGACGACCAGGTCCGTGAAGACGATGCCGTCCATGCCGCGCTTCTCCGCGCGCGCCTTTCCCCACCAGATGCCGATCGCAAACGAGATCGCGATCAGCAGGCCGTACGAACGCACTGGAAACGGACCGATTTCGAACAGAGTGGGAAACACGCGCGCGCCTTTCTGAGTCAGTATTGATTTCTACGGAGGCCGACTCCGAGAACGGCTCCTACCGCGAACAGCGTCGTGCTGAGCGACGATCCTCCGTAGCTTACGAGAGGAAGCGGGAGCCCGGTTACGGGTACGAGACCGATCGTCATCCCGACGTTGATCAGCACCTGAAACGACAGGTAACTGAAGAATCCGATGACCATGAGTGACGCGAAGCGATTCTGCGCCCGCAGCGCGATCAGCAGCATGCGTCCGAGCAACACAGTGTACAGCAGGAGCAGAACCGAGCACCCGACGAAACCGAACTCCTCGCCGACGACCGAAAAGATGAAGTCCGTGTGCTGCTCGGGCAGGAACGAGAGTCCCTTCTGCGTTCCCGCGAGGTACCCCTTGCCCCAGAAGCCTCCCGAACCGATCGCAACGGCGCTCTGGATGATCTGATAGCCCGCCCCGAGAGGGTCGTGGCTCGGGTCGAGGAACGTCAGGATGCGATTCTGCTGATAGTCGTGCAGCCCGTTCCAGAGAACGGGGGCCGCGATCCCGACAAGCATGTTGACGCCCAGTGCGAGCAGCAGAAAGACCGCCGAGGCGCGCGAAAGAACGAGCAGCAGAAAGAGCACGACCAGAAAGAGAATCCACGTCAACAGGTTCGATGCGGCCAGCATCCCGATCACGGGTGACACGGCAAGAACGATGACACGCGCGGGCAGGCCCGCCCAGAACAGCATCGGCACGAGGATCGCGCCGAAAACCAGCGCGGTACCGAGGTCCGGCTGCTTCAATACGAGCAGAAAAGGAACCGCGGCCAGCAGCAGCGGCACCGTGATCCAGCGCAGGAGCGACATCTCCGGTTTTCGATCGGCGAGGACGCGCGCGAGTATCAGGACCAGGGCGATCTTGGCGGCCTCGGATGGCTGCAGCGCGATCGGTCCGAACCCGATCCAGCGATCCGCACCGCCCCCCGGCGCGAAAAGCAGGTAAAGCAGAAGCACGATCATCGCGCCGTAGAGAGGAATGGAAAGCGTGTCGAGCGTACGGTACGGAAGAAACACGGCGGTCGTCAGCGCGCCCAGCCCGATCACCGTCCAGATCAGCTGGCGCGCATGGTAGACGCCCTCCCCTCCCGTCGTCTTGCCCGCGCTGTACAGCGTGAAGAACGCCATCGCGAGAATGCCGAGGAGCGCCGTTATCAGTATCCAGTCGAAGTTGCGACCGAGGAGGCGGGAACGATAGCTCATCAGACGCCCTCCTTCACCTGAAAGAAGCGCCGCAGAAACGCGCCCACGATCGGTGCCGCTTCGGAACCGCCGTGTCCGGCTTCTTCCAGAATGCACGCGACGACGATCGTGGGATTCTCCGCAGGCGCGTACGCGACGAACCAGGCATGTTCCACGCCGTGCGGATTCTCGGCCGTGCCGGTCTTGCCCGCAACACGAATCCCGGGCACGCGCGCCGCTCCCCCGGTCCCTCGTTCGTTCTCGACGACGCCTTCAACGGCTTCCTGGAGAAGCGTGATCACACGGCCCGCGACCGAAACTTCCTGCCTGAGCGCGGGGCGGCCGGGCTTTGCATTTCCTTCAGCGTCGATCACGCGAAGAAGAAGACGCGGCCTTACCAGCGCCCCCGTACCGATCGCTCCGAAGAATCGCGCGATCTGAAGAGGCGTCGACAGGATTTCCCCCTGCCCGATACTGTGATTGAGTTGATACCCCGGCCCCCAGCCGTTTCGGCCGTACCGTTCGTTCATGTACTTCGTGGTCGGAACGAGCCCGGCCCGGTCCGCGGGAAGATCGATTCCCGTCGGCTTTCCAAAACCGAACGTGAACGACAGCTCGGCGAAATGATCGAGGTTCATCTCCTGCCCGATCTGATAGTAGTAGACGTCGCACGAGCGTTCCATCGAGCGTTGGAAATCGAGCGAACCGTGCCCGCGATCCTCCCAGCAGCCGTAGCTGCGCCGGCCGAGTCGGTACGACCCGAAGCAGGGCAGAAGACGAGTGTCGGGGCGCACGTGATCGTCGATGATGCCGAGCGCCGCCGTGATGGGCTTGTACGTCGAGCCGGGCGGGTACGCCGCCTGCGAGGTGCGGTTCAGCAGAGGATGCATCGGGTCCTGCGAAAGCGAATCCCAGACCGATACCGGAACGTTGACCGAAAACAGATTCGGATCGAATGACGGGCACGACGCCATGGCAAGCACGTCACCCGTTCGCGGATCCATGGCCACGATCGCGCCGGCCTGTTCGACAAGACTTCCCTTCACACGGTACGTGGTGATCAGAGATTCCGCGAATGCCTGCAGGCCAGTATCGATCGTGAGCCAGAGATCTTCGCCCGGCACGGGAGACGTTTCGCGGAGCGTGCCGAGCGGGCGGCCGCGCGCGTCTTCCTGCACGTAGCGGACACCGTCCTTCCCCGACAGATACGATTCGTACTCCTTCTCGACACCGGTCCTGCCGACACGCGCGCCCGGCGTCAGATTCCCCCCCGCCGCGCGCGCGGCGAGCAGTTCCTCCTCGGAGATCTTGCCGAGGTAGCCGAGAACGTGAGCCGCGAGCGTGCCCTGCGGATAGCGGCGAACCGGCTCGCTTTCAATCAGGACACCCGGGAGCTCGGCCGAGTGCTCCTCCACGATGCTCACGATGCGAATATCGATGTCATAGAGAACGCGATGGGGCTCGTACGGGCGGCCGAGGCCCTCGGCGAGTCGCCGATCGATGACCGCGCGATCCGCGTCGACGAGCGCCACGAGGCGATCGAGAACGGCGTCATTTCGCTGCACGAGGTACGGGATTACGGAGACGGAGAAGGTGGGCCGGCTGTCGGCCAGAACGCTCCCGTTGCGATCGAAGACCTGGCCCCTCAGAGCGACCACGCGCTCGGGCCGGATCCGATTCTCGTCGGACTGCGCCAGATATTCCTCCCAGACGAGAACCTGCATCTGAAACAGACGCCCGCCGAGGATCAGAAACCCGAGCAGCACGAGGCTGCCGAGCAGAATCGCCTTTCCCCGTTTGTCCCGGTCGTACGGATCGATCATGCGTTCTCCCTCGTCGCGCGCAGCCTGTGGGTGATCTCCCACACCAGCACACCGACCACGCCCGTTACGATCCCGGCAGGCACCGTGATCAGCAGGATGCGAAGCAGGAACGGAGAGATTCCGTACACGACCGAAGGGGCCAGCGTCAGGAAGTCATAGAGCAGCACGGACGCGAACAGCAGAACGAGCACCGTGATAGCGCTCTCGCCCACGAGCCGCCTGCCCGCCTCGAGCAGGAGCCAGGCTATTGCCGCGAAACCGAGAAACCCGGTGAACAGCGATTCCCCTCCCGCGCTCTCCCTGAGCGCGCCGAATATGCCCGCCCCGAGGACGAAGTCGGCGCGCCCGCGGCGCAGCATGTGAAACGCGAGCGCGATCAGCACGCAGTCAACGAGAAGGAACACGGGCAGAACGCGCTGCAGGAGCGATGTCTCGAGAAAGTGAGCCGCGAGCAGCGATGCAAGAAATACCACCCATGGTTTCATGGCGAAATCGCCTCGACCGAATCAGCGGAAGTACCCGGTACCGCGGCGGCCGGCGCGCCGAGAACGTCGAGCGAGTCGAAATCAGCAGACTCCACGACGTACAGCTCTTCCAGAAGCGAGAAGTCGACATCGGGCTCGACCGCCACATCGAGAAACACCTGGCCGCGCGTTCGTTTGACTTCGCGCACATGGCCCAGCGGCAGCCCCGGCGGGAAGACGCCGCCGAGCCCGGAACTCACGATACGGTCGCCGGCGGCCAGGTCCGCGTGCGCGGGCACGTCGAGCAGCCGGAACCCCTGCGGGTAGCGCCAGGCCAGAATACCGACGACACGGCTCCTCTGCGCCACGGCCGAAACCCGGACGTCCTGGTTTCGAAGCGTGCGCACGATCGACGATCCGGGGTACACCTCGTCGGTCACGCCCACGAGGCCGCGATACGTGACGACCGCCAGCCCGGGACGGATCTGCTGGCGTTCCCCTTTGTCGACACGCCACGATTCGGCGCTCCTCCCTCCCGTGCGCGCGATCACGCGTACCGGAAGCAGCTCGAACCGGTTCTCTTCACGAAATTGAAGAAGCCGCCGGAGGCGCTGATTCTCGTAGCTGTATTCTTTGAGGTAGAAATTTTCGATCGCGAAATGCGTGGCGAGCAGCCGCAGTTCTTCGTTCTGTTTCTGAATCGCGGCGAAGCGCCGCACGAAGTCGATCCCGCGCTCCACGGGGGCGAGCACGCGATCGGCAAACAGACGCACGGGCGCATACGATGAACGCTGCGCCAGCACGAGCCCGCCGAGCAGTACGACGAGCACGAATGCGTAAATCAGAGGGTGATAGGACGGTCGAAGCCGCATCCCCGCCTACTTCATGAGTACCTTTGCGTACTGTTCGGGGTCGTCGAGGATTTTACCCGTTCCCAGCACCACGGCCGTCAGGGGATCTTCCACCATGTTGATCGGAAGGTTGGTTTCCTCGCGCAGAAGAGCGTCGAGTCCGCGAAGAAGCGCCCCCCCTCCCGTGAGAACGATCCCGCGATCGACAATATCCGCCGCGAGCTCCGGGGGCGTGGTTTCGAGCGAGCGTTTCACCGCGTCGACGATCTGCGAAATCGGTTCCGTAAGCGCCTCGCGCACTTCCTCGGCTTTGATGCGGATCGTTTTCGGAACGCCCGCCACGAGGTCACGGCCTTTGACTTCCATCGGCTTCACATCGCCTACGTCGTAGGCGCTGCCGATCTGAATCTTGATCTGTTCGGCCGTCTGTTCCCCGATCAAGAGATTGTACTGACGCTTCACGTACTGAATGATCGCTTCGTCGAGCTTGTCGCCACCGATACGAATCGAAGTGGCGTTCACGATTCCCGACAGCGCGATGACGGCAATCTCCGTCGTTCCGCCGCCGATGTCGATGACCATGTTCCCCGCCGGCTTCGAGATCGGAAGACCGACCCCGATGGCGGCCGCGATCGGCTCGGCGACGAGGTAGACCTCACGCCCGCCCGCGGCGGCCGCGGAGTCGCGCACGGCGCGTTTCTCCACTTCCGTAATCCCCGACGGCACGCAGACCATGATGCGCGGCCTGACAAGAAAGCGGCGCTTCATGACCTTTCCGATGAGCTCGCGAAGGAGCGCTTCCGTCGTTTCGAAGTCGGCGATCACGCCGTCTTTGAGAGGACGGATCGCTTCGATCTCGCCGGGCGTGCGGCCGAGCATGTTCTTCGCTTCCTGGCCGACGGCGATGATCTTGCCCGTATTCTTGTCGACCGCCGCGACGGACGGCTCGTTCAGCACGATGCCGCGTCCCTTGACATAGATCAGCGTATTCGCCGTTCCGAGATCGATCGATATATCATTTGTAAAATAACCGAGCAGAGACTTGAGCAACTCATCCCCTCCTCGTCGGCGTGCTACAGATAGCCGCTTTCGCGCAGGCTTTCAAAACGCCCGTCGCCGATGATCACGTGATCCAGCACTTCAATTCCCACAAGTTTACCCGCGTCCACGAACCGCTTCGTAACGGCCACGTCCTCCTCACTCGGCGTCGGCACTCCGGTCGGGTGATTATGGACGAGCACGATAGCCGCCGCGCTGCGCACGATCGCGGCCTTCAAGCCCTCCCGCGGATGCACGAGCGACGCGGTCAGCGTTCCGACCGACACCCGGACCACATCGATCACGCGGTTCTTCGCGTCCAGCAGCAGCACGCGAAACTCCTCGCGGTCGAGCGAGCGCATTTCATCCATCAGGAGAAGCGCGACGTCGCGCGGTGTGCGGATTGCCGCCCGCTCACGCTCATGCGCGAATACGACACGGCGTCCCAGTTCGACTCCGGCGAGAAGCGAGGACGCCTTCCCCGGCCCGACCCCGGCGATGGCCAGAAGGCGCGCGGGATCACGATCCGCAAACGAGCGAATCGATTCGTAACGAACCAGGATCTCTTCCGCGAGAGCAAGCGAACTCTTGCCGCGGATTCCGGAGCCGAGAAGAATAGCAATCAGCTCACGATCCGCGAGAGCGTCGACGCCCTTCTCGATCAACCTCTCACGAGGCCGATCGGATCGAGGGAGCCGGGTGTGTACACGTTTCCGCATGGAAACACCTCCCACCCCGGGGCACGAGTCCTCGAACGTTCGGACGGTAGCAAACAGGGGGTGCGCGCGCAAGGCATTTCAGCGCAAAGGGTTTGGATGAGTCGAGCCGGCTGAGTCGCTACCGCTTCGCCGCGAGTTCGGCGAGTCGGGCGCGGGCGGCGGAGTGCCCCGGACTCCTCTCGATTACCTCGGCGTAGGCGCGCGCGGCGCGCACCGGCTTGCCGACCGAGAGCAGGGTCTCGGCCTTTTCGAACCGGAGCGACGAAAGCCACGGACGGAGCGCGATCGCTTCGTCGAGAATGGCCAGCGCGCGGTCGACCTCCCCACGGGAACGTCGTATGCGGGCACGCAGAATCGCCGAGGCCTCCGAGTCCGGACAGAGCCGGTCGAGTTCGCCCAGAACCTGCATGGCACCCCCGTGGTCGCCTGCCATGAAAGCCCCTTCCGCCGAGCGGATCAGGCTGATCTTGCGATCCAGATACGCGCGCGAATCACGGATCTCCCTCGTGTCGACCGTGCGGGCGGCGGCCGGAAGCGTAACCGACTCCCAGACGGGTTCATACGGCACGGTGCGAACGGCGGCTGCGGCGCTGGACACGGAATCGGTGACGGGGCTCGCAGCGGAATCGGTGCCTGCGGCTTCTTCGCCAGACTCGCTCTCGAACCGGAACACGCGATAATACGAGTCCTGATAGACGAGCGAAAAACGATGACCGAGCACGGGCGCGATCGTCTCCTCCCTCCAGTGCATGGCCGCCGCCGCGGACGCGACCGGGAGTTCCCGCTTGCCGATGCGATAGAGCTCCGAGTCGTCCGAAAGATCCAGCGTGTATGATATTTGATGCACGAAATAGTCAGTCTGCGTGTCGATACACATCTGCGCCAGGGTCTGAAGGGAAACGCGGCCACTCCCGTCGACTGCCTCTTCATTGTAGAGCCCCTCGAGAAGACGCCGGTACTTGTCGCGGATCACGGACGACTCGAACTTCGAATGCAGCACGATCGGCCGGTCGCCGTACGTGAGAACCATCGGTCCGGTCGGGTACCACGTAAGAATGACGTCATCGCGCTCCGTGTTCATGCGGATCCATTCGAGAAGGCGCCGGTTGTTCCCGACGTTCGGCGGATCGACGTAGGCCGGTTCCGACGCGAAGAGGCGCGCCACGGAGTAGATGGGCGCGCGCGGGCCGAGCAGGTCCTGTGCTCCCTGCCAGATCAGCGAGAGCGCGAACACGAAGAACAGCGCCTTCTTGGTCCCCCGCGGAACCGAAACGAACACAAACGGAATCGCGAGTACCAGAAAGAACACGACGAACGATGACACGCGCTGAATCAGCACGAAGAGCGCGATGAACATCGTATAGAGCACGAGAGTGCCGATCTGCTCCGGCGTGGCGCGGCGTTTCAGCACGAGGACCGCGCCCGCGATCCATGCGGCAATCCCCCAGAGCAGAAACGGTCCGAGCTGCGCGATCAGAAACGGAATCGACGGCGTGTTGAACGGCGGCGACCAGAGAATCCGCGCGTCGAACGGCAGGAGCGACGGGTCCGCCGGTTTCTGCCCGAGAAACTGGAGCTTGTAGCGGATCAGCGCGTAGACATGCGAGTACTCGGGGTAGCCGCCCAGCAGATTGACGAGCGTGAACAAAGCGATCGAGCCCGCGAGCGCGATTCCGGCCGTGACGAGCGGGCGCATGGATTCGGCCCGGCGACGTTCGATCCAGAGAGCACCCAGCATCGCGTACGACGCAAGCATCGGTCCCGAGAAGAAGAAACGCTTTTCGACGAGCACCGGCACGATCCACGAGCCGATCGCGAACAGGCCGGTCACTACGAGGAGCGCGCGAAAAAGCGCATCGCGGCGCGGCGTGAATGCCATCAGCAGAAAGAGAAAGGGACTCAGCATCAGAAACCAGAACCGGCTCAAGTGCCATCCCGCGAGGGCGGCCACACCGAAGAGCCCGGCAACGCCCGCCGCGATCATGACGCCGCGCGCCCGTTCGCTTCGAAGCGCACGCAGAAAGAAGGCGAATCCCAGAAACAGAAGCGGAAGTGCGAAGTCTTCGCGGCCGTAGTGACCGATCACGCGCGCGAAGCTGAGCGGCAGGAGCGCGTACGCCAGCGTGGCGCCGCAAGAGAGCACGACGGAGCCCCAGAGAGCGCGCGCGGCAAGGTAGACGGCCGGGATCGAAAGCGACGAGAAGATGCAGATGAACCAGATCAGGAAGCGGTGAAACGGAACGTCGAGCCCGAGTCCCGTCAGAACGCGATACAGTTTGCCGGCGCACCATTCCATGCACACGGTGATCTGCTTCATCACCGGAAGTCCCTCGGGCATCTGCGCCCGAAAGTCGACAGCCGGGATCGATTCCCCTTCGGCGATCATCTTCGCGTAACGGTAGTGAAAAGCGGATTCCGTCCAGAAGAGCATCTCGTCGTTCGCGGGATCGAACGCGGGCGATTGCTCGAACGATTGGATTTTCGCGAACGATGTGATCGCGAAGATCAGAATGAGGAGGGCAAAGACCCCTTTGGATGCGCCTTTCATAGCGCCGTCATTGTAGCGGGTTTTCTACGGGAGCGCCCGGTCGAGTCGCGAGTTCAGGAAACCGCGCACGATGGCCGGATCGAACTGGGACCCCGTGCACGAAAGGACCTCGCGGACGGCTTCGCGGTGCGAGAGCTTCGGGCAGTATGTGCGCTCGCTCGTCATCGCGTCGTAGGCGTCCGCTACGGCGAGAATACGGGCCGCGATCGGAATCGACTCACGCGACAGCCTGTCGGGATAGCCCCGGCCGTCGAAACGCTCATGATGAAAGCGGACCATATCGAGAAGGTCGCGATCGTCCGTATGGTGTTCGACGATCTCCTCCCCCCACACCGGATGCTGGCGGATACTCTCCCACTCCTGTTCGTTCAGGCTCTCTCGCTTCTGCAGGATCGCGGCGTCGACACGGAGCTTGCCGAGATCGTGAATCCAGCCGCCGACGAAAAGAAGGCGAACGACGTGAGGCGACATTGTCAGGGATTCGCCGATGCGCGCGGCGTAGAAGCCGACACGATACGAGTGCCCGTGGAGGGATTCCTCCTTCTCCGCGAACTCGCGAAAGGCAGGGCGAAGGGCACGCAGGAGCTCGCGCTGCCGGCGGACGGCGGGCAGCGGGAACTGGGCGTCCCCCCATCGCTCGAGCCTGGACTCGGAATCAAGCCTCTGCATTCCCTTGAAAAGAAGACGAAGACGCAGTTTCTTCTCGCGGGGCGAGCAGCGGTCGAGGGCGAGGGGGACATACCGTGGCGCCCCATCGAGCCCGGCGCCTGCGAGTTTCTCGCGCGCGGCGGAGACGACATAATGCCACGGCTCGGCCTCCTGGAGCCGGGCATCGGCCGTTTCGTGGGAGTTCACCGTTTCGAGCAGGAGTCCGGCGCGCTCGCCTTCGGCCCGCAGCCACGCCTGCATCGTTCCATCCGGTTCGACTACCAGCACACGGCGCTTCGTCACGTCACACCCTCACTTCAAGTAAATTCTCGCGAAACAGCACGCTACGTTGATTTCATTCAACCTAAGGAGAGGCGAATGTAGAACGGCGAAAGGGGGTCGTCAAGAAAAAAACGGGGCTCCGCGGGGAGGGAGCCCACTCAAACGGGATTGCGTTCCAGAATCTCTTTCGTATGCTCCCCCTCGACGGGGATAGAATACTCGCCATCAAAGCAGGCCGTGCAGTACCCGAGCCCCTGCGGGGCGGCCCGGAGCAGGCTTTCGCGCGAGAGATACTCGACGTCCTCCACTTCAAGATAGCGCCGGATCTCCTCGATCGTGTGCGTCGCCGCGAGAAGTTCGTTCCGCGTCGGCGTATCGATCCCGTAATAGCACGGGTGCTGGATCGGCGGGGAGCTGATCCGGAGATGGACTTCGGACGCGCCCGCCTTCTTCAGCATCTTCACGAGTTTTTTCATCGTGGTTCCGCGCACGATCGAATCGTCGACCACAACCACGCGCTTTCCGTTCAGCACGTCCTTCACCGCGTTGTACTTGATCTTGACGCGCAGGTCGCGGAGGCGCGGCGTGGGTTGTATGAACGTACGCCCGACATAGTGATTGCGAATCAGCCCGATTTCGAACGGGATCTTCGAGCGTTCCGCAAACCCGAGCGCGGCGGAGTTCGACGAGTCGGGCACGGCGATGACGAGGTCCGCGTCGGCCGGATGCTCTTCCGCCAGCGTCTGCCCGAGACGGCGGCGCACCGGATCGACCGCGTGCCCGAACACGACGGAGTCGGGACGCGAGAAATAGATGTATTCGAAGATGCAGTGTTTCGGATCGACCTTCTCTACGGGCGGGATCGACCAGATTCGCGAGCCCTCGATGACGACGAGCTCGCCCGGCTCCACCTCGCGCAGATAGTCCGCCCCGATCAGGTCGAGCGCGCACGATTCCGATGCGAGGATGTGCGCGTCGCCGAGCCTCCCGATGCAGAGCGGCCGGAATCCGCGGGGATCACGCGCGCCCACGAGCTTCTGCCCGTCGGAGAGAATGACCGAATACGCGCCGACCACACGGCCCAGCGCTTCCCGCACGCGATCCTCGAACGCGTGCTGGCGGGAGCGGGCCATCATGTGCACGATGACTTCGGAATCCATGGTCGTTTGAAAGATGGCGCCCTGATCTTCGAGCGAATTGCGCAGTTCGAGCGCGTTCACGAGATTGCCGTTGTGCGAAAGCGCGATCGCCGACCCGCGCGAATGGGCCACGATCGGCTGGAGGTTCTCGGCAGAGCACGAGCCGGTAGTCGAATAGCGGTTGTGCCCGACGGCGATGGTGCCGTCCAGTCCCGCAAGAGCGTCAGCCGTATAGACGTCGCTTACGAGGCCGAGCCCGCGGTGCGCCTTGAGAGCGCCGTCCTCGAAGCTCACGATCCCGGACCCCTCCTGCCCTCGATGCTGGAGCGCGTAGAGGGCCAGCGACACGAGCTCCGCCGCGCAATCCGTTCCCGCGATCCCGACGACTCCGCATTCCTCTTTCCAGTGTCTCATGCCCGCGCTCCCTGGGTCCCGGGTACAACAGTCAGCGACCAGTCTTGAAAATGGGGGTTCACGAGAAGGCCGTCATGCCGCGTATGCGTAACGGCAAACGACTCGACGAGCGATGCCACGTCCTCGGGTTCGACAGAAGGCGCGAGACGCAGAAACCAGACGGTCTCGAACACGACATCCGTGAGATCTCCGGTTCCGGCAAGCGCGCGGAGCGAGTGCATGGCCGTCGCCCCTTCGATATCTTCGCGATTCCGCACGCGCACGATTGCGCCGGCGTGTGTGCGTCCGTCCTCCGGTTCGTCCACGATACGAAACGCATGTTTGTTGGGATTGACGAACAGGCGCGAGCGCGAGACCAGATCATCCAGGCGCGCAGGGAAGGCGTTGCCGTCAAACGTGAAGCGCCAGTGCTCCTCGCGCGCCAGCGTCTCGAGCTTCTGCCCCTGTTCGTGGCGATTGCGGATCGTTTCTTCTGCTGTGGTTGCGATCAGATCTTCCACGCGATGCCATACGAGAAGCGACAGCTTTCGACTCATTGCACCCCCCTCTCCACCGCCAGACAGAACGCCTCGAGAATCTTCGCGCCGGGGCCGGCTTCGAACAGGCCGGTGGGGTCGCCGTTTACGAGCGCCCGTTTCCGATCGCCCCACACCGGAACCCAGTCGGGTACCTGATGCAGGTAAGCCGCCCGTTCGGGATGCGGCATCATCGCCACTACGTTCCCGGCCGGATTGCTGACAGCGGCCGCGGCCTGCAGCGCTCCGTTCGGAAGCGACGGCCACTCGGTGGCGATCGTGCCGTCCGGCTCGCAGTAGCGAAGCGGAATCTGTCCCCGCTCGGCGAACTCGTCGAAGACCGCCGGGTCGCGTGAGACGAAACGCCCTTCCGCGTGCGCCATCGGCATCGGAATCACCGCGCCGTCCGTCAACGTGTTCGCGAGAAACGAGTTGCTCCCGTCGGCCCGAAGCCAGACCCACTGGCAGCTGTAGCCGGTGCGGACACCGTTACGATTCGGTGCCAGCGCCGCCTCGACCCGGTTCGTCTTTCCCGGTACGAGGCCCGCTTCGACCAGGATCTGAGCCCCGTTGCAGATTCCGAGAATCGGCATTCCCCGCTCCGCCGCTTCGCAGAGAGTTTCCACGATCGGCTCCCTCGCTGCGATCACCCCGGCGCGCACCCGGTCCTGATAAGAAAACCCGCCTGGCAGAATGAACCCGGCGTATCGGTCCAAAAGTCCTTCGCTTTGATTCCAACGTACAACCTCCGCCCGGTAGCCCAACCCACGAATCGACCGCGCGGTTTCCACCTCGCAGTTCACACCCGGAAACTGAATGACACCGATGATTCCCATGCTATACCCCCGGGAAGAGTTCTGCGAGTGCCGATTGATGAATCGTCCTCATTTCCTCTCCCCTCCACGAAACGGGCGCAAGTCCCGGCCCTTCGATCGTAAGTTCGTCCTGGCCGGTTACCTCCGCCACTCGATAGAGAGCCACGCGCCGTTCATGGGCGCGCTCCCGAAACCGCTCTTCGACGTCCGGCTCGATTTCGAGCAGAAAACCGCCCGATTCACCGAACAGCGTGCGTTCGTACTCGATCTCCTCGCCGAGAGGAGCGAAGTCTGCGCGCAGTCCGCGCTTCGCGAAGTGCGAGTCGCCCGCGATCACCATCTCGGCCATCGCCATGAGCGCACCCCCGCGGCTGATGTCGTGCGCCGAACGCACGAGCCCCTCCTCCACGAACCTGCTCACGAAATGAATGAGTGCCCGCTCTTCGTCGTAGCGGATCTTGGGCGGGTTCCCTCCCATTCCCCCGCGTACGACCCGATCGTAGAGCGACCCGCCCAGATCATCGTACCGGTTCCCGACGAGATAGAGCGCGTTGCCCGGATCCTTCAAGCGTAAAGTCGTTGCATGCGAGGCGTCGGCGATCGTACCGACCATCGCGATGATCGGCGAGGGTTTGACCGCGCCCCCGTTCTCGGACTGATTATAGAATGACACGTTGCCTGAAACGACCGGGATGGGGTACTTCGGATCGTCCCGCAGACCGATGCGCGATGCGGCTTCCGCGATGCCACGCACGCCCGCCGCGAACTGATGGTAGACGACAGGATCTTCGGGGCTTCCGTAGTTCAGGCAGTCCGTGAGTCCGATCGGCGTCGCGCCGACAGCAGCGAGATTGCGCGCGGCCTCGATGACCGCGAGGGCAGCGCCCTTGTGCGGTTCGAGATCGGTGTACCACGGATTGCCGTCCACCGTGACCGCGAGTCCCACGGGACAGCCGTGCACGGGGAGAATCACGGCGGCGTCGGCCTCCCCGGGACGTACGACCGCGTTCCCCATCACTTCGGTGTCGTACGACCGGAAAATCGGCTCGGCTGACGCGCCGTTCACGGAACCGAGCATGCTGCGAAGCGCCGATGCGGGATCGAACGGAGTATCGAGCGTGCGCACGTACGGTTTCGGCGCGAATACGCCCTCGACGCGATCGGCCACCGCGCCCGTGGTAATCGCGGCCACCGTCGTGTCGCAGACGAGTTCCCCCTTGTGCGAGATCCGAACAACCGGGTCGTTCACGAAACGACCGATCACGGCCGCACGCGCGCCGCGATAGATCGTCGGTAGCGCGAACTCTTCGTTGAAGAGCTTCAATACGTCGTCGGCCCATCGCCCGGGTACCGCGAGGCCGTACCGCTCCTGTGTTTCCGCCACAGCGAGCACGTGCGCCGGCAGATCTTCGGCCACCGGGGCCGCGTCGAGATCGAGTTCGATTCCGAACCCGCCTCGCTCGGCGATTTCAGACGCCATGCACGAGATACCGCCGGCGCCGAGGTCCTTGCACCCGAACGGAATGCGCCGGGCGTCCATGCGATCGTAAAACTCGCGAAGCGCGACGTTCAGCACTCGTTTCAGGAACGGGTCGGGGATCTGTACCGCGCCGCGGTTCTCCCCCTCTTCGTGATCTTCGCCGAACACTTTCGAAGCCATCGTGGCGCCGCCGAAACCGCTCGAGTCCGTAGGTTTGCCGACGAGCACGAGCACGTACGGTTCGCTCTTCGCTTCTTTCGGAACGGCGCTGTTTACAATGCGGTCGCATTCGAGAAGCCCGAGCGCGACCACGTTCACGAGGCAGTTCTTGTCGAACGAGCCGTCGAAGAACAGATCGCCCCCGAGATTCGGCACGCCGAGTGCGTTCCCATATTGCGCGATCCCGCTCACGACGCCGCGTGCAATGGCCACACACTCCTCTCCGTTCGGCCCGTAAGGGTCGCCGAAGCGGAGCGGGTCGAGGACCCCGATCAAATCCGCTCCCATGCAGATCACGTCGCGCACGACGCCCCCGATTCCGGTCGCCGCCCCTTCGACCGGCAGTATCTGCGAAGGATGGTTGTGCGACTCGTGTCCGATCACCACGCCGTAATGCACTCCCTGCCACTCCGTGAACGACAGGATGCCGGCGTCCTCCTCGGGGCCCTGCACGACGGTGGGCCCGGTAACGGGGAGGTGTTCTTTCAACAGCGGTTTGCTCGATTTGTAGGAGCAGTGCTCGCTCCAGAGAACGTCGAAAATCTGCAGTTCGACGTCGGAAGGTTCGCGGCCGAGAAGCTTTTTGACCGCTTCGATCTCACCCAGGGCGAGCGAGATATCCAACGGGATTTCGATCATTCGCTCACTCCTGCGCGCGCCAGCAGCGTGTCGACATGGCGCACGTGTTTTTCGATGTCGAATGCGGCCCGGATCTCGTCATCGGAGAGATGGGCACGGACTTCTTCGTCCTGAAGCAGGATGTCCTCGAGTTCGCCGCCTTCCTCGAGTGCGCGCATCGCGCGCGACTGCACCATTTCGTAGGCATCCTTTCGCGTGAATCCCTTGCGGGCAAGCGCGAGCAGAACCGCCTGGGAGCCGTAGGTCGAACGCGCCTCCGCCAGATTCTTTTCGACGCCGTCGTCGAGAATGCGGATGTCGCGAATGACGTCGCCGAAACGAAACAGCATGTAGTCGAGAATCATCGTCGAGTCGGGCATGATGATGCGCTCGACGGAAGAGTGCGAGATGTCGCGTTCGTGCCAGAGCGCGATGTTTTCCATCGCAACGAGAGCGTTGCCGCGCAGCAGGCGCGCCATTCCCGTGATCCGTTCGCAGACGATCGGGTTTCGCTTGTGCGGCATCGCGCTCGAGCCCTTCTGCCCCGCCCGGAACGGCTCCTGCACTTCGCGCACGTCACTTCTCTGCAGCGCACGCACTTCGGTCGCCATCTTCTCGAGGGAGGCCCCGAGCAGCGCGATTGCGGTCATGAAATGCGCGTGCCTGTCTCGATGCACGATCTGGCTCGCGATCGGTTCGGCCTGCAGGCCGAGTTCGCCCAGCACTTCGTCTTCGATCGCAGGATCGAGATGGGCGAACGTCCCGACCGCGCCCGCGATCTTGCCCGTGCACGCTTCGTCGGCTGCCGTTTCGAGACGCGTGAGCCCGCGATCGACTTCCGCCTTCCAGAGGCCGAACTTCATGCCATAAGTGATCGGTTCCGCATAGATCCCGTGCGTCCGTCCGATCGCCACCTTCTTCTTGTAGCGGATCGCCTGCTCGGAGAGCGCCTGCGCGAGCCGCTTTCCTTCGGCGAGCAGAATGTTCGTGGCTTCCCGGATCTGGAGCGCCAGCGCCGTATCGAGCAGATCGGACGACGTCATGCCGAGATGAAGCCAGCGGGCTTCGGGCCCGACGTTCTCTTCGACGCACTCGAGGAACGCAATCACGTCATGACGCGTGCGCTTCTCGATCTCCAGAATGCGATCGACGTCGAAGCGGGCCTTCTCGCGGATCACGCGCACGGCCTCGGCCGGCACCTCGCCCCGCTTCGCCATGGCGGCCGCAACGGTGACTTCGATCGTGAGCCAGTGGCCGAAGCGCGCTTCATCGCTCCAGACGGCGGCGATGGCGGGTCGTGTATATCGGGCAATCATTTCTGGAAGCTCCCTCGCGTTTCGACGCTCCTGTCAGCCATCCGATCCATCCGGCGACGATCCATTCTGCGGTGATCGATTCTGCCGCCCGGACTCACGACGCCGGCTCGCCATTTCTTTCGTGCGCAGTTCGAACTCCTCGATCTTGCCATCGCGCAGAACGCCGAATCGAAGGCGGTCGCCGACCTGGACTCCGTGAAGCGCGCGCTGTGCCTGCTCGATGCCCGTTACCGTGGCGCCGTCGATCGTCAGGATCACGTCTCCCATTTCGATGCCGGACTCTTCCGCCGGGCTGCCCGCGTCGATGAACGATATGATGACACCGTCCGTCGAAGGCAGATCGAGCATGTTCTGGATGCGCGCGGTCACGTCGACAACACGAAGCCCGACCCAGACCTGGCGCACGTGGCCGTACTGGATCACTTCCTCCACGACGCGTTTCGTATGATTGATCGGCGTGGCAAAACCGATTCCGAGGCTCCCCCCGGTCTGCGTAAAGATGAACGTATTGATGCCGACCACTTCTCCGTTGCTGTTCACGAGCGGCCCGCCGCTGTTGCCGGGATTGATCGCGGCGTCGGTCTGAATCATGTCGCGATAGATGCTGCCGCTGGCGGAGCCTTCGAGATGGATGTCGCGCTTCAGCGCGCTGATCACGCCCGCCGTCACCGAGGGCTGCGTATTGTTGAGAAGGTAGCCGTAGGGATTCCCGATCGCGATCGCCCACTCGCCGATCTGGAGGTCATCGGAGTCGCCGAGCTCCGCGACGGGCAAGTCTTCTCCCTGAATGCGAATGACGGAGATATCGGACGTCGGGTCGAGGCCGACAAACTGCGCCTCATAGCGCCGCCCGTCACTCAATACCACTTCGATGAATTCGGCCCCGTCCACCACGTGACCGTTCGTCACGATGTACCCGTCCGCATTGATGATGAGACCCGACCCCATGCTCGGCGCTTCCGTGCGGCGCTGCTGAGCAGGAAAGAAATCGCGCAGGAACCGATTGAAGAGTTCGCTCTGATTCTGGGGCGGTCCCTGACGCACGACTCGCGTTTTCAGCACGGATACCGTAACGACGGCGGGGCTCACGCGCTTCGCGGCCTCCACGATCGCGCTCCCGCGCGAACTGTCGAGAGCACGCGCGTTCTCGATCGTGCTCGGCCCGTTCACGGGTTCGGGTTCGGCCACGTCGACAGACGCGTTCCGTACCGAGACGAACCCGAACGTAGCGGCGATCCCCGCTACGAAACAGAACAGCAGAAGGAAAATGGCGCGGGCCATTTCGAGGCTCCTTCGCGGGGTCTAAAGGTCGAAGCCCAGCTTTTTCCAGTCGTTCAGGAAAGATTCGATCCCGCTGTCCGTCAGCGGATGCCGGAACATCTGCTCGATCACCTTCGACGGAACCGTGCTGATATGCGCGCCGGCAAGCGCCGCGTCGATCACATGAAGCGGGCTGCGGATGCTCGCCGCCAGCACCTGGGTTTCGATGCCATAGTTCGCGTAAATCGCAACGGCCTGCTCCACGATCTCCATGCCGACATGGCCGATGTCGTCGAGCCGTCCGAGGAACGGCGAAATATACGTGGCTCCGGCCTTCGCCGCGAGCAGCGCCTGGTTCGCCGAGAAGACCAGCGTCACGTTCGTTTCGATCTTCTTCGCAGCGAAATGCCTGACCGCTTTCATTCCCTCTTTCGTCATCGGGATCTTGACGACGATGTTCGGCGCGATCTTCGCGATCTTCTCCCCTTCGCGAATCATGGACTCCGCATCTTCGCCCACGACTTCCCCGTTCACCGGGCCCTTCACGACCTCGCAGATCGCCGTGAGCTGGTCGATCGGATTCCCCCCCTCGCGCGCGAGCAGCGTGGGGTTCGTGGTGACGCCGTCGAGAATGCCGATCGATGCGGCTTCTTTAATCTCGTCGAGATTCGCTGTGTCGATAAAGAACTTCATCATTGCCTCCCCGTGAACATGGCACATCCCACTCGGGCCCGTACTCGACCTCGGTGAGAAACAGACCTTGCGGCGGCGCCGTCGGTCCTGCGAGTGATCGATCTTTGCTGTCTAAAATACCGGGAATCTGGTCCGGTGTCATCGCGCCGCGTCCTACTTCGACCATGGTTCCCACTACGGTTCTTACGAAACGGTGCACGAAGCGATTGGCGGTGATTTCGAAAATCAGTTCCCCACCCTTGTCCGTCCAGACCGCGCGCTCCACGGTCATCGCATTGTTCCTGCCCCTGCGCGTCGCGGCCGCGAAAGCAGTGGCATCCAGCGCTCCGACAATATGCTCCGTCGCTTCACTCATGAGCCCCACGTCGAGAGGGGCGCGGTATTCCCACGTGTAGTGCCTGAACAGCGGATTGCGGTCCCTGACGATATGGTAACGATAAGAGCGCCGCTCCGCCGTACGTCGCGCGTCAAAAGCGGGATCCGTAATCCAAACGCCCGCGGGCGCGATATCCTTCGGAAACATCCCGAAAAAGGCGCGGCGAAGCCAATGGAGGCTGAACCGATCGCTGGCGTCGAAATGGGCAACCTGGCCGGTCGCGTGCACACCCGCGTCCGTACGGCCGGACCCGTGCACCCGGATCGGCGTATCGTAGAGCGTCCCGAGAGCCCTCTCGATCTCGCCCTGCACCGTGCGCTGCCCCGGCTGCAGCTGCCAGCCGGCGAAGCGTGTCCCGTCATATGAAATGTGAAGCCGGTAGCGTCGAACGGAGTGTTCGATGGGTCGGTCCCTCCCCCTGCAGGGCGAATGGGAAACGGTGTTGCGCCGCTAAAAATGCAGTCTAGCAAACACCCGAACAGGGGTCAAAGCTTTCGGCCCCGCCAGGCCGCGAGGGCGCCCAGAAGGAGCGTGCCCGCCAGAACGGAGCGCGGGAACCACTCCCCGTGGCTGCGATAGAAAGTCGTGCTCCGGGACGGGCTGATGGTCGCCACGGCCACGCCCGATTCCCCGAGCGGAACCTTGCTCAGGATGCGCCCGAAGGCATCACACACGAAGCTGATCCCGGTGTTCGCCGCGCGCACGAACGGGACGCCGAGCTCGATCGCGCGAAACCGTGCCATGTCCGCGTGCTGCGAGGGGGCGGCGGTCATGCCGAACCACGCGTCGTTCGTGAGGTTCACGAGATACTCCGCGCCGTTTGTCACGAACGGCCGGCACACGGCGGGGAAGATCGCCTCGAAACAGATCGTCGTCCCGAAGTACCCGGTTCCCGCCGTCCCCATCACCTTCGCTTCGGTTCCCGGGGCGAAGTTCGCCTGCCCGAGATCCAGGTTCGCGATCCATTCGAACTTGTCTTCGAGCGGAAGCCTTTCGCCGAACGGAACGAGATGCATCTTGCGATACTCACCCGCCTCGCTCCCGTCAGGCGCGAGCAGGAGTCCGGCGTTGTAGTACACGTAATCAGCGCGGTCCTGGTCGTACTCCGCGTTCGGAAAGCCGAACAGAAGAGAGATGTCGTTCTCGCGCACGAATTCGGAGAGGCGCTTGTAATACGAGTACTCCTGGCGCACGTAAACGGGCACGGACGTTTCAGGCCATACGGCGAGATCGAACGCGTCGCCTTCGGCCCCTGCATCCGCGGCGGCCGCTGCGGTCAGCTCCGTAAGGATATCGATCGACTTCGTCTTGAACGCGGGCGTCCACTTTTCCTCCGCGAGAATATTCGGCTGGACGGCCGCCACGCGCATGCTGCGCGGCGACTCCGGCAAACCCGTTCGAATCCTCGTCACGCCATCGATTCCGAGAACGGCGACCACGAGAATCGCGCCGGCGAGACAGCCGAGCACGCGCCGGTTTCGTCTCTGCACCAGCGCGAGCATGCTCTCGGCAACAAGCGCATTCGTCAGTACGACCGCAAACGAAACGAGAGCGACCCCTCCGAACCGCGCGATCTGAATCAAGGTGGGATAGTCCGCGAGCACGTACCCGATCGACCCCCATGGAAAACCGAGCGGGCCGAGCGAGCGGCCGTAGTCGAGCGCGACCCACGCGAAAGCAAGTGCGACCGGGCCCGGCAGAAAACGGCGCAGCAGACAGGAGAGAAACGCGGCCAGGGCGTAGACGAGGCCGAGTACGAGCGAGAGAACGATCCAGCCGATGCCGGTCAATCCCCGAATCGGGATTTCGCTGTCGACGAGAAGCGCGATCCAGTAGAGGAGCGCCGCGAAAAAGCCGACGCCGAACCAGTACCCCACGCGGAAGGAGCCACGTGGCGATTCGCGCTCCGCATGCAGGAGAAGAACGAACGGGACAAGGCAGACGAGGCCGAGCATTCCCGGGGCGCCGTTTTGAAACGGAATCGTGGCTGTGACGCCGGCGAGAATCGGGATGAGTGCCCGCAGCACCGGCTCCGGCGCGAGGCGCAAGGACCTAGGCTCCGTACTTCATGAGACGCCCGGCATTCGCAAGAGCCAGAGGCAGGATTTCGATCGCCGGAAACCGTCCGAGATTCCCGCGGCTGCACGCCTCTTCCCCGAACTGCGTCGTCGCATCCGGGCGCACGCGGCGACCGCTCAGTAGAAGCGGAACGGGATGCCACGAGTGCGCCTTCATCTGCGAAGGCGTCGAATGATCACCCGTCACGATGAGCACCTTGTCCGGGAGATCGTCGAAGCGCGCGATCAGTCGATCCGCCTGTTCGATCGCCTTCTTCTTCGCGTCGTAGTCGCCGTCTTCCCCATACTTGTCGGTCTCTTTGACATGCACGAAAAAGAAATCGTAATTATTGTAGTGGGCCGTAACAGCCTCGAAAAGCGAGGTCATCTTCCCCCGCACGTCGAGCGGCTCCATACCGACGAGCTTCGCCACCCCCCGGTACATCGGGTACATCGCGATTGCGAGGGCATTCAGCCCGAACCGGGTCTGGAACGAAGGGATCTTCTGGTAGCGCGCGAATCCGCGCATCAAGACGCCGTTGCCGCGCTCCTCCCCCGCCAGCGCCTCTCGCGCCGCTACCATGAACGCGTTCGCGAGGCCCGCTGTCTTTTTGCTTTCGGCGTCGTCGCCGACGATTTCACGCGGACCGACCCCGACCGCCTGCGGGTCCGAATCGTTCACGTTTTCACCGAGCCCTGGCCCGCGAAAGATCACGGCCGCACGATGTTCTTTCACGGGGCGGACGAACGTTTCGACTCCGGAAAGTTCGATCTTGTCCAGCAGCTGCACGAGGCGTTCGCATTCCTCGGTTTCGATCCGGCCCGCCCGGCGATCCGTCACGTTTCCGGCCGCGTCGAACGTCGCGAAGTTGAGACGCGCCGCCACGTCGGATTCCCGGATATCGAACCCGATGCCGAGAGCCGCAAGCACGCCCCGGCCGATGTCGTACTCCCGGGGATCGTAGCCGAACAGGCCGAGATGTCCCGGCCCGCTCCCGGGCGTGATCCCGGGCGCAACGGGGTCGATGAGGCCGAGCGCCCCCTTTTTCGCCAGGCGATCGAGGTTCGGGGTCTGAGCCGCTTCGAGTTCGGTCTTGCCGGAACGGTCGGGAAGTCCGCCGAGGCCGTCGAGAACGAGCAGAATGATCTTGTCGCCACCCTGGACGAGTCCGGGCACGAGGTCGTGAGGCATCGCAGTCTCCTGTAAATTCCTAGGGGACGATCCGGTCACCGCCGGCCGTCGCATGCGGCATGCAGGCGGACGCCAGAAGCTGGCAAACCTGTTCCGAGCCGGCCTCGAGAGGTCCGTTCGGAAGAGCGCCGAGCGCCGCGAATAGCTGTCGCGAGACGATCCGGAAATCGGTGCGCTCCTCCGCAGGGATGGGGTCTGCGGAAGGCACGGCGATCTTGAGCGGGTTCACGAACTTCCCGTTGTGCTTCATGCGAAAATCGAGATGCGGTCCCGTCGAGAGCCCTGTCGAGCCTACGTATCCGATGATCTGGCCCTGTTTGACCCGCGTTCCCTTCTTGATTCCCTTGCCGTACTTCGAAAGATGTCCGCTCCAGGTTATGTATGAGCGGCTATGTTTGATCTCCACGAAATTACCGAAGCCGCCGTTCCAGCCCGCGCGTGTCACGACTCCGTCGCCGATCGCGACGACCGGCGTTCCGGTATCGGCCGCGTAATCGATGCCGAGATGAGGACGGTACTTCTTCAAGATGGGATGAAAGCGGGCATGAGTAAACCCGCTCGAAATGCGTCGGAAGTTCAGCGGCGACTTCAGAAAGATCTTCTGGAGCGATTCTCCGTCGCGCGCGAAATAGGAGTCCTTGCCCGAAGCGAGCGTAAAGCGCACGGCATCGACTTCGCCCCGTTCGCCGATGTAGTCCGCAGCGAGAATATCGCCGAAACCGACGAACTCGTCCCCTTCATACAGGGTCTCCGCGAGAATCTCGAAATGATCCCCGCCGCGGCAGTCCGTCAGAAAGTCGAACGTCCAGGCGAACACATCCGCGAACTTCATGACGAGAGCCGGTGTGGCGCCCTCGCGGAGAAGAGATTCCCAGAGGGAGCTTTGAACGGTCCCTTCGAACCGCGCGATTCCTTTTCGATAGACAGGGTCCTGCTCACGGGCGCTCCAGGCGCTCCCGTCCGTTTCCACGACATACTGCGAGCGGTTGCGGCGATCCACCCGGAACCGGATGGCCTCACCCGCTTCGTCGAATTCGAGCGTCAGTTCGTCGTCGGGCCGGAACCGGGACATCGGGAGAAGGTCACCGAGCGCCTCGAGTATCCCGCCGGCCGTGTTGTGCTCGATTCCGTGCTGCAGAAACCAGCCCATCGGCGTCTCCCCGCTTTCGAGCGAGCCGGCAACGGCCGGAAGCAGCATCGAGAGGGCCGGCGCCTCCGCAACCGGCATCTCGGAGGCCGCGGCATTCGAGGTGTTGCCTGAATGCGACCGGCAGCCGAAACACAGGAGAGCGGACGCGAGGCAGACAGATATGGACAGGAGTGCTTTCACATTTCGGACCGTACGGAGCGGGTTCGTGATTGTCAAGTGTAACTCCTACTTTTCATTGACACTTAAGCGGCCGGGCCGATACCCTCTGGACCGTGATTCATGGCCCCGTTCCGCCTGCGGAACGCACCATCAAGGAGACTGATTCTTGCGCCTGTCGGTGATCATTCCCGTTTATAACGAAGAGCGGACGGTCGAAGAGCTCGTGGCCCGCGTCCAGGCTGTGGACGTCGACAAGGAGCTCGTAATGGTGAACGACTGCTCGTCGGACAATACGAAGGCCATCCTGGAGAAAATCGCGCAGCAATACGACAATGTGCGCGTGTTTCACCATGAAGTGAACCAGGGAAAAGGGGCCGCGATCCGGACCGGCATCCCCCAGGTGCAGGGCGATCTCGTGGTCGTGCAGGACGCCGACCTCGAATACGACCCGCGCGAGTACCCTCGCCTCATCGCTCCTATTATCGACGGCAGGGCCGATGTCGTTTACGGTTCCCGTTTCAAAGGGGGCGAAGCGGGCCGGGTACACCTCTTCTGGCACTTCGTCGGCAACCAGCTTCTGACGCTGGTTTCCAACATGTTCACGAACCTCAATCTGACGGACATGGAAACCTGCTACAAGGTCTTCAAAACGGACATTTTGAAATCGATTCCTTTACGTGCCAATCGATTCGGTTTCGAGCCGGAAATTACGGCAAAAATCGCGCGCAGAAGATGCCGCGTGTACGAAATCGGGATCACGTACGACGGCCGCGATTACGCGGAGGGAAAGAAGATCGGCTGGAAGGACGCGGTCGCCGCGTTCTATTTCATCGTCCGCTTCGCATTCGCAGACTGATCGAGGGCGCTACCTGTCGTCCTCCGGGGCACGTCGCCTCGCCTCCCTCCTCGCCTTCTCCCACTGCTCCCGCTTCCCGCGCAGATCCTTTTCGAAGCCGCGGTCCGTCGGTTCGTAGAATCGTGTCCCTTCCATTCCCTCGGGAAAGTAATTCTGCGCCAGCCCGCCTTCAGGATCGCTGTGGTCGTAGGCGTAATCGCGTCCGTACCCCATCCCTTTCATGAGCTTCGTCGGCGCGTTCCGCAGGTGAAGCGGCACGGCGCCGTCGGGATGCGCCCGCGCGGCCTCGCACGCCGCGCTCCATGCGGCCGTCACGCGGTTCGATTTCGGCGCGTGCGCGAGGAAGAGCACAGCCTGCGCGATCGCGAGATCACCCTCGGGCGATCCGAGGCGATGATACGTTTCGGCGCAGTCGAGCGTGTAACGGAGCGCGTTCGGAACGGCGAGCCCGACGTCCTCCATCGCGATGCGGATCAGGCGGCGAAGCAGATACAGCGGATCCTCGCCGGCTTCCATCATGCGTGCGGCCCAGTAGAGCGCGGCGTCGGCGTGACTCCCGCGAATGCTTTTCTGGAGCGCCGATATCAGATTGAAGTGCGACTCGCCGCTCTTGTCGTAGAGAGGCGTGCGTCTGCCGGCGATGCGCTGCAGTTCCTCCACCGTAATCGAAGAGCGTGCTTCGCCCGCGCCTTCGCTTTCCTCATCCGTGCCGCCGGACGAACGGGTCCCTGCGATGGCGAGTTCGAGAAGCGAAAGCAGCGCGCGCGCATCCCCCGAAGCGAACTGCGCGAGCCATGCGCGCGCATCCTCATCGAGAACCGCGGCGTCGGTCCCGGCCTCCTTGCCCGCCAGCGCCAGCGCACGATCGAGAATCAACTGCAACTCGCTCTCTTCCAGCGGATTCAGTGAAAACACGCGCGTTCGCGAGAGAAGCGCGGCATTCACTTCGAACGACGGGTTCTCGGTCGTCGCCCCGATCAGATAGATCGTTCCGTTCTCCATGTGAGGAAGAAACGCGTCCTGCTGTGATTTATTGAAGCGATGAATCTCGTCGACGAACAGGATCGTGGCACGATCGTTTCGCGAACGCTCGACGCGCGCCGTTTCCACCGCGATGCGGATCTCCTTCACGCCCGAAAGAACGGCCGAGTATTCGAGAAAGCGCGCGCCGGACGACGTCGCGATCAGACGAGCCAGCGTCGTCTTCCCTGTACCGGGCGGCCCCCAGAGAATGCACGAAAAGGGACGGCCGGCGGCAACCAGACGCCGCACGGGGCCGTTCTCACCCACGAGATGCTCCTGCCCCGCAAACTCTTCCCATGTGTGCGGCCTGTAGCGATCCGCGAGCGGCCTGTGCGCATCGCGCCCGGATTCGCCACCGGACCCGGGCCCGCCCGCACGATTTGCGTCTCCCGGAAAGAGGTCCAGATCGTTATCGTTCATGCACGACCTCCCCGCCGGCAAGCGTGAGCCTGATATCTTCCGTGCGCATCGCGTGGATCTCCTGATGCGGCACACGAACCCAGTTGAGATCCGCGCGTTTGCCTTCTGCGATGACTCCCGCGTCCCCGCCACTCTGCACGAAACTCTCGGGCGCGCGCGAGTAAAGCGCAAACGCGTCCTCCCAGGAGAACCGCTCGTCCGGATTCGGGTGTTCGCGCGCGGCTCGGATTCCGTACACGGGATCGATCGGCATTCCGTCCGAACCAAAAGCGACAGGCACCCCGGCCGCGTGCCACGAACGGATCCGGTTCATACCGCGAGCACGCGCGGCACCGAGTCGTGCTTCATAAAAACCGCCCGGCCCCTGCCATTGATGCGCGAAGTTCGGCTGAAGACAGAGCCTCCAGGCGCCGCGAAGGACCGAAGGGAGGGATTCTTCGCGCATCATCTCGACATGCTCCATGCGCAGAAACGGAATCTCCCCGCCGGCTTCGAGCCGCACGCGAAGCAGCTGGTCGATCGCCCTGTCTCCGATCGCGTGACACATGAGCGGCATCCCGGCACGTGCGGCCTTCGTAAACAGGACATTCAGATCGCGGTCATCCCGGACAAGGCTGCCGCATCCCCCTCCCGCGTACGGTTCGTGAACCGCCGCCGTCTCCGCTCCGATCGTGCCGTCAGCAAAGATCTTGTAGCCGCCGAAGTGAATCGGAAGACCATCAAACCGGTCGCGCATCTGCAGCGCGTCTTCCCATTCGCCGTACAGAAAGTAGAATACGCGCATGCGAAGCGACCCGTCCGCCGCCATGGCACGATACGCTTCGGCGACGCCGGCGCCCTTGATTTCATGCACGGTCGTAATGCCGAGCGAAAACGCGATCTTCTCGCCATTCCTGATCCAGGCTCGCCGATCGTCCCTTGTCGGAACAAAGACTTCCTTCTCGAGGCGGAAGAGAGACTGCTCTTCGACACGCCCCGCCTCCCGATCGACGTGCGCGAACTCCGCGGGCACGCTTGCGAGTGCACGCCCGTTCAACACGGCAACATGACGACAAACGCGGAACACGACGAGCGGACGGTCGTTCACCGCGGCGGAAAGCTCGTCGTGCGTCGGGAGTCGCTTCTCGTCCAGCTGCGTTTCATCGAGTCCGTAGGCGTGGAGAACCGGACCCGTCGTGCGCGCGGCGAACGCACGGATCGCGCGGTGCACGTCCGCGAGAGTGCGTGCGGCGCCGAGATCGAGCCGCGCCTCGTATTGTCCGGCGAGATAGAGGTGAACGTGGGCGTCCTGAAATCCGGGGAGAAGGGTTCCGCCTTCGAGATCGACGACTTCCGCCCCGCGCTCCTTTGCAAGCGCGCGAATCGTGTCATCGGATGCTACTGTCGCAATCCGGTCCCCTTCGACGAGAACGCCCGCCGAACGAAACGGCGGTCCGATCGATCCGTTAACGAAAGCCCGCAAGATTCTTGACCTCGTCCGTGGAGAGATCTTTCGCTTCGAAAACGAGCACGTGGGCGCCACGCACCGATCGCGAAAGATGCGGGCGGCCCTTCTTGATCAGGTACGACTCCCCGCGCCGCAGTTTGACGACCGAACTGCGGAACTGAATCTCGATCGAACCCTGCAGCACGAGAAAGAACTCGTCCGCGTCGTGTTTGTGAGGAACGTACTCCCCTTTATACCAGACCATGCACACGCGATACTTCTCATCGAGAATACCGAGATCGACGCGCTGCCATGGCTCGTTCACCTGCGTCAGAAACTGGGAAAGAACTCTCTTGGCCAAACCGGGCTCCTTGCTCGTTACTTCGAAACGTGCGGTTCACGCCGCGCGCGCAGGGCGAGAACGGATCCGAACACGACGATACCTGCTGCAAACCACGCGAGAAACGGGAAAACCGCGGCAATCCCGTCGTTCCTCGCGACGTAACCGGAAGCGCTCGACGCGAAGGACCCGGTCCCGAACCCGAGGAAAAACGAGAACCCGTACCCGATGCTGCGCTTTCCACTGCGAGTGTACTGTGCAACAAGACTGTTCGTCACCGGTTGAGTGGCAAAATGAACGAACAGGAACGCGCCCGCGATCACGCCGGACGTCACGAGAGGCGGATGCCCGATCCACGCGAGCAGCGGGAGCGCGGCGATTCCGAGAAACAGAAGCGACCGCTCGGGTGAGCCCGCGCGATACACGCGCCCGCCGAAAACCTGGCCGGCGATCCCGAGCGTCAGCGCCAGCGAGGTCACGAGCCCCGCCTGGGCCAGATTCGAGCTGCCGATGTCGGCGAACCAGGCCGGCAGAAACGTGAGGACGCCTCGGTATATGAAGCCGTTCAGCGCCACGATCAGATAAAGAAGGGCCAGATGAACGCCCCGGCCGTCCTCCGCGAAACTGCCGCGCGCCTTCTCCGCGGACGGCCGCTCTTCGTGCGGCATGTCGAACGTGATCCTGTGCGCCAGGAGCGCGAGCGCGACTCCGGCAATCCCGGCGGCTCGATACGCCCCGCGCCAGCCGCCGTACATCCCGATCGTTCCGAACAGCAGCGGGGCGAGCGCGATAGCGAGGTTCCCTGAGACGCCGTGATAGGCCATGGCCGGACCGCGATCCTTGATCGTCGCGATGATGGAAAGCCCTGCGGGATGATAGAGGGAACAGAACAGGCCGAGTACGAGAAAGCCCGCATAGAGCGCCTGGATCGACGGAAGAAAGCTCAGGGCGACCGCCGTGAGGGCCGCGCCGTACAGAAACGTGAGTACGACCGTGCGCGAAGAGAATCGGGACGCGAGATAGCCCGCGGGAATCGCACCGAAACCGAACGCGAAGTACGCGACATTACCGAGAACGCCGACCCTGAAAAGGTCGGCGTTCAAATCGGAAACCATGATCAGCAGGACCGCGGGGAAGACCAGCATATAGCCGTGGCAGAGCGCGTGCGCAATGGCACCGAACCACTGCATCCGACGCTCGTTCCCCGTCATGCGGCCTTCCGTTCTAGAGAAGCTGCTGCAGAACTTCTTCGAAGACGCTCACATCCTGATACCCCACGAAGCGCCGCTGCACGCGACCCTTGCGGTCGATCACGAACGTCGTCGGAATCGCGCTGATCGGCCCGTACGCCGTTACCACTTCGCGGTTCGCCATGGCGTTTCCGTAGTCGATCGGAATCGAGGAGACGAAGCGCTCCACAGCGCCCGGCCCCTGCTCGTCGAGCGAGACGCCGAGGATTTCGAGGCCCTTGTCCTGATACTTCGCGTAAAGCTCGTTGAAGTGCGGGATCTCCCGTTTACACGGGCCGCACCATGTCGCCCAGAAGTCGAGGATCAATACCTTCCCCTTGTAACCGTCGAGCGAAAACGTTTCTTCACCTGTGTACGACGTTACGATGAATTCCGGCGCGGAGAGGGCGCTCGAGTTCGTATCGTTCTTAGTCGCCTCTTCGTCGGACTTCCCGCAGCCGAACGAGAGTGCGGCTGCAAGAACGAAGAGTGCGATTTTTATCTTCATGGCAGTCAATGGGCTGCTCCTTTCAAGGGGGACGCGGTCATAGTAGTGCAGGGCCCTTCGGAAATCAATCCGCGTACCCGTCCGGGTGAGCGCGATGCCACTCCCAGGCGGTTTTCATGATCGCGTCGATTGACGTGAACTCCGGGTCCCATCCGAGCTCGTTACGTATACGCGCGCTGTTCGCTACAAGTTCCGCCGGATCTCCCTCCCGGCGCGGCGTGACGACCTCGGGGATCGGGTGCCCCGTGATCCGGCGCGCGGAATCGATGACCTCACGGACCGAGAATCCGTTGCCGGTGCCCACGTTGAAGGCGCGGCTGTCACCGCCATTTTCCAGATAGCGAAGCGCGCGCACATGGGCCTGCGCCAGATCGACGACGTGGATGTAGTCACGGATGCAGGTGCCGTCCGGCGTGTCGTAATCGTCGCCGTATACGCCGATTTCCTTCCGCTGGCCGAGGGCGACCTGCAGCACGAGCGGAATCAGATGCGTCTCGGGGCGATGATCTTCGCCGAGCCGGCCGTCCGGATCGGCGCCCGACGCGTTGAAATAGCGCAGCATGACGCTGCGAAAGTCGTGCGAGCGGTCGAGCGCGCGCAGAACGCGTTCTACGACCAGCTTCGTCTCCCCGTACACGTTCACGGGATTCTGCGGATGCTCTTCATCGAGGGGCAGTTTCACGGGGTCGCCGTAGGTCGCGCATGTCGACGAAAACACGAACTTCCGCACGCCCGCTTCGACGAGCACTTCGAGAAGGTTCAGCGCGTTGATCGAGTTGTTCCGATAGTACTTGAGCGGATCGCTCATCGACTCGCCCACGTAGCACGAGGCCGCGAAATGGATCGCGGCATCAATGCCTTCCGATTCGACGACGCGTTTTACGGCATCGCGATCATCGAGCGAGACCTCGTGAAAGCTTCCTTCGGTCAGCGCGGCGCGATGCCCTTCCGAAAGGTTATCCAGAATGACGGGACGGTAGCCCTCTTTCGACAGTTCCTTCACCGTGTGACTGCCGATGTACCCCGCTCCCCCCGTGACCAGTATCTTCATGCGTGTCCTTTGCCGTCTCCGGCTTCGATTCAGGTTCATTTCCGTGCGGACGTTTCTCGTCGGTCATGACGTTCTTCTTCCACTGCTCGGCGAACGTCGTCGCCGGTTCGGTTTCCCCGCCCGGCGACTGCGCCTGACCGGATGTCCGAATGTACATGTCGAGATCCGCTTTCAGAACGCGCCACCCGCGGCCGATCTTGGATGCCGGGACCACGCCCTTCGTGAAGAACGCGCGCATCGTCTTCGTCGAAACGCGCAGGTACTGCGCCGCCTCTTCGGCCGTCAGCGGACGGCTCTCTTCCCACCCGTCCCACGGACGCTCGGTCCTTCCGCCGCCGTGGATCGCTTCGTGCGCGATCGTTCCTGCCACATCGTCGCCGCTCCCGGGAATCGGACCCTCGGGAACGCCGCGCGTAAGATCCGCGATGACCTCGTCGATCATGTCGGCCGTGATCGACGTCGTGGCCGCTCCCATGCCGAGCAGCAGGGCATTGGAACAAAGTACATTGATGACACGCGGAATCCCCTCGGACTCGGCGTAGAGCCGCTCGAGCGCCTCCGGTTCGAACAGCCCCCGGTGCGCCGACCCGACGCGAGCCAGGCGATAGGCGATGTAGTCGTCGGCGCGTTCGCGCGACATGGGCGGCAGATGAAAGCGTACGGCCACGCGCTGGCGCAGCTGGCGCAGATCGTTCCGCTGCAGCTTCGCCGCCAGTTCCGGCTGCCCGACGAGCAGGATCTGAATCAGCTTCGACTTGCGGGACTCGAGATTCGAAAGCATCCGGATCTTCTCGAGCAGCGGAACGCTCAGGTTCTGGGCTTCGTCGAAAATCAGAACGCACCGCTTGCCTTCGCGGTACTGCTTCAGCAGATACCGGTTCAGCTCGATCAGAAGAAAGGCTTCGGAGTCTCCGGTCACGCCGGTATCGAAGTCATCGTGGATCAGCTTCAGCAGTTCCACGAAGTTCATGGCCGTCGAAAAGACGAACGCCGTGTTCACCTCTTCCCGAAACCGGTCGAGAAGCGCGTGAACCAGGGTCGTCTTCCCGGTCCCCACTTCGCCCGAGAGCAGCACGAACCCCTTCCCCGTCTCGATTCCGTACTCGAGATGCGCCATCGCCTCGCGATAGACCTCGTCGAGAAACAGGAACTGGGGGTCGGGCGTCAGCTGGAACGGATCTTCCGAGAATCCGAAATATTTGCAGTACATGCGCGTGAAACCTCCTCAATTGCTTCCGATAGGAGGAGTATCGGCCGAATTGACGCGATTCTGAAACGATCCGCCCATTGTAAGCACATTTGTCCCAGAGGGGGCGAAAAGAACCGTTTACCCGATGACCGATCAGCGAATCGAGCCTCTTTTTCGCACGAGAACGCCCCACTCCCCCTCGGCAAACGCGCAATGGGCCTCGACTCGACCCGGACCGTTCCAGCGCAGAGCGCTGCGCACGCGCCAGGGCCGGCCCGTACGCCCGTAGGAGCGCGCCGGGAAGCTCCCTCCGAGAGTCACGGCGGGAAGCACGAGCGATGCCTCACGCGCCAGCAGTCGCACGAGAGAGACCTGAAGCGGCCCCCATGCGATCACAGCTCCCGTACCGGCCGCCCGGCGCGTTCCATCCTCCCGGATTTCCCGCTGCGCGACCCAGAACGGGGCCACGCTCCCTGCGAGGCCGGCCAGACGGCGTTCGAGCCGGATCCGGGCGCCCCATCGGACGCGGTCCTCCGGCTCTCCGCTCTCCCACTCGCGCCTTCGATCCCACTCGAGACGCAGACGCCCCCGCTCAATTCCCGCACGAAACTCGGCGCCGCTCTCGCCCCCGGCTTCGAAGAACGTCCGCCCGAGCGAACGATACACGAGAAGCCTCAACGTAATCGTGCTTCCGAAGCTCGGAACGCGGGCGATGGCAAGGGCGCTTTCCTGGCCCCGGGGCGAGGATCGCAGGCGATGGTACGCTCCGCTCCTCGTGGCGTGAAACCGCTTCCCGAGGCGCTGCCACGTGACCTGCAGCGAGCGCTTTCCGAAGGTGCGCATCGCAAGGCGCCCGGCAAGGCCATCGCGCCCGCCTGTCGTCGCGACGTCCGCGGACCATTCCGCGCCCGGCAACGGGAGCCTGGCCCCGACGCTGACGCCCGCCGAGTGATCTCCGCGCATCGCGTCCGGTTTTCTTTCGACGCTTCCTCCGCTCCACGCGGGACCGTAGGACACCGTGAACGCCGCAAGAGAGAGTGTCGCTCGCCTGATCGCGACCTCGCCGAAGCTGCTCGCGAAAGTCTCGCGGACGCGCGCCCGGGAGCGCCGCTCGGAAGAAGTGCGATGGTAACCTCCCTCGTCCCACGAACTGACCAGGCCATCACGATCGATCCGGCCATCGCGCTGATGAAGCGAGAACGCACCGCCGAGTTTCCATGCACCACGATCGAAAAACACGGCAGGCCCGAAAAACGCGCGGTTCTCGACGCGCGAATCGTACGGCCGCAAACGTGTCTTTCGGTCGGACGTCGGACGGGAGGGAGTCCCCCACCCGGGCGAGGAGTCGACGAGAAAACCGTTTCCCCAGCGCAGATCGTAGTGCCCGATCACGAACGCCGACGTAGCTCGCTTCCAGGAAACCGCCGCGGTTCTCCGGTCGTTCCATCGCTCGAGCCCGCCGTCCCCCTCCCATCGCATCGGAATCGACCAGGGGCCGCGGCTCCAGGCCAGGCGACCGCTTCGTCCCGTGAACACGCCGTTCGACGTGGTGCGCCACTCCCAGTCCCATCGTTCGCCGGCACCGGGCTCCCCGTATGCGTAACCGGGGAGTGCCGAGAGTCCCGTGCGCGCGGCAAAGTCATCCGGCGAAGCGAACGCCGCTTCGCTCCGAACACGCCCGATGACACCGGCGCCTTCCCTCCCCCATGCGGACTCAGCGCTCAGCAGGTAGAGCGGCGCGACGTTTACGTCTGTCGCGTGCCTCTCGGTGTCGAGAGCTTCCTCCCGGTCTTCCCAGGGAACGAGGTCGCCGGACTGCGCGCGGGCATGCGGCGCGTGAACGGCGAGCGCAGACGTACAAAAAAACAGGACAACATACGTGCGACCGGACCCGGCCGCGAAGCTGCGAAACAAGACACACTTCTCCCTTCGATCGTGCCTGTGCAAATCGGGGAAGAATCAGCAGCTTGTCAGGAAAGACCGTTTCGTTTACGAAGAAACCATTCGAATGAAAAAAATCCGAGGATGGCGAAGAAGATAGTCCAGTGATTCCAGATCGACCGTTCGTGAAGATCGCGTTCCGTTCTTTCGGCGAGACCGAGATCTCCCGTGAACGACGCGAACTCCGCCTCGTTCCAGAGCGTGCCGCCCGTGGTCTTCACGAGGGTCTCGAGCAGGCGATCGTTCCGCGCGGTTTCGAGAAACTCCGCGCTGAAGTCGCTGACCGTGAACTCGCCACGATCTTCTCCGAGCAGCTGATCGCTGCTCACGACCGTCGCTTTGTACGTGTAGTCGCCGGGCGCGTAACCGGTAAGCGTCCGTTCGTATGCGCCCGGCTCGGCAGGACGTGACGCCAGCGTGAATCGATCCACTTCCGCGTCGTCACGCTCCACGATGACTTCGATCCGCGCATCGCTCACCGGGTCGAGCGCCTGATTCAATGCCAGCCCGCGGAATACGACCGGCTCCCCACGGTTGTACGTGATGGCTTCGGGTTTGACGCTCACGTTCTGGAACCCGCCGCGTGAAACGAGCCAGCGCACGAGGTTTGTCCAGAACTTCTCGTACGTGCGATTCGTTTTCCCGATGCCCCACATGCGGAAATCCCAGTTCCAGAAGCTCGTTCCGTTCGCGAGGAATACCTGTCCCTTGCCCACGGAGCCGAGGGCCATCAGGGGAACTTCCGCGCCGTTCACCCGTAGTGTGGGATGGCTCGCCAGCAGCGTGGCGCCGGGCTTGACGGGCCCGATCAGATTGAGCCCGTCCAGAGGCGGCAGATCGCTCCAGAGAGTGCGATTCTGCGATGTGTTCTCGTGTATTCGCAATACGGGATGCCGTTCTCCCTGCGGTGTCAGTTTCGCGGTGAACGGCTCTTCGTTGTACCGGCTGCGCCCCTTGTTCATCGATACGGGCAGCAGTTCGCTGAACCGGTTCGGGACGATTCCGTCGAGCGGTTCCACGGCGAAAAAGAGCAGCGCCCCCCCCCGCTGTCGCACGTACGGATCGATCCATTCGCCGAAGGAACGGCCGAGTTCGCCCGGCGTGCCGAAGATCGTCACGACCTCGTACGCGAACAGATCTTCCTTCGTCGCGGGAAAAGAGGGCGCGCCCTCGCTGTCCGCAACCGGCCGCACCTTGCCGTCGCGCGATTCGATGAACGTCTCGATCTCGAGATTCGGATCCTGTTCAAGCACACGACGGAAGAACGTGAGATCCCACCCGGGCCTGTCGGCCAGTACGAGCACTTTCACGCGTTCTTTCAACGCTTCCATCGTGAACGGATACCGGTTGTTTTCGGTCAGCTGTTCACTCGCCTCTTCGGGGATCACGACCGCATAGCGGTGAATCCCTTCGCGGTCGACCGGAAACTTGAGCTTGTGAACGGTGGTTTCGAGCGGCTGCGTTACGGTCACGACCTTCTCCGCGACGACACGGTCCCCTTCGACGATACGCACCGGGAACTCGCGCCCTTCGAATCCGCGTGCCCGCACGCTTACGTCAACCGTCACCTGACTGTTCACGTAAACGACCTGGTTGGCAAGCACCTGCTGCACGGAGAGATCGCGCGGCGGGTCGGGGTCGCCGATCGGAAACGCATGGATCGGGATCGCCAGAGTACGCGCCACGGAAACCGGATCACGTCCCTCGTTCACGACGCCGTCGGACAGAAGCACGACCGCGTCGATCCCCCGTTCCCATTCGGCGTTCAACGTTCCTTCGAGCGCGGTGGAGAGATCCGTCGCGCTCCCGAGTTCGCCCGCGGCGTCGTAAGGCCCGAACTGATCCGCGAATTGATAGAGCGTCACATCGTAGCGGTCGCGCAGCTTCGCGACCATGCCCCCGCCGTCATTCAGAATGGCGTCTGCCGCGGCGGCGCGCGTGACGCCCGACTCGTCGGCGTCGCCGATTCCCATGCTCGCGGAACGATCCACGAGCACGGCAACATGGGGACGTATCGTGAGTACGGATTCGTAGGAGATCAGCGGATCGAAGAGAACGAGCAGCAACAGCACGAACGCCCCGAACCGAAGCCCCGCCAGGAGCCGGCTGAGACCGGGTGCGATAGGCGGCAGCGTGCGCCGGTACGCGAAAAACGCCAGAAAGAGTGCCAGCGCAATCCCGACCGCGAAAGCCCAGGCTCCCCCCCGCTGAAATGTAAGCGCGATATGGTCCACTAAGGAGACCCTTCGTCATGGGAGAACAGCAGAGGAAGCGTTTCCGCCGCCGTGCCGGAGATTACGCAGTGCGCGAACTCGCTTACCGGCGTCTCCTCGATATTCACTTCGATCACTTTCGCACCCCGTGAGGCCGCTACTCCGGGAAGAGACGCGGCCGGATGAACGACGGCGGATGTTCCCACGACGACGAAGACCTCGGCATTCTCTGCGGCGAGAAACGCGCGTTGAAGCGCATCCCCGGGAAGCGACTCGCCGAACCATACGATGTCGGGCCGCATGGCGTCCCCACAGGCCGGGCAAACGGGAATCCCCGTAAACGGTCCCTCGGCGAGCGAGGCGAGCGTGCCGTCCGAAGAGCAGCGCGCTCGAAACAGGTTGCCGTGGAGTTCCACGACGTCGCGCGATCCCGCACGCTCGTGGTGCCCGTCCACGTTCTGCGTAATCAGCGTGAGACTCCGGCCGCGCGATGCATGGGCGGCCAGCGCGTAATGAGCCGCATTCGGTTCCGTGGCGGCCACGAGTTCCTGCCGCCAGCGGTACCACTCCCAAACGAGTGCCCGGTTCCGGGCGTACGCCTCCGGCGTCGCAAGATCCTCCGGCCGGTGCTTCTTCCAGAGCCCTTCGGCCCCCCGAAACGTCGGCACTCCGCTTTCTGCGGAAACGCCCGCTCCGGTTAGCACGGTAATCGATCCTGCCCGTACGATCCACTCCCGGGCGGTTCTGATCCGTTCATTTACAGGCAAGGCCGACTCCGTCGAGGGAACCCGGGATCAGTTCGATTTCGCGTGATTCGATTTGTGAGAGATGAGAGCGAGGGATTTCTTGAATTCGAAGTCGGGGCTCCATTCGGAGGTATGGCACTTCGTGCAGGTGGCTTCCGTGATCGCCACGGTAAGCTCCCCGCGCGCATGCCCGGTACCCATGCCGTGACACGACTCGCACTGCACGTTCCAGAGATCGGGTTGCAGTTCCGTGGTGGAGTGGCCGGTCGGCTCGCCGAAGCCGAGGGTGTGGCAGTTCCAGCAAGCCGGATTCTGCCACTCCTTCGGATCTTCGGCGATGACCTGAAACGCCTCCGCGTGGGCGCTCTTCTCATAAGACTCGAAGATGTCGGCGTGGCAAAGCCGGCAATTCTCGTTTCCGAGATATGCCATTGCCGGCTCTGCTTTCGCCGCTTCGTTCTTCTGGAGTTTCGGATCGAGGCTGCTCTGGTCGAGCGACGTTTCGGTCGCCTCCGTCGAATCCGTCTTCGCACCGGCTTTCACGCGATTCCCGTTCTCGTCGAGTTCGAGATGCGTCCAGGTCAGCGCTTTCACGGTCGGTTCGAGCGGTCCGTCGTCCTGCTGCAGCTGGTACGAACGTCCTTCGAACGACTGCACCATGCGATCTTCCACGACGATCGTGACTTCCCCGAGCTGGTTGCTGCGCGATCCCGGCGAGGCCAGAATGACGCCGTTTACCTGCTTCGGCTCCGTCCAAGAACGGCTGCCGTGTCCGATCAGGATCACGTCGAAGCCCGCAAGCGAATCCGCCAGCATCTCGCCTTTCTGCAGCCCCGTGTGGGCCAGCAGAACCTTGAGATCGACCTTCTTCTTGCGGAACGTCTCCAGGACTTCGCGCGAGGCCGCCACGCCGTTCGAAACGGCTACGTTTTCACGCTCTTTGATCGACCGCGCGACGATCGCGTCACCACCGAGCATCGAGGTCACACCGATCTTCAGCTCACCGGCTTTCAGAATCGTGTACGGCGTGTACCGAGGCTCCCCGGTCGTCGCGTCCAGAATGTTGTTGTTCAAAGCCAGAAGGCCGTGCGCCGCAAGGAGCGAGTCGACTTCGGCCAGCCCGAGGCTGACTTCCTTTTCGCCGATCGCAACCGCGTCGTACGCCATCTGCTCGTAACATTGCGCCAGAATCGGAGTGTCGTACCCGTAAGGAGGATTCTTACGCGAAACGAAGTTCCCCAGGTCGAGTACTACGACCGGATTCTGAGCGCGTCTTGCATTGATCTCGCCAGCCCGCCGGGCCAGCCCGCCTTTGCCCTTGGATTTTCAGCCACAGGGCTTCAGTTCGCCGATGGTCTCGTTCGAGAACATCAGGGTGACCGTCTGCGGTCCCTTCGGCCCGAAAAGCCCGAGACCGCTGCAGCCGGTCAGAGCCAGGGCGAAGAGTCCGGCGAGGGCCACCGTCACCTTCAGTTTTTGCATTTCGCTCCCTCGGAATTCAGGTCCTGCGGCACCGGATCAGGACGGATCCGGAGCGGGTCTGGATGGACCCCAAGTTATGCCGCCTGATCAAGTTATCAGCGGCTATGGTCCGTGTCAACGCGACGGCTCGATGATTGACGCGCTTTTTACAGGCCTAAAACGATCCAAGGCTGCGGTTCCCCTTCTCGTAATAAACCTCGCGATGGGCCTTGATGCGAATGTTGAAGTAATACTCCCACTCCTGCCCCGAAAAACGCCCCCGCATGCTGGCTTCCCAGCAATGGAGATCGCGCGTGATCCGGAACGACTGGCTCACGATTTCGCTGTTCTCGACGTCGTAGCGGTTTTCGTAGTCGAGGTTCCAGTTCTTCGAAAGCCCGATCCCGGCCGACGCGTTGAGCCACTGCGTCGGCGTGCTCCCTGGCGCCCCCCGGCTGAAGCTGTGCCCGAGGCGAAGCGTCCACGGAATCTGCGACGAAGACGTGCGCTGCTCCCGGTCACGCTGGCCCGTTCCTCTGTAGATATCGTCCCCGCTCTCGTCGAATGAAGACGAACTCGCGTTGGGATCGACCGGGCGCTCCCCGTTGTCAGGCCGCTCGGGGTCGCCTTCGCCTTCGACGTCACCACGCTTCCCGGCTCCTCCCCACTCCCCCTGGAGCGAGAGGTTCGTGCTTACGCTGAGCCGTTCGTTCTGCCAGGTATAGACGTCGTGCGTCACCCCCACTTCGGAGCTCAATACCCGGATCGGTTCGAAGCGCAGACTTGACTGCAGATCGGACCACTGCTCCTCGTCTCTTTCGAAGTCGTACCCGATCGAGTTTCTCACGAGAATCAACTGGTCGTTCCGCTTCAACTCTTCCCCGACCCGGTACTTCGTCTGCAGCTTGTTGCTGAAACCGAACGACAGGGTGCGCGAACGGTTCTGCGACGAACCGAATCCGCCGAAATTGAAAAAGCGGTCCTCCTCGCGAAACGTCCCGTCGGTGTTCAGAATCGGATCGCCCTCGTCGTCGAGCGTCCGGATGAAGTGATGCGGATTCTTCGGCCGGATCGAATAGCTCACGTTCGGCGTGATGATATGACGCGCCCCTTCGAGCGGACCGAAACGGGGGAACCACGTGCCGTACACGTTCGTGTTCGCGCTGACCGACGCGTTCCCCTGACCGCGGCGAACCCACTCCTGGCCCGCCTTGTCCTTGTCGTACCACGTCTCTTTCCAGTTGAGGCGCGTCGATACGCCGAGCCAGCCGCGCAGCTTGCTCGAGTACGTGAAACCGAAATCGTGATTCCAGCCGAAGTGATCGTTCCGTTCCGTTGTTCGCGTGGTGTCGAAACCCGCGATTTCCTGCAGCGTATCGTTCACCGTTTCGAAGAGCGTGTCGATCGAGGAAACGATCTCGTCGCTCTCCCGCGAGTTCAGAAGCCGCGACGAGTACCGGTAATAGATATCGTTGTACCAGCTGCGATCTTCGGATTCTTCGGGGGGCGTGAAGATCTCAGACTGATTCTGCGTGTATCGGATCGAGGGGAGCGTCTCGTCGATACTGCCGTTGTCCAGCCGCTGCGTCCTGCTTGCGTCGAGCGTAAAGGAACGCGACTGCCACCGCTTACTGAGCGTGATGTCGGACTTGAGCGTACGGTCGAGCTCCTGGAGCGTGGTTGATTCCTCCACGCGGAACGTTTCATCGCTGACGAAGTCCGCGCGCGCCGTAAGATCGAGATCGTCCCGCAGCTCCTGACTGTGCGACGCGTTTACGGACCAGCGCTTTCGCCCTTCGTCGGCTCGATAGGACGTGCGCAGCGAACCGTTCAGCAGATAACGGATCTTGTACCGGCCGTCCAGGTAGCCCGTCCAGGTCGAGTTCTCAAACCAGTCAGCGCGCACCGTCATGTCCATGTAATCGTTGATCGCCCAGTAATAGCCGCCGTTTCGAATGAAGCGGCCGCGGCTCTCTGAGAACCCGAATTCGATCTGCGGCAGGATGAATCCGCTCGAACGCCCCCCCTTGATCGGGAACATGTAGAACGGCAGCGCGAAAACCGGAACGTCCGCGATATGGAGCACAATGGGGCGCACGATCGTCTTGTCGTCGAGGTAGATCTTCATTTCCTTCGCTCCGAAGAAATAGTGCGGATGCTCGAGGTCGCAGCTCGTGTACATGCCGTTCTGAAGCAGGAGCGTCTTCTCTCCGACGCGCAGAATCCGTTCGCCCCGGCAGATTCCGTTTTCGTACGCAGTCACTCCCTTGTAGATCGTGCCCTGTCCGAGATCGACCTGATAAATCATGCGCTCGCCGTCCACCTCTTCGCCGGCGTCAATCAGCTTCGGCCCCCCGATCGCGGTCATGACGGCGCGGTCGAGATCGTAGCGGATATGATCCGCGTCGAGAGACGTATCCTGCTTCTGCACGTGCGCGGTACCGATCAGAGACAGGCGGTTGCGATCCACTTCATACGTCATACTCTGCCCTGTGTACTTCACGCGGCTCACTTCCAGCTCTTCGGGAGTCGCGTCGATCGCCGCGTCCGTGTTCGAGCCGACCGCGTTCCCGAGCACGTCCACACGTTTCAGCGCCGACTTCTCGATCGCGAAGCGGATCGTGTCGCCCGTTGCTTCCGTCGTTTCCCTCTCGTTTCGTCCCGCACTCTCCCAGGAGCGTTCGCTCGACGCGCTCCCGATCACTTCGGTCCGCGTCAGCTCACCGTCCGTAAAGTGCAGCACGATCGAATCGCCTCGGGCCGTCGAACGTTCCACCACCGTCGAGTCGATCTTCTCGGAGAGCAACTCGCCGTTTCCGATCAGAACCACGCGTTCGATACGATCTTCCTCTTTCGCGAAATACACTTCGATCACGTCCCCGCGCATCGTTTCGCCCTCATGCTGGAGCTCGGGCGCGCCGCGCAGAATGACGCGTCGTTCCTCGGCGCTGAAGTCGGTGCGCGCCGCGGATGTCCTGAGGCCGCGGTAGTCGCTGAGAGAGCGGCCACTGGCCTCGACGCGGTCTTCGTTCGGATAGATCCAGATCGTGTCGCCCGTAATGCGACCGGCCACTTCACGAAGCGAGTCGAGCTCCTCGAGCACCGGGTCGCCTGTCACGGTAACCCGCGACGAATCGAACAGCGCCTTGCTTCCGCGCACACGATAGTTCTGCTTGTAGAGATCGAGAAGAACGGAACCGCGGGCGACCGCTTCATCGCGCCCGGGAAAAACGTCGAGGGAATCCGTGTCCATATAGAGAGCGCTGTCGATCACCGTGACTTCACCCCGGAAGATGATCACGTCGTTCTTTTCCTCCGCGAGCCCGATCCGGAAGACGGCGCGGTTCGCTTGAATCGTCTGATGCCCCTGCACGACAAACGCGCCGTTCGGAAGGGTCATGCGCTCCGCGTCCAGGTCGATCTCCGCAACAGGCCCCTGGATCCAGTTCTGATCGCGATAGATTTCGGCCCGTCCGAGCAGGCGAAGATGCGCGGCGTCCTCCCGCCAGATCGCGCGGGCGGAGCGCGCGAAGATCTTGCGGTCCCGGTCGAGGAAGCGAACGCGGCCTACGAGATTCGACACGGTTTCGCCGCTGCCGAACATCTGAATGGAAACGGAATCGCTGGAAAGGTAGACGTCCTCCCCGTCGAAGTCCTGAGACAGGGAGATTGCGGGGAACAGCAGCAGGGCAACGGTAATCGCGAGAGTGAACCTCACGACTTCTCGAGGGCCCTTGCTTTCTCCTCGAACCCGAGCACCGGTGCGGGAGAGGGGAGATAGGAAAGGAGCGACGACACGGTCTCCTTGAGCTCCTTGCGATTGACGATCCGGTCGATCTGGCCGTGATCCATCAGGAACTCGGAACGCTGAAAGCCTTCGGGCAGCTCCTGCCCGATCGTCTGCTGGATGACGCGGGGGCCCGCGAATCCGATCAGGGCTTTCGGCTCGGCAAGAATGAGGTCGCCCTGAAACGCGAAGCTCGCGCTCACCCCTCCCGTCGTCGGATGGGTCAGAATGGAAATGAACGGCAGGTGCGCTTCATGCAGTCGCGCCAGCATCACGCTGACCTTCGCCATCTGCATCAGAGAAAGGATTCCCTCCTGCATACGGGCGCCGCCTGAACTGTTCACGATCAGAAACGGAGAGTTCGTCTTGATGGCGCGGCGGATCGCGCGCACGATCTTCTCCCCCATCACCGAGCCGAGGCTTCCGCCCCCGAACGCGAATTCGAGAACCGCGATACTGACCTGGCGTCCGTCGATTTCTCCGCTGCCCGAAAGGATCGCTTCGTTCATTCCGGTCTTGGCCTGGTACGTCTTGATGCGATCTGCGTACTTTTTAGTGTCTTTGAACTTGAGAGGATCGAGCGGCTTGATTCCCGCGTCCATCTCACGGAACGAACCTTGGTCGAGTAGAATGTCGATGTAGTTCCTGGCACGAATGCGGAAATGAAATCCGCAGCTGTCGCAGGTCCACAGATTCCGCTCGAGTTCCTTCTTATAGAGAATCGCGCCGCAATACTCACAGCGAAGCCAGAGCCCGTCAGGAAGATTTCTCTTCCGTTCAGCCTTCACACCGCGATCACGTTTTTTAAACCAGGCCATCCTGCTCTTCTCCATGGGCCGGAATCAGATCCGCCCACATCACGAGTGCATCTTCGCCGTCATCCACGTAGTAACCATGCTGCATCGCGACACCCCGAAACCCCCGCTTCTCATAGAGCCGGATCGCGCGCTCGTTGCTCACGCGCACTTCGAGTGTGGCGTAGAGGCACCCGGCCTCACGACCCCGTTCGAGCGCGCGGTCGAGAAGCCATGCGCCGACGCCCTTTCCCTGCTCGTGAGCGGCCACGGCCAGATTGGCGATGTGAAGCTCTGCCGTACCGAGCCACGCGACCGCGTAGCAGACGATCCGATCGTCGCGAAGCCCGACAACAGTCCAGCTTCCCTGGCGGTCCGCGATTTCCCGTTCAAATATAGAGGCGGGCCATGGCTCGGTAAAGAGATCGTTTTCGAGCCCACCAACGGCAGGAAGATCCGCGCTCTCCATCGGCCTCAGCACGATCCCTTCCCCGGTCAACGCGTCCCCTTCCCCGTTTTTCGGGCGGCGGGCCCGTTTTTCGGCAGCTTGGCGTCGGCGGGGCGCGCATATGCGGGCTCGAGGGATCGCCACTCCCCACCCTCGTCCGCGAGGATCAGGGCACGCCCGATCGAGGCGATTGTGCGCGCGCGCGACTCGTTCGCCCCCCGTTTCGCGACGGCCCGCTTCGGCCACCGTTCCAGAATGCGCGCTCTGTACTTTTCCGCACCGCTGCCGATCAGGAGTCGGGCGTCCGGTCCCTGATCCGTTGCCAGGCATTCGTCGACCGGCACGGTACGCCCTTCCTCGAGTGTCACGGCGCCGCGAACGAGCGTTCGATACACTTCACCGCGGCCGACATCGAGCCAGACCTCGCACTCACGCCCGGGGTCCGCTTCCGTTGCGAGCGCGTGCGGAACAGGGACGCCGACGAGAGGGCACGCGTTCGCGAGCGCGATTCCTTTCGCGACCGCCAGGCCGATGCGTGTTCCGGTAAAGGAACCCGGGCCGATCGAAACCGCCACACCGTCGATCATCCCCGGCTCTCTCCCGTGTGCCCTGAAGAGATCGGCAATCATCCGCTGAATATTCTCGGTTCGACCGCCGTCTTCTTCCGCCCGCTCCCCGATCAGGCCCTGCGGGCCGGCAATGGCCACGCTCGAGAAGCGCGAAGACGTTTCAATCGCAAGAATCAGTTTCACGAAGTCAGCCCTCACCCGTTTCGAAGAGCCCCTCGAGCAGCGACGACGGACCGGTCACCGTAAGAAACCGCTCCTCGTCAGTAGCCCCGTCCTCGATGCGAACCGTCACGGCCGGTGCCCCCATGTGATCGAGAACCCGGTCAGCCCATTCGACGATGACGACCGAGTCCGCCTGTCGCTCATCGAGCCCCAGGCCTTCCCAGTCCGACTCCCCGTCCAGTCGGTACGCATCCGCGTGCAGCACCGGGCAGCGTCCGGCGTATTCGCGCACAAGAACGAAGGTCGGCGATTTGACGCCCGACATCACACCGAGCCCGGCACCGAGCCCGCGCGCGAAAACGGTCTTTCCCGCGCCGAGATCGCCGATCAGGGCCACAAGATCACCGGGCCCGAGACGCGCACCGAGCGCGCCGGCGAGGGATTCCGTTTCATCCGGTGAGCGGCTGCGCCGTTTCCGTGTGATAACCGGGGTCATGACCGTTTCGGCGTCAACGTGGCGATCGGCAGGATCATCTCTTCCATCGAGATCCCGCCATGCTGAAACGTATTGCGGAACTGACGCTCGTATTCGTGGAAATTCGTCGGGTAAACGAAGTAGTAACTCTCTTTTGCGAAGATATAGTTCTTGCCGAGTCCGTCGGCGGGCAGTCGATAATCCGCGGGATCGTCCACTTTCACGACCTGCTTCGCGTCCTCGCAGTTCAGATTCACTCCGTACTTGTAGCGAAGGTTCGTCGATGCCTGTTTGTTCCCGTACACGGTGGCCGACTTCCGGCAGATGACGGATCCGTGATCGGTTGTGATGAAGACTTTCGCGTCCTGCGAGGAAATGGCGCGCAGAATCTCGAAAAGCGCCGAGTGCTTGAACCACGACTCCATCACGGAGCGGAACGCCGCTTCATCCGGCGCGAGCTCCTGCAGAATTTCGGAATCGGAACGACCGTGCGCGAAAATATCGACGAAGTTGAACACCATCGCCACGAGCGGAATCGAAAAAAGCGACGACACCTGCTTGCGATGCATGTTCGCCTCGTCCGCATTGTAGATCTTGATGTACTTCGGCTGGCGCGGCAGCTCGACATGCTCGCGCTTCAGCTGCGCGTTCATGAGTTCGTTTTCGTTGCGGTTCAGACTCTTCTCGTCGTTCGTTCCTTCCTTCCACCATTGCGGGTGTTTCTTCGCGATGTCGTCAGGATAGAGGCCGGCGAAGATCGCGTTCCTCGAATAGGGGGTCGCGGTGGGAAGGATGGAATAATAGTAATCGGTCCGCGTATGGAAGTACGGCTCCAGCAAAGTCTCGAGCGCGTACCAGTGATCGAGCCGCATGCAGTCGATCACGATGAAATAGACCTTCTCGTTCTTCCGAAGCGAGGGGATCACGTACTCACGAAAGAGGTCGGGGGACATGTGTGGTCCGTCCCCGTCCTGCACCCATCCCTTGTAGTTTTTCTGCACGAAGCGTGAGAACTCGGCGTTCATCTCCTTGTGCACATCGGCGTGTGTCTGTTTGAGGCCGATGTCGCGAAACCGCTCGAACTCGATATCCCAGCGACTGAGCGTCTTGTGAATATCGATCCACTCACGCCAGTCGGCCATGTGCGCCGCCGCGCGAATGCGATTGAACTCGGCAAGGTAGTCCTGCGTAACCTGGTTCTGTTCGATCTTGTCGCGATCGAGTACGCGTCGCAGCGCGCTCAGGATCTGCACAGGATTCACGGGCTTCAACAGATAATCATTGATGCGTTTTCGAATCGCCGTATCGACGAGCTCTTCTTCCTCGCTCTTCGTGATCATGATGACGGGGATCGACTCGTCGAACTCCTTGATGCCCTCGAGCGTCGACAGGCCGTCGCGCCCCGGCATCATCTCATCGAGCAGAACGGCGTCGAACCTGGACTCGCGCACGAGATCGACCGCCTCGTCACCCGAGGTGACAGTGGTCACATCGTAGCCGCGGGCCCGGAGAAACAGAACGTGGGGTTTGAGCAGCGCGATTTCGTCGTCGGCCCAGAGGATTCGTTTCGACGTGGCGGTCTCGTTCATGGATTCCTTTTTACGCGGGAAGCGTGATCACGAACAACGTGCCGAGACCGGCCTGGCTTCGTTCGATTGCGATCTTGCCCCCGTGATAATCTTCTATGATCCTCTTGCAGAGGGCGAGGCCGAGACCCCAGCCGCGGCGCTTCGTACTGAACCCGGGGCTGAACGCCCGCGACTGTTCCGACGGCGACATGCCGCGTCCATCATCTTCGAACGCAATCGTCACGCTGCCCTGTGAATTCAACCCGGTCCGGACCGTGATGGTTCCTCCCTTTTCCGCCAGCGCGTCGATCGAATTGCGGAATAGATTTTCGATCACCCACTCCAGCAGCTCGCGGTTCACATTGCAGGGAGGAACCTGCTGCAGATCCTCGATCAGCGTGATGTCGCGGCCCACACGATCGAACCGTTTGCGAAGATAGTCGAGCGACGCGGAAAGCACGTCGTTCACTTCTTCCATCTTGAGCGCCGGAAGCGAACCGATGTTCGAGAAGCGATACGCGATCTTGTTCAGACGGTTCACGTCCTCTTCCATCTCGACCACGATCTCTCCCATATCGACGGTCGAGGAGCCGGTGCCGTCCTTCTTCTCGCGAAGCAGGTGCAGCCATCCCATCAGCGACGAAATCGGTGTACCGAGCTGATGCGCCGTTTCCTTCGCCATGCCGAGCCAGATCGAACGCTGCTCGCCTTCCTTGATCCCCCGATAGCCCAGATACCCGAGCAGTACGAATATGCCGAGCACGATCGCCTGAATGAGCGGCAGATAGCGCAGTTCGTCGACGATCGGAGAATTGCCGTAGTGAACGTGCCCGAACACCTGTCCGCTCGCGGGATCGTAGAACGGGATCGGCGGGTGCATGTCGTCGAACTTCTGCGCGAGTTTCAGCACTTCGCGCATCGGGCCCGGAGGCGGTTCGGTCGCGTCTGTCACGAGGAAATCCTGATAGGAGACCTCGTCGATCTTGACGCTGATGCCGCCGAGCTTGTCGGGGATCCCGTGCCAGGTCCAGGCAACACCCCGCTGGTCGGTCACGATCACGGGAAACGGAATCTGCTCGATCACGTCGCTGAAGACACCGGAGATCGCGTCGCCCTGCGCGGCCGGAACGATCGTCGCGGCACAGAAGCGCGCGAAAATCTGGCTCAGTACCTCCGATTCCTTCTCGAGTCGATCGATCATGTGATTCGTATAGAAGAACAACATCAGAATGATGAAGCCGCTGCCGAGAAAGATGTAGGCGCGGAGCAGCGTGGAGGAAACGGTACGAGTGCTGCTCTGGTATTCCTGTGCAGCCACGTGCTAGGTATCCCTGCCGGTCAGAGCGCGGCGTCCGTCGAGATACGGACGAAGGGCGGCCGGGATCGCGATCGAGCCGTCCGCCTGCTGATACGTTTCCAGCACGGCGATGAAGAGACGGGGCAGCGCGAGTCCGGATCCGTTCAGCGTATGCACGTAGCGGTTCTCTTTCCGGTCGGCGACGCGGTAGCGGATTTTCGCGCGCCGCGCCTGAAAGTCGAGGAAGTTCGAACAGGACGACACTTCGAGCCATCGTTTCTGCCCGGGGGCCCACACTTCGATGTCATACGTCTTGGCGGCCGCAAACGAAAGATCTCCCGTGGCCAGCGTTAAAACCCGATACGGCAGCTCCAGTCGTTTCAGCACTTCTTCCGCATGGCCGAGCAGTTCCTCGAGCGCGGCGTACGAATCCTCCGTCCGCTCGAAGCGCACGAGTTCCACTTTGTCGAACTGGTGCATGCGGTTCAGGCCGCGTGTTTCCTTGCCCGCCGAACCCGATTCCCTGCGAAAGCAGGCCGTATACCCGACATACCGCCGGGGCAGGTCCGCGTCGTCGAAGATTTCATCCCCGTGCGCGTTCGTAATCGGAACTTCGGCCGTCGGGATCAGAAACAGCTCGTCGTCGCGGCACTGATACATATCCTCTTCCATCTTCGGAAGCTGACCCGTGCCGAACATGCTCTCGCGCGATACGAGAAACGGCGTATAGACTTCTTCGTAGCCGTGATCTTTCGTATGCAGATCGATCATGAAACGGATGAGCGCCCTTTGAAGTGCCGCGCCATCGCCCCAGTAGAGCGAGAACCCGGATCCTGAGAGCTTTGCGCTGCGCACGAAGTCGAGAATGCCGAGCGCCTCGCCGAGCTCCCAGTGCGTTTTCGCTTCGAACGGAAGTTCCGCCGGCGTGCCCCACTCGCGTTCCGTGCGGTTCGCGGATTCGTCTCCCACCGGAACGGAATCGTCAGGCAGATTCGGGATGCGGATCGAAATTTCGTAAATCTGTTCTTCGAGAACACGAAGGTCGGCGTCCATCGCCGCGATCTTCTGCGAGACCACTTTCATTTCGGCGATCGGCTCATCCGCGTCCTTCCGGTCTCGCTTCAGCGCGCCGATCTGTTCGCTCACGCGATTGCGCACGCTCTTCAGCTCTTCCACTTCCTGCAGAAGATTGCGGCGCTTTCCGTCGAGCGAAAGCCATTCGTCGACGTTCGCGTGATCCCCCTTGCGTTCGATCGCGGCCTTGACCGCGTCGGGTTCTCTCCGGATCAGTGCGGGATCCAGCAATCGAATTCTCCTCTGAAATCGGTTTCGTTACGATCGCCCGGTGGCGATGTCGGCGAAGGTCGCGGCGGCCGCGTCGATCGTGCGTGCGATTTCCGCTTCGCCATGTTCCGTGGAAAGAAAGTAAGCTTCGAACTGGGACGGTGGCAAGTAGATCCCGCGATCCCGCATGCCGCGATGGAACTGTGCGAAGCGTTCCTGATCGGCTGATTTCGCGTCCTCGTAATCGCGGACGGGGCCCTCGCGAAAGAAGAGCGACATCATCGTCCCTTCGCGCTGGATCCGCACAGGGACTCCCGCCCCTTTCGCGGCCGCGAGCAGCCCCTCTTCGAGCACGCCGGCGCTCTTTTCGATCGCGGCGTAGGGATCGCGCGCGCGCAGCTCCCTTACGGTGGCGAGTCCGGCAGTGACCGCGAGCGGATTTCCCGACAGCGTGCCCGCCTGATAGACGGCACCGTCCGGCGCGAGATGTTTCATGATCGCCGCGCTCCCGCCATAAGCCCCGAGCGGCAGCCCGCCCCCGACGACTTTCGCGAGAGCGGTCAGGTCGGGCGTGACCCCGAAACGGCCCTGGGCCGACGAAAGCCCCAGACGAAACCCGGTCATGACCTCGTCGAACAGCAGCAGCGTTCCCGCCCGCTCCGTCTCCGCGCGGAGAAGCGCCAGGAAGCCCGGCTCCGGAGGCACGAGGCCCATGTTTCCCGCAACGGGCTCGACCACGACCACGGCGATTTCGTCCCCTCGATCGCGCAGCAGCTTCTTGACGGCGTCACCGTCGTTAAAAGGCACCACGTGCGAGTGCTCCACCGCGCGCTGCGGTACGCCTCGGCTTCCGGGAATCGAAAGTGTCGCCGCGCCCGATCCGGCGGCCACGAGCAGGGCGTCGGCGTGGCCGTGATAGCAGCCGTCGAACTTGACGATGCCGTCTCTGCCCGTGACTCCGCGCGCAAGGCGAATCGCGCTCATCGTGGCCTCCGTGCCCGAAGACACCATGCGGACGACCTCCAGCGAGGGCGTGCAGGCGATAAGCACTTCGGCGAGATCACTTTCGGCGATCGTCGGGGCGCCGAACGTGGTGCCCCGCGTCAGTGCGAGTTCCAGAGCGCGGATGACGGCAGGATGACGGTGCCCGAGGATCAGCGGGCCCCAGGAAAGCACATAATCGATGTATTCGTTTCCGTCGACATCGCGCACGATGGCGCCGTCGCCGGATTCGAAGAAGATCGGCTCTCCCCCCACCGCGCCGAAAGCCCGCACGGGACTGTTCACGCCGCCGGCGAGAACCCGCCGGGCGCGCTGCCATTCTTCCTGGGAACGATTCCGGTTCACGTGTTCTCCCCGGATCCTGATTGGTCCTGGATGCAGTTCAAGATAGGCCGGACAGCGAAGTTAGCACGACACCGCGGGGGCGTCAATCGGCGGCTCTCTCCTGAATCGGTACGCGCGAAAGGAGCGTCCCCGAGAGCAGAAAGAGGAATGCGATGAGGATCAGAACGGAGAAATGGAGCGCGAGATCGCGGGTCATCGAAAGCGTAATGCCGACGGCGGCCAGCAGGAAGCACGCGGCATAGACGACCCACGCGGTCCCGCGGACGTTGTCGAGCAGCGTGCCGATACGATGAGTCGAATGGTCTTTCCCCGCCTGCGCAATATGCGAACCGCGCGCAATCCGTGTGAGCACGACGAAACTGACGTCGAAGATCGGGTAGCCCAGAATCAGAATCGGCGCGAACAGGCTCAGATACGACTCCTGGTGCCAGGTCGACATGAGGCCGAGCGTGGCGAGCACGTACCCGTAGAGCAGAGAACCGGCGTCACCGAGAAAGATCGAAGCCGGATGAAAATTGAAACGCAGGAAAGCAAGCGCCGAGCCCGCCAGTCCGATCGCGATCACCGCGGGCATGACCTGCCCCTGAATCAGAAACAGAATGAAGAACGCCATGCTTGCGAGAAACGTGATCCCGGTCGCCAGGCCGTCCATATTATCGAGGAAGTTGAGCGCGTTCATGAGGCCCACGACCCAGACGAACGACAGAAGCACGTCGAGCGGAGCGTTGGTAATCAGGCCGTTCGTATTGCCGGAAAAGAACAGCAGGCCGCAGGCCACGAGCTGCCCGCCGAGCTTGGCCACCGGGCCGAGGCTCCGCTTGTCGTCGATCAGCCCGATCAGAAAGACCCAGGTGGCCCCGAGCAGGAATCCGACGAGCGGGAAGGAGAAAGCGGTGGACGAAAGCCGGATCCCGATCAGAAAGGACGCGAGGAAACCCGCGAATATCGCCATCCCCCCGAGCAGAGGAGTGGGATTCTGATGGATCTTCCTGGCGCTGGGTATATCGAGAAAGCCCCAGCGATGGGCCGCACGAATGATCCTGGGGGTCAGCGAGAGTACAGAAACTCCCGCGACCAGGAACAGGAGGGTATAGGAAATCAAATGGAGCCCCGTTTCCTTTCTGAGCACGAACCGCCCTACTGTAGGAAGGGGCCGAGAGGGTGTCAAGGACTAATGGGGTACCGTCGCTCCTAATTCTCGAAGTACTCGATCACGCTTTTCACCAGTTCGTCCAGTCCGACCGATGCCTCGTAACCGATTGCCTTGTTGATCTTTGTGAGATCCGGCACGCGCCTGCGCATATCTTCGAAGCCGCGTTCGTAGGCCTTGTCGTAGGGAAGGAACTCGATCGTCGAAGAGGAGCCCGTGAACTGCAGAACCTTCTTCGCGAGGTCGAGAATCGTGATTTCGTTCGGCGAGCCGATGTTGAAGATCTCGCCCCAGCAGTCTTCCGCGTTCGCGAGGTCGATCACGCCGCGTACCACATCGTACACGGACGAGAAGCAGCGGCTCTGTTTGCCGTCGCCGAATACGATCAACGGCTGCTCCAGGAGCGCCTGCCGCACAAACCGGGGAAGAACCATCCCGTACTGCCCGGTCTGGCGCGGCCCGACCGTGTTGAAGCAGCGGACCACCAGAATCGGGAGCTTCTTTTCGCGGTGATACGCGAGCGCCAGGATTTCGTCGACGGACTTCGCGACGGCGTACGACCACCGGTTGATCGTCGTGGGCCCGAGCAGGCGATCCTGCTCTTCATGAAAGGGAAACTCCTCCGACTTTCCATAGACTTCGGATGTCGAAAAGAGCACGACCTTGCGCTTGTACCGATTCGCCTGCTCGAAGATGATTTCCGTGCCGCGAATATTGATCTGGAGCGACTTCAATATGTTCTCGATCACATACGCCACGCCCACGGCCGCCGCGAGGTGGTAAACGACGTCGGCCTCGGCGATCAGTTCGCCGACGACCGCCTCGTTCAAAATCGTGTCGATCACGTATTTGAACCGGGGATGCCCTTCGAGATGTGCGATGTTCTGAAAAGATCCGGTGGAGAGGTCATCGATAATCGTGACCCCCTCCCCCATTTCAAGAAGTCGTTCTGCAAGGTGGGAGCCGATAAAACCGGCGCCCCCTGTGATTAACGCTCGCCCCATGAACGGTTCTCCTGACGGGAGGACTGTGCGTCCCCCTTCGTTTCATGAAACCAATCGCGAATCGTCTCCGCGATGTAGCTCACTTCGTCTTCGGTCAGTTCCGGATAGATCGGAAGGCACAAGACCTCGGCTGCGGTTCGCTCCGCGACCGGGAAGCTCCCGAAGGAGCGCTGGTACGCAGGCTGCTGATGCAGGCACCGGGGATAGTGAAGCGCGGAAGCGATGCCCGCCTCCGCGAGATATGCCATGAGCGAGTCCCGGTCGGGCACCCGCATTGCGAATTGATGATAGACGGAAACGCTGTTGTCGCCCGCGGGCGGAAGCCCCGCGGGAAGATCCGCGAGCAGCGCGCGATACTGGGCGGCAACGCGGCGTCGCCCGTCGTTCCACTCGTCGATGTGATCGAGTTTCGCGCTCAGAATCACGGCCTGAATCGCGTCGAGCCGGCTGTTCCAGCCGAACGAGCCGTGCACGTACTTCTCAGTCTGACCATGATCCCGCAGCATCCGAATTTCCGCCGCATGATCGTCATCGTCAGTCGTAATGAGGCCGCCGTCGCCACAGCCGCCGAGATTCTTCGTGGGATAGAACGAAAACGTCGCGAGGTCGCCCAGCGCGCCGACCTTCGTACCTCGATGCGAAGCGCCGAACGCCTGCGCGGCGTCTTCGATCACGGCGATGCTCTTCGCGGTGTTCGCGTTCTTCGCGCTCTGCGCGCGGTCGTCGAGCGCCCGTTTGAGCGGCGCGAGATCCATCGGGTGCCCGTAAAGATGGACGGGGACGATGGCGCGGGTGCGTTCCGTAACGGCTTCCATCGCACGATCGGGATCCATCAGGTACGTGCCTTCGCGAAGATCAGCGAACACGACCTCGGCGCCGACCAGTTCGATCGCTTCGCTGATGGCGAAGAACGAGAACGGCGGGGTGATGACCTCGTCGCCCGGCCCGACACCGGCTGATCGAAACGCGAGCATCAGCGCATCCGTACCTGATGCGACACCGATCGCGTGCCTGACGCCGAGATAGGCGGCCACGCGTTCTTCGAACGCCGCAACCGGCTCGCCAAGGACGAACTGGCCGGTCTGCAGCAGGCGATCGATTTCGCTCAGAATACGGGCCCGGAGCGGGGCGTGCTGATCGACCAGCTTCAACATGGGGATCTTCATTTTGGGGGACGGCACGGAGCCTCCTCGCGCAACCGGTTGCCGGCGCGCGCCAGGAGCGCGTCCGGAGCCGGACTCTGTCGCGGGGTGTGTTCGAGATTACTTCGCGGCGACGACTTTCTTGAAATACTCGACCGTGTGCGCCAGGCCTTCCGAGAGGGGCACTTCCGGCTCCCATCCGAGAGTCTGCCTGGCGCGACCGATATTCGGTTGTCTTACTTTCGGATCGTCCTGCGGCAGATCTTTGTAGACGATCGACGACTCGCTCTCCGTGAGCTCGAGCACGTTCTCGGCGAACTTGCCGATCGTCATTTCCGTGGGGTTGCCGATGTTGACGGGATTTACCTCATCGGACATCAGCAGCTTGTAGATCCCTCGCACGAGGTCGGTCACGTAGCAGAAGGATCGCGTCTGCGAACCGTCGCCGAAGACCGTCAGCGGCTTGCCGGCGAGCGCCTGCACGATGAACGTGGGCACCACGCGCCCGTCGTTGGCGCGCATGCGCGGCCCGTACGTGTTGAAAATGCGCACGATCCCCGTATCGACACCGTGCGCGCGGTGATACGCCATCACCATCGCTTCCGCGAAACGCTTCGCTTCGTCGTAAACGCCGCGGGGTCCGATCGGGTTGACGTTCCCCCAGTAGGACTCTTCCTGCGGATGAATCAGCGGATCTCCATAGACTTCCGATGACGACGCCAGAATGATCCGGGCACCCTTCGCCTTCGCGAGGCCGAGAGCGTTATGCGTACCGAGCGCGCCGACCTTGAGCGTCTGAATCGGCAGTTCCAGATAATCGATCGGACTCGCGGGCGAAGCGAAATGCAGAATCCCGTCGACCGCGCCTTCCACATATACGAACTGCGAAACGTCCTGATGCACGAACTGAAACTTCGGATTGCTCATATGACGAGCGACGTTGTCGGGATTTCCCGTGATCAAATTATCCATTGCGATCACATCATGCCCCTCGTTCAGGAGCAGATCGCAAAGGTGGGATCCGAGAAAACCGGCTCCCCCCGTTACCAGGACGCGCATGCAATCACCTCTTACACTCTTCCAACGGAATGATATTCGAACCCGGCGTCTCGGACCTTGCGGGGTTCGTAAACGTTACGAAAATCGAGAAAGACCGGCGCGTTCATGCGCGAACGAAGATCCTTGAGATCGAGATCGCGGAACTCGTTCCATTCGGTCATGAGTATCAGACAGTCGGCGCCGTCGAGCGTCTCGCCGATCGAGGCACGCAGATCGAGCCCGCCTACTTCGGCTTTCGCAAGTTCAGCCGAAACGGGATCGAACGCCTGCACGCGGCACCCCGCGTCGAGCAATGTCGACGCCAGCGCCAGCGCGGGAGAATCGCGGATGTCGTCCGTGTTCGGCTTGAACGAAAGCCCGAGCATGCCCACGGTTTTTCCCTTCAGTGAACCGCCGATTGCCGCCTTCACTTTTTCAGCAAGATAGCCGCTGCGCTCTTCGTTCACTTCGATCACGGCCTGTACGATCCGCGGCAGGTAACCCGCCTTCTGGCCGAAGTAAACGAGCGCCTTCGTGTCTTTCGGGAAGCAGGAGCCGCCGTAGCCGGCGCCCGCGTGCAGAAACTTGGGCCCGATCCGCTTGTCGAGCCCCATGGCCTGCGACACGATCCCGACATCCGCTCCGACTCTTTCGCAGATGTTCGCCATTTCATTGATATACGAAATCTTGGTCGCGAGAAACGCGTTCGAGGCGTATTTGATCATTTCGGCGGTTGCGACGTTCGTCTTTACGATCGGCGTCTCGAGCAGATAGAGCGGTTCGTACACCTTCGAAATGACTTCCATCGCACGCGGCGACTCGGTCCCGATCACGATGCGATCCGGATGCATGAAATCCTCGATGGCGCTCCCCTCGCGGAGAAACTCCGGATTCGAAACGATCGCGAACTCGTGCGGTTCGGTCTGATGTTCCTTGATGATGGATTCGATGAGCGACCCCGTACCCGTGGGCACGGTGCTCTTCGTCACGATCACCTTGTATCCGTTCATCGCCTTCGCGATCTCTTCCGCCACACCGCGGACGTACTTGAGGTCCGCGTGCCCGGAGTCGTCAGAGGGGGTCCCGACGGCGATAAAAATCACCTCGGAGCGCTTCACGCCCTCTTCGAGCGACGTATCGAACGTCAGGCGACCGGTATCGTGATTGCGGAGAACCATTTCCTTCAGCCCGGGCTCGTAGAACGGAATCTTCCCTTCACGAAGCTGGGTGATTTTCGACTCGTCGATATCGACGCAGACGACCTGGTTCCCGAAGTCGGCCAGACACGTTCCGGTCACGAGACCGACGTACCCCGTCCCGACCACACATATGCTTCTCATCTATACTCCCAGAATCCATTCAAGCGGTTGAAATAGGAAATGTTAGCGGCCTCGCCCTCTAAAGTCAATGCCGAAGCCAAGAGAGCATGATACCCTTAGCAGCCCATTATGACGAGCTTCTATTCCCATTGGGTACGACCTTTTCTGTTCCGGATGGACGCGGAAAAGGCCCACACCCTCGCCACCCGGTTACTGCCGATACTCCCCCCCGTTTCGATGCCGGACAGCCCTCTGCTCGCGACCGATCTCGGCGATCCGCGCCTCCGATTCGCGCACCCCGTGGGCCTCGCCGCGGGCTTCGACAAGAACGGGCGCTGGATCGGTCCGCTTGCGAGGCTCGGCTTTTCTTCGATCGAAGTCGGTACGGTCACGCCGCGCGCGCAGCCCGGTAATGATCGCCCGCGCCTGTTCCGATTCCCCGACGAACGGGCGCTCGTGAACCGGCTCGGGTTCAACAACGAGGGGGCCGCCTCCCTGCTGGAGCGCCTGCAGGGCAAAGAGCAGCCCGTTCCGGTCGGTATCAATCTGGGGAAACAGCGCGAAACGCCGCCCGAAGAAGCGCCGGGCGACTACGCCGCTCTGGCGCAGCGGCTTGCGGGAGTGGCGGACTACTTCGTGGTGAACGTGAGCTCGCCGAACACGCCGGGGCTCAGAGACCTGCAGTCAGGGCGCGACCTGCGCGCGATTCTGACCGCCGTGAAAACGGCGCTGTGCGACAAGGAGAGTCCTCCGCCGGTGTTCTGCAAGCTCTCCCCCGACCTCGGGCCGGGAGAGCTGGAAGAAGCCGCGGGCGTTTCGATCGAAAACGGAGCGCACGGACTGATTCTCACGAACACGACAATCGATCATTCGTCGCTGGGAGAACACCGGGCGCAGGCCGGCGGGCTCTCCGGACGACCGCTTGCCGCACGGGCGGAAGCGGCCCTCGTGCGCGCGGCGCGTATCACCGGCGGCAGTGTCCCCCTGATTGCCGTGGGCGGAATCTTCACAGGGGAAGACGCGTTCGAGCGGATCCGCGCCGGCGCTTCGTTTCTCCAGATCTACACGTCTCTCGTATACGAAGGACCGGGAGTCGTCCGATCGATCGTGCGCCGGCTGCTGACTATTCTCGAGAGAGAAGGATTCGCAACAATGAAGGAGGCGGTCGGTTCGGCGAACAGCTAGACTGTTCGGCTCGACGATCGGAGGAACGTTTGGAATCAGTATTCTCATTTATCGCCGGGCTCGTGATGATCATAGGCGGCGCAGAGCTCCTCGTGCGAGGCTCCGTAAAAATCGCGTCCGCGCTCGGCGTCCCCCCTCTCGTGATCGGCCTGACCGTCGTTGCTTTCGGCACGGCTTCGCCCGAACTCGCCGTATCCATCAACGCCGCGAGAGAAGGTCATGCCGATATATCCGTCGGCAACATCGTCGGAAGCAACATTCTGAACGTGCTGCTGATTCTCGGCCTCTCCGCGCTCGTTACGCCGCTCATGGTCGCCCGCCAGCTGATCCGGCTCGACGTGCCGCTCATGATCGCGGTGAGCGCCATCACGTTCGCGCTCAGTCTCGACGGCCGACTCGACGCGCGTGACGGGATCTTTTTCGTCGTGCTGCTTCTGGGCTACATCGGCGCGGTTTTCTTCCTGGGCCGGAAGGAGAAAGTGAAAACGGGCGAATACCTGGAAGAGTACGGCGACAAGCCGAAAACGAGAGCGGGCATTCTGATTGCCTGCCTGATGCTGGGCTCCGGGCTCGCGGCCCTCTTCGCAGGTACTCCGCTGTTCGTCGACAGCGCCGTCGCCTTCGCGCGCTCCCTGGGCGTCAGTGAACTCGTGATCTCGCTCACGATCGTTTCGATCGGCACATCGCTGCCGGAAGTCGCCACTTCGATTCTCGCGTCGATGCGCGGCGAGCGTGACATTGCAGTCGGGAACATCGTCGGAAGCAATATCTTCAACCTGCTGGCGGTACTCGGCATCGCGGCGATCATTGCCGGGGGCCTCGACATCTCACCGAAGGTCATTCGCTTCGACATGCCGATCATGCTCGCGGTCGCGCTCGTCTGCATTCCCGTCTTCTGGACACGCGGAGTCATCACACGCATGGAGGGCGCACTCTTCGTCCTGTATTACGGGCTCTACATGGCGTACATCGTTCTCTCCGCCACGCATCATCCGACCCTGCCCGGTTACCAGCGCATGCTGCTGTTCGTGGTAATGCCTCTCACTCTGGTGGCACTGGCCGTCGGAATCGTCGGAAGCGTGCGTGCGCGCCGGGCCGGGAACGGCGGATCAGCGGGCTGAGAGCCCGCGGCTCCCCGGCGCGTCGATCGGTTTCCCCGCGGCGCACAACGGGCAGGAGCCTTCGTCGTATGCCGGAAGAGAGAGAGTGGCGATCGAGTGAAACGGCACGGGGAAGCGCGCGCCCTCTGAACGATCGATCAGGCAACCCACAGCGACACATTCGGCCCCGGCGCGCGCGATCGTCTCGAGCACGAGACGGACGGATCCGCCGGTGGTGATGATATCCTCGACGACGGCCACACGCATTCCCCTGCGAAGCGCGAATCCACGCCGCAGTTCGAAGCGATCGTTCGTGCGCTCCGCGAAGTAACTGCGGAGGCCGAGAGCGCGCGCGGTTTCATGCCCGATAATGAGACCGCCCGTTGCGGGCGAAAGGACGAGATCCGGACGCTCCGGTTCGAGCAGCGCCGCCAGCGCTTCTCCCGCGCGCGCCGCCCAGGCCGGCTCCGACAGGAAAAGGGCGGACTGCAGATAGCGTGCACTGTGCTTCCCGGAGCGGAGCACGAAATGGCCCTCGAGCAGCGCCTCCATCTCCCGATATCCCTGCAACAGTTCCTCAGACTTCACGAATCTCCTCCTGCATGCGTTCGAATACGGCCCGCGGATCCGGCGCGCGGGTGATCGCGCGGCCCACGACAAGCAGATCCGCGCCCCCTGCGGCCGCTTCGGCCGGCGTCGCAACGCGGGCCTGATCGTCGCGGGCCCCTCCCGCCGGACGAATTCCAGGGGTCACGCACAGAAAGCCGGCCCCGCACGCGCGTTTGACAGCCGCCGCCTCGGCAGCGGCGCAGACCACGCCGTCAAGACCGCATTCCCGTGCGAGAAGCGCTCGTTCGACAACGACCTCGCCGCCGGCCCGCTCGCTCGTCAATACAGTCACCGCAATCACGCGGGCGTGCGGGGGCCGCGCGTCGCATGCGCTCCGCAGCATCGCTTCGCCGCCGGCCGCGTGCACGTTGACGAGATCGGCGCCAGTCTCGCCGGCAGCCCTGACGGCGCCGGACACGGTGGCCGGGATGTCGTGAAACTTGAGGTCGAGGAAAACGTGGTAGCCTTCCGCCTTGAGCGTGCGCACTATGGACGGTCCCTCGCGCGTAAACAGTTCGAGTCCGACCTTCACCCAGGAGAGCCCCGGACCGAGATCCTCCGCGAGCCGCAGGGATTCTTCGCCCGTCAGGCAATCGAGGGCGACAATGATTTCTGCGGGAAAATTCTCGTTTGTCATTCGATTACCCTATGCGTGACATTGCACATGAACCGTTTATTACGTTTTTTCTCGGAATTTCTTGACAAGTACATGTAGAATTGAATAAATAGTTAACGACGCATAAACAGTGAATATCTCAAAGAAACTGTCGATTTGTGTCACGAGCCGTAAACTTTGCAAGGAGAATTCACATGGCTACCAAGAAAACTTCCGTGGGCGCCTGGGCCCGTCTGTCGCAGACGTACCAGATAGCCCAGAAACAGTGTCGCGACGCCCTTCGTACGAGCGGACTTACCCAGCCCCAGTTCGAAGTCATGTCGCAGATTTCCGATGAAGAGGGCATTCCTCTCACCCGGATCGGCGAAAACATGAACGTTACGGGCGGAAACATCACCGGTATCGTCGATCGCCTCGAGCGCAACGGCCTCGTGAAGAGGAAGCGCGACGGCGAAGATCGCCGGATCATCCGCGCGTTCTTCACGGCAAAAGGCAAGCGTCTCTACCACAAGGCGACTCCTTCGTACGACCGCTTCCTGAAGTCGGCATTCGGCGCAACCAGCGACGCCGAGCTGAAACGCCTCGAAAAAAGCCTGACGAACCTCAAGCTCGCGGACTAATCACGCAGCGATGAGCGGGGGCGGAAGGGAAAGCGGATGATTGTCTGCCTGGTCCCTTCCGCCCCGTCAGCAATGAAAACGCACTGATAGGCGGCCGCGAGCGCCGGTCCTTCGAAAGCGGGATCCGTGCTCGTCATGATGCGGGCGTCCCTCACGCGGCCGAAGCCGTCGACGTCCGCTTCGACCTCCACGTCTCCCGAACCGAGCCCCGATCCGAGCGGATAATCCGCCTCCACACGCTTGATGATCCGAACCGGCCCCGGCGGACCCGCAAACACCCGTACCGTCGTGTCCGGTACTTCGACCTCACCCTCACCGGGGAACACACGCACGCGCCCGAACTGACGGACCTGCGCTTCCTTCTTCATCGCCTCCGGCGTGCCATGTACGGCATCGTATCGCGCGATCCATGTCTTGAGCGAGTCCTCGGACACGCGAATCGTACGCATGTCGAGTAACTCGGTCGCGAGACTGCTGCGCGGGTACTTTCGAATCACGTCTTTCCTGAGCGAGTCGGGGTTCTCGTGGCCGACTCCCTCCGCTTCGATCAGATACGCCTTCGCCGCTTTCGCGAGCGGCGCGTAGTCTGATTTCGGATAGTAGGTCGTGACGCGGTCATAGTGGTTGTAGGCGTTCTCCGCTTCATTGAAATGGAAGTACGCGTTCTCGCCGAGCAGGAACTCGACCTCCGCCGTGTCGACCTCCATCGTCTTGAAACGCGCCTGCAGGCTCAGGTACTCGCTAAGCGCGCTCGCGATGCGAACGGACTCTTTCTTGAGCTCAGGATCCTGCGCGAGAACGGCCACTTTGGAGAAAGCGGTGGAAGCGGAGTCCTTGCGATTGAACTGATAGAGCTGCAGTTCGCCGAGAGAAAAGGCGAGCCGGCCCGACTCGTCCCCCGGCGGTGCGGAAACGAGATTCTCATAATAGATGCGGGCCGCTTCCTCGAAGCGCTTCTCTTTCTCGAGCGTCCTGCCGATCTCGTGCGCGATCCGGACCGAATCGCTCTTGGAGGTCACGTCGACACGCGTCTGATACAGAAGGTCGTACGCGTCATCGTAGTTCTCGGCGTCGCGAAGCACCGCAGCCATGCGCAGCATCGTGTCCAGCCGCTCGGTTTCGTGCAGCGTGACGATGCCGAGCCGCTCTTCGTAGCGGTCGAGCGAGAGATCCGTTTCGCCCAGGTGCGCGTAGGCTTCTCCGAGCATGAGCAGAGCATCGCCACGTTCCGCGCCGGAAGCGCCCTTCTTCAGGAACTCCTCGAGCCCGTCGACAGCGGCCTCGTACTCGCCCTGCTTGAACTGCACCTTCGCGAGCAGATACGTGGCCTGCTTCAGGTACGTGTTCTTCTCCTTCGCCTGAAACGACTCGAGAACGGTCATCGCGTCTTTGTAGCGCTCCAGTTCGAGAAGCGTTCTCGCCTTGAAGTACCGGCTTTCGGCAAGCAGCTTCTTGTCTTTTGAAATGGAGCTCAGCTCTTCGAATTTGCGGATTGCGGCGAGGTAATCGCCCTTCGCATACATGCATTTCCCCATCAGAAGAACGGCATCGTCGACCCACTTCGAATCGGGGTATTCGAGGATGACTTTCGCGCACTTCTTCATCGACTGCTCGTAGAGGTCGAGCCCGGTCGCCGCACGGCGGTCTTCGGGAACGCGCCGTCGCGCTCTCTCCGCGTCGGAGTAGTACTCCTTCGCGTGAAAGAACGTGTTGTAGTACGCGCATCCGCTCGCGAGCGCGCCGGTCAGTATCAGCAGAGCTAACAGTCGTTTCATGGAACCATTGTCGCGGGGCGGTCCTGTGAAGATGACCCCTGTTCTGACGGGATCATCTCCTCACCTAAGAATAACGCTTTTACGACTCCGAACAAGCGTTCCTGTCCGAATGCGGTGTTGCGCGAGATCGAATGGAGCCGACCGGGATCGACGACCCAGGACTCGTCCGGGGCGAACAGCGTCAAAGAGGCCTTCTGCCCTTCGCGAATCCCGGCAAGCTCACGTCCGAGCACCCGTGACGGGCCCGCCGTGAGACGCTCGATCACGGTTTCGAGCGTGAGGTGACCGGGCCGCACACAGTGCGTGATGAGCACGCCGAGAGCTGTCTCGAGGCCGAGCACCCCGAACGGCGCACTGTCGAACTCCGCTTCCTTCTCATGGACAGGATGCGGTGCGTGATCGGTAGCGATCACATCGAGCACGCCTTCGGCCACGCCGCGCCTGAGCGCCTCGCGATCGACCGATGTGCGAAGCGGAGGGTTCATCTTGCGATTCGTATCGTAGCCGGCCAGGGACTCGTCTGTGAGGGCAAGATAATGGGGTGCCGTTTCCGCCGTCACGTTCAGCCCGCGTTCCTTGGCACGGCGGACGAGTTCGACTCCGCCCGCGCTTGATACATGAAGAACGTGCAGCCGCCCGCTTGTGAGAGCCGTAAGTTCGATGTCCCGCGCGATGCCGATCTCTTCGGCCTGTTTCGGAATTCCCTTGAGCCCGAGGCGAGTACTCACGACTCCTTCGTTCATCACGCCGTTCCGTGAGAGCGTGCGGTCTTCGGGATGCGTGAAGATCGGGATGTCGAACTGCTGCGCGTACTCGAGCGCACGCCGCATGAGACTCGAGTCGCTCACAGGATCGCCGTCGTCACTCACGCCGACAGCGCCGGCATCGACCATCTCGCCGAATTCCGCGAGCCGCTCTCCCGCGCGGCCACGCGTGATGCACCCGATCGGCATCACTTCGACTGGCCCGTACTTCAGCGCCTGGTCGATTACGTAGTGCACCATTGCATGATTGTCGAGCGGGGGATCCGTGTTCGGCATGCAGGCGACGGCGCTGAACCCGCCCGCGGCCGCGGCGCGCACGCCGCTTTCGATCGTTTCCGCATACTCGCGGCCCGGCTCGCGAAGGTGCACATGGATATCGATGAAGGACGGGCTCAGAACCATTCCCGCCGCCTCGACCACCTCGTGGTCCCCTTCGACAGAGAGCCCCATGCCGATCTTCGCGATCTTCCCCTTTTCGATCAGCAGATCCGCGACCCGGTCGACACCGTGGTCGGGGTCGAGCAGCCGGGCGTCTTTAATTAGCCATCGCATGATCCGTCTCCCCTCCTGCCAAGAGGTATAACACCGCCATTCGAACCGCCACTCCGTTCGTCACCTGATCAAGAATCACGGACCGCGGCCCGTCGGCGACTTCCGGCGCCATCTCGATGCCGCGGTTGATCGGCCCCGGGTGCATGATGAAGCTGTTCGTCTTCATCCGGTCGGCACGTGACCGCGTGAGACTGAAGTGACGTGCATACTCCCGGCTCGAGGGGAGAAAACTCTCACCCTGCCGCTCCTTCTGAATCCGGAGCACCATAATGATATCCATTTCGTCGATCAGATCGTCGAGCCGCGGATGAATCTTCGCGCCGAGATCTTCGATGCCGGGCGGGAGCAGCGTGCGCGGCGCACAGAGAGTGACCTGCGCGCCCATGGTGCGAAGCGCCCAGATGTTCGACCGCGCCACGCGGCTGTGGGCGATATCGCCGAGGATCGCGACCTTGAGACCTTCCAACGTCGGGAAGTGCTGCCGGATCGTGAAAAGATCGAGCAGTGCCTGGGTCGGGTGCTCGTGGCAGCCGTCACCCGCGTTGATGACGGACACGTCGCACCGGGAAGCGAGGAAATGCGGGGCGCCGGCGGCCGAATGACGCACGATCAGGAAGTCGACCTTCATCGCCTCCACATTATGGATGGTATCGATCAGCGATTCGCCCTTCTCGCTGCTCGACGTACTGGCCGAGATCGAAACCGAATCCGCGGAGAGTCGTTTCTCCGCGAGTTCAAACGAGACGCGCGTGCGCGTACTCGGTTCGAAAAACAGGTTTACGGCCGTCAGCCCGCGAAGCGACGGCACTTTCGGAATCTTGCGGTCGAGAATTTCCTTGAACGTTTCCGCACAATTGAGAAGTGTCTCGATTTCCGTGCGCGAGACTCCCTCCATTCCGAGAAGATGCTTGCGCGCTAACTTCACGACTCCCTCCGGCTGACGACGATCCCGTCCTCTTCTCCTTCCACTTCATCCAGTTGCACGTGCACGATTTCGTCCGAAGTCGTAAAAAGATCTTCACCGACGAAATCAGCAGCGACGGGCAGTTCCCGGTGCCCCCGATCGACGAGCACCGAAAGCCAGATCCTGCGCGGACGACCGAAGTCGATCAGGGCATCGAGCGCCGCACGCACGGTCCGCCCCGTGTAAAGGACGTCATCAACGAGAACGATGACTTTGTCCTCGACGTCGAACAGAATCTCGGTGCCTTTTACGACGGGCTGCTTGGCCACGGTCTGAAGGTCGTCCCGGTACAGCGTGATATCGAGGATGCCGAGCGGAACCTTCGTCCCTTCGATCTTCTCGATTTCATCGACGATGCGCACCGCAAGATGCGCCCCGCGTGTCCTGACACCGACGATCGCGAGATCCTTCGTGCCCCGGTTCTTCTCCAGAATCTGATGAGCAAGCCGGGTCACGGCCCACTGCAGTTCACGCCGTCCCATGACGGATCGCTCAACCTTCATGATGCAATCTCCGTTTCTTCCGTGGCGGAAAATGCCCAAAAAAAAGCTTCGGCAACGCTGCCGAAGCGCTTCACACTCGAATGATTCAAAACGGCCTGGTTACGCCGCATGGACTTCTTCCTTTCGAGCAACGGATTCGAAGAACTCCGTCAGCATCTCTTCCAGAATCGCGCGCGTCGGCACGAGATTGATCTGATTGCGAAACGCGGAAGCGCCGTCGAGGCCCTTCGTATAGGCGGAAAGGTGACGCCGGAACTCCGGAATCCCGCGCTGCTCGTCCCTGTCTTCGATCTGGAGGTCGAGATGCTCGAGGCAGATCTGGAGCCGTTCGCGAGGCGTCGGGTCCGGAAGGGCGGTTCCCGTCTGCATGTAGTGCGCGATCTGACGAAAGATCCACGGATTGCCGATCGCGCCCCGCCCTACCATGACGGCCGCGCACCCTGTCTCCTGCATGCGTCGCTCGGCCGTCGCCACATCGGTCACGTCGCCGTTCCCGATGATCGGAACGCGCGAGACGGTCTGGACCGCGTCTCCGATCCGTTCCCAGTTCGCGACACCCTGATACCCCTGCGCACGCGTGCGGCCATGAATGCTGAGCGCGTCCACGCCTTCGCCGTCCGCAATACGCGCGACCTCCTTCACGACAATCGTGCTCTCATCCCATCCCGTGCGCATTTTGGCGGTCAGCGGGATGTCGATCGCCTTGCGCGTCGCCTGGATGATCTTCTTGATGCGCGCGGTATCGCGCAGGAGCGCCGCCCCCTTGTCCTTCTTTACGAATTTGGGGACAGGGCAGCCGAAGTTCAGGTCGATCACGTCCGGATTCACCTGGTCGACCACGATCTTCGCGGCCAGCGCGATCTTGTCCGGATCGCAGCCGAAGATCTGAATCCCGATCGGGCGCTCCTCCGGGTCGAACCGCGTCATATCGAGAGTGCGGTTGTTCATCATCGCGAGGCCGTCGGCGGAAATGGTTTCGGAAAAGACGATGCTGGCGCCGAAACGGCGACACAGGCGCCGGAACGGACGGGTCGTCACTCCGCAAAGAGGGGCCAGAAAGGCCCCGGAATCGAGCTGGATTTCCCTTATACGCATATCCCCCCGATTGTAAGACAACCGGGGGGATCACGCTAGAGCAGAACTTTCGTTTTTCTAGTCGAACTGGCGGCCCTCGGCGATTCCTTCGGCCTCTTTCGAATCATCGCCATCCGCCTTCGCAACGGCGTGTTTGGCCTTGTAGGCCTCCGTCACGGCCTGGAGATTCTCGTTCAGCTTGAGCTCCTGAAAGAGGTGGAACGTCGCCTGGAGCTGATCGTCCAGCTCGATGCCGGCCATGTAGGCGGCCTGGTCGCCGAACTGCTTCCGGAAAATCTCGCGGCGAATCCCGCTTTCGAGATACTTCCTGGCGTCCGCCCACTGTTCGGCCGTGTAGTCGCTGTTTTCCGCGTCGAACATCTTGCGGAAGTCTTCCATCACCTGGTCGTCGGGGCGCCAGTCGAGCGTGATTCCGTCGTGGTAGGCGCTGAATTCGACCGCATACTTGAAGAAGAGCGAGTTCCGCTCGGCAATCTCCTCCAGTTCGTTCACGCGGCGCTGAGCGATTTCGATATCCGGGGCGATTCCGCCGCCACCGTACACTTCGCGGTTCTGGATCTTCGTGTGAAAAATCTCCCGCGTCTCACCGGCGGCGTCTTCGGCTTCCCCGTCTTCCCCCTTCTTGATGATGCTGGATTCGTCGCGATGAATACTTCGCCCCGAGGGTGTGTAGTATTTCGCGGTCGTCAGCTTGAGCCCGGTGTCCTGCGAAAGCGGAAGCACCGACTGCACGGAGCCTTTCCCGAACGTCGTCTTTCCGACAACGAGCCCGCGATCCCAGTCCTGCACGGCGCCGCTCACGATTTCGGAAGCGCTGGCCGACCCCTCGTTCACGAGCACGACGAGCGGATAGTTCTTGTACTGCGAGTCGCGCCGGTCGACGAATTCGTTGTTCGTGTTCTTCTTGCGGCCCTTCGTGTACGTCACCATCTGACCGCGGTCCAGAAAGATGTCGGAGACTTCGACCGCCTGGTCGAGAAGCCCGCCGGGGTTCCCGCGAAGGTCCAGCACGAGCCCTTGGACGCCGACGGCCTCGAGGCTGTCGATCGCCTCGATGAGTTCGTGCGAAGTTCTCTTGCTGAACTGCGTCACTTTCACATAACCGATGCCGTCCTGCACGAACTTGAACGGCACGGACTTCAGCTTGATGATTTCGCGCGTGACCGTGTAGGGGAGCAGCTTGTCGACGCCCTCGCGGCGAATCTTGATCGCGACCTGCGTCCCTTCGGGACCACGCAGACGCGACACGGCATCTTCCGAGCTGAAGCCTTTCGTCGACTCATCTTCGATATAAAGAATCTGGTCGCCACCCTGAATACCCATACGATGGGCGGGCGTTCCTTCGATCGGCGAGACCACGGTCAAGATTCCGTCGCGAATCGAAATCACGATTCCGAGTCCGCCGAAGCTTCCCTTCGTGCCGACCATGAGATCGCGGTACTGCTTGGTGTCGAGGAACTGCGTGTGCGGGTCGAGCGTCTTCAGCATCCCGCGGATCCCGCCGACGATCAGCTCGCGCATTTCCACTTCATCCACATAGTCTGATTCGATGCGCTGCAGCACTTCACTGAACAGGTTCAGGTCGCGGTAGATATTCTGGCGATCGTCCGCCGTCGCGAGTCCGGGCATCGCGAGGAGCACCAGCCCGAGTATAAATGTTCGTGGGTCCTTGATTCGCTGCATGCCGAACTCCTTTAGATGATGATGCGGGACGACGTCGCTTTCAGGAGCAACACCGGTGCAGGATGTTCCGTTCCCTGCGAGGCCATATTTTCCACTATTTATCATAGAAGGACGATTCCTTCCATGAATGTGCTCTGACTCTTTTCTACTTTTCGGCAGGATTCCGGTCGCTTCAAGCGGGAAAAGGGCGGTTTCGAGCCGCCAGCGGCTCTCTCGGGGCCTCAGAGCACTTTGCGGGCGTGGAGCATCCTCTGCAGGGCGGTCCAGTGGCTGCCGGCGGCCAGAATCACGAGAGCGAGCGTGCGGATCGGCCCGCCGATGACGAGGCCGAGAAACAGGATCACGATGCGTTCGGGACGCTCCAGCCAGCCGACGGCGCACTCTTCTCCGAGGCCTTCGACCCGGGCGCGTGTATAGCTGACCATCAATGAGCCCGTGATGACCACGAACGGCAGCAGGAAGAGTTCGTCGAAGCGCATTGCGTAGGCGAGTCCCATGTAAGGGACGATCTCGGCGTAGCGGTCGACCGTGGAATCGAAGAACGCGCCGAAACGGGAGCCACGGCTGCCGCGGCGGGCCACTTCGCCATCGAGCATGTCGAAGACGCCTCCGGCGAGCAGGATCACGGCGCCGAGCCGATAGTGACCCAGCGCGAGTTGCCACGCGGAGACGACCGCGAACAGAAAACCGATCACAGTCAATGTATTCGGATGGAAATTGACGTGAATGAAAAAGGATGTGACGGGATGCAGAACCGAGCGGGCCCATTCCTTTTGTTCGGCGTTCAGCATGGGGTCCCGTTCACCGTCCTTCCCTAGAGATTCTGATACAGGTGCTGTAGCGTAGCAAGCCAGGTCAAAGCGTGTCAAGAATGGGAAAACGGCGACAACGAACGCGGGGGTGCGCTCTAATCCGCCTCCCCTTTGACGATCCGATAGACTTCCTGCTCCTTCCGAAGAGCGAGCCGCGCCGCCGTCTTGACGGCGTCACGCATGGAACTTCCTCCGGTGAGCTCTTCTCGTACGATCCTTGCCACGACCTCGTCAGACAACGCGCCTTCCGGACCCGCGCCTTCGACGAGAACGACGTATTCACCACGCGGGGGGCGTTCTTCGATTTCCGCACGGGCCGCGCCTACACTTCCACGCCAGAACTCCTCGTACATTTTCGTGAGCTCGCGCGCGAGGACGATGGAGCGGTCGCCCCAGCTCGACTCCAGTTCCTCGAGCAGTTGCGAAAGTCGGTGCGGGGCTTCATAGAAAACGATCGTGGACGACTCGTAGCGGAGCGCTTCCAGCCGTGCGCGCCGCGCCCCTTTCTGCGGGGGCAGAAACCCTTCAAACCGAAAGCGTTCTGCGCTGAGCCCCGAAGCCGGGATGGCGGTCAGGAATGCGCTCGGCCCCGGCACCGGCACGATCGTGATCTCCGCGGCGATCGCCTCCCGCACGAGCCGCTCGCACGGGTCCGCAATGCCGGGATTCCCTGCGTCGGAAACAACGGCGATGTCTTCGCCGCTCGTGAGCGATTCGATCAGCTTCGGGATCCGGCTTCGCTCGTTATGGCCGTGGAACGATAGAAGCGGCACTTCACTCCCGATATGCTGCATCAACTTGGCGGTACGGCGCGTATCTTCAGCTGCTACACGCTTCACTTCGCGCAGAATGCGCTTTGCACGCTCCGAAAGGTCTTCGAGGTTGCCGATCGGGGTCCCCACGAGATAAAGAACGCCCCGGCTCACGCAAAGAGCTCCCGAACAGCAGCGGCCGCCCGCTCGCAATCGTCGCGCGACACATCGAGATGGGTCACCATGCGCAGTCTCCGCGGCCCCATGCCGAGCAGACGAACGTCACGCTCGCCGAGAGCCGCAATGATGGCGTCGTCGCTCGCTTCCATACCCGCAACCTCGACGATCACGATGTTCGTTTCGACACGGGCAGGATCGATCGTGGCGCCCGGTACGTCCGCCCAGGCACGCGCGAGAATCTGCGCGTTCTCGTGGTCATCGGCCAGGCGGTCGCGATGATGGGTCAGCGCGTGGAGGCCCGCGGCGGCGAGAATGCCCCCCTGCCGCATGCCGCCGCCGAGCCGCTTTCTCCACCGGCGCGCGCGCGCGATAAACTCGCTGTCGCCGACGAGCAGTGAGCCGACGGGAGCACCAAGACCCTTCGAGAGACAGACCGAGAGGGTATCGACGGGCGCCGCCATGTCACGCAGGGATACGCCGGAAGCCACGGCCGCATTCCAGATACGGGCACCGTCGACATGCACGCGCAGTTGGCGCGCGTGCGCGTTCTTTCCAATCTCGTCCCAGACAGCGCGCGGATAGATCGTGCCACCGGCGCGATTGTGTGTGTTCTCGAGACAAACGAGTACGGTCGGCGGCGCATGAATGTCATCAGACCGGATGCGCGCAGCGATGTCTGCCCAGTGCAGGTGGCCACGATCGGCTTCAATCGTGCGCAGCTGCACACCGGAGAACGCCGCGGCCGACCCGGCCTCGTACTGAAATATGTGACACCCCTCTTCGCAGATCACTTCCGTACCCGGGCTCGTCTGTGCCAGAACGGCCGCCACGTTCGCCATCGTGCCGCTGGCCACGAAGAGCGCAGCCTCTTTTCCGAACAGCCCCGCGACTTCGTCCTGCAGCGCGTGAATGGACGGGTCTTCGTCAAAGACGTCGTCCCCCACTTCCGCGCGGGCCATGGCCTCTCGCATCGCGGGCGTCGGTTTCGTCAGTGTGTCGCTTCGAAAATCCATTGCCATGATCGTTCAGCTCTCTCCCTTCGACTCTTCGAGACTGCGTTCCATCTGCGGCCCGGCGACTCGTTCGTTTCCGCTGCGCCTCGTCCAGCCCGTTCTGTCGAAGTACTCGAGAACGGGGACCGAATACTTGCGCGACAGCCCGCTCGCGTCGCGAAACGCGCCGATGTCCATACCGCCTTCGACGACGAGGCCGCGTACGATTCCGCGCAGCGCCTCGAGTTCCGCGGGGCGATACACGAGTTCCGGCGTGACTTTCACGATGCGCCCGAGACGCGCGAAAAGTTCGAGCGCCTGCGACCGTTCTTTTCCGGCCAGATCGAGCGCGGCCCCGATCTCGTCCAGCGAGGGGGCCAGAAATCGCCGCTCAGCCAGCAGTTCGTCGAGCGCCTTCGCCCTGCGTTCCATTGCGGGCGAGAGCCCCGCGCGCTCCGTCAGAATGCGATCCTCGTGCACGGAGCAGATCTCCTCGTCGACGAGCTCCTGCAGCAGGCGGCTGAACAGCGGCAGTTCGACGACCTTCGAAAGGCTCTTACGCAGCTCTTCGCGCGGGATCCCGCTCTCGCGATTTCCCTTCTTCTTCACGTCTTCGAGATACGAGCGCAGCTCGCCGCGGATCGCGTCCGCCGTTGCCGTCGCGATCCAGGCGCCGCCGAGCGCCAGGACTTCGCCGCGCTGCTCCATCGCCTGCAGCTCTTCCCGCACGACCGGCTCGGACTCCTGCAGACGGTCGGCGATCGAAGCCGCGGATTGCGACGACTCGTAAGACTGCGTAAGAATGGCCGCGATCTGGTTCGCCTGACTGCCCGACTCCATCATCGTAAGAAACGTCGCGGTTGTCTCGCGTCCGGACTTTCGCTTCGGCGGGTTCGCGTCGAGCACGACGCCACCGGCAATCGTGCGGGCCGGTGAATACGACCGAATGATCAGGCGGTCCTGGTTCGCGGCAACTACGGGACGTTCGAGGCGAACCTGCACGAGTCCTTCCCCGCCGGGCTGAATCGTTTCCGTCTCGAGAGGAATCACGCGACCGAGAAGCTCCGCCGCCCCGATATGAAACCGGATACGCTGGCGTGGCCGCAGCTCGCCCGCAGAAGCGCTCATGCGGATTCTGGCGTCGATCATGTGCGTCGGGGTCAGAACGCGCGGCGTAACGAGAACATCCCCGCGTTCGACTTCGTCCCTGTCGACACCGTGAAGCGCGAGCGCGGTCCGCTGCGACGAGGCGGCCGACTCGACCTCTTCATGGAACACTTCGACCTTTCGCACCCGTACTTCTTTGCCCGACGGAAGAAGCGAGAGACGATCTCCGACCGAGACGCTGCCGGACCAGACGGTCCCCGTGACCACGGTCCCGAAGCCGCGGGACGCAAATACGCGATCGACCGGCAGGCGGAACCACGCGTGCTCGGGCCGCTGCACCGGCTCCTGCAGCAGCGCATCGAGCTTGGCAAGAACGTCGGGGATGCCGTCGCCGGTCGTGGAGGAAACCGCCACGATTTCCGCATGCGCGAGCGAGGTCGACGCGAAGAGTTCGCGCACTTCATCGGACACGAGTTCGAGCATTTCCTCGTCGACGAGATCCTTCTTCGTGAGAACGATGAGCCCGCGGTCTACGCCCAGAAAATGAATGATTTCGAGGTGTTCGCGACTCTGCGGCATGACGCCTTCGTCCGCCGCGATCGTGAAGAGCACGGCATCGATACCGCCCACCCCCGCCAGCATGTTCTTGACGAAGCGTTCGTGCCCGGGCACGTCGATGACGGCAACGCGTTCGCCACTCGGAAGCGTGAGCGGGGCGAAACCGATATCGATGCTGATCTTGCGTTCTTTTTCTTCTTTGAGGCGGTCGGTGTCGATGCCGGTCAGCGCGTGAACGAGGGTCGTCTTCCCGTGATCGATGTGACCCGCGGTTCCGACGACACGGCGAATCATGACTGTCTGACCCGCCAGATGCGGGCCCCGAGGCCGGCGAGCTTCTCTTCGATTCGCTCGTAGCCCCTGTCGATGTGATACACGCGCAGCACTTCCGTCGTCCCTTCCGCCACGAGGCCTGCCAGCACGAGCGCCGCGCTCGCACGCAGGTCGCTCGCCATGACAGGAGCGCCGGTCAGATTGGGAACACCCTGAATCATGGCGTCGCCGCCCTCTACGCGAATGCGCCCTCCCATGCGTGTCAGTTCCGGCACATGCTTGAAGCGGTCGGAGTAGATCGTCTCGTGAATCGTAGAATCGCCGTGCGCCAGCAGAAGGAGGCTCATGAGCTGCGCCTGCATGTCGGTCGGGAAGCCGGGGTACGGTTCGGTTGAAACCGTGACTGGCCGGATTTCCCCGGTGCCGCGAATTCGGATTCCGGCTTCGGTGGACTCGAGTTCGGCCCCCGTTGCCCGCAGCGCTTCCACAGTGGATTGCATCTGGTCTTCGCGAATATCGCGCAATTCGATTTCGCCGCGCGTGATCGCGCCGGCAACGAGATACGTCCCGGCTTCGATCCGGTCGGGGATGACGGCCGCATCGACCGGAGAAAGGGAAGGCACGCCGTCGATCGCAAGTTCGTGCGTGCCGATGCCCGTGATCCCGGCCCCCATGGCAACGAGGAACTCGCAGAGTGCCGCGATCTCCGGTTCCCGGGCGGCGTTCCGTATCGTGGTCGTCCCCTCGGCAAGCACCGCAGCCATGACGGCGTTTCCTGTCGCGCCGACTGACGAAATCTGAAAATCGATCACGTTGCCGCGAAGGGGCGCTCCGCGCGCGACGATCACGCCGTGGTCCAGGGAGATGCGGGCGCCCAGTTTCTCCATCGCGTGCAGGTGGAGGTCGATCGGACGTGGCCCCCAGGCGCAGCCGCCCGGAAGCGAAACACGCGCATGGCCGAATCGCCCGAGCAGCGGGCCGAGCACGTAAACCGAAGCGCGCATCGTGCGCACGAGATCGTAGTGTGCTTCGTTCGGGACCGCGCGCGTCGAGTCGATACGCAGCGTGCTCCCGTCGCGTACGACATGAACACCGAGCGTCCGGAGCAGCGACGAAAGGGTCGTCACGTCACGCAGGACGGGCACGTTCGTAAGCGTATACTCACCCGGCGCCAGCAGCGTGGCGCACAGCATCGGAAGCACCGCGTTCTTCGATCCGGAGATCGAAACGGTGCCCTTCAGTCGTACGCCGCCCTCAATACGAAATGCGTCCATGGCTACGCCCCCTTCTTCGCGAGAAGGACACGATCGTGGCCACCGTAGTCCTTGCGCACACGAGCTTCCCCGAACGCAGTTTCTTCGAGGATCGATCGGATCCCGGCGCTGACACCGTCGCTGATCTCGAGGAGCAGCGCCCCGTCCGGGACGAGCGCGTCGTACGCAAGCGGGATCAGTTCCTGATACACGACAAGACCGTCGGCGCCCCCGTCGAGAGCCCGGACCGGATCGTGCTCGCGCACTTCGGAAGCGAGCGTGGAAATCTCTTTCGTCATGATATAAGGCGGATTGGCTGTCAGAAGTCGATAGGTGTCTCGATGGTCTCGGAGGTATTCACCCAGCGGAGAGAGAATCCGTTCCAATCGCTCGGCCACACCGTGGCGCTCCGCGTTGACGCCCGCATTCACGATGGCTTCTTCCGACACATCGACCGCGTCGAAGCGCACGAACGCGGGGCTCTTGAGCAGCAGGGTCACCGGGATGATGCCGGTGCCCGTGCAGACATCGCAGGCGCGCCACTCTCCTTCCCACTCGGCCGGAATCAGATTGCGCGCCTCATCGATCAGCAGTTCGGTTTCGGGGCGGGGAATGAAAACCCCCGGCTGAATCGTCATCCCGAGACCGTAAAATTCCGTCTCACCCGTGATCCGCTGTACCGGTTCGCCTTTCGCACGGGCTCGTACCATTTCGCGATACCGGTTTACTTCCGCCGGTTCCAGGGCACGTTCGAAACCCGCGTACAGTTCGATGCGACGGCATTGCAGCACGTGCGAAAGCAGGATCTCGGCGTCCACACGCGCGTTCTCGAGTCCCTTCGATTCGAAAAACGCCGCCGTTGTCTTCAGAAGGTCGATCGGCGTCCATCGCTTCGTCTCGGTCATGCGTCTGTCGCTTGGAGCAGCTCTTCCTGGTGCGCCATGGCGAGCGCCTCCACCAGTTCGTCGAGAGAACCGTCCAGCACCTGGGGGAGCTTGTGAAGGGTGAGGTGAATGCGATGGTCGGTCACGCGGCCCTGCGGGAAATTGTAGGTTCGAATCTTCGCGCTCCGGTCGCCGGAGCCGATCTGGCTTTTCCGCACCGCCGCGATCTTGTTGTGCTCTTCCTCGAGCTTCATTTCGTAGAGCCGCGAGCGCAGAATCCGGAGCGCTTTCGCCTTGTTCTTGTGCTGCGACTTTTCGTCCTGGCACCGGACTACGATCCCGGTGGGTACGTGTGTGATGCGAACCGCGGAGTCGGTGGTGTTGACGCTCTGACCGCCCGGTCCCGACGCCCGGCAGACGTCGATGCGAAGTTCGCTCTCGTCGAGCACGAGTTCGACTTCCTCCGCTTCGGGCAGAATCGCAACGCTGGCCGCGCTCGTATGAATGCGTCCGCTCGACTCCGTCGCCGGCACGCGCTGCACGCGATGCACGCCGCTTTCGTACTTGAGCTTGCGGAAGACGTCCGGCCCGGAGACGCTGAACACGACTTCCTTGAAGCCGCCGAGTTCCGTCGGGCTCGTGTCCATCGCCTCGAGCTTCCAGCCGTTGTTCTCCGCGTAACGCGAATACATGCGATAGAGCTCACCGGCGAACAGCGAGGCTTCGTCGCCTCCGGCGCCCGCGCGGATTTCGACGATCGCATTGCGATGGTCACGCTCATCGGGGGGCAGGAGCAGCAGCGTCAGTTCCTTTTCGAGCTTCGGGAGCCTGCCCTCGGCTTCCTCGAGATCGTGCTGCGCGAGTTCGGCGAGCTCCTCGTCTCCGGAGTCGATGACCTCGCGCGCCTCTCTGGCCTGGTTGATCATTTCTTCGTATTGATCGCCGACGACCAGAATGCTGTCCAGGCGGCTGCGACGTCTCCCGATTTCGACCATCTTCTTCTGATTGCCGGTGACCTCGGGATCCATCATCGCCGCGTTCAGCTCTTCGAGCTCGTCGCGAAACGTCTGTAGTTTATCCAACATCGCTGAGCAGCTCCTCCGGGCGCGCGGCTTCATCGCCGATCGCGGCCCGTAGCGCTTCGAGCGCCACTTCAATCTGAGAATCGTCAGGTTCGCGCGTCGTCATCGTCTGGAGAAAGAGCCCCGGCGCGATCAGGGGCTTCATCCAGATGCTGTCCGCGAAACTGGCGGAAAATTTCAGGAACTCGTACGCCAGTCCCCCCACGAGCGGAAGAAACGCGAGGCGCGTCATCTTGGCCCCGAACGTGTCGGGGCGGTCGAGCATCAGGAACACGAGCACGCTCACGATCATCACGATGAGCAGGAAACTCGTGCCGCAGCGCGGGTGAAGGCGTGAGAATCCACGCGCATTCTCGACAGACAGGGGCTTTCCTGACTCGAGGTTGTAGATCGACTTGTGCTCCGCCCCGTGGTACGCGAGAACACGCTGCATCTCGCCCCATAGGCTGATGCCCCATATATAGAGGAACAGAAATGCCAGGCGGATGGCTCCGTCGATCAGATTATAGAGAACACCGTCTTTGACGCCGGTGAGATCCGTGAGCACGAGGGGGAGATAGAAGAAGAACGCGATGCCGACGGTCAGCGACACGGCGACCGTGAGAATCAGACTCAAACTGATGCGGTCCTCTTCGCCGCTCTCCTTCCCTTCGGACTCTTCGGCGGACCACATCAGAGATCCCATGCCGATCGCCATGGTTTCGATCAGCGCGACGGCGCCGCGAAACACGGGAAGTCGAAAGATCGCGAAGCGTTCACCGAGCGATCGGAAAACACGCTTCCGGATCGAGATGCTCCCGTCGGGACGCCGGACCGCGGTCGCGATGCCGCCGGGCGCGCGCATCATGACGCCTTCGATGACGGCCTGGCCACCGACCTTGTTGAACATCGTGGTGCCGAGCCGGCTCTCGCTCATCCGTTCCCCCGAAAGTGTGCACGCATAGAAAAGCCCGGCCGATCACATGGTGACGCGGCCGGACCCGTTTCCAGAAAGCGAGCTAATTCTTGGCGCCGTCCTCGTCCGGATCTTCGATGCCGTACTTCTTGCGGAAGCGCTCGACTCGACCGGCCGTATCGACAAGCTTCTGACGGCCCGTAAAGAACGGGTGGCAGGCGGAGCAGATTTCCACATGGAGATCCTTGACCGTCGAGCCGACCTCGATCACGTTGCCGCAGACGCAGACTACCTTCGAAACCTTGTACTCGGGATGAATACCTTTTCTCATGATCGTTCCCTCACTGATTCATCGATTCCAGGAACTGCTTGTTGGACTTGGCGCGTCCGAGGCGTTCGATCAGAAATTCCATCGCCTCGATGCTGTTCCGTTCATTCAGGAACTTACGCAGGATCCATACTCGATTCAAGACGTCAGGCGCCATCAGGAGTTCTTCCTTACGCGTTCCCGAGCGGTTGATATCGATCGCCGGCCAGATTCTGCGATCCGCCAGCTTGCGGTCGAGGACCAGTTCCATGTTCCCCGTACCCTTGAACTCTTCGAAGATTACATCGTCCATTCGGGAGCCCGTGTCAATGAGCGCCGTCGCAATAATCGTCAAACTGCCGCCGTGCTCGATGTTGCGCGCCGCTCCGAAGAAGCGCTTCGGACGCTGGAGCGCGTTCGAGTCGACACCACCCGACAGGATCTTGCCCGAGTGGGGCACGACCGTGTTGTGGGCGCGTGCGAGTCGCGTGATCGAGTCGAGCAGAATCACGACATCCTTGCCGTGCTCGACCAGTCGCTTCGCCTTCTCGATGACCATCTCCGCAACCTGGACGTGGCGCGTGGCCGGTTCGTCAAAGGTCGAGCTGATCACTTCGCCGTTCACCGAGCGCTGCATGTCCGTGACTTCTTCCGGACGCTCATCGATCAGCAGAACGATCAGAATCACTTCCGGATGGTTTTCGCTGATCGCGTTCGCGACCTGCTGCAGAAAGACCGTCTTCCCGCTCTTCGGCGGCGACACGATCAGTCCGCGCTGTCCCTTCCCGATCGGACAGAGAAGGTCGATAATCCGCGTCGAGATCTCGTCCGGGCTGTGTTCGAGCACCAGTTTCTCGTCCGGATAGAGGGGCGTCAGGCTGTCGAAGAACGTCTTCGACTTGATCGCGTCCGGGTTCTCGAAGTTGACCGCTTCCACCTTGAGAAGAGCGAAATATCGCTCGCTCTCCTTCGGGGGTCGCACCTGGCCGGAGACCGTGTCCCCTGTCCGGAGATCAAATCGCTTGATCTGCGAAGGAGAAACATAAATGTCGTCAGGGCCGGGCAGGTACATGTACTCGGGTGATCGCAGGAAGCCGTAGCCCTCCGGAAGGATTTCGAGAACGCCCTGTCCGAAGATCAGTCCGTTCTTCTCGGTCTGGGCACCCAGAATCCGAAAGATTAATTCCTGTTTCCGAAGCCCGCTCGTGCCGCTGAGCTTGAGCTCTTGCGCCACTTCGAGGAGTTCGGGCATCGTCTTGCTCTTCAGAGCCGCAAGATCCACTCCACTCACCTCACTTGAAGATTGATTAGGATCGACCGATCGCCCCGCGCGGCATTTCCACTCCGGTCCTCCGCGTCCGCCCGTTCTTGAGATCTACGGGATTCGCATCCTGGGATGGGGTGCTCACGATGATGAGATTGGTCGTGAAGATTCGATTGGTAGAATCGGCAGTATCGCCAATTCCTGAAAAGTGTACGTTCCTCTCTCGCTGGTGTCAACCGGAATCCCCCCGCTATCGGGAGAGATCCTCGGCCTTCTTCAGGGCTCGCAGAGAGTCCTGCGGGCGTTTCGCTTTCGAGTAACTGTTACCGAGCAGACGCCAGACCTGCGGATCGCTCGACTTCTCTTCCACGAGAGCCTCGCCGATTTCGATCGCGTTTCCATAGTCTTCCATACGGTAGTAGGTGACCATGGTGTTGTAGGAGGCTTCGTAGTACTCCTCGGAGCCCGGCTCCGACACGCGCCGCACGGTCGAATACAGGTTCACGGCCTCGTCATAGTTTTCGGCCTGATACGCTTCATGCGCCTTATTGAGAAGCGGGATCACGTTCCCGAGCTCCTGGTAACACTCGAGCTCTCTTTTCTCGTCGCCGGCTTTGCCGTAGAGAATGCAGATCGTGCCCCGCACCGCTTCCTTGTGCGACTCGTCCGCGACTTCGATATAACGCTGATAGACCGGAATCGCTTCGAGATAGCGACCGTTGTCGTCGAGCAGAAGCGCGTAATTCGCAAGCCCGCCCGGATGCTCGGGCTCGAGTTCGAGCGCGCGTTCGTACATGGCCGCCGCTTCGTCGATGTTCCCCATCTGCGCGTCGATGTCGGCCGCGTACAGATACGCGTCGACATTCGAATCGAGCAGGAGCAGCGCAAGATCGAACTTTTCGGCCGCGAGTTTGAAGTTCCCGGCTTCCTTGGCCTGCTGGCCCTGCGCCGCAAGATTGTCGAAGTGCGATCTGGCCTTCTGGTCGCACTGTTCGTCGAATGCGTCGCTCATGGCGCGGCACTTCGAGAACGCCTCGGCAGCTTTGTGAAACTCACCGGTCTCGGTGCGGGCCCATCCCAGGTAGTAATACGCTTCCGCGTTATTCGGATCCGCCTCGATCGCGAGTTCGAATTCAGTCGCCGCTTTGTCCCAGACTCCCTGCTTTACGTAGTTCTTGCCGCCGATGAAGTTCGGATTACCGGCGCAGGAAAAACCGATCAGCAGAAGGCCAAAGGCCGGGAGTGATAAACGCAGGAAGTTACGCATGGTTCGCACCTCGAATTGCCTGATAGTGGAAGTCGTTCGGAACATGTCAGGATGGGTTCCCGAGATCAACCGGTACCATAAGAATGAAGAATGGGGGTGTCAAGTGGAAATCGGCTCCACAGGCCGGGCAGTTTCAGAGCTGATACCCCCCGCCCCGTCGCGAGGTTCCCGCGCCATCACAGAAGGTCGAACGCGTCCACGTCCACGGCGGTCTGCACGCGACGCCCGAGGGGCGTCCCGTCCCAGTGGTCGAGCATCTGTCCGAGCCGCTTCCGAAGCGCTCCCCACGTCTCCAGTTTTCCCTTGAGCAACACCCGCCAGCGCCAGCGATCGCGGATCCTGGCGATCGGAGCCGGCGTCGGCCCGAGCAGCTCCCAGACGCGGCTCATCGTGTGCTCATCCGCCCGCAGGTAGGCCAGAAACGCATGCGCCGCCTCCCGCGTCACATTCTCCCGCTTTCCGCGGAACGTGAACGAGACGACCCGCGAGAACGGCGGGTACTTGAGTTCCTCCCGATCCTTCATCTCGTGGTCCACGAATGTGCCGTAGTCGTGAAAAGAGGCCGCGCGAATGCAGTAGTGCTCCGGATGAAACGACTGCAGCACCACCTCCCCCGGCTCATCTCCCCGCCCCGCGCGCCCCGACACCTGTGTGATCAGCTGGAACGTGCGCTCACCCGCTCGAAAATCGGGCAGGTGCAGTGCCGTGTCGGCATTGATCACCCCGACCAGCGAAATCCCGGGGAAATGGTGCCCCTTGGCGATCATCTGCGTGCCGACGAGAATCTCGATTTCGCGGTTCGAAAACAGTTCGAGAATGAGGCGTGCCGAATCCTTGCGCCGGGTCGTATCGAGATCCATACGGGCAATGCGAACCGACGGGAAGGCCGCGAGAAGATCCTCTTCGACGCGCTGTGTCCCGATCCCGCGAAAGTCGAGCTTGTCGCTTTCGCAATCGGGGCATTTCTGTGGTGGGCGCTGCTCGGTACCGCAATAGTGGCACCGGAGCACGTTTTCCCGCTTGTGAAACGTAAACGTGACGTCGCAATGAGGGCAGCGGGGGGCCCAGCCGCAGTCGCCGCATGAGAGAAACGGCGAGAACCCGCGGCGATTCAAAAAGATCATGACCTGGTTTTCGGTGCTGAGCGCCTGCGCAATGCGCTCGAGCAGAACCGGCGCGAGCACGCTTTTGCGGGCGGGGTACGGAATTTCGCGAATATCGACGACTTCGACGACCGGAAGCGGCCGGTTCCCGATCCTGTTGTCGAGGCGCATGATGCGATACTTGCCGGACACGGCGTTCCCGTACGACTCGAGACTCGGCGTGGCGCTTCCGAGCACCACCGGGATTTTGTTCTGGCGCCCGCGCACAACCGCGACGTCGCGCGCATGATAGCGGGGAGATTCGCTCTGCTTGTAGCTCGTATCGTGTTCCTCGTCCACGATGATGAGCCCCAGATTCGGAAGCGGCGCGAAGATGGCCGAGCGCACGCCGACCACGACGGGAAATGCTCCGCGGGCGATACCGCGCCAGGTGTCGTGGCGCTCCGCCGGCGTGAGCGACGAATGAATGACCGCCGTGTCGGCCCCGAAGCGGGCGCGAAAGCGTCCTACGGTCTGCGGTGTGAGCGCGATCTCCGGCACGAGCACGAGGACTGAACGCCCCGCCTCGCGGACTCTCGTGGCTGCCTGCAGATACACTTCGGTCTTGCCGGAGCCCGTTATCCCGTGCAGCAGAAACGTCTCGTATCGCTTCTCGCTCACGGCCTCCAGAATCGGCGTAAGCGCATCACTCTGTTCGCGCGTGAGCACACGCCCTTCCGGCGCGTATTTCTGCAGCGAACCGTCCGCAATCCGCATGCGGTCCTCTTCCACGAACTGCAGGAACCCGCGCTTCTCGAGCCCGAATACGGCCTGCCCGAACCGTCCCGTGAGCTCCGCGCGAAGCGCTTTCCGCTTCTGCCGCAGATAGAGCAGGCACTCGCGCTGACGGATCGCGTTGGCACGCAGTTCGTCCTCCGACCCGTCGAGCGCCCCGGCCGGCAGGATCTCGGCCCACGTTTCCGTGCGCGCTGCCCCCGATGTCTCCTCGAGCACCGACTCGATGCTCACGACTCCGGCGCGCGCGAGCTTGCGAAGTGAGTTCTCGACACCGGCATCGCTCCCGAGACGACGCACGAGAGTCGAAACGGGCAGGCGCCCCTCGTCGCGCAGCTCCTTCAGGATGGCATCCGATGGTTCCGCATCCGGCTCGCCGGTCAGCACCGCGTAGCGACGGCTGCGCTTGTTCCATCCGACGGGAAGCGCGGAGCGCAGGGTCTCCCCCCAGCTTGCCACGTAGTACTCCGCCACCCATTTCGTGAGAGTAAGCATTTCCGATGATACGAGAGGGGCTTCGTCCAGCAGGTCGAGAACGTCCTTCGCTTCGACGGGGGGCGGGGCGGCCGTGACTTCCACGATGACGCCGGTCAGCTGACGGGGGCCGAACGGAACGACAGCGCGACGCCCTACCAGATCGGAGGCGCGCAAGGCGTCGGGAAGTCGATATGTGAATTCACGGCGCGGCGGCACGGGAAGCGCCACCACAACGAAGATTGCAGACAAAACTGACTCCGGGTTGCCGGGGGCAAAAGGACGGCCGGTCGGCCACTCGGAACTATAGCAGTGCGGGGGAGCTCTACGAAGTGAATTCTTGGGCGACCGCGAGGGGAACCGCGCCGCTTGCGTGAATCTTGATGAAGAGGTTCGCGACGGCCGGATCAAATACGGTACCGGCGTTCTCCCGGATCTCGGCGATCGCGATTTCAGGGTCGAGCGCGCCGCGGTACGGGCGGTCGGAAGTCAGCGCGTCGAAGAAATCCGGCACGCAGACTACGCGCGCGATCAGAGGAATCTTCTCACCCTTGAGCCCGTCCGGATAGCCCTTGCCGTCGTACTGCTCATGGTGATGGCGGATGCACGGGACCGCGTCGCGCAGGAAATCGACGCTCTCCACGATGCGGGCTCCGATGATCGGATGCTGACGCACCACCGTGTACTCTTCTTCCGTCAGTGGACCGTTTTTGTTCAGGATCTCGGTGCTGATTCCGATTTTTCCGATGTCGTGAAGCATCGCCCCGTACTGCAGGGCCCGCATCTCACGTGTGGAAAGCTTCATCTGCTCGCCGAGCAAAGTCGCGTACTGCGTGACCCTGAGAGAATGGTGCGAAGTGACCGAGTCCCGCGCCTCGAGAGAGCGGACCAGCGCCTGCACCGTACTGAGCGAGTTGTTGCGCGATTCGCTGAGCAGCAGCGAATTGTCGATCGCCGCGGAAATCGACTGCGCCATGCCGCGCAGCAGTTCCTTCTCGGGATCCGTCCAGGTTCTCGCCTTCCGGAAGTAGAGCGTAAGTACGCCCAGAATGCGGCCGCGCGCACCCAGCGGGAAGCAACCCGCCGCGGAGAAACCGTGCTGCCGGATCCAGTCGGGATAACGGTACTGCGGGTCGCGCTTCATGTCGCTCGCGACCCGCGGCCCGTCCGACTTGACAACCTGGGCTCCGAGCGAACCCTTCATGAGAATCGTGTCGTGCGAATGAGTCTGACGCGTCACCCTGGGCCCGTTTTGAAAGACGAGCAGCTCCTGATTCCAGTCGGCCAGCGCGATCGAACATCCGTCCGCGCCGGACACCCGGCTCAGTGTTTCGAGAGAACGCCAGACGAGACTTTCCGTATCGATGTCTTCGTCTTCGTCGTAACGGCCCGCATAAAGCAGGTTCGCCCAGGCATCCAGATTCAATTCGAACTGGCTTACCAGTGGCGCCGTGGTCGTGCCGACGTTCTCTTCCGTTGTCTGCGTTGCGTTTTTCATAGGTTCCACGCCGAAGTTCGGCAATCAGACTGAGAGAAAACTCTCGATCTTCTGGATCAACTTGCTCGGGCTGAACGGCTTGACGATGTAATCGTCCGCGCCCACTTCGATTCCCATCTTGCGATCCACTTCACGCCCCTTCGCCGTCAGTAGAATGACGGGAAGCTCACGCGTTTCCGGATCGTTCTTGAGACGCCGGCATGCCTCGAAGCCATCCACTTTCGGCATCATGACATCCAGCACTACGAGATCGGGGCGTTCCTGACGCGCCTTTTCGAGCGCCTCTTCCCCGTCGGCCGCGGTGATGACCTCGTATCCCTCGGCACCCAGACTGAAGTCCAGGATATGAAGGATGTAGACCTCATCATCCACGATCAGGATCTTTCGACTCATGAGAGCCACCTCCTCTCCTTTGCGGAGACGGTTTGCACTGCGACTCCCTGCCGCCCGGTGCGATCCATTGCGAGATCGATCTGCTGCAACAGCCGTGTTCGATCCGCCGGTTTCCAGTTGAACTCGCCGGCCGGTGTTTGAAAGCCGACGATCGGTATGTCTTTCGTAATCTTGTCGCGCTTCAGGTTGCGGGCCGTCGTATTCCCGTCGAGAAGCGAGATCGAAAGGTTCATCAGAATGCAGTCCGGTCTGTGCGACCTGGCTTCTGCCACGACGTTCTTCCAGTTCTCCGCGAAAACGAAGAAGTAGCGGGACGTATCCAGCATCTGCATCATCGTTTCGACGACGCGCGGGTTGTCTTCGACGATGAGAACCGTCGGCGGCGCCTTCTGATCCGCTCGGTCAGCTCGCACTTTCGGTCTCCTCTCCTGCCGCGATCACAGGCTCGCTCTTTTCGATGCGTCGATCTTTGACGAGAACGGAACCCGGGATCGACTTGCCGAAGACCTTCACCTCGGATGCGAGGTCACCGACCTTCGCCACGTGATCGATTTCACAATCTTCATTCGAAACGATCGCAAGCGTGACGGAGAGCAACGGATAACGCGTTACTTCTCCCGTGCGCCCGCGCACTTCGATATGTCCTTTGCGGAGATCGTCGGGCCGAATCAGAGTCGCCCGCATTTTCGCGAACTCATCGATGACCCAGTGGCCGATGGCATCGGCGATCGCGGGCGGAGCGATATAGAGGAAGTCGTCTCCGCCGATATGCCCCACGAACTCGTCGCCGCTTCCGATCTGCTTCTTGCCGTCGATCAGAATCCGCGCGAGTTCACGGATCGCCTTGTCGCCCTGGTTGTATCCGTAGTAGTCGTTGTAGGCTTTGAAATTATCGAGGTCCACATACACGACCGAAAAGCGATCGCCCGTCCGGATCGCCTTCTCGAGTTCTTCCTCGATCGAGACGTTCCCCGGAAGTCCTGTAAGAGGATTGGCGGAGCGCTGCTTCTTGCTCCAGTCGAGCACGTTGCGAATTCGAACCAGCAGTTCCGCCAGTTCGAACGGTTTCGTCAAATAGTCATTCACACCCGCCGAAAGTCCCGCCATCCGATCGGATTTCGCGAATTTCGCCGTGAGTATGATGATCGGAATCTGGCTCGTCAGATAGTCCGCTTTGAGCGCCTCGACGACCTGGTGCCCGTCCATTTCCGGCATCATGAGATCGAGCAGGATGAGGTCCGGCGAATGACGCCTGGCTGCCTCCACCCCCTCGCGCCCGTTCGCAGCCGAGATGGTTTCGTATCCGGACCGCTCCAGTTGAAACGAGATAATCTTTCGGATACTGCTCTCGTCATCGACGATCAGTATTTTTTCGCTCGGCTTTTCCATAGTGGCGTAAGTCCCTCTCGCATATCGCGTGTCGGAGTGAAGGGCAAGAGGTATGCCATGGGCGTTCGTCTGGATTCGCGAGATCGTGGATCCGTCTAACGTTCAATGATCAATTGCGTTACAGGAATGTCTCCATTCAGGGACAGGAGCGGGAAGGCGTTTGCGGAGTGCGGCGTGAATTGCGCTTTGCCACGACAACGGGCACTTTGCGTCGCCCGGCGCGGTCCGAGCCGGCGGGAAGGGACAAACGGAACAAAAGGGATCAATACGAGGGAAGCGTGCGATCGGAAGCGACTCCGTGCGACTCCGAGTCCATCGTGTTCCCGGAAGCGAGACGGGCGGCAGCCGCGGACGCGATCATCGCGGCGTTGTCCGTGCAGAGGACCGGAGGGGGAACCAGAAGCGCGGCCCCCTCTTCTTCCGCCATGACTTCGAACGCGGCGCGGAGCGCCCGATTGGCGGCCACACCGCCCACGATCGCGATGCGATCGAGCCCTGACAGACGCAGGGCGTCGCGCGCACGGTCGCGAAGGGCGGATACGACGGATTCCTGGAAACCCGCGAGAAGATGGGGCAATTCCTCTTCGCCCAGGACTTCGGGATGATCGCGGATCGTATAGCGCACCGCGGTCTTGATACCCGAGAAGCTGAAGTCGAGGCTCCCCTTCCCGAGGCGCGCCTGACGAAACGGATAGCGGGACCCGTCGCCCGAAGCAGCCAGCCGATCGACGTGCGGGCCGCCGGGATACGGAAGCCCCGCCATCTTGGCGACCTTGTCGTACGCCTCGCCCGCCGCGTCGTCGCGCGTCTCCCCCACGATCTTGTAGGCGCCTTCCCTGGCGACTTCGACCAGCTCGGTGTGCCCGCCTGAAACGATCAGCGCTACGAATGAGAATGGAACATCAGGATAGGCGAGGCGAACCGAAAAGAGATGGCCCTCCAGATGATGGACCGGCACAAGCGGGAGTCCGGCGGCCCACGCGAATGCGCGCGCCGCGGAGAATCCGACCGCGAGTGCGCCGACGAGCCCCGGCGCCGAAGTCGCCCCGACCGCGTCGAGATCGGACGCGGTAACACCGGCCTCTTCCAGCGCCTCTTCGATCACGGGAATAATCGTCTTGATATGTTCGCGTGACGCCAGCTCGGGAACGACGCCGCCGTACACCGTGTGAATGTCCTGCGAAAGGATGACATGCGAGAGGATTTCGCGCCCGTTCCGGACGACCGCCGCGCTCGTCTCGTCGCACGAGCTTTCCACGCCGAGCACGAGCGACACGGATCAGCTCCCGCCGCGCACGATGCGAAAGACCTTGGGCGAGAAGTCGACTACAACGACCTGATCGGGAAGGTTCTGCACGGCGCCCTCGAGATCGGGAAGGGCGACTTCTTCTGTCGTGCCATCGCTCAGTTGACGATAGAAACGGATCCGGTTTCCTTCCATGACTTCCGCCAGATACGAGAACTCGCCGGCGGAGTTGATCGGCTCGACGTTCAGGCTGAGCCTGATGCGCGACTCGGGAATCTCGTCCAGGCGGGCGCCGGGCCCCCGCACCACGAGATCGAGTGAGTCGGGAATCACGCGCGTTCCGGAGCGCGGCGACATGCGGATCGAGCGCTTCGCGAGCGTGCGATCCTCGATCTTCTCCAGATCGTAAAAGACTTCGACTTCGATCGGATCCGTAATGACGCCTTCCCATTCGGTCAGGTCGACGCGCACGATCTCCGAACGATCTTCGCGAAGCCCGGTCAGATCGATGGGGAGCGTGCCGAGCGCTTCGATCCGTTCGACAATCGACCGCGCCCCGATCACGGTCACGCGTTCCGGTTCGACGCGCGGCTCCTGGAACACGACGAACCCGTCACCCGGCGCTCCCTGCGCGACCGGCAGCACTTTGATGTCGGCCCTGATCCTGGGTTCGAATGTGAGCGCGATCCTCTTCGGCTCGATGATATCGACCACGCGCGCTTTGCGATCGTGCGGAATCGCGATGTCTTCGGGACTGATCGTGAACCGGTGCGTTCCTCGCCCCGCGGCCGCGAGATCGATCAGCGCCACGAGATTCCCCGGCTGCAGCTGCCAGAACTTGCGATTGAAGATGACGCGTACCTGGGCCTCGGAAATCGGCTCGCCCATCTGGACGAGCGAGTCCGGCAGATTCACGTACTGAAGCGGGACCGCGCAGTCCACTTCGACCATGCGGTCCGTCTCCGCGTTCAGACAGAGCAGGAACGTGATGGCGAGCGCGACTCCCTTGACGCCGGCATTCTTCGACAGGGCTTTCATGCGGGCACCGCCGTGTTGCGGGAACCGGCGAGACTCCCGAGACGCAGCCCGAATTCTTCGAGCTGCAGTCGGAGGCTGAGCGAGACACCGAGCGACTTGCGCGTGCGGAGCAGGAGCAGAAAGAGCGCGTCGGCGCGGCGCCACTCCCCGGCGCCCGACGATTTTTCGGCGCGTACGCGCGCCGCATGCAGCGCCACGTCGAGATGAAACGACGCCGTGGCGAGCGAATCGGAAGCGCCCTCGATTCCATCGATCCAGCGTTCGAGGTTCACGAAGAAATCCCCCGGCGCGTCGGACGAGGCCGATTGCATCAGACTTTCGACCTCGCGGCGCACCTCACGATAGGCATCGGGTTCGAGCAGCGCGGCGCGGCCCGGCACCCCTTCGGCATGATCGAGAAACGTTTCCCGGTCCATCGATTCCCAGTCCGCGAAGTATTCGCGCATGGCGGCGTCCGTTTCCGCGCGGCCGAGCGGCTGCAGGCGAATCTCCTCGCACCGGGAATGAATCGTGTCGAGAAGCCGGGAACGATCGGTGACCGTAAGAATCAGGAACGACTGTGCGGGCGGTTCTTCGAGCGTTTTGAGAAGGGCGTTCTGCGCGTCCTCTGTCATGCGCTCCGCTTCCTCGATCACGACGACCTTGTGCCTTCCGCCGGCCGGGCGTTTCGACAGGAACGAAAGCACGCCTTCCGTTCCCATGGCCGCGTTCCCTTCCCCGCGCATCTGGTCGATGCTCACGGTCCTCTTGTACCAGGTGTCCGAGATCGGTTTCGTGACGATCGCGTGAAGCGCCGCGCGCGCCTCGGTCGAAATCCCGGACTTCTCCAGCTTCTTTTCGTAAGTGGCGCGGTCCACGCGATCCTTCCCCTGCATCTTTCTGTAGAGCTGCTGCGGGTCGAGATAGACCGGCGCGAGCTTCCGCCCGGCGAGCTCTTTCACGCCCGCCACCAGAAATCCGGCCTCGACGAGTTCGTCGTATGCGGAGAGAAGGCCGGGGCCCTCCGGCCCGTCGAGCGCCACCCAGTTCGGAGCGTCCACGGGCTTCAGCACCAGAAGATCGAGAGAGCGATGCTCGCGCACTTCCGGCCCGTCGCCGAGCAGGACCTTCACGATGTCGTCCGCGAGAAAGCGCTTGCCCATTCCCCGCGTACCCGTGATCAGCATCGCATGGGGCATGGTGCCCCGTTCCACGCGACGCCTTACGGAATGTACGGCCGCCTCGCGATTCATGTGGTCTTCCCTCCCGCAGCCGAGGCGACCGTTGCGTAGAGCACGGTCTCGGCGCGGCCGAGGCCCCACTTGATCGACCGGTCCGCGCGCCCGAGCGACGCGAGAATGCGGCGCAGCTTGGTAGACGGGAAGTCTTTCGCCTGCTGCATGCGCAGGAAAAGCACGTACGGATGCTGACGGAACACGTTTTCGCGCCCCTCTCCGTAGCGCGATTTCCACGAGGGATCGAGGCCCGTTCGCAGGAACGTCCCGAACTGCTGATAGTTCTGCAGCATCTTCTGCACGCGCGGTTCCTTGCGGAGCAGATCCTGGGCCTGAATCAGGAAGCGCACTTCCCGCGCAATGAGCGCGAGAATTCCCCCCGCTCCCGTTCCCTGCTTCAGCAGATCTCCGAGGTCGGAAAGCGCACGTTCCGCGTCGCGCATGCGAATGCCTTCCGTGATTTCATAGAGAATCGTTTCGCGCGAACGGCCCACCAGGGCTTCCACGTCCTCGAGTGAGATCGAGCGCGCGGGATGCAGATAGAGCGAAAGCTTTTCGAGTTCGTTCTTCGCGCCTGCAAGATCCGTCCCGACGCGGGCGGCGAGCGCCCGCACCGCGGGAAACGATACTTTGAGCTTCATGGATTCCGCGAGACCGGAAATCCGATCGGGCATATCGCGTTCCTGGATCGTTTCGAAAGAAAAGACGGCTCCCGACTTCTTCAGCTTCTTGACCCAGCGCAGTCGCTTGTCGACATTGCCGTCGTGACGGATCACGAGTACGAGGTCGGGAGCGGCGACTACGATGTCGACGATCTCTTCCATGACGTCGGTGGGCGGGATTCCGCGCAGAACGAACATGCGCTGTACGGCAAAAAGCGAGACCTGCGCCAGCGCGTCGCGCAGCGCGTTTCGGTCGAGCCCCTTCGCTTCGACCGGCACGACTTCCCAGTCATTGTCGCGGGCGAAGCGAACGAACCTGTCCGTGCACTGATCGAGGCCGAGAATCTCGCCGCCCGAGCAGAGCGCGATGGAGCAGGACGTGTCGCCGTCCTTCCAGGAACGCGTCAGGCCTGCGGGCGTCGTGATGCTCAAGGGACCCTCAGTTTCTGCCCCACGCGAAGAACCGCGTCGGGCGCAAGATTGTTCGCCAGCATGAGATCCTTCACCGTGCGCGAGTAGCGCTCGGCGATGCTCCAGGGGGTCTCCCCATCCTTGACGACATGATACCGCGTTCCGTTCCCGCCGACACGCTGACAATACTGCTCAATCGCTTCGAAGAGCAGGCGCGACAGCTTGTCCCGGTAATCCTCGGATTTGAGACGCTTCGCCTCGGCGTGATTGCTGATGAACCCGAGCTCGACCAGAACCGACGGGACCTCGACCGTCTTCAGTACGGCGAACCCTGCCTGCCGCACGTTCCGGAGGCGGATCGAGTCGTCCCGCTGAAAACGCTTGTAGATCGACTCGGCAAGAACCGCGCTTTTCTGCATCCCCTCTTCCTGAAGATAGTCGAAGACGATCGAAAGCACTTCGTCTTCTGTCGGCTCGATCCCCCCGATCAGGTCAGCCGCGTTTTCCTTGTCCGCCAGTTCGCGCGCCATCTTGTCCGACGACCCGCGGAGCGAGAGAAAGAACAGTTCGAATCCGCTGGCGCTGCGAGAGCGGGCCGCGTTCGCATGAATGGAGATAAAGATGTCGCCGCGTTCTTTCCGCGCGAGCGCCGACCGCTGTCCGAGCGACAGGAAGTAGTCGCCATCGCGCGTCAGCACCGCTTCCATATCCGGATGGCGGTCGATCCTCCTCGCGAGCCGGCGCGCGACGTCGAGCGTCAGTTCCTTCTCGCGCAGCCCGTATAGCCCCTTCGCCCCCGGGTCCTCCCCGCCATGCCCCGCGTCGATCACGACCCGCGTGATCTTCTTCACGAACGGCCTCTCGGCGACCGGCTCTGCGGGCGCTGTCTCTGACTGACCGCCCTCGGTCACGGATGTGGTCGCGGGCTGCGTGCTCTCCTCGACCGCGGCCGGTTTCGGCTGCGGAGGGGGCGCCCGCTGCCCGTCATCCCGATAGACGTCGATGACGATGCGGTGCGGCTTTCCCTGGACGGGATCCAGAGCGAATATCTGATAGCGGGGACGTTTCCACACGTCGAGTACGACCTGGGCCTTACCCGATCGCAGTTCGTTCATCCGGATCGCGTCCACGACGCCGTCGTTCACGATGATCTTGCTCGTCCCCGTCTTGAAGCGCGCGCGATCGACGTCGATCGCGATCCGGTGCGGGTCGCCGAGAACACGATGGGTGAAGGACGATTGCCCGCTGACATCGATCACGATCCGGGTGTGATCGGGAGCCGTCCAGAAGCGAATGCGTTCGAGCTCGGTTGCAGAGTATGCGGAAGTTGCCGTGCCCAGAATGAGCGTCAGCAGAAGGAGAAGAGCACGTTCCCTGAAGTTGCCACCAGACATCCCACAACCCACCCTGTTCAAGGGAAACAGATCCCGTGTTCGGGCGTCAGAATGCCAAAGGGGAGAATCCGTGTCAAGCGGGCCGAAAGGGGCTCTCCCCTACGAACGGCGCGCCAGTTCGGTCGGAATGATGAACCGGAGAGGATCCACGCACCGGTTGTCGTCCCGCACTTCATAGTGAAGGTGCGATGACGTCGAGCGCCCGGTCGATCCCACGGCCGCGATCACCTGGCCGCGCTTGAGGCTCTGGCCCTTCGTTACGAAGAGCTTCGAGGCATGACTGTAGCGCGTGGTGATACCGTTCCCGTGGTCGATTTCCACTGTGTAGCCGTACGCGCCCTTCTTGCCGGCGTAGATGACCTTGCCGTCCGCGGCGGCCAGAATCGGCTCCCCTTTGCGGGCGGAAACGTCGAGGCCGTAATGCATGCTGCGCTTTCCGGTAAACGGATCCGTTCTGTAGCCGTATCGGTCGGTGAGCCAGCCGTTCTCGACCGGAAGGATCGAGGGCGTACGACTGAGCTCGTCTTTGCGATCTTCTAAATTGGTAAGGACTTCATCAAAGCTTTCGCGAAGGAGACGGGCCTGGCGGGTGAGGGTTTCGACGCTGCGCCGTGAGGCGAGCGCCTCGTCCACCACTTCTCCGGCGGACTCGTTCCACGCGATCAGGTCACGCCGGGCGCCGACTTCGGGCCCCCCGATCCCGACCATCATGACGTCATCGTCGGTCGGGTCGAGATCCGCGACCACGCGAATCTGCTCTTCGAAGTCAGTAAGCTGGGCCAGCTCGGTCTTGAGGCCGTCAACACGGGTCTGGACCTGGGCCAGTTCGACGTTGAGCATTTCGTTCTCACCCGAGAGGCGGGCCACTTCCTGCTTCTGCCGCGAGAGTTCCGCGGCGCGCAGGACCGAATGGCCGGAGGCGAAAAGACTGCCCATAAAAATGGCGAGGACGCCGTAGATGGCGCCGACTGGAATACGATAAGAACGGACACCCTGATTCGCCCGGGGCACGACCATGATCGTGACGCGGTCGGTCAACAGGGACCGGGTGATACGCTTAAGCAAGTAAGGCTGCTCCTTGGATTGCATCGGACACGAACTCCAAACTTCGGCAAAAGTAGCCAAGCCCCCTGACCCTGTCAAGAGCTTTTGCTGAGATTACGGGCGTATTGCGACGTAGCGCGTGAAGCCCTGGTGTCTCACTAGAAGAATGATCGGCTTCTCGGAGTCTGAAATGAGTCCGCGCGCTCGATCGTAGTCCCTTTTGTTCTGAATTTGCGCATCATTCATCTCGAGGATCACGTCGCCCTCCTCAATCCCCGCCCGTCCCGCGCTGCTCCCCGAGTCGACGTCGAGCACGAGAACGCCCGTTTCGCCCTCCACACCGAGGTTTCGCGCGATTTCGGGCTCGTCGGCGATATCCGTCACATGCAGGCCCAGCCACTCCCCCCTGGGGCGCCCGGGTCGTTCGGCGACCACCGCGTCGGGGCGTTCGGTCAGCACGACCTGCTTTTCGATCGTCTTCCCGCCCCTCCAGATCCTGACCGCGCACGGGTTTCCGACGCCGGCGTCGGCCACGGCCATGCGGAATTCGTTCACGCGAGCCACCGGGACCCCGTTGAAGCTCCGGATAATGTCTCCGCGCTCGATCCCCGCCCGCTCGGCCGGCGTATCGGCAATGACCTGGCCGACGAGAATCCCCTCGCCCCCGTCCATCCCCTTTGCCAGCGCGAGGTCGGCGGACAGTTCCTGCGGCAGAATGCCCAGATAGCCGCGCACCACACGACCGTGCTCGATAAGGGAACGCGCCATACGCATCGCGAGGTTCATCGGAATCGCGAAACCGAGTCCCTGGCCGGAAGGATTCACGGCGGTGTTGATGCCGATCACCTGGCCGCGGATATTGAAGAGTGGGCCGCCCGAGTTCCCGAAGTTGATCGAAGCGTCCGTCTGAATGAAGTTCTGATACGCGGGCGTTCCGCCCATGATGTCGAGGTCGTCGCGACCGAGCGCGCTGATGATGCCGACCGTCACGCTGCCGCCGAGATAACCGAACGGGTTCCCGACGGCGATGGCCCAGTCCCCGACCCGCATGGAATCGGAGTCACCGAGCTCCGCGACCGGAAAGCTTCCGGCTTCCAGAATGCGAAGCACCGCGATGTCCGTGCTCGGATCGACGCCGATCACTTCCACCTGGTATTCCGTCCCGTCCATGAACTGCACGCGGATATCATCCGCATTCTCGACCACGTGATGATTCGTGAGCACGTAGCCGCGGCTGTCGAACACGAATCCCGACGCACTCGACGGATATTCGAACGCGTCGGAATCGTCGAACGGATTGAACGGTGCCGAGTTGTCGCGGCGGCGCACAGGCGGATGCTCGAATGTCTTGCGGGTGTTCACATTGACGACGGACGGCTGCACCTTCTCGGCCACCGCGGCGAACGGGGAGTCGAACGTCGCCGCCGGCCAGGCCGCGAACTTGCCCGACACGACGGGTTGCGATCGGCCTTCGGCCGGCGCGGGCGCCTGCGTTTGCAGCGCGGTCGGCACGCGCGCGGGGTTCACGCGCGCGCTGTCAGTCTCGTGCTCCGCCGGACTCCACTGGCACGAAACGCCTGCGAGAAGCACGCCGAGAAGTACGACCACACGAAACATTCCTACTTGTCCTCCGCCTGCACGACTTCGGACTCGGTCTGCTTCGCCTGCGCGACTTCGGGATCGGTCTCCTTCGACTGCTCTTCCTGCAGCTGCGCAATCGCGCGTTCGAGATCGTTCACTTCTTCGTCCACCTGCGCGATCTGTTCGGCGAGCAGTTTGACGCCGGCGTCTTCCGGCATCTGGGCCCAGAGATCGTTTGTGAGATTCGGGTATGTCATTTCGCCGAACTGCGTCAAGAGTCGTTCGCGACGCTTCTTGAGGCCTACGATCTGAATGCGTTTGCGCCCTATGCGCGTATAGAGGTCGGTCTTGTTCGCGGCGACGTGATATCCGTCGCGCAGAGTCGTCTTCAGCTTCCCCCAGAACGTGTCCTCGTGGGGCGCCGGAATCTCGCGAAACTCCTGAAAGCGGGGTTCGATCCGCGTATCGGATGACGCGTCCGGGTCCATCCCGGGGCGCTGCTCGGTCTGCTCGTCGACGCGGAGCGCTTCGGCTCCGTCGCCCGGCTCCAGTGTTTCCAGTTCGCTTCTGTCTTCCATCGTAATTCCCTTTCGCCGGCGGTCCGGCCCGTTCCCGTTGCCCGGCTGCGCGCCCCGATGCTACCATGCTCCGATGACGCACCGCAAAGCCGCGCCCTCTCAGGCGAATGATGATTCCACAATTCTATTCGTATCCGATGCCCATTTCGGCGCAGCGCCCATGGAGCAGGAGGAAGAGCGCCTGCAGCGATTCCTCGACTTTCTCCGTTTCGCCCGCGGCGTCGACACCCTCTACATCGTAGGCGACCTCTTCGACTTCTGGTTCGAATATCGGCAGGTCGTGCCGAAGACTCATGCCGTGCTGCTCGCTGAAATCGCCTCCCTGGCCCGCTCCGGCGTGGATGTGCACTTCGTCGCCGGAAATCACGATTTCTGGATCGGGCGCGAATTCGCCGAGCGCTGCGGTATGACACCCCACTACGAGTCGATGGATCTCACGCTGCAGGGCCGCCGCATCTTCCTGAGCCACGGCGACGACCTGACCGCCGGGCATGACACCGGCTACCGGTTCCTGCGCAAGATGGTGCGGAACAAGTACGCCATCGGACTCTACCACTGGATACACCCGGATCTCGCGATTCCGTTCGCGCGCTGGGCGTCGAATACGAGCCGCGGCTACTCGACCGCGAAGAAGTTCGTGCTGAACGCCACCCTGGAGCGCGCGATTCGGGAAAAGCTCGACGGCCCGTTCGACGCGGTCGTGATGGGGCACATTCACTACGCCGACCATCTGCGGTACGAAACCGGAGAGTGCCTGATGCTCGGGGACTGGATTCAGGCGTTCACGTATCTCGAATTGAAGGGCGGGGAGTTCGCGCTTCGGCACTTCGAAGGCGTGCCGGCGGCCGGGATTAACGGAGATAGCTGAGAGCGAGCCGCTGGCTGTTGCCGAAATCGTTGTCGAACGGCATCCCCGCGTACTGAAACGCGAGAGCCCCTCTGCGAAGCGTCGCCCCGATCGACCACGTCTCCAGATCGTACCCCGCCTTGTAGCCGAAACGTACCGCAAGCAGTTCCGTCCACGTGACCTCCATGCCGAAATCACCGCGCGTGTCCTGCTCTTCGATGAAGCGCGCCTGCGCCGAGACGAGCAGGGACATTTCGCTCTCCAGCCCGTCGAAGTGGTAGCGATAGGAGCCGCCGGTTCGGATGTCGAGCGGGAGCCGGAACTCTTCACTTAAATAGAACGGCTGATTGCCGGAGAAGTCGCTGCTCGAACTGAGATTCGAAATGGCGAGTCCGAGGCGTGCGCCCGGAAGCGCGGGGACGTGGTACATGGCCCCGAGATCGAGGCCGATGCCGTGCGCCGTTTCGCGATCGATCTTCGAATACCACGGTTTGGCGGCCAGTCCGACGTGAAAGTCGCCGACAGCCCGCGCGTACGCGAGCGGGACGACGAGATCGTAGACGGCAAAATCGCCGAACGGTTCGTCGCTCGGAAAATCTTCCCGCCGTTCGATGCCACCCAGATAGAAACCCGAGATCCCGGCTGCGACCGTGTGCGAGCCGAAACGATAGACGCCGACCGCGAATTCCTGCCGTACGTCCAGAAACCATTCCGTGTGCGCGACGAGGAGTTCGTGCTGCGCCGTTCCCTGCGCGAGGCCGGCGACGTTCCAGTAGATCGCACTCGGGTCCTCGGCAACCGCCGTGTAGGCGTTCCCCATCCCCGACGCCGTGACGCCGGGATCGACGAGCAGCGAGCGAAGACCGAGGCGCTGCGCGTGCGCACTGAGCGGGGCGAGGGTCGCGATCAGGAATGCGATTGATACTATGAGACGCTTTGTCATGGTTCTCCCGGCAAACGGACGGCACCCGTTCATCATACCCTTAAGTTCGGCCACCGGCAACGCCCCCTCTATCGCAGTATCGCGAACGGGATCAGTTTCGTTTTCGTTTCGCCCGTATCACGATTGCGCGCATTCACGCGCGCGGCATAGAGGCCGCTCACTTCGTCCCCGCAGTTCCAGACGATCTCGGCCGTTTCGTTCGTCACATGCATCGGCGGGAGCGTGGCGACGAGAGCGCCCGCCGCGTCGTAAATCGTGACGTCGATTTCGGTGTCGCCGCCGACTTCGAAGTAGATCTTGGCGTCCGAACCGCGCACCGGGTTCGGATAGACGAATGTTTTCGCTTCGTTCAGCGTGAAGGAGCGCGTGGTGGCCACAGGCATGAGACCGACGCCCGGCAGCGAGCCGAGCGCGACGCGCGAATTCTGATACCCCGACCAGGTCCCTTCCAGCTCACCGTCTGTTGCCACGAACGGAATCAGCTCGAGCGCGCCCGACTCCGTTGCGATCAGCAGCCCGTGTTCCGTTGCCAGCGGCCCGAAGGGCGCGCGCCCGGCAGTCGCGATCGGATAGCCGTCGGCAATGTGCCCGTTCCTTTCTATTACATAGAGTCCGCCCGACTCGGTCACGACCGCGATTTCGTTCTCGGGGTCCGAGTCGAAGTTCGCGATCACGGGCGTCCCGATCGGTATGTCGTTCGGGTGCGGCAGCGTTTCATTGCGAAGTCGTACGGGGAAATTCGCGAGCGGCGCGCCCGAAGCGTTATAGGCATGAACGAATCCGTCGGCGGTACCGCATACGATTTCCGCGTCGCTGTCGTTGTCGAGCTGGCCGAGCGCGGGCGCGCCGGTGATATCGGCCGAGAGAGAAAGTACATTCTGGTAGCTCTCTGACATCAGATAAATCGAAGCAGGACCAGTAACTACCAATACTGCTGCTTCCTCTGATCCAGACGTTGTGACCTGAGGCGGAAAAACGATTTCTTCGAGGGCGAGAAGGGATCGTGCCCTTTCAAACGACGCAAACTCGAAAACTCCCCTCGTAGTTGCGAGTAGAGGCGGATCGAGTGAGATTGGCGGTCCGATCGCAGATCCTGGTACAAAGCTGGGCTCCGGCCGTCCGAGACCAATTCCCAGAAGCGTGGAATCGGAGATCGGAATGGCAGCCTGAGTCAGATGCGGAAACCGGGTATCGATGGAGCGCGAGGAAAGGAAGACGCTCCCACTATCAGCCAGAACCATATCTGCAGCATGTGACCCGCTTGGTTGGAAGATTTCGACGCGACCGAAAAGGGGGACAATAACGGTTGCGGTACTCTTGTATTCACTGTGAATCGGGGAGGATGAAGCGGCACCAGGCAGCATGATCGGCCAACCATCACGATTCGCCCCATCCGCATCCACCCGATACACCCACGTCGAATCCGTCGTTGAGTCGTAGACCGCGTAAAGGAACTCGTCTTCCGTCGCGCCGAACGTCACCGGCCCGACCAATCGTGTCCGCTCGCCCGGCGCTTCGCGCACCCAGGCAGCCGCGCCACGATTGAAGCGGATCGCGACTTCGATCACGGGTCCGGACTCGCTGAGCACTTCGATCTCGATGCCGGTCGCGGCGTCGAAGTTCGTGCGCGTATCGGGAATCGTGTGCGGACCGAAGATCGCCACGCCGCCAAGGGCCGGATTCGAAAGCGTCCAGCTGTCGAACTCGCTGCCGAAGTTGTTCAGTTCACGCGCGCGGGTGTCGAGGTCCTGGATCCCGTCGGCCTCTTCGAGGTCGACGCCCTTGCGCTCGGCTTCGGCGTTCACACGATTGATGTCTTTGAAGTCGCCGAATTGACGAATGACGTCTTCGTCGATGTGCCAGATGAAGAGCCCGGCGCCGTTGGTACTCCCCTCCTCGGGGATCGACCAGTCGAACTCGGCGCCGACATAAGAGTCTTCGAAGATGCCGAGCACGTTGTCGCCGTCGACATCCGTAAATGTGAAGCGGCCGTCTCCGTTCTGGTCGGGCCAGCGGTTCGAAAGCAGGTAGTACTCGGATTCGGTGATCGGAACCTTGACGAGGATGGGCAGACTGTCGCTCGCGATTTCAATCATCGAAAGTGACAGCGTGGTGTCGCGGCGCACGATCAGCGGTTCGAGCCAGCCCAGATGCATCTTCGTCCACGCGCACGGCGGCGAAGGCAGAATGCCGCCCGAGTTCCAGAGGCCCGTTCCCATGATGCCGAAGTTGCCGATCCCCTGCGAGTTCGGGAACGAGGGCGGCGTGGGGTCGAAGAGCGAAGGCGCGCCCAGTACGCGGCCGGTCATGTGGCAGGCGACGCCCAGCAGCCACTGCGCAAACCCGTCCTGCGTCTCGCTCTCGGGAATGAGCGCGATTTCATTGACATGAAAAGTGTCGCCGAACGCGTCAAGATCGCCGGTCGGAATTCCGCGATAGGAATCCGCCATGCCCGAATCCGCAAGAGCGTCGGCAAGATCGAATCGACTGTAGTACGTCGTCCAGAGATCGCCCTGCGAGTCGCCGAAGACGTCGGTCTCCTGCCCTACCCCTGCATGCACGATGTAGACGGCGTCGTATAGCGAGAAGTCTATCGCACCGTCGGCCATCGTGATCACTTCATCGAGGAGCCGCGGCTGCCTCGTTCCGAGGCTGTCGTCGAGTCCGTAGTAAGCCATGGGATTGGCGGCGACAAACACCGAGTCGAGCAAGTCGAACGAAACTTCCTGCAGCCCGTATGAGACTTCGCGGTAGTACTGCGTGACGTAGGCGAACTGTTCGCGGAAATAGCGGGCGTCGTGCGGCACGTCGAACGTGTCCACATCGACCAGATTGCCGAGCGTATCGAAGCTCGGGAACTCCGCGCCGAAGATCAGCACGTTCGCGTCGATCACGGACGAGAACGTCCCGTCCCCCGTTGTCGAGCCGACGTCGTCGGCTGGAAACTCGACCAGGAGCGCGATCACGCGGAGCGTGTCGGCAGCTGCGAAAGCTCCGGCGCTTGATCCGGATTCCCTCCGCCCCTCGCGCTGGCTCGACGGCCAATGGGGCTCGGGGCTACGGGAACCGGCCGTCGCACCGGCATCTCCAAAGGGCCTGGCTGGGAATCGATCGGATACGCCGGCGCCCTCCGAGCGCACGGCTCCGAAAGACCGCGGCGAGGTCGTTCCCTGAAGCCCCTGAGACCCATTGGCTGGTTCAGCCAGGACGAAGGGGCGGAAGGGAACAGATCTCGTCGCCGGCACTTCGGACCCGGCGGTCGCGCGGTCGGGACATACGAATAGAATGGCAATGATGATGAAGAGCGACTGTGCGGCGAACGAACGAAATGACAAGCGGTTCCTCCCACGAAACAGATCCACGGATGGTAGGAACGGAACGGAAGAGCGTCAAGGCGTGGGAGCGATTCGGAGGAAAAAAGAACGGGCGCCGGATAACGTTGAAGCGGCCCCTTTTCCGCTTCAGGTCACCGGCGCCCTCGTAAGCCCCAACCCAAGGGCTCACCAAGTCTCTGCAGGAGGGCAGAGCGCGATTATGCTTGCTTTTAGTACGGGGCGCCCTCGATGGAGGAACGGGCCTCCCCGTCGGAGGTTCACTGTTTTCTACCCGTGTGTCGCATGACGGTTCCACTTTCTTTCACTTCCCGCCCGATTTTTGAGCTGATACCGCTCGATTTCATCATCGGATGTCTGAAGTGCCCAATCTACAACAACATACGTGTCTGTAAGCTCGACCACACGGAGCTTCGCGTAGTAGTCATCCCAGGTCCACAGAATGTAGCTGTGCCCCAGGATCAGCTCGACGCCTACCGGGTCCAGGGACCATCCCTCGGCCGGCGCAAAATTCACATCGTCGAGTTCGTCGGTGTAGCCGAAGTCCTGCAGATCGTTCCAGAACGACTCGCCGTCAACGAACACTTCCGTCGGCACGAGCCGGAGCAGGCCATCGAGTTCCATGACATAGTAGCTGGCGTACTGCGCATTCCATGGCACGACCAGTTCGTCCCGCGGGTCGTACGAACCGTCGAGCACTTCGCCGAAATCGATCCCCGACTCGTTCGGCCGATCGTCGACTCCATAGATACGGAGGCGCGTGCCTTCGGGCCGCGGCGTGTCCGCGATCTCTTCGTACGAAAGATCGCTCGTCTCGTCCTGCGTGTAGGAGTCGACCGCGTAGAAATAGGTCACGCCGTTCGCGACGTTCCGATCGAGGTACGTGACGTTCGCATCGCCGACGCGTTTGCCGATCCAGTCGTACGGTCCGTCGTAATCCGAAGACCGATAGACGTTATAGCCGAGCACGCCGGCGCCCCGGATCGGAGCCCAGTGAAGTTCCACGGCACCGTCTCCCGTCACCGAGTAGAGTCCGGCCGGAATCGGCGCGCGATCGAAGTCGACACCCGTCACTCCATCGTGATAATCGGAATCGTGATGGTGATCGTCGCATCCGTACCCCGCGAAGCTCAGCGCGAGCACGGCCGGTATCCATAACAACTGTTTCATGGGACTACTCCCTTCCTGCCCATCGGGCACCCTTTCCCCTGATAAGGGCAAGGGCCGTGCCATCGTGAAGCGGCTCATGCCGTTTCGAACCAGGTCTATCAATTGTAGCTTTTACAACGGATTACGGGATTCGGTTCCCGGCGGGTTCACGCGTGCCATGCCGGCACGCGCGGATGCGGGGTGTGTCAGATTGCGTCTCTCCGCGTCACTCTTCCTCGGCACCGGGACGCTTCAGGCCGTATTTCTCGATTTTCTTGTACATGTTGGATCGCTGCATATCGAGTTCGCGCGCGGTCTTCGCAATGCTCCACTGGTTCTCCTCGAGCTTCTTGCGAAGGAACGCCTCCTCCGCCCGCTCCTTGAATTCCTGAAACGTCGCGCTGGAATCGGTGAATGCGGTTCCCGGATTGCGCCCGCCGTCGCCCCCGAAATCGGGCAGATCCACGGGCGCCACGATCTCGGAGTCGCTCAAAATCGCCACACGCTCGATCGTGTTTCTGAGTTCGCGCACGTTGCCGGGCCAGTCATGGCGGCGAAGAATTTCGAGCGCGTCATCGGAAAACGTCCGCATCTTCGAGCTGCTCTCGTGACAGTAGCGCTCCATGAAGTAGCGGGCGAGGATCGCAATGTCCTCGCGCCGGTCCCGGAGCGGCGGCACCGTGATCGGCACGACGTTCAAACGGTAGAAGAGATCCTCGCGGAACCGGCCCGCCTGCACCTCCGCGCTTACATCTTTATTTGTCGCGGCCACCACGCGCACGTCGACCCGGATCGTGCGACTTCCGCCGACCCGCGCCACCTCGCCCAGTTCGAGCGCACGCAGCACTTTCGACTGCGCGGAAAGCGACATGTCGCCGATTTCGTCGAGGAAGAGCGTCCCGCCGTTCGCGAGTTCGAACTTCCCGATGCGAAGCGAGGTCGCCCCCGTGAACGATCCCTTCTCGTGCCCGAAGAGTTCGCTCTCGATCAACTCTTCCGGGATCGCGGCGCAGTTCACCTCCACGAACGGGCGCTTCACGCGCGGCGAAGCGTTGTGCAGGGCGCGCGCCACGAGCTCCTTGCCGGTACCGTTCTCCCCCGTGATCAGCACACGCCCCGACGAGGGACCGACCTTCTCGATCGTCTTCATGATCTTGCGGATTACGGAGCTGTTGCCGACGATGCGATAGCGTTCGTCCATGCTTTCGCGGAAGTGCAGATTCTCGACAGTCAGCCGGCGCTGCTCGAGACCGTTTCGCACTGTAAGCAGCAGGCGGTCGCGGTCGAGCGGCTTTTCGAGAAAGTCGAAAGCGCCCAGCTTCGTCGCGTCAACCGCGGTCTGAACGGTTCCGTGTCCCGAAATCATGATGATGACGAGATCGCGCCGGATGCGCATCGCTTCGGCAAGCACCTCGAGTCCGTCCATGCCCGGCATCTTGATGTCGAGCAGTACGAGATTCGGGTCGCCGTTTCGAATGCTCTCGAGCGCCTCCTCGCCGTTCGAAGCGAGGCTCACTTGATAGTCTTCGTATTCCAGAATTCCCTTGAGCGAAGTCTGGATTCCTTTTTCGTCGTCGACAACGAGAATGTGATCCACAGGTTTCCTCAGTGTTCGGATCAGTCGATGAAGAGAATCGCCTTTTCGTCGCGGGGCGCCTGCTCCCCGGCCGCGTTCCGACCCGCCAGCGGTGTCCGCCATTCGGATCCCCCCTGTCCGACCCAGCGCGCCATGCGTGACAGCGCCTCCGGCCGCAGCGAATAGTGCACCCACTTGCCCTCGCGGGACGTTGCGAGAACACCGCGCTCGCGAAGCGCTTTCAGATGCCGCGACACGTTCGGCTGCGGCGCGTGCACGTGCTCGGTGATCTCCGTTACGGTGCGAGGTGCGGTTCGCAGGAACTCGACGATCGAAAGTCGAAACGGATCGCCCAGCGCCCAGAAGAGATCGGCCAGCTCCTGGCTTCGTTCGGAATCATCCGGCGTTTCGAAACGCGTCATGGATTCGTTCCCCAAATCTCCCTCTCCTTGATCAGGGTCTATCTGTCTCATTTATAGAACACTTTCAGGAAAAGCAACAGCCTTAACAGACCGAATCGAAAGCATCGGGTACAATGCAGCAAAGCACGAAAGGCCGGATCTGCATGCTGCGAAAACCGAACATCCTGGGGCTGCTGCCCGACGAAATCGAATCGATTGTAACGAAGCGCGGACTCCCGCGGTACAGGGCCGACCAGATTTTCCAATGGGTGCACAAGCACGGCGCCCGTTCGTTCGAAGAGATGACGAACCTTCCTGCGGATCTCCGCGCCTCGCTTCCCGACGACCTCGCCATCTTCTTTCCCGAAAACATGACGACGAGCCGAGCGGGCGAGGACCAGTCGCAGAAGCTGCTCTATCGCATGGAGGACGGGACATCGATCGAAAGCGTCCGGATCGCGCAGGCCGACGGTGTTACGGCGTGCGTTTCCTCGCAGGCCGGCTGCCGGTATGACTGCAAGTTCTGCGCCACGGCGCGCGGGGGGTTCAAGCGGTCGCTGCAGGCGGGCGAAATCGTCGGACAGATTCTCGCGATGGAAACGAAGCCGAAACGCATCGTCTATATGGGAATGGGAGAGCCGCTCGCGAATTATCGCAACGTCGTGAAGAGTATCCGCGTGCTCACGCATCCCGACGGATTCGCGATCGCGCCGAAACGGATTACGGTTTCGACCGTGGGACTCGTGCCGCTCATCCAACGTCTTTCGGGCGAGTATCTCGGCGTGCGCCTCGCAATCTCCCTGACGTCGGCCGACGACACGATGCGCTCACGCCTCATGCCGATCAACGACAAGTTCCCGCTAACGGAGCTGCTGCAGGCGGCGCGCGACTACGCACAGGCGAACGGCGATCGCGTCACGTTCGAATACCCCCTTCTCAAGGGCTACAACGATTCGGATCGTGATGCCGCGCTTCTCATCAAGCGGCTCGCGCCGATCCGGTGCCAGGTGAACCTGATCCCGTTCAATCCGGTCGAAGGCACCCCGTTCGAGGCGCCGCCCGAAGCGCGCGTGAGCGCCTTCGCCAAGGCGCTGTCGCGCGAGCTTACGGTCACCGTGCGGCGCAGCGCCGGACGCGAAATCGACGCCGCGTGCGGGCAGCTTCAAATCCGCTATCAGAACGAGACGAGGAAGTAACGGTTGTTCTGGCGCCGACTCCCCTTCGACCGGAAACTGCTGATCCTCTTTCTATTGCTGGCGCTCGTTCCCTCCCTCGTTCTCATGACTTCCCAGATGCGACGCCTCGGACAGACGATCGAGCGCTGGGAGAATCCGGGCGTGGCACAGTCGCTCGAGGCCTCGGTCGAAATTCTGCGCGACGCGGTGGCCGAGCGCGAGGCGGCGAATGCCGCGGTGATGGACGCATTTTTCGAATGGGCAGGCGAGAACCCGCACCGCGTGCCGGACGAAGCGATGGCGGTGCTGACCAGCGAGTCGCGCGCCCGCGGCGTGATCCAGCCCGATTTCGTCCTGATCCAGCGGGAAGATGCCGGGCCGAGCCCGGAAACGGAGACCGTACTCTCCTACCAGACGGATAACGGGGAGCTGCCCCCTCTCCCCACACTCATCGCGGGCAATCTGGAGCGCGCGGCGTTCGACGAGGACCGCACTCTTTATGTGCGAACGATCCCCGGCGGCGGGCGATGGATCGCGGCCGTGCGTTTCCCGATTCCCGAGACGTTTCGCGGCCGCTACGAGCGAATCGTGCGGGGCTACGAATTCTACCGGCAACTCGGCGTGTTCAAGCAGTACGAAAAGGGCCGCCTGCTGATTCAGACGATCGGGATCGTTCTCCTCGCGGGGCTTCTCGCCGTGTTCGTTTCCCGCGCGCTGAGCCGATCGCTGTCGCGCCCGATTCAGAATCTCGTTGCGGCGACGAAGCGCGTGCGGATGGGCGACTTCGACGTGCGCCTTCGCGAAGTGGCCGGGGACGAGCTCGGCGTTCTCATTGCGAACTTCAACGATATGACACGCACGCTGCACGAGAGCCGCGACCGACTCGCGCGCGCCGAACGCGTGGCGACATGGGCGACGGCGGCACGGCGCATCGCGCACGAAATCAAAAATCCGCTCACCCCGATCACGCTCGCGATCCATCGCATTCAGAAGCGTGTCGACTCGCTTCCCGAAAACGACCGGGAGCCCGCCCGCGAATCGCTCGCTTCGATACTGGAAGAAGTGCACAGCCTGAATGCGCTCGCCGACGAGTTTTCGCAGTTCGCCCGGCTCCCCGAACCCCGGCGCGAAGCGCTGGATCTCAACGAACTGCTGCGGTCGACCATCCCGCTCTATCTCGAGGGGTCGAGCATTGCGCTGCAGTGGGATCTGGACGCCGCTCTGCCCGCGGTGTCGGGGGACCGCGACCTGTTGCGGCGCGCGATCGGCAACCTCGTAAAGAACGGGCGGGAGGCCATGAACGGCACGGGGACATTCACTGTCGAGACAGGGCGCGCCAGCGAAGGGCGCGCCCGCGGTGAGCGTGCGTTCCTGCGCATCGCGGACAGCGGGCCCGGCGTGCACGGCGACCAGCGGAAGCAGATCTTCTCGCCATACTTCACAACCAAATCGACGGGCTCCGGCCTCGGACTTCCCCTTGTGGAACGAATCGTGCATGATCTCGACGGTGACATCGCGCTATTGGAAGAAGACGGCTTCGGCGCGGTCTTTCGAATCGAACTGCCGCTCGCCTGACGCACGAAGGACAGAGAACATGCCCGGACGAATCCTGGTAATCGACGATGAAGAAAACATACGGAAGATGCTGCAGGGGCTTCTCGAGGACGAGGGGTACGACGTGGACGTCGCCGGCTCGGCCGAAGACGGCGCCGCGATCCTGAAGGAAAACGCGCCGGATGCGTTCTTCCTCGACGTCCAGCTTCCCGGCATGGACGGAGTCTCGTTCCTCGAGTCGCTCGGCGCCGGCAACTTCCCCGCCGCGATCGTGATGTCGGGACATGCCACGATCGACATGGCGGTGCGCGCCACGCGCGTGGGCGCGTTCGACTTTTTAGAGAAACCGCTCGACCCCGAACGACTGCTGCTTACGCTTCGCAATGCTCTCCGCGTAGGCGCGCTGGAAAGGGAGAACGCGGCTCTTCGTCGCGCGGCTTCCGTCGCACGCGAAATGATCGGGAACTCCGCTGCCATGCGAAAGCTGCGCGAGGAGATCGCGTACGCCGCCCCCTCTCCCGCCCGCGTCCTGATCACGGGCGAGAACGGCACGGGGAAGGAACTCGTGGCGCGCGCCATCCACGAGGAGAGTCCGCGCGGGCGGGCACCGTTCATCAAAGTCAACTGCGCGGCCATTCCGAAAGATCTGATCGAGAGCGAACTGTTCGGCCACGAGAAGGGGGCCTTCACCGGGGCTTCGCAGCAGCGCATCGGGAAGATCGAACAGGCCGACCGGGGCACGCTTCTGCTCGATGAAATCGGAGACATGTCGCTCGAAACCCAGGCCAAACTCCTGCGCGTGCTCGAGACGAACGAACTGGAACGCGTGGGCGGAAAAAAGACGATCGCGTTCGATGTGCGCGTTCTCGCGGCCACCAACAAAGTGCTGACGGACGAAATCGCGGCCGGCCGCTTTCGTGAAGACCTCTACTATCGAATCGCCGTCGTTCCGATCGATGTGCCGCCGCTTCGCAGCAGGACTGAGGACATCGCCGCGCTCGTCCTTCACTTCGAACGACGGTTCTCGGAAGAGAGCGGGCGGCTCGCGAAGCCGTTTTCTCCGGATGCGATCGCGCGGCTCGAGAGTCACGACTGGCCGGGCAACATCCGGGAGCTCCGGAATGTCGTGGAACGCCTGCAGATCATGAGCCGGCGCGACACGATCGGCGCAGGCGAAGTGCATGAAGTCCTCGTGACTGCGCGATCGGGAGCGGCACACACCGGCGGCGCCACGGCGCCGCAGACGAAGGGCGCGCCGCAGACACCGCAGACGCCGCAGTCGCCGGGATCGCCGGACACGGGCGCTCGCTCCTTTCGCGAGCGGGTTGAGGGTTTCGAAATCGAGCTGATCGAAGCGACGCTCCGAAAGCACGGGGGGAACGTCGCGGAGACGGCGCGCGCCCTGGACACGGACCGTGCGAACCTGCACCGCAAGATGAAGCGCTACGGAATCCAGGCGAAAGAGAAGAATTGAGCGGAAGCGGATGGTCGAAACGACACGCGGGCGCGTCGAATCGACACCGGCGAACCGTGCGATTCCAGCAGAAACGGGCCTGTTCGCAGGCGGGGATTCGGAACGGAGATTGCTCTTCTCTGTCCCGACGGTTTCCCCCACTGGAAGGAGAGTGCCCGTGCGATTCCCATTGATTTCCCTGATCCTCGTGTCCGCCGCGCTGTGCCTGTGCGCGACCGCGGCCTTCGCTCACCCTGCTGCTGATGATTCGCTCGATGCCGGCGACCACTCGAAACAGGTCGAGGTCCGCTTCGAAGAAGGGCGTGTCGTCTTTCATTTTGCGTACGATCGCGCGGACGAGGCGGTCGTGTCGGGCCGGTTCGACGGACGAACGGTGGAATGGCCGATGCGTTTCGACGGCGAACGATGGACGCGAAGAGCCGAGCTCGACGACGGCGATTACGAATTTCGAATCCTCTTCAAGACGCGCGACGACGAGGACTGGCAGGAGCAGGAGAACGTCTCTTTCGAATATCACGAGACCGCAGTCTATGACCTGCAAATCGACTCGCGCGCAATCAAGCTGTTCGAAAAGCATTCCAGGCATGACCGCACCACCGCACTCGGGTTCGAGTACAACCGGGTCGAAGGTCTGCGAACGGATCTGACGATCGCGATCGAACAGGGGCGGCGCAATCCGGGTGGCTTCTCGTGGACCCAGGGGTATGCGCCCGCGCAGGAACGCTGGTCATGGAAGGCCCGCGCGGATATCCCTCTCTTCCGTCCGGCCGGCCTCTTCCTTACGGCGACAGGCTACGATCGCACGGTCAGTCATGACACCTGGACTCTCTCCGCAGACGAGAACTCTGCCGCAGCCCTCTTCCTGCACGAAGACTTCCGCGACTACACACTCGATCGCGGCTTCGCTACAGGACTCGCGCTCCGAAGCAACGACCATGAGGTCAGCGTTCGTTACCGGGACGTCGAGTCTTCGCCCGCCGGTCGCAACGCGAACTGGTCGCTGTTCGGGAACGCCAAAGACTTCCGCCCGAACCTGTTCGCCGACAGTGCCGGCGTGGAAGGCGAGCGACGGCAGGTCGAAGGTTCGGTCGCGCTCGACTTCCGCAATCGAAAAGCGCGTCCGACATCGGGCACCGCTCTCTGGCTCGAAGGCGAGTATGCGGGGCACGAGCTCGGAGGAGATTTCGATTACGCGCGCGGCACGGCGGAACTGCGCGAAATCTATCAGCTCGGCGGCTGGTCCGCGCTGCGGCTTCGGGTCATGGGCGGCGCGATCGACGGTGTGGCCCCTCTCTATCGTCAGTTCTATATCGGCGGCGTCGGCACGTTGCGCGGCCACCGGTTCAAAGAGCTCACCGGCACGCGTTTCGTCGTGGCGAACATCGAGTACCTCGTGCCGCTCTGGGACGAAATGGCGATCGCGTTCTTCACGGATCTGGGAGACGCCTGGGGCACGCCGGCGCGCACCACGTTCGACGTGGAGTCGGACATGGGAATCGGGCTCGAGGTCGACGACGGGGCCGTTCGTGTCGACTTCGCCCGCAGAGCGGATCAGAGCGACGCGGATCTCCTGGTTACGCTACGCATTCAACGCATGTTCTAAGTCGAGAAAGCGAGTCCCGTTTGCCCCTTTCGCGGAACAGATGGCGAGTGAAAGCATGGCTCGTATTTCTGATGCTTGCGCTTCCGGCGGTCGTGCGCGCGGAAGCGAGCATCACGTTCGACGACTTCCGGCCGCGCGACGGCTGGCTCGTCGTCGACTTCGCGCTGCACGACGCCCTCGACTTCAAGAAACTCGACACGATCCACCGCGGCATTCCGACGACGGTCACCTACGAAGTCTCGCTGTTCCGCGCGCGGTCGGGATGGTTCGACAAAGTGGAAGCGTCCGTGACGTTCGCCGCGAGCGTTCGGTTCGATGTGGTGCAGGAGAGATACGTCATCCAGCAGGACGGGCGCCGCGAATTCGTGTCGAATCAGGATGAAATGATGCGGCGCCTGCTCGCGCGCACCGGCGTTCCACTCGCGCCGCTCACGGGACTTCGCGGGTCGTCACGCCACTATGTGGCGGTCCGCGCACGACTCTCGTCCGTCAATCTGCAGCAGATTCAGGAGATCGAAGACTTTCTCGACGGGAAGATTCCGGGAGACGACGCGGGTTCGGATGCGGGAGAAGAAAACGGGAACGGGGTGCTCGACGTTCCCGAAAAGCTGTTCGGGTTCGTGGCATCGCTCGCGGGCCTCGGGGATGAAACCTGGGAAGCGGAAAGCATCCGGTTCCTCCCCGGGGCCCTGGAGTGATCAACTGGTTGCGGGAACCCCGCTTCTGTCTCCCGGCTCGTCGGGATCGACGGGGTCCACGGGATCGATTGCGCCGCTGTCGAGATCATTCCAGTCCATCGAACGGCGTCCCAGCCTCGACATCACCAGGCTCCCGATTCCGACACAGATCGCGACGAACAGGATGACGGAACCGACGACGCTGAGCGACCATCCCACGATGTGAAGCGGGCCCCCGATTGCGGCTAGCAGCTTGCCCGCATACTTCGGAAGCGTCAGCAGAACCGCGCCGAGCAGCGCGAGCCAGCGCCCGTGCGAAACGCTCGGAAGCACTCTCGTCCCCCAGACGCGGCCGGCCTCGAGCGAGACCACGACCATGCCCCAGAAGAACACGACGACGAGGGCCAGCAGATAGAGCGGAATCACGGGCAGACCGATCACCGTAACCGCGAGCACACCGATGATGACCGGCGTCAACAGCAGCGTAAGAAAGCCCGCCAGCCCCGCCTTGACCACGTCACTCGCCACGTAAGTGCAGGCGCGGTCCGTCGCTCCGCCGAAGAGATCGACGAAAATCAGAATCAGGAAGAATATGAGCAGGTAGCCGATGAAGCTCGAACGGATCACGCCTCCGATCCTCTGGGACATGCTTCGCTCCGTGTCCTTGATCCAGGGGAGCATTGCTCCCATGCCGGGGCCGATCGAAACGATCTCTCCCCCGACCGAGGCGGTTTCGGATTTCCGGACGCGCCCCCCGATCGAAACCGCATCCCCTTCGACGCGCGAGCCGGGTTCGAGATACAGGCTGCCGCCGATCGCGACCGCGTCGCCCTTGACGATGCCGTGCACGGTCATGTTGCCGCCGAGCGCCACAGCATCGCCACTCACGGAGGTCGTAGCGTCGACGGTCACGTCGCCGCCCATCTGCACGATGTCGTCGGGCGAATGCGTGATCTTGATCGCGCCGCCACCATACTTCTGCTCGATCTGAAGCAGCGTGTCGTACTCCGCGTCATCGTTCTCGTACATTCGTTCTTCCGCAATTTCGCGCAGCGAATCGACGACGCGCTGCAGCGAATCGAGATCACGGCCGTCGGCCGCGCTTACTGCAGTGGCGAACCCGGCGAACAGGAGAAGCGACAGCATGCCCGTCATCCAGGTCCTGGGCAGGAGACCGGTCCGGGGTGTGTTAACCGATAAATCCATGGAATGTCCCTTTCCTGGCCTGAAGGAACCGGCGGCCGGTGCCCCAGAAGAAAATAATCAGCGCGTTGAAAACCAGCGTTGCCGCGAGAAAGAGTCGAACCGGCTCCGTTTCGCAGACTCCGAGAAGCGCATGAGCCGCATGACTCCATTGCCCCAGCGTATTCAAAAACCATTCGCTCGCCTTGCCGGCGGCGCCGAGAACTTCAGACAGAACCGTGATCGGAAGAAGCAGCAGCGAGGTGCGCCCTTCCACCGCGGCTTCGGCAATGGGACCGGTCAGAACACCGAGCCCGCGGAAAAGAGAGACCGAAAGCGCCGTCGAAATGACGAGGGCCGCAGCCACACCGAACGGAACCCAGAGCGGAACACGCACGGGCGCCGCGCCGGCCGCCGCGATCACGCGTCGCATGACGGCGTTCTCGAGGCCCGCGGGAACAGGCGGCGTTCCAAGATCGTGCAGGAGGGCATAGAGGCGTCGATAGGACTCGACCTTCTCATCTGCGCCGCCACCGGCCTCTGTCCGCCCCTGGCCCGGCACGGAACCGTTCCACTCGCGGTCCAGCCGTTCCTGGATCTTGTTGTCGTTCAATCGGTTCGCGTCGTTTCGCTTCACGCCGGACCTCCTTTGTTCTACTTACGAGACCCACCGGGGTCAGGTTTCTCTTTTCCACGACTTTTGTTGCGGCCCAGCTGGCCACCGAGCAGGCGCGCCAGTTCCTCCCGGGCCCGAAAGATCCGCACCTTGACCGTTCCCAGCGGGATTCCGAGCACGTCCGCGATCTCGTCGTACCGGAGCCCCTCCACGTGACGGAGAGTGATCGCGGCCTGGAGATTCGGCGACAGACGCGCGATCGCGGCCGCCAGCATCTCCTTCAGCTCGCTGTCGAGCGTCGCTTCGAGGGGATCCACCGCATCGGGATCGGGAAGTTCCCACTCGGTCTCCCCGTCCCCCTGGGCAAACGGCTCATCGAGCGACAGCATCTTGTGTTTCCGTTTGCGGAGCTGATCGATGCAGTGGTTGTGCGTGATGCGCAGGATCCAGCTCTTGAGGGCGTACCGGTCGTCGTAGGAGCGCAGGGCCTTGAAGACTTTGACGAAAACGTCCTGCGCCGCGTCCTCCGCGTCATCGCGATTCCGGAGAATGCGCAGGGCGAGGTGATAGACCGGCGATTGGTAGGTGCGAACCAGCGGGCGGAACGCCTCCGCGTCCCCTTCGAGGATCCGCCGGACCAGCTTCTTTTCATCCGGCGATCGAGCCAATACGCGCCTCCAACCTGCGCTCACTCTATGGAAGCGCAGGGGATGGGTCAAGAGCGGTCCCGCGTTCCTCCGGGCCGATGCGGAACGCGGTCGATTTTCCGTTGACCGACTTCATCCACAATAGTAGTGTGCGCACGTATCACCCTGCCGTTTGGAGGATTACGTTGACACGCATCGTTGATCTGCACGCCCGGGAAGTCCTCGATTCCCGCGGAAATCCCACTGTGGAAGTCGAATGTACACTGGAATCGGGAGGCTTCGGACGAGCGATCGTGCCGTCCGGCGCTTCGACCGGCGAACACGAGGCCGTCGAGCTTCGCGACGGAGACAGGAATCGCTATCTCGGCAAGGGCGTGACGCGCGCTGTTCAGAACGTGAACGACACGATTGCGCCTGAGATTCTCGACCTTGAAATCGATGCCGTGGAGCAGATGATCGTCGACAGAACGCTCATCGAACTGGACGGCACGCCGAACAAATCGAACCTGGGCGCGAACGCCATTCTGGGGACATCGCTGGCCGTCGCGCACGCCGCGGCGGAGGGTGTGGGACTTCCCCTCTTTCGCTATCTCGGCGGCGTCTCCGCCCGCCTGCTTCCCACGCCCATGATGAACATCGTGAACGGCGGCGCCCACGCGGACAACAACGTCGACATCCAGGAATTCATGATCGTGCCGACGGGCTTCCCGACGTTTCGCGAAGCGCTTCGTGGCGGAGCCGAAATTTTTCACACGCTCAAGAGCATTCTGAAGAAGCGTGGCCTTTCGACCGCCGTCGGTGACGAAGGCGGATTCGCGCCCGATCTCGGATCGAACGAAGAGGCGATCGAAATCATCGTGGAGGCGATCGCGAAGGCCGGGTACCGGGCCGGGCACGATGTGTTTCTGGCCATCGACGCGGCCGCGAGCGAGTTCTGCACGAAGGGAACGTACGAGCTGGTTGCTGAGAAGAAGAAGCTCGATGCGGCCGGCATGGTCGCCTACTGGAAGCGCCTCGTCGACACCTACCCCATCGTTTCGATCGAGGACGGTCTCGACGAAAACGACTGGGACGGCTGGCGCGCGCTCACGGAATCGATCGGCGATCGCACCCAGCTCGTGGGCGATGATCTTTTCGTAACGAACGTCGATCGGCTCGGCCGTGGCATCGAAGAAGGAATCGCGAACTCGATCCTGATCAAGCTGAATCAGATCGGCACGGTAACCGAAACACTCGAGGCGATCGACCTGGCGACACGCAACGGATACACGTCCGTCATTTCCCATCGTTCAGGCGAAACGGAAGACGCCACGATCGCGGATCTTGCCGTCGCGACGAATGCGGGTCAGATCAAGACGGGATCGCTTTGCCGTACGGACCGGATCGCCAAATACAATCAACTGCTGCGCATCGAAGACGATCTCGGCGACATGGCCGAGTACGCGGGCGGCCGTCCGTTCGGACTCGAAGGGGACGAGTCCTGAGATGAGCAAGCGAACCCCCCTTCGACTTCGCTACCTCCGCTTCGACCTGCGCTCGCATCTCGCCCGCAGACAGCTCGCGCAGTTCACGCTTCTCGGTGCGGGCCTCTGGGTGCTGCACACGTTTCTTCTGGGCGACCACAGCGTGATCGCTCTGCAGAAACTGCGTTCCGAGAGACAGGAACTCACGTCCTCTCTGCTTGCGACACAGACGACCATCGACTCCCTGCAGACGATCGCGGGCAGGCTCGAGAACGATCCCGTTTACATTGAACGCCTCGCGCGCGAGGAGTATCTGATGCTTCGTCCCGGCGAGCGGCAGTATCTCTTCGTCCCCGTTCCGGAATCCGAGCGGGACGCCATCCTGAGCGGCGCGGAACCCGGAGCGGCCACCGCAGAATAGGCGCCTGCCTCCAGCCCCGCTCTTTCTTCAGCAATTCATCCGAATGACCGATCATCCGAGGGACCCCGGTCTTGCGCAGAATCCTGCGCCCGGCGGGTTCAAAGCCTGGAAATCGCCTGCGGTACGAAGCAGGCAGAACGGGACCTCGATGGACGTTTCCGCGGCCGCTCCGGCCGAACAGCGCATGCGACAAGGATTGCGGGTACGCCTTCTTGCGCCATTGCTCGTGGGGCTTTCCGTGCTGCTCGCCGTGCTGATAGCCGGCGTGATCCACGCGCAGAAACAGCAGTTCCGCAAGAAGGTCGAGGGGAGCATTTCCGAGCTGAGCGGCGTTTTCCAGGACGAGCTCCGCCATGACTCCGAGCTCATGCAGGCGACGCTCGAAGCCCTGTCACGCAACCGGGCCCTCGGCGACGCGTTTCAGGCGCGAAACCGCAAGGCGCTGATCACGGAAACTGCGCCGCTCCTGCAACGGCTCCGCGCGGAGTTCGGCATTACGCAGTTTCTGCTGATCACGCCGGACAGGGAATGCGTTCTTCGCGCCCACCGGCCCGAGCTTCACGGCGATACGATCGACCGCTACTCCCTGCTGCAGTGCGCGCGATCGGGCGAGCCGTTTTCGGGCCTCGAACTCGATCCGAATCGCGGCCTCTTTTCGCTGCGCGTTCTGGTTCCCTGGTATATCGAGGAAGACCTCATCGGGTATCTGGAGCTCGGGAAGGACATCGATCCCGTCCAGGCACGGATGCGCGACGAACTCGGAACCGACCTGTTTCTGCTGATCGAAAAGAACAGACTGCACAGGGCTTCGTGGGAAGAAGGCATGCGCGGTTTCGGGCGCACGCCGGCATGGGATCAGCATGCGACCGTGGTGGTGAGCGACCAGACGCTGCCGTTCGTCCCGGAAGCGGTGAGTTCCTATCTCAACCAACACGAACCTACCGCGGCCACGATCATTCCGATTCATGAGAAGCACTCGTATTTCGAAGGGCGCTTTCTGGCGATCGACGATGCCGCCGGGCATCGCGTGGGATGGATCGCGGTCCTCATGGACTTCAGCGAGTATCGATCGAGCCTGAACCAGTCGATCTGGTTCGTCACGGTCCTTTGCATCGTCCTGGCGTCCGCGCTCGGCACGATTTTCTTTCTCATTTCAGGCCGGATCGAAGGCGTGCTGCAGGCAAACGACGCGCAGATCCGGCTGCAGGCGACCGCGCTCGAAAGCGCGGCGACGCCCATTCTGATTACGGACGAAGACGGGCACGTCACATGGAACAACGAATCCTACTCGAAGCTGTCCCAGTACACGCGCCGCGAACTGCGCGGCAGCGTCCCGGAGATTCTGCATCCTCGTTTTCGCAAGAGCGCTGAAATCTGGGCGGAGATCCGAGCGGGGAAATCGTGGGAAGGCGAAGTCGCCGGGCAGAGAAAGAACGGCGAGATCTACCCTGTGCAGGTGGCATTGACTCCCGTTCCCGTCGGCGAAGAGACCGGCACGATGAACTATCTGCTCGTTGCGCAGGATATCTCGAACCACAAGTTCGCACAGTTCGAACTGAAGCGGGCACGCGAGGAAGCGGAAAAAGCGAGCAGCGTCAAATCCGCTTTCGTCGCCAACATCGGACACGAACTCCGCACGCCGCTCACCGGCGTCATCGGCATGATGGACATACTGAAGGAAACGACTCTCGACGACGGGCAGCTCGACTGTGTAGACACGGCGGGCCGCTGCGCCCGATCGCTCCTTTACCTCATCAACGACCTGCTCGATTTCTCGAAGCTTTCCGCCGGAAAGCTTACGTTTGAATCGATTCCGTTCGACTTCGAAAGCGAGATCGAAACGGTCCTGCGTCCGTTCCAGATCGAGTCGGACCACAAGGGGATCGAGCTTCTACTGGACATCGCATGCGAAACCCCGGCGAAGCTGATCGGCGATCCGGGCCGGCTCGCCCAGGTGATTCGCAATCTCGTGGGGAACGCCATCAAGTTCACGGAACAGGGAGAAGTGATCCTGCGCGTGACGCAGGAGAGCAGCGACGCCGGCGAATGCGTGCTCCGGTTCGCCGTCGCGGACACGGGGATCGGCATTCACGAGCAGAGCATGGGGCACCTCTTCGAGGCATTTTCACAGGCGGACACTTCCACGTCGCGCAAGTACGGCGGGACCGGGCTCGGCCTCGCGATCTGTCGCCAGCTTGTTGAAGGAATGCAGGGCGAAATCCAGGCGGAGAGCCGTGAGGGAGCGGGATCGACGTTTACATTTACGGCGCGTTTCGGCGTGGAGGCCGGCATTCCGGCCGCCCCATCATCGCCACCCGGCCGGATTCTGGCTGTCGACGACCACCCCGGCGCTCTCGACCTGCTCAGGAAGACGCTCGCGGCGGGCGGTCATGATGTCGACGTGGCGCCGGCGGGGCCACCGGCGCTCATGCGCATACGTGAAGCCGCGGCGCAGGGCCGCCCCTACGACATCGTTGTCACGGATCTTCAGATGCCGATGATGAGCGGGGATCAGCTTGCGAAACAGATCGGTACCGGGCAATCGAGCGGGCCGCGGGTGCTGATTCTGGCGCCGGTCGGCTGGTCGCCCGATTCCCCCCTTGCCCCCTTTGCAAGCACGACGACAAAGCCCATCGGGCCGCGGCACCTGCAGACCGAGGTGGCGGCAACCATTCGCGGCCTGCGGGGCGGTAATCGCACTTTGCCGACCGGAAACAGGCTCGGGCGATAAAAAAAGGCTCCGGTGATTACTCACCGGAGCCTTACACTCTCGAAATGGTAGCGGGGGCAGGATTTGAACCTGCGACCTTTGGGTTATGAGCCCAACGAGCTACCAGACTGCTCCACCCCGCGCCAAAGTAAGAAGTAGAATCTAGTCACTCAGCGTTCCCCTGTCAAGCGACTTGTGTCGCGGGCGTGGATTTCCGGCCGGAGACGAGACTTTGAGCGAAACGAAGAAACGCGGTCTCCGCTGGATCCCGGCAGCTCTTCTGCTCACTCTTGCCGCGGTACTCGGCTTCGGGACACTCCCGGACTACGGCATCTCATGGGACGAGGCGAATCACATACGCGAGGTCCGCGAGCTGGTCGACTCGATCACCGAGGGCTCCGGCGTTTCCGAATCGAGCGGCCATTACGGTCAGCTCTTCAACCTGATCGGTGAGGCCGCCTTTCGAGTTACGAGTCGCGTTCATGTAATCGATCCGGAAGAGGAGCGGCGCTCTCCGTATCGCCGGACCGTCGTCCGCCATGTGCTGACCCTGCTGACGTCACTGCTGACGATCGCGCTCGTCTGCGCGATCGGGCACTCCCTCGCGGGCCCCCCGTTCGGCGCACTTGCCGGCGCGGTGCTCCTGCTGATGCCGCGGTACTGGGGACATTCGTTCTACAACGCGAAGGACATCCCCTTCGCCGCGGCGTTCACTCTGGCTGCCCTCGCGGCCCCCCTGCTTGTGCGCCGCATCCTCGCAGCCGAGCGATTGCCCGCCCGCCTCACGAGTTTCGCGCTGTTCGGCGTGCTCGTCGGATTCGGATCAGCCACCCGTCTCGGCCTTGCAGCGTGTCTGGCCCTGCTGCCGGTCCTGCTGTTCGTGATGAGCCCTGATCGAGACCGGCGTATCCGAAACACGGCGCGCCTTCTGTCGATCGGCCTCCCGATCACGGGGGCGGCCTGGCTCGCGACGACGATCGCACTCCACCCCGCCTCCTACTCCAACCCGATCGCGTGGCTCCAGAGCGCGCTGACCTACTTCTCCCATCATCCCTTCGACGCACCCGTGCTGTTCGAAGGGGAAGTGTATCCGGCGAACGAACTTCCGAGACGCTACGTCGTGACCTACCTCTGGCGAACGACGCCGGTGCTCTGGTTTCTGCTCGGCATGGGCGGGATTCTCGCGGCGATCGTGCGCTGGCGAAGCTTCGATCCGCTCCGCCGTGGTCTCGTCGTCGCGCTTCTTTTTCAGATCGTCGCGCTGCCGGCGTATGCGTTTGTAAAGCACGCGACCGTCTACGACGGCGTGCGCCAGTTTCTGTTCATGCTGCCCGCGCTCGCCGCATTCGCGACCTACGGCATCGTGAGCCTGCACAGGCCGGCGGGCATGAAAGCGCGCGTAGTGCTCTGGTCACTGCTCGGCCTCTACGGTTTCTCGGTCGCAAGGGAAATGCACACTCTCCACCCGTACGAGGCAACCTACTTTCACGAACCGATCGGAGGAATCGCCGGCGCGGCCGATGACTTCGAACTCGACTACTGGGGGCTCAGCATGCGCGCGTGCGCCGAGCATGTAAGCAGCGTGGCCGACTCCGGGGACGGTGTCGTACTCGGCGGCAATCCGGCCGGCACGCGGGCGTTCCTGAACTGGAACCTGCGCCCCCTTTACTGGGAAGATTACCGGGACGGGCGAGGCGAGGGAGATTACCGCTACTACATCGGACTCCGCCGCACCGATCTGTTCGATCAGTACCCTGCGAGTCCCGTCGTCTATGCGGTCACGCGGAAAGGCGTCGTTCTGTGTCACGTAAAGGAACTGGCGCCGGAAGAGAAGATCGTGCAGAGGGGTGCGAGACAGTCAGCAGTTCCGGCTACGCCCGACGTCCCAGAGTGAGCGGCCGAAACCGAGCCATTTCTTTGCCTGCACGTATCCCGAAAAACTGCCCGCCTCGAGAACCGACAGCGGCAGCCTGCGAAACAGTCCTGACGTCGCGTTCAATCGCTCGAGCGCATACGGATCCGAGCCGGGGCGAATGCGGTCGGGCCAGTTGGAAATCGCCCCCTCGAACGCGCCGGCTACCACCGTGCGCGCCCGTTCGTCGTACTCGCCGTACGGATAGGAAAAGAGCGGCACTTCTTCCCCGAGCTCTTCACGAATCGTGTCTCGACTTGTAATGATTTCGCGCTCGAGTTCGCGCGAATCGGTTACGCGCGGCAGGCGCGGGTGCGACATCGTGTGGGCGCCGATATCCACGCCGGCGGCGCGAATCGTGCGAATCTCGTCCCACGTCATGATAGGAATGCGCGGAATCGACTCGTGCTGATCCGGCCAGTCATTCGTGCCGCCCACGTGGTTCACGGGAACGAAGATCGTGGCGGTGCACTCGAACTGCCTCAGAATCGGGAGCGCTTCGCGCAGGTTGTTCCGGTACGCGTCATCGAACGTGACTACGAAACTGCGGGAGGGGAGCGGCTCACCTGACTTGAGAGCGCGCACGACCGACAGCAGCGAAACGGAGCGATAGCCGCGCCCGGTCAGGTAGCGGAGATGCGAAGCGAAGACGCCGGGCGAAGCCGATAGAATGGACCCGCTGCCGTCGATCGAATGATACGTAAGCACGGGCACCGCGCCGCTCATCTGCTCCTCCCGATTCTACGGATGCGTTCTGCGATCCAGGCGCGTTCCTCCCTGTCGGCGAAGCGAAGGGCCGCCAGCATTCCCGCGAAGAGTAGCCCGAACAGCAACGCGCGCAAAGAAGGAACCACCGGCAGCGAGAAGACGGCCGCCAGGGCCACAGAGGCCGCGAGTGCCGGCTTCAGCAGGCATGCCGCGAGAGAAGACCGATAGCCTGCCGCACCAAGCGCCCGCCATAGAAATGCGAACAGGAAGATTTCCGCGAGCGCGGTCGCGATGCTGGCGCCCACATATCCGTAACGCGGGATCAGCCAGAAGTTCAGCCCCACGTTCAGGAGCGAGCCGATCAGCAATCCCAGAAAAGGCAGGGTGGCGCGATGAATCGCATTCAAAACCGCAATCATGAAGGTCCAGCCAAAGAAGAACGGGAGGCTCGAGGAGAGAATGCGAAACGAGATGATGGAAGGTGCGTAGTCCGCGCCGTAAATGACGATCATCAAGGGGGTCGCGAGAAGCGTTCCCATTCCTGCCAGCAGAAACCCCGCGCCGATCACGGCTTTCAGTCCGCGTTCGGTAACGGAACGCAGCGCTGCGGGATCTTCTGAAAAGAGAGCGGAGAGTCGCGGGAAGAGTGCGTAGTAGAGCGTTGACGGAATGACGACAGTGCCCTCGATGATGCGGTAGGCCGCGTTGTACCAGCCGACCTCCGCGTCGCCCCTCATGAACGAAAGCATGATCGAGTCCAGCTTGAAATACAGTCCCATGGCCGCCGCGGTGAGCCAGAAAGGGACCGAACTTTGAAACAAGGTGCGAAGCGCCTGCTGCTCGCGCGCGAAACCGAGCGTGCCCGTACTTCTCTGTGTCACGAACAGAAACAGAACCGTGTTCGCGAAGCTCGCGGCGGCAAATGAGAGCGCAAACGGCACAAGGCCGTAGCCGGCAAGCAGTACGCCGCCGCAGACTAGAACGAGCAACGTCCGCTCGACAGCGAGCGTGCGTGTTTCCGTTCCGAATGCTTCGTGGGCGATAAGAACGCTGCGAAAGAAAAATCGGAAGGAACGGAAGATCGCGGCGGCGAGCAGGATCCAGATCACCGTTTTCTGTTCGTCCGAGACCGGGAGGAACCAGGTGATACCGCCGACCAGCAGCGTCATCAGCGACGCATACACCACTTTCCATGTCATGGCGTGGGCCACAAACCATTTCGCCTGCGAACGGTCGCGCCCTACTTCGCGGATCACGAGTTCGCGAAGGCCGAAGTCCGCCGCCACTTCGAAGAGTCCCACGAACGCAAGGCCGAATGCAAAACGCCCGTACCGTTCGTCTCCGAGCTGGCGCGCGGCAAGAATGAGCAGCAGCAGCAGAACGGCGTCGCTGGCGCGCGCGATTCCCGAAAGCAGGATATTTCGCACCATGCTGACGCGTTTCACCGGCGTGCGACCTCCTCGTAGAGCGCGACCGTCTGCCGGGCCGTGGACTCCCACGAGAAACGTTTCACGCGCTCGAACCCTTTGCGCCGGAGCTCTTCGCGAAGCTCCGCGCTTTTCGCCAGCTTCGTGAGCTCCCTGCGAAAGCCGTCGCCGTCTGTCGGGGCCACCATGACGGCCGCATTCCCCACGCCTTCCGGCAGGCCCCCGGCGCGGGAGCAGAGGACTGGCGCCCCGCAGGTCATCGCCTCGAGCGGCACGGCTGGAAACGCCTCATAATAGGAAGGGAACACGAACAGATCCGCGAGCGAGTAGACCGCGGGCAGTTCGTCGTAGATCGGGCCCACGAAGTGAACACGGCTCGCGATACCCGCCTCCTTGACGACCTTTTTCACGGCAGACGAATGCCACGACTCGTGCCCCACGATCACAAGGTCCTGTTCGATCCCGTCTTCCCCGCACGAGAGCGCGAAAGCGCGCACCAGGGTTTCAAGATTCTTGACGGGATTGATTCTTCCCACATAAAGAAGAAACTTTTCGGGCAGTGCAAACCGCGCGCGAACGGCAGCGCGTTCCGACGCATCCGCTACCGGTGCGAACCGTTGGTCGCAGGCGAGATGAATCGAATGAAACCGCGACGCCGGAATGCCGAAGCCTCCCGAGTAGTGCTTCGTCTCCGCATCGGAAACCGTAATCACGGCGTCGTAAGAACGCGCGGCCAGTGGACACATCGTGCGCCAGTACGCGTAGTCGTACCACTTGTAATGTTTCGGATAGATGAGAAACCGCGCGCTGTGAAACGTGACCACCTTCTTGAAACGGCCGCGGAGGTTCGTGATGTGCTTCAGGGAATGGTAAACGGTGACTCCCTCTCGCGCGAGAAGGCGCGGAAGGACCGTGTTGCTCCAGAGCATCCAGTGTGCGGGATTGCGGGACGGGATACGGATTTCGCGAATGCCGGGCAGGTTCCACGGCTCATCGCCGGGCGCCGTGAGCACGATGAACTCGTGGTCGCAGTCCAGCGCCGATAGTCCCTGGAGAAGGCAGCGGGAGTACGTCAGGATCCCGGCGCGGCCCGGGCTCCGTGCGTCAATGCAGATCTTCACGGGCGTCTTCTGGAACGGTGGTCCCCATGATCATGCCGGGCCGCGGCATGTGAATGGAAAACGCCGGGACATCGGACATCACGACGCTGCCCGTGCCGATCATCGAACAGCGTCCGATCGTGATTCCGTCGGTGACGTGCACGCCGCCTCCCAGGAAGCAGCGATCCTCGATGACGACCGGTCCCTTCGTGTACCGGGTGAACGGGCGATCCTTCGGCGCGCCCGCATCGAACTGAAAGAGACCGCCTGCTAACTTGCAGTTGCCCGCGATCTGCGTGGCGTTTCCGATTTTTACGCCCCCCTGCGCAACGACCACCGTCCCCGTACCGATGTTCACGTCGTCTCCTACGGTGACTTCGCCTACCTTCGAATGCAGGATGGCGTAACGGCCGATAAAGACCCGGTCGCCCACGACGAAGCCGCCGGGGCCTGCGCCTCTCCCGTCGAGGAGCGCGTAGTCATCGATCGTAACGCCGCGTCCGAGCGTGATGTTCTGGGGGTTTCGGATCACGAGCTGGCGCCCGAACACGATCCCGCCACCTGTTTTCGCGAACAGCGACGGATAGAACAGCTTGCGAAGAACGAGCCCCGGCGCCCCCGGGATCCAGCCCAGCAGCCCCGTGATGATCTCGAGTTTCAGCAGCGCGAAGATCGAGCCGTCTCCGACGAGAAGCTCCCGATAGCGTGCGAATGCAGACCCGCCGCCGCTGTGCAGCTTCTCGCGGATGAACTGACTTTCTTGCAACTCGCTCATACGTTCCTCAGCTGGAGATGCCGCCGTCGACGAGAATGGTCTGGCCTGTAATGAAGCTCGCATCGCTCGAAAGCAGGAAGCGAACGAGAGGAACGATATCTTCCGGCGTGGCCAGGCGGCGAAGCGGCGTCCGCCGAACGATCTGCATCTTCTGGACTTCCGTAAGCGTCGACGAAAGATCCGTTTCGAAGTAACCGGGCGCGATCGCGTTTACGGTGATCCCCTTGCGCCCCACTTCCCGGGCGAGACTGCGCGTGAACCCGTCGAGGCCGGCTTTCGTGGCGGAGTAAACCGCAAGCCCGTTGTATCCACGCGTTCCGATGATCGACGAAATGTTCAGGATTCGGCCGCCCTCGTTCTGAATCATCGTCCGCAGCGCCAGACGGGCGAGGCGAATCGCGCCCGTCAGATTCACGGCGACCATCGACTCGATCTCGACCTCGGGCAGCGTGGCGAGAATGCCCTCCTGCACGACCGCGGCGTTATTGATCACGCCGTAGATCGGACCGTTGTCGCGCACCGCGTCCTCCACGAATGCATCGAGATCGTCCGAAGCAAGATCGAGAGTGCGGTAGTGGAAACGATCCCCCGCGATCGAAGCGAGACGATCGACCTCGAGCGTACGGTTTCTGCTGAACGTGCTCACGGTATAGCCGTCAACCAGGAGTGCCTCGGCCATGGCTGCGCCGAGACCGCGCGCGCCTCCCGAAAGAAGAATCTGTTTAGACACGAACTTTCTTTCCGTTTTCGGACATCGGTATGCGATCGACAACCCGAATGTAGGGGGGAATCTCATGCGGTGCGAGCATTTTCGTAAGCCCCGCTCTTACTTGTCCTGCGTCGAAGGCCGCGGGGCCCGCCCATTCGACGTCCGCGGCAAGCAGATCGCCTACGATCGGACTCGCCTTCGCGTAGACGAGCGCGACGCGAATCATGGGCAGGCGCTCGAGCGCTTCCTCCACGCGTTCCGGATTCACTTTCGCGCCCCCCGCGTTGATGCGGCCGTCGGCCCGGCCGCAGAAAAAGTACCGGTCATCCCGCTCCTCGACGAGATCGCCCGTGGGGATCCAGCCGTCACGAAGCTCCTCCCCGTTCCAGTAGCGCGCCATCTGCGTCGTCGACCGGACGAACAGCTCTCCACCCTCCACCTTGCATTCGGCCGCTCCCCCCCGCCCTTCTTCCGCGAGCGCCTTCGGGAATCCGGCGAGTCCGTCTGAAACGACAATAGCGGTGCCCGCTTCCGACGAGGCGTAGATGTGCGTGATTCCCTGCGGCCGGAACGTTTCGCGTACGAGATCGAGCGTTTCCTGCGTCACGACCTCCCCGCCAAGCGTCGCACGCAGCAGCGCCGGTTTCTCGATGGCGGACGGCCAGCCCTGGGCGAGCCAGCGCCAGTAAGTCGGCGTCGCGGAAATGATGGTCACGCCCGCGCTCACGATCGCGCCGGCCACCGCAGCGGGATCCCGGTTCGTCAGGGCGACGAGCGTACCGCCGCTCCGGCGCGCGCTGAAGTAGACCTGAAGGCCGGCATACGAAGTCATTTGATAGGCGAGCCACCAGACCGCGCCCCCGAGAACGCCGGGCACATGGCGCGAAGAGGCCGCGATCGTGTTCCAGGAATGGACCACGCCCTTCGGACCCCCGGTCGTGCCGGTCGTGAAAATGCAGATTCCGCCGCGATCCGGTGCAGCGGACTCTGTGCGCCCGGCCGTCTCCGGTTTCGAGACGCGGGGCGCGTCCGCATTCCCTTCGATTACCAGATCCACATCGGCCGATCGCACGATGTCCTGCACGGCGGATGCAGGCATGGAATGCGGCAGCGCGAACAGAAAAGCGTCTTTGCATTCGGAATGAGCCAGAACGGCGTAGTAGAGCACCGGGTCGGGAGATCGGACCAGAATGCGGGCGGCCTGCTGCAGGCCGTCAATACCGGCCGCGATCGCAGCCAGGTCGTCTTCGGCGTACCGGCGTCCGTTGATGATCCAATCAGGGTTCATAAAGGGCGGCAAGTTCCTCGACGGTTTGGAAGAGGCGGAATCCGGCGGCGAACGGGTCCTTTCCCGTCTTCTCCTCGAGACGGAGAACGACGACGGCAAGCCCCATGGAATCGAGAGGCGTCTGTTGCAGCAGGTTCGTGGCCGGGGTCAGCGGAACGGGGTCGTGGCCGTTCTCCTTCAGTACCTCGCGCACGGTCTCCATGACGATGTCGGCAGGACTCATACTCGCTCCTCATTCAGGGCGCCGCCAGTATACGGGTTCCTCGGATCATGACGGAACTCTTCCTACTATATCGGACCTCTCCCCCGCTTTCGAAATCCCCCATTCGTGAATCTTCACAGCACCCGTGAACCATCGCCACAGGAAAACAGAGCCTCACCTCGCTGTGAGATGGCTTTATTAGCTGTTTCATAACAACACCTTATAAGACTTCTATCCGTTCGGGACGCTGTGGCACGCGGTATGCACTACCCAGGTTCAACGACCGAGAAAACCCGTCCCCCCGGGGACAAGAAAAGGAGATTCCGATGAACCGCAGAATCAAATGGATCGCCTCGATGCTCCTGACCGCCAATCTGATCACAGCCGGATCCGGGTGTAACCAGACGACCGCGCCTTCGGACCCGGGCAACAACAACCAGCAGGCCGAAGCCCCCGTGCTGCCGCCGGCGGAGAAGCTCGACTTTGCATTCGACTTCTTCCAGCTCGACGATATCGGAAGCGAAAAGGCGGAAGCCGCCCGCTGGAATTTCTTCAACGCCCGTGTACGCCTTGCCGTGATCGGAGTGATCACTGAATTCGTACTGACGCCGCCGGTGCTCGCGTTCTCGCTCGCGCTGCACACGGTGCCGAGCCCGCAGGACGACGGATCCTACATCTGGGTCTATACGTGGGTTGACGGCAGCGAAGAGGCCGAGATCCGCCTCAAGGGCACGCCCGAGAACGACCATGTGACCTGGGAGCTGCGCGTTTCGAACACGGCGGAAGACTTTGCGAACGAACTCTGGTTCGAAGGGGAAAGCGCGAACGACGGCGACTCCGGCTTCTGGCGCTTCCATGACTTCCATCGTGCGGGAGATCCGGTCGTGGCACGCATCGACTGGCTGTCCGAAGGGAATCGTGAAGAACTCACGTTCACCGATCTCGACGAAAACCCGGGCGCGGAACTGAGCTACGAACGCCAGGGCGAGCGTCACGAAGTTTCGTACACGAGCAACGCCGGCGACGAAGATCTCTTCATCATCTGGAACGGGGACGGTACGGGAAGCATTGAAGCCGCGGACTACAACGACGGTGAGAAAGCGTGCTGGGACAAGTACCAGGAAGACGCGGACTGCCCGGTCGTAATCAGCGGAACGGAACAGTAGATCGCGGGCGCGTCGAAGCGCCGGGCAAACGGGAGTCGATACGAGAGCCGGGGCGCAAGCTCCGGCTCTTTCATGTGCGCTGCAGGAACTCGTAGAGAAGAATAGCGGACGCGGCGCTCACGGAAAGAGAGTCCATCGGTGTCGCCATCGGAATCGTGACGCGCTCCTCGCTCGCCTCGATTGCCTCGCGCGAGAGGCCGAACGCTTCCTGCCCCATCAGGAGCGCGGCCGGACGGCGCAGCCGCTCCGCGAGGTCGCGCGGCGTCAGTCCTCCGCTCGAAACGCTGGCGTAAAGGGTCACGTTTTCCTGTGCGCACTCCTTCGCGAAGTCGTCGTAGCTCTCGTAGTGACGGTGCACGATGCGGAAATGGCTGCCGCGTCCGATGCGTACGGCACGCGGATGATAGAGGTCGCTTCGACCGACAGTCAGGAACGGCGCGCCGGCCGCGAGAGAGGTGCGTGCCATCGCGCCGATGTTGCCGGGATCCTCCACATCGCACGCGACGAGCAGTACCGGAGCGGCTTCGATCAGCGAGTGAAGTGTGCGCGATGCGGGGAGCGTAACGAGCGTGACGATGTTCCCGTCTTTACGCCCTTCGGAGAGAGTGAGGAGCACGTCGTCAGGGGCGACTTCAATCAGTGTGCCGCCTTCGCGCAGCTCCCGGAGCAGAGATTGCACGCGGTTCGACCGCTCGTCGTCGAACGAAGTGGAAACGAGCGCATGACTCGGCCTGATGCCCGCGCGTACCGCACGTTCCGCCAGCCGGATTCCTTCGATCGCGTACCGGCCGAACGTGCGCCGTCCGCGCGGAGTACCGACGCGCTCGATGTCGGCGAGGAGCTTCCGGTACCCGGCCTCGCCGGCGCTCAAGAATCGGCTTTCGCGGGGGCGCGCTTCATGAAAATCGCGGTGAGCGGAGGCAGATCGACGGCAATGGAATGCGCGCGATTGTGCCACGCGATCTCCTCGGACTCCCGCGTTCGGAAAATGCCGGCATGCGTGCCTCCGTACTTCTTGTGATCGCTCGAGATCGCGAGAGTATACGAGCCCGGCTCAGAAACGCCGATTCGAAATGCGGGGCGCGGCACGGGCGTGAAGTTAAGTGCCACGATGATACGCGACGCACCGTTTTTTGCGATGCGTTCGTACACGAACACCGTGCGGTCTTCGGACTCGAGTTCGATCCACGCGAAACCGCTCGGGTCGAAATCGTTCCCGTGAAGCGCCTCTTCCTTCGCGTAGATCCGATTCAGGTCGCGCACGTAGGCATGAATCCCCGCGCTCTCCGGATCGTCGAGGCGTTCCCATTCGAGCGCGCCGTCATGGTCCCACTCCCGTCGCTGCGCGATCTCGCCCCCCATGAACATCAGCTTCTTGCCGGGATGTCCGAACAGATGCGCGTACAGCAGCCTGAGGTTCGCGTGCCTCTGCGCCGAGTCGCCCGGCATCTTCATGAGGAGAGAGCATTTGCCGTGCACGACTTCATCGTGCGAGAGCGGAAGCAGATAGCGCTCGCTGAACGCGTACACGAGAGAGAACGTGATCTTGCGCGCGTCATGGCTTCGATAGAGCGGGTCGGTCTTCATGTAGGAAAGCGTGTCGTTCATCCAGCCCATGTTCCATTTGTAGTCGAATCCGAGTCCGTCTTCAGAGACCGGTTTCGTCACATAGGGCCACGCCGTCGACTCTTCGGCAAACGTGAGCGTGCCGGGAAACGCCTCGTGCACGACCTCGTTGAACTCGCGCAGAAACGCGACCGCTTCCCGGTTTTCGCGCCCGCCGTCTTCGTTCGGCACCCACTCCCCCTCGCCCCGCGAATAGTCGAGGTAGAGCATCGAAGCGACCGCGTCCACGCGCAGTCCGTCGATGTGAAACTCGTCGAGCCAGTAGAGCGCGCTCGCGATCAGAAACTCCGCCACTTCCCGGCGACCGTAATTGTAGATCAGTGTGTTCCAGTCGGGGTGATAGCCCTTGCGCGGGTCGGCGTGTTCGTAAAGATGCGTGCCGTCGAAGAACCCGAGACCGTGTCCGTCCTTCGGAAAATGCGCGGGCACCCAGTCGAGAAGAACCCCGATTCCCTCCGCGTGCGCCCGGTCGATGAAACGGCGCAGGTCGTCCGGGTCGCCGAAGCGCGAAGTCGGCGCGAAGTACCCCACGGTCTGGTATCCCCACGACCCGTCGAACGGATGTTCGGAGATGGGGAGCAGCTGGAGATGCGTAAAGCCGAGCTTCTTTACGTAGGGGATCAGCGTGTTCGCCATCTCCTCGTAGGTAAGCCACGTGCCTTCTTCGCCCTTGCGACGCCAGGAGCCGAGATGCACTTCATAGACCGACATCGGACGATCCAGGCCCTGCGCTTTCGCACGTGCGCTGATCCACGACCGATCCTTCCATGCGTACCCCTGCTTCTTCGTCACGATCGAAGCCGTGTCGGGCCTGACTTCCATCGCACGGCCGAACGGATCCGCTTTGTCGGCGATCATTCCCCGGTAGTGAGTCTGCATTCTGAATTTGTAAAGCGTTCCGGCTTCGATCGCGGGAAGGAAGAGCTCCCAGACTCCGTGGGTCCGTCGTCTCATCGGGTGCGTGCGTCCGTCCCAGCGATTGAAGCTTCCGACCACGCTGACGCCTGTTGCATTCGGCGCCCAGACCGCAAACGAAACGCCCGCGACATTCTTCTGCCGGGTATGGTGGGCCCCGAACTTGCGGTACAGCTCACGATGCGTCCCTTCCCCGAACAAATGAAGATCGAAGTCCGTGAGGACCGGATCGAAACGGTAGGGATCGTGAACGATGGTTTCGGCGTCGTTTCTATCGATGAGTGCGAACTTGTAGGAGAGCGGTTTCGCCTGCTTCGGAACGACAACCTCGTAAAGGCCGCGTTCGTCGACACGCTTCATGGGCTCACGCTTCTTGCCGCGAACGAGCGCCACTTTCGCGGCGCGCGGCTGGAACGTGCGCACGAGAATGTGATCGACGGAGTCGACGAGAACGGGATGCGGACCGAGATAGTGGAACGGGTCGCGAAGACGACCTTCGAGCAGGTTCTCGAACGCGGGGCGTTCTTTTGCGCCTTCAGCCGGCATAGATCTGCAGGTCAACCGCGACGCGATTGGCAAGCTCCACGGTCGCGTCGAGATCGGGATGGCGGACGATGACCATGCCGTCCGAGATCAACGTCTGCTTCCAGTTTCTGCGCGCGGCGCCGAGCGGAAGCAGGTCGACCACGACAATGTGTTCGCCGTATTCGGACAGCAGTTTCGACAGGCCTTCGATGCGCTGAATGCGCCCCTCGCCCTGCGCGCGTTTGAAGATCGAAGCCGCGTTGTATTTGCGCTCGATCTTCTGCGAAATGCGGCCGTGGCAAACGGCCTCGGCCCATCCCGTAAAGATATCGAAATCGTTCGCGTAGTTCATGAGGTCGACCGTACGCCCCCCGGGGGAGCGTGCGCCGATCTCGCCGAACACGGCCTCGCCGCTCGCGGTCTTGTACCATTCCATATGCGTGAAGCCGGTGCGAAAGTTCATGGCCTTCATGACGTCGAGTCCCATCCTGACCCCGGGCTCCAGTTCCGGCGCGTCGACATTGCGGAGTGCGATCGTCTGCTGCGAAATCCATTCCGCAAGACGCGACTCCAGCGGCCGCGGACGATACCAGCAGAGATTGTGAAATAGAATCTCGCCGCCCGCGCATACGGTATCGAACGTATACTCCTCGGCGTCGATGAACTCTTCGACGCTGACCTGGTCGACGTGGCGCACGAGCTTCGCCGTCTGTTCGAGTTCTTCGCGATTCTCCACGCGATACGTGTCGGCGGAACCTGCGCCCGCGATCGGTTTCACGATAAGCGGATAGCCGATTTCTTCGGCCGCGGCGTAAATCTGATCGACACTCGTGCATCGTTTGTGATGCGGCGTGCGTACGCCGGCCTTGTCGAGCACCTGCTTCATGATCTCTTTGTCGCGAAACGGAATCGTCTCTTCCACCGTCATGCCCGGAAGCCCGAGGGCTTCGCGAATCCGCGCGGCGAGAATCATCTGCGGTTCCCAGAGCGATTCCACCCGATCGATGCGCACGTTTCGATGAAACGTCGCCACCTGCTGCACGATTTCATCCGTACGCTGGAAACTGCCGACATGAATATAGGCCGAAAGGTGTCGCTTCACATCCGGGTCCAGATTCCCTTCGGGCTGGTCCCCGAGACCGATCACGCGTGCGCCCACTTCCGCGAGTCCGCGCGTGAAGAGCCCCATTTCGGGCGGGTAGCCGGGCGAAATCATCAGCACGTTCACGAGAGTCTCCTTCGCTGCCGCTTGGGTCAGCCGAGTTCGATGCGAAGAATCTGGACGAGACGCTTCAATCCTTCGGCGACAACAGCCGTATCCGGGTGTCGCAGGATGACGTACCCCTCGCCCTCGTAGCTGCTGGCGGCCGGTTGCCCGATGGCCGGGAGTTTCGACTCGACCACGAGAGAACCGAGTTCCTTCGCCGCGCGCTCGACACCGTCGACCTGCACGACGCTTCCCGATCCCTGGCCGCGCAGGTAGGCGGCGCCGGCGGCAAATGACCGCGCGGGGGCTTCAAACGTCTCGAAGATCACGAGCCGGGCCCACGCGCGATAGAGATCGAAATCGTGGGCGTAGGAAATCAGCGTCGTAAACTGCGCTCCGGGCGGACGGGCGGCGACTTCGGAGATGGCCAGACTTCCGTCCTCACGCCGGAACCATTCCATATGAGTGAGACCGGTGTCGAGGCCGAGCGTCTTGAGAGCCGCAATCGCGGCGTCACGGATGTCGTCGAACTCCGGCGTATCTACGACGCGCGGAAGCAGAACGACCCACTGGATCCATGGATTCTCGAGTACTTCGAGCGGCGTCGGATAGTAACGGGAGATCGAATACCATACCGGTTTCCCCCCTACGAAGACGGAGTCGAAGGAATGCTCGTCGCCACGGACGAACTCCTCGAAGAGCACCTCCTGGCGCGACGACGGCGGATGTCGGTCGAGATAGCCTTCGAGCGCGTCACGCGTTTCGATGCGATACGTGCTGCGCGCGCCGGAGCCGGCCGGCGGTTTCGCAACGAGTGGAAAGCCGATCTCCTCGGCCCGGGCAATCGCATCCTCGCGGGAAGACGCCCGCCCGTGCCGCGCACACGGCAGGCCGGCCTCCTGAAGAATCGTCTTCATGCGACCTTTGTCACGGAAGTTCTTCGCCGTCTCGACCGCGAGTCCCGGGAGCCCGAGTTCCTGGCGGACTTTCGCCAGAGGAACCTGCAGTTCCTCCATAGCCCCGATCAATCGATCCACACGCCCGGCGATTTTCTGAACGCGCAGAACACCGGCCAGAATCGAACGCGCGTCGAACGGGTCCGATACCGGAATCACGCCGTCCACGACGCGCAGGACATCGGGGGGGAGTTTCTTCTCGCTGTCTTTGGACAGCACGAAAAGGCGGACCCCCTCGAGAGACCCCGCCGCTTTGACGAAGCGGATCGTGGTGTCGAGGAAGTAGGGCGCTACAAACGCAACAGTACGCATGCGAGCAGTCTATCCTAGCTTGGGACGTCCGGCAACCTGTGGTAAGATTCCGCGAGTCCACCCGTACCCCGCGAGGTCGCCCTTGAACGTCATTTTCATAGAACCGTCGTTCCCGCAGAACCAGCAGAAGTTCCCGCGCGCGCTCGCCGAAGCGGGCGCGAACGTGATCGGCATCGGCGAAACGCCGACGAACGGCCTCCCCTCGTCCGTCAAACAGTACATGAGCCATTACGAGCAGATCGGGTCGGTCGTGCGCGAGGACTGGCTCCTGAAGACGGTGCAGTTCATTCAGAGCAAAGTCGAGGTCCACAGGATCGAAGCGACTGTCGAGGCGCATATCATGGCCGTTGCCAGAGTGCGCGAGCAGTGCGGGATTCCGGGCACCTCCGTCAAGACGGCGTTCCTTTGCCGCGACAAACCGGCGATGAAGGACGCGCTGCGCGAAGCCGGCGTTCCGACAGCGGCCTCGCTCGGCGCAAAAGATGCAGCCGAAGCGCGCGATTTCGCCGCCGCCACGGGCTACCCGCTGATCGTGAAACCGCGGGACGGCGCCGGCGCGGCCGACACATACCGTGTCGACAGCGACGATGATCTCGAGCGCGTCATCAATGCGACCGGGCTCGACCGGGGCCGATCGGTCGCGATCGAGGAATTCATCGAAGGGCACGAAGGGTTTTACGACACGATCACGATCAACGGACAGGTCGCGCACGATTTCGCCTCGCATTACTATCCGAACGTGCTAGAAGCGATGCGCACCCGCTGGATCTCGCCGCAGTTCATCGCGACGAACCGGATCGACAGCGCCCCCGACTACGCCGAAGTGCGCGAGATGGGAAAGCGTGTCATCGAGGTTCTGGAAATCGAAACGTCAGCCACTCATATGGAATGGTTCTACGGCCCGAAGGGACTCCGGTTCGCGGAGATCGGCTGCCGGCCGCCGGGCGTCGGCGCGTGGGACCTCTACAGCGCCGCGAACGACTTCGACATCTATCGCGAATGGGCGGAAGCCATCACGCACGGCCGCATCCACAAGAAACCTTCCCGCCGCTTCTCGGCGGGCATCATCGCGCTTCGCCCCGATCGCGACGGTTCCATCTCGGGTTACGAAAACATCGAGCAGATCCATCAGCGCTATCGTGAAAACATCATCGACTTTCACCTCCCGTCCGTCGGCACCCCGACCCAGGGAGTCGAAGCCGGCTATATGGCGAACGCCTGGATCCGTATGCGCCATCCCGATTACGACGAACTCCACCGCATCCTGAATGAAGTTGGGGAAACGGTGCAGGTGCGCGCAGAATGAGCCGCATTGCTTTGCTCGGCCCCCAGCGACTGCAGCCGTTCGTCGGCGAAGTCGCGCGCGGACTCGAACCGCACGGAAGCGGCGCCGTGATTACGGCCGGCTGGCAGGAGCACGAAGACGCCGTCGTCGAGCTCCACGAACATCTCGATCGCCCTACGCACAATCTCGATCTCTACAAACGGGCCGAAGAAGTGCTGCGCCATGATCCTTCGTTCGCCGACGCGTATCGCGAACGACAGAACGAACTGCGCGAACTCCAGGCCTATTACCGGCTTCGACTCGATGCCGCCATCGAAGGCGTGACTGCGCTCGAACGCCGGCCCGAGCGTGGCCCCCGATGGGAAGAGGCGCATGCGGATGCGATGAAGGCTCTCCGCACACTCGACCAGGAGCACGCCGCGCGGGTGGAAGAGGGGAACGCGCGTTTCGAAAAACAGCACAACCCGCTCGAACACGATCACATACGCAAGCATCGGAAGCAGCTCCGCAAGATGGTCGACGACGCTTCGTTCGTTGCGATCGCGGGCGGACATGTTGCCGTGCTGCTGAACCGGCTTCGTCTCTTCGGCATGGCCGAACTTCTCGCGGGAAAGACGATCATCGCATGGTCGGCCGGAGCGATGGCGATCTCCGAAACGATCGTTCTTTTTCACGACAACCCGCCACAGGGTGCGGGCAACGCAGAAATACTCGAGAACGGTCTCGGCCTGGCGCGCGGAGTACTGCCGCTGCCTCATTCCAAACGCCGGTTGAACCTCGCCTCACGCGAACGCATCGCGCGCCTTACGAACCGGTTCGCGCCGCTTCGATGCATTCCCATGGACGAAGGAGACCGCGTGGATCTTGACGGAGGCGTCCTGTTGAAGAACCGTACTTACCGCGCATTCACTACGGCGGGCGCCGTCGAAACAGCAGGCGTATGACACCAGTGACGGATACGATGACAGCACGAGAGACACTGCAGCACTGGATTGAAAAGGGAGCGCCGGACGCGGCCGCGATTGACGCGTTCATCGAAGAGAACACGTTTCCGATCGTTGAACCGGGCTCGGTGACCTACGTATTCCACGGAGAAGCCGACGGCGTGACCCTGCGTCACTTCGTCTTCGGCCTGCCGTCGACACAGCCGTTGCGCCGCGTTGCGAATTCGGATCTCTGGTATCTGACGCTGGATCTTCCGGACGAGTCCCGGATGGAATACAAGTTCGAACTGCAGCTCGGCGAACAGGGACGATGGATCGAAGATCCGTTGAACCCGCACCGGGCACTCGACCCGTTCGGCGCCAACAGCGTGCTGCAGAGCTACGGATACGAACGCCCGGACTGGACCGAACACGACCCGGAGGCGCGCGAAGGAACGATCGAGGAACTGCGATTCCGAAGCCGCGCGCTTCGCCACGATTATGCTGTTTCGCTTTATAAGCCGGCGCGCTTTCGACGCACACGACGCTACCCGCTTCTGATCGTCCTGGACGGCGGGGACTACACGCACTTTTCGAACATGAAGACGGTTCTCGACAACCTGATTCATCGGCTGGAAGTGTCGGAAATGATCGTGGCGTTCACACATCCTCGCGACCGGCTGAACGAGTACGCCGCCATGCCCGCGCACGACGAATTCCTGGCGGAGGAACTTCTCCCCCGCCTCGAGTCGCGCTACCCCTTGATCGGCACGGCCGAGGGACGCGGACTCATGGGCGCGAGCTTCGGCGCGATCGCGTCGTTTTCGACTGCGCTTCGCTACCCCGACCTGTTCGGCCGGCTGCTTCTGCAGTCGGGGTCGTTCGCATTCACCGACATCGGGGAGCAGCAGCGCGGACCGGCATTCGAGCCGGTTGTCGAATTCGTAAACAGGTACCGGGCGAAGCCGGTCGCCATTGCGGAAAAAGTGTTCGTCAGCTGCGGCATGTACGAATCGCTCATCTACGAGAACCGCAGCATGGTTCCCCTGTTGCAGTCTACCGGCATGGATGTCCGGTATGTCGAATCACGAGACGGTCATAACTGGGAAAACTGGCGCGACCGGATGCGCGACGGCCTTTCCTTTCTTTTCCCGGGCCCCCTCTGGATGGTCTACGAGTAGGATTTATAAATGGCAAAGATCACGCGAAAAATCGGGCTCTCCCTCGCGGCCGACATCTGCTGGCCGATCTGCTACGAGGCGATCATGGATCGTCTGAAGCTCAATGTGGACACGGGGCGCGATCAGATCGATTTCCACGTGGAGCGCGTCACGATCGAGCCGTTCCCGATCAAGTCCGTTCCGAAGTACGACCTCGTGATCGACCGGCTGACGCACTGGTATCACGTGAGCCGCGAATGGATCAAAAAAGCGATCATCATGGACGGCATCTACGTGTTCAACAATCCGTGGTCGATCCAGTCGATGGAAAAGCACACGTCGTACAGCGCGATGACGGAGCTCGGCTTTCCGGTTCCGGAAACCTGGATGATTCCGCCGAAGGAGTACGAACCCTCCCCCGACCTCGAGTCCACGCTGACGCGGTACGCCCGCATGTTCAGCCTGCCCGACATCGGCAAGTCGCTCGGCTACCCGCTTTATATGAAACCGTACAGCGGCGGCGGGTGGGTCGGTGTCACGCGTATCGAAAATGACGACGAATTCCAGAAGGCGTACGACGAGTCCGGAAAGCGTGTCATGAACGCGCAGGCGTCGATCGAACCGTACGACAAGTTCGTGCGATGCGTGGGCCTCGGCCCGCAGGTGCGTTTCGTGACATACGATCCGAAAGCACCGCTGCACAACCGTTACACGATGGAAGACGATCTGTCAGAAGCCGACCGCGAGATCCTGCGCGACATGACGCTGGTCATCAACGCGTTCTTCGGCTGGGACTTCAATTCGTGCGAGTCCCTCGAGCGCGACGGGATCTGGCATCCGATCGACTTCGCGAATCCGTGTCCCGACTCGCAGGTGACATCGCTGCACTACCATTTTCCGTGGCTGATCTCCGCAAACATCCGCTGGTCCGTTTACTGCGCCGCCACGAAGAAAAAGATGCGCCCGAACCTCGACTGGAAGCCGTTCTTCGCGGTGCACAAGAAATACGACACGTTTCACGAGCGCCTTGCCGGCTATGTCGAGATCGCACACAAGCGTTTCGAGACGGAGAAGTTCGAAGCGTTCTGCGAAAAGCATCTGTCTCACCTCGACGAAGTGACGCACGAGTTCTTCGGATCCGAGGATGCGAAAAACGCGGTGCGGGCCAAAGTGGAGGCGATGTATCCGGAGCACGAAGTAGAGGAATTTACGGACCTGTTCTGGGAGCGCATTCAGAAGTGGCGTTCGGAAGAAGGAGCGGCTCAGAAATGAAAAAGCGAGTCGAGTGGTTCTCGGAACGCCTGCGCCAGGACGTGCAGGTCGTACGCTGGGGCGAACTGGGAACGCCCGTACTCCTTTTCCCGACGGCAGGCGGAGACGCGGAGGAGATCGAACGGTTTCATATCATCACCGTGCTCTCGGAACTGCTCGAGCAGGGGCGCGTGAAAATCTACTCGTGTGACAGCGTCGCCGGCCGCACATGGATGACCAAAGAAGGGTCGCTCGAACACCGGGCGCATGTGCAGAACATGTTCCATGAGTTCGTGGCGCGTGAAATCGTGCCCGCGATCCGGCAGGATTGTCAGAACGAGGAGATCGAGACGATCGCAGCCGGCGCGTCGATCGGAGCATACAACGCGCTCTCGGTCCTGTGCCGCTACCCGGAATTCTTTTCGCACGCGATCTGCATGTCGGGAACGTTCGACCTCGCCAAAGTGATCGAGGCAAAACTCACCGAAGACTACTACGAAGCGTCGCCGATTCACTTCGTCCCGAATCTCGAAGGGGAGAAACTCGAGAAGCTGCGCACTCGATTCGCGCTGTTCGCATCAGGAGAGGGCCGCGCGGAAGATATCGGAGAGTCGTGGCGCGCCGCTCATATTCTCGGCTCGCAGCAGATTCCGAATCGGGTGGATTCGTGGGGCGCGGACTGGCATCACGACTGGCCGACATGGCGGCACATGCTGCCGCAGTATCTGAATGAATTCACGAAGAAAAAGAGCGGCGACTAGAGACGCGAGAGGACCGCGTCCGTAAATTCCGTCGTGCTCGCGCTGCCGCCGAGGTCTCCCGTTTTCACATTGCCGTTCGAGATCGCGTCGAAGATCGCTTCCCGCATCCGGTTCGCCTTGTCCTGCATCTCCAGATGATCGAGCATCATCGCCCCCGCCAGCATGAGAGCCGTCGGATTCGCGATGTTCCTGCCCGCAATGTCAGGGGCGCTTCCGTGCACGGCCTCGAAGATCGCCGCGTCCATGCCGATGTTCGCGCCCGGCGCAAGCCCGAGACCGCCGATCAGTCCCGCGCAGAGGTCCGACAGAATGTCGCCGAACAGGTTCGTCGTTACGATCACGTCGAACTGGTCTGGATTCATCACGAGCTGCATGCTCGCGTTGTCCACGATCATCTCGGCCGAATCGATCTGCGGATACTCGTGTGCGATCTCGCGCGCAAGACGCAGAAAAAGTCCCGAGGTGGACTTCATGATATTCGCTTTGTGCACGACCGTTACGTGCTTTCGCCCCTCGCGCACGGCGAGTTCGTAAGCGAAATGAAGCACGCGGTCCGATCCGAGCTTCGTTACCACGGACACCGCTTCGGCGCGCGTTCCGCACTCTTCCACCTTCTGCCCGAGCCCGCTGTACATCCCCTCGGTATTCTCGCGAATCGTGACGATATCCACGTTCTCGTAGCGCGACAGGGTGCCGGGGATCGATTTCGCCGGTCGAACATTCGCGTAGAGATCGAATTTCTTGCGGAGGGCAACGTTAATCGACGTGAAGCCCTCACCGATGGGCGTCGTGATCGGGCCCTTGAGAGCGATCTGGTTTCGCTCGATCGAGGCGAGCGTTTCTTCGGGAAGGAGCTCCATCCCCTTTTCCATCGCGGCAAGTCCCGCGTCCATGAACTCGTATTCGAAACCGGAGTCGAGTGCGTCGAGAACGCGGATCGTCGACTCCACGATGGCGGGACCGATCCCGTCACCCGGAAGGACCGTAATCGTTCTTTTACTCACCGCTCACTCCTTGCTTGTCATGCCCGGCTGCCCCGGAGGCTGCTCCGAGGGAAGCAGGAAGTGTAGCACTTTTGCGCCGGGGGATGATCCGCGATCGTCAGAAGTGGATCAGGAAGCCCGCGAACCCGCGCACACTGCTTCCGGAGTCCTCGATGGGCACCGTGGTTTCGGTCGTGCCGCCCTCCCCGTCGGCTTCCCGTACGACAACTTCGTTCCAGTTCAAAGGACTCCACGCCGCGCCGAACTCGAGCGCAAAGTGTTCGCCGTCCCGATCCAGCGGCAGAACGAGTCCCGCGCCGATCGAGCTCGACGGACCGTTCGTAGCGGTCTTGCGCTCTTCGTCGATCTCGTCGATCACGGCGTTTCCCCCGATGGCGGCCATCAGGAACGGCTGCACCCGCGACCCCGCCCGGAACCGGTACGCGAGCTCGAGCTGAACTCCGCCGAACTGGTACTCGGCGCCGGATGCTCCCGCTGCGTGTCGCGAACCGTGAAGCGCGAGACGAAGCGGGACCTGCGGCGCGAGATCGAAGCCGACATGAAGCCGGACGCCGCCCGCCGGTTCCAGTACCAGATCGCCGACGCGATCGTGTTCGAAGCTCACCGCCTCGGCACGAAGGCCGAGCGACCATCGACTTGCTTCGGCTCCGCCCGGCAGAAACAGAAACAGAGCGGCCGCTCCCCAGGTCGCGGCACACGCGAATGCGGGCAGGATACGCATCACGCCTTCCCTTCTTCCGCCGGTTCGATTCCGTAACTCTGGATCTTCTTGTGCAGATTCGTGCGATCGATCTGAAGGCCGCGCGCCGCTTCGGATACATTGCCGCCCGCATCGCGCAGCGCATGACGGATGCAGTCGGTTTCGAATGCACGGCGCGCGTTGGCGAGACCGCCTTCGGTTCGCACGAGTTCCATCGGGTCGAATGGGCGCGCGCCGCGCGCCGATCCGCCCGCACCCGGCTCCCCGGTCGCCCCGCCGAGGCCCGCGTTGGCGAGCGCGTCCAGTCCAATTCGATCCCCGCGCGTCAGAATCACGAGACGCTCGACGACGTTCGCGAGCTCCCGAATATTGCCGGGCCAGGCGTGGCCGACCAGCTTCGTGACAGCGCTTTCTTCGAACGTGACGGGCGCGCGATTGTTCTCGAGACGATACGTCTCCGCCAGGTGGCCGATCAGCGCGGGAATGTCGTCGCGCCTCTCCCGGAGCGGGGCGACATGAAGCGGAACGACGTTCAGGCGAAAGAAGAGATCCTCGCGGAACGTACCGGCCTTGACTTCGGCTTCGAGATCCTTGTTCGTGGCGGCGAGAACGCGCACGGTGACCGGAATCGTACGCGTGCCGCCCACGCGCTCGACCTCGCCCTCCTGGAGCGCGCGCAGCACCTTCGCCTGGGCGCGCAGGCTCATGTCGCCCACTTCATCGAGAAAGAGCGTGCCCCCGTCGGCTTGCATGAACTTGCCGTCGCGGGCGGAGACGGCTCCGGTATAGGCGCCCTTCTCCGCGCCGAACAGTTCCCCTTCGATCAGCTCTTCCGGAATCGCCGCGCAGTTCACTTTGACAAACGGCCCCGATGCGCACTCGCTCGCTTCGTGAATCGCGCGCGCCACGAGTTCTTTGCCGGTTCCCGACTCGCCGAGGATCAGAACGCGGGCTGTCGTCGGCGCGACCTGTTCGATCGTCTCGCGAATCTTCCGCATCGCAGAGGAGTCGCCGATCATCGTGCGGCGTCCCGACTCGCGCCGTCGCAACTCGCCGACTTCGCGATCGAGAACCCGAAATCGTGCCGCGTTCCGCACAGCAACCAGTACTTTCTCCTTCGTAAGCGGCTTCTCGAGAAAGTCGTACGCGCCCTTGCGCGTCGCCTCGACCGCCACGGCAACACTGGCATGCCCCGACATCATGATGACGGCAACGTCCGGGTTCTGTTCGCGGAGCTTTTCGAGCGTCTGCAGGCCGTCCATGCCCGGCAGACGCACGTCGAGCAGCACCACCGGGAACGAGTCGCCGGTCGCGACCTGCACGGCCTCCTCGCCCGAAGCGGCTTCGGCCGCATCCCACCCCTCCGCATTCAGAATCATGGAGACGGTTTTTCGAATGTTCTTCTCGTCGTCGACAACCAGAATGCGCTTCATCCCGTTTCCTCTCCTGTCGGGAGGAGCAGGCGGAACGTAGTTCCCACACCCTCCTCCGATTCCACTTCGATCGTTCCTCCGTGCCCGTATACGATGCCCTGCACGATCGGAAGGCCGAGTCCCATGCCGTCGGTCTTCGTCGTGAAGTGCGGCTCGAAGATCTTGGCGCGCTTGTCGTCGGAAAGGCCCGTGCCGTGATCCTCGACCGTGATGACGAGCATTCCCCGCTCTTCTGCGGCTCGCAGATTGACGACCGGATCGCACCCCGCCGATTCGCAGGCCGCCAGACCGTTGTCCACGAGATTGATCAGCGCCCGCTTCATCTCTTCGCGATCGAACCATGCGAGACGTTCATCCTGCGCGGCAACCGTAACTCTTTCGCCATAAAGCTTTCCGAGTTCGCGGAGCAACTCGGCTGGATCGCCCTGCTTTCTGACCGGCTCGGGCAGGCGCGCGAATTCTGAAAACTCCCGAACGAGCCGGCGCAGCGCCGCCACTTCCTCGTCGACGATTTCACCACAATCCGAAAGCAGTGCTCCGTAGCGATCGTCGTTTCCCGGGTAGCGGTCCCGCAGCTCCTGCACGGCAAGCTGAATCGGGGTCAGCGGGTTTTTGATCTCGTGTGCGAGGGACTGTGCGATTTCGCGCCAGGCGGCCAGGCGCTCGAGCCGGGACAGTTCGTCCTTCTGCGCCGCGAGCCTGCGAATCATGCGGTTGAACGCGGTCTGCAACTCTCCTACTTCCCCCCGGTCCGTACGCGCGACTTCGGTATCCGTGCTTCCGAGCGAAGTTCTCTCGGCGCTTTCGGCGAGCACTTCGAGCGGTCGCGCCAGACGCCCGGCAAGTACGCTGCCCGTCACGATGGCGAGGATCGCGAGCGTCGCGTAGGCGAGGATGAACGGCAGAAAGAAGCCGCGCCGGACACGCCCGCGTTCCGTCTGCAGCACGTTCAGGAACGCGCGGCCCTCCGCGATCCGTTCGGCACGCCGGACGAGCTCCGGGGGAAGCGGCGCCGCATGCACGGTACGCGTTCCGTCGCGCGTCGCCGGCATCTTCACGGCCAGAAGCGCGCCGACACGTTCGGGAACCCCCGTTTCGTCGCCGCGCGCAGCCCATGTGCGGACGTCCGGCGGCACGTCATCAGGAATCGCCGCGCCCGCGCTCCATGACCACGTTCTGTCGCCGGCGCCCCGCTCCCCGTGTTCGATACGCGTCAGCAGCGCTGCTTTTTCACGCGCCAGCGCGTCCCGCGTCTCCTCGATTCCCGCGTCGAGCGCGTCGACCAGCGCGGGATCCGTCTGGAGCCGCGCACTCCGATCGAGCAGCTTCGCCGTCAGGATCGAGAGCGGCACCGCGGGAAGCAGCGTCAGCACGAGCGCAAGCGCCACGATTTTATGGCGAATCCGTGACAACGGTCAGTTCCTCTTTCGTAAACGTGGTGGCAACCACACGGGGGCGTCCCTCGTTCGCGACATCGCCGTAGAAAAAACGAATCAGGCCCTGCAGGCTGAACGATACTTCGCTCGTCTGCTCGCGGTCTCTGTTCTGCGTAACGGGGTCCCCCGCGATGCGCCTTCCCCACTCCTCATCCTTCTCGGGCGCGATACGATGCTCGATCATCGCCACTTCGACGCGATACGGAACCGAGGGCTTCAGATCGCGAAGGGGGAGCAGGTCCCACTCTGCGATGCGCGCGAAGAAATGACGCAGGTCCTGCGCGGTCTCGAACGACCGGGAGCGGTCCTGGCTCCACGCCACGTCGAATCGCTCTTCCCACAGGTCGTACGCGATGCGGTAGCGCTCCTCCCGCATCACGATGTCACCCCGCCGCCCGCTCCGCACGCGGGCCGTGATATCGATCGCGGCCGGAATGCCCCCGAGAATCGACTGCCAGGTCGTTTCGGAAGGCACCCGCGCGAAGCCGAAACGCGCCACCACACGGTCTCCGCTGCGCGCCACCTGGACCGCGGGATCAGGTGTCTCGTCAGCCAGCGTGCTCCCGGTAACCAGCAGGAGCACGAACAGCGCCGGAGCGAAACGCGGGCGCCTCAAAATGTCCACCCGAGAGAAGCATGGGCACGGAACGATTCGTCTGCGCGGTTTTTCGTAAGAGGAATACCGACATCAAGTCCCATGATATCGACCCACGGCACACGAACGCGGATTCCGTAGCCGGCCGAAACATGCGCGTCATCGAACCGCGGCGCGTCGGTCGTCCAGCCGTCGGCGACATCCAGAAACGCGATTCCCGAGAGCCGGGGCGATCGTCCGCCGCCGATCAGGGGGGCGCGGACTTCGAGCGATGCCGTCCAGAATTTCGTGTCGCCGCCGGAAGGAGAAAGCGACTGTCCTTCGAAACCGCGCGCCGAGTAGAGCCCGCCGGTGTAGTGGCGATCGTAAAAAGGCGCCTCGTCGCCGATCCAGCCGCCGCGAAGGTGCAGCCCGCCCATGAGCGAGGAAACGAGGTGATGGTAGAGGCGCAGGTCCCCGCTCAGCGCGGCGTAGCTTCGGCTTTCGCCCGCCCACGCTTCGGCTCGCACGCGCCCCCAGACACCGTTCTCCGGTGTGCCGGCACGCCCGGCAGGGCTCCGTGCGTCGAGAACCAGATCCAGGCGGAAGACGCCGCGCGCTTCGCGACCGACACCCTTCGCGATGTCCCCGGGGAGAGAGTCGAACACCAGCGGGTCGCCGGACTCCCACCCTTCGAGCGGCGCATCTTCCCGCGCTTCGGCGGACGAGTCCGCGTTGACTTCCTGCAGTCCCGCGCCCGCCTCGATGCGCCAGCGCTCGGAGAGGGCCCGCCCGACCTGCACCTCGTACGTGGCGCGACGTACTTCGTGCGTGAACGGAACATCACGATCGTAGTAGACGCGATCGGTGATGATCCCGGAGACCGTGAATCCCCAGTCCCACACTGCCTCCTGCCCGATGGCCTCGCGAAAGACGAGTTCCGCGCCACCATAGCGATGCCCCACACGGAGGCGGATCCGCAGCTTCTCGCCACGTCCGAGACGATTGTCGAGATTGATCTCTGCGGGAAGCAGGTACCAGCCTCCGAGATCCTGCACCCCGGCGCCGACCTGAAATCCGACGCCCCGCTCGACGAGCTTGATTTCCATGACGACGAGGCCGCGCTCCGTCCCCTTGCGAAAACGGACGTCCGTCTCGTGAAACAGCGCGGATGACGCGAGCCGCGCCGCGGGAATGCCGGCGTCGCCCGGATCGAGCGTGTCCCCTTCGCGCACGCCTGCGATGCGCAGGACAACATCGCGGTCGGTTCTCCCGTTGCCTTCCACCAGAACCTGCTCGACCACCCAGACCGCGGGCGCTTCCGCATGCGCCGGGCCGGTCAGCGACAGGCCGAAGCCCGCGAGAACGAACAGGATCGTGGCTGTGAGCTTGTTCATATCCATCCACTGTCTCATCGCAAGGTTCGTACCCCGGCCGCTCCCCGTGTGCTCTCTCGTCAGAACCCGATACGCCGCAGGCTCTTGCGCCCGAGACGCAGACGACGGTCCCCGAGCCCCGCACGGTGCTTTTCGGCTAAGTGTGAAAAATCGCTACACATCCTAGAAGATGGGGTGAGGACATGCCACAACATTCGCCTCCCCCGGACTGAAGGGATTCCGCGGTCCCGTCGATAATTCGGATGAGGAGATTTGATTCGTGGAAAGCTTCGAAGTAAGACTGCGAGATGAATTCACGCGCCTAGTGTGCATGGAAGAGGGAATCCTCGATCTCATGAACATGATGCAGGAGAGCGCGGCAGCCGGATCGCTCGATCCGAAGCTGGTTCGTCGCATGCAACGCCTTCAGGGACGCATGGGCGACTTTCATCGCGAGCTGCGTATGGCGCTGGCAAGTTCCGGAGAACTTCTGGAGCTACTCGACCCCCTCCCACCCGCGGGACGCGACCGCAACTCCTGACGGGCGCATGCCCGAAAATGTTTGGTCCAGCGCCGGATTCCGTCTAGTCTGATGATGCTTTTCTGACGTGCGGGAATCCTTACAAGCGAGCGGTAACATCCAGACGCATTCCACCCCTCTAGAAGGTGTCGCCCCAGGGCGCTTCGAAGCAACGCGCCTCGACGGACGGCACATTCTCGTCATTGCGCCCCAGCCTTTCTATCAGGACAGGGGAACGCCGATCGCGGTCCGGCTCGTTACGGATGCGCTGCTCTCCCTCGGGGCCAGGGTCGACGTGCTTACGTATCCCGAAGGGGATGACATCAAAGTTCCGGGACTCACGATTCGACGCATTCGTTCGATCCTGCCGATTCATCACGTGCCGATCGGATTCTCCTGGAAGAAGGTCGCTCTCGATATCGCGATTTCGAACCATCTTCGCAAACTGCTGCGTGAGGTTCGGTACGATGCGATCCACGCGGTGGAAGAAGCGACGTTGCCCGCGATTCTCTGGCGGGGGAAGATCCCGCTCCTCTACGACATGCAGTCGGACATGCCGGAGCAGATGCGGCGCGATTTCGTTTTTCGCATTCCGCCCGTGCAATGGTGCCTCGACAGGATGCAGGACTGGCTTCTGCGTCGCTCCGATGCGGTCTTCTGCAGCGCCGGGCTCGCCCAGAGGGTGCGCAGGGCCAATCGCACGGCCCCCGTGTTCGAATGGATCTTCCCCGGGCTCGCACCGGAAGTGGACGACAGTTCCCGCAGGGATCTTCGAAAGAAGCTCGGCATCGGTGACGACGAGCGTGCGATCGTTTACACGGGAAACTTCGCCCCGTACCAGGGCGTCGGACGGTTGATCCGTGCGTTCCGCAAGATTCGCGCCGTCGTACCGGAGGCACGCCTCGTACTGGTCGGGGGCCTGTCGAGTCATGGCTCGCCCTTCCCTCCGTCGTCGGACGAGACGGGGATGACGTGGGTTCCGCGCCGTCCGCGTCACGAAATGCCACACTATATGAGTGTCGCGGACATTCTCGTTTCGCCGCGCGATCAGGTCGGCAACGCGCCGCTCAAGGTATTCGAATACATGGCGGCGGAAAGGCCGATCGTGGCCACGGACTCCCCCGCGCATCGCATCATGCTCGATGAAACGCGCGCCGTTCTCGTCGAACCGAACGACGAGGCTCTCGCGGACGGCATCATCGGGCTGCTGCAGGACCCCGCAAAGGCGAAGGCCCTTGCGGGCAGGGCCAGGCAGTACTCCCTGGAGCACCTGGGCTGGACCCACTTCGTTTTTCGATTGAGCGAATCGTACACGCAACTCTTCTCGCTCCGTGCCGACTCCGATGCAGACTGAAACTCCCCGCATCACTGTCATCATTCCGGTTCGGAACGGTGCCGCGGATATCGCCGCGCTCGTGCACGCCGTTCGCGCGCAGGGAAAACCGGACGCACTCGAGATCATCGTGGTCGATGACGGGTCGACGGACGGTACCGACGAGATCGCCACGAGCGCCGGCGCCCGTGTCCTTCGCCTCGCGGACAGCCCGGGGAATCCCGCGGTCGCCCGCAACCACGGCGCGAAGGAAGCGCGCGGCGAGTGGCTGGCGTTTATCGACGCGGACTGCATGCCGAGCGACCGATGGCTCGCGGAGCTCGCGCGGCGTGGTGACGAAGGATACGAAGTCGTAGGCGGATCGCTCGGCATGCCGCCGGGCCTTTCGTGGTCCGCGAGGCTCGACTACATCGTCAGCTCGTATCATACGCATCCCGGTCGGCCGCCCGGGCTCGTGCCGAATCACTCCCCCGCCAACCTGTTCGTGCGGCGGGATCTGTTTCTCGATACGTCGATGTTCGAAGAGAAGCATCCCGCGGCATATGCGCACGAGGAACTCATCTGGCAGGGTGAAGTGCTGCGCGCGGGCGGGCGCATTTTTTTCGAACCGGCCGCGCGCGTGGACCACGAGAATCGGCCCGGCATTCTGAACGTGTTCAAACGAAACTACCGATGGGGATACAGCGCCGTTTACAGCAAGTCGAAGACCGGCGCCGCACGCGTGGCCGGACTCTACCGCTACCCGGTCGTGCCCGCTTTGCTGGCCATCCCGGCAGCCCCGCTGATTGCGCTCTATATATTGTATTGCTGGCTCAAGGCGGGTGAGTGGGAGATCGTACCGATGGCGCCGTTTCTTCTGGTCGCCCGCTTCGCGCACGGCGCGGGCTCGTTCATGGGCTACCTGCGGGGAGGAAGCGAACGGCGGCCCGGCTGGGAGTAATCGTTTCCCCCGCCCGGGCCGCCGCCTGCGTTTTTCAGATCGCGAGTACTTTGCGGTCGAACGCGCTCACGATTGTCTGCACCATCCCCATCGGCACGGAAACGAAGACGCGTTCGTCGTCACTGTTGACCATGACGATCATCGCGCCGTTCCGCTTTTCGACGCGAACCGACTCGTCCTCGTCGCGTACTGTCACGAGTACCACGTCGGGAAGCGCCGCCAGCTCGTTCAGCGCCGTTCGTGCAATCTTCATGTAGGGGCGAATCTCATCCCTGGGAATCTGATCGTCGATTTCATCCCACAGGGCGCCGGGCGCGAAGTTCAGTGCGGTCGCCACCAGGGCCCCCGGGATGTTGAGCGAGATCCGATCTCCATCCCCTTCCACCCGCACGATCACCATCCCCTGATCACGCAGCGAATGAGCAAGGGCTCCCGCCGCAACTCCCACGACCAGAAGAAACCCGACAAGAACGACCAGCGCGATTCGTGTGCTTCGTTTCATTTTCAGTTCCCTTCGTTCGTATCGTCGACCCAGATCCGCACCAGCGTTTCCTCATCCTGGACGTTGACGAGATCACCGCGCATCTTTTCGTCGAGCGCTTCGATTGCCGCAAGGAGATCGAGCTCGTTCTCATTCTCCGACGAGAGAAGCGCGGCGATGATCGACTCGTGCAGCCGCACCGTAACCTCGCTCCTGTCTTTCGAGTCGAGAACGGTGATCAGCAGTTCCGAACCCTTCTTGCTGATGCGGACGTCTTCGTCGGGAGTGTCGACCTTCACGAACTCCCCTTCTTCGATGTCGCGCACTTCGTCCCAGACCTGGCGCAGCACTTCGATCGGGACGTCGTGATCATCGATTACGATCTTGCCGTTGCTGATCTCGTCTTCGTCGATGAGGGGCAAAATCGCGCGCACGAGACTGATCGGCACGTTCAGGCGCACCTCTTCATCGGGACCGTCCTGCACGAAGATGTGGATCCAGCGCGTATCCGCCGCCTGAGCGGAGCCGGTGGCGAACAGAAGCCCGAAAAACAGTGCGATCAATCTGGCTCTCATGGTTTTCATTCCTCTCCTGGATATCACCTTGCTTCCTTCTCATACGAACCCGGAGCAGCCAGGTTTCAAAATAGATTGCGATCGGCCTTCGGGGGGCCGCTCTGGTACCATGCCGGGACTGGAAATGGAGGGAAATCGTGACGCTCTTTCGAAATAACGCCGCCCTGCTCTTCTGCGGCCTGCTCGCCCTGACCTGGCTGTCGTGCGGCTCCGACCGTCAATCCGCGCAGAAACGCGTCGTGGACGGGATCGACTGGTCCGCCAGGGAAGGCGGCGACCTGATCGGCGAGCCCCTGCCCCAGTGGGAAGTCAATAACTGGGTGACAGACCGGCTCCCCTTCGGGCGTGTCGGTAAGAGGGTGATCGTCGTTCAGTTCTGGAGTGAGGACGACGTGAGCAGGAATACGGGCTACGGCCTCCGCTCGCTGGACCGGGAGTTCGGAGAGGCCATCGATATCATCAGCTTCTACCACCCGCTTCCGCAGCCAGTAACGATGCCCCCGTCGAACATTGCCCGGCTCGCGCGGAGATACCGCTACAAGTGGTCGATCGTTCTCGACGACCGCTGGTTCGATCTGCAGAAATACTGGCTGCGTGACAGGGAGAGGAGTTCGACCTTCGTGACGATGGTAGTGGGCCTGGACAGGACGATCCGCTACGTGCGCGTGGGCGAGTACAGAAACGACCCGAGCATGCCGGAACTGCAATCGTCCTATGACGAGATCAGGGCGGTCATTGCGGAGCTGCTCGCCGAACGCGACACGACCTAGGCAGGTATCGCCCGGGATCGTACCCGGGCGGGAGCGTACCCGGCTCTACTCGACTTCCCAGCTGTCGGCGGAATACAGAAGCGATCGGAGCGTATCGGGCTCCCTGCTCGCCTTTGCCGTTTCCACCTGCTGGTCCACGAGATTCTCGTATGTGGCGCGTTCGATCGCGCGAAACACTCCGATCGCGATCGGAAACGCGGGGTAGTCCATCCGTCCCAGCAGGAACGGCGCGTGAAGCGAAGCCTGCTCATCGTGAACGAGCAGGTCCGACTCTTCCGCCCCGTCTCCGACCGTCACGACTTCGAGAGACTTTCCGTTCCACCGGATGCCCTTTTCGTTCTCCGATCCGAAGCGCAGGGGACGACCGTGCTCGATCTCGACCATACGGTCCGCCTTCACATCCTTGCCCTTGAAGTATTCGAACGCTTTATCATTAAAGATATTGCAGTTCTGGAAGATCTCGACGAACGCGGACCCTTTGTGCGCCGCCGCACGCTCGAGCGTCGCGGTCAGGTGCTTCGTGTCCGTATCGATCGTGCGGGCGACGAATGTGGCCTCCGCCGCAAGCGCCGTCGACACCGGATGGAGCGGGTAGTCCACGGAACCCATCGGCGTCGACTTCGTGCGCTTTCCCTGCTCCGACGTAGGCGAGTACTGGCCTTTCGTAAGACCGTAAATGCGGTTATTGAACAGCAGAATCTTGATATCGATATTGCGGCGAAGCGCGTGAATCAGGTGGTTGCCCCCGATACTGAGAGCGTCGCCGTCGCCCGTTACGAGCCAGACGGAAAGGTCCGGATTCGCCACTTTGATCCCGGTGGCGACAGTCGGCGCGCGCCCGTGGATGGTGTGAAACCCGTATGTGTTCATGTAGTAGGGGAAGCGGCTCGAACAGCCGATCCCCGATACGAACACGAATTTCTCTTTCGGGATTCCGAGCGTGGGCACCACCTTCTGCACCTGGGCCAGAATCGCGTAGTCTCCGCATCCCGGACACCAGCGCACCTCCTGGTCGGAAGTGAAATCCTTCTTGGTCAGAACCGGCGTTGCACTTTTCAAATCGGACATCAGGGCTCCTAGCAGAGTTCGTCGATTTTCGCGACGAGTTCCGACACTTTGAACGGTTGGCCGTAGACTTTGTTGTAGCCGACGGCGTCGACCAGAAATTCCGCCCGGATCAGCATCAAAAGCTGCCCGTTGTTCAGTTCGGGGATCAGCACGCGCTTAAAACCGCTCAGAACTTCCTTCACGTTCGCGGGGAACGGGTTCAGGTAGCGGAGGTGCGCGTGAGAGACTTTCCTGCCGTCGCGCCGGGCGCGCCGGACCGCGGTCCGAATGGCGCCGTAAGTCCCTCCCCACCCGATTACGAGAAGATCTCCGGTCTCCTCGCCTTCGACTTCCTGGAGAGGAATGATCTGCTGCAGGCGCTGCACCTTTTCGTGACGAAGGTCTGTCATGCGCTGGTGGTTCTCGGGGTCGTAACTGACGTTCCCCGTTTTGTCGGCTTTCTCGAGCCCCCCGATCCGGTGTTCCAGATCCGGCGTGCCGGGAATCGCCCACGGGCGCGCCAGCGTTTCCTTGTCACGAAGGTACGGCAGATAGCCGCCGTTGTTCGGCTCGGTCGGATGCTTGATGACAATCGGCTCGAGATCCTCGACGTTCGGAAGCTTCCACGGCTCCGCGCCGTTCCCGAGATACCCGTCCGAAAGCAGAATCGTGGGCACCATTCCTCGCACCGCCAGGCGAAACGCGTCGATCGTCATTTCGAAGCAGTCGGACGGAGTCGCAGGCGCCACGATCGCCACCGGCGAATCGCTGTTCCGGCCGAACATCGCCTGCAGCAGGTCGCCCTGTTCCGTCTTCGTCGGCATGCCCGTGCTCGGACCGGCGCGCTGAATGTCGACGACCACGCACGGGAGTTCCGTCATGAGTGCAAGGCTCATCGCTTCTGCTTTGAGCGCGAGCCCGGGACCGCTCGTTCCCGTCATCGCGAGCGCACCGGCGAACGACGCACCGAGCACGGCGCCCATCGCGGCGATTTCGTCTTCCGCCTGCACCGTGCGAATGTCCATATGACGGTAATGCGACAGCATGTGCAGAATGTCGCTGGCGGGAGTGATCGGGTAGCTCGCATAGACGAGCTGTTTCTTCGCGAGGATCGAGGCAGCGACCGCGCCGAGAACGATGGCTTCGTTCCCCGTGATCTTACGGTACGTGCCGGGTTCGATCACGGCTCGCTCTACACGATAGTGCGCCGTAAAGAGCTCGCTCGCGTCCGCGTATGCGAAGCCCGCCTTGAGAGCGGTTACGTTCGCTTCGACGAGCACTTCGTTTTTGCCGAACTTGTCCGTCACCCATTTGATCGTGGGTTCGAGCGGACGATCATAAAGCCAGAACAGGAGACCGAGCGCCCAGAAGTTTTTGGAACGGTCGATCGCCTTCTTCGGAAGATCGACTTCCTTCAGCGCCTGCGCGTTGCTCGACGTGATCGGAATTTCGATGACCTGATAATCTTTGATCGTGCCGTCTTCGAGCGGGTTCGTTTCGTAGCCCGCCTTGCGCAGATTCATCGGCGTGAACGCGTCGGTATTGATAATGAGACGGCCGTTGCGCTTCAGGTCGGACAGGTTCGTCTTGAGCGCCGCCGGATTCATCGCCACAAGCACATCGGGCTCGTCGCCGGGCGTCAGAATATCCACCGAGCTGAAGTTCAGCTGAAAGGCGCTGACGCCTGGCAGCGATCCGGCGGGGGCGCGGATTTCGGCGGGAAAGTCGGGCAGCGTGCTGATGTCGTTCCCGACGAACGCCGCTGTATTCGAGAACTGCGTCCCCGTGAGCTGCATCCCGTCGCCCGAGTCTCCGGCAAACCGAATGACGACGCTTTCGATCTCTTCGACGGTGCGATCCGGACGCTTTACCTTCGTGTCGCTCATGATCTCCCTCTCGCACGACCGTCGCCGCGCGCAGTGAATGTTCGCACTGTGCTCTCAATAGTAGCAGGTTTTTCGCGCACTGCCAGATACGGAACACAAAGAAAAAGCCCCGATTTCACGGAGTTCCCGGGCGCCCCCCTCCTTGCGAGGGCATTCCGTCCCCTGATAGAATCGCAGGAGCGTCTGAATCCGTCTCTTTTTCCGCCGACCGGAGGTTGCGAGTGCCCATGCCCCGTATTCCGTATTTCGCCGGATGGAGCGCGCTGCTGCTCTCTGGCGGGGCGTTTCTGATCTTCGGCCACATCCTCGATCCGGCCCCCTCGCCTGACCACCTCCACCCGGCACCCACGGAGCACGTGCTCGACGCCGATGCGGAGCGCCGTCACAAGGAGTCCCGCAAAGCGTGGATCGAGTCGATGCACCGGACCGCCGAGCATGATGACTGGCGCGCGATCGAGAAAGCGAACGGCGCGGCAAGGCAGGCTGAGCGCAATCGGGCGGCCGGCAAGCTTTCGATGGCGCAGTGGGCCGAGATCGGCAGCCGGAATCTGGCGGGGCGCATGCATTGCGCGGCGCTTTCCGACGGGGGCGACAGCCTCGTGGGAGGGTCCTCCCTGGGCGGCCTCTGGAAAGCCGATCCTCATGGAAACGGATGGCGCCCGCTCGGCGACAACCTCTACGGAGGGGTGCACGGAGTGGCCGTTTCGGAATCGGGCGGTGAAGTGATCACGGCCATCACGGACGGCGGCCTCGTCCACTACACGGAAGATCGGGGAAACACCTGGAACGTGCCGGCCGGCATCCCGGCCACGCTCACCGAGTGCACGCGGGTCGTCAGCGATCCGGCAAACCCGGGCCATGTTTATTTCGCGCTACGCCAGTCCGGAACGTCGGGGAAAGTATTCTTTTCGAGCGACGGCGGCCGGTCCTACGGACTCATCCTGCGCCTTACGAGCGCGAACGGAGACATCTGGACAGACCGCGCCGGCGGCGGCGTGCTCTACGTGCAGAAAGGATTGCAGACGCTGCGCACGTTCGATCAGGGAGCGAGCTGGGATACGCTCGGCATGATTCCCGCCGCGTCGGAAAGCGGCATCGTTCTCGCGGGTTCGGAAGCGGGCGCGCCGGCTCTCTACGCGGCGGCACGGGTCGGCAGCCAGTGGAAACTCTATCGATCGGCGAACGCCGGGAGCACATGGACTTACAAGAGCGACATCAACGATTTCTGGGAGACGCTCGAGTCTTCGATCGTGAACGAGAACATGGTGTACTTCGGCGGAGTCGAATGCTGGCGCTCGACGAACGGCGGCTCGTCGTTCGCGAAGATCAACGGCTGGGGCGAGTACTACGGGAGTCCGGCCACGAAACTGCACGCGGATCTGCCGGGAATGAACGCCGTATGGGATGACGGGCAGGAGATCCTGTACATCGCTACCGACGGCGGGCTTTACAGAAGCGACGACCAGGGCGCGAGCGTCGCGAACATTTCCCTCGTGAATCTCGGTGTCAGCCAGTACTACACGACCCTCACGACAATCAACGATCCCGATCTCATTCTCGCCGGCGCGCAGGATCAGGGCTATCAACGCACGAACGGAAATCTCGTCGGCACGCTTCACGACTTCGACCAGTTGATCAGCGGCGATTACGCCCACCTCACTTCGTGGAACGGCGGACACGGCCGCGTGTACTCCGTCTACCCCGGCTTCATGCTGATTCAGCAGGGCGAGAACATTCCCACGCTCTACACGGCCGACTTTCCCCCCGGCGAAAGCTATCCGTGGCTCCCGTACGTGCAGGCCGCTCCGCGGAACCCGAATGCCGTTTATTTCTGCGCCCGCTATCTTTATCGGTACGACAAGACGGGACCGGGAACTTGGGTTCCCACGCAGCTGGCGCACGACTTTTCGAACGGCGGCGGCGAATTCCTGTCGGCCATCGCGTTTTCGCCGGTCGATACGACACGCTGGGTCGGCGTCACGAATACGGGCACGATCTGGTACTCGTCAGACCGCGCGGGCACGTGGTCCGAGTCCGCGAACAACGGACCGTCACAGATGTATCTCTACGGAACCGCGATCGCGGCCTCACCGCACGATGCGGACGAGTTCTTCCTGGGCGGCAGCGGATACAGCAGTCCCGGCGTTTTCCGTTCGCAGGACGGCGGCGTGAGCTGGCAGGCTGAAAGCGCGGGGCTCCCCGCAACCATGGTGTATGAACTCGCGTACGAAAAGACGGGAAGCGGTTTCGTTTATGCCGCAACGGAAGCGGGCCCGTATCAGTTCGACCCCTCGACCGAAACCTGGTCCGCGATCGCCGGAGGGGAGGCGCCGCTTACGACCTACTGGTGCGTCGAAGCCGTTCCCGCTGCCGGCGTCATGCGCTTCGGCACCTACGGCCGCGGCATCTGGGACTTCGATTACTCGGTCGCCACCACGATTGCCGGCGGGCCCGCGCCGGTCAGACAACTCGCGCTCACGAACGCACCGAATCCGTTCAACCCGCGCACAACGGTGCGCTTCACGCTCGACCGGCCGGGAAGGGCCAGCTTGCGCATCTTCACGCCGGCGGGACGGCTCGTGCGCACTCTTGCTGACGGCCATTGCGCCGGCGGCGACCATGCCATTGAATGGAACGGACAGAACGACGCCGGACACGATGTCGCATCCGGCGTCTATTTTGCCCGTCTCGAGTCGGACGGCGAAGCGGCGAAGCGCCGCCTGATTCTCGTTCGTTGACGAAACTTCTTTACCGGATCAACACGACCCGATTTCCCGTACGCCCGTCCGGCGCGCTCAGAATCTGGAAGTAGACGCCCGACGCGACCGGCGAACCGCTCTCGTCCGTCCCGTTCCAGTTTCTCTCGTGGGGCCCTGCCGAGAGAACCCCTTTCGCGAGCGAGCGCACGAGCCGTCCCCGCACGTCGTAAATCTCCCATCGCACGTCCGCCGCTTCCGGAAGCTCGATGCGAAGTTTCGTCACCGGGTTGAACGGGTTCGGCCGCGCCGCGTGCACGATCGTGCGCGTCGGCAGCGTATTCCCCGCGACATCGGTCGTGATGTCGACGAACTCCACGGTTCCCGCACTCCACGCTCCCGTTGTCGTCCCGCCGTCCGTGATCGAAAAGTAGAAGTAGTACGTGCCGGGATCGAGGTCGGCTGAATTGATGATGTAGAAGCCTTGCGCCCCGTCCGTGTGAAGGGATGTGGGAAGCAGCACTTCGTTGCCGTCAAGAGCCGGGGTTGTGTTCGCGTATAGCGAAACCCACGTCAGGTCATTCTCGAAGTCGTTTGCGGACCAGGTTGCCGTATAGGTCTGCTGCCCGTGAATCCGGGTTTCGCTGCCGGCCGGGTCGACCGGCGTCACAACGGGAGCCGTGTTCGACGGCGGGTCGATCGTAAGTGAGTAGGCCGGGCTCTGCCCGCCTGACTGGCCGCGTACCACCGCGTAGTACCACCCCTCCCCTATGCCGTCCAGGCTGATCAGTTCTTCGTCCGTGCTTCCGGCGGATGTCAGGACCACGGCGCCGGTCGAATCCGTCAGGTCGAGATCGAGATTCCCCTGACTGTTCGTGAAATTGATCCGTACGAAGTCGGACGCGGTTCCCGTGTCGTTCATGTAGAAACGAAAGTGATCTTCATTGTCAGCCGTGTGAATCGTGAGATTCGTCAGCGTCCGCACGGGATCGACCGGGCCGAGATTCGGACTGTTCGGCCCTCCCTCGGGCCTCCCGATCACGTCCAGCGGCTCGTCGTTCGGCTCATATGTATCGGGCGAGATCGCCGGACCGCCTCCGAGCACGACCTTGATTCGAGTCGCGTTGTTCGTTTCGTCCGACTCCAGGAATCCATCCTCCGGATCAACGAGCGACTCGAGCCAGTATGTCCCGTCCGGCACATCTGTGATGTCGATATTTTGACCCGTCAGCCCTTTCGAATAGATATCGATCCAACCGACCGAGAGCCCCTGGATGCTCGAGCCGCAGCTCGTGAATTCGCCGCTCGGATTGTGATTGGGAAGCGAACTGTCGTAGATCCCGAGATCCAGAATGCAGAAGCTCGTCTTGACGCCTTCCGCCACGATCGCGCCGACGCCGTCCGCGGGCAGGATCTGACGGATGCGATAGGAGGCCCAGTCCTCGACGTGGATATGATTGTGGCTTTCATGAAAGACGAACTGGCCGGCATCGCGGTCGTACCACGTGCCGTCGGTGCGCCAGATCCGCTGGCGCACATCCTGCGTTCCATCCCCGTTCCCGGGCAGTACGCCGTACATGTAAAGCTTGCCGAGGCCGATGTTCGCCGTGCCGTTCGAAAGCCGAAGGTGCGTGCGTCCCGGCACGATCGATGTCGAGATGTCGTTGTCGTACAGATCCGACTCACGCACGTAAATATCGGGAAGAATATCGAACGTCAGGTTCGGGGCCGCGGCGGTCGTATCGACGTTCAGCGTGAAGTCGCCGTCGGACGTCGCGCCCTCGACTACGATGTAGTACTGGCCGGGCGAAAGATAGGCGGAATCGATGCGGGACTTGTTCGTGCCGCATGCCGGGTCGTCGTCATTGCAGTGAATCTGATTGGCATTGCTGTCGAGCACGGCCACGCGGGTGTCGATCCCGAGGGAGTCGCACGTCGTCCAGACGTCCATGAATACAAAAGTGTCCAGTACGACCGTGTACCACATGTCCGAAACGGGAAGCCCCTGGCCCAGCTCACAGTTGATCGAGTAGTTGTGGCAGGCGCCGACGGTCGAGTCCGCGGCGGCGTACGGCAGAGTGATCGGGGTCGCGTTTGTGATGTCGGACCCTCCCGTACAACCGGCGCCTTCTTCCGCGTACACGACGTTCAACTGGTACGGACCTTCGAGATTGCCGTACCCGTCTACAACAATGTAGTAGGTGCCGGCATTCAGCTGGAGATCGCTGATGCGCGACTGATAATTCGGTGCGCCGCAGGCAGGGTCATCATCATTACATGTAACGAGCGCCAGACTGCTGTTGAACACGGCAAGCCGCGTGTCGTAACTCGGCGGACCGGTTGTAGCGCAGGTCGTCCATGCCGTCAGGGTAGCCGGGGCGTTGAACGTGACTTCGTACCAGGCGTCTTCCGCCGCGTCGCCCCCGCCCGCTCCGCATCCAGGAAGCGAAGCGTTGTTCCCTTTGCCCGTCGTGTTCCCGTCGTCTTGATAGGGGCTGGCAGGGATCGAGGTCGCATCGACGTTCGAGCTCCCGCCGTCCGACACCTTGTTCCGCTCCGCGTTCCATTCCGCCGGTCGCAAGGCGGCTTTCGCTTCCGCGCTCACAGCGAGAAACTGCGCGTCCGCTTCACGCCACATCTCCGTCGGTACCGGCTGGCCCGCGGCTTTCAGCTGTTGAATCCGGTCTGCTTTGGAAACCGGTTTCTCGGCCTGCACGAGCGCAGGAATGAACGAGAGGATCAGGGCGAACGGAACGCAAAGACGCATCGGGGATTCTCCTGTGGATCATAAGACGGCAATGTCGTATCGAAGATGGGGGATCGATTGCTTGCAGAATACCACGCAAGTCGTGTCCCGTCAAACAGTTGCGAACGACACTCGTCCGGCGCGATCACGCTTCGGATAGATCGATGCGCTTCCAGGCGCCGGTCCGAAAACGCAGGTAAATGCCCGCTGCCATCAGGAGATAGGAGAACGAACCCACGAACCACGCTTCGACGACCCCGCCCCCCCGGAGAGCCACGACCGCCCAGGTGCACGGCACGAAGATGCCGAACAGGACGACTGCCGCCAGAATGGACGGGAATCGGGTATCGCCGGCTCCCTGCAGGACGCCGATCCCGATCATGCGGAGCGCGTCGAACACCTGAAACAGCGCCGCGAGGAGACCGAGCACGGCGGCATAGGCGAGCACCGACGCGTCACTCGTGAAGATCGAGAAGAGCGGTTCCCGCACGAGCACGAGCACGCCCCCGATCACGAGCGTATAGAGAAACGCGATTCTGTACGTTTCGATCGCAAGTCGCTCGGCACGGTCGTGATCCCGTTTCCCGATCTCGTTTCCGACGAGCACAGTGGCCGCCGTCGTAATCCCCCAGACCGGCATGAAACTGAACGAAATGAGCTGCACCGTGATCTGGCTCGCGGCCAGCGCCGCCTCCCCGCGCTGGCCGATGATGGCCGTGAACGTCGAGAAGCTGATCATGTCGACGAGTTCCGCGAACGAAAGAGGAGCGCCTACCCGGATCAGGCGGCCCATGCGCGTGCGATCGATTCCGCGCGGAACGTGGATCCGGTACCGCGTGCGAAGCGCAGCGGGCACGAACGCGAACCAGACGAGAATGAGAGCGTTCAGGCTGTTCGCGATGGAAGTCGCAATCGCGGCCCCTTCGATCCCCATTGCGGGGAAGCCGGCGACTCCGAAGATCATGACGTAATCGAGAACGATGTTCAGGGCGTTTGCTGCGATCCCGGCATACATCGGGGTCTTCACGTCCTTTCGGCCCTGAAAAAACCCCGACAGTGTCATCGTGAGCTGCGTGGCAATCGCGCTGTACATGCGGATCTGCATGTAGCTGGCCGCCGCGCTCTGCACTTCCGCGGAATTCCCCGTGAGCGACAGGATCAGATCGCTCCGCAATCCGACGAGGGTCAGGATTGCGCCGGCCACGATCGCGACGTAGACGCCCTGCCATGTATAGACGGCCACGGCTTCGTCGTCTCCGCGGCCGTTCGCCTGGGAAACGAAGGTCGAGGCGACCCGCGTGACACCATTGAAGAAGCAGTAGACGGTCCACGTGATCAGACCCCCGAGGCCGGCCGCACCGAGGGCGAGAGCAGAGACATGGCCCAGAAACGCGCTGTCCACGGCCCACATGAGCGTATGGGAGAGCATGCCGAGGATCGTCGGGATGGCAAGGGTGAGAATCTCGCGCCCATGGCGGATTCCGAGGGCTCTGGCGGCAGTACGAAACATGGCGGTCAGCATAGCCCGAGGGCGGGACCGCCGCAATCAACGGTTTTCGGCCCCGGGGCGTCTGGACCTCTCCGCGCGCCCGTTGCTATACTCCAGCCCGAAAGGGGACAACTACCATGGCCTATTCGGAAACCTGGGATCTCGACGCCATCTTTGCGGGAGGAAGCTCCTCGAAAGAACTGGCGACATTCACGAAGAAAATGAAAGACGACCTTGATCAATTGAGAAAGCGGATCGATTCGCTCTCTTCGAAGCCGAACGACGACTGGAAGGCATTCATCCTCGACGTGCAGAACCTGAACGCCCGCTTCTTCCAGGCGTCCAGCTTCACGGAATGCCTCGAAGCGCAGAACACGTCCGACAAGGAGGCCTCGCAGCTGACCGGTCGACTCGACGCGTTTCGCGCCACGCTGAAGACGATCGACGTGCGCCTCGAAGATCTTTTTCTCCGCGCGGACGACGCTGACTGGAAAAAGCTGCTGGCATCGAAGGAACTGGAGCCGATCGCGTTCGCACTGAACGAACAGCGGACGCTCGCGAAGAAGAAAATGGATCCCGAGAAGGAGATCCTGACGACGGAACTCGCGAAGGACGGATACCACGCGTGGGGCCGCCTTTACGACAAGATCGCGGGATCGCTCCGCGCCGACTGGAAGACGAACGGGAAGACCGAGCCGATCTCGATGGGCCAGCTCCATAACAAGATGGAGTCGCCGGACGGGGCCGTACGGAAAGAGGCGTTCGAGAAACTCGAAGGTGCCTGGAAGTCCGTGGCGGATTACACGGCCGCGGCGCTGAACGGACAGGCGGGCTTCCGGCTCACGATGTACGACCAGCGCAAGTGGGACTCGGTGCTTTTCGAACCGCTGCAGCTGAACCGACTGAGCCGCGAAACGCTCGACACCATGTGGGGCGTCGTCGCGGACGGGAGCGAAAAGCTTCTCCCCTACCTCGACGAAAAGGCGCGCCTGCTCGGCAAGAAGAAGCTCACGTGGTACGACAAGTCGGCGCCCGTGGCGTCGAAGGAACGCGCGCTCGATTACAACGAGGCCGCCCCGTATATCGTTGACCAGTTCACGCGTTTCAGCGGCGACATGGCCGGCTTCGCGAAAATGGCGTTCGAAAAGCGCTGGATCGAAGTCGAAGATCGCGCGGGGAAAGGCGCCGGCGGTTTCTGCACGGACTTCCCGGTCAGCGAAGAGACTCGCATCTTCATGACGTACGGCGGCACGTTCGGCGGCGTTTCGACGCTCGCGCATGAGCTCGGTCATTCGTATCACACGTGGCTGCTTCGCAAGAAACCGTACTACGCCACGATGTACCCGATGACGCTCGCAGAGACGGCGAGCACGTTCTGCGAGAGCCTCATTCTCGATGCCGCTCTCGAAGCCGCGACGGACGAAGAGGAACGTCTCACGCTGCTCGACAAGAAGCTGGATGAAGCTGCGACGATGATGATGAACCTGCGGTCACGATTCGTGTTCGAGATGAATTTCTTCAAGGAGCGCACGAACGGTCCGCTCAGCGTCGACAAGCTGAACGAGCTCATGGTCGCCGCGCAGAAGGAAGCGTACTGCAACGGTCTCGACGACAACGCGTACCATCCGTACTTCTGGGCGTCGAAGCTGCACTTCTATATCACGACGTACCCGTTCTACAACTTCCCGTATGTGTTCGGTTACCTGTTCAGCAACGGTCTCTACGATCGCGCGCTCGAAGAGGGTCCCTCGTTCGCGGCGAAGTACGACGCGCTGCTGCAGGACACGGGGATCATGACGTGCGAAGAGCTTGCGAAGAAGCATCTCGGAATCGATCTCACGAAACCGGACTTCTGGCAGGCGTCGGTCAACCGGGCGACGGGACACGTCGGCGATTTCGTCAAGCTGGCGCAGCAGAAGACAGGCGCGGCTCGATGACGAAGCGGTTTCTGACAGCTGCTTTCGCCGTTTTTGCACTGCTCGCGACGGAGCGCGCGAACGCGGACATTGCGCCCGCGTTCGCGCCGTTCGCGGCACGGCGCGCGGCGCTCCTCGATTCTCTCGGAAACGGGATCGCCGTTCTCTACTCGAAAGCGGAAGAAGGCGAAACGGGATACCGCGCGGACACGGATTTCTACTATCTGACGGGGCTCGAGGAAAACGGCGCCATTCTGGTGCTCGTACCGGGCGGGGCGGAAGAGCAGATCCTGATGCTCGCTCCCCGCGACGCGGACGACGAACTCTGGAACGGGTATCGTGCGGACATCTCCGATTCGCTGACGGATGCGCTCGGCTTCGACAGGCTGCGCCGCACGACGTATCTGAACCGCTTTCTCGCCCGCAGCATGAAGCGGAACGACACGCTGCACTTTCTCGGCCCGATCGTGGGGCCGAACAGCGGCGTTCCGGAGGAGCTCGATCTCTATCGCAAGGTACAGTCCCGCGTTCCCGGCACGAGCATCGTGAATTCCGCGAACTACATCGAGAATATGCGTATGATCAAATCGAAGGATGAAGTCGATCTCGTGCGCAAGGCGATCGACGTGACGCACCGCGGGATCACGGAGCTTCTGGGACGGGCACGTCCCGGCGTCACGGAATTCGAACTCGACGGCGTGCTCGAGGCGTCGTTCAAACGCCAGGGCGCGCAGTTCAACGCGTTCGGCGCGATCATCGGGTCGGGCGTGCAGTCGACCGTGCTCCACTATCGCGCGAAGAACAAAACGCTCGAGGACGGCGACATTCTGCTTCTCGACGTCGGCGCCGAATGGAAGCACTACTGCGCGGATATCAGCCGCACCGTGCCGCTCGGCGATACGTTTACGCCCGAGCAGGCGAAGATTTACGACATCGTCCTGGAGGCGCAGGACGCGGCGATCGCGGCTGTCAAACCGGGGGCGACGATGGCCGAAGTGCACGAAGTGGCGCGCGACGTGCTCCGTAAGCACGGGCTCGTCGACCATTTCAAGCACGGGACTTCGCATCATCTCGGACTTCTCGTGCATGATGTCGCGGATTATTCCGTCCCGCTTCGGCCCGGCATGATCATCACCGTGGAGCCTGGTCTCTATCTGCGCGACGACGCGATCGGGGTTCGGATCGAAGACGACATCCTCGTAACGAAGACCGGCCGCGAGAATCTGTCCGCGCACATTCCGAGAACCCGCTCCGATGTCGAAGCGTGGTGCCGGGAAGCGCGCGCAATGTCCGCCGGCACGAACTGATGCCGTGACGGAGAGCCGCGTACTCGTTACCGGCGCGACCGGGCAGCTCGGCACACACTTCCTCTCCCATCTCAATGAAACGGGTATCGTTCCCCGCGTTCTCGTCCGGCAGGAGTATCCGGACGAGGCGTGGGGACCGTACCGCGTGCACATGGTTACGGGCGACATCGCGCCGGCGAATGCGGGAGCGTCTGAAGAGGCGCGCGAGCGCGTACTCCGTACACTCGAAACCGCGCTCGCCGGAATCGACACCGTGTATCATCTCGCCGCCTACGTGCATGTGGGAACGCGGCAAAGGGAACAGCACAAGCGCGTAAACGTGCAGGGAACGAAGAACCTGTATCGGGCCGCGTCGCGGGCGGGCGTCAGGCGCATCGTGCATGTCAGTTCCATCGTGACGATCGGCGCTTCCGCGGACGGCGCTCCGCTCGACGAAACAGCCCCTTACAATCTCACTGCATTCGACAATCCCTACTTCGAAACAAAACGCGAAGCGGAGCAGTGGATCCTTGTCGCCGGTCAGAATGCCGGCTCGCGCAAAGCGGTCCGCGATAGCTCCGGCCCGGTGCCCGAGGTCGTCGTCGTCTGCCCTGCGATCAACATCGGCGAACGCAAGGCGATCCGCTCGCGCGCGGCCCAGGTCCGGGCGGGCCGGGAACCTTCCCTTCTGTCGCTGACGGAGCGGCCGTCCTGGGTGCCGTGGCTCCGCGCGTTCCCGTTCCGCCTTCCCGTTCGCGTGAACCTGGCAGACGCCGGCGAAACCGCCCGCGGCATCCTGGCCGCCGGCGAAAGCGGGCGCCCGGGGGAGCGCTACATCCTGGGCGGCGAGAATCTCGACTACGCGAAGATCGTGTCGATCCTGCGGGAGTTCTTCCCGGTCGCCACGCCCGTGATTCCTGTTCCCGCGTCCCTTCTCACGATGGGCGGGGCGCTCAGCGAGACGCTGCACAAGCCGCTGGGCAGGCGTCCGAAATGGGATCGCAAACGGGCCGCGCTCGCGCGTTTCGCATGGTACTACGATGCGGGCAAGGCCGCGCGGGAACTGGGCTGGGTGCACCGGCCGATCCGGGAGACTGTGGCGCAAATACTCGGCCCGTTGTGTTAGCTTAGTCTGGAAATATACAGGCGCGCTTCGGGCGGGAGCCCGCGCGTGCGCGACACTTGAACTGCACGGGAGCGGATCCGTGTCTCATACCATGCAAACCATGCGCGTCGGCCGATACAAAATCACTTCTGTCGTCACCGGATGGACGCGGCTCGACGGCGGCGCGATGTTCGGCGTGGTGCCGAAAGTGCTCTGGGAAAAGGGAGAGGATTGCGATGATTCGAATCGCATCCTTCTCGCGACGCGCACACTGATCGCGGCCAGGGACGACGGGAGCCGGATCATTCTCGTCGACACGGGCGTCGGATCGAAGTGGCCGCCGGAAGACGCGAAGCGGTACGCCGTCGAGAATCGAAAGGGGGCGATTCGCCATGCGCTTGCCGCGCTCGACCATGCGCCGGAAGCCGTGACCGACATCGTCGCGACTCATCTCCACTTCGATCACGCGGGCGGCATGACCCGTTTCAAGGACGAAGCACGCACCGACCTCGCGCTGGTGTTCCCCGGCGCCACGCACTGGGTGCATCGCCGGCACTGGGACCATGCGCTCTCCCCCACGCTGCGCGACAGGGCTTCGTTCTTTTCGCATGACTTTCAGCTGCTCGAAGAGTCGGGGCGCGTGCAGTTCGTCGAAGGCGACGATCCGGCCTGCCCGATACCGGGCGTGGAATGGGCGCTCAGCCACGGTCATACGCCGTACCAGCTGCTTCCCGTTTTCGACGACGAAACGAGCCCCCTGTTCTTTACCGGTGACCTCGTGCCGACGGCCAGCCATCTCCCCCCCGCATGGGTCATGGCGTACGATCTCTACCCGCTGAAGACGCTGAACGAGAGGCTCGCGCTCTACGAGAGAGTCCGTGCGCAAAATCTGCGCATCGCGTTCCCGCACGACCGCAGAATGGGCGGAGCGCGGCTCGCCATCGACGGAAAGCGCGTGAGCGTCGAGGAGCCGCTTCTCGTAGACGGAGCCTGACAGCCTTCTCCCCCCGCCGCTCGGCACGCGCATTCCAAGTGTGTTAAAATAGTGGAAGCGTGCCACGGCCCGCGTCTCCCCCGACTCCCGTTCCGATCACTGGGATCAATCTCAAACACCGCGAGGATTTCATGCTGCGACGACTCGTACTGCCGATACTGTTTACCGCCTTCACTCTTGCGCTGTTCCTGCGCCCCGGCGGCCCCGGCGGCGGCCCTGACGCACCGGAAACGTTTACGAAGGCCGACATCGACGCGCGCATCAAGGCCGAGAAGCAGGAGAGGCGGGCTGAACTGCGGGACGACGGACTCCCGTTCGGGCCGGGCACGGCACCGAGCGACTGGGCATTCCGGCAGCGCGCGTATCCGTACGACCGGATCAACTACGACAACTATCTCGAAGGGCTCGTGCAGGCACAGGCGCTCCGGGCGGAAGCGGCGCAGAGCAAAACGGCCGCGAGCCTCGTGTGGCAGGAAGAGGGGCCGTCGAACATCGGAGGCCGCGTCGTGGATCTCGAAATGGATCCCGTCACGCCGAACCGGATTTACGCCGCGATGGCGAGCGGCGGCATCTTCCGCAGCAACGACAGCGGCGTCAACTGGACTCCCGTTTTCGACGATCAACCCACGCTCACGATCGGCGACATCGCGATCGATCCGAACGACCCGAATACGCTTTGGGCGGGGACGGGCGAAGCGAACGCGCACAGCTTCAGCTGGTTCGGCATGGGTGTGTTCAAGAGCACGGACGCGGGCGCGACCTGGGAGCACAAGGGGCTTGCGGATACGCGGTACATCGGGCGCGTCGTCGTCGACCCGAACGACAGCGACCGGGTGTGGGTCGCCGCAACGGGAATCCTGTACGGAACGGGCACGAATCGCGGCGTCTATCGCACGACCGACGGCGGCGACATCTGGACGCAAAGCCTGTTCGTGAACGACTCGACATCCTGCATCGATATCGCGATTCATCCCACGAACGCCGACACGATCTTTGCCGCCATGTGGGAGCGCGTGCGCGGCCTGAACTACCGCACCAGCGCGGGCCCGGCGTCGGGCATTTACAGGTCTTACGACGGCGGTTCGAACTGGGTGAAACTGGCGGGCGGCCTTCCGACGGGATCGGGCGTGGGACGCATCGGACTCGCCATCTCGCCCGACTCGCCGCGCCGTGTCTATGCCTCGATCGAAACGGCCAGCTCGTTCGACGGCGTCTACCGTTCGAACGACCTCGGCACGACGTGGTCCAAAGTCGGCGGCACACAATTGAACGGCACCACAAGCTCGTTCGGGTGGTACTTCGGGCAGGTGCGCGCGCATCCGGACGACGCGAACTACGTGTATCAGTTCGGCGTCTCGCTGAACCGTTCGACGAACGGGGGCACGAACTGGTCGAGCATCACCGGCATCCAGCACGTCGATTTTCATGCGATGGCATTCGATCCGTTCAGCACACAGCGCATTTTCTCGGGGAACGACGGCGGTGTATACGTTTCGCAAAACCGCGGATCGAGCTGGACGAAACTCTACAATCAGCCCACGAATCAGTTTTACGCGATCGAAATCGACCCGCACAATCCGGCACGGCTATACGGCGGCACGCAGGATAACGGAACGATGCGAACGACGACGGGAGCGACGGACGATTACGAATCGATCTTCGGCGGCGACGGGTTCGTGTGCCTCGTGAGCCCGAGCGACTCCGCCACGATTTTCGTCGAGTATCAGAACGGCAACATGTTCAAGTCGACGGACTATGCCCAGAACTTCAACTGGGGATTGAACGGGGTCGACGGCGGCGACCGCAGGAACTGGAACACGCCCTATATCTTCGACCCGAGCAACGACCAGACGATGTACTACGGTACGCATCGCGTGTGGAAGTCGACCGACGAAGCGAACAACTGGTCGGCGATCTCGGCCGACCTCACGAACGGAAATCAGGGCGCGAACTTCGGCACGATTACGACGCTCGCTGCCTCCCCTTCGAACGGGTCGTACATCCTGGCGGGAACAGACGACGGCAATGTGTGGCTGACGACGAACGGCGGCGCCGGGCTGAGCTGGAGCAACGTGTCGGGATCGCTTCCGAACCGCTGGGTAACGCAGGTCGCATTCGACCCGGTCGACGAAGAAATCGCGTACGTCACGTTCTCCGGGCTTCGCTGGGACGACGACATCTCCCACATTTACCGCACCGACGACGCGGGTGCGAACTGGACCGACATCAGCGCCAACCTGCCCGAAACGCCGATCAACGGACTGCTCGTCGATCCGGACTACGGCAACATTCTCTATGTCGCCACGGATCTCGGCGTGTACTGGTCGGACGACACGGGCGGCACATGGGCGGTTCTGGGCACGGGACTTCCCGGCGTTTCGACGTACGAACTCAAGATGCACCGCGCCACGCGGCTTCTCGTGGCGGGAACGCACGCGCGTTCGATGTGGTCGCTCGACATGAGCCAGGCGACGTCAGTCGCGGCCGACGAAGCGCCCCCGCGCGCGCGCATCGCGCTGACGGCCGCACCGAACCCGTTCAATCCGCGCACGACCATTCGCTACTCGCTCGCCGAACGCGGGCTCGTGGAACTGGCTGTGTACTCGGTAGCGGGGCGCAAGGTAAGAACGCTCGTAAGCGGTGAGCAGGGCGCGGGAGATCGGTCGATCGAGTGGGACGGCACCACGGACAGCGGCACGCCTGTTGCGTCGGGGACCTACTTTGCGCGGGTTGCGAGCGGGACGACGGTCGAAACGACGACGCTCAAACTCGTACGCTAAACTCGCAGGCTAAACCCGCAGGCTAGACTCGCGCGCGAATCTCGCGCGGTCGAGCGCAGACGACGCATGGCAGCAACGCGTCAGGCGTCGAGGCCGTGCGTCTCCGTCGCGTATTCGTTTACGAGGTTCTCGAGTTTGGTGCGAAATTCGCGCAGCTGTTGATTCGCCTGCGACCGGTACTCGGCTTTGAGCTTCGACGCCTGGGCTGTCGCGGCCGAAAGCAGGACCTGCGCGTTGTTCTTCGCGGTGGTCACGCTCTTCACGGGGCTCAGCCGACCCGCGACCGACGCGAGCATTTCGCCCGCGCGCGCCGGAATCGGCATCATCGCGTCCTTCGCTTTCCCGAGCCGCTCGAAAACGGTGAGCGCCTCTTCGCAGAAAGTCTGCAGCTTCGCGACCCGCAGCGACTGCTGCGTCACGGTCACCATATGATGACCCTGAATCGCCAGGCGCATCGCGATCGGGAAGCGCCGAGGATTCCTGATCAGCGTCCCGAGCAAAAGCTTCCAGTACTCCATCTTGTAATGCGAAGTCACACCCTGCACCCAGGCCGACCGGAGCGCGCCGATGATTTCGGGGCGGCCGATCGGGCGCGGGCGCTTGGCGTTACGGCCGAGCCGCCTCAGGAGAGTACGCGCCCGCGGGAAATAGTATTCGGCCGAATGGATCGTTGAAACGATCTGCTGATGCCGCCGGAACAGTTCGTCAGGCTCGACAGCCGGGACGAAGCTGAGCTCTTTCCGGAACAGTCCGGAATCGCCCGAATACTTGATGCCCTGCACCAGACGCCCCGCTTTCTCGAAGCGCCTGTAATCGGGAGTGTCGCGCAGCACGCCCAGAATGCCGACCATCGCCACGGGAATTCCGGCTTCCTGGATGAAATCGATCATCTGCTCGGCTACGTCGTCCGGATCCGCGTCGAGGCCCACGATGAATCCCGCCGACACTTCGAACCCGTAACCCTGCAGCGTTTTCACTTTGTCGAGCAGTGAACGGTCGCCCTGCAGATTTTTCTGCGCGCCCATGAACTTGAGACTTTCTTTTACGGGCGACTCGATCCCGCAGAACACGTGATTGAAACCGGCGCCGTGCATGGCTTCGAGCAGTTCCGGATCGTCACTCATGCGAATCGAGGCCTGCGTGAAGAACTGGAACGGGTACTTGTGCGCCTTCTGGAACGGAATGATCTCCTCGTTCAGAATCCGCACGATCGCGTCACGGTTTCCGATGAAGTTGTCGTCGACCGCCATCACGGAACCGCGCCAGCCGGCGGCGTAAAGCGCTTCCAGTTCGCGCAGCGTCTGTTTCTCTTCCTTGAGACGCGTCGTCTTGCCGTAGAGCGCGGGGATATTGCAGAACGTGCAGCTTTCCGGGCAGCCGCGCGTGATCTGCACGAGCATGTCCGTATACGCACTCGCTCGAATGAGGTCCCATCGCGGCGCCGGAGTCTGGGTGAGCGGACGGAAATCCTTCCGCCTGTCTACTATGCGCCGCTCCGATCCGCCCTTCGCCACGACCTCTTCGAGAATATCGATAAATCCGGTTTCGGCTTCTCCGAGAAAGAAGACGCTGTCGCCTTCGATCTCCTCGGCATACTGCGTCGGAAGCGGGCCGCCCGAAAGCACGGGAACACCGGCCTTGTTGCAGCGGGCAATGACCTCTTCGAGCGACTGCCAGTGAATGATCATCGACGACGTCACGACCGCGTCGGCCCACGCGAGATCCCGGTCACTGAGTTCGTCGACGTTCAGGTCCACGAGCCGGAGATCGTAGTCGTCACCGGGGATCATTCCCGCAACGGTAATCAGACCGAGCGGAGGAAAAGCGCATTTCTTGCCGAGCAATGCCAGGGATTCGTTGAAAGACCAGAATGTGATGGGTTGTGCGGGCGCGATCAGAAGTACGTTCTTCATACAATTCCTTCCGGGACGGTTTACGACTGAATGCTATAAGCAGCCCCCCCGCCTGTCAAGATATCCCCGGAAGGTGGAATTGACCACCCAGGGCGGAGAACGGCCGCTTGAGCCAGAGACGCGCTTGCGATATCGTAGGGAGATCGAACAGGACAGTGACCCATCTCCCAATCCTATGCAGAGGGTGATTTATGGCCATGGAACAAGACGACCGAAAAGCGATCCTGGAGGCGATGGATGCCGTCGCCGCCGAAAACCCCGCGGAGGGAGATGTGTACCGCACGTTCAAGAAGCAGCTCTACGATATCGACCCGGAAGAAACGAGCGAGTGGATCGAGTCGCTGGATCGCGTGCTCGACTCGGACGGACCGACCCGCGCGAGCTTTCTGCTTCGCAAAGTACTGAAGCGCGCCCGGATGCGCTCCCTGCGGATGGAGTTCATCCAGACGCCGTACATCAACACGATCTCATCCGAGCAGGAACCGGAGTTCCCGGGCGACGAATGGATGGAAAAGCGCATCCGGCGCATCGTGCGCTGGAACGCCGCCGTCATGGTGACGCGCGCCAACAATCAGTTCTCGGGCCTCGGCGGCCATATCTCGACGTACGCTTCGGCCGCCTCTCTTTACGAAGTGGGCTACAACCACTTCTTCCGTGGCCCCGGGTATGAAGACGGGCCGGGCGACTTCGTCTACTTCCAGGGACACGCGGCGCCCGGGATCTACTCGCGCGCGTATCTCGAAGGGCATCTGAAAGAGGACCACCTCAAACTGTTCCGGCAGGAAGTCGGCGGCGGCGGCCTTCCCTCCTACAGCCATCCGCGACGGATGCCCGACTTCTGGCAGTTCCCCACCGTGAGCATGGGACTTGCCCCGATCAACTCGATCTACCAGGCACGCTTCAATCGCTATATGGAAAACCGCGGACTGGCGAAGACGAGCAATTCCCGCGTGTGGGCGTTCCTCGGCGACGGCGAAATGGACGAGCCGGAATCGCGCGGCGCCCTTCATCTCGCGGCGAACGAGAACCTCGACAACCTGATCTTCGTCGTGAACTGCAACCTGCAGCGCCTGGACGGTCCGGTGCGGGGGAACGGCAAGATCATTCAGGAGCTCGAAGCCACGTTCCGGGGCAATGGTTGGAACGTGATCAAGGTCATTCTGGGACGCGAATGGGACGAACTGCTGCGGAGCGACGCGAGCGGCCATCTCATCGAGCGCCTGAACACGGTCGTCGACGGCTGGTGGCAGCGCTACAGCACGGAAGGGCCGGCGTTCACGCGCGAACATTTCTTCGGCCACAGCGAAGAACTGAAGCAGCTCGTGGCGAACATGAGCGACGAGGAAATCTGGCATCTGCGACGCGGAGGCCACGATTACCGCAAGCTGTACGCCGCGTACAAGCTCGCGACGGAATCGAACGGCAAACCGACCGCGGTGCTCGTGAAGACAGTCAAGGGATGGGCGCTCGGCGAAGGCTTCGAAGGAAAGAACGCCACGCATCAGATGAAGGCGCTCAACACTTCACAGCTCAAATCTTTCCGCGACAAACTCGAACTCCCGATCGACGACAAGGATATCGAGAGCACGCCGCCGTTCTACCACCCCGGTAAAAAGTCGCCCGAAATCGAATACATGATGGAGCGCCGGAACGCTCTCGGCGGCCCGATGCCGCGTCGCCGCGTCAAGGGCGACAAGCTGAAGCTTCCGAAAGCGGCCCTTTACAAAGAGTTCGACAAAGGTACGGACGGCGACCAGGAAGTATCGACGACGATGGCGTTCGTCCGCATCCTGCGAAAACTGACGCGCGACAAGGAATTCGGACCGCGCGTCGTGCCGATCATTCCGGACGAGGCGCGCACATTCGGCATGGAGTCGCTGTTCAACGAGATGGGCATTTATTCCCCGAACGGCCAGCTCTACGAGCCGGTGGACCACAACCTGATCCTTCGTTATAAAGAAGCGAAGGACGGGCAGATCCTCGAAGAGGGAATCACGGAAGCGGGCGCCATGGCCGACTTCACGGCTGCGGGCACGTCGTATTCGAATCACGGCGTCTCGATGGTCCCGTTCTACATCTTCTATTCGATGTTCGGCTTCCAGCGCGTGGGCGACCTCATCTGGGCGTTCGGCGATTCGATCGGCAAGGGCTTCCTGCTCGGCGCCACCGCGGGGCGGACAACGCTCATGGGCGAGGGTCTGCAGCACGACGACGGGCATTCGCAGCTCGTGGCGACCACCGTGCCGAACGCGCGCGCCTACGATCCGGCTTTCGCCTATGAAATGGCGGCCATCGTGCGCGACGGACTCGATCGCATGTACGCGAAGAACGAAGACTGCTTCTATTACATTACGTGCTACAACGAGTCGCACTCGATGCCGTCGAAGCCGAAGGGCGCCACGCTGGACGGGATCACGAAGGGGATGTACCTCTATCGCGAACCGCTGAAACGGCGACGCCTGGAAGCGCAACTCGCGGGGAGCGGTTCGATTCTGCGGGAAGTGATCCGCGCATCGGATCTCCTCGAGAAGGAATACAAGGTGGCGACGCACGTCTGGTCGTGCCCGAGCTGGCAGATGCTGCGGGCCGAGGCGCTGGAGGCCGAACGCTGGAACCGGCTGCATCCCGTGCGGAAAGAGAAAGTGCCGTACGTTACCGCACTGCTCGATGGCAGGAAAGGTCCGTTCATCGCCTCGTCCGACTGGATGAAGACGCTTCCGGATCTCATCGCGCGCTTCGTGCCCTGTACGCGGTTCGTTCCGCTCGGGACCGACGGCTACGGCCTCAGCGACACGAGGAAGAGCCTGCGTCGACACTTCGAAATCGACGCCGAACATATCGTGGTGGCGACCCTGGCCGCCCTCGCCCGTGACGGAAAGATCGAGCGCAAGGTCGTTTCCCAGGCGATTCGCAAATACAAGATCGACCCGGACCGGCAGGATCCTGCCGTTTCGTAAGCGGCAACGGACAGCGGCCGACTCCGGCCGATGGACATTACAGGATCCTGCACACAGAACGAAAAAGCGCGCCCTCGACAACGGGGGCGCGCTTTTCATTCTGATTGCGTGGCCGGCTACCGGCGTGCGGCTTTCTTCCTGCGTCGCGTTTTCTTCTTCACGATCTTCTTTATGACGCGCGGCGGCTCCGTGTCGAGCACGCGCAGGCGATCTTCCACCGCTCCGAAGACCGTGCCTTTCGGGAAGCGCCCGTTCCGGCCGCGCGTTCCGGCACGCACTCCGGTCAGAATTTCGATCCCCTGCTCGATACGCTCGATCGCATACACATGAAACTTCTTGCGACGAACGGCTTGCACGACTTCATCGTGCAACATGAGGTCCGCGACGTTGGCGGCCGGAATCATCGCTCCCTGCTTGCCGGTCAGCCCGCGCTCTTTGCAGAACTTGTAGAACCCCTCGACCTTTTCGTTCACGCCCCCGATCGCCTGAATGTCGCCCTTCTGATTCACGGAACCCGTGATGGCGATCTCCTGGCGCAGCGGAATCTCACCGATCGCGGAAAGCAGCACGTAGAGCTCCGTAGAGGACGCGCTGTCACCGTCGACGCCGCCGTACGACTGCTCGAAGCAGATACTGGCCGTCAGCGACAGGTTGATCTCCTGCGCGAACTGTTCCCGCAGGAAGCCCGCGAGAATGAGCATCCCCTTGTCGTGGCTGCTGCCGGAGAGCTGGGATTCCCGTTCGATATTGATGATACCTGCTTTGCCGCGCGCAACGGACGCCGTGATCCGCGAAGGGATCCCGAACCGGTGCTGCCCGTACGTCAGGACGGCAAGTCCATTGACCTGCCCCACGCGTCCGCCCTCGGCATCCAGCAGGACGACGCCGTTCCGCAGACGCTCGCGCACTTTTTCTTCGATCAGATTGCTTCGGTCATCGCGTTCTTTCAGCGTGTGCTCGATCGCCTTGACGTCCACGTTCTTCTGTTTGTGATGGACGGCCCAGAAGCTCGACTCGCGCACCACATCCGCGATATCCCCGAAGCGCGTGGACACCTTGTCCTGGCGACCGGCGAGACGCACGCCGAACTCGAGCAGCTTCGCCACGGCGGGCGCGGCGAACGGCAGCGTCTTCTCGCGCTCCGACATCTGTGCCACAAAGCGGCCATAGTGTTCGACCGTCTGCTTGCCGATCGGCATGTTGTTGTCGAAGTCGGCGCGCACCTTGAAAATCTTGCGGAAGTCCTCGTCGAAACGGTTCAGCATGAAATAGAGATCGGCGCTTCCGATCAGAATGATCGTCACGTTCACGTGAATCGGTTCCGGCTTCAGGTTCACTGTGGAGAGCTGCATCAGCCCTTCGATTCCCTGAATTACGAGCTGTTTGTGCACCAGAATGCGCTTCAGCGTCTTCCAGAAGCCGGGTTCCGAGAGCGCGTCCGCCGCGTTCAACACGAGATACCCGCCGTCGGCCTGCAGCAGCGAGCCCGCGGTGATCTTCGTGAAGTCGGTGATCGCCTGCCCGTTCGGCAGAATGCGTCGTTCGATCGAACCGAAGACGCTGTTGTATGTGGGGTTCGACTCGAGAACGACCGGACACTTCTTCGTACGCGAATTGTCGAGTACGAGATTCGCGTGGTACGGGATGATGGGGTCGGCGTGCGCGGGCAGCTCGCCCCCCTCCATCTCCTCGGCCAGGGCCTTCAGTTCGGGAACGTACTCGAGCACGTTCTCCTTGTAAGCCTGCAGATACGTGACGATCTTTTCATGCGTCGCGTATTTTTCGATCAGTTCTTCCAGCGTGTCGCCGATCAGGAAGTTCACGATTTCGCGATCCAGATTCTCGAGACGCTTCATCATCGTCTCACTGAGCCGCCGCGACTCCTTCATGATTTTCTTCATCTGCTTGCGGAACGTTTCGTACCCTTCGCGCAGCGCTTCGAGATCGATCCCCTCGGCCAGTTCCATCTGGCCGACCTCGACCATCATCGCGAGCTGCTCGAACGGGTACTGCTCCTCGCCGATCGGGATCACGATTTCGGGGCGCACCATGTTGCCGATACGCACCTGCGTGAGCTCGAAGCCGGCGCTCTTGAGATCTTTCTCGAAGTTCGTGAGCAGTTCCTTCTGCTGATCGAGAAACGGTTTCGCCAGAAGCTCCTTCTGCTCGAGAATTCCTTCCCCGTGCAGGATCTTCGGAAGCTCCTCGCGGATCATCTGCAGTACGCGATCCATCTCGCTTGCGAACGCCTTGCCCTGCCCTGCGGGGAATTCGATCAGAATCGGCTCGTTCGACTTTTCAAAGTTGTAGACATAAACGAAATCGCGGAGCGCGGGACAGTCAGGGCGAATCTGATCGAGAAGGCGATTGACCGTGGAGAGTTTGCCCGTGCCTGCCATGCCGCTGACGTAGATATTGTAGCCGGATGAGTTGAGCTGCACTCCCATACGGAGGGCCTTCAGCGCGCGGTCCTGACCGATGATGTCGTTCAGGGGCGTCAGCTCCTTCGTGGAGTCGAAGTCGAACTTGCCCGAAGCGAACTTCTTCTTCAGGTCGCCTGGCGTCAGAGAAGCATGCGGGCGCGCGCGCTTCCACGACTTCTTATTCGTCCTGCCGCGCGTCTTACCCGCGGCGGCACGGGCGCGCGTGACCTTTTTGCGTGTGGACGTTTTCTTCTTCGCAGACGCCTTCTTCTTCGTCGCGGCTTTCTTGCGCGTCGACGTCTTCTTCTTCATCGTTGCTTTCTTGCGCGTCGACGCCTTCTTCTTCGTCGCGGCTTTCTTGCGCGTCGACGTCTTCTTCTTCGTCGTTGCTTTCTTGCGCGTCGACGTCTTCTTCTTCGTCGTCGCCTTCTTCTTCGCGCCGGCCTTTTTGCGCGTTACTTTTTTGCGAGAGGGGGATTTGCTGCCTGTGGTGGTCTTTTTCTTGCGCGCAGAGGCCTTCTTGCCGGCGGCGCGGGTTGCTGACTTCTTCTTGAGTTTCTTTTTCGCCATGTATCCATCCTGTTTCGGCTGATTTGCGGGTGGGATACGGCGATGATACCTGTCCGGGATCCGAGGTCCAATCATTTTCGCGCGAGCAGCCTTCCCGTACGGGAAACGCGCACCGGGCTTCGATTGACCGCGCGCGGCGCTTTCGATAGTCTTGGGTCCTCTACGAAAGGAGACCCCATGGCATCACTCGCCGACAGGATGATCAGAGCCGCACGCCTCGAGCCCGCACTCTACGAGGAAGTCGAAGCGGACCAGGATGCGCTGCCGCAGGCGATGATCGTTGTCCTGCTTTCGAGCGCTGCGGCCGGCATCGGCACCTCGCTCCACATGGGCTTTTTCGGTCTGCTGATGGGCGCGTTCGGCGCACTGCTCGGCTGGTTTCTCTGGGCGTTCACGACGTATTTCATCGGAACGAAAATACTGCCGGAAGAAAGCACGGACGCCGATCTCGGCCAGCTTCTGAGAACGATCGGATTCTCGACGTCGCCGGGTGTGCTTCGTGTATTCGGCATCATTCCCGGACTCGGGGCGATCGTGAATCTCGCGGTCTTCTTCTGGACACTGGCCGCCATGGTTGTCGCGGTTCGCCAGGCGCTCGACTACAAGAGCACCGGCCGCGCCATCGGGGTCTGCCTGCTCGGCGCACTCCTCTACATCGCCGTATTCGGATTGATCGCCGCGATTCCCGTCATGCTCGGCATGACCGTGTCGGGTTGAGTTACACCCCAGCAACGGAGGATCCCGCGTGTTGATTCCGCTTACGAATGCCCCCTCGCCTCCGGACTCCCGCAGACATTCAGTTGCACTGCTGCTTTTCGTCGCGCTCGTGCTTTCCGTTCCCGCAGCCTTTGCGGCGGCCCCGATTTACGACGGAGGGGTCGTGGCCGCGGATCACCCGCTTGCGTCCGAGGCAGGACGCGAGATCCTGGAAGCCGGGGGGAACGCCGTTGACGCCGCCGTTGCGGCGAGCTTTACGCTGTCGGTCGTCCGGCCGTATTCCTGCGGAATCGGGGGCGGCGGCTTCATGATCGTCCACATGGCAGGCAGCGGTGGCGGCGCACCCCGCGAAGTTGCTCTCGACTACAGGGAGTCGACGCCCGCCGCGGTGGGCCCCACCACATTCGAGGAGGCGAACGCCGACAGCCTCGCGAGCCGCTATTCGGGCCTCGCCGTCGGCGTGCCTGGATCCGTCGCCGGACTGCTCACGGCGCTCGAGACGTACGGCACACTCGACCGCGCCACGGTGCTTGCTCCGGCCATTCGCCTCGCGCGCGAAGGCTTTCCCGCCGACGCCCACTACGCGCAGGTGGCGGCAGACGTCAGCGCCTGGTTCGCCGAAGACACGAAACGAAAAGAGACGCATTACCATCTCTGGAAAAAATTCATCCGCGAAGGATCGATCCGGGAAGGCGACAGAATCACGCCCGCGAAGCAGGCCGATGCGCTCGAGTTGATCGTGACGAACGGGCGAGCCGGATTCTATCAGGGGCCGGTTGCGGACGCCGTTCGAAACGCGGTGGCGAAAAGCGGAGGCGTCATCACGCTCGAAGATCTCGCCGACTACGAAGTGTTCCAGGAGAAACCGCTTGCCGGTTCGTTCCGCGGAAACCGCCTGCTGACGATGCCCCCTCCATCGAGCGGCGGCATCGCGATGCAGCAGATTCTCGGCATACTGGATCGCCATTCGGAAGAACTCGACGCGTGCAAGCCCGGTACGCCGGACTACATTCATCTCGTAACCGAAGCGATGAAGCACGCGTTCGCCGATCGCGCCGCATGGCTCGGTGACGCGCGCTTCGTCGAAGTGCCCGTCGACAATCTTCTTTCGAGTCCCTACCTCGACGCGCGTGCAGGCGCGATCAGCATGAAGAGCACGAAGAAGATCGACACGTACGGAACCGCCCCCGCCCCGCCCGAAGACAGCGGAACGAGCCACATTTCGGTCATCGACGCGCAGGGAAATGCCGTCGCCTGCACGGAAACGATCAACCTCTACTTCGGGTCGCACATCGCCGTTCCCGAATACGACTTTTTTCTGAACAACGAGATGGACGACTTCCTGACCGTGCGCGGCACCGCGAACGCGTTCGGCCTCGAACAGTCGATTCGCAACATGCCGGAGCCGGGCAAGCGCCCCCTCTCGAGCATGTCGCCGACCATCGTGCTGCGCGACGGCAAGGTGCGGATCATCGCCGGCGCTTCGGGCGGCCCGCGCATTATCTCAGGGACGACGCAGGCCGTTCTGAACGTGCTCCTGTTCGACATGGACGCGGACGAGGCGGTCGCGGCTCCCCGCTTTCATCACCAGTGGAAGCCGAACGAGCTGAAACTCGAAGATGGATTGCGGGAGAGAGCGATCTTCACGGACCTGTTCAGCCGAGGGCATTCGCCGAAGAAGATCGCGCATGTAGGCGTGGTGCAGCTGATCCGGGAGAAAGACGGGGGTTATCAGGCAGCATCCGATCCGCGGAAAGGTGGCAAACCCGCAGGGATCACGGCCCGCTGAGGGCTTCGGCCCGCTGAGAGCTTCGGCCCGCTGAGGGCTTCGGCCCGATGAGGGCTTCGGCCTTACCGTTCGCTGATGGGCTTGTAGTCGAGCTCGGTCTCGCCGGTGTAGATCGCGCGCGGACGGAACAGGCGATTGTCCGCAAGATGTTCGAGAGCGCGAGCCGTCCAGCCCGCAACACGCGACACGGCGAAAATCGGCGTAAAGAGCGGCGTCTCGATACCGAGCGCTTTGTATACCAGCCCGGAGTAGAAGTCGACGTTCGGGTAGATCTTCTTGTCCTTGAGCTCAGCCGAGACGACGCGATCCACTTCCTTCGCCACTTCATAGAGACGGGCCACTTCAGGATTTCGATCGCTCACGAGGCCGGCAAGCGGCCCGAAGATCCGGCCACGCGGATCGTATGCCTTGTAAACCCGGTGCCCCATCCCCATGACCTTGGTCTTGTTCTTCTGCGCTTCCTTGAACCAGGCCAGCGCGTTCTCGGGCTTTCCGATCTCCTCGAGCTGATAGAGGACCCGCTCGTTGGCCCCGCCGTGCAGGCTCCCCTTGAGGCTGCCGATGCCGGCCACCACGGAGCTGTACATGTCGGAGAGGCTCGCGTTCACGACCATCGTCGTGAACGTCGAAGCGTTCATGCCGTGATCCGCATGGAGAATCAGCGCGACGTCCATGACGCGGGCGGCGTCAACGTCAGGCTCCTCACCATTCAGCATATAGAGGAAATTCGCGGCGTGGCCCAGGTTCGAGTCGGGCGGAACCGGATCCTTGCCCTGACGCATGCGGCCGATGGCGGCCACGATGGTCGGGAACTCGGCGATCAGACGGATCGAAACCTCGCGCTCGGCGTCGACGGAAGTATTGTCGGCGTCCAGCGCGAAATTGCCGGCGGCGGAAACCGCGGTCCGCAGGATCCCCATCGGGTGCGCCTCGCGAATCGGCAGATGCCGCATCAGATCGATCACGCTATCGGGGATCGACCGGTGAGAGGCCAGTTTGGCCGAAAAATCGCTGAGCTCTTTCGAAGTCGGCAGCTTGCCGTAGAGAAGCAGGAACGCGGTTTCCTCATAGGTGGAATGCTGGGCCAGGTCGAAGCAGTTGTAGCCCGCATATACGAGCCATCCCTTCTGCCCGTTCACATACCCGATCTTGCTCGTCGCCGCAATCGCGCCTTCCAGCCCGCGCCCGATCTTGACGTCGATCGGCCATTTGACGTCGTCGACGGTCAGCTTCGGCTCCGGTGTGGAATCGACTTCTGCGGCCGCGTCAGCGGCGACCCGGCGGATCAGATCATTCACAGCTTCTGACAAAATGCGTTCCTTTCCTTGCGGTTTGCGTTCAGGATGATACCGTAAGGGCTGAGAAAGGGAAACCCCAAGGTCGTGCTCCAGGCCATCCGCCCTCCCTTTCCCCGGGGCTGCGGCAGGGGCCTGCTCAGAAAATAAGTTGCAAGGGCCATTTCCGCCCTCTATAATATAGGACTAGTTTCCAAATAGATCAGCCGCGCTCCTCCCTTGCACGGGGGGAGGTAACACGAACTCCTTCACTCGAATCCGTGAAGTAGCCTCGCTCCTGGCTAAAGTCAGGGGCTTTTGCATGGCGAAAACGGCTCGTGGGAATGAAGATGAAACACGAAATTGACAAGCTGAGAAACATCGGAATCAGCGCTCATATCGATTCCGGCAAAACCACGCTCACCGAGCGCATCCTGTTCTACACACAGAAGATTCATGAGATTCATGATGTGCGTGGGAAGGACGGCGTGGGCGCGAAGATGGACTCCATGGACCTCGAGCGAGAGCGCGGGATCACCATTCAGTCCGCATCGACCTACTGCGAGTGGAACGGTCATCACATCAACATCATCGACACGCCCGGTCACGTCGACTTCACGATCGAAGTGGAGCGCGCCCTTCGCGTGCTCGACGGCGCCGTGCTCGTCCTCTGCTCCGTTGCCGGCGTCCAGTCGCAGTCGATTACGGTCGATCGCCAGATGAAGCGCTACGACGTGCCGCGCATCGCGTTCGTCAACAAATGCGATCGCTCGGGCGCCAATCCGAGGAAAGTCACGGAACAGCTTCGCAGCAAGCTCGGCCACAACGCCGTCATGCTGCAGCTTCCGATCGGACTCGAAGCGGATCACGTAGGGCTCGTCGACCTCGTCAAGATGAAGGCGTATTACTTCGAAGGCGAAAACGGCGAGACCATCGTCGAAAAGGACATCCCGGCCGAAATGCAGGCCGAAGCCGATGCGCAGCGCGAGGAAATGCTGGACGCGGTTTCCCTCTTCTCGGAAGAGCTCATGGAAGCGATTCTCGAAGACAAGGTCACCGAGGATCTCGTGCACGACGCGATCCGCGTCGGTACGCTTTCACTCGACCTGACGCCGGTCCTTCTCGGATCCGCATACAAGAACCGCGGCGTGCAGAAGCTGCTTGATGCCGTCATCGCGTATCTGCCGAATCCGACGGATGTCGTAAACGAAGCCATCAGCTTCGAAGACGAAGACAAGCGGATCAAAGTATCGAACAACCCGGATGATCCGGTACTCGCTCTCGCGTTCAAGCTGGAAGACGGTTCGTACGGTCAGCTGACCTACATCCGCATTTACCAGGGGACGATCAACAAGAGCGACACCGTATGGAACAGCCGCACCGGCAAGAAGGTGCGCGTGGGCCGCCTGGTGCGCATGCATTCCGACGAAATGGAAGAGATCGAAACGGCACGCGCGGGCGACATCATCGCGCTCTTCGGCGTCGATTGTGCGTCGGGCGACTCGTTCACGGCGGACGGATTCGACTACTCGATGACGTCGATGCACGTTCCCGAGCCCGTGATTTCGCTTTCGGTGAAGCCGAAGGATCGCAAGGCGCAGGGGAACATGGGGAAAGCGATCGCGCGCTTCGTGCGCGAAGATCCGACGTTCGTCGCTCAGTCCGACGACGAGAGCGGCGAGACGATCATTTCCGGCATGGGTGAGCTTCACCTCGACGTTTACATCGAGCGTATGAAACGCGAATACGGCGCCGAAGTGATTACGGGAGCGCCTCAGGTCAAGTATCGTGAAACGATCACGGAACGGGCCGACTACAACTACACGCACAAGAAACAGACTGGTGGTTCCGGTCAGTTCGGACGCGTGCAGGGCTACGTAGAGCCGCTGCCGGAAGGCGATTTCGAGTTCGTAAGCGAAGTGAAGGGAGGGAACATTCCCACGGAATACATCCCGGCCGTCGAGAAGGGCTTCAAGGCGATGACGGCCGAGGGTCAGCTGATCGGCTTCCCCGTCGTGGGATTCCGGGTCGTCCTGTCGGACGGTGCATCGCACTCGGTCGACTCGAGCGACAATGCGTTCCAGGCTGCGGGCCGCGGCGCGTTCCGCGACGTCTATCATCGCGCCAAGCCGATCCTGCTCGAACCGGTCATGAATGTTTCACTCGAAGGCCCGAGCGAGTTTCAGGGCGAGATGCTGCGCACCGTCATGCAGCGGCGCGGCATCATCATCGGAACGACGGACGAGAACGAATTCGTCCGCATCGACACCGAAGTCCCGCTTTCGGAGATGTTCGGTTACGCCACGTCCCTCCGCTCCGCCACGCAGGGGAAAGCGGAATTCTCGATGGAGTTCTGTCGCTACGCACCCGTGCCGCGCGATCTCTCCGAGGGTGTGATCGAGGATATCAAGAAGAAGCGAGCCGAAAAGGAGGGCGCCAGTGTATCGTAAGGAAGTCAATGAGCGGAGCCCGCTCCGTATTTTTGAGAAGTCGACGCATGGTGGCCTCGGCCGCGGAAACGTCGGTGTCGTGATCTCGCGAGCGGGCGTCGGCAAGACCGCGTTTCTGGTGGATGTCGCGCTCGACGACGCCATGCGGAAGCGCAAGGTTCTGCACATGACCGTCAACAATACGGTCGAAGCCGTTCGCAACTTTTACGACAAGATGTTCGTGGAGCTCGCCAAGTCGACTCATCTCGAACACCCTGACGAAGTGCGGCTCATGGTCGAACAGAACCGTCACATTCACTCGTACAAAGACGTGAGTTTTTCGGTCGACCGCATGGTCGGTGTCGCGCGCTTTCTGCGCGATCACGCCGACTTCAAGGTCGATGCCGTGCTCGTCGACAACTTCCCGTTCGCTTCGAGCGGCGAAGAAGAAATGCGCGCGGTGAAACAGCTGGCGGAAGAGATGGACTGCGAAGTCTGGCTCTCGGCGCTCTCCCACCTCGACACGAAGACGAACGAACTCGGCTACCCCGACCCGGTGGAACAGTTCGATCCGTTCCTCACCGTCAAGATCTACCTCGATCCGACCGACGACTACATTCGTCTCCGGCTCCTGAAAGATCACGACAGCAAAGAAGTGGATGAAATGGGCGTCGATCTCGATCCGACGACGCTGCTGCTGAAGTCGCACCAAACCGCGTAGGCGACCGAAAAATAGCAAGAGGCCGGGAATTCCCTCCGCCCTTCGCCCTGGCTACCGGCCAATGGGGCTCAGGGCTCCGGGAACCCGGCCTCTTTTTTTGTTCTCGTCGGGGGCGCGGAGAACCGGCCCTTTTCGTTTTTTGCGTCAGGGCGCGGAGTTGCTACTTCCCCGGGGGTGTGTAGTCGGTCGTCATCCTGACGGCTTCGTCCATCTCCTCGGTGGTCAGGAGCACCGTAGTCCTGACCTTGACAGCCCCGCTTGCGTTGGCGACCATGATCGCGGCCATCGCGCTGACGTGGTTCGGCACGTCGACGATGACGCAGAAGTCCGAATCCCCGAACGCGTAATACATGCTTTCGACTTTTCCGTCAACGGAGTGCAGCAGCTTCTCGACCGCCGCGCGGCGGCGCGTGCCCCCCTCCTTGAGCAGGCCCTTGATCCCGTCGCCCGCATAGTTACCCTGCAAGAGATACTTACCCATTTCTCCCCCCTCGTACGGTGTCCCATTCCGCCCGGAACCACTGTCGGGCGATTGATTGCACGCGCGCGTCATGTGGCGAGCATGCGTCGCCTGGCGTCCGTCATCAGGAACGAATTGATGCCCCCGGTTTCATCGGGGATGAACGCACCTCGTTCGTACCGGTAAAGCCTGTACCCGAACTCGCCCAGTAACCTCACGATTGCATCGTCTTTCTGTATCGATTCGATCAGCAGAATCGGCTCGGCGCGCGCGATCATGCCGCGCCCGCCGGCAAGCACATTGTACTCGTACCCCTGCACGTCGAGCTTGATGAAGAACGGATCGCAGTCGAGGTCGTCCAGTCTGCCCACAGCGCATCGATGTTCGCGGATCTGCAGCTGCTTCGCGTCGTAGAAGAGCAGGTTGCCGCCCGCGAGCCAGGTCTCGGCCTCTTCGCGTATCAGAGACGCCAGGCCGCTGAACTCGTACCCGCGGTACACGGGAACATACAGCGTGAACTCACCCGCCTCGTCCCCCATCCCCCGGTTCGTCACTTCGACCCTCGGCTCGTTTGCGAATCGCTTCTCGATTTCGCGGGCAAGCCCGGGGTTCGGTTCGAACGAGTGTACACGGCACGTGCGGTTTTGCATCAGCATCGCGTCGACCGCAAACCCGCGATTTCCGCCGATATCGAGATAGACGGCGCCTTCTATCTCCGGAAAATGGGCCAGCGCACGGAAGTCGCGATCGAACGGTCGCCGGAATGCTCTCTGCACAAAGCGCTGCGTGAACACTTTGGCGCGATCCATCCAGGGAAAATAGACGAGGAGTGTGCGGACGAGAAGAACGATCGCGTTTTTCAGGACGCCCCTCCTGCTGTTTCGATGGAGAAACGATGAGAAAGCGGATCGATTTCATGAGAATGCCGGCAACGCAGGATGATGGAGTGTCCCCCGCTGCGTTCGTTCAGATTAAGACCTGTCTGACTCGATTGCAAGACGCGTTGACGAGGAACCGATCACACGCAAACAGAATGCCCATGCATACGAGCGCCGCGATCGCTGCTCGGGCCCTCCGGCCAGGGGTCGCATGACGGGCAACAGGATCGCCACCCCGTGCAGTTTCGTTCGCTCCCGGAGAAGGAGCCAGCCGCCCGCGACTTCGGCAATCCCGATGAAAAGAACGCAGGCGAACGAGTACCCCATGAAGGTCCAGGAGAGGTCGTAGGCGGCCGCTTCCCCGAGCGTCGTACTCGTCACGTCTTCCGGCAGCAGGCCACGGCGATAGAACCGGCCGCCGGCGATTCGGTCAGTTCCCGTTTGCGGTCCGGTTGCCACCGGTTGGGGGTTTGCCCTGAGCGCAACGGCCCATGACCGATTTCTTCTCTCGCGGGACGATTACAGGCACGTGGGAAGTTACATTCGTGGAGGAAGGAATTCCGTGAGGAACCGCAGAATCGCCCCGCCGGGATCCTTCTGCAGCACGAAATGGAAGGCCAGCGATCCCAGAATGCCGTGAACGATCCCGACCGCCCACAGATTGGGGTGCCCGCGATAGATCATCGTCAGAAAAATGCCGCCGAGTCCCGTCAGCGCTACGAGTTCCATGCGGGGATAGTGCGAAACGGCGAAGAACGCCGAAGCCACACACGCGATCGCGAGCGGGTTCGGGAGCAGCTTCGAGAGATTACGCGCGATGAGATTCTGCAGAGCGAACTGCTGCGCGATCCCCCAGACCGGATAGAGCCCGACCGTGAGCCAGAACGACATCGGCAGCGCGAGCGAGCCCCGTACCGCGCCGATCGCGACGAGAGTGACCGCGGCCACCGCGCCGAACAGCAGCTGCGCGCGAAGGGCCGACCGGAAGTTGTCGCGCCGCATTCCCCATGCCCGCAGGGCGCCCCTGCTCCGGCGGGAGCGCCACACGAGATAGACGACGGCCAGGAGCGACAGAACGATGTTGCTGTTGCGGGCGGCGGACTCGGAAAGCGCGAGTTCGATCAGAACATGCAGGAAGCCTGCGGCGAGGATGGTGATCAGTTCGGGATAGCAGGGGCGGTTCGCGTAATGGTCCGAATCCACGCCGGAACGCGCGGCGGAATCATGAAACGGCATGGCACGGCTCCTCGCATGCTGACTGCTACTGAGAATCGCGACGGAACATCGCCCGGGTCGTGAATGCGGAACCGACCTCGGCGCTTCCGACGACTTCGTAGCCGAAGCTTTTGTAGAGAGCGACATTCGTCTCGACTTCGGTGCTCAGGCTGACGCCGGTTGAGGATTCATTCGCAACGGAGAGCGCGTGCACGGCTTCGAGCACTGCCCGTCCGAGCCCCTGCCCTCTCGCCGCGCGCCGGACGCCGATCATGTTCAGGTGAATGTGCGGGGCGGTGATTCCGAGCGGAGCGGTGGCTTCTACGAACGTCTCGTATCGCGCACGCGCGTCGGCACCGATCGTCGCCCAGGTCAGTTCGCGGAGCGCGCCGAGCGCCGCGGGCTCGTCCCCTGAGCCCGGGTACGACACGAGCCCGACAGCAGCGAGACCATCCGGGCTCCGCACACCGAGCATGACTTCCCCGCGAAGCACGCGCGACATCATGAAGAACGTGACGAGCTTCTCGAGACGGCCGGCGTAATCGCCTTCGTCGCCCAGGATATACGTCATGACCGGGTAGTCCGAGAATGCCTCGCTCAGGACGCTGACGATCGCCGAAACATCGTCCGCGCCGAGCGTCTCCACACGGTTCGATTCGTTTGTCATTCGGTCTCTCCCTTCAGGCGCGGAGCCGTGTTTCAGCCAAGGCGATGAATCGGGCGGCAATGTCTCGTCAGCCGCACCCGCCACTCCGCAGGATTCGTTTCATCGACGCCGGATGTTTCATGAGCTTCGCGCGCGGCCGGATCGGACGCGGCACGAGATTGCCGCCGCAATTCGGGCACGCGCCATGGAGTCTGTCGCGCACGCAAGCAACACAAAACGTGCATTCGAAAGTACAGATCATCGCCTCTGTCGATTCCGGCGGCAGATCCTTGTCGCAGCATTCGCAGTTGGGTCTCAGGTCGAGCATGCACGCTCCCGCGCTGGCGCTCAGGTTCGTAATCCGGAACGATTCCGGGTTAACGGTGCGGCGCTCCGTGATTCTAGCACGCCGGGAATCGGCGTCGGAGCAGGATCAGGCGCCGGGCGCCGGAGCGGAGTCCGTGCGCGAATCGCCCTCCCACGACCGGCCTCGGCCGTAGGCAGTTCATCATCGAGAACGGAATGAATTCGAGGCAGAGCAACAGAACGAGGGCGAACGGCAGCAGCACGATTCCGCTCACGACCGTGATCGGCCCTGGGAGCCGACCAAACGCACCGGGGCTACCAGTCACGGTCTTCGCGATCACGCTTGCCGCGCTTCTTGCGGCGTTTCCCGCTCTTGTGTGTTGCGAGCGCGGAAAGCTTCTCTTCCATTCGTTCGAGAAGCTCCGCCTGTTCCGCCGCGGTCGAAACCGGCATTCGCACACGGCCGCGTGCCAGAAGGGCGTCGGCGAAAAGCCCGTTCGGCTCTTCGTGAAAATGAATAAAGTCACGACCTTCGAGATGAAACGCGGCCGGGCGCACCTCGTCGAGAACGGAGTAGCCACGCAACACCTGCAGCAAAGGGGCCAGTATTTCGAGCGTGGAAGTCTTCATCGAGTGTGCAGCGCCCTTACGCAACGGCTACGCGTCGCCGCGCGCGGAGCCCAGCAACGATCGCAAACCGACCGCCGCCATCAAAACACCCGCGACAACCTGCAGCCATTGCAATTCGCCGGAACTGGCATAGGTGATGATCGCGGCGGCGAACATGGCCGCCGCTGCGAGGAACAGGAGAATCGCCGACCGGCGTTTCTTGAGAGTGTTGGCCACGAACTCGCCCCTTCTCATCCATGAGATGCTTCAAGTGTCGAGAGATGTGCAAGACTATATCATCACAGGCGATTCGGCGCCTATCCCGGAATCCCTGCTACGACGCGCGCGGGGTCGTCGCCAGGGAACAACCATAGATATGACTGAGACCGAATTCGTCCGTGTATTTACGCTCGAACTTCATTCCCACCTTCGCGGCGACGCGGATTGAAGCCTCGTTGCCGGGCGTGATCATGCAGATCAGTCGGCGTAGCCCGAGCTGATCTCGTGCGTATTCGACGATGGCGTTGGCAGCCTCGGTCGCCATGCCCTCGCGCCATCGCGCCTTGTCGATCAGGTACGCCAGCTCGACTTCAGTTCGCCCCTCAATTGTCCATGGAAGAAGCCCGCACCGCCCCAGGAACGCTCCGCTTTCCCGTTCGATCGTGGCCCAGAGTCCCAGTTCCGGATGGTCGGGGTGACCGGCTCGAAACCATTCGATCTCCTGAAGAGTCTCGTCGCGCGTCAGGGTTCCGTCGGGAAAGTAGCGGCGTATGGTCGGGTCACGATAGAGCTGGAAGAGCGGACCCAGGTCTTCCGTCAACAGATGGCGCAGGATCAGGCGTTCGGTTTCGAGAATGATCATGGTGTGCTTTGCCTCGCCGTAAACGTTTACGAGTTCCGCTTGGTCAATCACGAACCTTCGCGTTCGACCGGGTACGGACCGTCGTCGAAGCGAACCGGGTGGTATCCCTTGATCCCGACTTCCTGCGCGAGAGAGCTGAACACGGATTCGCCGCGCCGCAAACGGCCGAGCACGTGTCCGAAGTCGAACCGGGGCTTCCATCCGAGTTCGTCCCGGGCGCGCTGATTCACGTAAACGCGCTCGATCGCCGGCGGCAGCGACCAGTTGCGTCGCTCGTACTCTTTTCTGCAGTCGGGGAACAGGCTGTGCACGACGCCCGGCGCGTTCGTGCGGAGGTGTGACAGATGATCCGGCACGAACGGGGTCGTGGCGCTCACGATATAGCGCCCGAAACCGATGACCGGTGCCTTCTCCGCCGCGATAAGATGTGCGTCGACCGCGTCCGCGATGTCGAGGCGGCGATGCAGGAACTCGTTTGCCTTCAGATTCTCGTCCTCGAACCGCTCGCGTTGTTTCGGATTGTCGTCCGGTTCTGGGAAGAAACGCGAAGTACGAAGAACGATCGACGGGAGCCCCTTCGTTCGGTGGAAGAGTTCGCAGAGATCCTCGGCGGCCGCTTTCGTAACGCCGTAGATATTCTTCGGAACCGGGCGAACGTCTTCCGTGACCCAGACAGCCGGATCGCCGTCCGCCGGGGTGAGCGCCGCGCCGAACACGCTCGTCGTGCTCGTGAAGATGACGCTCGAAACGCCCGCCGCCAGCGCCGCCTCGAGAATCACGAGCGTGCCGGTGATGTTTGTCTCGACGAAATCGGCTTTCGTGTGGGTTGCCACGTGCGGCTTGTGCAGCGTGGCCGTATGCAGAACAACGTCGACACCGCGCATGCAGCGGCCGACGAAATCGGCGTCCGCGACCGATCCGACGTGCGCCGTGAACGGCGAATCGAGTACGTCCAGCCCGGCTACTTCGTGGGGCCCCGCCTCGAGAGTACGCACGAGGGCTTCGCCGAGGTGGCCCGTGCTTCCTGTAACGAGAATGCGCATGAACTCGTTCGCCGCCTAAAGCCTGGCAGCAACGAACGCACCCGTGCTCGTTGCCCAGTCGGTATCGCCTGGCGCTTCTTCCAACCAGTGGGACAGGGTTGTCGGTGTTGTAAAATCGCCGAGACGTCCCAGCACAAACGCCGCGTACCACCCCGGCCACTGCTCGTCGCGTTTTCCTGCAAGGTAGTTGGACTCGTAGTCGTGATGGGCCCTGCCTGCGGCCGCCAGTGCTTTCGCCAGCTGCTCTTTCGACGGAGTTGAATCGGTCACAGTGTCCTCCCAGGTCATGATTCCTGATTGTACAAGACGGGCATCCGCCCTTTCCAGAGGCTCCATAAATCGCCATCCGTGATCAGTTTCGCCATGAAGTGGCCGACATTCACGCGACTCGTCCCGCCCGCATTGAAGATGGCGCTCCGTATCGGCGACGGATGCACGTCATACTCGCTAACGCTGTCTTCGTCTACCAACGTATCAGGACGAACCACGACCCACTGAATCGACGCATCCTGCGACCCGACTTTTGCACGCAGGTAGTCCGCAGCTGCTTCGTTGTCGGCATGCGGCGGGACGAGCACGTGAAGCACGGCGATCACGACCTTCTGCGCGAACGAAATCCGCTCATCGAGATCGCGGTTGCGAACCCCCGTGGAGCACATGAGCACGAACTTCATTGCGTTCGTGCGATCCGTGTGCCTGATGGCGTCGCACAGCCGGCGCGCGGAGTCCCTGACCAGCCTTCGCGGCGGCCCGAATATGCCCTTCCAGGTCAGGTTGTGTCCGAGACACGACGCGACGGCATCACATCCCCGCACGAGGTCGATCATCCGTGCGTCCGTCAGGTCGAGTAGACTGGCTTCGGTCAACTGGAGGCGGTCGTGCAGTCTGACATCATCAGGCAGCGATGCCGGCGAGCGAACCACCGCCCTGACGTGTACTCCGCGCTCGAGAAGTTGCTTTACGAGAAGTCGGCCCGTAGCTCCACTCGCTCCCACCACGAGGACGATCATCGTTTTCTTTCGCTGATCGTGAGGATCATCTCGAGTTGAACGGTGGCACCAAAGGGGAGCTGTGCGACTCCGGTCGCCGTCCGCGCGTGACGCCCGGCCTCACCGAAAACGGCGTTCAGCACGCGCGAGGCGCCGTCGACCACCCGCGGTTGCTCCGTAAACGTGGGCGCCGAATGCACGAACCCGATCATCTTGTCCACCGACGTGACGCGATCCAGGCTGCCGAGATGATCGCGGATGATCGCCAGCAATCCCAGTACGGTCTCTTCCGCAGCCAGGGCGGCCTCGTCCGTATCGACCTCGGCCCCCGCCGCACCACGCGTTTTACTCACGAGCGCGGAAACGAACAGGAGTGAGCCGGATTGCTTGCAACCCACATAGTCCGCAACGGGCTTCTTCGGAGGCGGCAGCGTGATTCCGAGTTCCGCCAGTCGCTTGTCAATTTTGCTCACACGCACCTCGTTTTCATTGCTCACAGCCTGAATAGCTGCACCAGAAGAAGGCCGGACACTGCGCACGCAGCAACCGTCCTGAACGCATTCCACCGGATCCAGCGCGGTTCGAACGCTTCGCGGGCAATCGTTTGCGCCGCGCCATCCAGGGCGTCGACATCCACACTCTTGATTGCGTTATTGAGAGGAATATTGACAGCAACGGTCGGCAATTGAACGCCGAGGAAACAGGCCAGCGTTGCGCCGATGATCAGCACTCGCCCCGATTGATCCAGCCGGCCGAAACCGAGTGCGGCCGCTGCAAGCAGGGCAAGAGCAGAACCGACCCAGACCATGATGAAGAGCGGCTGATTTCTTTGGATAACACGATCCATCGCCTGAAAAGCGCGGATGAACGCGGCGTCCGGGAGGCGCCTGATGCCAGGCATCACAACCACCGCGAAGGCGAACAGAAATCCGGCCACCAGTGAGCAGAGGAACGTCGCCATGATCAATACGATTTCGAACACGCTCACGGTTCCTTACTTCGCCTTCACGCCGGTTTCGTCACTGCTACGACTTCGTCCCCGTTACGATATGGGCCGGGGAGTCGAATTCTGCCGTCCCCTCCGCTGTAACGAATTCGCCGAGGGCCGCATCCGCCTCCACGAGAATCGCTTCGATCAGCTCCTCATTCAGATCAACGCCCATGACGGGAAGCCAGCCTCGCAGGTCCGCTTCCACCATCGTTCTGATGCTGGGGAACCGCGCCCTTCCATGGTGCGTCACGACTTCGACGGAAACCAGCCCCGCGTCTTCGAACAGCGTGACCAGTTCCGCCCGATCACCCAGCACGAACGGAGCCCGCAGGGCATCGGCCGCGCGTTTCCCCGCCAGGCGCTCGAGCAACGCGACTTCTGCGGGATACGCTTCCGAGTTCTCGAGCGACTCCCAGACGGCGACAGCCACGCGCCCCCCGTTGCGAAGAACGCGCTTCATCTCGCGAATGGCCGCGCTCCGATCCTGAAAGAACATCAGGCCGAACTGACTCACGACGGCGTCGAAAGAATCCGCATCGAACGGAAGCGATTCCGCCATCCCTTCGCGCCAGTCGATGACGGGATCCAGCCGCTCCGCCACAGCCAGCATGCCAGCGCCCGCATCGATACCGGAAACGCGGCCGCCATCACCCGCGCGACGTGCGGCCTCCCGCGCCAGTACGCCGGTGCCGCAGGCGACATCCAGAACGCGGTGGCCCGGCTGGATACCCGCCGCGTCTGCAACCCGTGAAGCCCACTGCCGGAACAACGCGGGAACGTGCAGGTCTTGATACGCCTGGGCCGCAGCGACCTGTTCTGCTGTGGCCGCAATCTTCATTTCAGCATCCCCTGCATGCGATCGGCAGAACCAGACGCTCCATGGGGAGCATCGTCATGCGCTCTGCGTTCAAAGAGCCGGTATCCTGCGCCGTCGCAGGGGTGAACATGAGCAGGACGGCCAGAACAGTTCCGGCCGCCCGTCCCGATCGAGTCGTACAATGTCTCACGGTATTTCCCCCTTGTCGATCGACCCTCAATCCTGCACAAATAGTCCCCGGCATACGGAATTACCTGTTCACAGCTCCGACTCAAAGAGTCGATTCAATTCAGCCTGCTGGATTTGATCGCGAGCAAACGAAAACGTCCCATGCCGGAACATTTCCACGGCGGCATTGCGCATATGAAAGTAAAGTGCACGCGAAAGACTGCCGCCGATGCTCACCCTCCGCACGCCGAGCGCCGCGAGCTCCGCAAGCGCTGCGCCGCTGCCGGACAGGCCCATGACAACACTCAGCGGGCCATCGATTGCGCGAACCAGCTCCGCAATGGTATCAGGGTCGCTCGCACCGGGAACGAATAGACAATCCGCGCCGGCCTCTCGATAAAGGTTGGCCCTTTCGATCGCTTCCGCGACGCCCCCCGGCCGGCCGACGATCAAGCGGTCCGTTCGCGCGACGAGAACAAACGGGATGCCGCTCGCGTCGATCGCTTCGCGTGCAGCCGCGATGCGCTCCGCCGCCAGCGCCCGGTCGTATAGAGGCTGTGACTCCGAGCCGGTGTAGTCCTCGATGTTGCCGCCCGCAGCACCGGCAGCAATCGCCTGCCGGATCGTTTCCGCGACTTCCTCCGGCTCATCGCCGAAACCGCCCTCCAGATCCGCGTTCACGGGCACCGAAACAGACTCGGTGATGGAGCGGATCGCGCTCATCATGGCGTCTCGCGCAACTCTGGCATCGGCCGAACAAAACACGTGGTCTGGTTTACCCGATGCGAATGCGATCCCCGCACTCGTTGTCGCAATGGTTTCAAAGCCCGCCGAGACGAGCATCTTCGCGCTTCCCGCATCCCATGCGTTCGGCATGAGAAAACAGTCGCCCCCCTGGTGCCGTTTCAGGAATCGTGCTGCTTTGCTTGCTTGCGTGCTGCTCATTTTGATCTCGTGATGCTCGAAGAGCTGAGGACTCCATTGACTACACCAAACCAAATCTACCTGTGCACCAACAGAAAAGACAACATTTTCGGCTGGCGAACCCGGCCGATGTCACCTAAGCTGGATCCATGATTCATAAATACAGCAACGAAACGCAGACTCGCTGGGACCATGGCGAGTTCACCGTCATACTTCACCTGCCCGACAACCCGCGCCCCATCGGATTCTGCGACGGCACCGCCGAGGATATCGCGGAGCTCATGTCCATCGCGGAAGCGGAAGGGGCAGAAGACGTGAACATTCACAAGAAGCTTCTCAAGAGCGGGCGCGAAATCTGGACGCTGGGCGGCTAGAGCCGGGAGGGCCTCGCATGCCGGGAGCAGCCGCTAGCGGTCTCCGGCGGCGGCTTCGCGTAACGCCTCCAGTTCCTCCCACCGCGCGTACGCAGCCTCGATCTGCGCGGTGACTTCGCTCACGCGTTTGTTGGTCTGCGCCACCGCGTCGCCTTTTTTCCGGTAGAAGTCGGGTGTCTCCAGTTCGGCAAACAGCGCGGCCTTCTCCGCCTCGAGCGTTTCGATCATGGGCGGCAGTGCTTCGAGCTCGCGCGACTCCTTGAACGTGAGTTTCTTCGGGCGGGCGGGCGACTTCCTGCCGTTCTTACCATCGGGCGAGCCCTCGCGCTTTTTCGGCTCGGCCTTGTCGACGCGGGACTGCCTCGCGGCGCCGGACTGCCGCACCCAGTCATCGTACCCTCCCGCATACTCCGTCCAGCGTCCCTCCCCTTCAAACACCACGGTCGAGGTGACGACGTTGTTCAGAAACTCACGATCGTGTGAGATAAGAAGCAGAGTCCCCTGGAACTCCATCAGAAGGTCCTCGAGCAGTTCGAGAGTCTCGAGATCGAGGTCGTTCGTCGGCTCATCGAGGACCAGCACGTTCGAAGGGCGGGACAGCAGCCGGGCAAGCTGCAGGCGGCGGCGTTCTCCCCCGGAAAGCTTGCGCACCGGTCCGCGGATCTCCCCGGGTGAAAACAGAAAGTCCTGCAGGTACCCCATCACGTGCCGGTCGCGCCCTCCGAAGACAATCGTATCCGCACCGTCGCCGACAATCTCCATCACGGTCTTCGACTCGTCGAGGGGGTCGTGAAGCTGTTCGAAGTGGGCGATCTCGACTTTGGTCCCGTGCGACACCTCTCCGGCCACCGGGGTAAGCGACCCGAGCAGCAGTGAAGTCAGCGTGGTCTTGCCGCAGCCGTTCGGTCCGATCACACCGATTCGATCGCCGCGGAGAACCGTGGTGGAAAAATCGCGCACGATGGTCGGGCCGCTCTCTGAGTGCGCAAACGTGAGGTTTTTGGCTTTCAGTACGATACGCCCCGATCGAGCCGTGTCGATCAGCTCGGCCTTCGCGGTCCCCATGCTCTCTCTGCGCGCACGGCGTTCCTCGCGCAGCGCAAAGAGCGCGCGCACGCGCCCTTCATTGCGCGTACGCCGGGCCTTGATCCCCTTCCGGATCCACGCTTCCTCGATCGCGAGCTTCTTGTCGAACTGCGCGGCGTGTTCCGCCTCGGCCGCCAGTTCCGCTTCGCGACGTTCGAGATACTGTTCGTACGAGCACGAGTAGCTCCGGAGCTGCCCCCGGTCGAGGTCCAGGATGCGATTGGCGATCCGGCGCAGGAAACTCCGGTCGTGGGTAACAAACACCAGCGCGCCCCGCCGCCTGAGAAGGATCGTTTCGAGTTCCGCAATCGTTTCGATGTCGAGATGGTTGGTCGGTTCGTCGAGAAGCAGAATGTCCGGATCGGCAACGAACGCGGCGGCGAGCAGCACGCGACGCTTGGAGCCGGCTGACAAGGTTGCGATCGACGCGTCCGGTTCCAGGCGGAGATCCCGCATCACACGATCAACCGCCGTCTCCGTTTCCCAGGGGCGATCTTCGTGGCCGCGGATGCGTACTTGCACCAGGTACTCGCGCACGGTGCCCGCAATATCGAGCGGGACGTCCTGCTGCAGGCTCGCAATGTGCAGGCCGCTCTGTCGCGACACCTCGCCGGAATCCGGGGGCAGCACCCCTTCGATGACCCGAAACAGCGACGACTTCCCGGCGCCGTTTCGTCCCAGCAGGCCGATGCGCTCCCCCTCTTCGATCTGGAGCGTCACCGAATCGAGAATTTGCGGCCCGGTGTAATTGAGGTTGACCTCGGAGAGTCCCAGAAGTGCCATGCGCGCGGTTCGTCCTCTGACTGATCGATTGATTTGCCTGCAAGTCTACCCGACTCCAGCCAATGGAGGCCGCGAATTCTGCATTGAGCGGGCTTCCCCCCTGCCGGCTCTTGTCTCTAGCGCCCCGGAGCGAACAGAAACTGGATCGACCCTCGGCCCGAGTCCTGCGGATTGGAGCCGTCCTCGGCCAGGATGACGTCGACGAATCCGTCGCCGTCGATGTCGGCAACATCCGTATCGAAGAAATCGAAATCGTTGTTCAGCAATATGCTGTGCGAACCGCCCCCCGCGCCCGTGGCATCGGAAAACGTACCGTCGCCGTTGCCGGTAGAGATCCCCACGGTCTTCGAATTCTGATTGATCGAGAGCAGGTCCAGCATCCCGTCGTTGTCGAAATCCGCGACTCGCACGTGAATGGGACCTTCGCCCACGGTTACGCGTTGACCGGGCGTGAAGCGTCCGAATCCATTGTTGATCATGACCTGCAGAAAACTGGTGGTCGAAGTGATGGCGATATCGAGATCGTTGTCGCCGTCGAAATCGCCCGCGGCCAGTTCTTTGGAGGCGGTGTCAAAACTAAACCCGCCCAGGAATAAATCGTTCGACAATGAGTCGAGTGCATCAGGGATATTGAGGTCGTCTCCATCGCCGATGTAGAGACCCAGCGCGACGCTGTTGATTCCGGGCTGCCCGATCGCCAGCACGTCCGCAATGTCATCGCCGGTGAAATCGCCTGTCACGAAATTGATGGGCGAGAGCAGGGGGCTGTCCAGAATTTCGGTTGTGACGAAAGCGCCGGCGTCGTTGTGCTGGAGCCGGAGGCCCTGGTGCGCGGTCACGAGGTCCATGTCGCCGTCCGAGTCGGCGTCGAGCGCGTAAAGCGGCTGCCCCACGACCCGCGTGACGGTACTCGTACGATAGAGCGCGGCGTGGCTTCTGCCCGCATCGCCCGCGAACGCCTCGAGCACATTGCCCGACGCGTAGGCGAAATCATCGACCATATCGCCGTCCAGATCGACCGCGATCAGGGTGTGCCCCTGCTTTGTGCCGTCGGAGCTGCCGAGGCGCACGATGTCGGTATGCTCACTGAAGCTCCCCGCACTGTCGCCGTATGCCACGCGGAACATGTCGATGTTCTGGCCCCCGGGAAAGCCCTGCAGCGTCCGCACGGTGAACACGACGTCCGTGAATCCGTCGTCGTCGAAATCACCCGTGGTCATGAGGCCGGCGACTTCGATCATGTCGTAGCGAAGTTCGGTGACCATGCTGTCGACCATCGTCGTGTCGGTATCCGACGTATCGTTATCCGCGCCATTTCCCGGGTCGGCAATCTCGTTGCTTCCGCTGTCGCCGCCGCAGCTCGAAAGGAAAATACCGACAACTGCGATCATGATGAGCGAGTGAATCCACGTTCTCGAGGTCAATGCTTGTCTCCCGTTTGTGTTTCGTCATGCGGGGGCGAAGCAGGGAGAGTAGCAAAGCTCGGGAAATCATTCCAATGCGGTTTCGGCGCGACAGGTGCTCGCGAGAGCGATTCGATCAGGCCAGATGACGTTCGACATCACTCTGCGCCGAACGGCGCGCGATCTCTTCGGCCACCGCAACGGAAACGCACTTCTTGTTGACCGGATTGAAGAACGTTCCGAGGGACTTCGCCAGCACAATGGCCATGGGAATGCCGGCGATCGTTGCGAATAAACCCGCGATCTGAATCACGCAGAGGAGAGCAAGGACCAGCCCGAAGGGGATGTAGATCACCGTGATGATGATCGAATACGCTTTCCAGACGCTGTTCTGCTTCTCGTTCAGCGCCTTTCGGCTCACCATCGCTTTCGAGAACGGGGCGAAGAGAAACTTCCCGTATTCCATGAGGCCCCGGCCGATCGGGGCGGCCACGACGGTGATCGTGAGTATGAGTCCGAGGAGCCAGGTCAGGATAGCCTGCACAAAACCAAAAAACGGAAAGTGCCAGAGAATGTTACCCAGAGTTCTCATTTTCCCTCCCAGTCGCGAACGACCACCAGGTTAATTCGGCATCACGAACCTTCACTCATTCCTTCTCCAGAACCCACGTGGTCATCGCGCGCATGTTCTGGACCAACGTTGTCTTGATCGGATCCAGCTGCTTCGCGCCAAGGTTGGCAGCCGCGCGCAGCAGGTATTCCTCGTCGACGAGGAACCGGTCGGTCCCGTCGGGGAGTCGATACCATCGGTCGTGAAGATTCGTCACGCGTGACTCGACCCCGATGGTCGAAGCGAGCCGCGAGAAGAAGACGCCGCCGGGCTTCAGAACGCGCCAGATTTCGGTGAGCGCTGCGTCGAACTCGGCCGCGTCTTTCGCAAAATGGAGAACCGCGTTGCAGATCACAGCGCCGAAATACGCGTCCGGGAAAGGCAACTCGGTCAGTCGGGCGGCGCTGAAGTTCGCGGGCGGCAGGTTCGGCGCCACTTCCGCCGCAAGAGCGCGCACGCGATCGACCTGGCCGGATTCCGCGTCGACGCCGAACACTTCGGCACCGCTCCTCATCAGGTATTCGGAGTTCCGCCCCCCGCCGCAGCCGGCGTCGAGTACTCTCATATCCGCGGTGATACGACCGCGCAGCAGTTGATCGAACACGTAAATATCGATACGCCCGAACTCGGCCGGGAGATGTTCCGGTCTGCAGCGTGAATCAGATGGCATCAGTCTCCTCGCGTTTCTACAAGCCGCGGGCTGTTTCCCTACACTGCCTGCTATTTTACCCTATATCCATGAATTGTCTGGCAGGAAACTCGAGACGGCAAGTCCGTGCGCCGGCCGCGCGCTCATCAGCCCGTTGCGAGCGGTGGCCCGAGAACTTCCATTCCGTGTTCACGAAACAAGCCGGCCAGCGCCGCCCCCGAGGGAATCCCCTCGAGCTTCGTGGCTTCCTCGAAAAAGGACTCCATCTCACCGGCCGGCTGAAATCCAATCAGGAGCCGTCCCGTCTCATTCCCCGTGTGCGCCCAGACATGAGGGATGCCACGCGGAGCAAGAACGGAGTCACCGGTCCGCAGTTCGAAACGCTCTTCCCCTACTTCGATTGCGTACTCTCCGCGCACGACGTGGAACCACTCGTCCTGACCGTGATGCACATGGCGAGGCGGCCCTCCCTTCTTTTCATCGATCTGCTCGATGAGAAAAAGACCGCCGTTCGTATCGGCACCGGCTACTTTCACATCAATCGGCAGGAAACCGAATACCTTCCTTCGCCGGCCGAAGCGATCCTGATCCGCCCTCACTTTGATTCCCCGTTTGCCCGGCTCTTCCGCGCAGGCAACACCAAGCATCGAACTCACGAGAGGGAGTGCGAGCGCACTCTGCAGAAACGTGCGGCGTGGCATGGATTTCATTGTCGTCCCCTGTTTCGGTTTCTAACGTGCTTTATACGCATACCAACTAGAGCCATCGCGAGGCTCCGCTCTCACCGCCTGACCTCCTCGTTCTCACAATGCACGCACTTGCGCTGTTCCGCCGCTACGATCGCCTGGTCAGCGCTCCAGAAGACGTTCTCCTGCCCGACAACGCCCAGCAGTCCACCCCGTTCCATCATGCGCCGCACATCATCGTGCAGGCCGGAAAGCATGAGAGTTCCTCCGCGCTGCTTGAGCTTTTCGTGGAGTGCATGAGCGGCCTGCAGGCCGGAAATATCAATCAACGGCGTGCCGCGCATGGACAGAATCAGGGCGTGGGTGTCACCGAGGTGAGCAAACGCCTCGTTGAAGTTGCCGGTTGCAGCGAAGAACAACGGCCCGGTCATGTAGGCCACGCGCACATGCCGGCACCTGCCCGCGTTTTGAATGCCGCGTGCGCGCAGTTTCTCGGGATCGACTTCCCTCAGGTCGATATGAATGCTCGCGCTCTGATTGAGGAAGTGCGCCCCCGACAGGAACACGCCGATCAAGATCGCCTGCGTCAAGTCGAGCGTGATCGTGGCCAGCATGGTCAGCAGAAAAGTGATGATGGCGGCTTTGAATCGATGCCCGAGAATATAGTGAATGGATTCCCATTCGTTCATGCGCCATGCCGTGACGATCAGTACTCCCGCCAGCGCCGCCAGAGGGATGCGTGACATGAGGGGCGCAATCACAAACATGGAGGCCAGCAATACGATGGCATGAATAATACTGACGAGCCGGGTCTGCCCGCCCGACTTGATGCCCACGCTGGTGCGCGCGATGGCTGCCGTGGCGGGCACTCCGCCGAAGAACGGAATCATCAGATTGCCCACGCCCTGGGCGATCAATTCCTGATTCGCCTGAAGACGAATGCCGGTCATGTTGCTGGCGACTGCGCCGCACAGCAGACTTTCCACGGCCCCCAGCGCCGTAATTGTAAGCGCCGGCCCGATGAACTCCTGCAGATCAGCCCACGGAATCAGGCTCAGCGTCAACCGCTCCGCAAGCAGCAGGGTTTGCGGAATCGAACCGATCACTGATACGGGCCAGTGCAGAACAGCATTGAGAGCGGTGGCGAGGATGATGCTCAGGAGTGATGACGGGAAGCGGGCGTTCCATTTTTTCGGCCAGTAGATCATCGTGGCAATGACGAATACGCCGAGCACAACGGCGTGCCAGTCGGGAGTAAAGCCCCCCCTCATGTAGCCGAGCAACTTGAGCGCCGCGGAATCGACACTTTCGGTCTGCACACCGAGCAGATTGTCGATCTGCCCGATCGCAATGATGAGCGCAATGCCGGTAGTAAAGCCACTGATGACGGATGCCGGGATAAATGCGATGAAACGCCCGAGGCGAAGCAGGCCGATCACGAGCAGCATGGCTCCGGCCATTACGCTCGCGATCCAGATGCCAGGCAAGCCATGCTTCTGCGCCAGCACAATCAGCACCGCGCTCATGGCGCCGGTCGGTCCGGAGATCTGGTAGGGCGCGCCCGAAAGCCCCCCGATGACAATCCCTGCCAGGATCGCGGTGACCAGCCCGGCGGCGGCACTGGCGCCCGAAGCTACGCCGAACGCAAGGGCCAGCGGCAAAGCGACCGCCGCCACCGTGAGCCCGGCCATCGCATCCTGCCGGAACTTCCCGGCTGTATAGTCGGTAAATTCATCCTGAAGCAGCTTGCGAAGCGAGCGACGAGGCATGGTACTCCATGGCGAATGACCGGCCGTCCGTCACCCCGACGACGGCATGGCGGCGAGATTACTCCGCCCCGGCACATTGGACAAGGAATAGAAAAGGGAAAGAGAAACCCAACGTGCAGGAGGCGCCTGATCGGCCCATCGCTCCATCAAATGCTTTCACTTTCGGGCGGTCGCTGCCACGTTGCGCACTTCGAGCACCAGGGCGCCATCCTTTACGAACTCCTGCCACTTGACGGCGACGTCGCGTTCCAGCAAACCGCGACGGTCATCATCCGACTGCGCCAGCACGCCCCCGAGCGGAGTGCTGTGCACGTACTGCCAGAGAAACTCCTCTGGCCCCGGAAGGCGGAGCGATCTGGTGTCGGACTGAACGGCGATGTCCGCGAAGCCGGCGCCGCTCACGAGACTTTCAATCTCTGCCTCGTCGTGGAGCGAGAAAACCTTGTTTACGAACCCGGCCGCCTCGGCGCCGACGTGACGCGCGAGCGCGTCGCATAGAATGCTGAAAAGTTTCGGCGTAGGTCCAGGCACGTTGAGGATCAGGCGACCGCCGGTCACCAGAACGCGCCGCATCTCGCGGAGTGCCGCTTTCCTGTCCGGCACGAACTGGAGCCCCATCTGGCAGATCACGGCGTCGAACGACGCATCCGGGAGCGGCATCTCCTCGGCGCTCGCCTCGATCCACTCGATGGGCAGACCCGGCGGCGTTCCGGAGCGCGCCACTGCCAGCATGCCGGGGTTGACGTCCAGCCCCGCGACCACTCCAGCGGCGCCAACATCCTGCGATGCAAGCCGCGCGACAACACCCGTCCCACAAGCCACGTCCAGTACTCGTTCGCCTGGCCGAAGCGCAGCGAGTCGAATGAGGTCCGTTGCGAGGGGCGCGCCAATCGCGGGAACGAAAAAGCGTTCGTAGTTTTCCGGTAGTTTTCCGCCATAGGCTTTACCGAAGTGTTGCTCTGTCATTCGATCCCTCCATTCTCTGCTGCGAAACGTGAAGCACCAGATGTGGCCGCCCGCACTTCTGGATGAATGGGATTGTCAGTCGTCATTGGCACCTCCCCGCTCGCACTAGGTCTGGAACAGCTGTTCCACGAGAAGGCGCTCCGTCGTCACGGCGTCGAGGTACACGAACCAGCCGGCGGAGCCATCCGAGAAGGCGACCGGGACTTTCCACGCCTCCCTCCGCTCAATGCCGTCGTCGGTTTCGATGCTGACGGATGTAAGCGACGGCTCTTCGATCAGGTCCTCGGGCTGCACCACGAAGATACGCAGGTTGCCGCCGAAATCGTACCAGGAGATCTCCATGTCGAGGATGCTCCCCTGCGCTTTCTCGGCTGAGACCGGAGCGGGGGACTCCGTTGTCGAATCCGAGCCGCAGGAAGAGAGGGCGAGGCAGGCGAGAAGGAAAAAAGCCGGGAATAGGAACGCGCGCGTCATTCGTATCACCTCCGTGAAAGGTCAGTATACGAAAAAATATCGGAACTGTCAGCCAGACACGGGGCGACCATTGGACCGCGCGCGGGGCGATTGTCAAAGCGAAAGTGACATGCGCGCTCCGCGACCTATTCTGCCGCCTGGGGCGCGCGCAGTGCTTTGCTGTAGAAACCCGACTGATCGAAACAGCAGACACGCCGCTTGCCGGAAGCAAGCATGTCACAGGCGTCGCCGATTCGCTTCGCGCGAGTTTTCAGTTGTTTGGCTGATATAATCCAGTGGATCCAGTCGACGCGCGCGATCGTGGTCGTGTCATCCCAGACGGCCTTCGCCTCGGGTGAAGCCGCCAGCGCCTTAAGCAGGTCAGCGGGGACCTCAGGTTCAGGCTCCTGCTCCACCGACATGATCTTGAACGAAACCGTATCGCCAATGTCCGCGCCTGCCGCTCTCAGCAGCTTCCTGCTCACCGGCAGCCAGTGACTCAGCTGACCGTCCGGTTCCAGCGTTGCCTGAAATGAATGGCCGTTCATCGTGCCTTCTATAGTAGTCCTGCCGCGCCTCGGTAGTTTCGTGCTCGCGTTTTTCGGGAGAATCACAAACGCACACGGAGAATCGTTCCCCGCCTTCGCCGGACGAAGCAGTTTCGCTTTGAACTGAGATTTCGTATCGCTGCTTGTCATGCCCGTCACTCCCGAATCATTGTGCGGCCTGGCAGCACTCAGGTAGCTGCCGGATAGATGACGGAAAACTCCTCGCAAACCACAGGCATTTTGAGGCTCGGCTCTCTGCCGATGCGCGCGCACTCCCTGCCGAAGTACGCCCAGTGTACCTCTCGCCAGTAGCGCAGGGATCTGTCGCCTTCACCCTCGGTCGCCGCGAAGCGTTCGGTGACTTCGTCATACGGCACGATGGCCACGGCCGTCGACTCGATCACGCAGAGCGGCTTGCCGCCCCAGTCGGTCACCACGCTGAGTATACCAGCCTCAGGAACTGGTTTCTTCTCTGCTTCATACGTCCAGAGCAGGCCGGCGGTAGCACACTTGGTTCCCGCCAGAACCAGCTTGGCCAGGTCGTTGGCGTCGCGTTCGTTGTCGTCGAAATGGAACGCTTCGTAAAAGCGTTCCGATGCGTCATAATCAACCGCGGCCTGGAACTCTCCCCAGAACGGGCGAACGGCTTTCGGTATCTTCATATGAATTCCTTCTTGTGCTCGCTCGGCCAGCGCCATCGGCCGTCGATGCCGCGCGGCGTTCAGGCAGCACCGCCGGCATCAATCTCCTTGTTCACTCGATCCGCGCACACCGGACAGATTCCATGCGTGAGCTGCGGAAGCCGGGGCACAGAGAAGAGCTTCATCGTGGCGATCCCAACCTCGGCGTCCATCCAGGTCTTATCAGGACGTACCTGCTTGCACCACGAGCAGATCATCAGGGAGTCATTCGTGCGGGGCACTGCCGGGTCCAGCAGGCGCGCCCGTTCCCGTGCCTCGCCCCTGATCAGCCGACCTTCCAGATCAATGCTTCCCCCGCCCGCGGGGTGGACGACCAGCTCCATGAAGCGCCGCACGGTGGGCGCGTCGCAGCGAAACGGAACGACGAACGACACGCCGTCATGGCGAGCCCGGTGAAACATGAGCTCATAGAGATGCCGCGTATCCGCTCCGGCGATGAAGTCCCAGAGCGGCCGGCCGATCACCCTTTCGCGAGTCAGCTCGCTCGTGCCGTTCGCAAGGGCGAACTCCAGCCACGCGGAACTGACCGCCTCGATCCTGTCGGCACTGTCAATTCGGTATTGCATGTCAGTACAGCCGATTGTACCACGAGCATTACTTCGAAACCGGGTCGGCATTTTCGAGAATGGAGTCGAGGACGCGTGCGACGGGTGCCGTGGCGCCGATCCCCCAGAAGCTCCAGTGCACTCCTCTCAAGGTCTCGTCGTTCATCGAATCCCCCTTGTATCCGGTCGTATATTGCTGGGCCTTGCCCTGGCGCGCTCACTTTACAAATGTTGCAATATACAAGGCTTCTACTTTATCTCTCGCCCATGGAGTTTTGCGCAGGAATTTAAGCGATGATTTTACGGATGGATCACTCTTGAAGCAATTCACGTCGATTCTCTGCGCCATTCCTTCCCAGCCGTAATGCTCTACTAAACTCGTGACAACTTTCGCGAGCGTGAGGCCATGCAGGGGATTATTCGACTGTTCGCTGCTCATGATTCTGGATGCACCGGCATGGCGCCGCGTGTTCTGGCCATGTCAGCGCGCTTTGACTTCCGCTTTTTTGACACGAATCCTGTTGCCGGCAACAATCATGTCATTCAGGTTTTTCACCGCTACCTTGGCTTCACCCGGTTTCGGCATTACTACAAAAGCAAAACCCTTGGATCCACCGGTTTCCTTGTCCAATATCAAACTACAAGACTGTACGGTGCCATATTCCTTAAAGAGATCGATGATCTCCTCTTTGGTAGTGGTGCGAGCAAGGTTGCGAACGATCAGTTTTATCATTGAATGAGCCCTTAAGAGTTTAAGTGAATGCGCAGAAGTCCAATATACCATTTTGCGTACGGCGTCAGCTGTCGGCGTTCCGAAGATCGTTCCGCGCAACATCGTACAGCGGCTGGTTCTCGAGCCGATCACCGAGGCACTCGCGCATGACTTGCCTGTGCTCTTCGTCAATCGCGTGCTTCGATTGGGCAAACGCCTCTCTTCCGCGGTCGAAATCGGCGGCCTCCATCACGTAAAGGAGTACCGGCCCGTCGACCGTCTGGAGAATGAACGCCTGCTCGTGGCGAACCGTCTCGTCAACGAAGGTCGCCCGCACTTCGTCAGCCCGAGCCGAAAGCTCAGCCAGCCATGCTCGCAACCGGGCCTCCCTGCCCGGCTTCACTTGTCGAAGGATCACGCGCAACATGCGAATACTCCCCTGGTGAACTGAATGGATGCCCGGTGCGAATGGCGGCCCAGCCCCATGACCAGGGACTCCATCGCCTCACGGCCACAGCCGAACACTGCTCAGTTTGCCTTTGCGCAACGCTTTGCGGCGTCAGACACGGTCGAGTATATCTCTGTATGCTGACGAATGATCTTTTCTCGATCGGCCTTGTCCGCGGCCATCGTCTCCGCCTGCGCAGCCTTTACAAGCGTCTTATAGTTCTCGCTGCTCAAGACTTCTTTCGCTTGATCGGCCCAGCAGTCACAGTAGCTTTCGCCATACTCACGCTTGAGGTAGCCGATACCCTGGCTCGATTCGCAGGAGGCCATGAGTACAGCGCGGCTGTCGATCGGATCGCTGCTGCTGCAGGCCATCAAGGCAGCCACCACGACAAGTGCGAACAAATGGCAGGACTTTTTGAAGTTCTGGATTCTCATGACTCACCTCCTGTGTTGGCCGACGGGCCGACGCTATTGCAGCGTTACTTCACCAAGCCACTCAAGGAGAGCTGTTCGATCACGGCTCATGTCGTGCTCCGTGCGGCCGTCCACCAACAGGGACGATCCGTGGACCCCATTCTCCACGACCCGAAAAGAGACACCCGCGGTCGTCAATATATCCCGCTGCTCCACGGACGTCTCTCGAGCCATCTCGGCATCAGGGCGGAAAACAAGCATGGGCACTTTCACGTCGTTTACCCACATGCGGGCACGACAGTTCACAAGGGGCCCTCCGGACGCGGGAGAAAAGGCCACTACACCGGACACACGGTCCGGATTTTCCGCAGCCAGCCTGAACACGAGCGCCGCGGAGTACGAACTGCCCCACGCAATCACCTGCTCGGCCATCCCCTCGCTGATCACGAACGTCAGCGCGGCCTCCAGATCCTGGTAGGCGTCGCAATAGCCTGAGGGCGTCTCGTCCGACAGGCCCGCTACCGTCCGGTTGGATTCGCCGAACATGTCTCCGCCTGACCGTTGATCCCACGCAATCGCCCGATACCCGGCGTCATTCAACCACGACGCAATCTCCGTGTATTCACCCCGTCCGTTCGCGCCCCCCTGGTGAAACAAGAGAAGCAGCGGCGACGCCGCGTCGAGCTCTCCGAAAAACACATCACCATAAATTGTCACGCTGTCAGCCGTGACGGCGGAAACGGTGATCAGCGGGGGCACGGCCGGCGCCTGTTCAACCGATTCATCGACGGCCGGCACCCGTTCAACGGCACCCAGAGGCGTCGTCAGAGCCAGCAGGGCGCCCAGCATTATACGTGTCATCATTGGAAACTCTTTCGTTACGCCCCCAGCATGGGCAAATGCTTTACGCGATGATAAGTAAGAGCCAGCGCGATGCAATGCTTCAGCTCTGATTCCGGAACCTCGTCCTGCTCGTCAAAGACGATCGATCGATTGCCTTCAAACGCGAGGCTGTCTCGATAGATCTCTCTGAATGTCTCGACTAATGTCGTGCTGCAATGAAAGTGCAACGCGTACTGATGCGGGTTTGACTTTTTCCAGCCCAGTCGAACGGTGCTGCCGCTTTTCGATTCCGTCGTAACATAGCTCGGCTCTCCCCATTTCAGCGTTTCTTCCAGCTTTCCGACACCGCCCGTCTCCGAGGCCGTCGCCAGTATCAAGCGGCGAAGGTGCATCAATCTCTTCCGCACACTCTTCGGATAACGCTCGAACACCGCAGCAACATCCGGATTCTCGATCATCTGCATCAGCCTGATCCACTATCATCAGCGAGTGCCAGCCTGGCCACCACGACGTTGATGTCATTGAACCCGCTCATCGTGCCTTCGTAGGTAGCGGTCGCGACTGCAGCCGTGTTCTGTCTGATCTGAACCGCGAGGTAGATCAAGGTGAACATCACCGCCGCCGCGCCTGCCACCTGACCGATTGCCGCGATCGCTTCCCAATTCACCAGGCTGACTCCTACGGTTTCACTCCGGCAAGCTGCCATGCCTTGTCTCACTGCTCCCCGATCCCCAGCTCGCGCACCCAGCGGCTCATGTACTCCTCGTCGAGGGTCCCCCACGACAATGTCGATGTTCTGGCTACGATTACTTACATTTCGACCAGTTCGACCCGCCTGTTTTTGTCGCGGCCCGCATCGCTGCTGTTCGAGAACGTCGGCACAAGCGGCCCGACGCCATGCGGCTCCAAACGGTCCGATGCAATGCCGTAGTCCTTCTTCAGGGCATCGGCGACGGCCAGCGCCCGATCGGCAGCCAGCTTTTGATTGTAAGCAAAGGTTCCTTTCGAGTCGGTGTGGCCCACCACATAGAAACTTTTCTTCGGGTTGTCGTTCAGGTATTTTGCGATCGCATCGAGCGCGGCCTTCGACTGAGGCTGGAGTGTGGCCTTGTCGAAGTCGAACACGATGCCGTCCAGCACGACACGACCATATTCCTTCAGATCAGAGCCGATGGCTTCGGCATCAATGACAACGAGTCCTGTTTCGGCGGCCTCGACTTCGACAATATCGATCAACGTGCCGACATAGTTACTCGAGTGCTGTTCGACATAAAGAACGACATACGCGGTACCCGCTGCGCGTTCTTTTCTGGCGACCACCGCACCCGCGCCACCCGACGAAGACGTGCCCGAAAACATCGTACCCACGGCACCCGGCTTGTTCGCGGGATTCGCGCGAAATGTAACTTCCATCCATTGCCCGGAGCCGACGGCCGTGCCCTTGCGATCGACGAACATCCCTTCCCCGAGAATCTCGAACCCTTCGGCCTTCAGCGCGTCGAGATAGTTCTTGTAGACCTCGGCGTAGGACCGGTCCTCACCTTCATATTTGTAGAACGTGCGGGTCACTCGACCTTCTGTTTCGATCCAGTCCGTGATCGTCCGGTAGCCGGTTACCGGACCCACGGCCACTTTGTAGGGCTGGTAGTTTTCAATGTGCTGCCAGGCGATGACCTGCCCGGGATAGCGCTTGATCATCGGATGTTCGACGACGCCGTCAATATCCTGTGCAGCCACCGTTGTATGTGTGAAGAAAAGAACAAGTGCGATGACCGCCATCGGCATATGCTTCAACATTCGCGATTCTCCTTTAAAATCTTTACGTAGTTCATGCGAGGCTACCGAGCACGCACATAGCGGCACACCTGCGCTCCCGTGCCGGTTTTCGCGGTGGACTCCAGCGTGAACGGGATGGCTTTTCCGTTTTGGACGAAGATCGATTTCCCTCCACCGAGGATAATCGGCTCAATTGTGAGCAACAACTCATCGACAAGGTCCGCGGCGAGTAACGACCGGACCATGGTCGCGCTGCCATAGACATAGATGTAGCCGCCGGCCTGCGCGCGCAGTTGCGCAACCTTGTTCAGGAAGCCGTCGCCACGGATAATCGTGGTGGGGTTCCACGCAATGTCCTTCTCTGTGAGTGTATCGGACACGACGTACTTCTGCACGCCGTTGATCCAGTCTGAGAACGGGTCTCCCGCGCGACCGGGCCAGGCGTCGGCCGAGACTTGATAGGTGCGACGTCCCTGGAGAAGCGCGTCGCTCTCCCTGGCAATCTCTTCAAACGCGCCACCCATAACGGCCGGGTCGAAATACTTCATCGACCAACCACCATGGCTGAAGCCGCCGTCGGTGTCCTCGGTCGCTCCCCCGGGAGCCTGTACGACACCGTCGAGGCTGATGAATTCAGCGATGAGCGTCTTCATGGGATCTCCTGATAGCTCGCGAACAGGTCGTGTCGCGGATTATTGGTATGAGTCTGCACCCGGCAAGCGATTGTTGTACGGCACACTGTCACCGCCGTTTGGAGAAAAGCCAGTCGGGCAACTCCTCCACAGCATACGCGTAGTCCCACGAGTTATGGTTCACGCCTGCGAGCTCCGAGTATCGCACGTCGGCCTTCGCATCCTCGAGAGCGGAAGCCATGCGGCGGGACTCCTCCACGGAAATTACGTCGTCCTCGTCTCCATGAAAGATCCAGATCGGGACGTGCCGCAGGCGCTCCGCGACGGTGGCGAACGGATCCGGCTCGGAACTCGGCGCAATCGGCGGGTAGCGATCGAACCGCCGGCTGATCCATCCGCAGATCACGACCATCGCGGCAAATCGGTCGGGATGATGAAACCCCAGGTACCAGGCCCCGTTCCCGCCCATCGAGAGGCCGGTGAGATACACCGCCGATGTGTCGGTATTGAACTCGTCAAGAGTTTGGTCCAGCGTGGCGAGAGCGAGCCTGGCCCCGAAATCCTGCCAGTGGCCGACCTCGCCGCCCCCGGGACATTGCGGGAAGACGACGATCGCCGGGTAGCGGGCGGCATGGCGACGAATCGCACTTCCGAGGCCGACTTCGGTTTGAATGAGCCCGTCCGCGCCGCGTTCCCCGCTTCCATGAAGCGCCAGAATCACAGGCCAGGAGCGGGAGCCGTCGTAGTCTCGCGGGACATAGACCTGGAAAAGGTATTCCGTTCCCTCGAAGTCGATCGACCGATCCAGGAAGCCGGTCTCTACCGGCTGCGCTTTACCCGGAACATGCCCGAGCGTTCCCGCCAGCACTATCGCAGTAATGAACGTGCGCATCTCGCCTCTCCCTTCCGCGCAGCTTGCTGCCGCCCGACGACAAGAACTGGAATACCGTAGAGGAACGCGTCAGCCGCACTCGCCCGAACCAGATAATCACTACTCCGGGCCCTTTCCGCCAGGCTCAGCTCCGCACGATAGCGCTCTGTCGTCCCTACTTCATGCTTCCAGTTCATCCAGACCAACAAGCCATTCTTCCCTGACAAACGACGGAACGTGCTCCGACAAGCTCCTGGGGCGTGCCCACTCCTGCATCGACTCGTCCTTCGCCGCCGATGTGCATAGATAAGCTTCGTCGGGAACGATCAGAACCCTCCACAAATCCAAGCGATCCGCATCCCAGCACGTTTGAACAGTCACATCGCCTTTCGTGCGCCCATCCGTATGATGCACGCATGCCGTGACAAGGAGATCGAAGTCCTCGTCGGACAGCGCCATGTGCTCCGCCCGAAGTCTCCGCGCTAAATCGGCGCCGCGCCGGCCGTGGCCGGGATCCGTGTCTTCGTTTTCGCGTCTCGCGTCATGGAACACCGAGAAGAGTGCTACGACTTCTTTCTTCGCACCCGTTTCCTCACTGAGTCGCAAACCGTTCTCGAGAACACGCCCCCAGTGCCCGACCCCGTGGACACCAAGTCTGGGCAAGGGATACCCCTCGAGAATCTCTCTTATCAGTGACTGTTTGATCATGACTCTCGCGGCTCCGGCGCAATGGATGGTCATGGTTTTTCGCTCACTAGCACTCCTTGAGTCGTATCCCAGACCGAGAACCGACGTCCCTTCGGCCCGATCATTCGAATGCGAACTCCCACTCGAATCTCGTCCTCCCCAAACTGTGGAACCTGATGCCGTAGGTTCCCGGGCGCGGAACGACCAGATCAATCGAGGTACTGTACACAATCGTTGCCAACGTGCAATCCAGCCTCGTTGGTCGCCTGCTCTCGAGCCGCACGAGTAGAGAGTCCGGCTCAACGAATGTGACCTCGGCCGACGAGAATTCACTGCACCCGGACGGCAACTGGCCGATCAATTCGAGTTCGACCGCATTCTCAGAGCGCTGCAGGACATTGACCGAATCAACGGACGCCCACGAATACATGTACTTCGGAGACTGCGAATCGTCGGCATCGCTACATGCGCTTCCCAAAATGGCAATGAACGCGCAGCCCAGAAACGAAATTACCAGCCTGCTCATACGACACCTCCCTCAAACATGCGGAACCATAATTTCAATCATACCTGGCGTTACGGCTCGCACCGGTCATGGCGCCCTTTGCTGAGGCTACGGATCTTGAAGAGGGTGTCCATCGGGTTTATGTGACGGCGCGGGGTCCCCCTGAGGCACAGCCGATCGCAAAGAGAAAAGCAACCGACAGGAGCGGCGCGATCAGAGCTGTGAAAAGATTGGGAAGTCTCATTATTCCGCCAGCGCTAGAGATCGGAGTGTGGGTGAATTGTACATCGCAAGGGCCGCCTGACTACAAGCATCAAACGGAAAGCCGAGTTCGATGAGAATCGCGCTGATGTTGCCGTGCTTCCGTAGTTCGACAGCCTTTCGAGCAGGCCAAACTGTGTCAACTCGCTTCTGACTCGCAAAGCGGAAGGAACTAGTCTTTCGACTCGTCGATCCAGCGCAGGTCAACGATATCCTGGGGGCGCCCCGTCGCCTTCTTGTTGGTCGCCAGGTCCTCCAGGCACAAGACATGTACTGTCAAACCTTCCAGTTCTACTTCGACCCTTCGAGCCCAGGCGCGATCAAACTCCAGCCCGGTTACGCTGGTGAGGAGATCAATCCGCAGCGGCGCCACACCGATCTGGAGGACCTGATCCGGTTGAGTAAATGAAGCTACAGAGAATTGGTCGGTCGGGGCTCCGAATGCCACCAGAGCTGCTACTACGCGCTCGGCGTTGTCCGCAGTGGGTCTTACCCAGAGATCGATATCGGAGGTGGCGCGCACGAGTCCGTGTGAAGCCAGCGCATAGGCACCGACCAGCAGGTACTCAGCTCCCGCCTCCGAGAGTTCGAACAATATGTCGCGATAATCTTTGTTGAGCATCCGTGCCGCCTTGGAATACAAGGGCCTGTGAGGTCAGCTCCCACACCAGGGCGATCCGCTCCGCCGGCGAGAGGTCGTCCGCCGCGCGCATCGGATTCTCGACTTCACCGAGCCGCCGGGTGGTAACTGATACGTTGCGTGCCATTGTTTCATTATACCATCGCAGCGCGTGATGGGCACGAGCATAGAACACTCGCATTCGCTGTATGCTGACCAGGATCTTTTCTCGCTCGGCCTGCCTGCTGCCTTCAATTCCGCCTGCGCAGCCCGATGCCACGACAAACGGGCCCACGCAGATCAGACTTCCTACCGCATCCTCGTCGGCGGGAGCCGTGTTTTCTTGTTCGATGATCATGGCCGATGAGTTGAACTTCACTCTCTCTGAGCTTTTGACGAAGCACCTGACTCAGCGAAGCCGCCCGCGTCTCGAACGGCTGTCAAATCCTCCGCCATATCCAGCGCAATTTGCGCCCGTTTCAGGGCCAGCCGCCGGTGGTACTCGGCGGCCTCTCGCATTTCCCCATCGCCGATCGATGCGAGACAGCACAGTGCTTTTTGCAGCCGCACCGACACCTCGACCACACCCGCGCCGTCACGTGCAATCGCCGTGAAAGCGTCATCGAACATATCCCGCACCGAGACTTCAGGCACTTCTACGCGGTCGTACTTCTGCGTGTGTTCATCTCCACCCAAAGTCGCTCGCGAAACCGATTGAGGAGAACTCTTATACGGTCCGCCGAAACTAAAGGTGCCATCCCAGCCTCCCGTGCCGACGCACCTGTTGATTTCGCCGATACTCGAAATGCTCCGCACGTGCGGAAGCCCGTCTGCTCATTTCACGCGCCCCCCGATCTAGATACGGCACTCTGTGAGTTTCTCCTGCTGCTCGCAGTCACGATTCCGGTGGAGCCCAATCGCCTAGTCGGTTGCGATAAACTCGGCGAAATTCCCCCCGGCGGCATGACTTTCAGATTCCACGCCTCTTCACATCAGACGCGAACTGAAGGATCGCTTCTCGAATGGCTTCGGCGAACTCTCGATTCTCAATGATGTCCGGCACGTCCAGCGTGGTACCGAGCAAAGGGATCGTAACTGAGGCGCTCTCTATATGCACTCCGGACATCGTCTCGAGTACTTTCGCGAAAGTGTCCTGGGCGAGGATGGATCGAGGGCTGGCTTTCAGCAGCATGAAAGGCTTGTCGATGTATGCGTCAGTGCCGACCAACCAGTCAAATGCGTTCTTCAAAGCTCCCGGATAGCCCCCGGCGTACTCAGGAGTCGAAATGACAATGCCGTCGGCAGACCGCACTTCCTCCACCCACTCATCAACGGCAGGCACACCGGATGTCTGCGCGTCTGGAGTGAACAGGGGCAATCTCCCCACACATGACGTCACATGCATTTTCACTTCTGATGGCGCCAGCTGTTTCGCAGCAACCAATAGTCTCGTATTGGTTGATGCCTCCCTCAAGCTACCGGATACGCCCAGGATTCGCACGAGAAGCTCCTAACGTTTGAGTTCAGCGGACCGCCACGATGACAATATGTCAGGCTCGCCACTCCCAGACCTCACCGGCATCAGCACGAGCGATTGCCACAAGACCTGCGGCCGTTTGCGACGCATATCGCCGGCCTTGCTCTTCCTTGAGCGTGAAGTATGCAATCTCCACATAACCCTCCTCAGGCGGACCGACAAACGCGCCACCACCAACGCCACGATTATTAACAACAGCGACGTAGCCGACCCATGGCTCTCTGTAACCCACGCGGCGATAGAGGTCAGCCGTGGCCTGGCAGTTAGCGGCAAGTTCTTCGGTCATATCCGGAACGGATTGAACAGGCGTGCCGTTCTGATCGCAACGTATCAGGGTGACTTTCATAAGGGCCTGACGGGCCAGGGCATTGTTACTCTGCCGCTGCAATCGGGGGACCAATAATGATGGAGTCGTATTCCTTGCCGATTTCGGTCATCACCGCCATATCGGGTGGGCCGCTTCCAATCTTGGCCGCCGCAGTGGCAAAGAACTTCTCAAAGCCACCGGGAGACATCCAGAACAGAATCTTTCCAGTTGTCTCCCCCACGCATTTGAACGCATGAGCGAGCCCCATCGGAAAATGGAGATATGTGCCAGGCCCCACCCGCTGCACCGGCTTATTACTTTTCTGGATGAGGAATTCTCCCGATACCACATAGGCAGATTCGTGCTGTCTCTCATGGATATGCAGCGGCGCACCACTCCCCGGCTCATGGATCGATTCGAAGACCGAGTACTGTCCATCTGAGTCGTCGCTGCTCACCAGCACGACGATCGTCATTGCGAAACCAGGGAACTCGTATGCGGTGCCTTCCCCGGGGTTAACGAGTCGGAACTTCTCAAGTTTCATCAATACCTCCTACAGAGTGCACATCAGTTTAGAACTCACAATGCGTTCCAGGATACCGTCACGGCCTGGTGCCTGTCACGATGTGTGCGGGCGCATCGAACGCAACCTCACCCTCTCTCGTGACGTAGTCCGCAAGAGCAAGCTCCGCCTTCCCAAGAATGTTCTGAATCTGGTGGTCTTCGAGCAAGACTCCCATGACCGGCAACCAACCCCGGAGGTCCGCCTCGACCATCGTCCTGATACTCGGAAAGCGAGCCGTACCCGTCTCCGTCCGGACGTCCACCGCCGTCAGTCCCGCACTTTTGAAGAGCGCGGTCAAAGCATCGATGTCAGCCTCGCGCCACTCCACATCCGGACCCAGCTCCGCCGCCACAGTGAGCATGCCGCGCCCCGGATCAACGCCGGCGACCGGGCCCGCAGGTCCTACGCGCCGGGCTGCTTCCCTGGGCGATCTGATCGGAAAGTGCAGGTTCATTCACCATGGTGTGTTCGTCCTCTACGGTTCCAACCCGGCAAGCCGCCGTGCCCTGTCCCATTGATCCGCGATCCCCAACTCCCGCACCCATCGGCCGAGGTACTCCTCGTTCAGAGAACCCCGGCGTAACTTGAGAATCGCCGCCACGTCCTCGATCTGCCTTTCCGAGCGACCGATCTTCGCCCATTCCAACTTTACGAGAACGATATCCTCCGCGCTCGTTACAAACAGCTCCTGACCATGAAGGACGGCTTTGACGCGCCGGTCAAACTCCTGCCGGCTGTACGGACGCGACTTCCGAATGATCAGATCGATCTTCCAGCCCGTGTTCATGTCGACCACGTTGAACATGGACTCTTCCCGCCGGGCTTCCCGGGCGACTTCGAGATCCACGTAGTAGTCAGGGGCAGGGAAAGAACTCACCAGAGCGGTCAACTGCTCTTCGGTCGGATCCACGACAATGTCGATGTCCTGGCTTGCCCGGGGCACGCCATGGAAGGAGCTCGCGAACGACCCCGTCAGCATGTAGGGGATTCCAGCTTTGTCGAGGGCTCCCACGACTCGCCCGAGGATATCGTCCGGGTTCATACCGGGATACCGAACTGGAGATGCAGATACAATCGCAGGAGCGCGGCCTCATCGCATTCCGGATGCTCCAGCCGGAGCCGGGACAAAGCCAGATCGCGGGCCGCCACGCTCATCTGCATCGCAATGAGCAGGCGCTCTGATCCCGAGAGATTGCGGTGAATGCGAGCCTGTAGGTCGGCGGCTTCAGCACGAGTGTCCATAGAGCGACAGTATACGCCATCGTCGGCTCAGATTCATCCGGGAGCTCTCCGACTCCGCCCGAGCGATCACGCCGCCGAATTCACTCCGTAGTCCGGCTACCTTTGCCAGCAACCTGCTCGCCTGACCTCCAGAGCTCAGCGAGTTGTCAGACCACTTTTGAAAGCGCGTTCTCGATCTCGACTGCAGCATCCTCAGCTCCAACAATCTCGGTATCAATTGTCACGACAGGTGTTGGGAGCGGTGGAAACTGGAAGCCGCCCTCGCGCTGAATCTCAGTATACAGCTTCTTGTCTGTGAGTTTCCCGAAGCGTGTGCGCGACTCGTTACTCAGGCGCTCCAGTATTCCGGAGGTCGAGCACATCAGCTCGACGAAATGTACTCGGCCGCCCGCTTGCTCGACGATCGCGACGAGATCAACAATGAGTATCGGACTCACTGTTGCTTCGGGGTGAAACGTAAAGATGAAAGATCGCCTCGCCGCTGCAGCCTCTCTAAAGGCTGACCTCCAGATCTCCGCCCGGAGGCGGTTGAATCCCTCGGTTCCAAAGTCGAACAGGACCTTGGCGAGATCGACAGTGAGATGGTTATGAAAGAGGGGCAGGCCCGTTCGCCTGCTCAGCATCGAGCCGATCGTGAATTTGCCCGCAGCAGCCGGGCCATGAATGAATACTACATGCACTGATCGGCCCTTACGATGTTGCCTGATGCCCGGGGCAGCACATTGCAAGAAAGTCAGCCTTGCTTATCCGCCCTTGTCGATTCTGCAGGACATTTCCTTTTGCATCCGTGATGATGGTCGTCGGCGTGACACCAACGCCGTAACGAGCCACTGTTGCAGCTGCGTCAGGGTCATCCACATCAATCGCCACCGCAATGAACCCTTCGTTGACCGCAGCCATCACCTGATCATCCGCCCAGACTTCACGTTTCATGATCCGGCAGGGAGAGCACCACTTCGCAGTGAAAAAGACAATGATCGGTTTGTCAGATTCGGCGGCCTGTTTTTGTGCCGTCGCATAGTCAGCAGCCCAGGCACCGCCAACGGATGGCGCATAGAAGGAGTACCAGGCGTAGGCGAGCGATACGACAAGGAATGTAAGCCAGAAAACCTGCCAGAACCGGCCCGTCTTGCCCTTGTCAGTGAGAGATTCCGGCTCACTGGATGGCACGACTGGCGGCTGATTGTCGTTCACGAGACACATCCTTTGTCCAGCTGACGTCATTGCTCAGTCCCGAGCCGGCCTGGCGTGACAGCGATTCCCCACCGAAGCTCCTGAAAGCCGAAACCTGAAGTCGCCCCTCCCAGTCAACGAGCCGCTGCAAGCGCATGTCAGGCGGAGGCCCAGGGATCGTAGGAGCCGAAGTTCCAGACGTGCCCTTCGGGATCGCGGCAAGTGTAGCCCCGGCCCCCGTAGTCCTCGTCCTTGATTTCACGCACGATCTCCGCGCCCGCCGCGACAGCTCGTGCGTAGTGTCTGTCGGCGTCGTCGACGATGATGTACGGGCTCTGCGATACGGCACCACCCAGAGCGCTCGGCGGCTTCTGAAGATTGTCGAACTCGCTGGCGTGCGCGGAGCCGAGCATTACCATTCCGTTTCCGAAGACGAGCTGTGCGTGGGCGATTGTGCCGTCTTCACCGGGCACGACCAGGTGCTTCTCGAATCCGAACGCCTCGCAGAGCCACGCGATGGCTGCCGCTGCATCGTTGTATCGCATGGTCGGGATCATCGTCGCCGCTGTGGTCTTCGCATTGTCGGCCAATGGATCTCTCCTGTGTGGTTGGTCGGTCCCATGTTGCCGCCTGACTAGAAGCATACAGAACTACGATATCAAATATCCTTGCGAGCTTGCGCGGCACTCACACCTGCTCTATCCCGGCACCAGCGCCAGGCACGCCCCCACCGGATCCTGAACAGCCGCATAGGCGTACTCCCCGTCCGCCCCCCGTGTCGTCTTCAAGACCTTGCCCCCGCACTCCCGCACGCGACGGAGACTTTCGGCCAGGTCGCCAACGGGAAGGTAGATCATCCAGACAGGCGGAAGCCCCCGGTTCACGCCGCGCGCATGACAGACTCCCGCCGCCGGGTCCCCGTCACTCCCGATCATGTTGTAGTCGGCGTAACGCTCGCTTCCGTCCTCCATCTCGACGTCCTGCACCGACCAGCCAACGACCCGGGCGTAGAAGTCACGGGTTGCCGAGGCGCCCGAGACCGTCAGGTCGATCCAGGCGATGCAACCCACACTCGCCGAAGCGTCGCCCGATGCGCCGTCATCGGTCGCGGGCATATCCTCCGCGGAAACGACCGGGATGATCCCGAACGCCGCGCCATTCGGATCGAGCAGCACCGCCCACTGGCTCTTTCCATCGTCGTCTTTGCCGTGCATGAGCTCACTCCCGCCCAGATCGAGCGCACGCTTCGCACTGGCTGCGACATCGGCAACCATGATGTGCGGCATCCATTGGAGCGGAAGGCCGGCAGTCTCCGTGCCGGCCGGGCTGAGGCCGATGATCGGCATGCCCCGGTTGTTCATCAGATCCTCGCGCCAGAGCGGATTCTCGCCCGTGGTGAGTACACGCGAGTAGAAGCGCACTTCACGTTCGTGTTCGGGAACGGCAATGTCGCCGCTGAGGATTCCGCCGACGCGTGAGACAAAGGGGTCACTCATGGTTCGCCTCCTGGTTGACATTACGTTGGTTTGATCTTCCCTCAGATTCGATCTACAACAGTCTGCTGTATAACGTTGCTTTCAGCCGCGGGCCTGCGGTGCCGACCAGCCCATCTACTCGAACTCGCCGAATAAGCAGTCCATGTACTCCCGGTTGTACTCCCCCACGATGTGGCCGACATCCGGTATCACTTTGTATGTGATGTTGGGCTTGTTGACGAAGCTTCTCAGGTACGCCGCGAATGCGGGAGGCGACTGGCTGTCGTTCTCACCGAAACCGATGCGGATCGGGTTTGCATGGGGATAGTCTTTCAGCATGACCTCGTGCTTTCTGTCGTGAGCATCATGTCGGGCAGCTCGGTCATGAAGCTCGTGGCCGTAGCTTCGAGCTGATCACGACCAACCGAAGGCTCGTTCTCGTTGATCCGGAGTGAGCCGTTTTCGGCGTAATGCGCCGCAACGCGGGCCGGGTCTTGACTGCTCCAGGCACTGGTATAGCTGAGAGCGAAGTCGTTCATCTTAGGCAGATCCAATTGATCTCCTCCTGAGGCAGAGCCAATCGCAAGAAGAAAAGCAACCGACAGGAGCGGCACGCTCAGAATGGGGAAAAGTCTGGGAATTTTCATGATTCCGCCTGGCGCTGGATATCAGTGTACGAGCGAATTCTAGATTGCAAAGGCCGCCTGACCCTGACGTTTTGCTGCGGGCGGCTGTCAGGTTGAACGACTTGTTATTCCGTCCTCAGCTTGACGCCCTCCGTAACCTCGAAATGCAGTACTTCCGGCTCGAACTCCAGCAGAAATTCGTCATCTTCGGGGTAGTACTTCGCCTTGAGCACTTCATCTCCCGCGAACGCACGGATTGCTTCCTCCGACACCCAGAACGTCAACGTCTGAAAGTGCGCCGCATCTTCTTTGTCCCGGCGCAGGACGTAGACTCCGAGACACCCTTCGACTCCCGAGTAGTCAGGTACAGCGCGCTCTTTAAGAAACGCGAGATACTCGTCGGCTTTCTCAAGAGGAGTCCTGCCGTTCCAAACTCGTGCGATCATCGATCACCCTGCCCTTCCTTCAAGAACTCTCTATTGGTAAAACGCTCCCGCATAAGCTGCGGTTAGGCGGCGCTCGACTCGACGAGTTCAGAAGTTCAGGCCGAGGGGTCTGTCCGCCAGCCTCTTGTGCCGTCGCGGCGGCGAAACTCGGTACTCTCCAGCAGAAAGCCCTTCGGGAAGACCAGCCCAAGATTCACAGCTGTCGCGTAGATCGAGGCTTCCGTGATCCCCTCGGCTTCCACCCAGTCGCGCCACCGAGGCACGGCGTAGGACCACCAGATCCAGCCAGGGGCGATTCCCACCAGGAGCGAAGGTGCGAGTGCACGGGTCCCGAACAGGGCATACCCAGCCAGGCCGACCGCACCAAGGATTGCGAGCGCGGGCAAGCTGATACGTCGATGGCCGATGAGTACCGCTTTCGTGGGAGTCAGAAGGCTTCCGGTGTCGTGGGGCCGCGTGTCGGGGGTCTGGTCCAAGATAATGATCCTTAAAAGTATTGAAGCCCGCTATCGTTTCATCAAAAGTTCCGTAGCCTGCGTAGCAATCGCTTGGTGAGTTCAGCCTCCCCAAACTCGGTACCCGAGCGCGAGAGAGAGTTGGGTACTTTCTGTGGTTGGGTTGTCTCGGGCCCTGTCCTTCAGAAGCCGCGACACACCGCGAGACCGACGAAACTCGAGTTGAACGACCAACGAACCGGTATGAAAAGCCGCCCCCAGGCCGACGTCGTATCCGAAGTCAGTATTGCGATGCTGGTCGCTGCCGAAAACGGAATCACAGTCTCCGGCCTCATCCCCGTCGGTGCCACACCTCGCCAGTATCCCAACCCAGGGGCCCCCAAGCACACTCACAGAGAAATTCCTCAGCGGCAAAGACAGGCGAACGAGAGTCGTTGCGGCCGCATAGTCCAACTCAGCCCGAGTGGGGCCCCTGCCCTCACTGAACCAATCTGCGCCCTTCCGCACCCATGACAGCTCGGGCTGCAATGAAACCTGGGGCCGAACAGGAATAGCCAGGAAGGCTCCTGCCACAACCCCGCTGCGCCAGTCTTCGGAGAGATGGGGAAATGAGTAATCGGTGACGCTGATGCCGCCGCGAGCGCCCAGGTAGACCCCCTGGCTTTCCACCGGCTGGGGTTGCGCCAGACTCAAAGCGAGTGCGACGAAGAGCGTTCGAGTTCGCGGTCTCACCTGGAACTCCTGCAAAACGCGTTTTACCACTTTGACTACTTTCCTGCCCCGGCCCGGGACCTGGAGGTGGGCGCGATTCCGAAAGTGCGGTCACCGGCACCCGAACACGCATCCCAATCTATCACGCGATCGCTTCGTTCAGGATCTCGAGCGCCAGCGGCCAGTTCTCCCCGTGACCTTCGCGGGACTTCTCGGAGACGAAGCCTGCGTGCGTCAGGCGAACGTCGGTGGCCTCGCCCCTCGGAACGAGCTCGACCCGAAGGACCGTCTCGGCTCCCTCCGTCCCCTCGGCGGTCCCGTTGCCTGTCATCCACGTCATTTCGACGAGCCGGTTCTCTCTCACTTCCAGAATTCGGCCGTAGTGAGGATGTCGGCCCCAGTCATTCCGGTTGTAGAAGAAGTAGGGCCGCCCGGGCTCCGGCACCAGAACCAGCGTTCCGGGCTCGGCGAACCAGGCGTCGAAGCGCGTGGTCCAGGCGGCGTAGACTTCTTCGGGGCCGGCGTGCACCGTGTGTTCGCACGTTACCTGGAGCGGTCGGGCCGAAAGATCGGGGCGGGGGATCGAGCTCACGGAAACCTCCTGATGTCGATACTGCGCATTGCTATTCAGGATTTACGGACGTGGCCCGGTAGTGATCCCACGCCCAGCCGAACAGCGTGAGGACCAGAAACGGGTACGCACCGAAGGGCAGAGGCTTCGATAGCGGGGTCAGCTCAGTACCGGCATAGATCTGAAGCGCGGCTACCGCAAACATGACCGATGCAATCGCGCCCGTAATTCTTACGAAGGCCGGCATTGCCGACGAAGCACTTACCAGCGCCAGTCCCGCGGCCCAAAGCCCGGCGCCCGCTCCAAACGACGGAGAGCTCGCTGCCAGGTCCATAGCCGAACCTGAAACTACTAACGTTTGACCGGCGGCGAATACGATAAATCCGGCCGCCAGTTGCTCGTGGCCAAGCCTGATGTGGTGCACCGCCAGAAGTGCCGCGCCCACTACAAGTGCGGTGCCATCCACCCCCCAGGCGATGCCACGCACAGTCGACGGTGAAAAGGAACCGACCATCCCCAATATTCCGCCGATAACAAGGCTCACCGACGCGAGCAGCCCTAATCGCTTGTTGTTCATTGTGTGGTACTCCCCTGGTAAGGAACGAACTTACTCTGGCGCCTGAGCAGAGCCTTGAAAGAGGGATTCAGCCCCCACCATGAGTGCAAGACAACCGCTCCCTGGCCCAGGACCCGTTGGCCGGGCCCGACGCCCGCAGCATCGAGCACCCGCGGGCACCACTGACGGAACAGCGCCGGTACATGCAGGGCTTCATACGCCCGGGCGCCGGCGATCTGGTCGGAAAGTGCAGGTTCAGTCACCATGGTGTGTTCCTTGTCGGTTGAACGTTTGTGAGTTGAGCAACGCAGCACGACTGAAGAGCTTTCAGAGCCCCCGGGGTCGCGGCATTGTTGGCGGAGAATCCGGATTTTCGGTTAGTTGAACTAGAAAGTCCCTCACGGACACAAGCGATGGAAAGTCAAAGATACGGGAAGCGGGGACGATCTCTCGAGTCTCTCGAAGAAACTCTGAGTAGTTACCAATCAAATAAAATGACACAAGCGCACGAAGTGTCGACTGAATGAACTCGACGAGCCTTGCACGCTCTGCCAAGGATGAATCATCCATGGGAAGGCCGAGGAGCACATAGGGATCTGATTGAGATTGACGGTTGGCGACTAGTACAGCTGGCGCGTTCGGAAGACTGATCAGGTAGCGGTTGCCGTTGGGGACGAACGCTAGTCCGTGCTTGATTCTGTTGTAGGCGTCTATCCCGTACCGTTTCTGATTCGCTTGGCAGTCTAGAAAGATAAACCGGCACATTCGCTGCAAGACCTTAGCGCAATCGATACGCGGATGAACCGATCCCCAATTGGTCGGAATCCACTCCTCCAAGCCTAAACCGACATACAGGTCATCAGCGGACTTTATGTCGTAGCGACGAAACAGTTTCTCCAAGATGACTGCATCGGGCTTGTACCGCAGCATTCCTTCTATCGGGTACGTCAGCTCTTTTCTGTGATATCGAATAAGTGAAGCAACTATAGCGCCAACATCCTCGTATCCGGCGTACTCCTCACGATACAGGCCGACAATGAAGAGCCTACGATGAGAGTCATTGATGTTAGCCTTCAACAAGTCCTCAAGCGACTTTGCGATGTAGTGGCGCAAGGAACCGCTGAAGAGCGCATAGTCCACAAAGAAATGCGGATCAAACTGCTTGTGGATTTCATCATACGAAGAAAGTGGATGCTCGGGCATGCTTGATCCCCTAGTGCATTGCCGAAAGCGTGTTGACGACGAAGGAAACCGACGGCTTCAGTAGTTTATTAAGTAGGTCTACATGTGTCCCCCGTCACGAGGGTAACGATAACGATGAATACTCCCAGGAGCAAGACCGTTGCGAGACCGTTTCTGAGGCAACAGAATGAAGCCGAAAGCCGATTGGATCGCAATGTCGCCGCACGGTCGTTCTGCTCAATGCAAAGCAGAACCATCTTTCGCTCGTGTTCCTCCTCCGCAAGTGGCTCTTGGTCAAACATGGTCGGGCGGTACACTTGGCCGACTTTGTATGCCCCCAAGGCTAAGAATCCGCTGCCGAACAGCAATGTCATCGAAATGAGAAGGAGCGCAGCCGCAACGATCCGAAGCCATAGAGGTTCGTTCGCAATCATTCCATCGGAGCCTAGGATGCCAGTCGCTGCCCCAAGCAAGGCGACCGCTACAGCCACACCGAGGAGGGTCCCCATGGCCTTATTTTCGATTCTCTCAAGACGCTCGATCGATCCGGATAGCCGCGCATCAACGACTTGTTTCGAGTGCTTTAGTCGCTCGTCATTATCAAACTGCTCTATGCGGCACTGATCGATCTTCTTCTGAACGGTGCTGTTCGCCCGGCACAAGGTGAACACTGAACCCAACAGCACAGAATCAATCCATGTCAGGAGTTCAGCCCACATGCAAACGATCTCCCTTGGTAAGGGTGTTGGCAATGGCAGCGTCTATAGGAAGCTCTGCCGCATCGACAAGCCAGCCCCATTCACCTGTAGGATTCACTTCTAGGAAGTAGTATTCATCGTTACATAGCGCGAGATCAATTCCGCCGAATAGTAAGCCGAGTGATTTGACTAATTGTCGACACCGCTGGGCTGTCTCTTCTGGTAGTTCAATTGCGGAGAACTGGGCACCGAGCTTGTGTGTTCGCCAATCTCCATCGATTGGCTGTCCATTCGCCGAAATACTCGCAGCAAAAACTCGATCCTCGACGACCGTTACTCGGATGTCGAGCTTGTTTGATAAGGCAGCCTGAATCATGCCTGGAGCCGATCTCCAACCGCTGGGTTCCAAAGCCGAAGAGGACTCAAGTGTCGTGAACCCGAATATCTCAAGACCATCGTCCCGAAGGAGAACGGTGTCTAGTCCCTTGAGAGCCACACGGCTGCACGCCGTACTCAGAAGTTCCGAGTGTGGCGCATTCGTCACTCGCGTTTCTGGAACGGCGAAACCCAACTGGGCTGCTACCGAGAGTTGGACGGCTTTATGCTCTGCTCGATATGTGGCGGCGGGAGAGTTAAGCCAACAAGCCTCGTCGAAGAGCATGAGGTTCTGGATAAACGCGGCCCACTGAAGTCGTGAGAATCGCTCCGCGGGCGATCTCTGTTCGTCCCCATAGTCGCGAAGGAAAACGGGGCGCCTGAAAAACACGGATCGAAGGCTATCTGGAGTAACATAGTATCTCCTACCGCCGTACTCGATCATAAGTCGCCTTAGAACAGGATCCAGTTCTACAGTAGAGGTGGGGAGATCCTCCGTATTGATCCGGAGGTAGGGAACCGACTTGCGCATCAACTGCGAAACGACATAATCGCAGGTTAGGTCGTAGCGACTTGCGAGCAAGAGAATCTGCGGGTAGAGACTCGCTGACTTAGCGGGCATTGTTAGTCACTCACCTTTCTGATCCTCACCTGTCTCGATGTCTTGCTTCTTAGTGTGAGGGCCTTCGCGGCCAGGCGTATCAACCCATAGCACGCCCGTACTAATAACTCGCCACGCACCGACGGAGGCGTCATAGGCACAGCCATGGGGCGCCAGATCGACAACTCGACGCCGGTATCTCTGAGCTCGCTCGATCAGTGGGTGCTCAACAAACATGCTGGTCTCCTTCTTTGATGAGTTGTGCTGCTCCGAGCAACAATGAAATCAAATAGGCGAAATACTCCGAGGAGGATTATTCTCTACATCCTCGCTCACATTGCTCATTAATCGTCATGTTCCAATCGGTTTGATTGCTGACACATCGCCCAAGGCTTCCAGCTCTGCCCCTGTACGAGAGGCGGCTTCTTCCAACTGGGACTTGGTCATACGTCTTGCCCACAAGTCATATAGACGTACGACACTCTCATAGCTGCCCGATGTTAGTGTTTCCTTGGATTGGCTCCGTGCCAAGACAAGGAAGGGAGAGAGGTTTCGAATCCAACCACAAAACAGTGGGCCCATCGAAGAAAATGCTATCTCTTCATCCGCAGCACCGCTAGTGAAATAGACTGCAAAACCTTCAAGCCGGTTGGCAACTCGAGCAACTTCATTCAAACTGTTGGTTTCATGAACCTGCTTGATCCATTCGCTCGCATCTGATTCCTGCACTAGTGATCCAGGGCGGAAGTGGTGATTACTCAATCCCCAGTCCTGAATCTTGATCTTCCGCCCCAAGTCGAGCAGGTTGTTCCCACACTCCTCGATTAGCCGATCGGCCCAACGTTCACAAATCTCGGCAGCAAGAATGACAGACTCTCTCCGTGAGCGGATCACCATCTCCCGTTGTGCAAATACTAGAGAGAGTAGCCCGACAAGAGCCGCAATCGCGACTACAATGGTGCTCACATGATGCGCTACTACGAGCCAACCTGGTGAGCCGCCAACACCGACAATTAAAGTATTCAATGAGTCCATGATCGCCTTTTCAATAGAGTACTGGAGGTTGTCGCCCCCCCTCACCCCACCCAGTGCCCCCACTTGCCCGGCAGCTCCCGCCCCATCGCGCGCAGGTAGACGCTCGCCTTCGCGGCGAAGATCAGGATCGCTTCGCGATAGATGTGGAACTGCACGCGCACGGGGATCTCGAAGCCGGGGCGCTTCACCATCTTCGCGACGTCGTCTTCGGACATCGCCTCGAGGGTGTTGTGCAGCTCGCGGTCGAGCGCGGCGTACCAGAGCTTGAGCTTCTCCACGGAGTGGTCGATCTCGTGCTCTTTGCTTTTGTGCTGGAACTTTAACTCGAAAGTTTTGAAGGAGTCAATATAGTCGTGTTGCGTTTCGCCGATCTCGCGGCAGAGTTCGCCGAGGGTGGAGTTTCCGGGAAGCGCGAAGGTGAGATCGTCGTCGCTCAGGATCGCCAGGAGTTCGATGCGGAGCCCCTCGGTCTCCTTGAGGATATGCATTTCGTTCTTCACGAGACTGTTCAAGGGCGCCTCCTCACGGCTCTGGTGTGTGCTTTCTCTATCACTCGCTCCATACGGCGAGTTCGTTCCCGCTCGGCTCGGTGAAATGGAACCGCCGGCCGCCGGGGAACGCGAAAATCGGCTTTACGATCTTGCCGCCGGCTTTTTCGACGTCGGCCTGGGTCGCTTCGAGATCGGCGCTGTACAGAACGATGAGCGCGCTGCCGGCGGCGGCCTTACCGGCCTGCTCCGACTTGTAGAAACCGCCGCCGTCGATCCCGTCGGCATTGAATGATGTGTAGTCGGGTCCGTAGTCCGTGAACGACCAGCCGAACGCGGCTTCGAAGAAAGCTTTCGTCGCCGCGATGTCGCGCGCCGGGAACTCTATGTAGCTGATCTTGCCTTTTTCAGACATCGATCTCTCCTGTCAGAAATGCGTCGTCCACGCGCGGACCAAGTGCGCCGCAGGGGCTCTACTTCTTCCCCTGCACGAGGTCCCAGAATTCGCTCCGGTCATTCGAGCGCGGAAACGCTCCGTCGGGAACAGGCGCGCCGAGAAACTCGCAGAGCGGCCCCCACCCTTCCTTGACCTGATACACGAGCAGCTGATCGGCCGGGATCGCGCTCTTTACGGCTTCATTATGCGCCGTGAATGCTTTCATGAGGCCGTCACGGTCGAGGCCCTCCGGGAATCCCGATTTCACAATGACGCGGACCGCCATCTCGAGCCACTCCCTCATCTCGGGCGGGGCCTGTTCCCTTCCCGCCAGCAGCTTGTAGATCGTGGAACCGAAACTGTCCGCCCAGCTCTCGGGGCTGCGATGCGTGAGCACGAACTTTGCCTTCGGGTGCGCCGCGAGCAGTTCGCGATAGAATGCGGCGGTTGGCCAGTCGACCGTGCTTGCGTAGCCGTCGTAAATCGCGGCCCAGTCCGGGTGGCCGTCGAGTGCCGCGTTCCAGAGCGGTACGTGTACGGGCATCTTATGCAGCACTTCTTCCATGTGGTAGCACGGGCCTAGTCCGAGCTGATTGAGCCCGAGCTTGAGCGAATACGTGCCGGTTCGACCGACGCCGACGCCGATTACTTTGAGAGCCAATTGAGAATCTCCTTCTATAGGTCCATGCCGTACGCGGCCCGCGCCGCGCGCATATTGATCGCCTTGTTTAACCTCGATCGTCCTGAACCGCGTCTACTCGCAGAGCCCCTTCAGCGTCTCGAGCGCCGTCGGCCAGCCGCCGTCGAACATCGCCGCAAAATCCTCGTGCGTCTTAACGCGCACGTGAAGCTCGGTCGCGCCGTCCTTCTCCTCGAGCGAGTACGTCTCCGTGGCCCCGATCCACTTGTCCGCCATCTCGCCGTCCGTGTACGAAGTGCCGTCCTTCTTCAGCAGCGCGACATGCTCCGCGTGGATGTGCTGCCCCGGCACGATCTTCGTGAGGTCCGCGACCGTGCCGCCCATGTCGGGGTCGAAGAACTTCATCTTCGCGCCCTGCTTCCACTCGCCCTCGAACTGCGAGTTCGGCGAGAACGCCTTCGCCCACGCGCGATACGAATCCGCCTCCGTCATCTTCGCCCAGACCTTGTCCCGCGGTGCCGCAATCTTCACCGAGTACTTGAGTTCCTTCATGACCTCTCCCTCTCTCTACGTGCGTAACGAGATTAACGTACCTGGCGCGCTCAGCGCGCCCAACGTGCCTGGCGCTGCCTGGCGTGTTCAGCGTGCCTAACGTGCTCAGCGCTGCCCGCGCTTCGTGACGACGAAGTGCGTAACGCCCGGCCCCGCTACATGCTCGCTCGTTTCGTAGCAGAGCGCCGCAAGATCGATGCCGGTGAGCAGGTGCTCTCCGCTCCCCAGCAGCGCCGGTCCGATCGCGAGATGCATTTCGTCGACCAGGCCGGCTTCGAGATACTGCCGGATCGTCGCAACGCCGCCGCCGACACGAACGTCCCGGCCACCGGCCGCGTCGAGCGCCCGATCGAGCGCCGCGCGCGCACCGTCCGTCACGAAATGAAACGTCGTCCCGCCCTGCATCGCAATGGGCTTGCGCGCATGGTGCGTCAGCACGAAGACCGGCGTGTGATACGGAGGATCGTCGCCCCACCACCCCTTCCAGTCGTCGTCCTTCCACTTGCCGCGGACCGGCCCGAACATGTTGCGACCGAGGATCCACGCGCCGACGTTCTCGAACCCGCGCGCCGCGAAATCGTCATCGACGCCCGTCGTGCCGCCGCCCGCCCCCTCGCCGTCGACGAGATTCCCGTGCATCGCCTGGAATGTCTTCGTCGGGAAGACCCATTCGTGCAGCGCCATCCCGCCTGCGCCCATCGGGTTCTCGAGCGACTGATCCCGTCCCGCTCCATACCCGTCGAGCGAGAGCGAGAAACAATTCACACGGAGCCTCGCCATTGCCGCCACTCCCTCTTCTCTCTTCTCCGTTCCGCTCTTCTCTTCTCTTTCTCTTCTCTTCCCGCCTTCCCCTCTCCCCCATCCTCAAGTCCGGTTTCCGAGTTTTGGCGGCGGGGAAAGCGGGATCGGTTCCCCGAGCCCCGAGTCCCGTGGCCGGACGCCCCGGGCGAGGGGCGAGGGGAATCTGATTCCGCTCCTTCCCCTCCGACCCTAAAGCTCGTAAATCGGCGTATATTTCTTCGTCAAATAATCAATCAGATACTTCGTATCCAGCTCTTCCCCCGTCACGACCTTCACGAGATCATGCGGCGCGTACGTCATGCCCCGCTGATGAATGTTCTTTCTCAGCCACCCGAGCAATCTTCCGAACTCGCCCTTCGCGTAGTCGTCTTCCACACCCGGCAGATCCTTCTTCGCCTGGTTATAGAACTGCGCGGAATACAGGTACCCGAGCGCGTAGGTCGGGAAGTAGCCGAAGATGCCGTGCGACCAGTGAATGTCCTGCAGACATCCCTCGGCATCGTTCTTCGGCGTGATCCCGAGAAAGTCCTTCATCTTGGCGTTCCACGCTTCGGGAATGTCCTTCACGGGCAGCCGGCCTTCGATCATTTCGACCTCGAGCTCGAAGCGCAAAATGACGTGAAGACAATAGGTTACTTCGTCTGCTTCAACCCGAATGAAAGAGCGCTCGACCTTGTTGATCTCCTTGTACCACTCCTCGGGCGACACGGAATCGAACGTGGGGGCGAAGTGCTTCTGCAGCTTCGGGTAGGCGAACTTCCAGAAGCCGCGATCGCGGCCCACGATGTTCTCCCACATGAGCGACTGCGACTCGTGAATGCCGAGCGAAACGGCCTGGGCGCGCGGGGTCCCCTGGTGCGCGGGGTCGAAGCCCTGCTCGTAGAGCCCGTGGCCCCCTTCGTGCATGAGACCGAACAGCGCCTGCGTGAGATCCTTCTCATTATAACGGGTGGTGAGACGCACATCGTGCAGGTTGCCGGTGCAGAACGGGTGCGCGGAAACGTCGATACGGCCGGCTTTCCAGTCGAACCCGATCGCGGTCAGCAGCTCGCGCCCGAGGGCCTCCTGCTTCGCGCGCGGGTAGTCACGCGCCGGGATCTTCTGCGCCTTCGCGACGTCGCTGTTTACGATGCGGTCGACCAGCGGCACGAGTTCGTCGCGCAGCTTCGCGAAAACAGACGTGATCCGCTTCGCCGTGCTCCCCATCTCGAACTCGTCGTGAAGCGCGTCGTAACGTGATTCTTCGTAACCGATTGCGTCGGCCTGCTCACACTTGAGTTTCAGCAGCTTCTCGAGCCACGGAGCGAAGATCTTGTAGTCTGATTTCTCGCGCGCCTCGGCCCACGCTTCCATGCCGAGCGACTGCGCCCGCGCAATATCGCGCACGAGCTTCGTCGGCACCCGGCTCGCGTGGTCGTAGGCGCGCTTCATCTCGCGGACGTTCACACGGGCGTCTTCGCCGAGTTTGTCGAGATCGCCGTTCGCGAGCTCATCGAGATGGCGCTTCATCGTGTCGCTCACGAGCATGTCATGATGAATGCCCGAAAGCGTCGCCAGCTGGCGCGACTTCGACTCCGCCCCCATCGGCGGCATGTACGTCTGCTGATCCCACGCGAGCAGGCTTTCGGCGGCATCCAGCGCCGACAGCTCGCGCGTGTATTCGACAAAAGAGTCGTATTTCTCCTGAATCGACATGCGGACTCCTTTTTTTTTGCGGGTTTTACCCCCGTTTCGCGGTCTTACTAGTGAGGCCGTGATTATGCCGCACGGCCGGTGGTTTCGTCCAGCGGGCGGGCGGCCCCGGGGCTTGCGCTCAGGAGGGTTTTGGGATAGTCTGAGTGCGGTTTTGAACCCCATCCGAAACGCGCGAACGAGTCGCGCCCCTGAGAACCCGAAACTGTAAGGAAACTGACTATGTGGAAACGAATCGCAGGATTCGCATTGCTGATCCTCGTCATGCCGACTCTCGTCTTTGCCCAGGCCGCCGTGCAGCGCGAAGACGTCGAAGAGAAGTACAAGTGGGACCTGACCCGGGTTTATGACTCGTCGGAAGCCTGGAACGAGGAATACGACGAAATCGTGAGCCTGATCCCCGAAGTCGAAGCGTTCAAGGGGAAGCTGGGCGATTCGCCGCAGGTTCTGCTCGGCTATCACAAGGCTTCAGAGCGCATGTCGTATCTTTTCGAACGGCTCTACGTTTACGCCGGTCAGTCGCACCACGTGAACATGGCAGACTCCGATAACAACGAGCGCTGGCAGAAGGCGCAGGGTCTCGGAACCAAGATCTCGGCGGCTACATCGTGGGTGGAGCCCGAGCTCCTCGCGGTCGGTCAGAAGAAGATCGACGGGTTCATGAAGAAGAACGAAGACCTGGCCCTTTATCGCCATCACTATCACAACCTGTTTCGTACGGCCGCGCACATCCTGAGCGAAAAGGAAGAGCGCATTCTCTCCCTCGCCGGCGACGTGACCGCCGCGCCGAGAACGATCTTCGGCCAGATGACGAACGCCGACCTCAAGTTCGGCACGTTTCTCGATTCCGAAGGAAACGAAGTCGAAATGACGCAGGCGCGCTACGGCACGTACATGGCCGACCCGGACCGCGCGACGCGGGAGCGCGCGTATGAGGTCTACTATGAAGGGTACGGCAAGTACGTGAACGCGAACGCGGCGGCGCTCGACGGCTCGATGAAGGGCGACTGGTTCGTCGCGAAGGCGCGCGGCTTCGAATCGTGCGCCCAGCGCGCGACGTTCTCGGACAACGTAGAGGTGGAGCTGCTCGAGAACCTGATCGAAACGGTGAACGCGAATCTCGACCCGGTCTATCGATACAACGCGATCCGTGCGCGCATCATGGAACTCGACACGCTGCAGCACTGGGACACCTACGTGCCGCTCATTCCGGACGTCGACGTCGATATTCCGTACGACGAAGCGATCGGAATCGTCATGAACGGCCTCGTGCCGCTCGGCGAAGATTACCAGGCGGCGCTCCACAAGGCGTTCAACTCGCGCTGGATCGACGTCTACGAAAACGAAGGCAAGCGCTCGGGCGCCTACAGCTGGGGCGGGCAGGCACTCGGCGGCCCGTACATGCTGCTGAACTATCAGAACAAGCTCGAGGACGTCTCGACGCTCGCCCACGAAATCGGCCATGCGCTGCACACGTGGTACTCGATGAACGCGCAGCCGCAGGTTTACGCCGACTACACCACATTCGTAGCCGAAGTCGCTTCCACGACGAACGAAGCGATCCTGCTGAACCACATGCTTCGCAATGAGAAGGATCTCGACAAGAAGATCTTCCTGACGAACTTCTACATCAAGCAGATCATGGGCACCGTGTACACGCAGGTCATGTTCTCGGAGTTCGAAAAGACGGCGCATGAGCGGCTCGAAGCGGGCGAAGCGCTTTCGGTGAACGCGCTGAACGAGATCTATCACGATCTGATCAAGAAGCACGGCGGTCCGCAGACCCACTACGGCGAAGTGGCGGGCACGGGCTGGGGCCGCATCGGCCATTTCTATCGCAATTACTACGTTTACAAATATGCTACTTCGTACGCTGCTGCCACGGCCTTCGCGAAGAAGATCCTCGACGAGGAGCCTGGCGCTCTGGAGAAGTACCTCACGTTTCTGAAGTCCGGTTCGAGCGACTATCCGGCCGAGCTCCTGAAGACGGCGGGCGTCGACTTAACGACCCCCGGCCCGATTCAGGACACATGCGATCTGCTTTCGGATCTCGTGGACGACCTGGAGAAGCTGCTCGCGGAAAAAGAAAAGCGTTCGTAGTTCCCGTCTCGCTCGTTGTGTAAGTAGCAAGCGGGATTTCGATCGAGGGTGATAGCCGGACTACCCCTGAACGACCGGCACATCGTGCGGCGCACCCCGCCGCGGAAGGACTGACAACATGGAAAGCCTTACTAGAATGGCATGGTTCATCGGAGATGAAATCATCGAAGCGTTCCGCGCCCTGATGGCGTTTCTGTCACAGTTCGGCTGGGGCGCGTAAGCACGCTTCCGAACGTCTATATAGAAACGGCGCGTGTTGAAGACAGGTCTCCCGGCTCACCGAATGTGATTCGGTGGGAGGCTCCCCTCTTCCGGCACGCGCCGTTTTCTTTTTATGTGGGTTTTCGAGGTGGTGCCGGCGGGCAGCCGCCTACAGAAACTGGTCGACGGACGGGCAGAGCTTGCGCAGCGTGCACGATTTGCAGTCCGGTTTCTTCGCGCCGCACACCTGACGGCCGTGCAGAATCGTGGCGTGGCTCACGAACGTCCAGTCGTCCCGCGCAAACGTATCCATGAGGTCCTTCTCGATCTTCACCGCATCTTTACTGTCTTTGCTGTTCGGCGTGAGCTCCCAGCGATGCGCGAGCCGTCCCACGTGCGTGTCGACCGCGATCCCCTCGTTTTTCTTGAACCACGTGCCGAGCACCACATTCGCAGTCTTGCGGGCGACGCCCCGAAGCTTGATGAGATCGTCCATCTCGTCCGGCACTTTGCCGCCGAAGTCGTCGAGCAGCGCCTGGGACATCGCGCGCACACTCTTCGTTTTCTGACGATAGAACCCCGTGGACCGAATGTCCTCTTCGAGCTCTTCGACCGGCACGGCGAGATAGTCCGCAGGCTTCTTGTACTTCTTGAAGAGATCCTTCGTCACGCGGTTCACGTTCTCATCCGTGCTCTGCGCGGAGAGAATGGTGGCGACCAGGAGCTCGAGCGCGCTCTTGTGATGCAGCGCGCAGTCGGCGCCGGAGTAGAGCTTCTTCAGTTCCGTCAGTATCTTGCCTGCGCGTTCCCTGCGCTTCGCGGCTGACTCAGGCATCGGGGGCTCCCTTCTGTGCCGGCGCGGTGGGATCGACCCAGCTCGTTTCGCCGCTCGACCAGTGTTCCTTCTTCCAGATCGGCACTTCCACTTTCAGCGTGTCGATCACGTACCGGCAACCCGCGAACGCCTCCGCGCGATGCCCCGACGACACGGCCACGGCAATCGACGCTTCGCCCAGCTCCAGGCGACCCGTGCGATGCACCGCGGCGACCGCGATCAGGTCGTGCTTCGCGCGCGCCGCCTCGCAGATCGCGCGCATCTTTTTGAGCGCCATCTCCCCATAAGCCGTGTACTCGAGGGCCAGGAGTTCGTCGTCCGCGCCGCCGGCTCCGCCACGTTCCCCACGCACGGTACCGAGAAACGTCGCAATCGCGCCGGCTTCGTGCGAGGCCACGAAACGCTCGAGCGCCGCGGGGTCGATTCTAGCTTCCTGCATCGCGACATGAACCGGGTCGCCAGAGCCGTGGGCGGCACTGTCGCCGGCAGCCGCATCCGCATCATCGCCCGCCCCGCCTGCAACCGGCGGGATGACGGCGACTTCATCGCCATCGGAAAGCGGCACGTCGTCGTTCGCGTACTCCTGATTCACCGCGAAGCGGATCGAGCGCGCGGCTTTCCGAAGCGCGGGATACTCGCCGTAAATCGCCTCCGAGAGAGCGGCCAGCGTGCTCCCGGCCGGGAGCGACCGCTCTTCCCGCTCACGCCCCGCGGCGTCGGCCGAAGGGCCGAAATAGCGGACCGAAATCGAAATCATCTGTGACACGTTCCTCCTGCCGAATCTCCGCGAGTTCTGCCGACACTCATCGCCTGAGAATAGCATATGAGTTATCATGATGAGCGCTCAACGCAAGAGACCGATTGGCTGTCCGCAGAAAGCGCATGACGATGAATTTTTCGAACCGGAAGCTGCCGGCCTTCGTGCCGGTTCTCTCTCTCATGATCCTGTCATGCGCGCCGGAGACGAAAGCGCCGAACGTGCTGCTGATCGTCGTCGATACACTTCGCCCCGACAGAATGAGCCTCTACGGCGCAGAGCGCCCCACCACTCCCGCTCTCGACAGCCTGGCCGGCCAGGCGTGCGTGTTCGAGCGGGCGTACTCGACGTCTTCATGGACCATGCCCGCCGTGGCGTCCATCATGACGGGAATGTATCCGAGCAGTCATAAGGCCACGGAAATCAGCCGGACCCTGGCGCCGGAACTGGAAACGCTTGCCGAAGGATTCGCGGCCTCCGGTTTTCAGACGGCGGCGGTCGTAAGCCATACGTTCGTGGACGAGAAACATGGTTTCGATCAGGGGTTTGCGGCTTTCGACTCGAAGAACGCCCTCGGGCACGAAGCGATTTCCACGGAGGGCGTGACCGACCTGGCGATCGCGCGCATCGAGCAGTTCACACAGAAAAGGAAGACTCCGTTCTTCCTCTTCGTTCACTACTTCGACCCTCACTTCAATTATAAAGATCATCCGGACATCGACTTTGCCGCTCCCCATGCCGGGCGTCTCGACGGCAAGCAGGAGTACGGCGACATCCGCGCCATTCGTCATTCGCTGCAGGATGACGAACTCCAGTACCTGCTGGACCTGTACGATGAAGAGATCCGGCATACGGACGCCGGAATCGGCAGGCTCGTCGCGGCGCTTCGCAAGCATGGTCTGGACGAGGAAACGGTGATTGTTTTCGCGAGCGACCATGGCGAGGAGTTTCTGGACCACGGCCGGATCGGGCACAGAAAGACTCTCTATGAAGAAGTCGTCCGGGTTCCCATGCTGATTCGCGTTCCCGGTGGCGCGGCGCGGCGTGTGGCGGACCCGGTTTCCATCGGCTCGCTCGCACCGACGATTCGGGAGCTTGCGGGGTTGCCACGGAATCAGGACGCCGTCCAGTTCCGTTCCCTTGCCGACCTGGTGGAAGGGCGCGCCACGTCGACCCGGGGCGCGATCTATCTCGAAACGGAGAAGACCGTGGGGATGGTCGAGCAGGAAGTCAAAGGAGACGACTATCACGCCATCATTCTGGATGGCTGGAAACTGATCGAGGATCGGAGGAGCGGCGAACAGGAGCTCTTCGATCTGTCCCGGGACCCTTTGGAATCGGCGAATCTGGCTTCGCAGGACACGGCACGGCTTGCCACATTGAAAGAAGCACTCGAAGTAAGCCGCAGACTGGCGACCTCGGGCCAGGCTCCCGGGCGTGACCGCACCCTGAGCGATGCCGAGATCGAAAAACTGCGCGGACTCGGTTACATCGGCGACTAGCCCTGATTTCGTCTTTTATCGAAGCTGCCATCAGCCCAGGAAGGAACACCACAATGAACACAGGGAAACAGGGGGCGACGGTCTTACTGACTCTGGCCCTTCTTCTGCCAGCAGGCGCGGAGGCCCTCGACGGCCCGATTATCGGCGCCCAGCATCCGAGCATTTCTCCCGACGCGAGCGAAATCGCCTTCAGTTATATGGGCGACCTCTGGGTCGTGCCGGCGGCGGGCGGTGAGGCCGACCGCATCACGGTTCATGAAGCGTACGATCAGGCGCCGACATGGTCGCCGGACGGCACGCGCCTCGCGTTTACGTCGGACCGTCACGGCAACGACGACGTGTTCGTGATCGCGCGAAGCGGCGGGCGCCCCGATCGCAAAACGTTTCATTCGATCAACGACTTCGCGCTCGGCTGGACGCCCGACGGCAAGTCGGTGCTGTTTCTATCGGCGCGCGACTCGCGCTGGCCTTATGTGTTTCGCACCGACGACAACGCGCTGCACCCGCAGGCGCTCGTCGAGGAGGTCGCATTCAACGCGGCGGTTTCGCCCGACGGACGCTGGGTCGCCTGGACGAAGGGGTACACGCCCTGGTGGCGGAAGCATTATCGAGGCGCGGCCAGTCGTGACATCATGCTTCGTTCGTGGGACGGCGGCGATCACATCCTGGCGACCGACTGGAACGGCGACGACGACTTCCCGATGTGGAGCGCCGACGACCGCTCGCTTTACTTCGTCTCGGAGCGCGAAGACAGCGTGGCGAACATCTGGCAGGCCGTGATCGATCGCTCAGCCGACCCGCCGAAGATCACGGGTGCGCCGAAGCAGCTCACGAAACACACGGATTTTTCGATCGAATACGCATCGATTTCCCGCGACGGCAGCACGATCGTGTACGAGCGCGCGGGGAAGCTCTGGACGCTCGCGACGGACGGCTCCGCGCCGCGCGCCATCGAAGTCGTGGTGCGAAGCGACGACAAATGGAATCTCGTCGAAAATCACGCGGAGACGAAGAACGCCACCGAGTTCGCGCTCTCGCCCGACGAGTCGGCGATCGCGTTCATCGTGCACGGCGAAGTCTTTGCGATGGATCTGGAAGACGGCGAAGGGACCGATCGCATTCGGCGGCTTACGAATACGCCGGCGCGTGAGCGCGACATCGCCTGGGACGCGGACGGGCTCTCACTGCTCTACGTTTCGGATGCGACCGGGAACACGGACATCTATCGCGTGGAGTCGACCGACCCGGACGAGAAACGACTTACGCACAGCAGGAAAACGCGCACCACTGCGCTCACGAACACGCCCGAGAACGACTACGCCCCCGTTCCCTCCCCCGACGGCGCGAAGATCGCGTTTCGCCGCGGCCCGAACAAAGCCTGGACGATGAATCGCAACGGCTCGCAGCAGAAAGTGCTGATCGATCGCGCCGACGTCGTCTACACGCGCTGGTCGCCGGATTCGAAATGGATCGCCGTTTCACGCTCGAATCTGGGATCGCTCGAGGACGTCGAGATCATTTCCGCCGACGGCGGCACGCTGCACAACGTTTCGCGAAGCCCGCTCGACGACTACTCCCCCTTCTGGACGGACGACGGACGCCGCCTCGCGTTCGCGAGCCGCGACGACTACGGCAATCTGTGGCTCCGCTACGTGAACCTTACGAAGGCCGAAGAACTGCTGACGGAAAGCGAGCGGAAAGAACGCGCAAAGGCAGAGGACGACGCGAAGGACGACAAGAAAGACGAGAAGGCGGACAAAGACAAGGACAAGAAGAAAGCCCCCCCTGTCGTCAAGATCGACTTCGACGGACTGCACGAACGCGTTCACAACGTGACCCGGCTCTCGGGCGGCTACAATACGTTCACGGTTACGGGGAGCGGCACGCATTACGCCGTTGTCTCGAACCAGCTCGGCTTGAACGACATCTGGCTCGTGAACGAGAAGGGCGACAAGCTCGAGAAAGTGGCCGATGGCGGCACGGGGCGGCTTGCGTTCACGAATGACGGCAAAGCGCTCCTTTATCTTTCGGCCGTCGGTCAGATCAAGCGCCTCGCGCTGAAGGGCGTCAAGGGAGACGGCGACCCCGAAACGGTGAAGTTCGAGGCGAAGTACACGGTGGATCTCGCGGCCGAAGCCGAGCAGAAGTTCGAAGAGGCGTGGACGCTGATCCAGGACGGGTTCTATGACGAGGACTTTCACGGCGCCGACTGGACAGCGCTGAAAGAGATCTATCGCCCGCGCGCACTCGCCGCCTACACGCAGGAAGAATGGCGCGACGTGGTGCTCGAGATGATCGGCGAACTTTCAGCTTCGCATCTCGGCGTCTTCCTGCCCGGCTCGAGCGACGACGCCACGGCCGACGCCGGCATCGTGATCGACAACGCTTACAAAGGCCCGGGCGTCAAAATTGCGAAAGTGTATCGCGACGGCCCCGGAGAACGTGAAGACGTCGCGCTTCGCCCGGGCGAGTACATCCTCGCGGTCGACGGCAAAGAGATCGGCGCGAAAACGAATTACTACGCGCTCTGGAATCACCTGGCCGGCGAGAAGATCGACCTCGAAGTCGCCAGCGACCCGGCGGGGCGCGCGAGGCGCACGGTCACGCTGGACGCCATTTCACAATTCGCCCGCCGCAACCTGCTCTACGAAAACTGGGTGACGGACAATCGCGCGCTCGTCGAAAAACTGTCAAACGGCCGCGTGGGCTATCTGCACATGCGGGCGATGGGCAGCGGCGACATGGCGAAATTCGAGAAGGAACTCTGGTCCGAAGCGGGCGACAAGGACGCCCTCATTCTCGACGTCCGCTTCAATAACGGCGGCTCGGTGCACGACCAGGTGATTACGATTCTGCAGAGGCGCGCCTACGGCATCAACAGATCCCGCGATCGCGAAGACAACTACAACCCGTACACGCGCTACGAGAAGCCGGTCGTCTGTCTCATCAACGAACGCAGCTACTCGGACGGCGAGATCTTCCCGGCCGCGTTCCGGGCGCGCGAACTCGGCACGATCATGGGCGTTCCCACGTACGGCGCCGTGATCGGCACGAACAACGTGCCGCTGATCGACGGCACCGTGTTTCGTATTCCGGGAACGGGGTGGTATCGGATGAACGGCGAGAATCTCGAGAACAACGGCGTGGTGCCCGACATCTACGTGCCGTCGATCCCCGAAGAATTCGCGCGCGGGCGCGACAACCAGATCGAGCGCGCGATCGAAGAGCTGCTCAAGCAGGTCGGGGCAGAAACCGCTAAGCGGGAAGGGGCGCCTTACTCGGGATGAACGCGTGCTCGTGTGAAAAGCGCACGAGCTTGCGAACGTCGGCTTCCGAGAGCCCGAACAGTTCAATTGCAAGCAGGTACTCGTCGCGCAGCGTGACGCCGGAAACGGTCGGGTTATCGGTCGAGATACAGACGGGAATGCCCGCTTCCAGAAACAACGGGAGCGGGTGTTCCTTCAAGTCCTTCACGGCCCCGGTCTGCAGGTTCGACGTCATGCACACTTCCACCGCAATCTGATCGGCCGCCAGGCGCTTCACGAGCTTCGGGTCCAGGGCGGCGCTCGTCCCGTGTCCGATGCGATTCGCGTCGAGCAGGTCGATCGCCTGCCACACGGCGTGCGGCCCTTCGTCTTCGCCCGCATGCACCGTGCGCTTGAACCCCATCTTCTTCGCGAGCTTGAACGGCTCTTCGAACAGCAGCGGCGGAAACGGCCGCTCGGGCCCGGCGATGTCGTAACCGACGACGCCGATGTCGCTGTGCCACTCCATCTTCTCCCCCACCACTTCGCGCAGCAGGATTTTCGCCATGTTCCCGCCGTGGTTCCTCATCGCGATCACGATAATGCCGACCTGGAGATCGGGGTGGCGCTTCTGACTCGCGCGCAATCCCTTGCGCACGGCCGTCAGGCACTGGCGCGATGTGAGCCCGGCGCGGCGATGAATCGTCGGGTTGATGCGCAGCTCGAGCAGACGGATACCTTCGGCGTACGCGTCGTCCGCAATCTCTTCGGCAATCGTTTGAATGTTATCGAAGAACTGGGTGTATTGCAGGGGAATGTGGAACTTGTCGAGATAGTCGAGCAGCGTCGAGTCCTTTTCCGGATCGTACGTCAGCTTCGCGCGGAATCCGTCGAAATCGAGTCCCGGGATAGCCGAGTAATACGTTTGCGAAAGATTCCAGAGTGTCTGCGGTCGCACCGACCCGTCGAAGTGCCTGTGAAGATCCACGAGCGGCAGCTCGGCGAGAAACGCGATTCTGTCTTCCCGGCTCCAGTTCTGCATTGGGGTGTCCCCTCCATCGTTACGGTTAGGGGAACCATAGCAAATTCGCGGCCCGGAGGGTACCCCGCGGGGGGATGGTCCTTGACACCATCCCGCCCCTCTCCTACCGTTCGTAAGATCCCGCTCAACGGAGGAATTCCATGCGTCAACAGGGACGTCCAATTAACATCGACGTCAATTCGATCAAGTTCGACGGCCGCAAAGTGGCCGGCTTCGCGCTCATTGCCATCATCGCAGTCGCTGTCGTTTCCAGCGTCTATACGGTCGAGCCCGAAGAGGTCGGCGTCGTGCTGACTCTCGGCCGCTACACGCGCACCACCGAGCCCGGGCTTCACTTCCGGCTCCCGATCGGCATCGACAAGGTCTACAAGGTACCGGTTCGCCGTCAGCTGAAGGAAGAGTTCGGTTTCCGGACGATTCAGGCCGGCGCCCGCACCCAGTATTCGAACAAGGACTTTCAGGAAGAGGAACTGATGCTTACGGGCGATCTGAACTCGGCGCTCGTCGAGTGGATCGTGCAGTACAAGATTGCCGACCCGGTGTCGTTCCTGTTCCGAGTGCGTTCGCCGCAGGAAACGTTTCGCGATATGAGCGAAGCGATCATGCGGAGCCTCGTGGGCGACCGCAGCGTGAACGAAGTGCTGACGACCGGGCGTGAGGAAATCGCCGATCAGCTGAAGGTTCACATGCAGGAACTCTGCGATCAGTACGAGCTCGGCGTCGACGTGCAGGTCGTCGTGCTGCAGGACGTGAACCCGCCCGAGCCGGTCCAGCCCTCCTTCAATGAAGTGAACAACGCGATTCAGGAGAAGGAGAAGCTGATCAACGAAGCGCAGTCCGATTACAACAAGGAGATTCCGCGTGCGAAAGGCGAGGCGCAGGCGACGATCCTGGCCGCCGAAGGGTACGCGCTCGACCGCGTGAACCGCGCCAAGGGTGACATTGCCCGCTTCACCGCGCTTCTCACCGAGTACAAGAAGGCGCCCGAAGTCACGCGGCGCCGGATCTATCTCGAAACGATGACCGAGGTACTGCGGAACGTCGACAGGAAGATCATTCTCGACAAGGACATCAAAAACATGGTCCCCCTCCTTCCGCTCGGAGAAGGGATCGTAAAATGAAGTACGCAGGATACATTCTCGCCGCGATTCTCTTCGCCGCACTTCTCGTCGTAAGCGGAACACTTTACGTCGTAAACGAAACGGAACAGGTCATCGTGACGCAGTTCGGGAAACCGGTCGGCGGCGCGATTACCGAGGCCGGGCTTCACTGGAAGATCCCGTTCATTCAGAAAGTGAACACGTTCGACAAGCGCTGGCTCGAGTGGGACGGCTTCCCGAACCAGATCCCGACCCAGGACAAGAAGTACATTCACGTCGACACCTACGCGCGCTGGCGCATCGCCGACCCGCTTCTGTTCTTCCAGAGCGTGCGTGACGAACGCGGCGCGCAGTCGCGCCTCGACGATATTCTCGACGGCGAAACACGGAACGCCATCGCGAACTTCCCGCTGATCGAAATCGTGCGCGCGACCGACCGGGTGCTTCCTGTCGACACGGTCTCCGAGCGCTCCGGGAACGCGCCGCCGCAGGTACAGATCCGCATGGGGCGCGAGGCGATCTCGCAGCTCATTCTGCAGCGCGCGTCGGTCAATACGCCCTCGCTCGGTATCGAGCTCGTCGATGTGCGAATCAAACGCATCAATTATATCGAAGAGGTGCGGCGCAAAGTCTACGACCGCATGATTTCGGAGCGACTGCAGATTGCCGAAAAGTCCCGCTCCGAAGGGAAAGGGCGATCCGCGGAAATTCGCGGCGAGAAAGAGAAGGAACTGAAGCGCATCATTTCCGAGGCGTACAAGACGGCCGAAGAGATCAAGGGGAAAGCCGACGCCGAAGCGGCGAACATCTACGCGAGCGCGTACCAGCGCGATCCCGACTTCTATGCGTTCGTCGAAACCATGACGCGCTATCCTCTCACGATCGATTCGAACACGACATTCGTTACGAGCACAGACGGCGAGTTCTTCCGCTATCTCGAGGAAATTAAATAGGCTTCAAAGGGCTGCAACCAGGCTGAAAACAGGCAGGCAAAGCAGGCTGAAAGCAGGCTGAAAACAGGCTTCGCATTCGCAGGAAGCCGAAACCGCCGGGGGTTTCGTGGAATCACTGACTTCGTTCGCCAATACTTTATCGGGTTACGTCTGGGCGTGGCCGAGTGAAGCGCCGATCCTGGTGCTGCTCCTGCTCGGTGTGGGTCTCATCACCACGCTTTACATGGGTGCGATTCAGGTCCGGCGGCTCGCGCACGGTTTCGCCGTTGTCCGCGGCAAGTACGACAACCCCGACGACGCAGGCGACATCACGCATTTCCAGGCGCTCACCACGGCGCTTTCGGCCACGGTCGGCATCGGGAACATCGCCGGTGTAGCCACCGCGATTCACTACGGCGGGCCCGGCGCGCTTTTCTGGATGTGGGTGACCGCCGTATTCGGCATGGCGCTCAAGTTCGTCGAATGCACCCTCGCGATGGAGTACCGGACGATCCTGCCGAACGGCGAGGCGTCCGGCGGCCCGATGTACTACATAGAGAAGGGCCTCGGCCCCGCCTGGAAGCCCCTGGCCGTCTTCTTCGCCGGCTGCGCCATCCTGGCCAGCTTCGGATCGGGGAACGCCGTGCAGGCCTTTACGATCGCCGACCAGATGCGCGCCGACCTCGGCATCGCCACCTGGCTCACCGGCGCCATCACCGTCGCCATCGTCGGCGCCGTGATCCTCGGCGGCATCCGCAGAATCGGCGCCGTCACATCGAAACTCGCCCCCCTCATGGCCGTCATTTATGTCTCAGGCGGGCTCTTCGTCCTTCTCACCCACGCCGCCGCGATTCCCGGCCTCTTCGGCACCATCATCGAATCCGCGTTCCAGCCCGCCGCCAAGCTCGGCGGCTTCGCGGGCGGTTCGTTCATCTTCATGCTCACCTGGGGCGTCAAGCGCGGCCTCTTTTCCAACGAGTCCGGCCAGGGCTCCGCACCCATCGCACACGCCGCCGCCAAGACCGACGAACCCGTACGCGAAGGCGTAGTCGCCATGCTCGGGCCCTTCATCGACACGCTCGTTATCTGCACGATCACGGGACTCGTTATTCTCTCGACCAACGTCTGGTCCGACCGCAAAGACGACATGCTTTCCATCGGAGTCCAGGCCGGGCTTACCGTGCTGACCTCCGAAAGCGACGTACACGCGAACGGCGTTCTTCGCGACGCCGACCGATTCGACGGCACTCTCGAAGTCGTCGCCGGCACCCCCCGCGGCGCCTCTTTCATACGCAATCATTCCGTGGTGACGAACGCACGCATTACCCGGGACGACGCAGACTGGAGCGGCACCATCCGCGTCACCGACGGCAACATCGACTTCGACGGCCTCCCCGACCTCGAAATCCGCGGCGCGATGGCCCAGAACGGCTCCGTACTCACCGCCTGGGGCTTCCAGCGCGGCCTCGCCCCCCTCGGCAACTGGGGCCATTACATCGTGACCCTCTCCGTCCTGCTCTTCGGCGTATCAACAGCAATCAGCTGGTCGTACTACGGCGACCGCGCCACCACCTACCTCTTCGGAAGCGGCATGGTCGTTCCCTACAAGATCATGTTCCTGATCATGCACTTCCTCGGCGCCATCGTGCCACTCGAGTTCGTCTGGGGATTCGGCGACGTCGCCCTCGGCCTCATGACGATTCCGAACCTGATCGCGATCGTACTCCTGCTGCCGACCGTCAATCGACTGACGAAGGATTACTTCTCGCGGACGCACACGCCGTATAAGTAGAAGAGGGTGTGAGGCCCGCGATCTTGAGTATGCGCGAAGGGGCAGGATTCCCTCCGCCACTCGCCCTGGCGTACGGCCAATGGGGCTCGTGGCTCCGGGAACCCTGCCCTCTTTCGCGTCACTCGAGATCACGTTTGAGAAGAAGTAATAGAAGAGAAGAGAAGAGAAGAGAAAGAACTACCCCACCTCCAACATGCAATTCTTGCCGTTGATCAACAACTAAACAATTTCAGAGCGTGATTGAGGGTGGCCTCGGACGGCCGGCAGTCCCTGGAGCTCGCAGGTTTTCCGGTGCCCGTTGGGGCCTTCCTCCCGCCTCCTCTTCCCTCCGCTTCTTCTCGCTATCGACAAAGAGAGTGAAGGAGCGGGGGCGGAAGGGGTTCCCGGAGTGAGCGAGGCCTCCGTGGTGGCCAGTTGGCCAGGTCGAGCGAACGGGGGGAACCCCCTTCCGCCTCACGCAACCCTACACACTCTTCTCCATCTACACACTCTTCTCTTCCTCCGTGGTGGCCAGTTGGCCAGGTCGAGCGGACGGGGGGAACCCCCTTCCGCCTCACGCTACTTCAATAGCGTGATCTTGCCGAACTCGGAGCCGCGGGCGGTTTCGATGCGAAAGAGATAGAGGCCGGACGCGATCGGCGCGCCGGATTCGTCCGTGCCGTCCCAGGTGAAGTCGTAGTCGCCGGGGGCGAGCGCGGATTCGCGCGCGAGAGTGCGGACCGCGCGACCGGCGGTGTCGTAGATCGTGAGTTGCAGGCGCGAGGTCTCGCTGAGGCGGAGCGAAAAGTTCATCGTAGGGTTGAACGGATTCGGGCGGACGGACCGGAGCACGTGCGCGGATGGCACCGCGCCGCCCGGCACGTCTGTCGCGAAGCCCGCAACGATGATCGTCACCGTTTCGTCGGCCCACGGCTGATAGTTGCCATCCTGGTTCCCGTCAACAATTACGTCGAACGTGTCTTCGGCCGAGGCCGTGAAAAAATACGCGAAAAGCGCGCCGGTCGAGTCGAGCGTGCCGCTCGATGGCGACAGAGCCTGCGTTTCGAGGTCGTCCCATATCGGGCGGGCCGCGTCATGCGGCGCGAGCACGAAATCGACATCCCGGTTCGGCGTGCCGCCCGCAAGCGATAGCCAGACCGCCTCGCCAACCTGGAAACTCACGCTCGGTGTCGCGTCCGACTCCGTCGTCGTAACCGTTCCGCAGTGATTCACCGCGCACGCCGGCGCCTGCTCACCCGCCGCCCCCTGCGGATCGTCGCAGATCCCGACCTGATCCGCCTCCACTGCCTGCAGCGCCTTTGCCAGTTCCCCGCACGCCGTCGAATCGTAGAGGTCGCTGCACGCCTGCAGTAGCCTGTCGTCCGCGGTGTCGAAGTTTTGGCTGCGGCTGAAGTAGGTCCGCCAGGCCCGGTGATAGATCTGATTCACGAAGTCCATGCCCTGCCCCGCGATTTCGCATCCGTTCATCTCACCGCCTTCCGACGCGAGATACATCGCGTGCGAGTAGACCGTGGAGTTTGAGTAGTAGGCTCCTCCGCTCACTCCGCCGCAGTCAATGTACTGATCATATTGACGTGCAGCAAATCTACGACCGCTATCATTCGCAAATTCATTGGGGTTCACGAGATCGCGCCATGGGAGTCCGGGAGTATTGGTGCCAGCTATCCAGTCAGTGAATCCCAATTGGTCGAATTCAAATGCCTCTCCCATAATGTCTGAGTGAGACTCATCTAATGCTCTCGTTTCGACATTTGAAAGGTCAACTCCGAGAGCAGTGCTGCCTACAGGAAACGCCCAGTTCACAAGTGCATGACCGTACTCGTGTCCAACCACGTCTTCGAGGGCGGTTTCCCTGCACAGGAAGACCGTATACAGGCTACTGAGCGCTGCAGAACCGGGGCAGTATCCCGCCTGCTGAGCATCCCATCCTTCAGCATGCACCGCCACCAAGGTTAGATGCTGCTCCCCGATCTTATTTCTGATGCCGCCCATATTATTGGCGCCGTTCAAGCCAAACTTCGTTTGAGTAAAGCTATGCATCGCAAGCGCAAGATCATGAGCCTGATCAACATCCGTGCTTCCGAACTGGGGCACTCCTGGGTTGTTGTGTGGTCCTCGTGCGGGCGCTGAGTCGCTTCGCCCGTGTACATAGCCGCTCAATCCCGGCGAGTCTACATAGCAGACTGTGTCATTCGGCTGTTTCGAACAGTCATACACTTTTCGATTCAAGCTGTGCCAATCGCGGATGACACTAAGCGTTTCGGAACTCTGAGCATCAATCGAGACATATGCGCCGAAGCTCTCGCACTCGTCATGCTCGCACTTCGGGAACGTCACATGGAACTCCCATACGAGGCGCGTATCGTCCGCGGCCTCATTGCGACTGATACCCAGCGGCAGCAGCACAAGCGGGGGTGTTTCGATAACAGCGTCGACATCGTCGAACGCGGGAAGCAGATTCCGGGCGGCTGCTTCTGCCGTCTCACGCGCAACATCGAATGCAACGTGCGGAGTCACGTCAACCGGGAGATCGGTCACGACGTTCGGCGACGCAAGATAGACTTCGCCGCTCTGGTTCAAATGCACGCGTACTCCGGCATTCCGAACGACGATGCCTCGATGCTGCTGGTGATAGATAACGTGGGAAAGTCCGAGCTGGTCCTGGCGCGTTTCGATGTAGCGGAGCTGCGCGCTCGCGTTCACGAGGCCGACAGTCGCACTGTTCTCCGCGAGGAATGCATCAGCGATCGCGCGTGCGTCGTCGGCCGTGATCCGCGCTCTCGTCGCGACCTTCGTCGACACGCCCGGCATGCGCAGAGTCGTCACACGATCCGTCACAGCACTTCGGTACGCGATGACATCCGCACGCACGAGCGTCGTTGTTATAAGGATAAGAATCGAGGCAAGCGAAAGCGTAAAACGGCCAAACAAAGTGAGACTCTCCCGGAACCTTGGAATCGATCAGACACAATATGCGCGTGAGCGCATCGGTCCTGCCATTTTACCACACCCGCCAACGTCCCGCCCGGAACAGGTCAGTTGGCACGCAAGGCCAGGAAACGCCTCTTCTCCCCTCGCCCTCCGCTCTTCCCCCTCCGCCTCTTCTCCCCCTCGCCCTCTACTAAAGAGCGTGAAGGAGCGGGGGCGGAAGGGGTTCCCGGAGTCCGCGAGGCCTCCGTGGTGGCCAGTTGGCCAGGTCGAGCGGACGGGGGGAAGCCCCTTCCGCCTCACGTTCCTTCCGATCCTTATCTGCCCGCAAACTGCCTTACATTCCATTCCCTTCGTACGCGCTCGAGAACGGCGGCGAGCTCGGGAAACAGGAACGGGCGGGGATCTTCGGGGTCGCGGGATTCGGCGAGGTAGACTGCCTCTCCTTCATGCTCGAGGAAACGGCTGCGGGCGTACTCGGCCACGTTGCCGGCCTTGATCAGGAACGCCCAGTCGCTGGCCTGGGCAAGCATCAGTTCGCGGACGGCCGGCACGAGATTGGGGGCGTCGTTGCGCGCGGGTCCGCGCAGGTCGCGCGCGAGACCGCGCTCAATGCGGTGCAGCGCGGGATACATCCAGTCGTTGGCAGGATCGATCCAGGTCTCGAAGTATCCTCCGCTCCCCCACGATGACGGCGAGGGGCGCACGACGCGGGCGGGCGCGCGTCTTCGGGCCGCGTCGAGTGAGTGCATTTCGATCTCGCTGAGATGCGCGGCGCGGATCACGGACTCGAGAAACCACGGCCCCTCGAACCACCAGTGTCCGAAGAGTTCCGCATCGAACGCCGCGAGCGGAATGGAGCCGGGCGACTGCTTCGCCAGTTCGGAGCTGCGGGTCTTGATACAGTCGAGAAAATGGGCGGCATGATATTGCGTGGCAAGGCGCGCCTCGCGCGGTGAGTACGGCTCCTTTTTCGCGGAAGGGATCTCGACACTGGTGATGCGGTGAAACTTGAGGCCGGTGGGGCGGGGCGCGTCGAACCCGTCGAGAATGCGGGCCGCGCGGGCGGGATCGTCGTAGCCGAGATCGCGATAGAAGTCGCGGTAGCGGCCGTCACCGGGATAGCCGCCTTCGCGATTCCAGACCTTGCCCGAAAGCTCGCCGTCACGCGGAAACGCGACCACGCCGTTCGGGCACGAGATCGCCTCCCCTGCGGGCGTTCCGCCGGGTAACCCGCCGGCGATTCCGTGCGCCTCGAGAATCGTGTACTTGATCCCCTCGTCGGCGAGGGCGGCGTCGACTCCGGCGCCGTATCCGCATTCGGGGAGCCAGAAACCGGCGGGCCGGTCACCGAAAGCGCGCACGTGCTCGGCGATGCCGAGCGCGATCTGGAGGCGGCGCATTTCATCGGTGGCGAGAACGGGCAGGAGCGCGTGGGTGGCGGCCGAGGCGAGCAGCGTAAGGTGGCCGCTCGCGGTCAGCTCGCGTACGAGGCGTGTGATGTCGCCCTCGGCGCCGTCCCAGACGCGGCGGGCAAGTGTCAGGCGGCGACGATAAAGCGTGATGGCTTCGGCAATTTCAGGAACGCCGCGGTTCGCTTCGTCTTCGAGAAGCGACAGCCTGTCTGTGATGTACTTCTCGAATCGAATCCCGATCACGGGATCCTCGATCATGGCGAGAAGGGTGGGCGTCATGCTGAGATGAATGTGAAACGGGATTCCTTCGTCCGCAAGATGTTTCCAGCTCGCAAGCAGCGGCACATAGCATTCGACGAGCGCCTCGAAGAGCCAGTCTTCGGCGAAGGTGCCGGCGTCGCGGTGACGGACATACGGAAGGTGCGCATGCAGATGAAGCGCGAAGCCTGGCGTGCCGGCGGGATTGCGCGCGCTCACGGTTATTCCACCCAGCTTGTGGGGGAGCCGAGCATGGCGCGAAACGCCGAGGACACGAGCCCGACGGGAACGACGGTCGCGGGTATGGCCGGCGCGGGCGCGCAGGGCAGTTCGGATGTGGCGGGCGCGAACGGTTCGGCCGGTGTGAGCGTGGCGAGTCCGAGGTCGGCTCTGTAGTGAAATCCGGGGGTCACATCGACATGGATTCTGCCGGCATGGGGGTCGACGGGAAGATCGAAGCGTTCATTGCGGTCGACATTCTCGATACGAAGAACCCAGGCGCGATCGAAGAAGGCGACGTCGCCGATCGCGTCGCGTTCGGCGCGCGACGACGGACCGTCGAGAGTCCAGTAGACGAACAGGCTGCCCGGCGCCCTTACCAGGATGTCGACGCGGTCTTCGCCGCGAAGTTTCGCTTTGGCATTCGCATTCACGCAATCTCCCCGCGCGCATGAAACGCAAAGAACTTGATCTCGCGCACCCACGTATCGCCCGGCTTCAGCTTGAGCTTCCAGCGCGGCATGAACGCCGTTGCCTGATACACCGATTCGAAGCCCGATTCCGAATGCGACACGGTCTGGATGGGCACGATCCAGACGTCGGTCGGTTTCGCGAACGAAAGCCCGGCGCGTACATCGAGCCATTCGTCGCGGGCGGACACGCTGGTGGCGCCGGTCACGTCGTGCCCGCTGCGGAGCGGGCCGAGCTCTTCTTCCCCGGCAAGCAAACGGCGGTCGTGGGCGTCGCCCGCAAGGAGCGCGAGCAGAAACTCGCACCCGAACACGGTCTCGAGCACCGTATCGCCGCGGTTTTCGATCGCGTAGCTGATGTTGAACGTATCGTTCCCGGCGCCGAGCGTGAATTCCTTCTCGATGCGCACCGGAATCGGGCCGTTCTTCGTCCGCACGGTGCCGTCCCTGTGCAGTTTCGCGCAGACGGAAGCCGGCGACGGATCCACGGCGGATTTGTACTGTCCTTCGACGAAATCGCCGCGCTCCGCACGCGCCTGATCGGCGTCCCATTCCTCGCGGGTCGTGGCGGAATCGAAGAAATGATCGATCGCGCCCTCGCGCTGGTACGCGTCGTACACGAGAAGCTTGTCGAGGCCTTCTTCCTTCATGACGATCTGATCGTGGATGCTCGCGACCGTGCCTTCGTCGTCGGATGCGTGGCCGGCAGTTGCGGGCACGGCAGCCTCTTCGGGGATCTTCGCGCCGAGCGCCGCGATCTCTTCGTGATACACCTCGGGGCGACGCGAGAGCGCCGCCGTGAGCGGGATGCCGCGCCGCTTTTCGTCGATCGCCACGATATGGCCGCCGCGGCGCGGATGAACCAGCACGCCGAGCCTGTCGGACGCGAGCGCGATCTCGAGGTAGCCGTCGCGGTCGACATCGGTCACCATTGTATCGACCCACGCGCCCGGCGGTCGGGTGGCGCTGTCCACAATCTGTTCCGCCGCGAGCAGCTTCTGGAACACGGCGAAACGCAGGTGCGGCAGGTAGAGCCCGCCGAACACGCCGTGCCAGTACGCGCAGTTGCACTGGGCTCTGTAAAGCTCGGCGGTCGCCTGCGCGCGCACTTCCCCCTCAGGGAGCTGTGCGATGCGACGCGAAACTTCGAGCATCTTCCCCTGCATCGCCCCCGACTCGGGATACTTCGCCAGGAACGTGCGCCATGTTCCGCCACGCAGAAAAACGCCGGGGTCGAAGGGCGCGTCCGCGTTCACGCGCTCACAGAGATCGCGCGCCTTCACGAACTCGCGGCGCGCGTCGAAAGGCAGCGCCCACTCCATCATTTCGCGATAGCTGGCGTCCGGCAGGAAGAGTTTGCCGCGCGGCGGAACGTCGAGAGCGTCCGTGATCTTCATCATCTCGATCGTTTCCGAATTCGCGAGCGCGTCGAAGAAACGTGTCAGCCATTTCTTCTCGAAGACATGTTCGAAAGTGCCCGGCCAGGCGCCGAACTTCTCGGCGTCGTCGCCGTATACGAAAAGCGCCGATTCGTCGTCGCTCGCGTTCGACTCGAGAAACGCAATCGTGTCGCTCACCTTCTGAAACGGAATGTAGTAGCGAAGTTTTTCACTCGATGGGAACAGCCGTATCGTGGAGCCGCGATCCTCTGTGATGTAGGAGGCGTTCAGATCGTGATCGCGCAAACCCGCCATCACGAAGTGCGTGTCGTCGACGAGCGTGTACTGGAGGCCGGATTCGGCGATGTCGTGCGCGAGGCCCTGCTCCCAGACGCGCTCGGTCAGCCACATCCCCTTCGGACGCTCGCCGAACTGTTCTTCGAGGTAGTCGTTCATGGCCGTCATCTGCCCGCGGCGGTCCGCCTCGTTCAGCATCACGAGAATCGGTTCGCCGAAGCCGCTGCCGATAAGCTCCACGCGCCCGTTGTCGACAAGAGCGCGCAGCCGCGCCATGTACGTGGGCTCATGATGCGCGAGCCATTCGAGCAGAATACCGCTGAAGTGCAGGCTGACCGGAAGCGTGGGATGCGATTCGATCACCTGAAGAAGCGGGTCGTAACACTTTTCGAAGTTCTCGCGAAACACGAAATCGAAATTGCCTGTGGGCTGATGCGCGTGAAGAACGAGAGAAAAACGCGTCCGTTTGCGCGTGGTGTTTGCGGGTGTCATGCGAGTGCCTTCACTCTTTGATAGAGTTCTTCGTAGAGAGCCGCGCTCCGCCCCCACGACCAGTCCTGCCGCATACCGCGCTTCATGAGACTCAGCCAGAGGCGCCGGTCGGGGTAGATCGCGAATGCGCGTTCGATCGCGTCGGTCAGTGCGTCCACGGTATAAGGCGCGAACGAGAAACCGTTCGCGGACTTGTCTTCGTCATTCGCGGGATCGTAGTTGACTACGGTATCCGCCAGGCCGCCGGTCTCCCGCACGATCGGAAGCGTTCCGTAGCGCAGGCTGTACATCTGGTTCAGGCCGCACGGTTCGTACCGCGACGGCATCAGGAAGAGGTCGGCGCCGGCTTCGATCTTGTGCGCGAGCGCGTTGTCGAATGTCAGAAACGCGCGGAACTGCTTCGGCGCGCGCGCCTCCCACTGTTTGAAGTAGTGATGGTATTTCGGCGCGCCGGTTCCGAGCAGCACGAACTGAAACGGCCGGCCCGCAAGCCGGCTCACGGCGCCTGCCACGAGATCGAGCCCCTTCTGATCCACGAGCCGGCTGATCAGACCGAGCAGCGGCACCTGCGGGTTCTGTTCGAAGCCGCAGATCTCCTGCAGCTCGGCTTTGCACTTCTTTTTGCCCGCCGTCTTCGCCGCGCTGAAAGGCGCCGCGATGTGCGGATCCGTCTTCGGGTTCCATACGTCTTCGTCAATGCCGTTCAGAATGCCGATCAGCCGTTCGCTCCGCGTGCGCAGCACGCCGTCGAGGCCGCACCCGAACGCCTCGGACTGGATCTCACGCGCGTAGCGCGGACTTACCGTGGTGATGGCGTCCGCGAATTGCAGCCCGCCTTTCAGCAGGCTCATATAATTGAAGAACTCGAGGCCCCGGCCCGCGTCGTAATACGACTGGGGAAGACCCGTCAGCTTGAACTGATCCTCGGGAAAGCCGCCCTGATAGGCGAGATTATGCACCGTGAGTACGGTCTTCGCGCCCCGGAGGATGTCGGAGTCCGCGTACCAGGCGTCACGATAGATCGGAAGCAGCGCCGTCTGCCAGTCGTTGGCGTGCAGCACGTCGACCGGGCGCCCGATCTTGCGCGCGAGTTCGAGCGTGGCCTTGCAGAGAAACACGAAGCGCTCGCACTGATTCGGATAATCGCCGTGCTCGTCGCCGTAGATCCCGTCGCCCTGCTCGAAAAAGCGCGGGTTCCGCACGAAGTAAACGGTGTGCCCCGGCTCCTCTTCCGTGGAACTCAGAATGTGCGCGACTTCGGTGCGCCCCTCCATCGGCACGGAGAACGACCAGCCGGTATCGCGCAGGGCGAAATCGCCGTCACGCACCACCTGATAGAACGGAACGACGACAGAAAGCGTATGACCGCGCGCGGCCAGCGCCTTCGGAAGAGCGGCGGCTACGTCGGCCAGGCCGCCGGTTTTCGCGTAGGGATCGACTTCGGATGAAGCAAACAGAATGTGCATGAAACGGCAACTCCTTCAGTGAAGGGAAGTATGCCGGATGAGCGCCGGATCTGTCCAGCGCGGGCCGGGAGCGGCAGCCGCACGCGCTCGCTTTCGGGCTACACGGCTCCTTTTACGAGCCGGAGGCGGAGCGTGATTCTCTGGGTTTCGTCGAGCTTCAGCACGAGGAACTTCGGCCGCGGAATCTCGAAAGCGTCGAGCTCGATCGAGAAAACCGACAGGACCTCGATGTGCGGCGAGGCGTCGTTATCACCGGGACGCTGTCCGGCCGTTACTTTGCGCACTTCGATCGGAATCGCCATCTCGCGCTTCACGCCGTGCATCGTGAACGTGCCCTGAAGCACGAGCGATGTCGTCTCGTTTGCCACGAGCGGGCGGGACGATCCTTTCGCCAGAGCGCGGCTTTCGAACACGGCCAGCGGATATTTGTCGGTATGCAGATGGTTTTCGCGCATGTGCTTGTCGCGCATCTTGATGCCGGTGCTGAGCTGGGTCAGGTCGACTTCGACCTTGAGATGCAGGTTCCCGAGATTGTCGTCATCGAAACGCACGAATCCCGAAACAGCGTTCGTTTCGCCGTGAAAGGACTCCATGGGTGCTTTCGAATCGAAGCGGACTTCACTCGCTTCCGCATCGACTTTGTACACTTCGTCGTCGGCATACCCTGGTCCCGCCATGAAGAGCACCGCGCAAAAGATCGCGCTCAGAATCGCAAACTGTTTCATGTCTTCTCGCTTTCCGGAGCGCTAGTAAAGGAAGTGGGCCTGGAGCACGGCCTGCTCGTATTCCTCTTCCGTGATCGCGTCGCCCTCTTCCGCCTGATACGACTGCACGAGACCGCTCACGATCAGGAACGGGTTCACGAACCATTCCACGCCCCCGCTCCAGCGCGACCATGTCCCCGTCTTCAGGTCGACATCGGGATCCATGTAGCTGAAACCGCCCACGAAGTCGAGTCCGCCCATCGCGTGCACGGCCACTTCGTGAGACATGATGAAAGACGTGATCGCCTCGTCGGAGTCGGGCAGGTCGCGGTTCACCCAGTCGACCTCGCCGAGCCAGGTCACGCGCTTGTAGTTCAAGTACCCGAACGGGCCCGCCTGGTTCCTGGCCATGGCGTCGCCGGCGACGAACGGGCGCTCGGCGTCGTACTGATAGGAGCCCCCGAGGAAGATCCCGAAGTCGCCGTGATTCCATCGCTGGCCGGCGCGCGCGGCAAACGAGGGTTCATCGTTCGTGTCGAGGGTGGACCCTTCGTTGCCGTTCAGAAGCGCAGCCTGAATCGTCATGTCCCCGGGAAAGATGCCGAGTTCCACGCCCACATCGGTGTGCGCCGGCGGGAGAAACCCGAGGCGCTCGCGCACGAACGCGTTGTGGTCCGCGAACTTCCAGCCGTAGGCCGGCGTGAAGCGCCCCACCTTTACATAGCCTGTATACGGCAGAACCTGGGCCATGCCGAAGAGCTCGTACGTCGTACTCTGCCCGCGGTCGAGGTAGATCGTGAACTTCTCGCCTCCCTGAAACGAGAGGTAAAGATCACCCTGCATCTGGAAGAAGTTATTGAGCGGCCGCTGCGCGTCGTCACGCGAGTAACGCGCGATCGTGCGCACGTCCGTTCCGATCGTGATGTGATCGTTGATCTGAGGATCGATCCCGCCGAGCTCTTCCATGTCGAACGGGTTGGACACCATTTCCGTCGGCACCAGAAATTGACTGGCGTAACTCGTGCGAAGGCCGCCGCCCGAAGGGTTCACGTGACAAAGCGCGCATCGCTGCCCGTACTCCGCCGAGTAGCGCGGAATCGCGTCGACCGACCGGCCCGTAAAGAACGCAAAGGTGACAAGAGACGCGAAAAACGCTCCCCGCAGAATCCAGGTCACTCTTCGGTCGCGTGCAGCTCCTTCATTCATCAACGAAACTCCCATCAACGAAACTCCTCCCTCGATCGATTACTCGGTCACGAACCAGTCTTCGAGAAGCAACTCAGGGGGAACGACTGTGAGCGGATTCCCGTGAGCGCCGAGAACGCTCTCCAGATACGTCATCGCGTAGTCAGGCTTCACTGATGATACAGCAGACGTGCTCCGCGGCCAGAAATGATTCCATGCGGTATAGAGCATTCCCATACCGGGGATGTCCGGCAGAATCTGCGGCAGCCGGAAGCGTTCGCGTTCCGGGAACTCGCTGAAGATCACTTCCTCGTCGGGCGAGAGGCCGGCGCGCCGTTTCGCGTCGAGAATGGCGTCCGTGAACGAACCCGTACGGTCGCAGAGGCCGCGCTCGATCGCGTCTCGGCCCATCCACACGCGCCCCTGCGCAATTGCGTGAACGCCGGCGCTGTCGAGGTCGCGGTCCTTCGCGACGGTGCCGACGAAATTGCCGTAAACCTGAAGCGTGAGTGTCTTGATCCGGGACTCTTCTTCGGGAGTGACGTCACGCGCCGGAATCTTGCCGACGAGCGGGAAGCGGATACCGGTGAAGAGGTCGCTGTGCGAGCCGCGCTGCGGGCCCTCGGCCCGGAAGCCGGTTTTCTCGCCGACACCGTTGTCGTACACCCACCCCGAGATCACGCCGATCGAACCCGTGATCGTGAGCGGCCCGGTGAAGATCGCGTCGCCCGGCATGCTGATCCAGTAGCCGCCCGAAGCGGCCACGTTCCCCTGGGTGACAACGACCGGCTTCCCTTCCTTGCGGTTCTTGCGCATCCCGGCTGCTACGAGATCGCTCGGCAGCGGGTCGCCGCCCGGCGAGTCCGCGCGCAGCACGACAGCCGCCACGTCCCTGCGATCCGCTAGATCCCGCAGATGCTTCGACGTATCCCGTCCGCGAATTCCCGAATCCATGTCGCAAGGCCCGACGGCATACACGATCGCGAGCTCCTTCGGACGTCCCCAGCGCTCGTCAGGATGAATCTGGCGATCGCGGTCGAACGGCAACGGGCCGAGACGGGCACCGCCCCTCTCCTTTTCGAGCCACTTGCCGAGTTCGTCCCAGCGCCCGAGGCGATCGACGAGCTTCCATTGGATCGCGTCGCGCGCGGTCACGAGGGCCGCCTCTTCGACCATCGAATCGAAATAGGCGTTGTCGAATCCGCGGCCTTCGCAAATACCCTCGCGCCACGTTTCATAGATCACGTCGACGATTCGCCCGAGCTGTTCCTTGTCCCCTTCGGACATCTCGTTCCGAGCAAGCGGGTTGACCGCGGTCTTGTACTCGAAGTACCGGAACTCGTGAAACCCGAGACCGATCTTGTCGAGCGCGCTCTTCATGTACGTGCGCTGCAGCGCGAGGCCGGGGAGCAGCAGATCGCCCTGCGGATCGAGCGAAATGTCGTCCGCGACGGAGGCGAGATAATAGAGGGCCATCTGGCCGCGTTCCATGTGGATCAGCACTTCCTTGCCCGCGCTCTGCAGTTCGCGCAGCTTCTCACGGAACTCCCACAGCATGACCGGGCTGCCCCGGAACCCTGCGAGATTGATCGCGATCCCGCGGATGGCCGCGTCATCACGAACGTGTTCGAGACTACGCGCGAGATCGAGCCAGGCAATGCGATCGGCGTCGAACCATTGCGCGGTCTGATACACGAGCGCACGATCGCGAAGATCCATTTCAACGTAGCGGTTGCTGTCGACGGCCTTGCGGATCCAGTTCGCGACCGGGAGCCCCTGATACGGCGGATCCATGCGTACGAGATACGTCGTCGGTCGCAGCCCTTCGGACGTGCGGCGCTCGCCGTCTTTGTCGTAGCTCGGAAGCACGTGAAATCCGCTGCCGCCGAGCGTGAGACCGAGATTCAGGCTGTACGCATAGTCGTCGGCGCCCGTGGCGTCGCGCAACTTCATACCTACATGAATTCCGCGGTACGGCCGCACTTCGAACCCGGCGCCCCATCGCCCCTCGTCGATCTTCTCGCCGTTTCGCACGGAGTAGTCCGAAAACAGCGTGAGAAGCGGCTTCCCGAGAATCGGACGGACTCCGAAGTCGAACACGCCGAGACGCTCAGGGGATTCCGTCGAAAAGTGTCCCGCCATGCCGTACGACAGGTACCGGCCGGGACGGCTGATCGACCCGATTTTTACGACCCTTTCGCGCCCGATGCGCTCGTCGTCGCCGCCCGACCACTGATAGGCAACGCCGAAATGCCCCGCGCGATTTCCCGAAGCGAACCCGAGCTGATAGTCGAATACGGCGAAGCTCTCTTCGGGCCCGCCCATCTGATTGCGCTGCATCGCGAAGCCGAGTCCGCGTCCGAGCGAGAAGCCGTAGTTGTCGAGGTTCCCCTCCCGCACGGAACGATCGTTCCACCAGAACGCGGCCTCGCCACGCTCGGTCGTCGCCCACGACGCGGGATTCGCGAATGCGCCCACCGCTCCGCCTGAAACGGACGGCGTCTGGGGAACCTGATCACTGCCCGTGTGGTAGTCTGGGAGTCGAGCAGTCTCGTCCGCGCGCGCGGTTTCGACCGGCGAGAGAACGAGCAGGGGAAAAAGGAGCGCACCGATGAGCGTGCGTGCGTTTCGTTTCATTCGTATATCACCTCTGTACAGACATTGTGGGGATTCGGCCGCGAGCGGCATTCTGAGAAAGGGTACGGCGAAAAGTGAGCGAGAAAAAGCAAATTCGGAAGAGCGAAGAAGAGTGGCGCAGGGAGCTGACCGAAGAGCAGTACAACGTGGCACGCAAGGGCGGCACGGAGCGCGCGTTCACGGGGTGTTTCTGGGACAGCAAGAAGCCGGGCGTCTATACGTGCGCCTGCTGTGAAACACCGCTTTTCCGATCGGATGAGAAATACGACTCGGGATCCGGGTGGCCCAGCTACTGGCGGCCGATCGAGGAGGACGCCGTGGCGCTGAAAACCGACGTTTCGTTCGGCATGAAGCGAAGTGAAGTCGTCTGCGCGGCCTGCGAAGCGCATCTCGGCCATCTCTTCGACGACGGTCCGCCTCCGACCGGACTTCGCTACTGCATCAATTCCGCTTCGCTCAAGTTCCGGGACGAACCGGAAAAAGCCTGAGCGGCGTCTCGACGGTAGCGCCCCGCTTGAACGTGTCGGAAAGCGGCAGTTCCTCGAACTGCGCGAGATTCGATCCGAGGCTCCGGACGCCCGGACTCGGCCAGTCCGTGCCCCAGAGCACGCGTCCGGCGAGTTCTTCGATGCGCGGAAAGTACGTGAGCAGCTTCTTCGGCGGGATTCCCGAGAGATCGAGATGAACGTTCGGATGGCGCCGCAGAATGAAGAACGCTTCGTCGGTCCAGAGCGGGCGGCCGCCGTGCGCCATCAGAATCGTAAGGTCAGGGAAATCGATCGCCACATCGTCGATTTCCATCGGCTTCCCGTACTTCGAACGCGCGCCGGGGAAAATGCTCGTTCCCGTGTGAATCATGACGGGTAGTCCGCGCTCTTCGCACCGCGCATAGATCTTCGCGAGCGCGCCCAGTCCTTCGGTGTAGGCGTTCGCGGGAAAAACCTGGTGACACGGATGGATCTTGAAGCACCGGATCCCGAGATCGATGAGGCGGTCGACGGCAGCCACGGGATCTTTCGTGTGCTTCGGATGCGCGCTCCCGATCGGAAGGAGTCGCGCGGGCGCATGCGCCGCGTAACGGGCCACGAAGTCGTTCGTGGAATCGTCGAAGCCCATGACGTCCGGGCTCACGTAGTTCACGAGCCCCACGCGATCGATCCCGGAACGGTCCATCTCGGCAAGCAGGATCGAAGGATCCGTCGCGAGCGACTGCAGGAACTCCCAGTGATCCTCGTGTCCCGCGCGCAGCACTTCACGAACCGCCGGTTTCAGCTGGTCCCACGGCTGCACGTGGATGTGGATATCCGTAACCATTATTCAGGCCATTTGTAGAAGCCGCGGCCGGTCTTCTTGCCGAGATCGCCGTCCGCGACTTTCTTTTCGAGAAGCGCGGGCGGACGAAACTGCTCCGCGCCGAGTTCTTCGTGCAGGATCTTCGCGATCGCCAGACGCACATCAAGCCCCACGAGATCCGTCAGGCGAAGCGGTCCCATGGGATGCTTGTATCCGAGCTCCATCGCTTTGTCGATGTCCTCGGCGGAGGCCACCTCCTGCTCCAGCATGCGAATCGCCTCGAGGCCGATGACCACCCCGAGCCTGCTCGTCGCGAACCCGGGCACGTCTTTCACGACAATCGCCTCCTTGCCCATGCGTTCGGCGCACGCCACGACAGCATCCCGCACTTTCGCGCTCGTCTTCTCGCTCACCACGACTTCGACGAGCTTCATGATATGAACGGGATTGAAGAAGTGCATGCCGATCATGCGATCGGGATGAGCGAGCCCGGAACCGATTTTGTGAATCGGAAGCGACGAAGTGTTGCTCGCCAGAATCGTCTCTTTCGAGACGCGCTTTTCGATGTCGAGCATGAGCGCCTGCTTGATCGCGAGATCTTCCACGATCGCCTCGACGACGAGGTCCGCCTTCACGAGCGCGTCCGCAAGCGACCCGATCGCGAGACGGCTGATCGTAACTTCCTTGAGGTCCGACGACACCGCGCCGCGGTCGACGCCCGCCTGCAGATTCGCCGTGATGTGCGAAAGCGCGCTGTTCAGCGCCTCTTCGTTCGTGTCGGTCAGGAACACCTCGTAGCCCGCCATGGCCGCGACCTGCGCGATGCCGTGCCCCATGGTGCCCGCGCCGATGACGGCCACTCTCTTGATTGATCGGCTCATGAAGGATTCCTGTCTTTCGTTTCGCGTCGGCCGGGCCGCGCCGCTTCTGCGAGTCGTGCGCGCGCGTCCGGTGACTCGAACATCGCGCGCTGCTCCCTTTCCTCGACGGCGAGCACGTGTTCGAACGGCCGCCCGGCCGAGGCGTGAATCATCTGTTTGATCGATCGAACGGCGCCCGCCGGATGCTCCGCGATCGCAAGCGCCCGGCGGCGAACCTCCGCTTCCCACTCTTCCCGCGGGAACACGGCATTCACGAGACCGAGCGACAATGCTTCCGACGCTGTGACGGGCTCCGCGGCCAGAAGCAGCTCGAGTGCTTTCGACTCGCCGACGAGGCACGGAAGAAACCACGACCCGCCCCATGCCGGAATGAGTCCGAGTTTCGCGTAGCTCAAATGGATCCGCGCGTCATCGCGCGCCAGGCGCAGGTCGCATGCGAGCGCGAGCGAGGCTCCGCCGCCCACAGCGGGCCCGTTCAGCGCCGCGATCACGGGCATCGGCGCTCCGTGCACGAGTCGCACGACTTCCGTGCCGCGCAGCACGAGCTTCATCGCGTCGTCCGTGCGGCCGTCCGCGACGGCTTTCTCCATATACTGCAGATCGCCGCCGGCGCAGAACGAATCGCCCGCCCCCGTCACGATCAGAACCCGGCAGTCCGGGTCGCGTGTCGCCTCACGAAAGCGCGCCACCATCTGAGAGGCCATGACGTCGTCAAAGGCGTTTCGGGTGCGCGGCCTGTCGAGCGTGATCGTCGCGATGCCTTGCGCATCCTGCTCGTAACGCACGTAGGTTTTCATCAGTCGTGGATCGCCTCGATGATCAGCGCGATTCCCTGCCCGACGCCGATACACATCGTCGCGAGGCCGTATCGTTTGCCGGTTCGTTTGAGGCCATGCGCGAGCGTGACGAGGATCCGTGCGCCGCTGCCGCCGAGCGGATGTCCGATTGCGATCGCGCCGCCGTATGGATTCACGCGTTCTTCGGGCAGGCCGAGTTCGCGCATGCACGCGATCGCCTGCGCCGCAAACGCTTCGTTGATCTCGGCATGGTCGATGTCCCCGATCGTAAGCCCCGCCCGTTCCAGAGCCCGGCGGGTTGCCGGAATCGGCCCGAGCCCCATGCACGAGGGATCGACGCCTGCGACGGCCGACGAAACGAGGCGCGCGATCGGCTTGCCGTGATCTTCGCGCTCACCGGCGACGATCAGGGCCGCGGCCCCGTCGTTGATGCCGCTCGCATTGCCGGCGGTCACCGTTCCTTCGCGCCGGAATACGGGCTGCAGGCGCGCGAGCTTCTTCATTGTCATCCCGAAGCGCGGATGTTCGTCCGTATCGACGATCACGGGATCGCCTTTTCGCTGCGGCACGGGTACGGGTACGATTTCGTCCGCGAATGCGCCGCCCTTGATCGCGCTCTCGGCCTTCGACTGGCTCGCCAGCGCGAACTCGTCCTGCTCTTCACGCGTGATGTGATAGCGCTCGGCCACGACCTCTGCCGTGTCGCCGAGCGAAATCGTCCACTCACGATGCATGCGCGGGTTTACGAAGCGCCAGCCTACGGTGGAGTCGGCGATCGAGGGAGTTGTGCGGTCGTAAGGCACACCGGACTTCAGCTGAACGTAAGGCGCCCGGGACATGCTTTCGACGCCGCCGGCGACGAACAGCTCACCCTCGCCGGCCCGGATCGCGTGCATGGCACTGATGACCGCCTGCAGTCCGGACCCGCAGAGACGGTTCACCGTCATGCCGGGAATTTCGATCGGAAGCCCCGCAAGCAGAAGGGCCATGCGCGCCACGTTTCGATTGTCCTCGCCCGCCTGATTCGAGCAGCCCAGAATGACGTCGCTGATCGCGGCCGGGTCGGCGCCCGACCGTTCCAGTGCGGCTTTGATTGCGATCGCCGCGAGATCGTCCGGGCGCACGGACGCAAGCGCTCCGGCGTGCGTGCCGATCGGCGTCCGCACGGCCTCGTAGAGGAACGACTCAGACAAGGTTCACCCAGACCGTTTTCGTTTCGAGATAGGCGTCCATCGCCTCGCGCCCGAGTTCGCGCCCGAAGCCGGAGGCCTTGAAGCCGCCGAACGGCGCCGCCGTATCGTAATAGTTGTACGCGTTGATCCACACCGTGCCGGCCTGAATCTCCTGCGCCAGGCGATGCGCTTTTCCGATATCGCGCGTCCAGATGCCGGCCGCAAGCCCGTACGCCGTTTCGTTCGCGATGTGCGCCGCCTGATCGAAATCGTCGAACTCGAGCACCGAAAGAACCGGGCCGAAGATCTCTTCGCGCGCGATCGTCATATCGGAAGTGACGTTGTCGAAGACCGTGGCCTCCACGAAGTACCCCTTGCCGTCGACCTGGGCCTTCTTCCCGCCGGCCACGAGCTTCGCGCCCTCTTCGACACCGCGCGCGACGTAACCCATCACGCTCTCCTGCTGAGACTGCGAGACGACGGCGCCCATGCGCGTCTCTTTCGCGAGAGGATCGCCGGGCGTGAGTTTGGCCGCGCGCGCCGCAAGCTGCTCCACGACCTGGTCGTGCACGCTCTTTTCGACGAGCAGCCGCGAACCGGCCGCGCATACTTCGCCCTTCCCGTAGAAGATGCCGGTCTGCGCGCCGCGGATCGCCGCCTCGATATCGGCGTCGGCAAAAATCACGTTCGGGCTCTTGCCGCCGAGTTCGAGTGAAAGGCGCTTGTTGCTCTTCGCCGCCTCTTTCATGATCACGCGCCCGACTTCGGTCGAACCGGTGAACGCGATCTTGTCGACGCCAGGATGTTTCACGAGTGACATGCCCGCGGTCGAACCGCCGCCCGAAATCACATTGAATGCGCCGGGCGGGAATCCGGCTTCCTGGATGATCTCGCCGAAGAGCAGCGCCGTAAGCGGAGTTTCGGACGCGGGCTTTAAAACGACCGTACATCCGGCGGCAAGCGCCGGCGCAAACTTCCAGCTCGCGAGGTTCAGCGGGAAGTTCCACGGCACGATCGCGCCCACGACGCCGAGCGGTTCGCGCCGCGTGTACACGAGAAACGGCCCTTCGACCGGCACGGTCTTCCCTTCGATCTTGTCGGCGAGCCCGCCATAGTACCGAAGGGTCGACACCGTCATCGAGATCTCGATCTTCGCTTCGAAGAACGTTTTCCCGTTGTGCTGCGACTCGAGTTTTGCGAACTCCTTGATGCGCGACTCGAGCAGGTCGCCCGCTTTCAGCAGCATGGCCCCGCGCCGGCGCGCGGAAAGCCGCTTCCACTCTTTCGACTCGAAGCACGCGCGTGCGGCCTGCACCGCGGCGTCGACATCGGCGTCCGTCGCTTTCGCGACTTTGCAGAGCACTTCTTCAGTCGCCGGGTTCGTCACGGGGAACGTGCCGCCGTCCGACGCGTTGCGCCATTCGTTGTTGATGAACAGATCGGTTCTCATTTTCCTCGAAACTCCGGTTTTCTCTTTTCCACATAGGCGAGAAGTCCCTCGCGGGAGTCCTCGCTCTGGAAGAGCTGCTGTTGCAGTTCGCGTTCGAGCGCCAGCCCCGATTCGAGCGGCACTTCGATTCCTGAAACGACGGCGCGCTTGATCAGCCCGACAGCCTTCGAGGCTTTCGCCGGCGGCACGAACTGCTTCGCGTACGCCATGGCGTCATCCTGGAAGTTGCCCGCGGGCAGGATCTTGTTGATGAGGCCGAGAGCGGCGCCTTCGTCGAACGAGAACGTCGAGCCGAGCGCCATGAGCTCGATCGCCTTCGACTTCCCGATCAGGCGCGCGAGCCTTTGCGTCCCGCCGGTCCCGGGCAGCACGCCGAGATTGACCTCGGGAAGTCCGATTTTGCCCCCGCCCTCGCGCGCGATGCGCAGGTCGCAGGCAAGCGCGACCTCGAGGCCGCCGCCCACCGTGTGTCCGTTCAGCGCCGCAATCGTGAGCTTCGGTGTCTGCTCGAGCCGCGACATGGTCTCGTTCGCGTGCAGGCAGAAATAGTATTTGAACTGCGGTGTCACGGTCGTGAGCATGTTGATGTTCGCGCCGGCGCAGAAGAACTTCTCGCCGTCGCCGCGCACCATGATCACGTGAACGCGTTCGTCCATGCGCGCTTCGAGAATTGCTTCGTCGAAGTGCTGCATCATTTCATACGTATACGTGTTGGCGGGCGGATCGGTCAGCGTGAGAATGCCCACGCCGTCTTCCACCCGGTAGTCCACCAGGCGGGCCGTGCCCTCTTTCTGTGTCATATCGTTACCCCCGGAAATGCCCGGATTCGTCCGTTTCGGATCGTGAAATCTGCTTCTGCGGAGCTTCGAGTGTAGGATTGCGACCGGATCCAGGCAAGGGGAAAGGCTATACGGACGCCTCTCCCAGATGCACCTTCTGCAGTATGGCGGCTCCGGCCTTCGCGTCGTCGAGTGCGCGGTGAAACGTGAGCCCCAGGTGGTCGAGCTCCATGAGCTTCAGGGCGCGCTCGATCGTCAGGCCGTCGGTCGCTTCGTGATGATCCGCAAGCCAGATCAGCGCCGCGGTGCGGACGTCGATCGCGCCCCCCACCCAGTGCTCCTTGAACGTAATATGAAAGCGCGCGCATTCGGTTCGGAGCAGCGGAATATCGTAGTAGACGCCGTACGATGCCAGCACCGCATGATTGCGCGGACCGTACCACTCAATGAAGCGCTTGATGACGCCGTCGAACGTGTCCTTCTCCGCCAGCATCTCATCCGTAATGCCCGTGAGTTCCGTGATGAAGGGCGTGATCGGATAATCGCGGGGGCGAATGAGTTCGCTGAATGTGTCGACGACGTCGAGCGTGCGACGGTCGAGTCGCACCGCCCCGATCTCGATGATGTTCGCCTCGTTCATCTTGAAGCGACCGCGCGCTTCGGCTGTTGCCTCGAGATCGATCACGACGATGTCGGAGTCGTAGCGCATGAGTCTACCTCGTGTCCGGGTCGTTGGTACCGAGCCCTCGCCCGGAGTAGCCGGGGCCCCGCACGACACGCCCCGGAAGCGCGCCCGTAAACTCGCCGTCGCGCAGCACGAGAGTGCCGTTCACGATCACGTGACTGACTCCGACAGCGAGCTGATGCGGCTCGGCGTACGTCGCCTTGTCCGCAATCGTTTCCGGATCGAAGACAACGACGTCCGCATGGAAGCCCTCGCGAAGCTCCCCTCTCTCGTCGAGGCCCAGGTGGCGCGCGGGCATGGACGTCAGCTTTCGGATCGCCTCCTCGAGCGGCATCATGCCCTCCTCGCGCACGAAGCGGCCGAGCAGCCGCGCGACGTTGCCGTACGCACGCGGATGCCGATTGCTCTCGAGCACCGCCCCTTCCGGCACGACAGAGCGCTCGTCCGAGCCGAAGCTCATGAAGGGCAGCCCGACCTTGCGTGCGACGTTCTCTTCGGACATGACGAAATAGACAGTGCCGACCCGGCTCCGGTCACCGCGCACGAGATCGATCATCGCCCGTTCCGGCGTCACGCCCCGCATGCGCGCGACTTCCGCCAGCGTCATGCCCGTATACCCGCGATACTCTTTCGTTTGGAATCCGACGAGCATCACGGCTTCCGGAGAGCCCGCCATGCGATAGAAGCTCTCGAATTCAGATGTGGGATCGCGCAGTTCACGTTCGAGCCGATCGGCCGTCCCGGGATCGTCGAGCCGATCGAACCACGCCTCGTTTCCGCCGGCAAGCACCCACTCCGGCATCGATGCGTCGAGACCTGTCCACGCCGCTTCGTAACAGTACATGTCCGCGCCGACGGCGAGCCCTTCCGCCCGGGCCGACTCGATTTTTTCGATCGCGTCTTCGAGCTTCGACCAGTTCGAACGCCCTGCCGCTTTCAAATGGTAGACTTCGCCGCGCGCTCCCGACTCGCGCACGATGCGAAGAAACTCGTCAAGTGCTTCGAGAAATCGGTCCCCTTCGCTCCGCAGGTGCGACGCATACACGCCATCGTACTCCGCCGCGACAGAAGCCAGCGCGATCAGTTCCTCCGTGCCCGCGTAAAGTCCCGGCGTATAGATGAGGGCCGACGCGACGCCGAGCGCACCCTCCGTCATCGCGTCGCGCACGAGATCACACATGCGCGCAAGCTCTTCGCCGGTCGGGGGCCGATTGTCGTACCCGAGTACATGCTCGCGCACCGTCCCTGCGCCGACGAACGAAGCGACGTTGCACGCGATACCACGGTCGACAAGATATTCGAGAAACCCGGCGAGCGTAATCCAGGGAGCCTTTTCCAGAACCACACCGTCCCGGTCATGGACTTTCTTCACGCGCATCGTGTCGCTCAAGGGCCCTTCCGACCAGCCCTCTCCGCACACTTCGAGCGTGATGCCCTGATAGAGGTCCGAGAACGAGCGGCCGTCCGCAAGCAGCGGCAGCGGTGCCCAGCTCAGCACGTTGATAAAACCGGGGGCGACGGCGAGTTCGGTAACATCGAGAATCTCTCCCGCCGGCAAACCGTCCAGGTTCCCGACCGCGACGATCCGATCGCCCAGGAGGCCGACGTCCGCGCGCACCGGCGGCGCGCCCGTCCCGTCATAAACGAAACCGCCCCGAAGCACGATGTCGAACTTCGGGGCGGGAGTACATGTCAGGGTCAAAAGGGCCGCGAACAGGAACGCAACCCTCGTCATTTCTTACGCTTCCACGCGCACGTAATCGAAGTCGATCGGCTGGCCGTTGATCCCGCGGCGGGGCGGCGCGATCCAGTTCGCCATCTTGCCAGGCTCGAACACCGGCGATGCCTGCAGACTTTCGATATACCGCTTGTCGGCCGCGCTCGGAAGCCAGTCGTCCCTGTGAAGCTCCCACTTCTCATCGCTGATCGGGTGGCCCTGCGGATCGAAGTGATGGCCGGCATAGATTCCGATGTGACGATTGAAACGCTTGTTCGGAAGATAGAGGCGGTCGCTCATGCCGTACTTTTCGAGCACGCGGTTCCAGCGCACGAGCCCCTTCTCGCAGTCTTCGATATACGAGTCGCGGTTCACTTCGTTCATCGCGTTTCTGAGTGGTACCGACTCGTTCTTCAGATCGCCGTTTTCAGGAACGGGAACATCGTAGATCCCCTCCTTCGCCACGTGGTCCTCGAAGCGCATCTCGTGCGGACGCCCTTTCAGACCGTTCGCGAAAAACGACGCGGCGTTCGAAGAAATCTCCCCGCCGAACAGATCGAGGCTGAGCGTGAACCAGAGGTTCAGATGCTTCTGGATCGTGGGAAGATCGATTCCCCCGAGCCTGCGCACGTCTTCCGCCATGCCGGTCGATTCCTTCAGCAGCTGACAGCACCGCTCGATCACGCGCGCGATTCCGGTCTCGCCGACAAACATGTGATGCGCTTCTTCCGTGAGCATGAAGCGCGTGGTGCGGCTCAGCGGATCGAAGCTCGACTCGGCCAGCGCGAGCAGCTGGTACTTGCCGTCGCGGTCCGTGAACATCGCGAACATGTAGAAGTCGAGCCAGTTCGTGATGGGCTCGTTGAACGTGCTCAGGATGCGCGGCTTGTCCTCGCTCCCGGACGTGCGTTCGAGCAGCGCATCCCCTTCGTCGCGACCGTCGCGACCGAAGTACGAATGCAGCAGATAGACCATGGCCCACAGATGGCGCCCTTCTTCGACGTTCACCTGGAAGATGTTGCGGAGGTCGTAAAGCGAAGGACAGTTCTGCCCGAGCAGACGCTGCTGTTCGACCGAGGCGGGCTCCGTGTCTCCCTGCGTCACGATCAGGCGGCGAAGCGGGTTCCGGAACTCACCCGGCACTTCCTGCCAGACGTCGCGCCCCATGAGGTCGCCGAACCCGATCTTGCGGTCATGCTCCGGTTCCGCAAGGAAGATTCCCCAGCGGTACTCGGGCATGCGCACGTAGTCAAAGTTCGCCCACCCCTTGGCGTCGGCGCTGATGGCCGTTCGCAGGTAGACTTTGTGCGCGTCCTGGAACCCTTCCGGCCCCATATCCCTCCACCAGTCGAGAAACTTCGGCTGCCACCGCTCGAGCGCGCGCTGCAGTCGTTTGTTGTCGCTCAGGTAGACGTTGTTCGGAATCCGTTCCGAAGACAGCATGCTAGGTTCTCCTCCAGTCGAACTCCGGCCTGATTCCCGCTTGTCCGTAAATCTTGAGAGCGCCCCGTTCGCCAACGGCGTTCGGGCGCTGGAATATCCAGTTCTGCCAGGCGGTCAGACGACCGAAGATCTTCGTCTCCATCGTCTCGGGACCGCCGAAGCGCAGGTTCGCTTCCATGCCGGTCAGGGCGTCCGGCGAAAGGGATGTGCGCTCTTCGATCGCGAAACGCACATCGTCATCCCAATCTATATCATCCGGCGCAAATGTCACAAGACCGGATTCCTCCGCTTCGAGCGCGTCGAACGCTTCACCATGCGCGAGCAACTCTGCCGGCTTGTCGGGATCATTCAGGAAGCGCGTGGCAAGCCGCGTAAGACCGTTGCCCATGGGATAGGATCCGCCGTTCATCACGGAAAGGTCGATCGCAACCGGCCGATCCGGGTCGTCGAGCATATAGGAACGATCGGAACAAAGAATGAGTTCGAGCAGCGTTCCCGCGAAACAGGAGCCCGGCTCGATCACGCCGAGAAAACTTTTCGCCGTGTAATCGACGCGCTTCAGCGTTCGTTTGATGTACTGGATGATTTCGTTCACGAGCCAGTGATCGCGATGTTTGTCGAGCACGGCATCCGCGGCCAGAACCGCGGCTGCGTCCCCTTCGCTTTTCACGAGAACGGTCCCGATCTCCGGTTCGTTCAGGCGCAAATGCAGCAGAATACGGTCGAGTTCACGAAACGCCCGAAGCGGCCAGTAATCTGACCCGGCCGCGTGAATGGCTTCGGGGTCGGTCGGCTGCGCGCCCGAAGGTCCTCGCACGGTCAGTGTACCGAGGCGCTGCGCACGGTCGAACCGGAACGATACGGACTCGAGTTCGATGTCGTTGCCGTCGCTCGGTATCTCGATCGGGTCGAGCGTGATCCCCGTGAGCCCGTCCGGGCGAGACGACTGCGCGGCGAGTTCCTTCACGCGGCCGACGATCTGTTCCTCGTACCTGCTTCCCATGTACACGTCGTCGACAAGGCCCCACTCCTTCGCGCGCTTCCCCTTCACGCCGTCGGCCACGGTCGAGAAGAAGTCGGCGCGGTCGCGTCGCACTTTGCGTTTGTCGATCACGCGCGTAAGACCGCCCGTGCCGGGCAGCACGCCGAGAAGCGGAACTTCGGGCAGGCTGACGGCCGAGTTTCCGTCGTCGATCAGATGGATCTCGTCGCAGGCGAGCGCGAGTTCGTAGCCGCCCCCGGCGCAGATTCCGTTTACGGCGCACAGAAACTTGATATCGGAAGTTTCGCTTGCGTCTTCAATGCCGCATCGCGTCTCGTTCGTGAACTTGCAGAAGTTCACTTTGAATCCGTGGTCGCTTTTGCCGAGCATGAAGATGTTCGCGCCGGCGCAGAACGCGCGGTCCAGCATCGAAGTCACGAGAACCGCCTTCACTTCCGGATGCTCGAAGCGGATGCGTTCGAGCGCGTCGGCAAGTTCGATATCGACGCTGAGGTCGTACGAGTTCATCTTGAGCGCGTAGCCGTCGCGCAGGCCGCCGTCTTCGGCGACGTCCATGCCGAGTTTGGCCGTGTTGCCGTCGAAACTCAACTTCCAGTGTTTGTAGCGGTCGGGGTGCGTATCGAAGCGCACCATCTGCTTATCTTTCTGCGTCGCTTCCATCAGGATTCCTTTGCTTGCTTCCGTTCCAGAAAGCGGGTCATCCGCTCGTTTTTTTCGTCATCATCGAACAGCACGGCCTGCGAAACCGATTCGAGCGCCAGGCCGGCGTCCGTGGAGAGTTCGTGCGCGTGGTTCAGAGCGGTCTTCGCGAGTCGCACGGCCAGCGCGCCGTTCTTCGCGATCGCGGTCGCGAGAGAGCGCGCTTCCTCGAGCACCGATTCGCGCGGGACCACGCGATTGGCGAGACCCATCGCGAGCGCTTCCGCTCCGCCGATCATGCGTCCTGTGTAAATCAGCTCCTTCGCCCGCCCGAGCCCCACAATCCGGGGCAGGCGATAGGTCGCCCCGGCGCCGGGCATGATGCCGAGCGCCACTTCAGGCTGTCCCAGCTTCGCGTCTTCGGCCACGACACGCAGGTCGCAGGCGAGCGCGAATTCGAGACCGCCGCCAAGCGCGTAACCATGAATGGCCGCAATCGTGGGAACCGCGAGCTGCTCCACTTCGCGAAAGAGCGCGGCATTAATTCTTCTCAGGGCATCGCCCGCGCGGCGCTCGCGCAGTTCGGCAATGTCGGCGCCGGCAAGAAACGAGCTGCCCGCGCCCGTAAAAATGAGCGCGCGGCACGTTCCGCCCGCGGTCACTTCATGCAGCAGCGAACGGATCTCGCCGACCATCTCTTCGTTCAGCGCGTTCCTGACATCCGGGCGATCGAACGTGCAGACTCCGGCCCCGTCCTTCTCTTCGAATCGAATCGTTTGATACGTCACGGTACGAGCACCAGCTTTCCGAACACCTCGCGCGCTTCGAGCATGCGATGCGCTTCCCTTGCTTCGGTCAGGGGCAGTGAACGGGCAAGCACGGGCTTCAGCCGGCCCCGCTCCGCATGCGCCAGAATTTCGCGCAGTTCCCCTTTGCTTCCCATCGTCGAACCGAGAATCGAGAGCGACTTGAAGAACAGGTGGCTCAGATTCAGATTCACGCTGGCTCCCGTCGTCGCCCCGCAGGTCACGAAACGACCCTGCCACGCGAGCGACTTCGTACTCGCTTCCCATGTCGCCTCGCCCACGTGATCGATCACGACGTCGGCCCCGCGCCCGTTCGTCAGCGCTTTCACCTGTTTCGCCAGGCCCGGGTCGCGCGAATCGAGAACTTGATCCGCGCCGAGCGCGCGCGCCTGCTCACGCTTCTGTTCGCTCCCGGCGGTGGCGATGACATCCGCGTGCATCAGCTTCGCGATCTGCACCGCAGCGGAACTCACGCCGCTGCCCGCCGCCTGCACGAGTACCGTTTCGTTCGCCCGCAGTTTCGCGCGCCCCACAAGCATGTGCCAGGCCGTCAGAAACGCGAGGGGCATCGAAGCCGCCTCTTCGAACGACAAATTCGTCGGTTTCGGCATTACGTTGGCGCAGGGAACCGCAATGCGTTCCGCGTAACCGCCGTCGCGCGTTTCGCCCAGGATGCCGTAGCGCGGGCAGTGATGATCGCGCCCTTCCTGACAGGCGATGCAGACGCCGCACGAGATTCCGGGCGCCACGATAATGGCGTCGCCGGGCTCCGCGTTCCGGACTCCGGCGCCGACGGATTCGATCACGCCGGCCACGTCGTTCCCCGGGATCATCGGGAGCGGGAACACGTGTCCCGGCACGCCCTTCCGTACCCAGAGGTCCAGATGATTGATTCCCACCGCGCGTACGGATACGACGACTTCCCCGGGCCCCGCGACGGGATCGGGCACGTCTTCGAAAGAGAGGGCGTCCGGGCCGCCATGCTTGCGTATGACAACGGCTTTCATCGCGCCCATTGTACACCGGGCCCGGAAATGGAACAAACGGGAGCGGGGGCTCGCGGGCGTCAGGCTTCGAGGTCGGAAACGGGCCCCTGGCCGCGAATACGACCGTTTTCGAGCAGTATGTAGCGGTCCACGAACGAGGATGCGAGATCGGGGTCGTGGGTCACGAGCAGCACGGTCCCCTCGTACTCGCGGACGAGGTTCCTGATCAGCAGGAGCGTGGGGGCCCGGAGCTCCTGATCGATACTCGCCAGCGGTTCGTCGAGCAGCAGTATCTGCGGGCGCGTGGCCATCGCCCTCACGAGCGCGACCCGCTGCGCTTCGCCTCCGGAAAGAGTCGTGGGGAGCAGTTTCGCCCGATCCGAAAGCCCCACCTCCTGAAGCCATTTTTCGGCCTCGGCCTTCGCCTCACGAGGTGCAATCCCCCGCGCTCGAAGGCCGAACATGATGTTGTCGAGCACGGTGAGATGAGGAAAGAGCCGGAGTTCCTGGAAGAGCACGCCGATGCTGCGCCCGGGCGGCGCCACGAAGATACGGTTCTCGCTGTCGAGCCACGTTTCCTCCCCGAACCGGATCGAGCCGCTTTCGATCGGAAGAAGTCCCGCGATCGCGTGCACGAGGCTCGTCTTGCCGGACCCGTTCCGCCCGAGGATCGCCACGCGCCCGCCGGCAGGGCACTCGAACGCCACGTCGAGCGTGAACGTGCCGCGCTGCGCGCGGATGTCGACGGCGAGACTCATGCACCCCTCCCCCATTTTCTGCGAAACGAAACGAGTACCAGCAGAGAGATCGCGAGCAGTACGAAGCTCGCGACCATCGCCCCATCGTAGTCGGTCTGCAGGATCTCGTAAACGGCAAGCGGCAATGTCTGCGTGCGCCCGCGCACGTTCCCCGCAAACGTGATCGTGGCGCCGAACTCGCCGAGAGCACGCGCCCAGCTGAGCGCGGCACCGCTGGCGAGCGAAGGGATGAGCTGCGGAATCGTGATGCGCGTCAGAATGCGGAAGTCGCGCGCGCCGAGTGTGGCAGCCGCGCCGTCGAGTCCGGGATCGAGCGCGCGCAGCCCGGCTTCTACCGTCAGCACGAAAAAGGGCGCGCTCACGAACGTGGCCGCAAGCACCGCGCCGCTCATGTGAAACGGAATCTGTATCTGCAGCAGGCCGAGCAGCGGGCCCAGCAATCCCTCTCTCCCGAACGCCGACAATAGAACGACACCGGCCACGACCGGAGGCAGCACCATCGGCAGCGTTACGAGAGTGCGCAGCAGTCCCGCGCGGCCCTCCTTCATGTGCGCCAGAATCCACGCAAGCGGAAAACCGAGCAGGACAACGAGAACGAGTGCGATCGTCGAAACGAGGAACGATAGAAACAGCGCTTCACGAAACGCGGGCGCGGACAGATAGCGGCCGATGCTCCCCCACGGAAGCCGGAGCGTCGCGGCAATCAGCGGCAGCAGCAGAAAGAGCACGAGGATGCCGGCGAGCGCGCGGAACAGAGTCGTGAGCGGTGACCGCGTTGACGAGAGCATGGTCACTGTGATGCTCCGAGTGCGAGACCGTTCTTCGCGAGGATCACGCGTCCCTCCTCTCCTGTAAGAAATGCGAGAAAACGAGCCGCCCCCGCCGCGTTCCGGCCGTTCTCGAGCAGAACCGCGAGGTACTCGACGCGCGGGCCGAGTGAGTCGGGCACGGATACCACCGTAAGCTCGTGCCCTTCGTCCGGCGTCGTCGTGTAGACGATACCCGCATCCGCCTCGCCGAGCATCACTTTCCCCCACACGGAGCGGACGTCCGCCTCATGGCTCACGACCCGCCGGCCCCACACTTCTTCCGGCATGAGGCGCGCGAGATATGTGCGCGCGTAGTGCCCCACCGGTACGTCTTTGACGCCGATCACAAGCGTTCCGCCGTCTTCCCGCAGCCAGTCCGTGACGCTTGCGGGCCTCATGAGCCCCTTCCGGAACACCCAGGCAAGACGGGACTCCGCGAACAGCAGCGGCTCCGAAGCGCGCGCCTTCTCCGGCAACGCCGCCAGCGCCTCCCTGCCGGCCGCCAGATACAGATCGGCCGGAGCTCCGTCGCGAATCTGCGCGGCCAGAACGTGGGAGCCCGCGAACTGCAGATCGATTCGTTCGTGCGGGTAACGTGATTCGTAAAGAGTGGCGACCTCGCGAAGAGGACGGGTGAGCGAGGCGGCGGCGAAGACGAACACGCTCTCTTTCGTTTCGCGTCCGCAATCGAGAAACAGAAGCAGGAAAGGTACGAGGATCGCAGAGAACGAAAAGACAACGGGAACCGCGAGGATCGCGCGAAGCGTGGGGACGGGGATGCGCATCCGGCCGAAAGTCAACGCGCCAGGTTGTCCATGGCTTCTGAGAATCCGTCCGAATCGAGTCCGTGATGACTTTGCGCCCATTTCAGTTCCCCGTCTGCAAAAAGAAGCGCCTGGGGCGACTGGTGCGTGAGGTCGAGTTCCGCGGTAAGGCCGCGCGCGAGCGAGCGCTCCTTCAGCACGTCGATAAAAACGAGCTCGGGAAGCGTGCCCTTGTATGACTGAAGAAACTGCTCCAGTTCCGACTCCGCCCAGTGGCTGATTCCGCACCGGCCGCTTCGCTTGAACACGAGCACCGCACGATCCTTCGACAGATCTCTCAGCGTCGTGAGCGCCGCAGCGGGGTCGGCGGGAAGTACATGATCGGATGTGCGCATCAGTGCATGTCCCCCGTCAGCGGTTCGACGCGCGACGGCGCCTCCAGATCGTACTTGCGACGCGACAGGATCAGAACGCCGTCACGCGGGCGATGTTTGCGAAAGCCGAGCAGATGAAAGATTTCGATCACGTACCAGCGCGCGACACTCGGGTCGACGCGCACGTAATTCGAGTCCGGTTCGGGACCGACTCCGGGAAAGCGGACGACCCATCGGTCGAAGTGGAGTTTGCGAAGCATGGCCGAGACGCTGAGCCAGAAAGCGTTGAACGGGCGCGAGATGAAGAAGCCGTCCGTACCGAGCGCCTGATAGAGCGGCAGCAGAATCCGGCCGGTCTCTTCGGCGCGCACCTCCGACCCTTGATCGCGCGCAAGGAGCTGATCCCGTTTCACGCGCTGGAAATTGCGAAATCCGGGCAGCATTTCGAAATCTTCGCGCACGTGAATCGGGTAGCGATAACGAATTTCGAGAACCGACGGCTTTCCCTCGGTCGCGCCGCGCAGTTTGCTCACGAGCTCCTGATAGCGCGGTACGCGGTCGCGTGAAACGATGCCGGCGGTCGTCAGCACGATCCAGATCGCGGCTTCGTTGTATTCGACCGCAGCAGGGTCGTCGTGCTGCCCGCCTTCGAATCCGATCGTGCGGCAGCCGCGATTGCCGAGGTATTCGGTGAGCCCGCCGTCGAGCTGCTCTTCGAGGCCGAAAATGAGGGGCACGGGAAAGTCGCGCGCGAGCTCGCGATTGCGAAGCGTGTCGCCTACGAAAGTGAACGGGTCCCCGTCGGCGGACGTCGTGTGCAGATCCATGAAGATGACTTCGTCGTCGGCTTCGTCGAACACGGTTTCGAACGCAGCAAGGAGTTCGCTCGCTTCCCGTTCCTCCGCGGTCCTGATCTCGCCGGCGACGATGCGCGCCACGCGCTCCGGCGTCCACAGCCTGTTCAGATCTTCATCGATGAAACGCACGTGGCGCGCCTGCGCTTCCAGGTGTCCCGAAAGCGCGACGATGCGACCGCGCACGGGTATCGATTGTTCGCGGAGTGTGTTGATTACGCGGCTGAGCGCAAGGCCTCCCGCGGGTTCGTTCCCGTGAAGTCCTCCCACGCCCAGAAATGTGCGCCCGGGAAGCCCGGTGTGGTAGCTGCCGATGATACGTTCGCCCATGATGTGTTGGTCTATCCGCTGCTTTCCCGCAGCTTCTCTTCGATCAGCTGACCCGCGATCTCCATGAAGTCGCGCTCGGTCAGAAGTCCGACGAGATGGCCCTCCCGCACAACGGGCAGGCAACCGATCCGGGCACGGCGCATGACTTCCATGGCCTCGAGAGTACTGGCGTCGGGACTGGTGGTGATCGGGTTCTTCTGCATGATCTCGCGCACCGGCACCGACTCGTCCTTCGAACGTCGCTCGCTGGCAAGGTAACGAAGCAGGGAACGATGGGACACGAGCCCCACGAGCCGGTTCTGATTGTCTTCGACAGGCACGTGGCGAATCTTTTCCCAGTCCATCAGGTTCGCGACCAGATCCACGATCTCTTCCTCGTTCACGGTGAAGATGTCGGTCCGCATGAGCTGTTCGACCCGCAGGAAGTTATGGCGCCAGGCGCCGCTGTCTTCGAAGCAGGCCGGCTTCCACTGGGCAACCGGCGTCCCCTCTTTCTGGTTCCGCACCATCGATGCCGTAATCGCCGTGAGGCGGTCGCCGAGTGATCCCTTGAGAGCGGAAAGCGACCCCATGGTCCAGTGAGCCCCGGTTTTCTTGGCGTCCACTCGTTCCTCGATCACACCCAGATAGCGGTCGATCGAACTCGAATCGATCCCGCGCGACTTGAGACCTTCACGCGAGAGCGGCAGAAAGACTTTGCAGATCAGTTCTTCGGCAGGGACCGACTTCTTCTCGACCCACGAAAGCTGGGCGTCGAGCCCGAGCCGGGCGGCGGCGGTGAAATCGCTCCGCACGTCGTCGAAATCGAGGACCTTCGCAATATCGGGATACTCGTCCGAAACTCCCGACATCAGCCCGAACCAGAACGCGGCGTTCGCGACTTCGTCGAGGATGCTCGGCCCGGCAGGGAGAACGCGGTTTTCGATCCGGATATGGGGAACGCCGTCGAGAATGCCGTAACAGGGGCGGTTCCAGCGATAAACGGTGCCGTTGTGAAGCCGGAGCGCCCGGAGCTGCGGAGCAATGCCTTTGGCCAGATCCGCAAACGGATCGTCCGACTGATCCGAACTCAGCACGACGCGGAACCGCGCAATATCCTCGCGGAAGATTTCGAGCACCGATTCGTCGAGCCAGCGACGCCCGAACGTAACGCGCGCTTCCCGCTCCTGCGCGTGGCTGCCGCTGCTGCGCGTGTCGACGGCCTGCTGGAAGAGCGCGATCCGCGTTTCCTTCCAGAGCCGGCGCCCGAACAGGATCGGCGAGTTCGTGGCGGCCGCCATCACGGGAGGCGTGACCGCCTGCGCTACATTATAAAGCTTCGCGAACTCGTCCGGGCCCGTTTGAAAGTGGACCTGAAAGCTCGTGTTGCACGCTTCGTACATGACCGAGTTGTGGCGTACGAGGATTTCATCCGCGCCCTTGATGCGCAGATCGTAGTCCGAACCGCGGAGCGAAGTAAGGGCATCGTTCAGCGCGTAATATCGGGGGTTCGGCGTCATGTTCTCGATGCCGAGGTGCGACTGGCGCAGCGTCGGCAGAATGCCCGCGAGAACGATCTGCGTTCCGAGGTTCGATGCCGCCGCCCGTACTTTGTCGAGCAGCGCGTTCAGTTGCGTTTCCATGCGGCTCAGACAATCGCCGCCGAACACGAGCGGGTCGAGGTTGAACTCCAGGTTGAACTGCGCGAGTTCCGTCGTGAAATGGGGATCGCCCATCGCTTCGAGAATCTGGACGGCGGAGGCGGACGGCTGCCAGGCGGAGTCCACGAGGAACATCTCCTGCTCGGCTCCGATCCGGCGCACGCCGGACTCGATCATGCCGGCCTCGAGCATGTGCTCGAAAGCGCGCAGATCGTTCAGAAGCGCCTTCATGAAGGCGCGTCGTGCCTCGTGTCCGCCGGCGGACTTTACGTCCTGTTCGCCCATGGATCTCTTTCGGCAGTTGGAGTTACTGGATATTTCCTGTTCCAGTGTGCGAGATAAGGGCCGTCCGCGCAACGAAAAATGGCGGAACAGGGCGCGGCTTCGGTCTCTCAGCGCTTCCAGAACGACGGAAAAGCGAGCACGATCAGCGTGAAGATCTCGAGACGACCGAGCAGCATGAGCCCCGCCAGCACGAGCTTTCCGAGAGCAGGAATCTGTGCGAAGTTGTCGGTCGGCCCTACCTCGCCGAGCCCCGGCCCGACGTTCCCGAGACACGCGATCACGGAACCGGCGGCTGTCATGAAGTCGAGTCCGAGAAAGGCCATGACCATCGATCCACCGACGAAAATCCCGATGTAGAGCGCAAAGAATCCGAGCACGCCCTGAATGACTTCGTTCGGCACGGTCTTGTGATCGATCTTGAGGTTGCGGACGCCGCGCGGGTGAATGTTCAGGAAGATCTGATGGTAGGCGTGCTTCATGAGAAGGAGCAGCCGGACGCACTTCATCCCCCCCGCGGTAGAGCCCGCGCAGCCGCCGAGCAGCATCAGAAACACGAGTACGTACTGGCTGAGCACGGGCCAGAGTTCATAGTCGGCGGTCACGAACCCCGTTGTCGTAATGATCGCGATGACCTGAAATGCCGAGTCGAGCGCGTTTCGGAAATGCGACTCGTAGGCGGCCACGTTCCCGAGAAACACGACGACGAACGAAGCGCCGACGATCGTGAGATAGAACTTGAGCTCCGAACTCTTCCAGTAGTTGCCGACCGCGCCCCGCAGCGCATAGAAGTGCAGCGAAAAGTTGATCCCCGCGAGGAACATGAAAAGGACAACGATGAACTGCAGATACGCGCTGTCGAAGCCGCCGAGGCTCGCGTTCTCGGTTGAAAAGCCGCCTGTCGCCATCGTGGCGAACGCATGACAGATGGCTTCGAAAAACGACATCCCCCCGAGCATCAGAAGCAGGAGTTCGGCCAGCGTGAATATGAAGTAGACGCCCCAGAGAAGCTTCGCGGTGTCCTGGATACGCGGGCTCAGGCGATCGGCGGTCGGTCCCGGCACTTCGGCCTGAAAGAGCTGCATCCCCCCGACACCCAGGAACGGGAGCACCGCAATCGTAAGCACGATGATCCCCATCCCCCCCATCCAGTGAAGCGTGGCCCGCCAGAAGAGAATACTCTTCGCGATGGGTTCGAGGTTCGTGATCACCGTAGCGCCGGTCGTAGAGATGCCCGACATCGCTTCGAAGAACGCGTCCACCGGGTGCGGGATCTCGCCGGAAAGCATGAACGGGAGCGATCCGAAAACGGCAAACGCGACCCAGCCGAGAGAAACGATCGCGAACCCTTCGCGATGGCTGAGGCGAATCGGTCCCGGGATCGCGAAGTAAAGCCCGGCGCCCGCGGCGAATGCGGCCACTGCCGAGAGGAGAAACGAGTAGGCCGCACCATCTTTGAAATACAGGGAGAACGGGAGCGGCGTCAGCAGCATGAACCCGAGGAAGAGCAGAAGCGCGCCGAGCGCTTTCAGAGTTGCGTTTACATTCATGGGTTGCTCAGGAAAGGAATCGTTCGACTTTCTTCGTGGCCGACGGCAGCGCGAAGACGATCAGGCGATCCCCTCGCTCCAGCATGTCGGCGCCGTCCGGAATGTGAGCATCCTGTCCGCGCATGATCGCGCCCACGATCGCCCCTTCGGGGAACCGGACATCCATCAGTTTCTTTCCGACGAGTTTGCTGTTCTCGGGAATCACGACCTCGAGCACTTCCGCGTTCCCGTGATCCACAGGCGCCACTTTCAGCACTTCGCCGCTTCGCACGTAGCGGAGCACCGCGCTCGCGGTGGCAAGGCGCGGACTGATGGCTACGTCGACCCCGATCGAAGTCGCAAGCGGCAGCAGCTCGGGCTGATCGACGAGGGCGATCACGCGCTTCGTGCCGTGCCGCTTCACGAGAAGCGAGCTCAGAATGTTCGTCTGGTCGTCGTTCGTGACGGCGATGAACACGTCCGCTTCATCGATCCCCTCGGTCAGCATCGTTTCGATATCCGTCGCGCCCGCGTTCAGAATGAGAACGCCTTCGAGCTCATCGGCCAGTTCGTTGCATCGATCGGCGTTCTGCTCGATCAACTTGACCTCGTAGCCGGAGGTGTGAAGGAGCCGCGCGACGGCCAGCCCGACGCCACCGCCTCCGAGCAGAAAGATCTTTCGCGTTTCCCGTGCCTCGACGCCGAAGAGATAGCGAACCGACGGAAGGTCGCGCTTGTTGCAGACGAAAAAAACGATATCGCCCTTTTCGATCCGATCGTCGCCGCGGGGAATGATCGTCTCCCCGTTGCGGTCGATCGCGGCAATTACGATGGGGTACATGCCGCGGATCTCGCCGAGGTCGCTCAGAGCGACGCCCTGCACCGGGCTGTTCTCCTCGATGGAATAGCCGAGAAACACGATGCGGCCGTCCGCGAACTCGGAGACTTCGTTCGCGCTGGTATAGCGGACGGCGTCCACGATTTCCTCGGCCACGACCCGCTGGGGGTTGATGAGAAGATCGATGCCGAAGTCGCCGGCGTCGAGCCGGCTCTTGCCGCCGTGATATTCGAGCGACCGGACGCGCGCGATCTTGCGCCCCACGTTGTACTGGGTGGCCAGCAGACAGGCCACGAGGTTGACCTCGTCCTGGTTCGTGACGGCGATAAAGAGGTCGGCTTTCTCGATTCCGGCCTGTTCGAGCGTTTCCGTGCTCGCGCCGCTGCCATGAACGACCAGCGCGTTGACCTTCGAGGTCAGCAGGCGCTCTCTTTCAGCGTCCTGCTCGATCACGACGATATTATGGCCCTCGCGTGAGAGACGATCCGCAATATGAAAGCCGACCTCTCCCGCGCCAACGATGATTCCATTCATAACGGTGAAGCATACGCTCGCGGCCCCAGCGCATCAAGTAGCCATAACTCCACCCGATTCCCCTTGGCGGAGGGCGCCCGATCTCGGTATCCTCTGACCCCATGACAACCCCCATGCTATTCGTACTGGCGCTCCTGACGGCGTCCATCGTGCTATTCGCCACGGAGAAGCTCCGCGTCGATATCGTGGCGCTGCTGATCGTGGTCGCGCTTCTCGGCAGCGGCATTCTGACCGCCGACGAGGCGCTGCGCGGCTTCGGCAACACCGCCACCGTCACGATCGCGGCCATGTTCGTATTGAGCGCCGGACTCTTCAAGACGGGGGCCGTCAACTTCATGGGCGAGCTGCTCGGCCGCGTGGCGCGCAAGAGCTTCACGATCGCGCTCATCTCGATCATGATTTCGATCGGCATCATCTCCATGTTCATCAATAATACGGCCGCCGTCGCGATCTTCCTGCCCATCGTGCTCGGCGTCGCCAGAGAGACGCGCATGAGCACTTCGAAGCTGCTGATGCCCCTTTCGTTCGCGTCGATGCTCGGCGGCACCTGCACCCTGATCGGCACGTCGACGAACATCCTCGTGAGCTCGATCGCCGAGCAGGCCGGGATCGAGCCGTTTCGCATGTTCGAGTTTACGGTTCTGGGCCTCATTCTGTTCGTGGCCGGCACGGCCTACATGCTCACGATCGGGGTGCGCATGATTCCCGAACGGCGCCCCGCCGGTGACCTCGTGGAGGCGTTCGGGATGAACCATTATCTGGCCGAGGTGATTCTGCAGCCGGGCGGGCCGTCGGTGGACGTCGCGCTCATGGACTCCTCGATCGTGCGCGATCTCGATATCGACGTGCTCGAAGTACGGCGCAAGAGCCGCCAGATCCTGCTTCCGTCCCCTTATCTCGTGCTGCGGGCCGGCGACGTGCTGCGTGTGCGCGGTGATGTAGAGAAGATCCGCAAGCTGCAGGAGAAAGAGGGCGTCGAGCTTCGGACGGATATCGCGCTCAAAGAGGGCGACCTCACGACAGAAGAAACGGTGCTCGTCGAAGCCGTCATCGCGCCGAACTCGACGTTCGTCGGGCGCTCGGTCCAGGAAGTGCAGCTTCGTAACATTCTCGGCGCCACCGCTCTCGCGATCCGGCACCGGAACGAACTGCTGCACGAGAATCTGCGAACCGCCACACTGCGCGCAGGCGATGCCCTGCTGCTCGAGATTCGCAGAAACCGGCTTCCGGCCCTCAAAGCGCATGCGGATTTCGTTCTCGTAAGCGAGGTCGACACTCCCACGTTCCGTAAGAGAAAAGTGATTCCCGCGCTCGTCATCGTCGCGTCCGTCGTCGGCTTCGCCGCGTTCGGCGTGCTCCCGATTCTCGCGACCGCCATCATCGGTTCGGTGCTCATGATCATCACGCGCTGCATCGAAGCGGAAGAGGCGTACGACGCGATCGACTGGCAGGTCATCGTGCTGCTGGCAGGGGTTCTCTCGCTCGGGGTCGCGCTCGAGAAGACAGGGGCGGCCGCGCTGCTCTCGACCGGCATCGTTTCGAGCGTCGGTCACTGGGGGCCGGTCGCGATCGTGTCCGCGTTCTTCGCCGTCACGTCACTGCTCACGGCCGTCATGTCGAACGGCGCGACCGCGGCCCTTCTCGCACCCGTCGCGATCTCGACGGCGGCCGCGCTCGGCATCTCGGCACGTCCGCTTCTGATGGCGGTCACGTTCGCGGCTTCCGTCTCGTTCATGACGCCGGTCGGCTACCAGACGAACACGATCATCTACGGGCCGGGGCAATATCGGTTTGCGGATTTTCTGAAAGTGGGGACGCCGCTGAACGTCATCGTCTGGATCATCTCGACCATCATGATCCCGATCATCTGGCCGTTCTAAGCGCGGATGGAATGGCGAATTCTCATCTGCACGGGCGGGAACGGGCCTAGAGCAGGCCGAGTTCGAGCTTTGCCGCTTCGGTCATCGTGTCCATCGTCCATGGCGGATCCCAGACAATCGTGACCTTGCTCGTCTTCACGCCTTCGGCCGCCAGAGCCGTCTGCTCCACTTTGATCGGCAGCGTCTGCGCTTCGGGGCAGTTCGGCGACGTCAAGGTCATCTCGATCGAGACGTTGGCTTCTTCGTCCACGTCGATCTCATAGATGAGCCCGAGGTCGTAGATGTTCACCGGGATCTCCGGATCGTAAACGGTCTTCAGGACCTCGACCACGTTCTCTTTGATCATTTCCTGCGACATTTTATTTAACCTTGGAATATCCGAATGACTTTGCGGACGCCGTCGACCAGGCGGTCGATGTCGTCGCGATTGTTGTAACAGGCGAGCGAGGCACGGACGGTTCCGGATACGCCGAAACGGTCCATGACCGGCTGCGTGCAATGATGCCCCGTGCGTACGGCGACTCCCTGCTGATCGAGATACGTGCCGACGTCGAGCGCGCCCATGCCGTCGACCACGAACGAAACGACGGACGATTTCTTTCGCGCGGTCCCGATCAGACGCACTCCAGGGAGCTCGCTCAGGTTGTCTTCGGCGTAGCGAAGCAGTTCCGCCTCGTATTCAGCGGCGCCGCTCAGGTCGAGCCCCTCTAAAAAGTCGATGCTCGCGCCGAGCCCGATGCCGGCCGCGATATCGGGCGTGCCCGCTTCGAACTTGTACGGGAGATCGTTGAAAGTCGTTTTCTCGAAAGTGACGCGCCGGATCATATCCCCGCCGCCCTGCCACGGAGGCATCTCTTCGAGCACTTCCGCGCGTCCGTAGAGCACGCCGATTCCTGTCGGCCCGAACATCTTGTGTCCGGAGAGCGCGTAGAAATCACACCCGAGATCCTGCACGTCGACACGCTTGTGCGCCATCGTCTGCGCACCGTCGAGCAGAACCGGAATCCCGCGCGCGTGCGCAAGCGCCACGATCTCGCGCACCGGATTGATCGTGCCGAGCGAATTCGACTGGTGCACGACCGAAACGATCCGCGTGCGATCGCTCAAGAGCTTCTCGAACTCGTCCATCATGAGTTCACCGCGATCGTCGATCGGGGCGACAACGAGCTTCGCGCCCTTCTCCTCGCAGAGCATCTGCCATGGCACGATGTTCGAGTGGTGTTCCATGTGCGTGATGAGGACTTCGTCGCCGGGCCCGATATTTTTGCGCCCGTACGTGGCGGCGACCAGGTTGATGGCCTCGGTCGTGCCGCGCACGAAGATCACTTCCCGCGATTCGCGCGCGTTGATGAGCTTCGCGACCTTCCCGCGTACGGCTTCGTACCGTTCCGTGGCCATCTCGCTCAGCTGGTAGACACCGCGATGGATGTTCGCGTAGTAGCTCGTATAGAGGTCCACCATCGAGTCGATCACGCACTGCGGTTTCTGCGCGCTCGCGGCGCTGTCGAGATACGCGAGAGGCTTGCCGTTCATGCTCTTCGCGAGAATCGGGAACTCCGCCCGGATCCGCACCGGATCGAATGTGTGTTTCGCTTCGATGGCCACTGTCGAGCCCCTTCCCTACTCCCCGAGCCCGCGGAGTTCGTCCCCGTTCGGGAGGCGGTCGTAAAGGAGATTCTGCAGGCGTTCCCGCATCGGCGGAAACGAAACGCGCTCGACCACTTCACCCGCAAAGGCGTAGATCAGGAGACTGCGCGCGGTCACTTCATCGATTCCGCGCGTTTTCAGATAGAAGAGCGAGTTCGCGTCGATCTGTCCGATCGTCGCGCCGTGCGTGCACTTCACGTCGTCCGCGAAGATTTCGAGCTGCGGCTTCGTGTGCACGTTCGCCGAATCCGAAAGCAGCAGGTTGCGATTCGTCTGCTTCGCGTCGGTCTTCTGCGCTTTCTGATGCACCAGGATCTTGCCGCTGAACACCCCGGTTGCCTTGTCGCCCAGAATGCCCTTGTAGAACTCACGGCTTTCGCAGTTCGGCTCGCGATGATAGACGAACGTGTGATGATCGATGAGCTGCTCGTCGGCCCCGATATAGAGGCCGTCGAGGTCCGACTCGATCCCCTCGCCCAGAAGAGCGAGGTTGACGTCGTTCCGCGTGATCCGGCACCCGAACGCGAACGAGTATGTGGTGAACCAGGAAGAACGCCCCTGCGTCGCTTCGATCGTGCCCGTGTGAAACGCCTCGCCGCTTTCGTCCTGAAAGCGCAGGTGCTCGAGGCGCGCGTTCTCCCCGACCACGACTTCGGTAACCGGGTTCGACCAGAAGGCGTCGCCCTTACGGGAAGTGAACGTTTCGTAAACGCGTGCTTCCGCGCTCTCGCCGAGCACGATCAATGTGCGCGGGTGCGAGACCAGGCGCTCGGCCCCGGAGTCCGCGGCGCCGGCTTTCCCGTCGCCCGAATCGGTCACGAAGATCGCGTGCACCGGCTTTTCGACATGAACGCCTTTCGGGACGTACACGAAGAGACCGTCTTCGATAAACGCGGTGTTGAGGGCCGCCATGGGAGCGGAATCGAGCTTCGCAACCTTCGCCAGGTGCTGCTTCACAAGGTCCGTATGCGACTTCATCGCCTCGGCGAGACTCATGACGATCACGCCGGCCGGGAGCGCCTCGCCCCCGTTCGTCTGCATGAGGCGGCCGTTGCCGAACACGAGCTCGACAGCCGTTTCCTTCGCGAACTTCATGCGTGCGGCAATCTCCGCGATTCCGTCGGGCTGCTTGTACGTCGAGGCGTGACGAAACTTCGTGCGCGCGATCGGAGCGAGGTTCGTGAACCGGTAGTCCTCCCACTTCTGAGTCGGAATGCCCTGTTCGCGGAATCGCGCGATGGCGTCTTCGCGAACCGGCGCAAGCCAGTCGGACGCGGACGCGGCGCCGGCGCGAAACGCGTCGTACTGGTCGAGGATGTCCTGCTTCGGAGGCGCGGCTGCGGTTTTTGTCTGGGTAGTCATGTGCGTTCCCTCCGCCCTAGCGCGCTTCCGCGTGCGAGCGGAGCCACGAGTAGCCTTCGTCTTCGAGCTGATGCGCGAGGTTCTTGTCGCCCGACTTCACGATCTTCCCTTCGGACAGCACGTGAACGAAATCAGGCACGATGTAGTCGAGCAGGCGCTGGTAGTGGGTCACCACGATCATCGTGCGATCGGGGCTCCGGAGCGAGTTGACGCCGTCGGCGACGACGCGAAGCGCGTCGATGTCGAGGCCCGAGTCCGTTTCATCGAGAATCGCGAGCTTCGGATCGAGAACCGCCATCTGGAAGATTTCGTTCTTCTTCTTCTCGCCGCCCGAAAAGCCTTCGTTGACGGAGCGATGCAGGAACGACGGGTCCATGTCGAGCGCCTTCATCTTTTCTTTCGCGAGAGTCAGGAACTGCACGGCGTCGAGTTCCTCTTCCTTGCGATAGCGCCGCACGGAATTCACCGCGGCCTTCAGAAAGTAAGACGTGCTGACGCCCGGAATCTCGACCGGATACTGAAACGCGAGAAAGATGCCCTCACACGCGCGGTCGTCCGCGCCGAGTTCGAGCAGGTCTTTTCCGAGGTACGTAACGGACCCTTCGGTCACTTCGTAGTCTTCGTGTCCGGCAAGCACCTGAGCCAGCGTGCTCTTGCCCGATCCGTTCGGCCCCATGATGGCGTGGACTTCGCCCGCCTTCGCTTCCAGGTTGATCCCCTTCAGGATCTCGTTCCCCTCCACGCTCGCGTGAAGATTCTTGATGCTGAGCATTTCTATTCGACTCCTTGACTTGTCTAACGGAAACGCGCGAATTCACCGCGCTTTATTATTCGCTTGTTCGTAACGGCTATCCGACGCTGCCTTCGAGGCTCACGTTCAGAAGCTTCTGCGCTTCCACGGCGAACTCCATCGGGAGTTCCTTGAACACCTGCTTGCAGAAGCCGTTCACGATCATGCCGATCGCGTCTTCCATGCTGATGCCGCGCTGATTGCAGTAGAAAATCTGGTCCTCGCCGATCTTGGCCGTCGAGGCTTCATGCTCGACGGTCGAAGACGTATTGCGTACATCGATGTACGGGAACGTGTGCGCGCCACACAGATCGCCGATCAGCATCGAGTCGCACTGCGAGAAGTTGCGCGCGCCGGTGGCGCCCTTCATGATCTTGACGAGCCCGCGATACGTGTTCTGCCCGCGGCCGGCCGAGATCCCCTTCGAAACGATCACGCTCTTCGTGTTCTTCCCGATGTGAATCATCTTCGTGCCCGTGTCGGCCTGCTGGTAATTGTTCGTGAGCGCGACCGAGTAGAACTCGCCGACCGAATGATCGCCCTTCAGAATGCAGCTCGGGTATTTCCAGGTTACGGCCGAACCCGTTTCAACCTGGGTCCACGAGATCTTCGCGCGATCGCCGCTGCAGATTCCGCGCTTCGTCACGAAGTTGTAGATGCCGCCCTTGCCCTCTTTGCTGCCCGGGTACCAGTTCTGGATCGTCGAGTATTTGATCTCGGCGTCTTCGTGGGCTACGAGTTCGACGACCGCCGCGTGCAGCTGGTGCTCGTCGCGCATCGGCGCCGTGCATCCTTCGAGATAGCTCACGTACGAGCCCTTCTCGGCGATGATCAGCGTGCGCTCGAACTGCCCCGTGTTCATTTCATTGATACGGAAGTAGGTCGAGAGTTCCATCGGGCAGCGCACGCCCTCCGGGATGTAGACGAACGAACCGTCCGAGAACACGGCCGAGTTCAGCGCCGCGTAGTAGTTGTCCGTATGCGGCACGACGGACCCGAGGTACTTCTTGATGAGTTCCGGGTGGCTGTGAACGGCCTCGGAGAACGAGCCGAAGATGATGCCCTTCTCCGCAAGCTGCTTCTTGAACGTCGTGACGACGGAAACGGAATCGAACACGGCGTCGACCGCGACTCCGGCGAGCGCCTTCTGTTCGTTCAGCGGAATCCCGAGCTTTTCGAACGTCTCGAGCAGGTCCGGGTCGACGTCATCGAGGCTTTCGAGCTTCGGTTTCGGCGCCGAGAAGTAGTGAATCTCCTGAAAGTCGATCTTCGGAAACTTCACGTTCGGCCATTTCGGCTCGACCATGGTGAGCCAGTGCCGGTACGCTTTGAGGCGCCACTCGAGCAGCCATTCGGGCTCGTTCTTCTTCGCCGAGATCATGCGAACAACGTCTTCGCTGAGCCCTTTCGGAAACGTGTCGGATTCGATATCGGAAACGAACCCGTACTTATATTCCTGCTTCTCGACTATGGATTGCAGTTCGGCATCCGAAGTCTTCATCATCTCTCCTCTTCTATAGAGACGAACTCCGGAAGCGGAGCGTCTCGATCAGCGGTAATTTGAACAGGTTCGGTCAGCATCATCTCCGCGAGAGTAATGCCGTGCAGCGCGCCCACGATGGCCCGGTTGATCACCTGCCAGTGGCCGCGAACCGGGCACCCCGATTCGTGATCGCATTCCCCGGCGTGGCCGTGGTCGCTGCACTCGGTGACGGAGATCGGCCCTTCGAGCGCCGAGATCACTTCCGCCACGGAGATGGCGCCGGCGGGGCGTGAGAGCGTGTAGCCCCCCTTCGTCCCCCGGTGCGAGATCAGGAGGCCGGCGCGCGTCAGCGTCTTCAGAATCTTGCTGACCGTAGGGAGCGGCAGCCCCGAGCCTTCGGACACGTCGCGCGCCGTCAGGGGGAGATCCGCTTCCTGGCGCCCCATGGTCGTGAGAGCCACGATTCCGTAATCCGTGATCTTGCTGATACGTAACATCTTACAAACCCTGAAAATATAGGACCAGTTCAGTACTGATTAGAGTATAGGGAGGGGGGCTGTCACTGACAACCCCCTTTTTCCGGGCGTGTGGGATAAACCGAAGCGGGCGCTCAGTCGAGCCAGTCGGTATGAACCGGGCCATCGTCCGGGCGGTCTTTTCGGATGTAGGTATGCGCCCCGAACGCGTCCCGCTGGGCCTGCGTGAGGTTCTGCGGGAGGTCAGCGGTGCGGTAGCTGTCGAAGTACATGAGGCTCGCCGCCATTGCCGGGACCGGGATGCCGCGGTGCAGGGCGGTCCGCACCGCGAAGCGCCACCCTTCTTCGGCTCTCGCGATCGCCTCCCGAAACGGCGGATGCACGAGAAGACTCGGAATGTCGGGCGTCTTTTCGAAGGCGTACATGATCGGATCGAGCAGCGAAGCGCGAATGATGCACCCGGCTTTCCAGATCCGGGCGACTTCGCGAAGATTCACGTCCCACCCGTAATGCTTCGACGCTTCGCGAATGAGCTTCATGCCCTGCGCGTACGCCGCGATTTTCGATGCGTACAGCGCATCCCGCACGGCATCGATGAAATCGCTCTTCTTCAGATTGAGGCTGCCGCGCGCGGTCGTACCGATCATCTTCGCGGCGGCGGCCACGCGTTCGTCCTTCAGGCTCGACAGAATGCGCGCGTCAAGGGCGGCGCTGATCGTGGGGATCGTGACGCCGAGCTCGAGCGCGGTCTGCACGGTCCAGCGCCCGGTCCCCTTCTGCCCCGCCTTGTCGAGAATCTTGTCGACGAGCGGGTCGCCGGTTTCCGGATCGCGCACGGTGAATATCTTCGCCGTAAGCTCCATCAGAAACGAGGCCAGCGGTCCTTCGTTCCACTCGGCGAAGAGCGTCGCCAGTTCGTCCGCCTTCATGTCGAGGCCGCGCGACAGAATGTCGTACGCCTCGGCGATCAGCTGCATGTCACCGTACTCGATCCCGTTGTGCACCATCTTGACGAAGTGGCCCGCGCCGTCCGGCCCGAGATAGGCGACGCACGGCCCGGAATCCGAACGGGCGGCAATCGCTTCGAGTACGGGGCGCAGGTGCTCGTAGCCCTCTTTGTCCCCGCCCGGCATGATCGAAGGGCCGTTGCGTGCGCCCTCTTCCCCGCCCGAGATCCCGACGCCGAAAAAGCGAATGCCCTTCTCGCGAAGCGCCGCTTCGCGCCGGCGCGTATCGTCGAAATGGGAGTTTCCACCGTCGAACAGGATATCCCCTTTGTCGAGCAGCGGCGCGATCTTTCCGATGACCGAGTCGACCGGCGCGCCCGCTTTGATCATGATCATGATACGGCGCGGCTTCTCGATCGACGCGACCAGCTCTTCGAACGTGCGCGTTCCCGTAATGCGCTTCCCCTTGTTCTCTTTGATGAAGGCGTCGGTCGCCTCGGGTTCGAGATTCCAGACCGCCACCGAGTAGTCGTGATCCTCCAGGTTCAGCGCGAGGTTTCGTCCCATGACGCCGAGCCCGATCATGCCCATTTGCGAGAGCGCCATTTACTTCATCACCTTTCGCACCGCATCCGTAACGTGTTCCGCCGTCAATCCGTACTTTTCGAGAAGCACTTCCGCCGGTGCCGACGCGCCGAAACGATCGACACCGATCGCAATGCCGTGTGACCCGATCCAGCGTTCCCAGCCGAGCGTAACGCCAGCTTCGATCGAGACGCGCGCCGTCACGCTTGCGGGCAGTACATGTTCGCGATACGCGGCATCCTGGTCCGCGAAGATCTCCCAGCTCGGCATTGAAACGAGTCGCACGCGCTTGCCGTCCTTCGTGAGTTGCTCCCAGGCCGTCATCGCCGTTGCGACTTCCGACCCCGTCGCGAGAATGATCGCATCGGGAGTGCCGCCCTTCGCATCGGCCAGAATGTAGGCGCCGCGAGCGGGTCCTGTGTCCTTTTCGGCTCCGTCACGCGAAAGAACCGCAATCCCCTGGCGTCCCAGAATGAAGGCGACGGGGCCCTCCGGATTCTCCATCGTCCAGCGCCACGCATCGGCTGTTTCGGTCGCGTCGGCGGGGCGAAACACCGTGAGGTTCGGAATCGCACGAAGCGAAATCACGTGTTCGACCGGCTGATGGGTCGGGCCGTCTTCGCCGAGCGCGATCGAGTCGTGCGTCCAGACATAGATCGCGGGCAGACGGTTCAGCGCAGCCAGGCGGACCGAACCGCGCATGTAGTCCGAAAAGCAAAGGAACGTCGAAGAATAAGGCCTGAGGCCGCCGTGGTACGCCATTCCGTTACAGATACCGCCCATCGCGTGCTCGCGCACACCGAAGTGCAGGTTGCGGCCGGCGCCCGACTGGCCGTCGAACGATCCTTCGTCCTTCAAGTTCGTCTTCGTGCTCGAGGAAAGATCAGCGTCGCCGCCCATGAGCCACGGAACATGCGCCGCGATCGCGTTCAGCGCATCGCCGCCCGCCACGCGCGTGGCGAGCTTGTCGCCGGTCTTGTACGCCGGAATATCCTTGTCCCACCCTTTCGGGAGTTTGCCGTGGATCGCTTCGTCCCACGCCCGTGCCACTTCCGGGTGCGCGCTCTTCACAGAAGCCAGCGTCTCGTTCCATGTCTTCTCCGCGGCCTTGCCGCGCGCGACAGCCGCGTTCATGTGCTCCGTCACCTCACCCGGCACGTAGAATTTCTTCGCGGGGTCCCAGCCGAGCGCTTCTTTGGTCAGCACCACTTCGTCGTCCCCGAGCGGGCTCCCGTGTGCCTTGGCGCTCCCGGCCTTGTTCGGCGAACCGTATCCAATTGTAGTACGCACTTCGATCATCGTCGGGCGCCCGGTCTCGGCCTTGGCGGCCGTGATCGCGGCGTCGATTCCGTCGAGATCTTCATCGCCGTTTTCTACCGTAAGAACCTGCCAGCCGCACGCTTCGAATTTCGCCGCCGTGTTCTCCGTAAACGTCATCGAGAGCGGCCCGTCGAGCGAAATATCATTCGAGTCGTAAAGAAAGATCAGCTTGCCGAGCTTCAAATGACCCGCGTACGAAATCGCCTCGAGCGCCACGCCCTCCATGAGGTCGCCGTCGGAAACAAGCGCGTACGTATGATGATCGACCAGCGCGTGATCGGGCGAATTGAAACGATGCGCGAGCGCCCGCTCGGCGATCGCCATGCCGATTGCGTTCGTCACTCCCTGCCCGAGCGGCCCGGTGGTCGCCTCCACGCCGGGTGTGTCGTGCCACTCGGGATGTCCCGGCGTTTTGCTCTTCCACTGCCGGAAGTTCTTGATGTCGTCCATCGAAAGATCGTAACCGGTCAGGTGAAGCAGCGAGTAGAGCAGCATGCTTCCATGCCCGGCCGAAAGCACGAAGCGATCGCGATCCGGCCAGTCGGGATTCGAGGGGCTGTGCTTCAGATGCCTCTCCCACAAGACGTATGCCATCGGCGCCGCGCCGAGCGGAAGCCCGGGGTGCCCGGAATTCGCGCGCTGTACCGCGTCGATGCTGAGCGTGCGAATCGTATTCACGCTCTGCAGGGCGAGGTTCGTATCCGTTGTGGACAAGTCGTTCTCCTTACTCTCTGTTTCGATTAACGTTCGCGAAGTGCGGACGCCGCGCCCGGGTCCAGAATCCATCGGCGGAAACGCGCGAGCTGCGACGGAATCTCCATCGGATCCCAGTCTCCTTCGAGCGCCCGCGCGACCATCGGCGCTTTGCCGCTTCCCGTCACGAGCACCATTACTTCGCGCGCGCTCTGAATGACCGGCGGCGTAATCGTGAGCCTCTGGCGCGGTTCCACATCGGCCTTCGCCGGTGCGACGCGCCGATCCACTTCCTTGATCCAGCGCGAGCCCGGGAAGAGCGAAGCGGTATGCCCGTCGCCGCCCATGCCGAGCAGCAGCAGGTCGAACGCATCCGGGAGCGCGGCCTCATACTCCCGCGCGGCTTCTTCGCGGTCCTCGTATTCGCCCTTCATGCGAAACACGCGTGCTTCGTCGATGCCGAGCGGCTCGAAAAGGTGTTCGCGCGCGCTGCGATAATTGCTCTGTTCGCTCGCGGGCGGCACGCACCGCTCGTCTCCGAAGTAAAAACGCACACGGTCCCAGTCGAACTCCCGGCGCGCCAGTACGTCATACACCTTGCCCGGCGTCGAACCGCCCGAGAGACCGAACGAAATCGCGGCGGTTTCCGCGCGCTCGAATGCCGCGAGCACTTCATCCGCGGTTTCTTCCGCCCAGGTTCCTTCGGACTCGCTTATGTGGACGAATCCGTGGTCGTGTGGTGCCATCGTCTTCCGTCCTTCTGAATGAGATCGTGAAATTCCTGCGGCCCGGTAGAGCCCTGTTCGTACTGGGGCACCGGCCCCCTGGCCGCCTCCCACGTCTTGATCAGCGGGTCGATGAACTTCCACGTCTGCTCCACGCCGTCGCGCCGCGCGAACAGCGTCGCGTCGCCGCGCATGCAGTCGAGCACGAGACGCTCGTACGCATCGTGAATCGGCTTCTGAAAAGCTTTCTCGTAGCTCATGTCCATCTCGACGGACCCCACGGTGATTGCGTCGCCAGGCACCTTCGAATTGAAGGCCAGCGAGATCCCTTCGTCCGGTTGAATGCGCAGCGTCAGCACGTTCGGCTCGATCTGCTGACACGCTTCGTCATCGCCGAAGAGACAGAGCGGGATCGATTTGAAATGAATGGAAATCTGCGTGACCTTCTGTTCGAGTCGCTTCCCGGCGCGCAGATAGAACGGCACGCCCTGCCAGCGCCAGTTGTCGATCCAGAACCGCATCGCAACGGCCGTGGGCGTGCGCGAGTCGTCGGCAACTCCCTGGTTGTCGCGATAGCCGCGGTACTGCCCGTGCATGATGTCCTTGCCGACATCCTGCGGGTAGATCTGGCGCAGCGACTGAAACACTTTCACTTTTTCGTCGCGAATCGATTCGCTGTGAAACGAACTCGGCGGCTCCATCGTGACCATCGCAATCACCTGCAGAAGATGATTCTGCACGATATCGCGCACGACGCCCGTTTGATCGTAAAAGCTCCCGCGTCCCTCGGTGCCGATCGTCTCGCACGCTTCGATCTGCACATGATCGATATGATTCCGATTCCAGAGCGGCTCGAAAATCGCGTTCGCGTAACGAAAGATCAGGATGTTCTGCACCGTCTCTTTGCCGAGATAGTGATCGATTCGATATGTCTGTTTCTCCGCAAGGAAGTCAGCCGTCAACTGGTTCAGTTCGACCGCACTGTCGTGGTCGTGTCCGATCGGCTTTTCGAGAATGACGCGGGTCCATTGCTTCTCACGCGGATTATGGATCATGCCCGCGGCGCTGATCCGTTTCAGGAGCAGGCCGAACGCGCTCGGCGGAGTCGCGAAGTAGAACATCCGGTTCCCTTCGGTCTCCTCCTTGTGCTCTTCCATCAGGGCTGCGAGCTTTTTGAACGCGCCGCTTCCCTCCCCCGGATTCGCGATGTAATCGAAACGCTGGGCGAACTTGTGCCATACGTCTTCGTCGATCGGCTGCGTGCGCGAGTGCTCGGCCGCGGCTTCCTTCAGCCCGTACATGAGCGACTCGAGCGGGACGTCATGGCGCCCCATGCCGACGACGCGCACACCGTCCGGGAGAAGATGGCCCCTCTCGAGATTGTAGAGAGCCGGGATCAGCTTGCGGTGGGCGAGGTCACCTGTAATTCCGACGATGACGAGAGTGCACGGCTCTGCCGTGTTCTTCATGGGCGGATGAATCTCGGGCCCTTTCCTCGCATGGATGTCGAGCCCGAGCGTATGAAGGTCGGTCATCTAACGGTCACCTTTCAATCGGTCTTCAAGACCGGCCAGCAGTTCTTTTGCGTCGCCGTCGAGATGCACGCGCACGACACGTCGCCCGTGCTTCGTGAGCGCCTGAAAGTCGCCGCGAGCCTGGGCTTGTTTGAGCGTCGAAAAACCGAACTTCCAGTCAGGGATGGCGAGATCGGATGCGTCTTTCGTCGTGATCTGCAGAAACACGCCGTTGTTCGTGCCGCCCTTGTGGAGCTGGCCCGTGGAATGCAGGAAACGCGGCCCGTAACCGACCGTGACGGGTAAGTTCGTGCGGGCGCGCAATGCCGCGCGAATCGCGTCGATCTGTGCGCGAATCGCGGGCGTCGATGGCAGGTACGCAAGCACCGCCAGGAAGTCACCCTCCTCGGCACGCCCCACGTGAAACTGCAGCGCTTCACGCGCGCTGCAACCCGCGCAGCGGTCGCGCCACTCGTCGTCACCGTAGAGCTCGAGCCCCCCGCGCGACACGAGCGGCTTCTCCTTCGGAAACGTCCCCTGCGATTCGAAAACATCGAGCAGTTCCTTCGTCAGGTCCTTCGACTCCTTCACGTTCGGTTCGTCGAACGGATCGATCCCGAGAACCGCACCCGCCACCGCGGTCGCCATTTCCCATCGAAAGAATTCGCCCGCGAGATCTTCGAGCGTTTCGACCTGGATCGTGATGACGGGATGCCCCGCGCTCTCGAGCGCCGCGACGCCCGCGTCCTGGGCCGTGTCCCGCGTGTTCGCGTATCGCGTGTAGACGAAGATGCGATCCTCCCCGTATTGATCGGGCGTGCCGAGTGATTCGCCGTCGACGGGCACGATACCTTTGCCCTCTTTGCCCGTGCTTTCCGCCACGAGCTGTTCGACCCAGCTGCCGAGAGCCGCGAACTCGGGAGAAAAAAGCAGTGTCAGCTTGTCGCGACCCGCAAGAGCCGCCTCGCCGAGCACCGCGCCCATCCGTATGCCGGGATTCTTTTCCGCCTGCACACACGAGCCGCACGCATGTGACATGCGCAGCGCGTCATCGAGGTACGCTTCGAGATCGATCCCGAGAAGCGCCGCCGGCACGAGGCCGAAATAGGAGAGCGCCGAATACCGGCCGCCGATGTCGGGCGGATTCACGAACGTCTTTCGGAAACGCTCCTCACGCGCCAGCTTGTTCAGAATCGTTCCCGGATCGGTCACGGCGATGAAGCGGCTGTGATCATGAACGCGATACGCGAAATACTGATAGAACGCTTTGACTTCGGTGGTCGTTCCCGACTTCGACGCCACGAGGAAAAGTGTTTCGTCGAGGTCGATCCCTTCCGTCGCCCCCTCCACCGCGTCCGGATCCGTGCTGTCGAGTACGCGCAGGTCGAGATAACCTTCTTTCGGGCCGAACGTCTCGCGCAGCACTTCGGGGCAGAGCGACGACCCTCCCATGCCGAGCAGAAGAACGTGCCTGTAGCCGCCGTCGACGATGGACTTCGCGAACTTCTTGAGTTCGGGAATCGCCTCGCGCATCGGCGGGACGATTTCGAGCCAGCCGAGACGGTTCTCGATCACGGCACGATGCTCTTCGTCGTCGCGCCAGACCGAGGGATCGCGCGCCCAGATGCGTGCCGCCATGTTCGACTCGGCCAGCTTCGCAAGGCGCGCCTCAACATCGGGCAGTGTATCGCCGAGTGCGTACCGGACCTTGCGCGGATCTCCCTCGAGCACGGCTTCGCGTCGAAACGCGATGCACGTCATGAGCTTTTCGAACGACGCGGCGAAAGAGGCCACGCCTTCGCGCAGGAGTTCTTCGCCCGCCGCGGCCAGATCGACACCCTCGCCGGCCAGCCCGTTCAGAACGGCATGCGCATCGGCAACACCGGCTTCGAGCGTCGCCTTCGCCTCCCCGTGATCGAGAAACGCGTCGAGTGTTTTCGGCGGAACCGTATTCACGGTGTTCGGACCGATCAATTCTTCTACATATAATACGTCGCGATAGGCCGGGTTCTTCGTGCTCGTGCTCGCCCAGAGCATGCGCTGCGGGCGCGCGCCGGCACCGTGAAGCGCCTCCCATCGTTTGCCGGCGAAGATTCGCTTGTATGCTTCGTACGCGACCTTGCTGTTGGCGATCGCTACGAGGCCCCGGCTCCCGGAGTCTTCCGGAAGGCGCGGGTCGATCTTCGAGTCGATGCGACTTACGAAGAAACTCGCGACCGACGCAATGCCGTCCACAGGCTTGCCTGCGGCCACCCGTTCTTCGAGCCCGGCAAGATAAGCGGACGCGACGTCTTCGTATTGCCCCACGGTGAAGATCAGTGTCACGTTCACCGAGATCCCGTCGGCCGTTGCCTGCTGAATCGCGGGCATCCCTTCGGGTGTGGCGGGAATCTTGATCATCACGTTCGGACGATCGACCCACTTCCACCACTCGCGCGCCGCTTCGATCGTCTTCGCGGTTTCGTGCGCGAGCTGCGGCGAGACTTCGATGCTGATATAGCCGTCGCCCCCCTTCGTGCGATCGTAAGCGGGCCGCAGAAGGTCCGCCGCGCCTTGAATGTCTTCGAGCACGAGCGCCCGATAGATCGCGTCCGCGTCGGCGCCGCCATCGACCAGCGTGCGAAACGCTTCATCGTATTCGGAGCTGCCCCCGATCGCTTTTTCGAAAATGGACGGGTTCGACGTAACCCCGACGACGCCGTCCTCACGAATCATCCGCGCCATCTCGCCCGTGCGAATCAGGCCGCGCTCTATATTGTCGTACCAGATGCTCTGCCCCAGGGCCGAGAGCTTCATGGCTCTTTCCTTCATGTCGTCTCCCTCCGTGCCCGCACTCGCAGGCCGTTCCTATCATAATTACCCGATTTCCGCCTCGGTGCAAACTGCTCTTTCCGCTAGACTCCCCTCGTGATGCGCATCTCCCGGCCGAATCCCTGGCTTCTCGTCCTGCTCGCCGGGCAGCTTCTGCTGCTCCTCCATGCCTCTGCCCACGACTCCGTCACGGTGGACGAATTCGCCCTTCTGCCCGCCGGGCTGGCCAAACTGCAGCACGGAACGGACGTATTCTGGCTGAATCCCGTGAATCCGCCCCTCGTGCCCATGCTGCAGGCAGCGCCCCTCTATCTTGCGGGAGAGCGGATCGATCGCCACACGATCGGGTCCGAACGGCCGGAGGCACGCTGGGAAGCGGGGCTCTCGTTCATGCGCGAAAGGCCCGAGCGCTATCGCGCGATCTTCGGAGCCGCGCGGGCCGTTACGATGATCTTCGCGCTGCTCACGACATGCCTGCTCTACGCGCTCATGCGAATCGTGGTCCCGGAGCGGCGCGTCGCGCTCGGCGCCGCGGCGCTGGGCGCGTTCGGACCGAACCTGATCGGGCACGGGCACCTCGCGACGGTCGATGCCGCGTTCACGTGCTTCACGCTCGCCGTCGTCGTTTGCATCGCAGAGATCACGCGGGGGCCGGAGCGATCCGGGTATGCCATGACAGGACTGCTCGCGCTTTCCCTGGCAGCCGCCCTGCTCACGAAGTTCACGGCTCTTCTGCTCGTGCCCCTCTTTCTCGCGCTCCTCTTCGCGGCGGGCCGGCGCGCGCTCCGGGCCGTCGGCAAGTTTGCCACCGCACTCAGCATGGCGATCCTCGTCCTGATGCTGTTTTTCCGCGGAGAGGGAATCGGCCAACCGATGCGGGCGTTTCCGTTCGAGAGCGGCGCCTTCCTTTCGCTGCAGGACGGCGCACTCGGGAACGCGCCGTCGCCGCTCCCGGAATGGTACTGGCGGGGACTCGACCGGGAACTTGCGCGTGTCGAGCAGAAACGCAACGTGTTCTTCTTTCGCGGCACGGTCACGCGCGAGAAGAACCCCGTGTATTTTCTCGCCGCCCTTCTCTGGAAGCTGCCCGTTTCTTCGCTGATTCTGATCGGGTTCGGCAGCGCGCTGCTGTTCGCGTGGTCTGTGCCGGGGCGCGCGCGGAGGGCGCTCCTTCTCGCACTGCCGCCGGTCTATCTGATCGGGCTCTTCTCGGCCGGGATCGGGGCGAATCTCGGAATCCGATACGTGCTGCCCGCGATCCCGTTTCTATACGGCATCGCCGCGCTGGCGCTCATGCCGGAACGCAAGGGGATGGTATGGGGGACGGCGGGACTGATCGGCCTCAGCATGCTCGCGACCGTGCGGAACGCGCCCGACTCCCTCGCGTACTTCAACTTCGTAGCGGGCGGCACCGAGAACGGCTACAAACTGCTGAGCGACTCGAACGTGGACTGGGGCCAGGACCTTCCCGAACTCGCGAGGCTGCAGAAAGATCGACCACTGCGCGACGATGGCGCGCAGAACCCGACCGTCGCGCTTTCCTACTTCGGACTCGTCGACCCGGCACTCTACGGCGTTCGTTCCCGGCCGCTCAGTTCATTCGACGCAAACGAAAACGGGGTAATCGCCATCAGCGTCCATCACTTGAACGGAATCACCCCGTTTACCCGTGTCGATCCGGATATCCTCGCCCGTTTGCGTGAAAGCGAGCCCTTCGCGCACGCCGGCGCTTCGATTCACTTATATGAATGGAACGTTCGCTGAATGTCCTTCACCCAAAGCTGAATTCCGGAGGATCCGCTCGCTCTCTGAAACGACTGGATATACGATCGTGACATGGGAATCCGATGGCTGATTCGAAAGCGGGTCCGCGTAATGCGGCGCGGGACGCTGCCCGCCCTGCGCGGGACGCTGCCCGCGCTGCTGCTGGGGCTTGCCTGCAGCGGCGGCACCGGTCCGCTGCCCCCCCCGCCGGGGACATCCGAGGATATGCGCGGGTTCGTGCTGGCCGACTGGACCCGGAACGGCTACGGATCGCCGACGGCTCTCGCGATGCTGGACGAAATCGCCGCCACCGGCGCCACCCATGTCGCGATCCTCGTCACGGGATATCAGCCGCGTCTCACCGCGAGCACGATCCGAACCGGGGACTCCCGGACACCCGATGCCGCGCACGTGCGCACTCTCATCCGGGCGGCACGGTCGCGCGGACTGGTCGTTTCGCTGAAACCACATATCGATCTCGATACGGGCGAATGGCGCGGCTATCTCGACCCCGCAAACCCCGAAGCCTGGTTCGCATCGTACCGTAACTTCCTGTTTCCGTGGCTCGACCTCGCGGAAGCCGAGGGAGTGGATCTCTTTCTCGTCGGCACGGAATTTCGCTCGCTCTCGCATCGTGATTCGGACTGGCGAGATGTGATCGCCGATTGCCGTGCGCGCTTTTCAGGGCGCCTGACGTACGCCGCGACTTACCAGGAGGCGTTCGCAATCGAGTTCTGGCGCAGCCTCGATTTTCTGGGCGTCGATTTCTACGAAACAGTCGCGGGAGTCGACGATCCGGACAGCGCGCATATCGCCGCGCGCTGGGAGTTCTACATCCAGGAACTCGAGGAACTGGCCGCTCTCCGCGGGCGGCCCGTGCTGTTTACGGAAATCGGCTATCGATCGATCGACGGCGCCGGCCGCCGCCCTTACGATTTCGAGACGCTCGGAACCGTCGATCTCGACGAGCAGGCCGACCTCTATCGCGGGGCTCTCGAAGCCACCCGTGACCTCGAATGGTTCGCCGGTATCTTCTGGTGGAACTGGCTGGCACGGGGCCGGGGCGGCCTGACCAATCATGATTTCACGCCGCGCGACAAGCCCGCGGAAGAAGTGACGCGCGCGGCATGGACACGCGCCTTGCCGCCACTTTGACGATCTGGCAATATCGAACCATGCAGCTCCCGCCCATCGATTGCACGCCTCACGCCCGCTTCGCCCCGCAAGGCGACACCGTTCTCCCCGTTTTTCATCGCACGCGGGAGATTCTCCGCGGTGCCAAATACCCGTCATGACCGGCGCCGCGAACACGAATGAGCGCAACCGCTGGTACGAATCGCTGCGGCAGCGCTATCTGTCTCTGGCGCGCCGCCGGGTCGAGCCGGACGCGGTCGAAGACGTCGTCCAGGAGGCGCTCCGGGTCGTGTTCGAACGGGAGGGCATTTTCTCGCGGGATACAGAAGACGGACTTCCCCCTCTCGCGTGGTGCTTCCAGGTGCTTCGGAACACGATCGGGAATCACTATCAGAAGCGGCGCACGCGAAGCCGCGAGCAGAACATCGATACGGCGTACGGTTTGTCGCATGGAAAAACGCCGCTCGAAGCACTGCAGGAAAGCGAAAGCGAGACGCTGATCCATGCGCTCCTCGCGACGCTCGAAGAGACCGATCCGCAGTGCGCGCGCTATCTCCAGCGCCTTGCGGAAGGCGAAAAGCCGGCCGAGGTTGCCGAGAGAGAGAAGCTGCGCGCCGCGGTCTTCTATCGAAGGATCTACCGATGCCGGGGAAAGCTGCGTGAACTGATGCGGGAGGAAGGGGTGACGGCGTGAACGATGCGAAGGATCGTGAAGGAAGCGGAAACGGGAACGAATCGATGGAAAGCTATATCGCGGGAGAACTGCGCGGAGAAGAACGGGCTCGGTTCGAGAACGAAGTGCTGCGGGACGAAGCGCGCAGCGAAGAGCTCTATCAGGACGTGAATACGCACACCGCGCTCGCCGGAGCTTCGGTGAGTTCCGGCAGGACTACAGACACGGCCACGCGCCCTCGATCGGCCGCTCGCCCCCCCCTTCGCAGGAAGCGGGGATGGACGCTGGGTGCCGCCGTCGCGGTCGCGGCCGCCGTGCTGATCGCAATCTGGACGACCCGCCCCGAAGTCGGCAGCGGGCCCGGATCTACCGACTCCGTTACGGAAGACGGCCCCCGGTTCCGTGGCGAGACTGCCATGGGCGGTTTCGATTCCTTTACACCGCGCGGCGTGCTGACCGAAGCCCCGACCGCGTTCTCATGGACTGCCGAGCCGACGGCCGCTTCCTATCGCATTCGCGTCGAGAAATCCGACGGCACCCTCCTCCACGAAAGCGTGGTCACGGCACCGCCCGCGGGCGAAGGGGCGCGCCCCGCTCTCGTACGCTTCCCGGTGACGACAAGCGGTATCGACTGGATCACGACGCCGGCCGTTCAGTGGAATGTTACAGCCCTCGACGAATCGGGGGCGCTGATCGAGTCCTCCCCCTGGCAACCGGTACTCGTCGACTCCCCTTAAGCCGCTCGGTCTGCTACCATTGTGCGATGCGCTCCCAGGCACATCTCCTCGAGATCTTCAGTTCGATTCAGGGCGAAGGGCTCCTGCTCGGAAAGCGTCAGCTTTTCGTTCGCTTTTACGGCTGTCATCGCACGTGTTCCTACTGCGACACTCCCGAAGCGGTAACCGCATGGCAGCCCAGAGGATTTCAGCCCGACTCGTTTGCTTTCGAAACCGGCAACGGCGCGGACGAACGCATCGCAAACCCGGTTACCGCTGCTGACCTTCTTGCGCTCCTGATCGCGCGCGAAGAGAGTGCCGGCCCCCATCATTCTGTCGCCCTGACCGGCGGAGAGCCGCTGCTTCACGCCCCGTTTCTGCAGGAGTTCATTCCGAAAGCCGCCGCGACGCTCGGGCCGGTGTATCTCGAGACGACCGGTGACCTTCCGAAGCCGCTCGCGCAGCTCCCGCAAAAGGGAATCGGATGGATCGCGATGGACATCAAACTGCCGAGCATCACCGGCGACGCGCCGCGCTGGCGCGAGCATGCCGGATTTCTCGCCATCGCCGACGCCCTCCCTGCGAAGCTGTTCGTCAAGGTGGTGGCCGGTCCCGGCCTCGACCCGGCCGACCTCGAAAAGGCCGTCGAGCTCGTGGCGGCGCAGTCACCGCACATTCCGTTCGTCCTGCAGCCCGTCACGCCGCAGGAAGGCACCGCGCCTCCCGCCGAGCAGGGCGAGTTCCGCGACTGGTGCCGCATCGCGTCCAGCCGACTCTCCGATGTTCGCGTCATTCCCCAGTGCCACAAGCTGCTTGCCCTGCGCTAGTCCCGTTCCGGGTCAGACGCCAGCTTCTTGTCATCTGCCGACCACACGCTTGTCACGCGCGTCGTGAACACGACTCGTCGCGCGACGGGATCGCCGTCCCGTTCGCCCCGTAATTCCTGCCTCCATCGTGTCTCCCGCCCGGATTCTTTTTTGAGAAGAACGTGGCCCTTCGCTTGCAATGCCATGTCCCGCTGCGCCGCCGTTTTCACTCGGGGCGAAGGAGACAACATGCTGCGGGTTGCATTCATCACGTTGGCTATCGCTGGAATTCTGGAGGGCGCTTTGCCTTCGGCAGACACCCCCATACTTCTCGGAAGTGATCCGATCGTCCAATCAGCCGACTGGGAGCTCGCAACCGGCGGCTGGTGGAACTGGCTCAAGAAGCTCCTGGACTGCTTTCGGGATTTCCGTCCCGACGACTGTCCCCTTCTCCCGATTGTTTAGACGGAAAGCAAAAGAAGGAGTGAGACAATGAAAGCGTTCCTGGGAATCACACTCTGTGTCCTGACTGTCTGGATGACTGCCTGGAGTCCGCATCCCGTGATCGATGGTCACCCGGTGACGGTCATGGCAGAACGCGTACCGGAATGCGAGGCGGTGATCGCGCGGGACCTTACGCGGATCGGAGCCGATCTCACAGAAATCGGGGTCACGGGAACGGCGTTCCCGGCCGATCTCGCCGCGGCGGAGGGAGGATGGTGGAACTGGGTTCGCAAGATCCTGCGGGCCATTCTCGACCTGATCCCCGGCGGCGACGAAGAATGCGGTGAAGAGCCGCAGCACTGACCGCGGAACTCCACCAACCGGCAGGCGGAGGGGGTTCGCCCTCCCCCTCCGCCTCGTTTTTTCCGCAGCGTTACTCGTCATGATCTGTTTCTCGCGCTGGCAATGCCTGACAGTCGCCGTCTACATGTCGGGCGAGCCGCTCGATACGGATCCGGCGCGGCTCCAGCGTGCCGACGACACGTGCGGCGCGGCCTCACTCGCGTATCTCATCGAACGTGAGGGCGAGGCTGCCGACGAATCTGCCATCGCACGGGAAGTGCGCCTTCCGCATGGCGGCACGAACTTCGGCCGTCTGCGCGACGCGGCGGAGAGGCGGGGGTTCCGCGTCAGCGGCGGCCGCTTCTCCGGCTCGGGAAGCACGCCGTTTCCGCATCCTTCGATTGCGCACCTGAAAGAGGAGCACTTCGTCGTGGTGGAGCATGCGGACCCGCAGCAAGTACGGCTGTTCGACCCCGCGTTCGGACGGGTCGAAATCGCATCGAAACGCTTCGCCTGGATCACAACCGGATACTGGATTCGAATCTCGCGAGCGAAAGGAAACGCGCCGAATGACGCGAATCGATCTGATCGATCTCACACTGCATCGCCCCCATCTCGCGATCGGGCCTTTGAACGACCGCTGGGAAGAGGGGGCGCGCATTCTCATCCACCCGCAGAGCGCTCAGGAAGGCAGTGCGTTCTTTCGTCTTCTGACGGGCCTGCTGGCACCAACCTACGGAGTCGTACTGGTTGACGGCAGAGACATGCGTCGCAATCGTGTCGACTGCCTCCGGTCGATGGGGATTCTATTCGAAACACCCTTCTGGCATGCAGGCGCGACACTGCGCGAAAATGTCGTGAGACTCGGCGGGCGCCTTCACTCGTTCGATGCCGGCTATGCCGACGAACTCGCGGTCGAGGTCGGGCTCGGCGACTGCTGGAATCGCGCCGAAGGGGCACGCTCGCCCGTCGCTGCCCGGCTTGCGAACATGGTGCTTGCCGCATCGCATCACCCCGATCTTCTCCTTCTGGAAAATCCTTTCTCCCATCTGAGCGGTAACCAGGTGGCGCAGCTCGGCTCGACGCTGCGCGAGATTCATCGCCTGGAGGACACCACGATCGTAATCGTGCAATGCGACGGCGTCGGCGCGCCCACTTTTCCGATGGGACGCATCGAGCTGGCCGACGGCGCGTTTCAGAGGCCGCGTGATCGGGGCGCCGCCGCGGAAAGCGCGGCCTCATGACCGGGTCGCGCGCGTTCGCTCTGATCCTGTTCGCGGCTCTGCAGATCGGGCACGAAATCCCATCGGCGAATCGCTGGGACATTGACGAAGAGATCAGGATCCCGATTCCGGCAGGAGCTCGCTGGGAACTCAGCGACTGGAACGGAGACGGCATGCTCGATCTCATGCTGTTCGACGGTCGAACGATCCGGATCCGCCTTCAGACCGACAGAAACACCTGGGTCGTCTCCGATTCGTTCACAGTCGATGACTCCCATGTCGTAGCAGACGTACTCGACTCGTTCACGACCGGTAACGCAAGCTCACTGCTCCTCGCCGGTCGCGACTCGCTTCGTCTTGTCATGAACGGAAGCGCGGGCGTTTCGCTCGCTCCGGCTTACCCGGTGCGCATGCCCTGCGGAGCGGCGGCGAAAGTCCTCCTGCCTTTCCCGTTCGCCGCACGGGGGGCCGGGTGGCGCGGGTTCGCCGTACCCACCTCCGACTCTCTGCTGCTCTTCACGGCGACGGGACGATTCTCCATTCCCGGCGGGGCGCTAACGGAAGTCCGGGGAAGGAGAATGATCGTGACATCGCCGCGTGTCGTTCCCGCGCACTGGAACGATGACGGGTTCGTCGATTTGATTGTGATCGATGAAGCCGACCTGGCCGTGCACACGGGCGAGCAGGATGGTTCGTTCCGCCCCCGCGCGGAAGTCCGCATCTCCTTCCAGAGGCGTTCCGAATCGGATCGCGCTTCGGACGAGATCGTGCGGGTTGCCGTCTGCGATCTCGAAGGCGACGGACTCGCGGACCTCGTGGTTGCAGGCGAACCGAAGGATCCGCTCGATGCGTATCTGTCGGTCGCGGTACACCGAAATCACGGCGCCGGCTGCGGCCCGTTGCCCGATCAAGTCCTCACGCTCGACTCATGGGGACGCCTTCTGCCGACCTGCGATCGCGACGGCGACGGTCTCGCCGACTTGCGTGTGCAGACGGCGGCAACCGGAACGGGCGCGATTCTGCGTGCGCTTGCAAGCGGGACTGTCCCTGTGCACTCCCGGCTCTACGTGCAGACGGAAGACGGCGTGTTCGTACGCCGGGAACAGGGAGACTTCTCCGTTCAGGCCGACTGGAACGACGATCGCGGGTCCCCGGTTCGCTTCGACGATGCGAGCGACTGGAACGCCGACGGGCTGCGCGACATGCTGATCGTTTCCGACCACACGCTCTCCCTGAACCAGACGACGGACGGCAGCTCGTTCGCGACGAAGCAGACTTCACGCTGGCACTGCGACGAAACGGAAGCGTGCGATTACAGAGTCAGGGACGTCGATGGTGATGGTGTGATCGACCTGACTCACACGAAGCGTTCGACCGGAGCGGGGGCGCGGCGGGAACTCCTCATTGCGCTCGGGGTCGTGCGTATCCATTGATGTCTCGATGGACAGGCGCGCTCGCGAGCCATGCAGGAAGTGTCGCCGGCGCACTGGCGGTTGCGGGCCTGTTCCACCCGTCGGCCGCGCAGGCAGCACCGACGGCCCGGGCCCAGGCAGCACCGCCAACCCCGGACACGATCGCAGTGCACGGATTCCCCCCGTGCCTCGCGCACACGTTGTACCGGACTCTTGCCGGTGCTCGGAACTCCCCGTGCATGCCGACGTCCCGGATCGTTGACTGTCTGCAGTCGCTTCCGGGCGTTCGCTCCCTCCGAACACGCACGATTTCCGTCCCGGACCGGACTTATGTCCAGGTAACCGGCAGGCACGGAGTGGCCGTGCGGGGCGGCATCGAACCGCGCACGCTTCCGGGGCGACCATGGGAACCGGGGCTGCGAATTCGTATCGACTCCGCATTCCGGCTCGGCGAACGCGTGCTTGCGCGAGGCTGGCTGGCCCGGAGCGGGAGCTCGCGAAACCGACGATGGCGCAAACCTCCTCGTGAAACGAATGGCGTGACAGCGGGCCCGCCCGTCGGAGAGATCGCTCTCCTTCTGCCCCTTTTCTATCGTGGAGTCGAGTCCATCGGCGCACAGGTCGCATTCGTTGCCCCGGAACGCGGCAACGACCAGATGGAAGAGAGCCCCGGTCGCCATGCCCCCCGGTACCTCGTGGCCGCGCGACTCGCTTCGCATCCGTGTGAAGACGCCATGACAGTCGAACTCTTCGCGGACGCGGGGAACGGGGTGCGCGCCGGCGGCACAGCGGGACGCGACGGTTCCGATTATGCAGCGCTGTTCGGTATTCTGATCGACGAGAGGGGACGTGCCGGCGTGCGATCGTTTCTTGCGGGCCGAAAACGGCGCAACGTCATAACGCTGGAGGCGGTCTGGTCGGACGCGGGAGCCGCACTCACCTCGCCGCTCTCACGCTCTTTCTGGATCGTCGAGCAGGAGAGCACTCCGTTGTCATTCGTGAAAACAGAATACCAGCGGCTCCTGTTTCCGGGATCGTTCTTTGAGGTCCAGGGGAGAGTGGAGTTCGTGCGCACGAATCGACGGGGCCATGTCGTGCCCGTACTCGCATCAACCGCGAGCGTGCTCGGTCAGCGACTCACGGCAGAAGCTGCATTTCATCGCGGGGCGGTGGTGGCGCTCAGGTGGAACGCGTGGCCGGCGGGATCGCATGACCTGCACCGGGCCGATCGATTCCTCGCGGACATGCGCGCGCTTACGGGCGCAGGAAAGTCAGGCTCTCTTCGTCGATGGTGAAGATGGGGAGAAACTCTTCGGTGGCGAATTCCGGATGCCCGAGGTCGCGCACGAACGACGGCTTGAGCGCGCGAAACAGGAACGACGCCGTGACGTCGAGCGGGCCGTCCGTATCGGGAACGGGGATCCGGTATTCGTAGCGGCGGATTTCGAGCGGGGCGAGGCTGTTGTTCCATGTGATGCGCCCCTGTTCGGTGCGGCCTTCGAACTCGACGTAAAAGCGTTCGAGGACGGGATCCGTCAGATCGAGATCGCCATCCTCGGCGAGATAGCCGCTCTCGAAATGAGGATCGCTGCCGGCGCCTGCCACCACGTGCAGCCAGGCATCGCGCCGGAACGACGTGCCCGCGGGCAGATTGTGTCCCGTGAGGCACTGCACCTGGAACCGGATGGCGAGTGAGTCGCCGCCATCGAGGGGCTCGACACGAAGCGAATCGATCTTCGCGGCGGTCTTCATGAGCGAATCGACGAGCGCGCGCTGGCGGCCCCGGTTCGGAAAATCGGTAAGCGCGAGATCGACTCCCGTGAACTCGTGCCTGTGTACGGTGCGGGTCGGCCCGCCGACGGCTGCCTGCCCTGTGTAAGCCGGCATGTGGCAGTCCTGGCACTCGCGCGCCATCGCGGAGAATGCGCCGATCCACTCCGTCCAGAGCGGTTCGAACGGCTCGCCATCGACGAACAGATTGTGGCAGTTGCGACACTGGTCCGAAGTGCGGAAGAACTCCCTGCCCTCGGACAAATGGGCGGTGGTGCGTTCCGGATCACTGATCGGGCCGTACTTCGTGACGCCGGGATTCAGCTCATAGGTTGAAACGCCGTGATTGTCGAGCCCGGGATCGACCATCGAATGGCAGGCATCGCAAGTGATGCCTTCAAGCACGAGCGCGGGGAGATCCGCGGCGTCGAAGGCCCCTTTCGCGGTGCCCGTCAGAAAACCGATGGGTGAGTGGCACTGCACGCAAAAGGTTTCGCTGGTCTGCCCGAGGTCTTCGATCTCGTGCCGATTCTGCGCCACCCAGATCGGGTCCTGTGTGGCGTAGGCGTGCATCGACCCGCTCCACTCTTCGTAGTGGTTGGGATGGCAGCCGGCACATTCCGTCGAGGATTGAAAGTCGGACAGGGCGAAAGTCGCTGCGGTCGTGTCTCCCGGGCCGGAATCGTTCGGTTTGTCATCACCACAGCCGACTGCCAGACTCGCGAGGAGCAGCAGCCCGGCAGTGCGCGCGCCCGGGAACATTTCAATGCGTGCGCCCCGGATCATCTCAGTTTCCCCGCCCCGGGGTGATGCTGATGCCCGTGGGATCCTCTTCGACTTCGACGACACGGTCTACCAGGAACGTAGTCAGGTTCACGAAAGCCACATTCCCCGGATTCCCGCCGGTTTCCGTGGGATGGTGCGGCGGCACATCGCTGTCGGTGTTCTCGTTCGTGATGTACGCATACTCCCCGTCTTCGGAAATATCGACGCCGTGACACTGGGCGAAGTCCTCGCTCTCGATCGTGCGCACGACCGCAAGCGAGTCGGTCGAGATGATCGACACGGTACTGTTCAGCTGGTTCGCGACGACCACGAGGTCGAGGCTGGGCGACGCTTCGAGCTGAAACGGGCCGACGACATCCCCGGGGAAGCGACGCAGGTCGATACGCTTCACGACCTCGTGCGTTTCGACATCGAACACCTGTACTTCATGACTCAAGTGACACGCGACGTACGCGTAGCGGTCTTCGCGGTCGATCGCGATCTGAAGCGGGTTCAGGGACTCGCCCTGATTGCGCAGAAGCGGAAACGTCTTTACGAACGACTGCGTGGCGACATCGACTACGGTGACGTTATCGGTGCCGCTGTTCCCGACAAAGAGCGTGTAGGGTTCATCATGCGTGATCCGCATACCGTGCGGAGAACCGCCGGTATCAATCGCTTTGATGCGCGACATCGTGGAAGCGTCGACAACCTGAATGGTTCCGCTCGCCCCCCCTTCCGTCACCCAGTTCGACACAAACGCCGTCGAGCCGTCTTCTGTCAGAATGACGTGAGCGGGCTGGTCGCCGACATCGAGCTTGTCGAGAAGGGTGTAGTCGGCGGCGGAGAACTTCCAAAGCTCGCCCGACGTGATCAGCGTTACGTAGAAGTACTCGGCGGGATCGTGATTGTCTGTGATCAGAAAATGCGGAACCTCGGGCGCGTTCTCGTCGACCCCGACCGGCACGACGCGGACCGTAAGCCCCGTATTGCGGTCGATCACGGAAATGGCGTCGGCGCCCTGATTCGTATTGAAGATGCGATCCGTGACGTTCGCAAACGGCTCATCGCCGTTATCGTTCTTCAGGCCGTCGTTAATCCATTTGCGAATGCGGCTGATCGCGGCCTTGTTGAGCGCGGGCCCCTGCGAGGGCGGCGGCATACGGAGGTTCGGATCTTCGGTGAAATCGATAAAGAACATCATGGCCGACTTCGCGGCATTTCCCGGCACGACGACCGAACCGTGCTGCGATCCTTCCAGAATGCTCTCGTATGTCCAGAGGTTCAGTTCGTTCTGGCGCGTGGCCGGATCATGACACCCGGCGACGGCGCAGGTGGCACGGAAGATCGGCTGAATATGCTGCGAGAAAACGATCTGGTTCTGAACGGTGAGTGAGATCGACGCGGAGTTGTATCGATTGAGTGACAGATCGGTGGCGCGGACGAGGAGCGCATGCCCTCCCTCGGTCAGCATTTCGGTGTCGAGCGAGAACGCGAGTTCCCCGTTCCAGGCCGCGGGGTAAGGGATGCTGTCGACGACCACCGGAGCGCCGTCGACGACGACTTCAATGCGAATGATTTCGTTTCCGCGTATCACGGAAGTGTCGATGTCGGCTTCCACGACGAAGACACCCGCAATCGCGTCGAGGTCTCGCGGCGAGGTCACGCGCACCGTCGGTCGGTCGCCGGTCGGCGGGCCGGTCGTGCCGGAATCTCCGCACGAGAGCAGCACGATCGCGAGTACGGCAGGCAGCAGCAACGCCACTGAGGCGGCTCGGAAATGAATTCGATTCATGGGCGATTCGACCCCGTCGGGGAGCGGGTTTGACGTTATGAGCGTGGAGCGCGCTATAGATCTAAGTATAAGAATCCTTGCACTTTATGTCAACGAAGGCGGTCCATCCGGCTTCTCGCCCCCGGCCAGGATCAGCTCCTCCTCCGGCTCGTCCGGGTCCCGGCGCACGAGCCCGGTCAACCACTCGGAAACACCGGTCAGCGTCGAATAGAGAACGGGCACCACAACGAGCGTGAGGAACGTGGCGACGGCAAGGCCGAAAATCACGGCGACGCCCATGGATCCCCACCATTCGGAGCTTTCGCTCCCCGTGATCACGCGGAACGTCTTGAAGTCGAACGAGAACCCGGTCGTGAGCGGAATGAGCCCGAGAATCGTCGTGATCGCCGTGAGAACCACGGGCCGGAAACGGGTCTGGCCGGCTTCGACGATCGCTTCGAGCTTCGGATAACCGCGCTGGCGCAGCTTCTGAATGTAATCGATCAGCACGATCGCGTTATTCACGACGACGCCGGCGAGCGAAATCACGCCGACCCCCGTCATGATGATCCCGAACGGGAGCTGCGTCACCATGAGTCCGACGAACACGCCGATCAGCGACAAGATCACCGAAGTCAGAATCGCGAGCGGAAGCATGACGGAATTGAACTGCGAAATCAGCACGAGCAGGATCAGGAGCAACGCCGTTCCGAAGGCACCCTTCAGGAACGCGGCGGCTTCGTCCTGGTCTTCGGTTTCACCCGAAAAGCGGACGCTGTATCCGGTCGGCAGCGGGTAGTCCTCGAGAACGGTCCCGATCTCCGCAAGAATATCGTTCGGCAGATAGCCCTCGGCCGCATTGCCCGTAAGCGATACGACGCGATCCTGATTCTTGCGCACGATCGTGCCAAGCCCGCCGGCGAGTTCGAACGCGCAGAAGTTCGCGATCGGAATGTGCGAGCCTTCGTAGAAGACGGTCAGCTCATCGAGACTTTCGAAATGATCGCGGTCCGACTCGCGGAAGCGCACCGTAATGTCGTATTCGTCCTCGCCCACACGATACTTGCTCGCTTCGGTTCCCATGATCGCGGTCTGGATCGTACTTGCGATCGAGGCGGTGGAAAGTCCGTAGAGCGCGGCTTTTTCGCGATCGATCCGCACGCGAATCTCCGGCTTCCCTTCGTTGAAATCGCTGCGCAGGTCGACGAGCCCCGGGACGTCCTTGATCTTGCGCTCGATCTCCTTGCTGAGTCGCCCGAGTACCTCGAAGTCCTCACCCAGAATCTCGACGTCGACCGGCGCGCCTCCGGGCGGCCCCTGCTCGGGTTTCTCGACATCGATCCGCGCGCCCGCGATCTTCGTAAACGCGTCACGGAACTGTTCGATCGTCTTGAACGAAGTCTGCGTGCGCTCTTCCCTGTCGACGAACTCGACCGTCACGCGCGACTGATTCGACGTCCCCTGCGAACTCCCGTAGAAAACGTCGGTCGCGCTCCCGACATTCGCCACATAGTGCTTGATGTCCGGGAAGCGCGGGATCTCGTTTTCGATCTGCCGCACGATTTCGTCCGACACTTCCAGCCTGGTGCCGAGCGGCGCCGTCACGTCGATATAGGCGTAGTTCGGTTCGACATCCGGGAAATACTCCACGCCTTTGCCGAAGAACCCGTACAGAATCATCGTCACGATGAGAAGCAGGAAAACTCCGCCGATCGTGAGCGCCCTGTGAGCCAGCGCCCAGTCGAGAACGGACCGATAGCTCTTCAGCGACCGGGCCATGAGCGGATCGGTGAAGCGCTTCTCGCCCTTCTTCGGCCTCTGAATGAGTACGGCGCAGAACGTGGGATTGATCACGAGCGCGACGAACAGCGAAGAAGTGAGCGTGATGATCAGCGTGATCGGAATGTACTTCATGAACTCGCCGACCACGTCCGGCCAGAACAGCAGCGGCCCGAATGCGCAGAGCGTCGTCACGGTCGACGCGATCACGGGGAGCGCCACTTCGTTCGTAGCCTTCGAAGCGGCCTGTTCGCGCGTATACCCGTCAACCCGGTGTCGATAAATGTTCTCCACGATCACGATCGCGTTGTCGACAAGCATCCCGAGCACGAGAATCAGGCTGAACAGCACAACCATGTTCATCGTGTAACCGAGCGCGCCGATCACGATGAACGAAAGCAGCATCGAGAACGGAATCGCAATGGCAACGAACAGGGAATTGCGAAACCCGAGAAACGCGAACAGAACGAACACCACGAGAAGAAGGCCGCTCAGGATATTGTTTTCGAGATCGCTGACCATGTCGCGGATTTCCTTCGACTGGTCGGCAACCACGGTGACTTCGGTGGTGGGCGGGAACTTCGGCTCCTGGGCCTTGAGCGTGGCCTTTACGGCGTCGGCGATCTCGATGATGTTCTCGCCCGAACGCTTGCTGATCGAAAGCGTGATGCACTCGACGCCGTTCTGGCGCGCGTACGTCGACGGCTCTTTCGTGCCGAAGCGAACGTCGGCCAGATCGCGAATGTAGACGGGGCGGTCGCCGACCGAGGTCACGACGAGCCCCCCGATCACATCGGGATCTTCGAATTCTCCCGGGACACGCACGGAATAGCCGACCGTGCCCCCGTCGATGCTGCCGCCGGGGACCGTGAGGTTTTCGTCGCGCACGGTTTCGATGATGTCGTAAAGCTCGAGGTTGTAGGACTGCAGACGCACCGGGTCAACATCGATCTGCACTTCGCGCTCGAGGTCGCCCGAGATCGTCACGTCGAGCACGCCTTTGATCTTCTCGAGCTCTTCCTGGAGATCTTCCGCCACTTTCTTGAGGCGCAGCAGTCCGTACTCCCCTGCCAGATTCAGCATGATGATCGGGAAGTCGTCGAAGTTGATCTCGGAAATGATCGGCTCTTCGGCGTCGGCCGGAATTTCGACCTTCGCCTGATTCACTTTGTCCCGCACGCGCTGAAGCGCCGACTCGATCTCCATGTTCGGCTCGAACTCGACCTCGATCGCGGTGTACCCCTCCGCGGTCGTCGAACGCAGTTCGCGCACGGAACGAATCTCGTCGAGCTTCGATTCCATCTTTTTCGTAACGAGGGATTCCATGTCGTTCGGCGAAACGCCGGGATAAATGACGCTCACCACGATGATCGGAATCGTGATGGACGGGTTCGACTCTTTCGGAATGGAGAGGTATGACGTAACGCCCGCGATCACGATCAGAACGCAGAGCGAGAAGACGGATGTGCGGTGCTTCAGTGAAAAATCGGTAATCGACATCTGCGCCTCAGTTCGCCAGCACTTCGACTCGCTCGCCGTTCACGAGATCGCGCGCGCCGCGCGTAATCAGGCGATCGCCGACCGTGAGCCCGTTTTCGATCACGGCCATCTCGTTCGAGACGGTCGAAACGACGACCGGCCGCTCCAGAGCGAGCCCGTTCTGCTCCAGAAAAACCGAAGCCCCTTTGTCGCCGTTCAGCACCGCGTCCTGCGGCACGACGATCGCGTCCTGAAACCGCTCTTTCACGAGACGCGCACGCACGGTCATGCCGGGCCGGAGCAGGCCTTCCTCGTTCCCCGTGGTCACCTCGACGAGCACGGTGCGCGTCGCGGCGTTCACTTCACGGCTCACGAACGTCACGATGGCGGCGAACTCGCGACCGGGGTATTGGTCCGCGACCACCGTGGCGGCGTCGCCGGACTGCACGCGCGCCAGATGAATTTCCGGCACGGGAACCTCCACCTTCACCTGACGCGAATCGATCAGCCGGCCGAACGGAGTCTGCGGGGCCGCGTAGTCTCCGCGGTCGAGATAGCGCGCGTCGAGCACGCCGGAAAACGGCGCGCGCAGTGTCGCGTCCTGCTGCAGAATCGACGCCGATCGATGGCGCGCCTTCGCGGCCTCGTACTGCTGTTCGAGCGCCGAGAGTTCGATCTCGGAAATGGCGCCCTTTTCGCGCAGGTTCCGGCTCTTGTCGTACGTTTCCTTCGCGATCGTGAGCGCCGCGGAAGCTTCTGCCGCGCCCGCTTCATACATGTCGGCGTCGAGACGCGCAATCGGCGCGCCCTGCTTCACGAACGAGCCCTTCTCCGCGAGGATCGATTCGATCACGCCGCCCACTTCGAACACGAGTGTCGCCTCGTTCTGTCCGCGCACCGTACCGAGCAGATGAAAGTAGTTTTCGAACGACCGCGTGGTGACCGGCGCGACATGGACCGGAACGCTGCTCGGCGCGCGCTGCCCTTCCCCGCCTTTTTCACCCGAGGCGACGGCCTCTTCGCTCTTCTCTCCGCCGCAGGAGGTCATGAGCAGGGCCGCGATCAGGAGCACCATGACGGCGCCGCGATTCCAGTTTCCGTTCATTACCATGGTTCTCCGTATGCGTGGCCGACCGCGCGCTCCCACGATGCGCGCGCAATCAGCGCGTCGCTGAGAGCGCGGAGATGGGCCACGCGGGCTTCCGTCAAACTGTCCTGCGCGTCGAGCAATGCCACTTGTGAAAGAAGGCCGTTTTCAAAGCGAAGCTCCGCGATTTCCGCCGCGCGCTTTGCAAGATCCCACGATTCCCCGGTCGCCTCGACGCGTCGTTCGCCGGTTCTCATCGCATTCTCCGCCTCACGCACTTCGCGCTCGATTTCGGAGTCGAGCTGCTCGAGCTGGAGATGCACGATCGCGAGATCGGAACGCGCCTGCCGCACGCGTGCGGTCGTGGCGCCGCTCGTCCAGATCGGGAAAGACACTTCGACCGCCGCGGTCGAGAAGTCGGAGATATCGTTGAACTGAAAATCATCCGAGAACCCGAACCAGCCGTAAGACCCGGTGAGATAGAAGCTCGGGAAACGATCGCCGCGCGCGATGCGAAGAAGCTGCTTCTGCAGCCCGACCGCCTCGTTCAGTGCGAGCCAGTCGGGGCGAATCTCTTTCGCGAGCGAATGACGACGCTTCGCCGCCTCTGCAGGCACGGGCATGTAGTCGAGATCGCCTTCGAGAATGACCGACTCGGCCATCGGAAGCGCGAGGAACACCTGCAGCCGGTCGATCGCTTCCTCGAACGCGCTCTCGGCGTTCATGAGCGGAACCTGGAGATTCGCGAGCTCCGTGCGTGCGCGCAACACCTCGAAATCGGAAAGCAGGCCGCTTTCGGCGCGCAGCTCCGTCATCTCCAGGGAGCGAGCCGCACGATCACGCGCCGCCAGAAAAGCGGCAATCTCCTCGCGCTGAAGCACGGCTGTGTAGTAGAGCGCCTTGGCCTGAAGCACGACGCCCTGTTCCGTGAACGACGTCTCTCCCGCACTCTGCCTGCTGAAGTGCCGGGCGCCGCGCACGGCCGCACCGACTTTGCCGCCGACCCAGATCGGCTGGCGGAGCTGGAACGCCGCCTGCAGTTCGTTTTCGGCCCCGAACGTGATTTCCTGCTCGGCGAGCTCGCCCGTGGAGTCCGGGGCCGTAATCACGGTAGACTGAATCTGGAAGTTGTGGGCGACGGAGCCGCCGAAATTGATCTGAGGGAAGGCGCCGGCCCACGCTTCGCGAACGCGATAACCGGCCTTTTCTTCGAGTTCGCGCTGGATCTGCATTCCGCGGTTCGATTCGAGCGCGCGGCGGACGCACGCATCGAGGTCCAGGCGTGTTTCCGCCATGGCAGCGGACGGAATGAGCGGCAGCAGGACTAACGCCGCCCAGCGATATCGGCACATGACGAGTCAACTCCTCTTCGAAGCGGTCCCGGAAATATAACGGGGTTCGGGCGGTATGCCAAGGGTCCACTCTGGAGAAAATCCCGTTTGTTCGCTAAGATGACTGCCATGAGCACGGAAGGTCCATCCTACGAAGAGGGGCACCTCGTTGTCGCCGCGATCCGCATTCTCGAGCACAGAGAGAAGCGCCCGCCCGCGATCGACGAAATCGGCGCATTTCTGAGCCGCTCCAGTGAGATCGCGCATCTGTTCGTGCGGGGCCTCGAAGCACGCGGCGTGGTCAGGGTCGTGCAGACGCCGTTCGAAACGCACGTGGAGATCATCGACCATCTCGCACTCGAGACGCTCGAGCGGGGCGAGCGCTCCTCGGGTTTCGGGGAGGCGCTCGACGAGTTCGAGGAGAAGAAGAGAAAGCAGAAAGAGGATATGGAAGCGTTTTTCGCATCCGGCGGCGTCGACAAGAAGAAGAAAGAGGAGCTCGACAAGCTCAGCGACGCGTTCCGCAAGTTTCAGAAACAGAAGCGCCCCGACGACGACGATCAAGATTGAACCTCCCCCCCGCACGATTCCGCATGGCCCTTCCCCTGGCACTCATCTTTCTTTGTCTGTTCGATTCCTCACCTGACGGCGGGCGGGCGCACGCCGCGTGGAACTGGGGCGAAAACCAGCCGGGCGCACATTGGCGCGTATTCGAAACCGCGCATTTCCGCGTGTTCTTCCCGGCTGAGGCCGGCGACGTCGCCGCGCGCGCGGGCCGGATCGCCGAGGAGTCGTACGAACCGGTCACGGCCCTTGTCGGAGGAGCGCCCCCGCGCCGGATCGACATCGTGCTGCGTGACTTCTCCGATCGTTCGTCGGGACTCGCGCATTCGGTCTGGCCGCGGATCGAGATCGAGTCTTACATGCTCGACCGCGATACCGAGACGACCGATTTTCTGCGCCAGGTCGTCATTCATGAATTCACGCACGTTGCGATGTACTACGCCGTCGGCGGTCAAAAGCTCGAACTCATACGAGCCCCGCTCGCGCTCGAGAACCTGCCGGACTGGTGGGTGGAGGGCCTCGCGTCGGCGATGGAGAAACCGGGCACGGAGCCAGCCGAAGAGGAGCTCGTACAGGTCGCCGTGAGATCCGGACGGGAGCCCACACGGCACAGGCTCGATACGATTCGCCAGGGCGATCTCTACGACAGACTGCTCGTCTATCGAATCGGCGAATCGAAGATCCGCTGGCTCGTGCGCCGGTTCGGGCGTGAGTCGATCGCCGCTGTTCATCACGGGATGCGACCGGTTCCGTGGTCATTCACGCGCGCACTCGAGGGCGCGGTCGGCATGAGCGAAGAGGAACTCCACGCCGCCTGGCTGTCGGATATCCGCGCCTCCTACTCTCCCCGCCCGTTGACAGACGAACCATTTACGACAGAAGCGATGCTGCCGGCCGTGTGGGAGCGTCCGATCGGAGCCGCGCCTCTGCCTGACGGGAGCTGGGCCCTTTCGGTGATCCGCGATGAAGATGTCTGGTCGGCCGAACTGGTTCGCGTGGCCGAGGACGGCGCCGTAACGATTCTCGACGATGGTCCGGTTCACGCCGACATCGCCGTGAGCCCCGACGGACGAATCGCTTATGCCAGGAGCGTGCGCGCGCCCGGCCAGGCACTCGTTTACGACATTCATGTCGTCGACCCTGCAACGCGAACACGGCAACGCCTCACGAGCGGCGCGCGCGCCATCCGCCCCGTCTGGATCGATGACGGGAACCTCGCCGCGATCGCACACGAGAGAAACACGGGACTCAGCGCGCTCCTTCTCATCGAGCCTGACTCCATGAATCGAATCACGCCTCCGGACGCGCTCTTTCTGACCGGCCCGATTGCGGTTTCTCCCGCACGCGACCGGCTTGCCCTGCCCGCGCTGGACCCCGGCGAGCCAGGGACCGCGCGCTTTCTGCTCGTCTACGATATCGAGACGGGCGCGTGGAGCAGGATCGCGACCGGTCACGCCGCGTTCCGTCCGATCTGGTCCGCCGAAGGCCTTCATGTCGTGACGCGGTCGGGAGCGGTCACTCGTATCGAAACAGTGAATCCCGGAGCGGAGACGCAGGTGTCCACGGACCCCGTACGCGAAGCGTCCGGACTCGTAACGGACGTCGTGCGCGGAAAAAACGGCGAATGGTTCGCCGTTCGCGGAGACGGCCGCTACGGATCGTCACTCTCGTGGTGGCTGCGCGATCCCGCCCTCGTCGCGCCGACCTCGCGACCGGATCCACCCGCCTGGAACCGCACCGCTCTGCTTCCCGACACGGGTACACGCCGTACCGGTCTCGATCCGGCAGTGAATCCCGTTTCGACCGACGCACGCTATCGCTCGGTCACGGCGCTCCGCCTTCGCCCGAACCCCTCGCTCTCTTCATTCGGGAGCGACCGCGCGGACTGGGAGATCGAGGACATCCTGGCCGACCCGGTCGATCTCCACAGCCTCGACGGATCGGGCGGCGCACGCTGGGACGGCGACGCGGTGAACGCGTCGGCGACTTACGAAAACCGCGTCTGGCTTCCCACGTGGTTCCTGGACGGAAGCTACAGAAGAAACAGCACGAGCGGGCTTCCGTGGGAAGAGCGGGCCTGGTCCACGGGTGCCGGAGTCCGGATTCCCGTGTCGGGCGCAGGCGCGTACAGCCGTTCACGCGTCGGTCTGCGCGTCGCGCGCAGCGGACTCGAACGAAGCAACGAAGAAACAAGCGAAACGACGAACGACTGGTCGGGGGCACTTGACCTGCAGATGCAGCGGAGTGCGCCGCGAAGCGCACGCCTGTTCACACTCGAATACCTGCGCGCGACAAACGGCGGTTCGCGCTTCTCACGCGAACGCTGGCGCTCGAGCGCGCAGGCGAATCACGCGATCTTCCGCAACGACTGGTTTCTCGGCGCGTCGATCGAGGGGCTGGCCGAAACCGGTACGTCGAAGCGCGTCGTAGGCATCACGTCTCCCGGACTCAGTACGCCGTCGGCGCTCGCGCTCGGCGACCGGGCTTTCGTATGGAGCGTCGATTTTCGCTACCCGTGGTCCGAAGATCTCGCGCTTGCGATCGGTCCGCTCTGGTTCGAGCGTCTTACACATCGCGTCGCGTATCGCGAGGGGCGCGCCTGGCAGGGCGAAACGAACGGCGGCAAGGTGCAGTCGACGGAGACCGACCTGCGCCTCACGATGTTTTCGGGACATTTCGTGCCGTTCCTGGGTACGGAAACGACCACGCTTCGCGCGGGATACGTCCGCGAACTGAACGGCAATGAAAACGACGAGTGGTTCTTTTCGGTCGAGACTTCGTTCTACTCCGAACGCTGGAACAGCATGCTCGGTCAGTAGCGCAGATCGAGTGCGCGCGCCACGAACGAAACGAACGGCGACGCCTGCCTGCAGAGCTTCGTGAACTCCGGCAGAAACCGCGGCGATTCCAGCATCGCCTTGTCGAGCTTCGTGACCGCGATGAAGTCCTTGCGCTTCAGGTCCTCGATGCATTCGTGGTCGGGATCGAAACCGCGCGGCGGTCGCTTCAATGAGTCGCCTTCCGGTGCGAAGCGCTTTGCAAAGGCCCCCTTCCGAAACTTCTTCCATTCCGCGGGCGACTCCGCAATCGCCTCCCTCACGCGCAGCGCCGTCTTCGGGTCGGGCCGCCAGATCCCGGCGCCCAGAAACGAATCTCCAGGCTCCAGGTGAAGATAGAACCCGGGCGCGTGCACGTCCTTCGCATCTTCATGCTTGAAGTGAACGCCGACGATCGTTTTGTACGGCGTTTTGTCCTTCGAGAAACGCGTGTCTCGATAGATACGGAAGAGCGACCCTCCGTTCGGCCGTGGATCGGCAACCATGTGCTTGCTGATTTTCGCGAGATGCGGTCCGAAGTCGGCAATGAAATGGAGCAGCGGATCGCGCACCGCGCCGGTGTAGCGTTCCTTGTTCTCCTGAAACCACGCGCGGTTGTTGTTTTTCTCGAGCGTGCGGAGAAACGTGAAGAGCTTCGGGGTTATGTACGGGTTGGTCGACATGGATCGGCCTCCTTCTTCTCGCCCCCGAACCAGCCTGCATGATACCATGGCCCCCGTCCTCAGTGGGCGCAGAATCGAGACCACGCCATCAAGGAGGCTCCGTGCCCGTCCATCCTTTCGGCCCCCTCGCGGGCCGTATCGAAACGATTACGATCGACTCGGCCGCGCTTCGCTCGAACATGCTCGGCGACCCGGCGTCGCGTGAAGTGGCGATCTACCTGCCGCCCGAATATGACGCGGGCAAGCACGCGGATTTCCCGCTCTTCGTCGACATCGCCGGCTTCACGGGAAGCGGTCTCGGGCATATCGGATGGAAATCGTTCGCGGAAAACGTGCCGCAACGACTCGAACGACTCGTGGCGGAAGAACGCATGGGCCCCGTCGTCGCCGCGCTCCCCGACTGCTTTACGTCGCTCGGCGGAAACCAGTACATCAACTCCATTGCCATGGGGCAGTGGGAAACCTTCCTGATCGAAGAGATGATTCCGGCCATTGAAAAGCGCTATCGCGTCATTGCCGCACGCGACGGGCGTGCGATCTTCGGCAAATCGTCCGGGGGATACGGCGCGATCGTGCACGGGCTCCGCCACAGCAGTACCTGGGGCGCGATCGCGTGTCACTCGGGCGACATGGCCTTCGAGTGGGTGTACCTGCCCGACATGCCGAAGGCCCTGAACCGGCTCGCGGCGTTCGACCGTTCGATTCCGCAGTTTCTCGAGCATCTTGCTGCCTGCCGCAAACTGGGTGGCGCGGACTTTCACGTGCTCATGACGCTCGCGATGTCGGCCACCTACGATCCCGATCCGGATGCGTTTCGCGGCATTCGCCTTCCGGTCGACCTCGTGACGTGCGAACGGAACGAAGAGCGCTGGAACGCGTGGCTCGCCCACGACCCCGTGCGACTCGTGCAGCAGCCCGCGCTGCAGGAGAATCTGCGATCGCTCCGGGGCCTCTTCATTGATTGCGGCGACCACGATCAATATCATCTTCACTACGGCGCGCGCCAGTTCGTCAAAACTCTCGAAGGCGCGGGGATTGCCCACAAGTACGAAGAGTTCGACGACGACCATTCCCAGGTCGACTATCGACTGGACAGGTCGCTGCCGTTTCTCTACAAATCGCTCATGGGCTAGTGTTTCAAGCGCCATGACGGCGGAGGCGAACATGAACGACGATCGCGTATTCGAAGAAGGAAACGAAGGGGAAGAGTCGCTGCCGGTGCCGACCGGGTCGAGCGCTGGCGGATCGGGCGGCGATGGCACGGGCGGCGATGGCACGGGCGACGATCCCACGCGCATGGGTCCTCCGTGGGAGCATCGCGACGCCAACGGACTGCTCGTTTCGTTCGCGCGTACGCTCGAAGAGTCCGCTTTCAAGCCGAACGAGTTCTTCGCGCGGCTTCGGCTCACGGGCAATCTGCTCGACGCCCTTCTGTTCGGGATCGGCATCGTCGCCATAACGGCGGTCGTGCAGCTTCTCTGGAGCGCGGTTCTCGCGCCGCTTCCGTTCTTCTTTCTCGGCGAGATCAACGGCGTCTCGTTTCCCGAAGTCGCGGCGATGGCCGCGTTCTCGTGGATGCGTGTTCTCGTTCTTCCGTTCGTGATGGTTGCCGTGTTCTTCATCATGGCCGGTCTGTTTCATCTGGCGCTCACGCTGCTCGGATCGACGCCGCACCCGTTCGAAACGACGCTTCGCGTTACGTGTTATTCCGCCGGCCCCCTGATCCTGTCGCTCGTTCCGTTCTGCGGCGACTGGGTCGGCAGGATCTGGATGACCGTGCTGCTGATCATCGGCCTGATACACTGTCAGAAAGCGCCCCTCATGACGGCCATCGTAGCCGTCATGTTCCCGCTGATTCTGTTCGTGGGGTGCTGTTCGCTGCTGATCGCGATTCCGATCGCGCTCTCCGGGCATTGATGTCGTCCCGCGGCGTGGTGGAGCGAACCGTGCCGACCGGCGCGCTGTTCGCCGCGCTCACATTGATCGGCATCGCCATTTCGCCGATCCTCGTCGCAACCGGTATTCTCGGCACCTGTGCATTGCAGAGGCACCTCGCGATGCCCTGCCCCACCTGCTTCACGACGCGCGCATTCTCCGCGCTCGCACACGGCGACTTCCTGCAGGCTCTCGCGATCCAGCCGCTCTTCACGGCCGGGGCCCTTCTCCTGATCGTCTGGGGCGTCGCCGACTTCGCGCAATGGCGCATGGGGAGAGAGTGGCCGCGCGCGACCTGGATCGCGAAGCACCGCGCCGTCATGGCTCTCCTGATCGCCGGCGCGATCGCCGCCAACTGGCTCTATCTCGCCTCCCGCTGAAGAATTCGTATCAAACGACACCACTTTGTCCGTATCACTGCCCAACAGGAGCGGCGAAGTTCCACGAAACCGTGGTTTTCCGGTATAATTGAGGTGTCCGATTCTTCGCCCTCCCACGCATCACGAGGTGTTTTCATGCGGCGAGCTGCGCTCTGCTTCCTTCTACTCTCACTCTTTCTCTCCGGCACCGAAGCGGACGCACGGAAACGCTACGAAACGATTCCGTTCGGAAAGACGATCAGTCTCGAGGGGCAGAACAGCAAGTTCGGGGAGTCGCTCGTACTGACGAAGGAATCGGCGCCCGGCGACACGACCTGGGTGCGCGTTTTCGACAGCGGCGAATGCTCCTTCGCGGGCCTTCCCGAAGACGGCGGACAGGGCTTTCCCGCGCCCGATTACGCAACCTGGTGCTGGGAAGGGGGCGACCTCGGGGGCGGCCTCTACGACTCGTGCTCCAGCACGCTCGCCTATGGCGGAGGCCTGCCGGGCTGCTTCACGCATTACGACGTGTACTCTTCGCTCACGAACCAATGGCATCTCGACACGTATCAGGCGTATCAGGGGAGCGGCGTCTCGCCCTGGTGCGGTGAGTTCGGCGACCCGCTTCTCTGGAACAACCCGGGCGGATACGGCCCCATCTACAACTTCAGCCTGATTCTGAACCTCGGGCAGACGGGTACGACGGGTTTCGACGCCACACTCGGTTTCGACGTGCGCGGCGTGCATATGTATGACGTCGAACGAAACTACGACTACTGCTACCTCGAGTACGCCGTCGCGAACAACGAAACGCTTGCCACGTGGTTCGAGCTGGCGCGCTTTCACGGAACCTCGAACTACGCTTCGTGCATCGACGGATCCGGCGGACCGATCCCGACATACGGCTGCGCGAACTACGACAGCCTGAACGTGAGCGGCCCCGCCGTGAACAACACCGCCACCGACCTGCTTCTTCGCTGGCGTTTCGCCTCGGACAGCGCGTGGGACGACCACGATGCGGCGGGGGGGGTGCACACGGACGGCGCCTGGCGCATCGACAACATATGGGTCGACGGCCTGGCCGGCGGGAGCAACGACTACTTCAGCCAGGCCACACCGCAGACCTTCGGCACGACGCCGGGTAGCGGCCTCCCCGCGGGCTGGTCCGCACCGAACTTCCCGTCAGCCCAGATCGGGGGCTTCTGGTCGGGCGGGAAATGGGTGAACGGCACACCGGCATCGGTCGACTGGTGGCATATCGAGCTCGACCCGAGCTACGCGAACTACGGCGCGACGCCAACCTACTCGAACAACTGGATGTGGACCGCGGACGACGCGGCGTTCGGTCAGAATCAGGAAGACCGCTATCATTACAGACTCGTCTCCCCCGTCTTCGACATCTCGGAATCGAATCCGTTCTGGGACCCGAACAACGACGGCCCCGGACCCGACAATCGCTGGAGCGGCGTGGTCGTCGAGAGCGACGAATATCTGTGCATCAAGAGCGAAGTGGGCGATCTGACCGACACGCAGATCCGCACGTTCAACGGGAACACCGGGCGCTGGTCCTCGTTCGCGGGGGATGCCCACACTGTAAACGGCGGCTGCAATTTCTGGGACGTCAACCGCCGCGTCGACTGGTCGGCATTCGTTTCGCACTCGGCCGACTCGCTTCAGTTCTCCTGGGAATTCCTGGACGCGTGCGACTACAACTCGTCGACCGAGCTGCCGTGCATGGGCCAGCACCGCAAAGCGACCTACCTGATCGACAACGTGAGCATCGGCGTCTTCTCGAAAACGGGCACGAACTGGTCGCTCCCTCTCGCGGGCAAGCTGCAGGACACGTTCGCGAGAAACGTCGATCTGCATTCCGCGTTCAAAGAAAATCGCGAGCTGAACCCGAGCGATCCGTGGGAAGGCGAGGATTCTTTACAGATCGAGGTTCGCGATTATGACGGCCTGGCCACCGTGGGCATCCACTGGCGTATCTCGACGGACTGCGGTCAGAACTGGGACCGGGACAACGGGCGGCCCCTGGGCGCGACGAACTTCCCGGCTGTGCAATACAACAGCAAGCTGCTGAACCTTGCCGTTCCCGACGACCCGATCGGGTGCCCGGGAACCCCGTGCGAGAACAATGGCACGTATCGTACGCGCATTCGCATCAGCGACAACGCGGGCTACTTCCCGCCGGCAACGACGCAGTGGCCGGAGGGCTCCGTGATCGAATACTTCTTCGTCGCGGAAGACAGCGCGGGCAATCTCGACACGTTCCCGAACCGGCTGTCGGAATCGCGGACCGATCCTTCGCTGATCAATACGACATACCAGTGGGACCGGCGCGCGGCATGGCCGTTCGAAGTTTCCGTTCTGCCGTGCCCCGTTTCGAAGCGCCCGCTGCCTTTCGCCGCGCAGAACCACACGATGCTGCTCGTCGAATCGTATCCGCATCGCGTTTTCGACATCGAAGCCGCAGGGCTCGGCGGCAGCGAGTTCGCGCGTTTCCCCACGACCCTTCAAGTTTATCGCGAGGCGCTCGACCGTCTCGGCGTGGTCTACGACATCTATAATGACGGCGGCGCCGGCACGACGCGCCAGAACCGCGGACTCTATTCCGGCCCTGCGAACGGCAGCGGATACGGCGGTATTCTGGAGCGCGACCCGGGGGACAATTCCATTCAGGGACGGCGCTACCAGACCGTAATCTGGTTCTTCGGCGCGTTCAGTGAATATACGCTCATGGATTCGGCGCAGATCGAACTCGTGCAATATATCGATCCCGGGCAGGCGAACTTCCCCGGTGGCGCCAACCTCTGGCTGCACGGCGACGACCTCTGCGAGGACAACGAACTGAGCGACCCCGCCTGGGTCGATCCGAACGGCAACCAGACAACGGGCAACGCGTTTCTCTGGACGAATCTGATGGGGCTGCAGCCGCAGGCCGGTGGCTGCCCCGACGACGGCGGCGTTCTCGTGCCCGGTACGATTCCCGCTTCGGGGGTGCCTGGCACGTTTCTGCAGGACCTCCAGGAACTCGTGATCAATCTTGCCGTCGGCACGACCGGCAAAACGCAGGACGCGACGCCGATTCAGCGAACCGTGGACGACGTCCCGCCGACCGGCGGCGCGCAGACGATCGTCGAAGGGCCGGGCATGGAGTCGTTTGCCGTGGAGGACGAGACGCCGCACGGGCCGTCCAAGGTGCCGAGCAGTCGCGTTATCACGTTCCTTGCGCCGCTCGAAATGTACACGGCCAGTCAGATGCGCGACTGCCTCATGAACAAGGTCCTGGACCGCTTCGGCCTCGGCGTTCCGAACCCGAAACCGGACGTCGACTGCATGCTCTTCGTCGGCGTGGATGACGAAGTGCCCGCCGTGCGCACTCTGAGGCTCGGGCCCGCTTCGCCGAATCCGTTTAATCCGATCGTGCGTATTCCCGTCGATATCCCGCATGCCGGACCGATGCGACTCGCGGTGTACGATGTGCGCGGAAGGCTCGTCAGAACGCTGCATGACGGGCCGCACGAAGCCGGTTCCTTCAAGACCGAAGAACGCGCGTTTTACTGGAACGGGACGACCGAGAACGGCAATGACGCCGCGAGCGGCGTTTACTTCGTACGGCTCGTTTCGGGAGAGGAACGCCGCATGACGAAGGTCGTGCTTCTCCGCTAGCGAAGTCCGGGGCGATTCGGTACGCTGGACAGGTGAACCGCCCGTGCCCGCCATTCAAAATCTGCTTTCTCCCACAGGGCACCCGCGCGCTCATCACACGCGTGCTCATCACACGCGCGCCTATCGCCCCTGCGTGGCTCGCGCTCGTTCTGCTCGCGCTCGTGTCCATGCCCGCGATCGCGCAAACCACGCACGCCGCCCCCTCGATCGAAGCAATCCGGCTCACGAACGCCGGAGATCCCGCCGCCGCCATCCCGCTGTTCGAAGAGTCATTCTCCCGTTCCTTCTCGTGGATCCTCGCCGACAAGGCAGCCACTGCCTATGCCGACGCCGGCGAGCAGGAACGCGGGGAGCGCTTCTTTCGAACGATCGCCGGCCTCGGCGACGTCCCCCCCGCGGCCGACCGGGCGACAGAGCACGACCCCGCTCCCGCTCCGATCCTGTTCGCGATCGCGCGCATTCATGCGGGCACGGAGCGGGCGCTGGACACGTTCGAAACATCGCTTCGCAGGGATCCGGCGCACTGTCTCGTGTGGCGGCGTTACATCGATGACGCGAACGCGCAAAGTCTCTCGGCGCGCGTGCGCGCGTTTATCGACACGGCCGCCCCCTCACCGGAACTGACATTTGCACGCGGCCATCTGGCGAGGCGCGAGGGCGACTTCGAAGCATCACGCGCTCTTCTGGAAGAGGCTCTCGCCGCGGGCGCGGATTCGGGCTGGGTGATCGCGTCGCTCGGCGCCGTCTACATGTCGCTTGGTGAATGGGAGCGCGCGATCGACTCGTACGGCGCTTCGCTGCCTGTGATTGCGGCGCGAGACGACATCGAGCTGGCCGCTCTCGTGCAGGCGAGCCGCGGTTATGCGGCAATGCGCCTCGGGCGCTACGAAGACGCGTTCGGGTTCTTTCGTGAAGCCGTGAAGGGGACGGGCGCGACGGGACTGTATCGACTGGAGATCCAGTATGCGGCTGCGGCGAGCGAGTGTGCGATTCGACTCGGGCGCTACGAGGAAGCGAACGAATGGACCGACGCGGCGCGGCAAAGGGCGCGGGAACTCGAAAGCGAGGCGCTCGAGTATTACGCGATCGGAACCTGGGCGGATTTCATGATTCGAACCGGGGAGTTCGGGGCCGTGGCACGGGAGCTCGAACCGCTGGCGATCGCGAACCCGGACGACCGCACTCCCGGTATGCTCCGTCTCCTTCTGCACCTCGCGCGCGCGAAGAAGAGCGCGGGGGATCTGGCCGGCGCCACGCGCTGGTACGAGGAACTCGCCGCCCGCAGCGCTCGCGATGCGCTTCTGCGGGCCGCGGCGCACGAAGGCCTCTCTGAAACGCATCTGCTGCAGGGCATGGCGCGCGAGGCGGAACGGGAACAGCGCGACGCGATCGCGATCTATCGCGAGGCCGGCGATCCCGCGGCCGCACTCCAGGCAGAAGCGGACCTTGCGCGCGTCTTCGAATCGCAGGGGCGCTATCAGGAAGCACTCGACGCGCTCTTCAAGATTCTGCCCGAAGAACGCGCCACGGGAAACGCCGGACGACTGTCCGTGAGGCTTTCGGGGATCGCGAATCTCTACGACTTTCTCGGCAACTACCGCGAAGCCCTGCATTATCGAACCGAAGCCCTCGAAGCGGTCGAGCAGACGGGCGACTCACTCGGCATGGCGCAGGAGCGGGCGAACCTCGGCCTTCTTCAATTGAAGGCGGGCAGTTACGCCGAGGCCGACTCCAATCTCGAACGCTCGCTGCGCGCGGTGCGCTCCCTCGGACACACCCAGACGGAGGGACACATCGAAACGTATCGCGCGGAGCTCGATCTCGAACGCGGGGATTACAATGGCGCGCGCGCGCATCTCGTCCGCGCCGAGACTCTCGCGCGCGAGAGCGGAAACGCCACCGCGCTTCGCGATGCCCAGTTTCTGATGGGCCGCGCCTTGTCCGAAGCCGGCGAGCATGACGAGGCCGCACGCACTCTGGAGGCGGCACGCGACCTCGCGTCCGCGCAGGGAGATCGCTACGGCGAGTGGCTCGCGTCCTATCGCCTTGGCGAAGTACTGCGCGCCGCGGGGAATCACGAACGAAGTCTCGCCGCGTTTCTGCAGAGCTTCCGGGCGTCGGGCACGTCGCGCGAGGATCTCGCCACGGACTACGACCGCGTCACGTTTCAGCGCCTGCGCATGGACGCGCTCGATGGCGCCCTCTCGATTCTCGTCGAAGCGGAACGGATCGAAGAGGCGTTCCTGCTGCTCGAGGAAGGACGCGCGCAGGCGCTCGCGGAGGAAATCGGCGCCGGACAGAGGCTTACACTCGCGGACCTGCAGGCGGCCCTTCCGGCCGGCACCGTACTGCTCTCCTACTGGCTCTCGAACCCCGCCTCGCATCTCTGGATCGTTACCCCGGGCGCTCCCATGCGCTACGCGGCGCTCCCTTCGGCCGATGAAATCGACGACCGTGCGCTGTTCCTGAACCGCAGGGTACGGGCGCGTGAGTCATGGGCGCCCGCGGCGGCCGGTCTTTCGGAGTGGCTCGTGGGCCCGGCGGCGTCCGCACTCGTGAACGCGAACCGCCTGATCGTGCTCCCCGACGGCGCGCTGCATCAGGTCCCTTTCGACCTTCTTTCGATCGAAGGGAAACCGCTGATCGAACAATTGTCCATCGCGTTCGCCCCCTCGGCCACGGTCTGGGCCGCGATCCGGTCGGCGGAGCGGCACGAGAACCCGATTCCCTTCGCGGGTTTCGGCGCTTCGGAAACACCGCTCGATCGACCGCCGCTCCCCCACGCGGCCCGCGAAGTCCGCGCGATCGCCGCGATGTTCGCGCGCGGGAGTTCCCCCTACGTGCGCACGGGGCGTGAAGCAACGCGCGATGCCGTCTTCTCGAACGAGGCGCGCGCGGCACGTTATCTTCACTTCGCGACGCACGCCGAGATCATGCCGGCGGCGCCGCAGCAGTCCGCGATTCTGCTCGCCGCGGGCGGGGACGATCCGCGGCGCGGACGGCTCACGCTCGAAGAACTCAAGACCGGCGCATGGAGCGCGGAACTCGTCGTGCTTTCGGGATGTGAAACAGCACTCGGGGAGAGCGCGCACGGCGAAGGCATGGTCGGGTTCGCGCGCACGTTTCTGCGAGGCGGGGCACGCGGCGTCGTGGCATCGCTCTGGCAGGTCAGCGACGAGTCGACGGCGGACCTGATGCAGGCGTTCTACGCTTCGATTCTGAGCGGAAATCCGCCACGGGAGGCGCTCCGCAATGCTAAAATGGAGTGGATCACTTCACGAGAAGGGCGCGAGCAGCCGTATTACTGGGCGCCCTTCATTTACATCGGAGAGTAATCGATGGATCTCGTACAGATCGCCGTTCTACCGAACGATTCCGAAGCGCTCGTCGTTCGTTCCCTGCTGGAGAGCAACGGCATCAAGGTCGTCATGCGTTCCTCGCTCGTCCAGTCCGTGCATCCGATTACGGTCAACGGGGTCGGCAAAGTGCGCGTGCTCGTGCAGGCCGAGGATGAAGAGAAGGCGCGCGGGATCCTCGACACCGACTCACAGCCGAACATCGTCACTGAATAGCGGGAACCGGAACCGCTCGATCTCGTCCACGAGCTTCGCCAGATCTTCCTTCCAGCCCGGGCCTTTGTAGTCGTGTTCCTCGATATGTCTACGAATCACAGGGACCTTCACCGTTTCGATCCATGCATCGTATTTCGGTTCGAGCAGCCGGACCATGCGCTCCACCCGTTCGTTGAACGCGCTCTCCTTGCGTTTCGAAATTCGTTCGACGAGCAGATCGATCGGACCGTGCAGATAGATGAGAACGTCGAGGGCGGGCGCGGCACTCACGAGCTGCCGGGCGACCTGCGTGTAGAGCCAGAAATCAGTTTCGTTCAGGAGCCCTTCTTCGTGCCAGTAGGGCGTAAAGATGTGGACGTCTTCGTCGGGAACGCGATCGACCACCACCATGCGGTTCTGGTTCGCGTTTTCGATGTCGAGGAGCTTGTTCGACAGAAATGCGAGCTCCGCCTGGAGCGCCGTCTCTTTCCGCCCGGCGATGAAGTCGGCGAAGTACGGGTTCGCGCTTTCCTTCTCGAGGATGAGCTCGCCGTTGTAATGGCGGGCCACTTCCTTCGCGATCGTAGATTTCCCCGTGCCGCAATTGCCCGCAAACCCGATCAGCATTCGAGAGACTCCCTGGTTGAATCGCGTGTCATTGTATCCGCGAGCCCGCGAACGGGCAAGCCCGCGCCATGCCGCCCTCGTTCTGCTATAGTCGCGTGATGAGCTGCAAAATCTCCGAAAGCAGGCTGGAACAGGCGCGGGCGCTGCACGCGTCTTCCCTGGTCCTCGATTCTCATGTGGATACGACCCAGTATCTTGGCCCGGGCAAGCGCGATCTCACGATCCGGAACACGGCCGGACACGTGGACATTCCGCGCCTTGTCGAAGGGGGCGTGAGCGCCGTCGTATTCGCCGTGTACGGCCCCAGGCCGGCCAGACCCGGCGCCGGAATCGCGCTCGTTCGGGAACAGCTGGCCCTGATCGATGCCATGATCGACGCGCACGATGTTTTCGAGGCAGCACGCACGGCGGACGAAGTGCGCTCCGCCCGGGCGCGGGGCCATATTGCGATATTGAAAGCGATCGAAGGGGGCTATCTGCTCGAAGACGATCTCGGCATGCTGCGCGAAGTGCGCGATGCCGGCGCGATCTATGTCACCCTCACGCACGCGTTCAACACTTCGTGGGGGGACTCGGCCGGCATATACGAAACGCCGGCGCCCGAGCACGGCGGGCTCACGACGCTCGGCCGCGAGGCGGTGTCGGCCATGAACGACCTCGGGCTCATGGTCGACGTTTCCCACGTGTCCGACAGTACGTTTCGCGACGTGCTCGAAGCGAGCGCGGCTCCCGTTCTCGCCACACACTCGTCGTGCCGCGCCATCAACGAGCATCCCCGCAATCTGACCGATGACATGATGCGCGCCCTCGCGAAACAGGACGGCGTGATGCAGCTCAATTTCTCCGCGCCGTTTCTCGACCCCGCGTTCCCGGATATCCCCCCCGCCGAGTATGAGGCGCACTGGAAGTCGGGCACGGGCGAACCGATCACGGACTATCGTTCCCCGTTCGCGCGACTCGTGGAGCACTACATGCATGCAATCGCGTGTATCGGAGCGGGCGCGGTCGGCACCGGGTCGGACTTCGACGGCGTGGCCGCGCTGCCGGACGGCATGGGCGACTGTTCGCGCCTGCCGTGGCTGACAGCGGCCCTTCTCGATCGGGATATTCCCGAAGAGGATATGCGACTGATACTGGGTGAAAATTTTCTGCGCGTTATGACGGCGGTGCAAGCGCAAGGCTCGCCAGCATAATTCCGGTCGCGACCGACACATTCAGCGAATCGACGGTTCCCGCGCCCGGCACCCGGTACACGGCGTCACACGACTCGAGCGTAAGTCGCCGCAGGCCGCTTTCTTCGTTTCCCACGATCACGAGCCACGGGCGGTCCGGAGCCGCAAGCTGCAACGAGTCTTTCGCATGCTCCGAAGTCCCGAGCGCCCAGATGCCCGCTTCCTTCGCGCGGTCGATCGCGCGGCGCAGATTCGTTTCGATCGCATGCGGAACCGCCTCCACCCCACCCGAAGCAACATCGTATACGGTTGAAGTAAGTGAGGCCGACCGGCGCTCGCTCAGCAGGATGCCGCGCACGCCGAAATAGCCCGCCGTGCGAAAGATGGCGCCGACATTGTGCGGATCCTGCACCTGGTCGAGCGCGAGCCAGAGCTGCGGACGGTCGTCGTCACGCGGCGCCGTTACGATCTCTTCCCATGTCGTCACGCGGCGGGGGCGGACGCGCGCCTCCGCATGCTCACCCACGCCTTTCCGTGCGACCGCGACACCGTGCTTCTCCGCCAGGCTCGCCACGTCGCGCCACGGTGTGCCTTCGACATTCGACGGGAGACGAATCGAACGTACGTCCCCCGGGCGCGAGCGGAGGGCCGCCGCAACGGAGTGAGGATTGATCAGTGTGAGTTCCATAAGTGGTGCGCTGAAAGATGCGCGGGCGGAGCGTGTGCCCCGCCCGCGCGATTGCGCTAGCCCATCGGGGCCGGCTGCAGAAGTCCGAGCGTGGCGCCCGTGGCATCCGCGATCATGCTGAAGCGTCCGACGCCGGGAATGTCCATCGGCGGCACATACACTTTGCCACCGAGTTTTTCCGCCCGCGCCGTCACGTCATCGACGTCCTCGATGCCCACATAGGGCACCCACTGCGAAGGTCCCTGCGCGTCCGGCGGCGTCGCCATCATGCCCGCGCGGTTCACGCCGTCGACCTGCATCACGTGGTACGTGCCCATCTCGCCCATGTCCATTGCCTGGGCTTTCCAGCCGAAGACGCTCCCATAGCACTTGAGAGACGCATCGATGTCCGTGGACATCAGTTCAAGCCAGTGGAAGGTGTTGAACGCCGGCGTCGGTTCCGGTGCATCGCCCGCCGGTGCAGTTTCATGCTTGAACGGCGAAATCCACGCGCCTTCCGGCCCGCTGACGACGGCGAAACGCCCGACGCCCGGGATATCCATCGGTTCGACCCCGATCTGGCCACCGTTTTCCGTCGTCTTTCTGGCCGCCGCGTCGACATCAGCAACGGTTACGTACGCGATCCAGTGAGACGGAAGCCCGCTCTTCCCCTCAAGCGGCATGTATCCGCCGAGGTCCGTTTTCCCGGACCGGATCATGTTGTATTTGCCCGCCGGCCCCATGTCCGTGACGTTGCACTCCCAGCCGAGCAGCTTCTTGTAGAAGTCCTTCGACTTGTCGACGTCCGTCGTCATGAGATCGTGCCAGACGACCTTTCCCTGATCTGCCATTCCTGATCCTCCTGAATTGTAGGTACGAAGCATCGCGTGCGGGGTGATGAGAATCATACCTGAAAAACGGAAACGGCGCAAAAGGAGCAGGTGTGAGCTCGTGTGGGCGTGTGGGCGTGTGGCCGGATTCCCCTCGCCCCTCGTCCTGGCGTACGGCCAATGGGCCTCGGGGCTCGGGGAACCGGCCATCACGCCCACGTCGGTCCATGACTGCGAGCGGGGGAAATGAGAGAGAGAGAGAGAGAGAGAGAGAGAGAGAGAGAGAGAGAAAGGAAACAAAGAGAAAAGACGAGAGAATCAGAGAGGGAGAGCGACGCGCGAAACTGCACGCGAAGCGGAGACTGTGCGCGGCGATGCAAGACCAACCTCGAGCCTGCCGCCTTCGGCGCACCGGCTCCCACCCGTCCCGCAGCAACAGATGTGAGCTGCCACGACACCCGCCATCGCATCACATCAAAGGCGGTCGGCCAGGGATTGCGAGCCGCGCCGCACCTCCCACGCGGACCGCGAGCAAGCACGGGCGGGGGGCTGTGCGCGGCGAAGCAAGACCAACCTTGAGCCGGCCGCCTTCGGCGCACCGGCTCCCACCCGTCCCGCAGCAACAGATGTGAACTGCCGCGACACCCGCCATCACATCACATCAAAGGCGGTCGGCCAGGGATTGCGAGCCGCGCACAGTCCCCGTCCGTGCTTGCTCCCTCGCTCCGCGCTCAGTCCTTCGTGACCACCCGCTCCTGCAGCAGCTGCGCTTCTTCCGACGCCACGACATCGCTGTGGCACGAAGCCTTGTTCCCCTCGACCGCGCCGACCGCGCGCTTCGTCTTCGAAGCAAGATGATGAATCTCGTCCGGCGAAAGCACGCCCCGGGACTGCAGAATCGACTTCTGCTCATCGGTCAGCGCATCGGTCAGTTTCGGCTTGTCCCATGCGTACTCGGGATCCTTGCCGGAGGCGAAATCGACGATCTCCTTGCTGATGCGAACCGAGCACCAGTCGTGACCGCACATGGCGCAGAAGTCCGTGTCGACATCCAGATCTTCATCGTGAAGCGCACGGGCCAGAGCGGGATCGAAGCTGAGTTCGAAATGGCGTTCCCAGTTGAGCGCCGCGCGCGCTTTCGTCAGTTCGTCGTCGCGATCGCGGGCGCCCGGGATCCCGAGAGCCACATCGGCGGAGTGGGCCGCAATCTTGTACGCCACACATCCCTGCTTGACGTCATCCTTCTTGGGCAGCCCGAGGTGTTCCTTCGGTGTTACGTAGCAGAGCATGGACGCGCCATGATACGCGGCCGCCGTAGCGCCGATACAACTCGTAATATGATCGTACCCGGGGAAAATGTCGGTCACGAGCGGACCGAGCACATAGAACGGGGCGCCGTGGCAGCGCGCGCGCTGCACCTTCATGTTGTATTCGATCTGGTCGAACGGGACATGGCCCGGCCCTTCGATCATGACCTGCACGCCCTTCGCCCAGGCACGCTCGGTCAGCTCACCAAGTGTGTCGAGCTCGCGCAGCTGGGCTTCGTCCGTGGCATCGGCAAGCCCGCCGGGGCGCAGCCCGTCGCCGAGCGAAAACGACACATCGTACTCGCGCATGATGTCGCAGATGTCGTCGAAGAGATCGTACATCGGGTTCTCTTTGCCATGCGTGATCATCCATTTCGCGAGAATCGATCCGCCGCGCGAAACGATGCCGATCAGACGATCCTTGACGTACGAAAGATGGTCGCGCCGCACGCCGGCATGAATCGTAAAGTAATCGACGCCCTGTTTCGCCTGATGCTCGAGCGTTTCAAGAATGATGTCGTACGAAAGATCTTCGATCCGGCGGCCCAGGATCATCGAGTAGATCGGCACGGTGCCGATGGGAAGCGTGGAAGCGCGAATGATCGCGTCACGGCACGCGTCGAGATCGCCCCCGGTCGAGAGGTCCATGACGGTATCGGAGCCCCAGCGTGTCGCCCACGCGAGCTTTTCCACTTCTTCATCGGTGCCGGAACTCACAGGGGACGCGCCCATGTTCGCGTTGATCTTCGTTTTCGTGGCGCGCCCGATCGCCATCGGATCGAGACGATACCCGAGATGCACTGTGTTCGCGGGAATGATGAGCCGCCCGGCGGCGACTTCGTCGCGCACCTGCTCGGGCGTGAGATGCGGCTCGCGCTCGGCAACCCGCATCATCTGCGCGGTTACGATGCCGTGGCGCGCTTTTTCGAGCTGCGTGATCGCTTTCTCGGCGTCGCGCGGGGCGGGGTTGAAATCCCACGCCGTCTTGTCGCTCGGAGCAGGCATGCCGGGTGTGTCGGGAGACGAGAACGTGAGCGGGCCACCGATGTCGGGCTTCTGTGCGAAGCTGCCGGGCGTAGTGCCTTCTTTGTTCGTGGACGGATTGTTCGCTCCGTGGAGCGGAAGGTCAAATGAATAGGACATGGTCGGAGCCTTTCCTTCGAGAAAGGGCTCGGCCGCGCGTTCCCTACGCCGGTCCGAACCGGATCAGGTTCAACGGGTGCGTCTCAGCGAACGCCTCCTCCCGACCGGCACGGCGATGGTCAGCCGGGCCGGGAAAACGCGTGCGCGCCCCGCGCGAATCAGGCTCGAACATAGCACGGAGGGCGCGATTTGAAAACGGAAACGCGGGGTCTGGACGCGTGCGCGCCGCCTTGCCCGGCCCGTCGGCGTGCCTGGCTCGTCGGCGTGCCCGGCTCGAGCGCACACGAAAAAAGGGGCGAGGTTTCCCCCGCCCCCTGTCGTATCCATGTTCGAAGCCCGACCGGAAGCCCGACTAGTCGTAGTACTCCTGGCCGAGATGCGTGATGAGGTCCTCGCCCTTCATGTCGCGCAGCGTGTTCTTCAGCTTCATGAGCTGGATGAACAGGTCGTGCTCGGGATAGAGCCCCTCGGCATGCTGCGGCGCCTTGAAGTAGAACGAGAGCCACTCCTGAATGCCGCGCTTGCCGGTTCGCTTCGCGAGGTCCATGAAAAGCGCGAGATCGAGAACGAGCGGCGCCGCCAGAATCGAGTCGCGGCACAGAAAGTCGACCTTGATCTGCATCTTGTAGCCAAGCCATCCGAAGATGTCGATGTTGTCCCAGCCCTCTTTGTTGTCACCGCGCGGCGGATAGTAATTGATGCGCACCTTGTGATGCACTTCGCCGTAGAGCTCGGGGTACAGTTCGGGCTGCAGAATGTGATCGAGCACGGAAAGCTTCGACGCTTCCTTCGTCTTGAACGAACCCGGGTCATCGAGAACTTCGCCGTCACGGTTGCCGAGAATGTTCGTCGAGAACCAGCCGTTCAGGCCGAGCAGGCGTGCCTTGAAGCCGGGAGCGAGCACCGTCTTCATGAAGGTCTGCCCCGTCTTGAAGTCCTTGCCCACGATCGGAACGTGCAATTCGCGCGCGAGCTCGACCATGGCCGGAATGTCGACCGTGAGGTTCGGCGCGCCGTTCGCGAACGGTACACCCGACTTGATCGCCGCGTAGGCATACACCATGCTCGGCGAGATGTTTTCGTCGTTGTTCCTGAGACCTTCTTCGAAGGAGCGCACGGTCTTGTGCACGTCGGACGTCTCGATGAAAATCTCGGTCGAACCGCACCAGACCATCACGAGACGATCGCAGCCGTTCGTTTCCTTGAACGTCTTGATGTCGTTCTGGAGCTGATCGGCGAGATCCATCCAGTTCTCGCCCTTCTTGACGTTCGGCCCGTTCAGCTTCTTTACGTATCGATTGTCGAACACGGCCGGCATCGGCTTGATCTTTTCGAGAGCGGGGCGCACCTGATCGAGCAGGCTCTGTTCGAGAACGCCGGCTTTGCTGGCGGACTCGTAGCAGTTCTCCTCGAAGATATCCCACCCGCCGATCACGAGGTTTTCGAGAGTCGCAAGCGGCACGAAATCCTTGATGCGCGGCGACCGCTTGTCCGTTCTCTTCCCGAGGCGGATCGTGCCCATCTGCGTAAGAGAACCGACCGGAGGGGCGATTCCCTGGCGAATGGCTTCGACACCCGCAATAAATGTAGTGGCAACCGAACCGAGCCCCGGGAGCAGAATCCCGAGTTTGCCGTCGGCGCTTTTGATTTCCTTCTGACTCATGTGCATTTCATCCTTTCTGGAATGACAGTCGGGAAAAGCATAGGCCGGGAGCCATGCATAAGGAAAATGAATCTTTTTGATGATATCCATAACGTGTTATGATGGGCATATGGAAGTAGTCCCCCTCCGATCCCTGATCGCCGTGGCCCGCTTGCGGAGCGTCTCCGAGGCGGCACGCTCGCTGCACCTGACCCAGCCGGCCGTTTCGGCGCATCTGCGCAAGCTCGAGAACGAGTTCGGGGCGAAGCTCGTCGTGCGGAGCGGCCGCGGGAGCGCGCTGACCCCGGCCGGCGAGTTTCTCGTGCCCTACGCCGAGCGTGTCATCCACGGACTCGAGGATCTCGGCGCGGCGGCCGAGGACTTCCGGGGGGCACGCGGCGGCTCCCTGGCCATCGGGACCACGGACGTCGCCTCGGTTTACGTGCTTCCGCGCGTCTACCGCCGCTTCGTCCACGCCCACCCCGCCATCGATCTCTCCGTGGTGGTAGAAGGGACCGCATCGCTTCTGAGCGCCCTCGCAGAGGACCGGATCGAACTGCTCGTGGCCTCACTCGGCGAAGAGGAACGGGGCCCCCTCGTGTTCGAAGCGATCGCCACGGAGAAGCTGGTCGCGATCCTGCCCACGGAACATCCGCTGGCCTCCCGGCGGCGCGTCCGCCTGGAGGAGCTCGCCCCCTCGCCACTCATCACGTTCAAGAGCGATTCCCACACGAGACAACGCATATCGCGGCGCTTTGCAGAGAACGGCCTCTCCCCTACAATCGGAATGGAAATCTCGAGTCCCGAAGCGATCCGCAAACTCGTCGAAGTGGGGCTCGGATACGCCTTTCTTTCCGAACGCTCGGTGCGGGCCGCCATTCGCGAAGGACGGGTCGTTTCGCCCGCGATCGAAGGCGTGCGCTTCGAACGGTCGATCGGAATCGCGTATCAGAGCGGGCGCTATCTTTCCCCGGCGGCCGAGGCCTTTCTCGCACTCGTTCGGGGACGGGAAGAAAGCAAACGGAAACGGGAAGGGACTGCATGAGAACGACTGCATGGAACGAGGCGCCGATCGCCATTCTCGGGAGCGGCAACATCGGAACCGCCATCGCGCGCGGGCTTGCCAATCACGGCGGCATCGATCGTGCGAAGATCATTCTGACGAGGCGCCACCGCGAGCATCTCGACGACGCGGTCGAAGAGGGCTTTCGCGCCGCCGACAATGCCGAAGCGCTCGCCGAGGCGGGCGCGATCATCATTGCCGTCGGTCCGGGTGATCTGGACGCCCTGCTGTTCGAAATCGGCCCCGACCTCGACGAAAAGAAACACACGCTGATCTCGGTCGTGAGCGGAGCCGACATCGCCGACATCCGGAGCGGACTCGCTCTCCCTGTGCCGGTCGCGCGCGCCATGCCGAACACGGCCGTCGCACTCGGGGAGTCGATGACCGCGCTCGCAGCGGAGACGCCCCATTCGCCCGCGCTCGCCACCGCGCAATCCATCTTCGACCGCGTAGGGAAGACGCTCGTGATCGAAGAAGACCTCATGACAGCCGCGACCGCGCTTTGCGCCTGCGGCGTCGCGTTTTTCCTTCGCGCGATTCGGGCCGCCTCGCAGGGTGGCATCGAAATCGGCTTTCACTCGGAGCAGGCGTACCTGATGGCGAGTCAGACCGCGCGAGGCGCGGCTTCCCTGCTGCTTTCCGCCGCGAAGCATCCGGAATACGAAATCGATCGCGTGACGACGCCGCGCGGGTGCACGATTGCGGGGCTGAACGAAATGGAGCACGGCGGGCTCAGTTCGGCCTTCATCAAGGGGATCGTGAAATCAGCGGTCAAAGCGGCTGATCTCTATCGAAAAAAAGGGGAACTCGACGCGGGTATCTCCCGTAAGGAGAACTAATGAAAACGACCCCGATTGAAAGCAATACAATGGAATCCGAACGCCCTCTGAGACACCGCCGCTGGCAACGCTTCACCGACATTCTCTTCATGGTGATCGCCGTTCTCTTTATCCGCACGTTCGTCGTACAGGCCTACCAGATTCCGTCCGGTTCGATGGAGAACACGCTGCTGGTCGGGGATTATCTGATCGCGAACAAGTTTATCTACGGGCCTCATATTCCGTTCACGGAATGGAAGATCAAAGGCTTCGAGCCGAGTCGCGGGGACGTGATCATCTTTCGCTCGCCGACTGAAGACCGCGACTATATCAAGCGGTGCATCGGTCTCCCCGGTGAAACGGTGGAGATTCGCGACAACCGTGTGTTCATCGACGAAAAATATCTGGAAGAGGATTATGCCAACCTCGACGGGATGATGCCGCCGCAGGCGAACTACGGACCGATTACGGTCTCCGACGGGCACTTGTTCATGCTGGGCGACAATCGAAACTACAGCAAGGACAGCCGCTTCTGGGGCACGCTCGACATGAACCTGATCCGGGGCAAGGCGGAGATCATTCACTGGTCGTGGAACGCCGATGCGAAACGGCCGCGGCTCAGCCGCCTGGGGGACCGGGTGAAGTAATCACCGGTTCGCCCCTCGACTCGAGCAGACTCACCAGTCGATCGAAGACCTCGCGCGCTTTCGCTTCGTCCGCAAGCGGTCCCGTGTAGAGTCGAAACTGAAGCCGCAGGAGATCCGCGTTCTGCGGGTCGCGCGCCGCCGCATCGAACAGCGCTTTCTCGGCACCCGCCCAATCCCCCGTCTCCATAAGAAGAAACGCGCGGTACGCGTACGTTTGACGATCCACGACACCGTCTCCCATCGCCCGCTCAAGCTCCGCAAGCGCGCGTGCCCGGTTCCCTTCCCGCTCATACGTTTTCGCAATCAGAACGCGATGCCGCGGATCGCGCGGGTTCTTCGCCGCGGCTTCGCCGTAGAGCGAGCGCGCGGTCCTGAACTCGCCACGCTGTTCGTGAATCGAACCGAGCTGCACGAACGGAGTCGCCCGCGATGTTCTGACGGGACGATCCGCGACGGCAAAGAGGAGCGTCGCGCACGCGAACACGAGTACGGCCCGGAGCCGCGCGGAGCGGCCCGACTCGAAAACAGCCTGCAGCGCAGCCCCGGCGCCGATCGCGAGGGGCGGAAGCAGAAGCAGCGAGTAGCGCGTGCAGGCGAAGAACACGAGCATCGCGACCGCCGGCACGATTGCGAGTAACCGAAACGGCACGGGGAAACGCTCCCTGGCGGGTCGCCCGAAGAACGCGGCCGCGCCCAGGACGAACAACGGGTAGTGCACGTACCGAAATGCGCGCGGCCAGCCGCCGAAGCGTTCGTATTCGAAGTCGTAAAAGGAACTGAGGGGCGTGAACCGGCTCGAAATCAGGAGCCTCCCCTTCTGCGTCAGGAGTTTCGCGTAAGCGGCAGGGTTGGCGCGAATCCAGCGGAAGCCCTCACCGAACCAGTAACGCGAGGCTTCCGCCGCGTTCAACGTACGGCCCGCGCGCTCCGAAGCGACGAGCCGCGACGACTCGCCGAGCGTTTCGATGTCCGCGTCGAGCCCCGGAATGAGCCCCATCGATCCGGAAGCGTTTCCGTTGTTGCCGTGGTGAAAGACCTCCCCCCCGTTCGCGGCAACGAGAGTGAGCCCTCCGTCCACGAACTGATTCCGGGCTGCTACGGGGGCGAGCACGAGAATGAGACCGGTCACGAAGAACGCTGCCGTGGCAAGCGCGCCCCTTCGCGCGAACACCAGCCAGAGCGCCGAGAGGCCCGCGAAAAGGAGCAGGTTCGCCTTCGCAAGGCACGCGGCGCCTGCAAGCAGACCGGCGCCGAGCGACCGCAGAGGGCGTGCGCGGCCCGAGCCGATGGCCGCGATCGAGCCCGCGGCGAGCAGCGCGATCGGAACGGCCCATGCCTCGCTCAATACTTTCTGTTCGAAGTAAATCGGATACGGGTGTACCGCATAGAGCGAAGCGGCGACAACCGCCCCCGCCCCGCACCCCGCACGCCTTCCATAGAAGATGATCAGCGCCGTTGTCAGAACGCCGAGAAGATGCTGCCACGCGTAGAGCAGAAACAGCGAATCGCCGGCCGACAAACGCCAGAGCGCCAGCATGTAGGGATAGAGCGGCGCCTGATAGAACGCGTGCGCCGGTGCGTTCCCTTCGCGCAGGGCCGCCGACCAGTTCCAGTAATGGTGAGAATCGGAAAAGAGATGCGCCGCGAAAGGATTGTCCTGCAGCGCGAGAAACGCGACCAGGCGCGCCAGTACGGCCAGCCCGATCGGAATCGCCCAGGCGTATACAGGATGCGACCGGTTCACCGTACGATGCGAACCTGGTCGAGCAGCACTTCGCGGGAATCGATCGACTGAAACAGAATGGATCGATCGTCGACGAAGAACTGCATGACGTGATTCTTCTTCTCGCCGCGGGCGATCCAGGCCACGTCCTCGTTCGGTGACGGGCGGAACATCTTGCGCCCGCCGCCGCCGCCCGAAACGATGAAGAACGTGCCTTCGGCCGCTTCGAATTCCATCGGCCAGGACTCGCCACGCCCCTTTCTGCTTGCGGGATCGGTCTGATCGCCCGGCACGTCCATGCGGATCGGCCAGCTCCTCTGGTAGTCGTGTTCGTGGCCGCTCATGACGATATCGATCTTGCGCCCGGCCTCCCGGGAAGCCGCCTGCAGGGCCTTGTAGAGGCCGCAGTATGATTCGTGATAGGTCGTGCTGAGCGGCGGGGCATGCAGATTGAGCACGACCCAGCATTCCGCGGGCGCCGCGGCGAGCTCCTTCACGAGCCAGCGGTACTGATGCGACTCTTCGCGCAGTTCGAGCGAGATATTCTTCACGGTTTCGTAGCGATTTTTGTCGCTCACCTCACGTCCCTTGCTGCACTCGCTGTCCCTCATCTCGAGCGCGTCGTTGCTGTCAAGCCCGATCCAGAAGAGCGGCCCCCAGCGGAACGAGTAGTAGCGTTCCCGATGGCCGACCGGGACGCCTTCGACAACGGGCAGATCGAAGATTTCGAGATACGGCGCGCCGTCGTCCGTACGGATGTCGTGGTTTCCGATCACGGGGAAAAACGGAGTGCGAGAGAGCAGCGGCCGGTACATGGCGAGAAAACATTCGTCGTAACGCTTGCGTTCTCCACTCGGATAGATCACGTCCCCGGCATGCGCGGCGAAATCGGCGTCGAGCCGATTGATGAGTCGCGAAAGCGTGCGCTGCGTACCCGAACACGATCCCGAATCGCCGAAGTAGAGGAAGCGGACGGCGGCGTCCGGGGCCGGTGTCGTGAAAGAGAATGACGAGAGCGGGACGATCGTGCTGTCGGTATCGATCAGGTACCCGTGTATGCGGCTGCCCGGTTCGACGTCACGAATCGCGAGCCTCACGCGTACGCGCGGGTCGCCGTCCACCAGCAACGTATCGGCCGCGAGCGCGAACTCGCCCGCCGGGCCGACGACGGCCCGGACGACCGGACTCAGGTCCTCACCCTCCCAGATCACGAGACCGCCTGTCTCGGTCACGTTCTGAATGTACGGGCCGAACAGGGCCGCGCCGAGAAGCGCCGCCAGCACGCAGAAGGTCATTCCACATCCTCGCTCTCGACCGCGACAATCAACTGCTCGAGTCGCGCCGCAAGCTCATCGTCCGCGTCCTCGCGGGCCTCCCGACAGAGGTCGGTAAAAACGAACGAGGCGTCGGGCGTCAGAAGCGAGGACGAAAGTGCGCGAAACAGCTCGGCTTCACGGGCGTCTGTCAGCTTCGCGGCATAATTCGCAAGCAGTTTCCCCGCCTCTTCGAAGTCGCTTCGACGCAGTGCCAGTATGCTGAGCCCCCACACCGGTTCGATCCGATCGCGGTTCCGCTGCATGATCTCTCGAAACAATCTTTCCGCTTCGAGATCCTGCCCGACGTGAAGACGACAATCGGCGAACCGCATGCGCAGTTCCGTGTCATTTCCGCGCACGAATTTCTCGCGCTCGAGTTCGGCCAGCGCCTCGTCGTAGCGGCCCCGTTCGCGAAGCAGGTCGACCAGCACGAGACGGAACTCGGCGTTGTCAGGCTCCTCACGAAGGGCGCTGCGAAAGTGAGTTTCGGCCTCCCATTCGGATTCACGCTCCCGGGCGAACAGCCCGAGCAGATAGTGCGCCTGCGGCGATTCGCCCGCTCCATGGCGGGAGGCCAGAAGAATGTTCTCCTCGGACTCTGTCGGTCGCCCGAGCTTGTAGTAGAGACGCCCGAGCCCGAGATACGCGTCGCCGAACGACGGATCGATCGCGATGGCCTCCTTGAACTCCTTCTCCGCGCCGTCGATATAGCCCGTTTCGATGAACACGAGACCGAGTCCGTAGCGCGCCCGCGCATGATCCGGCTTCTTTTCGAGCGCATCATGGAACGCGCCCATCGCATACGAGTACTGGCCCTCTTCGAGCAGCGTGAAGCCGCGCGCCGTCGCGTCGTTCGCGTCGATCCGTCCGCCCCCGCGGCCCGGTAGCGAGCACCCGGAGGTCCCCATGATGATGAGTAGCAGTGTGGTGATCAGGCGCACGGAAGTTCTCCTTAGAAAAGCCGGTACAACGCGAAGAAACCGAAGAGTACGAGGGCGGTCACGATCAGAAAGAGAACGCGGCCGCGACCGAAACGAAGACCGCCGATTACGCCGGAGTCGACCGGCAGCCGTTCCCCGCAGTAAATACACCGCAGATTCTCTTCGGGCGCCGGTTTTCCGCAGTGCGGGCATGTCTGAAACTCGCTCATGCGTACTCCTGAAGCGATCCGTCCAGCGCGCGGGCAAAATCCGTGAGCAGATCGTCGCGCCCTTCGATCCCGACCGAGCAGCGGATCAGCGTGTCCGTGATCCCGACGGCCGCGCGCGCCTCCGGCGGCACGCCGAGGTGCGAAGTGGCCGCCGGCCTCGTAAGCAGTGTTTCCACACCGCCCAGGCTCGGCGCGATCACGGGAATCGTCGTCCGCCCCAGAAACGCCTCGGCATCGCTCACGTCGCCCTCGAGCTCGAACGCGAGCATGCCGCCGTATCCGAACAGCGCCTCGTTCGCCCACGCATGTCCCTGCGAAGACGGGAGCCCCGGATAGAGTACACGCTTCACCTTCTTATGCGATGTCAGAAAATCGGCGAGCGCGCCGGCTGTTTCGGTCTGCCGATGGACGCGCAGAGCGAGAGTCTTCATCCCGCGCTGCAGCAGGTAGCACGTGTGCGGATCGATCGATCCACCGAGATGGACAAGCGTTTTCCGAATCGAGTCGATCCTCTCCTTCGAACCGATCAGCGCGCCCGCGACCAGGTCGGAATGGCCGTTCAGATACTTCGTAGCGCTGTGCATGCTGATGTCGAAGCCGAACGGGATCGGTCGGAAGTTGACGGGCGACGCGAATGTGTTGTCGATAATCGAAACGAGTCCCTGCGCCCGGGCGAACGCGACGAGCGCTTTCATGTCACCCACTCCCATGAGCGGATTGCTGATCGTTTCGCAATAGAGCACACGTGTATTCGGCCTCAGCGCGGCATCCCACGTTTCCGGATGCGCCGGGTCGATCAGCGTGCAGTCGTGCCCCATCTTCTGCAGATCTTCGGTCAGGAACGTGTGCGTTCCGCCGTACAGGCTCTTCTGTGCGAGAACATGCCCGCCGGTTCCGAGCGCGTTCAGCACGGCCGCAACAGACGCCGCCATCCCCGATGCCGCCACCAGGGCAGCCTCGCCCTCCTCGATATCCGCGAGCTTCGCCTCGACAGCCGCGTGGTTCGGCGAATTGCCCATGCGGATGTAGCGCACGTCGTCGTAAACCTCCGACGCCGCGTACTCGTACATCGCCGTCTGATAGACAGGCGTTACGATGGCGCCGTTCTGGTCGCCCGTGCGCTCGCCCGCATGCACGAGCCGCGTATTCAAATCCCTTTGTTTCATGCGTAGTCCTTTGCCCCGGGTGTTTGCCCGGCGCGGATCAGGAGAGTCGTTTCCATTGCGCGCCGCGCGCCTACCGGGACGCCGCGGCTGCGTACTCCGCGAGAAAGCGCGCGGCGCTGATTTCGTGGCCCCGCCCGTTCGGATGGACGAAGTCGGCCGCGTTGACCTGCAGCGAACGATATTCGAACGGCCGAAAATCCTCGAGGAGATCGATGACGAGAAACCCGTGCCGGCGCGCCGTTTCGCCCACCCAGTCATGAATGTCGCCGTAGGCATACTCTTCGAACGCGACGATCAGCGGCCAGACCAGAACGTAGACCGTGAACCCGTTCTCATCCGCGAGCTCGGCCAGGCGCTGAAACGCATCTTCCACCTTGCGCTTGTTCGCCCGGTTCGCCCAGAGCTTCTGGAAATAATCGCCTTCGTCCGTTCCCTTCATTCGCTCGACGAGATTCTCGACGCGGTCCTTTACGTAATAAATGAATGCGGACGATTTGAGCGCTTTCTTGAACCGCGGGTCGACCTTGATCCCGAGGAGTCCGATCTCCGAATCCTTCTCGCCGCGAAACCGGCGCATCCCTTTCGTGTTCGAGTAGAAGTCGCAATCGTTCAGAATGAAATTAAGCACCACGATGTCCGGCTCGTACGGAAGGATATCGGCTTCGAGCAGGCGCACTTCCTGAGGCGAATTGAGCCCCCCCTGGGCCACGTTCATCACGTCGCATGCGGGCAATGCCCTCTGCAGACGATTCGTGAACGTCTCCTCCCACCGCACCTCGTATCCGTCAGTAACCGAGTCGCCGAGAACGACGATCCGGGTGACGCCGACAGGCTTCGCGAGGTCGTGCTCCGAATCGCGGAAACCGATGCTGTTGATCCTGTACTCGACACTCCCCTTGACGCGCATGACGTTTGGAATGTAGCGCCAGCTGAGCACATCGTCTTCCACGTCCATGATCTCATCACTGAGGTCGAGGGTCGGGCTTCCGTAGTATCCCATCATGCGGAGAACGATTTCCGCCCCCGCGAAGAACAGAATGCCCGTAACCACGAGGATCGTGAGGTTCGCTGCGATCCGGCGCATCGACTACTGCTCCGTCATGCGAACGTAGTGGCGGCCGATGGCGAGCGCGAGCGCGATCCATACGGCAACGAGCACGATGTTCGCGATCGCGAAGTTCGTGACCGACCAGCCGAGCCAGGTCGTACCGGCAAACACGAGAGCGGCGGAAAGGACGTCGCCGGCGCGCACGAAGAACGTGTCGATCGCCTGCTTGGCCTTGTACTTCTGCTCGCGCGTCGTCGGGAGAAAGAGCGCGTTGCGTACCGTGTTCTGCAGTGAATAGTCCGTGGCGTTCTCGGCGGTCTTGGCCCATCGCACGACCGACAGAACGGGGTAGAACGCGAGGAGCATATAACCGCCGAGCGCGATCACGGGCAGGAAGAGAAGCGCAGCGCGCACGCCCAGGTACTTCAGAATGCGCGACACGAAAAAGAGCTGCACCGAAAGGCCCACGATGTTCACGATCGTGAAGAAATCGGAATAGAAGCGGCCGATATACTCACCCTTCGTGAGACCGTCGGCCGTTCCGTTCGCGATTGCCTCGGACGCGGCTGCGGCCACGGTGCGACCCAGCAGGTATTCCCCCGTCGTGTTCACCCAGTTCAGGACGAGCAGCAGGAAAGCGATGAGAAGCAGATAACGGTTCTGGAGAACGAGCTGGAAGGCGCCCCCCTTGCCGATCGGTTCTTCGGCAACGGCCGCCTTCCCGGAGGATTCGCCACGCGCCAGCCGCCGCTCCCTCCCGTCGACGATGTTCGTGACGATCAGGCTGAGACCGAGGAGCGCAGCCGCGAGCAGAAGGAGCTGATACACGCCGAGCGGCGCGATCAGCCGCCCCGAAATCCACGATCCGAAGACGGCACCCGCGCTCGCGCCGAAAGCCACGATGGCGAAAAGGCGCTTCCCCTCTTCGGGTGTGTAGATGTCGTTCGCAAACGACCAGAACTGCGCGATGACCATCAGATTGAAGATACCGACCCACAGGAAGAAGATCACGCCGATCGGGACATCGGCTCTCGCAAGCACATAAAAGAGAACGAGACATGCCGCGAAGAAAAGCGTCACGAAGTTGATGAGCCGTTTGCGTGGCATCGACTCCGCGAGCTTCGCGTAGAGCGGCACGACGAGCAGCAGCAGAATCGCCTGCCCCGCCGAAGCGTAGCTCTTCACTTCGGCGCCCCCTCCCGCGAGGATCAGCGCTTCCCGTACCGGCTTTACGATGTAATAGGTAGTCAGTAGAACGAAGACATTGAAACATAATAGAAGAGCCGTGGGACCTTCGTTCGCACGGACATCGGCAAACAGGCTGAGTGCCTTCTCGAACAGGCTTTTCTGCTTCACATCGGCCACGTACTACCCCCGGCGCTCAAAGTACGATTTGCAGAAGTGGGGGTCAACCGTCTTCGGTCAGCGGATCAGATGAAGGGTGCGGGACTCTGTGCCCGCCGTGGTTTCGAGGCGGCCGAAATAGACGCCGCTCGGCAGGGAGCGTCCGCGCTCGTCGGTTCCGTCCCAGTCGACGCGCAGCAGGCCGCCGGGGCGGTTTCCTGCCACGAGCGTGCGGACAAGACGGCCTCGTACGTCGAATACGTCGAGGCGCACGGGGCCGGCCGCGACATCCGCGTGAAAAGTCGTGAACGGATTGAAAGGATTCGGCGCATTCTGCAGTCCGAACGCGATCCGGGGCGTGCCTTCGCCTACTGCGACCGTGGCCTCTTCGTACCAGGGAGCGGACCCTCCGTACGTTCCCGCCACCAGTCGATCGGCGACGTAACCGATCGAGCGCACGTCGCGTGCGAACAGGCCGACCGAGAAGTCGGTCCACGAGTCACCGGAGTCGTAGGTTTCGTAGATGCCGTCGGCCGTTGCCGCAAGGAGGTGCGCGGAGTTCACGGGATCGATCGTCAATCCCCAGATGCTGAAGTTGCCGAGACCGCTGTTCTTCGGTGTCCAGCTCGCGCCGCCGTCCGTCGAACGGTAGACGCCGCCGAGCCCCGAGTCCTGATAGTAGCCGCCGGCGTACATCACGTCGGCGTTCAGGGGATCGATCGCGAGCGCACGCACGAAATCATCCGGCATCGGAACCGACGTCCAGGTCTGGCCGAAATTGTCGGATCGGAATACGCCGTCGCCGTACGTGCCTGCCATCAGCAGATCCGTGTCGGCCGGCGTCCGCGCGAGGCCCCACACTTTCAGGTTCCCCATGCCCGACGACGAAGGCGTCCACGTGACGCCGCCGTTCACGCTGCGATACGGCCCGTTGTACGTAGCCGCGATTGCCACGGTGCTCGAGCCCTGCTTGTACAGGATGTCGGTCACCGTGCCCGCGCCGAGCCCGGACGATACGGTCCAGTTCGCGCCGCCGTTCGTCGAGCGACGCACGCCCCCGTAGAAAGCTCCGGCGAGCATGACATTCGCATCGTTCGGATCGAACTGCACAGTGCGGAGATCGAAAACGCCGATCCCGGTAGAAGACTCAGTCCAGGTCCAGCCCGTGTCGGTCGAAACCGAAACGCCGCCGTACGAAGCCGCCCATACGACAGCCGGGTTGTGGGGCGAAGGTGTGATTTCCCAGACGAAGCGATTCGAAAGCCCGGACACGAGCGGAGTCCACGACGGGGTACCCGCGTTCGGCGTGCAGTGAACGCCCTCCCAGTACGATCCGGCGAAGAGCGTGTCGGCCGTTACGTGCAGCGCATAGCTGACGGTGTCGGCGATCCCGGCATTCTGAAGCGTCCAGTTCGCGCCCCCGTCCGGGCTGCCGAATACGCCCACTCGCGAGGCGGCCCACAGTTCGCTGGAGTTCCCGGGGTTCGCTTCGATCTCTTCCACGTACACGCTGCCCATGCCGGTGTTGTACGGCGCCCAGTTCAAGCCGCCGTTCGTCGACCGGAACACGCCCCCGCCCGCCGAGGCGGCGTACACGAGGTCTCTGTTTGCGGGATCGACGATGACGTCCGCGATCGGCGTGGTTGTAAGCCCGGCAGAAACGAGCGACCAGGAGGCCGCGCCGTTTGTCGAACGAAAGACGCCCTGCGCTGTACCGGCGTACCAGCGCGTCGGGTCGCTTGGGGCATAAGTAATACTGTAAATCGAAGTTTCGAAGAGGCCGCTGCTGGCGGAAACCCAGCTGGCGCCGCGGTTGACGCTCTTGTAGACGCCGGCGCCCCCTGTAGCTGCGTACAGCGCGAATCCCGCCGCGTCGAACGTAAGGTCACGCACGTTCAGGCTCGGGAGGCCGGTGTTTGCCGGGAACCAGCTGTCGCCCCGGTTCGCGCTCCGATACACGCCGCCGCCGCCCGTGCCTGCGAACATCGAGTCGAGGTCGGTGGGATCGGCCGTGATCGTGAGAACGTCCGTGGTCGCAAAGCCGTTGTTGCGCGGCACCCACCCCTTGCCGTCGCCGCGGGATACGAGAACGCCCGCGCGCTCCGTCCCGATATAGATCGTACGCGCGTCATCGGGCATCTCGAAGAAGTCGTGCACGCGCGCGCCGAACGGCCCGCCTTCGACGGTCCACGAGGAATACCCGGCATGACCGGCAACCGGTCCGAGCAGCAGAACAGCCAGCAGATAGGAAAACGTGAATTTTTTCATGTTCTTTGTATCGGAAATGGGGGTGTTCGTAACCTGTCTACCATTATACACGAAACGGGGAGGCATGCGCCCCCCCGTTTCTCTTCGGCTTCGCAATGAAGCTTGCTGACCAGCTGCCGTGCCTATTTAGGCGGCGGCGGCTGAAATGACGTCAGCGTGATTTCCTTGAGAGTACCGTGCTTCTCAACACGGGGCTTCTCGTACGTTTTCTTTTTCATGCGCTCTTCCCCCGATTCATGAGTTGTAAGAATTTTAGCATATCGCAATTATCCCGTCAACTCACATTCTAATGTTAACGGATCAGGACCATGCGCCGGGTCTCGTCCCGCCCCTCAGCCGAAAGGCTGTAGAAGTAGGTCCCCGAAGGCATATCCTTGCCGCGACTGTCTTTACCTCTCCATTCGAAGGAATGGGTGCCAGCCGACAGATGCCCGTTCACGATGGTCTTGATCTGCTGTCCGGCCGCGTTGTAGATCGCGAGATGAGCCCGGCCCCCCTCGGGAAGATCGAACGTGATCTTCGTGAGCGGGTTGAACGGGTTCGGCACGTTCTGATGCAGCACCATGCGCGACGGCACGGACCTGGTCTCCGTATCCGCCGTCGGATCGACGAACTCCGGATCGAGGCGCACCGTGTACTGCTGCGATTCGCACGTGTCCGTGTATGTTACGTCGAACCAGACGTTGAACGATCCACCCGGGTAGTTCAGCAGGTCGAACGTATAGCTGTCAACGCCGTAGCTCGTCGCGCCATCGCCGAGATCGCCGTAGGAGCAATCCGCGTCACTGATGATCAGCCATTCGATGTCGCTGTCCATCATGGCGTTCACATTCTTCGCCGTACCCGGACCGTTGTTCGTCATCGCGACCTGCACTTCCCAGAAGCGGCCGTCGTAATTCAGAGTCTGGAAGCCGCCCAGCTGCAGCACCGGCTGTCCCTGCGCGCAATCGGTCGAGACGCGCGAGGTCACGTCGTCACAGCTGTCGAAGAATCCCGTCGGGTCACCTTTACGACTGGCCTTGAGTGGAGGATCGATATCGTTGTCGTCGTCCTCGTCACAGTATACGCAGATCTCCAGGTTGTCCTCATCCCCGGTAACGGCGTTCTTCGGCACGATATGTCCGATGTTGTACTTCGCCGACTCGCCCGGACCCAGTTTGACGGGAACGACAGACTGCGAAACGTCCCATGTCGAGAAGACCTCGCCGTTGAAGAAGCCGGCACAGTTTCCGATGTTCGTAACCTCGAAGCTGTACACGAGCGTATCGCCCGGAGCCCCGATCTGGTCGGACGTCAGGAACTCGATGTCCATGATGCAGAACGCGTTCACGCCGGCGTCGGCGCTCGCCATTTCTGTCGCCTGCGTATCGCAGTTCCGGGACGTGGCGGCGAGTGTCACCGTCTCAACGCCCGGGAATCCGGTACCTCCACGTGGCAGGATTTCGGTGTCCGAGCACTCGGCGTCTTCCGGTACCGTGACCAGAACTTCGATCTGCTGCTTGCCCGTGAACTTGCCCGTTTCCGTGAACGGAAGCTGGACATCCCAGCCGAGCTCCGTGTCGTACGAAATATCGTACGAGTCCGGAGTGCCGCTGTTGTTGGTCAGACTGAAGAGCATGCCGAACGTTTCGCCCGGGTCGAAGCTCGGGATGCCGAGACTGCTCTTCAGTTCGAAGTCGTCCGGCTGCGCGGCCGTGTACCCGATGAACTCGAGCGAGAAATCGGCAACGCATGCCGCACCCGATACCGTCGTCGTTACGCATGCGGAGTCGGAGGGGATCCCCTTGGAAGCATTCGACACACCAAGCTGCGCGACAAGGCAGAAGCTGTCGTCGTCGCCTTCCTGGGCATCCTCCGGAACGATGTGCTCCACACAGAAGGTCGTGTCGCCGAACGCCGGAATCTCGACGAAGAGGGACTTCGACGGATCCGTCAGATCATTGATTACCTGCCACAGGCCGAGGTCAAGATCGACCTCGAATGTGGCGTCACAGTTTCCGGTATTCGAGACCGTGAAGCAGTACTCGACCGTATCGCCCGGCGCCGCGTTCTGATTGGCGGGCCCGGTGACATCCACGCCGAGCACGGCACAGATGAAGGCCGTAATGGAATCGCTGTCCGTAACATCAGATTCCGTATTGCATGTCGCTGTCAGCCGCACCACACTCGTATCCGTGCACTCCGTATTCGACGGCGGCGTCACGTCCACCTGGACCTGCGCGCTGTCCATGCCCGGAATCGTCACCGATTTCGGCGCATCCTGCGGCCAGCCCGCGGAGTTCGACGAAGAGAGACTGTACGTCTGCTCGCAGTCCCCGGTGTTGTAAATCTTGTAGAACTCGCTCTTCACCTGGCCAGGGAAAGCACAGAGCCCGTTCTTCTGCACGACAACATCGACGCCTTTTTCGAAGTCGATGTTGAGCTGCGCGGTTCCCTGATCCGAAATGTTGTCGTCGTCGGCGCGCGTGACGACGAGCGTCACGACATCGTTTGCGTCGTCGCAGCTTACGCCACCAGGAATGGCGACGCAGACCTCGATCAACGAGTCACCTGACGCACCGAGGTTCAGTGTCGTTCCGCCGGTGATCGTCGCGCTGAAGCCGTTCGACGTGAACGCGCTCATATTGTATGAAGTCGCCGCGCCCGAGGAGCTCTCGACGAGGAAGTGGAAGTAAACCGTGTCGCCGGGTGCGCCGCTGAGCTTGTCGTCATCGCCAACCGAGACGCCACCATCAGCCGGGTTAACATAGAGCGAGCACTGGCGCGAAGCCTGCGCTTTTCCGGTGGCAACCTCGGAGTCATCAACGAAGACCGTGAACGCGAATCCGCCGCTCTGCGTCGGCGTTCCACCGATTTCACCCGAATTGATGTCGATGCCCATGCCCTGCGGAAGCCCGGACGCCGACCACTCGTAAGGCGGTATCCCGCCCGTCGCCATGAACGTGATACCTGTGCCGAGCCCACCCTTCTGCGTGGGCGAGTACAACTCATCGACATCACCATCCGGAAGCGGGCATATCGGGTCCTGCGTATTGATCACAAGCGGCGCAACGTTGACGTCGATCTGGCACGTCAGAGTGTCCGACACCGTCGGATTGTCGCTGTCGCTTACGATGATTTCGGCCGGGAAGCTGCCCGACTGTGAAGGCGTGCCGGAAAGGACACCGGTGCCGTTGATCGAAACACCGTTCGGAAGCCCGTTGGCGTCCCAGCTGTATGGCGGTATTCCGCCCGAAGCCGTGAACTGGCTCGACGACATCGCCTGATTGATTTCGAGCTTGAACGGGCAGTCGCCGCCGCCGAGAACCAGATCCGCGGGATCGATCTCGAGGCCGCACTGGCGCGTTGCCGTGTTCTGGTTGTCATCCGTCACGCGAATGGTATACGTGCGCGAACCGAACACGGTCGGCGTTCCCGTGATTTTGCCCGTCGCGCCGCCCATGGCGAGGCCCGGGTGCGCGTTGTTCGAAGAGATGTCCCACGTGTATGGCGGAACGCCGCCTGTCGCCGTGAAAGCCGGGCCGTCATAGAACACGCCGACTTTCCCGTTCGGAAGCGGGCAGGTCGGGGCGTTGGTGCTGACGGCGAGATCGGCCGGATCGAGTGTGAGCGAGCACGAACGCTGCTCCGAAGCCTTCGTGTTTCCTTCGTCATCCGTCACTGTAACGGTGAACGGGAAATTGCCGGGCGTATCGCTCGGCGTTCCTTCGATCGCGCCCGTTCCGCTGTTGATATCCATGCCGCTCGGCAGGCCGGTCTGCGACCACGAATAAGGCGGAACGCCGCCGGTCGCGAGGAAGGTCGCGCCGCTGTACGAGTCGCCGTTCTTCGCGTTGCCGATCGGACACGCCGGGTCGGTGTCGTCGATCGCGAGCGGATCGCCGCCGGTGCAGACGTTCGGCGCGCATGCGGGCACCGCGAATTGGTTGAAGTTCGTGTCGAAGAACGCGGAACCAAGAGAAAGACCGTCGCCGGGATCGATTCCCCAGCTAATACAACCGGTGATTTCCGCTGTGAAAGTCAGCGTCCCCACCAACGGGTCCGATTGTGGAGAATTGAAGCTGAAGTCCGTCGCTGCCGTCGTATAAGCCGCACCATTGGCCGTGCGGTATGCAAGGAATCCGGCCGTCATTTCTGTGTCCAGGGGTGTTTTTATCGCAGTCAAAGTCCAGCTGGAGTAACCGGTATTGAACGCGAAACTCACATTCGAGACTGCACTCGCGTCGGGCGTACCGAAGAAGAGACCAACACTGTAAAGCGGGTCCGGGAAGTTCTCGAGAACGAAGTCGATCGAGTATTGCTGACCTTGCACCGCGTTCACGATGCCCGATTCTCCAACCTCACAAGTCAAATTGCCGTTCTGGTCCATCCCAACTGACTGCCCGAGGGCCGGGACCACAGACATTCCCAGGAACATAGTCAGGAACAGGAGACCGATCCCCTTCTCTATCCAAGATCGCATAGTAACCTCCGAGATTTATTAGATTTGGGCAAGAATTCCGATTGGCTGAACTATACCACAGGATTGCGTTATCAGGCAAGGATTTGCGCGTGCCTGAAAACCTCGCGCAACTTCTCTCCGCCCCCCTCCGATAAGGCGACATCAGTCATTCAGGACGCCACTTTTTCAGGAGGATTTCAATGGAAACGCGCACGGGACACGGCCTCATTTACATGATCTACCTGCTCGGATTCACCTGCTTCGCACTGGCGGCAGTCTAGAACGAGCGCCTCGCGGGGTCCGGAGGGGCCGCCTGCTATCTCAAGAACAGAAAAAGGGAGAGGGCCGAGCCTCTCCCTCTTCTTATTTCTACTGACGTACACGAATCGTCCACTCACCCGATCAGGAGGACTCCTCCACGCTCTGCGCGTCGTCCGCCCGGCTGAAGGAAGTCAGCGTGATTTCTTTCAAGGATCCGTGCTTCGTCACCGAAGGTTTTTCGTAAGACTTTCTATCCATTGTACTTATCCCGCAATTCTGAATATTGGAGTGTTTCCCTGTTGCCTTGCTGCCCGCATTCTACCAGAGGGATCAACGGAGTCAACTCCCGATTCGGGCCGGTCAGGAGCAGGCGCGCCCCATTCGACCTCTCTTGCACCCGCTCCGCGGCCCCTCTATAGTGAGGCAACGGGAGGGGGTGCCCATGGCGATTCCCGACGCCGCTCTCATCAGACTGCTCCACGAGAGCCCGGAAGAGGCCTGGGACCAGTTTCTGGACGAATACACCAATCTGATCTTCTCGGTCGCCGCGAAGTTCCGTCGTGACGAGGACGGTCGTGTCGACCTCTACCTGCATATCTGCGAGAAGCTCCACGAAAACGGCATGCGGCGTCTGCTGAAGTTCGACCCGGACCGGGTGGGCGGCTCCTGCAAGCTCTCGACCTGGCTCGTGACGGTCTCGCGCAACCTCTGCATCGACTTTATTCGGGGGAAACAGGGCCGGAAACGGCTGAACGAGCCGATCAAGAAGCTCCCCGAACGCGAGCAACTCGTCTTCCAGTACTGCTATTGGGAGGGGATGAGCTTCGCGGAGGCGTACGAGACGTTGCGCGCGCGCCACGGGCTGGAAACGACGTTCGGGGAGGTGCACGATGCCGTCCGCACGATCAACGGGGTTCTTACGAGCCACAACCTCTGGAATCTGGCCCACGACCTGATGCGCATGGTGCCCGCCCTTTCGCTCGACGCTCCTGTAAGCCCCGACGGCGAGGGGAGGCCTCTCGAGCTTCCGGCCGACGTGCCGGGCCCCGACGAGGACGCGGCGGCGCGGGAGGTCGAGATCGCGTTTCGCGAGACGCTGGCCGCGCTCGAACCGCAGTCGAAACTGATCCTGAAGTCCTATTATATGATGCAGTTGTCGGTGAAGGAGATCGCCGAGACGGTGCAAAAGCCGGAGCACACGATCTATCGGGAGTTGAAACGGGTCACGGGCGAGATCGGAAAGTCGCTCGCGGCCCGCGAGATCCATGCAGGCAGCATGCCCGCAGGTTTTCGCATGAAGTGGGAGGCCGCTCTCTCGTGATGTCAAATTCCGCTCACTCGTCCGTATCGATGAGATAGAAGTGACCTGCCCATAACGACAGGCCCGGGGACGGGAAGAGAGAGGAAGGGAAATGAACGCGAAATTCGACCATCGGTCAGGCAGCGGGAAACGGGAACTCGACGAACAGACTCTCGCCGCCTATATAGAAGGAACGCTCAGCGACGCGAAGCGCTCCCGTGTGGAAGCCGTCCTCGCGGAAGACGACGAGGCGCTGCGCGGCCTGGTTTCGGCCAGGCACCTGCTCGCGGAAATCGCGCGCGACCCGGTCGAGGCGCCCGCCTATGCGAAGGTGCGGGCGAAGAACCTGGCCAAAGTCGGGTTCAAGATTCAGCCGGAAGACAGCCGGGCGCAGTCGAGTATTTTCGAAAAGCTCGCAGCACTGTTCCGCGGCCCCCGCCTCGTGATGGCGGGCGCCGTCATGACGGCCGTGTTCGCGCTCTTCCTGCTTCGAGGCGGCCCGGTCACCGACAACGGCGAAGTGGTGCGCGGCGGAACCGAAACGCGCGCCGTGCAGACGATCGATCTCGCGCGCGGCGCCGCGGGAACCATTGCCTGGGCGCCGATGGAATCGACAGGGCGCTACGTGGTGCGCGTTTACGATGTCGAAGGTATGATCGCGTATCGCACGGAAGTGGCCGAAGCATCGGTTACGATTCCACAGACAACGCTCGACGGCCTGACGGCCGGCGCGGAATACACGATCGAAGTCGAAGCGATTCGTCCGTTCGACGGAAACGAACGCTTCCCGGTGGCCAAACTGATCATCGCAGAATGAGGGAACGCGTTTGCCGGTCCGGTTCGTCTACTCCCATCGTTACGAAGCGGATATCGGCGCGCACGTGTTTCCCACGAGCAAGTACCGGCTCGTGCGCGAAAAGCTCATCGCAAACGGCGACGCCCTTCCCTCTCAGTTTCTCGAACCTCCTGACATCACGCGCGCGGAACTGATCCTCGCGCACACATCCGATTACATCGACGACCTCGAGAGCGCCGCGCACACGGAGCGCACGGCCATGTCCGAGCTCCCCGTCAACCCGGAGGTCATCGGCGCTTTCCGCCTCGCGGCCGGCGGGAGCATTCTGGCTGCGGAGTGCGCGTGGGAAGACGGCGCCGCAGCGCACCTCGGCGGCGGGCTTCATCACGCATTCGCGGGGCACGCGGAAGGCTTCTGCTACGTGAACGACATTGCAATCGCCGCGCGCGCGATGCAGATGGAAGAAAACGGTCCCGCACGCGTTCTCATCATCGACACCGACGTGCACCAGGGAAACGGCACCGCGCGCATCTTCGAAAACGACGACTCGGTTTTCACGTTCTCCATTCATCAGGAAAACAACTACCCCCTGAAGCAGCGCTCGGATCTCGACATCGGCCTCCCCGACGGAATCGAAGACACCGCCTATCTGGACGCGCTCCGCGGCGGGCTCGACACGATCGACGCGCGGTTCGAACCCGACCTCATGATCTATGTCGCCGGCGCGGATCCGTATCGCGAAGATCAACTCGGCGGGCTGCGCCTTACCCTCGAGGGACTGCGGAAGCGCGACGCGCTCGTGCTGCATCGCTACGGAGACCGCAGGATTCCCGTTGTCGTAGTCTTCGCCGGTGGCTATGCTCGGCGTCTCGACGACACCGTACACATTCATTATCAGACGTGCCTGGAGGCGATCGCCGTCTCTCGCAAGCGTGAAACGGAAGCATGATCCCGCAATGAGCCGGCCCCTTCGCATTCTGCAGATGACGCACCAGGGCGACTTCGGCGGGTCCACGAACTCCATCACCTATCTCACGGGGGGCCTCGCGGACAGGGGCCACGAAGTGTATCTCTGCGTGCGCGAAGAATCGCTTCTCTGGGAGCGCTTTCAGAATCACGCGCGCGTCACGCTCGTTCCGTTTCAGTTCGGCCATTCGCCGCTCGACGTGCGGAAGTCGCGCGCGATCCGCGACATCGCGGAGGAACGCTCGATCGATATTCTGAACGCGCACGCTTCGGTCGACCGGCATCTTTCGATTCAGGCGCGGCGGCTCTTTCGCGGCTCGTTCCAGCTCGTTCACACACGAAGAAACGTGCCGCTCTCCTCCGGCGGTAAGCTGCAGGGCCGCTACTATGCCGCGGGCACGGATCGCATCATCGCCGTGAGCCAGGCGGTGGCCGACGGCATGGTCGCGGGCGGCGTGCCGGCGAGTCATGTTGCGGTAGTGCACAACGGCATCCCGCTCGCGCGCTACGAACATGTGGACGCGGCAAAGGTGAGCGCGATCCGCGCGCGACTCGAGCTTCCCGAGGGAACGCGCGTCGTTGGTGTCGTAGCGCGCAAGAAGAGCCAGGAAGAACTGATGCGCGCCATGACAGGCATTCCGGACGACGTCGTGCTGCTCTTTCTCGGGATCGACCACGACGAGGAACTGGAGCGTCTGCGCACGGAGCTCGGTCTCCCCCACCGCGTGATCTATGCCGGGTTTCAGATGGATGTGCTTCCGTGGTACGAGCTGCTCACGGTGTACGTGCTCCCTTCGATCATCGAAGGATTCTCGCTTTCGATTCTGGAAGCGATGGCGCGCTCCCTTCCCGTCGTCTGCACGAACGCGGGCGGCAACCCCGAGGCGATCGAAGACGGCGAGAACGGCTTTCTGTTCGAACCCGGCGACGTGCCGCGGATTCACGAAGCGCTCAAGACGCTGCTCGAAGACGGGGCGCTCCGCGCGCGGTTTCGTCAGAACAATCGCGAGAAAGTGCACGCCCGCTTCTCTGTCGAGAACACGATTCGCAACGCCGAAGCCGTTTACCGCTCGCTGATCCCGGACGCGTGACGTTGCGTACGGGGCTCGATCGCGCCGCTTTCTTCACGCTGCTCGCTCTCATCGCATTTCTACCGTTCGGGATCGCGGGGCAGCAGCTCGGATGCGGCGCCACGTTACTGCTTGTTGCGTGCAACCCGTCCGCGCGCGCACGGCTGATCGAAGAGTGGCGAACGAGCGCGTGGCTTCGCGGCATCGTTTACGGCATACTGGTCTGGGCGGGCGCACTCCTGATCGCGCTGTTCGCGGGCGACGCAGGCTCCGGTGTGCGCGAACTCCGCAAGTTTCCCCTCATGCTGCTCACGGTTCTCCCGATCGCGGTGATCACGACGAAAGCGCGCGAGCGCACGGCGCTCGTCGTCTTCGCACTCGCGTTTCTGCTCGCGGCTATGGCAGGGCTCTGGGAACAGGCGCGCGGGCTCGGCGATCACCCCGACCGCCTCGACGGTCCGATCGGGTTCTACATGACATCGACCGGTGTCTTTCTGCAGGCGAGCCTCGTCTGCCTCGTGCTTGCGCTTCGCAGGATCTCGCTTCGCCCTTTGCACGTGGCCGCGTTTCTCGCGACTACGGCCGCGCTCGTACTCACCTACACGCGCGCGGCGTGGTTCGCGTGGATCGGGGCGGTGGCAATTGCAATCGTTCTGATGCGCTCGCGCGCGGGGGTGGTCGCCCTCGCCCTGTTCGCGGGGGCGCTTCTCGCATATGCGCCGGTTCGCGAACGGCTCATCACGTCGTGGGATACGGGGTACGCGCTCAATGTCGAGCGGACGTACTTGTGGGAGGCGGGCGTCGCGCTCGTGCGGGAGAAACCCGTGTTCGGATGGGGCCTGCAGAATCTCGAGCCCGTCATCGCTTCGCACCGCGCGCCCGAAGCGAAAGAGCGCCTCACGCATCTTCATTCTAACTGGCTGCAGACGGCGGCCGCCATGGGCGCAATCGGCCTCGTGGCGCTTCTGCACTGGATCGTGCGTCTCTACAGGGCGCTCGGCACGCGTACGAAACGCGGCGGGGGGGCGCCCCGCGCGCTTTCGATCGCCGCGATCGCGGCCCTGACGGGATTTCTGCTGCACGGAACGCTGGAGTGGAACCTGGGTGATTCGGAAGTGATTACGACGCTCTACACGATTACGGGACTGGCTCTGGCCGGTATTGCTCGCAGGGATGATGAAGGCCCGGACAGCGGGGAGGCGTGATCAGCGCAGTCGTACGATCCGGCCCGATTCCTCGCGGCCGTTTCTTTCGAAACGATAGAGGTAGATTCCGGGACCTGCTTCTTCTCCCCCGTCGTTTTTGCCGTCCCACGAGAAGACCTGCGCTCCGCTTCGGTTGCCGGTGGCGACTTCGGCAACGCGGCGTCCTGCAATGTCGTAGATCTCGAAGCGGATCTCAGCCGCTTCCTCGAGAAACACGCTGAACGCCACGCTCTCCCCGAACGGGTTCGGCCCGATCAGCCGGAGGTCCGATCCGCCTGGCACGACATCGAACGAGAGGAAACTGCCGTCCGAAGGGAAGCGGGACCGGTTTGGTACAAACGCCGCATCCATGGCCGAAAGGCGGTACGAGTACGTTCCGATCCTCGTGAGTCCGGCGGGAAGTTTTGCGGAAAAGAGGGAATCGCTCTCCGCGGTCATGACGATCGTGCCTGACGTGTCGCTTGTTCCCACGAACTGGAATTCCACGAGCACCGAATCGCCCGTCAGGTTGCCCTGATCCCGAATGATCGCTTCGACGGCAATGTCTTCGAGGCCCGCCTCCCGCTCGGCGATCGCCTCGTGCACGATGACGGGCGGCACACTGTCGGTCGTGACCTCGAACTCATACACACCCTTCGAAGGGCTCGTTGTCCGGTTCGGCACGATCGAGTTGTCGACGGCGACGATCCGATACTCATAGCGGCCGCCACGATCGCCGTGATCCGGCCAGAGCCCCGCAAACGCGTCTGCGCCTCCGGTCGCGGCAAGAGCGAAGATCCCGGTGGGCGCGGCTCCGCCCTTCGCGGGTTCGAACGTGTACTCGACGAAAAGCGAATCTTCGTTGAGAGATAAATTATCGGAAATGACGGCGCTGATCGTAAGGGGAAACTGACTGTCGAGCCTGTCGCCGACCGCATCGTGTGCGACCGTCGGCGCGACCCCGTCGGGCAGAATGGCGGTCGTGAATATCTGACCCGGCGCGCCAGGCGGTTCGACCGCCACGTTACCGGCCGCATCGACCGCACGGTAGTAGTAGCGGAGCGTGTCCGTGTCGAGCGGGAACACGAGCGTGCCGCTCCAGATGTCCGCGGCGCTTTCTGCCAGGGAGAGCGTTTCGGTGAAAGCGGGCATGCCGTACACGACTTCCACGCGTGACACCGGATTCGTGCCGATGGCGCGGATGGCGAGCCCGAGTGAATCGCCCTGGCTCAGCGTGGGCGGCGCCACGGCTTCGGAAAGCGCCGGCGCCAGCAGGCTCCCCTCGAGAATGCCGCGCGCGATCAGGACCGACCGGATCGCGGCCTCGTAATGCCCGTTCGTGAGCGCCGAATCTGCCTGAATGAGCGCGAGACCCGCGTCTTCGAAACCGAAACCGGCGCTCGGTTCGACGAAGAAATGGCTTTCGATGATCACGCTGTCGGCCGCATCGCCGCCGATCGCTTCGCGCAGATCCCAGAGCGCGCCCGACCAGATTTCGCCTGTCAGATGGATGCTGCCCGAAACGTCCTGCGGATACTTTTTCGCGGTGTCGACCCGGCGCCCCGACCAGCAGGGAGATCCGTTGTTCAATCCGCCCGCATCCCAGTCGAACACTTTGCCGCGATTGAACGTGAAGCCCATGCGATCGGTGTGCGCTTCCGACCAGTAGTCGCCGAAGCCCTCGCCCAGCGCGCCCATCTCGCCGCTGTTCAGCCAGTTCGGCGACTGGTTGTCCTGAATCGCGTGCCCGTATTCATGCACGATGACATCGGCCTCTTCCGCGTCGTCCACGCAGCCGTCACCGAACGCGAGCCGTGGCCCGCTCGGCACGTAATGCGAATTGTCCGCTCCGTTCAGGCCGTGCGGATCCACGCGAATGGGGAAATTGACGACGTTCGTGAAACCGAGTGAGCGCAGATAGCGCTGCACGGTGTCGATATGGTAGTAGCACATGACGGCTTCGAAATCGCCGTCGGCACGCGTCGTCATCCAGTCGTCGGCGCCGGCGCGCGTGGGCACGCCCGTTGCGGGGGCTTCATCGTCCACGATCTGCAGGAACTCCCCCGCAAGCCGCCACGGCTGGCCGCTCCCCGGCGTATCGAGCCCGAAAAGATCCACCTCGCGGTACGCGCCGTTGAACTGCGGGCCGTCGAGGTCGTTGTCGTCGTCGATCACGAGGTCCTGCAGCGCCACGATCGGGTTCGGGGTCCAGACCCGGCCTGTCCCGGTCGCGCGCCATCTCCGATCGTGCCGGCGAATCTCTTCTCCCGTGATCCCGTCGACCCAGATTTCCCAGTCGCCGAGAGGCTCCTGCGTGAAATAGCGGATCTCCCAGACAGGAACGAGCGCTCCCTCACGGTCGACCAGAATCGCGCGTGTCGTGAAATCGTCGGGACGTTTCGATGCGCCGAAGTGCGAGCCTTCGGCGGCCGCCCGGTCGATCACGCGTTTCGCGGGCGAGAGAACAGCCGCCGGGTCGAGCCCGCACGAAATCGAGAGTACGCCCCCCGCTTTCGTCATATGAACGGATACGCCCCCGGGCGAAACGGGCGTTCCGTCGATCACGCGGTCATAGCGAACGTGTGTGGAGCCGAGCCCTTCGCGCACCTCACGCACCTGGAACGCGGACGCCGATTTCGCAAAACCGAGCGAGGCCGCCCAGTCGCGGAGCGCCGCATTCGCGATGGACTGCACGTTCCCGCCCTCGAACTTGCGCGAAGCAACGCGGGTCGGGTACGCCCAGCGCGGGATCCCGCTCCCGTCTTCGCGCAGTACTTTCCAGCCGGCTTCGATCCCGGCGGTCATCGACGGAGCAAGGGTCATGGCATCTTTGGAGGCAGCGTCATCGCCGCGATGGGCGAACGAGGGCGAAGGGGCGGTGCCGAGCGCCAGCAGGACACCGAGACTGATGAGAGAAAGTCGCATGGTGTCCAATGTAATCGCGGAAATCTCCCGGGTCAACGAATGCGATCGGTAGTGGCGATCGGGGGTCGACGCCGTCAGTCGCCCTCGTCAACGGAACGAAGCTGCTCGGCGGCCTCTTCGGGCGGCTTCGGATTGATGTAGAACCCGGTTCCCCACTCGAAGCCCGCCACGCGCGTGGTCCGGGGAAGAATTTCGATGTGCCAGTGAAAGTCGTGCACGATGGTCGACCAGTACGACGCCCGCTTCGGTTTGACGCTCGTATTCGGGGCGTTGTGGATCACATAATTGTAAGGCGGATCGTTCAGCGCGAGCCGAAGGCGACGCAGCACGCGCTGCATGATGTCCGCGAGGCCGGCCAGATCGTCTTCGGTCGTTTCCGTCATCGAGTGTTCATGATAGCGCGGCCCGACGAAGATTTCATAGGGCGAACGGCTCGCGTACGGCGTGAACGCTACGAAACGGTCCGTTATCTCGACGATGCGTTCCCCCGACTGGATCTCCTGCTCGATGATGTCGCAGAAGATGCAGCGTTCTTTGTCGCGAAAATGCTCACGCGCCGCCACGAGTTCCATCGCAACCGTCTTCGGCGTGATCGGCGTCGCGATGACCTGATGATGCGGGTGTTTGAGCGTCGCGCCCGCCGGCCCGCCCTTGTTCTTGAACAGGATCACGTATTTGAAGCGCTCGTCGCGCATGAGATCGACGAGGCGTTCCTGCAGTACACGGTAGAGCAGCGTGGCGTTCTCCGGCGCAAGGCCGTCGAACGGGGTGTCGTGTTCCGGGCTCTCGATGACCACTTCGTGAGCCCCGATCCCCGAGATCCGGTCGTAGATCCCGATTCCACGGCGCTGGACGGTGCCTTCGATGCGGAGCGCGGGGAATTTGTTCGGGACGACCCGGACGCTCCACCCCGGCTCGTTCGCCCCTCCGTTCTCGCGGACGGCAATGATCTCAGGCGGCGTCTGCGACTCGTTGCCGTCGCAGAACGGACATTCCGCGTCGTCGGTCAGTTCCTCCGACGCCATCGAGAAGTTGTCAGGGCGACCGCTTCGCGTGGCCGCAATGATCACCCATCGTTTCTGGATCGGGTCATGTCTGAGTTCGGATTTGCTGAGCTCTTCGCTCATAGATTCTCTCCCGGCCTGAAGCGTTTCTCACTTTAGGAGGCGCACCGCTGGGAGCGCAACCGGAATATGGAGAACTTTCCGCTTCGCTCCGATACAATAAGGGCAGCTTTTCGTTCGAACGGCCCTTTCAATCGGTGGTGCAATCTTCTTGCGGCGCTTCATACTTCCTATTGCGTTGGTCCTCGTCGACCTCTTCGCGCTGAATGCGTCGTTCGTGACCGCGCTCTATCTGCGTTTCCACGACTACAATTTCTCGTCGTGGGCGCCCTCGTTTCTGTACTCGTATACGTACCTTCTGATCGCCGTGAATCTCATTCACGTGGTTCTGCTCCTCTACTTCAAGGAGATCCAGTTCCCCCGGCGATTCAAACCGACTTACGTTCTCCCCCGGATCGGGCGGATCGTTCTGATCACGCTGCTCGCGTCCGTTTTGATCATCTTTCTCTCGAAAGGGCTCTCGAGGAGCCACCAGGTCTTTCATTTCTCACGGCCGACGCTGATCGCGTTCTGGATCCTGTCGTTCTTCTACTTATCGGCCGGCCGATTCGTCTTCGGGATCTGGCAGCTCTGGCTCTTCGATCGCGGGTTCATGCAGCGGCCCGTGATCGTGATCGGGGAGGGACGCCTGCGGCACGACCTCGAGACGCGCATCAAGTTCAACCGGTGGTTTGGAGCGCGCGTTGTCGAAACCATCACGGTCGCGCCGGCCGAAGAAGGGTCCGAGACGCTGCGCGCGCATCTGAGCGAAAAACGGATCAGCGAAGTTTTTCTCGCGACGAATCCGGACGACTTCGCCCAGATTTTCGCGGTGCTCGACACGTGCCGCGCGGAGCACATCAAGGTGCGCATGGTGCCGGACCATCTGCAGCTTCTGATCAGCCACCTTCTTCTTTCGGAAAGCGTGGCGGTACCGAACCGTACGAAAGAAGACTTGATCTATGAAGTGTACCAGGTGGTCGACTCGCATTTCGCGCTCGACCTCGCCACGATCGCGATTCTGGGGTCGAAGGGAATCCCGCCGACGTTCGGCGGAATCGAGCACCATGTTTCGCACCTGGCGCACCGGCTCGCGGGCCAGGGATTCCGCATCAAGGTGTACGCGCGTTCGTACTACACGCAGATCGAAGGACGCTACCAGGGCCTCGAGATCATCCGGCTTCCCAGCGTGTATACGAAGCACCTCGACGCGATCAGTCATACGGCGCTTGCCACGCTGCACATGATGCTGCAGCCGGTCGACGTCGCGCACTACCACGCGCAGGGCCCTTCGATTTTCGCGCTGCTCCCGCGTCTCTTCGGCATACGGACGGTCACGACAGTGCACGGGCTCGACTGGAAGCGCGAAAAATGGGGCGCGTTCGCGAAGCGCTGCCTGCAGTTCGGCGAGTACGCATCGGCCCGGTTTCCGACCCGCACGATTGCGGTTTCGCGGACGCTCAAGGCCTATTACGAAAAGCAGTACGGACGGCCCGTGCATTACGTGCCGAACGGGATCGATCTGAAAGAGCTGCCCGGTTCGCAGGAAATTCGCGAGAAGCACGGACTCGAACCGCACGACTACCTGCTGTTCGTCGGCCGGCTCGTACCCGAAAAGGGATGCCATTATCTGATCGAAGCGTTCCGCGCAATCGACACGAAGAAGAAACTCGTGATCGCGGGAGGCTCGAGCCACTCCGATGAATACTTCGCATCACTTCGCAGACTCGCGGGCGATGATCCGCGCATCGTCTTTCTCGGCTACGTGTACGGGGAGGCGCTCGACGAACTGTACGCGCACTCATACCTCTACGTGCAGCCGTCTGATCTCGAAGGGCTTTCGATCGCGCTGCTCGAGGCGCTGTCATTCGGCGCGGCTGTCCTGGCCTCCGACATCCCGGAAAATCTCGAGGTGCTGTCCGAGGAGAACACGCCCGCGGGCGACTGGAATGCGATCCCGCCCGGGGACGGCCCTCCGGTCGGATTCGTTCATCGCCAGGGCGACATCGCTCATTTGCAGGAGATGATCGAGACACTGCTCGGCGACCCGGCGGCCGTCGATATCATGCGGCCCAAGGGCCGGGAGTGGCTGCGGCAGCGCTATGACTGGGATCGGATTGCGGACGAGACGGCCGCCATCTACCGGGAGATCGCGAGCAAGTAGTCGGGCGCGGTCCGGATCGGGACGCGGCAGAACGTATTCCTAGAACCCATCGCGTTTCGTTACGCGCGCAAAGTCGTGACGGTACCGTTCCTGAATGTTCGCCGCTTCCGCACGCGCCTCGTTCCGGCTCGGGAAGTTTCCGACGTGAACGCGGTACCAGGTCGCCCCCTTCACTTCCGCATCTTCGATCAACACGAGATAGCCGCGCTTCACCCAGCGGGCTTCGTCCACTTCCGCCTGTTCTATCGAGCGAAACGAACTGACGTGCACCGCATACGGCATGACTTCGAACGGATACGAAACCGTGTCGCCCGCCGGTTCGGGAAGGGCCAGTGTCGTGACGAGCGTCTCCGGCGGGAGCGTGATCGCGGCAATCGACTCATCGGCGAATTCGACGTCCTGCTTCTGCCTCGAAGCAAGCAGTTGGGCGACCGGATCTTCCGCGAGCGCGGACTGGTCATCCTCAGGCGCGGACTGGTCTTCCTCAGCGGCGGCGGCAACTTCCGCGAGCGCCGCAAGATTGTCATCTTTCGGTGCCGGGATCTCGTCGACCGGCAACTCCATGTCTTCTTCTGTCGTCGTTCCCGGAGCGGCGGCTTCCATGAGCGGCTCGGAAACCGGCGCCTCCTGCGATGCAACGGGCCATTCGGATTCCGTGATGGCATCGTCCTCGAAAACCGTGTCCACGCGCGTCGTTACGGAAAGATCGAGTACCTGGTCCTGCGTCGCGTCCGCCGGATCGGGCTGGCCGCTTCCGCTGAAGAGTGTGTCATAGCGAACCTGGGAATCGAATGCCAGAAACGCGGTGTTCTCGCCCTTCGGTTCCGGCTCCTTCTCTTCATCGAGAAAGCGCGGGTTCTGAGGCTGCCGAATCACGGGCGTCGTCGCGATGCCCGGAGAATCGAACGACTTCTTCCACGCCGCAAGCGTGAACACGAACGACAGCGCCGAAACGCCGAGCACCATCTTCTCACGATTCGAAGCATCCCAGAACGGGCCCGCGTCGAGGCCGACCTCTTCGAGCTCGTTCGCGCGGTCTCCGTAGAACTGAAGGTTTACGAACGAGGATGTCACGAGCGCGAAGTTCAGAACGGACAGCGCCCCCCAGATCAGCTTTTCCGTCGTGCGATTGTCTGTCGCCGGCGCGGTCTCTTCCCCTTCCGCACGCGAGATCGTGGGAAGCGTCAGCTGAAGAATGAGGGCGATCACGAGTAGCTTCTTGCACATGAATCCAGGACTCCTTCAAAGGCTTTGGTTTACATTACCTCAATCGACCCCCGACCGACCACGCTTGACCACTTTTTTCACACGAATCGCTCAGTTGGGCTATATTGGGCCGAACGGGGTTGCTCGGCCCCGCTATCGACGGAGAATCGCCGAACCTTGCCTTATCGCACGATACCCGCGCTCTTGTTTCTACTGCTCGCAGGGGCTCCCTGCTGTGCGTTCGGGGCCTCCGGCCGCCTGATTCACACGCCGATCGAAAGCGCCCCCGCGGGCCGTCCCGTCGAGATTCCGGTCCAGTTCGAAAGCGACGAGAAAGCGATCGGGGCCGACCTCTATCTGCTGGCGGCAGGCGAATCGTCGTTTCGTGCGATCCCGCTCGAGCAGCGTGGCGGTCTGTTCCGCATCACGCTCCCGGGGGAAACGGCGAGGGCGCCCGGCTTCGGTTATTATCTTCTCGTGCGAACGGAATCGGGCGAAGAGTACACGTCCCCCGCGCGCGGTCCCGCGGTCAATCCGCACTGGGTCTCCATTGCGGGAGCCCCCGGCGCGAGCCGGCTCGTCGTCCTGACACCCGAGCCGAACGGCACGGTCCCACCCGGCGCCGGTACGATGATCTCTGTTCTGTTCGACCCTCCGCTCACGGCCGGCGAAAGCCTGGCCGTTCAAATCGACGGAAAGCCGCTGGATCCCTCGCCCGCGACAAGCGCGATCGATCGCACCCCCGATTATGTTCTGATCACTCTCGCGACTCCTCTCGCGAAAGGACGGCATCATGTGACGGTCCGGGTGCTCGCAGCCGGGGCCGTGATCGAGCAGACACAATGGAGCTTTCGCGCGGGCGAGCCGGAAAACGTGGTTGCGCGTTCTCGCTTTTCGCTTCGGGGACGCGCCGAAGCCGGATGGGCGTATGTTGCCGATCGCGACGTCGAGGGAGATCCGTTTCTGCCGTTCGACGAGACCTCGTCGGTTCGGTTCGACGCGTACGCGTACGGCGACTGGTCGGGCGGCACGCTTTCGTTGTCCGCGTCGCGCGATCCCGTTTACGACAGCGAGGTGCGGGCGACCGCGCGCGTGCGAACGGACCGCTGGGAACTCGAAGGGGGCGATATCTTTCCGAGTCTGAGCGAGCTCACCGCGGCCTGGCTCTCGGGAGACGGGGGGCGCGTTCGCTTCGAAACGGGCGACTGGTCGAATCATCTGTTTGCGGCGCGCACGGTGCCGGCAGACACGACCGGGGGCTTCGGAATCTTCGCGCAGTACGTCGCGGGGAATCGCCTCGAGTTTCGCCGTTCGCGCTGGATCGCGGCAGTGAACGCCGCCTACGGGTGGGAGAACGAATCGTCCGTTCCCGAATCGCTTCGCTTTCTCGATCCGCTCGAAAACCTCGTAACCACTCTCTCCCTCGGCATCCCGATTCGCGGGCCTGTTCGTGTCGACCTCGAGGCGGGCCGTTCGCATACGACAGGGAACGACACGACGGAAGCCGGGGGCGGACGCGCGGTGCTGACGATTCTCGACGGCATCGACCGCAATCTCGACATCGAATTTCACTCGTACGATCCCGGCTACTACTCCCTCGGCAATCCGACTCTCGACGGCGGCGAGTACGGCTTTCTGGTCGACGCGTCGTTCCGCATCGCGGGCTGGTTCCGGCCGTCGTTCAAGGCCGAGTTCTACCGCGACCGGGAGTCGGTGCAGGAGATCAGAGACGGGGCCGAAATCGTGCAGATCTACGGGCGCGCCGACGCTGTCTGGAACGCGTGGAAACTGGCGTGGAATCTTTACGGCCTCGGCCGCTACTACGAAATCCCCTACGTCTCGGACGCGTATGTGAGCCGGTACGGCGCCGGTGGTCTCTACGCGCAGAAAGGGGAAGCGCGCGCGTCGCTGAACGCGTCGGTTTCGCGCACGGAGTCTTCGTCCGACAGCGAATCGTGGTCGCTTTCCGGGACGTTGCAGGGCACGGTCCGCAAACACTTTTCATGGGAGGCGGGCCGGCGGTTTTCGCGAACGAAGACGGAGGGGATCGATCCGCTCGACGAAAGTCCGACCGGAGACGCCGCCACGACAAGCGAGCTTTCGGATCAGGATCGCTGGACCACCAACGCGGAGATTACCGTGCGCGTCGGCCCCTGGGAAACGCGCGCCGAGTACGAAAGAGTGCGCGAAGAGGATCCCGTTGCGGGCGAATCGTATTCGCAGGATCTGGTCTCGTGGATACTGGGCTATCGCTTTTGATGTAAATTGATGACAGGGAGCGCCATGAGAGATCGGAAACAGACATTGGAAGCGCGCACGGAGCGCATGACGAAGTCCCACGAGCGTCTGACTGCACGCATCGAAACGATGCTGGCGGCCGCGGTCGTGCTGTGTCTGCTCGCTCCTGTCGCCTCGCAGGCCGGCGGGCGCATTGCCGTGCACCCTCCGCGCGCCGAGGTCATGGCGGGCGGGACTTGCCGGTTCGAGACCGGCACGGTCCCTGACGGCGAAGCACGCTGGGAGGTCATTCCGCCGGGCCTCGGATTCGTGGACGGCACGGGCTCATTCGTCGCCGGGAAGTTGCCGGGCAAAGGAATCGTGCGCGTACTCTGGGAGGCCGGTACAGAACGACGCATCGGGCACGCGGTCATCGTCGTTTCGCCGAACGACGCCATCGCTCCCGTTGCGATTCTTCCCGAAACCGCCACACTGCACGCGGGCGAAGAGATTGATTTCGCACTCGTCGGCGAAGCGAACACAGCGCAATCATACCAATGGGTCGTCGACCCGCCCTCCCTCGGGCGTATCACGGGGCGGGGCCTGTTTCGTGCCGGCAATCGCCCGGGCGACGGGCGCGTGTTTGCTTTCCTGCCCGACGATCCCGCGGGGCGCGTCACAGCATCGATCCGTGTGCTGGGCGGCGATGGAGAAGGTACGGTCGCGGATGTCCGCATCGTCCCGCCGGTTGCCACCGTTCCGGTCGGCGAAGAAGTGCGATTCACGATCCCGGGACTTAATCCCGGCGTCCAGGTGATCTGGTCGGTCGTTCCGCCGGGCATCGGCATGATCACGCCAGACGGGGTCTTCCGTTCCCACCCGCACCAGGGACTCGCGCTCGACGAAATCTATCGCCAGGAAGGGACGATTGTTGCCAGCGTGCCGGCCGGTGATCGCATGCACGAACTGCACGCGCGCGTCGTGATCGGCACGTCAGACCTTCCTGCCCGCATCGAAATCGACCCGCCCGCGTTTCGCGCCGTCGTTTCTCCGCTGAGCGATTTTTCGCCGCAGCCGATCCGTTTTCGCCTTCTCGTCGAGAACGCGAGCATCACATCCGAACTGCCGGCCGAGTGGCGCGTGGTGCCGGAAGGCGCTTTTGACGTGCAGCCCCGGTTCGGCCCCCGCACGTGGCTCTCGTGGGTCGGCCCGCAGGACGGAAACGCGCCGAATCAGAGTCTCGCGGTGCGGGTGGAAGCGCGCATCACTCTGCCGAACGGGCGCGTGATCGCGGGATCGGCGCCTGTCGAGATTCGTGTCATCGACGAGCACATCACGCTCGAGATCATGCCACGCAATATCGTGACAACGGTCGGGCAGGCCGTTCCCCTCCGACCGGTCGTGACGACCATGAACGGGATCTCCGTTCCGCTCGACGAAGTTCGCTTCGAGGGAACGGTTCTCCCGTCCGATCTCGGCACATTCGATCGCGCAACCGGCGTCTTTCATCCGAATCGAGCGGGGACGGGGCGCCTTGTCGTACGCGCGACGTCGGCGCGATTCCCTGCGCTGTTTACAGAAGCGGAAGTGGGAATTCTCGTGAGGCAGGAAACAGACGAGGGCGGGAGAAGGCGCTGACGGTCAGTGCACGGCCCGCATGATTGCAGCGTACGGCTCGGCTTCGACGAATCCCGTTACTGTCAGATCTTCCATCACTTCGCCATTCGAGTCGATCCATATGATAGTGGGCAGACCGTACACGGAATATTTCTCCTTTAAACGATCGACGTTCGGCGTCGACCGCGTACAGTCGACCTGAATCGAAACGAAACGCTCCGCCTCTTTCACGACGGCCGGCGCGGTGTACGTGTAGTGCTCGAGCTCCTTGCACGCCGCGCACCACTCGGCCGTGAAGTCGATCATCATCGGCATGCCGTTCGAGCGGGCCATCTCGTATCCCGCATCGTAGTCGTCGATCCAGACGATCGATGCCCCGGCGGAGCCCGTTTCGCCTGACCCGGCGGCCACGGGAAACGTGAGAAAAAGTCCCGCGAGCGGCGCGAGAAAGAAGAGCACACCCGTCGCGCCGACCAGGACGCCGACCGCCTTTCGAATGCGATGCGTGGCGTGCGCGTGTTCGGGCAGCGGATCGAACAGGCCGAAGAGCGTGCTCGCCATGAGAAACATCAGCGCCCCCGTCCCGCACCAGAATGCCTCGTCGGGAAGAAACGGGCGCGCATAGTAAAGGGCGACACCGAGAAGCATGTAGCCGAAGAACTGCTTGACGGCTTCCATCCATGTGCCGGCCCCGGGCATGGCCGTGAGCAGCCCGGAAAACGTGCCGAGCGCGAGAAAGATGACGCCGATGCCGAATGCGAGCGTGAAGAGCAGCGTGAAGCCGAGCAGTCCGTTGCCTGTCTGCGCGATATAGACGAGCAGGCCGACGAGTACCGGGCCTACGCACGGAGAGGCAACGAGCCCGGCCACGATTCCCATCAGGAAGATGCCTACGAATCCCCCGCCGCCGCCGACCCCCTGCAGGCGTACCGCGATCGAAGACGGAATCTGCAGTTCATAGAGGCCGAACATGCCGAGCGCCAGTACCACGAAGATCGTGACCATGCTGAAGACGAACACGGGGCTCTGGAAGAGCGAGCCGAACAACGCGCCCGTACTGGCTGCCACAAGTCCGAGCACGGCGTAGGTGAGTGCCATGCCGAACACGTAGACGAGCGAGAGCATGAATCCCTTGAGCGGCGATTTCTCCCCGCGCGCGCCGATTACGGAGAGCGTGATCGGAATCATCGGAAAGACGCACGGAGTAAACGAGAGCAGAATACCGGAAAGAAACACGGCGAGGTACGTTACGAAGAGCCCCTGGGACGCGATCTTGTGCGCGACATCGAACCCGCCCGCGCCGCCGGAACCGCCGCCTGCGGTATTGCTTCCGGCTCCCGCCGCAGCTCCGGTCCCCGCCCCGGCCGTCGCCGCGCCTGCACCCTCAGCCGCGGCCCCCGGCTTCGCGCCGGTTGCGCCTTTGCCGCCGCCCGGTGCAAGTTCGTCGGACCAGGCCGCCGCGACGTACACTTCCTCGGGAAAATAGCAGAATTCCGCGGTGCATCCCTGAAACAGAACATACGCGCGCGCGCTGTCGGGGAGCGATGCTCCCTCCTGCACGGTCACGAGGACCTCTACGGTCGGGGACTTCTCATGAATCTCGGTCTTCGCTTCCAGAAACGGGTCGAACTTCACTTTGCCGGGCGGCCAGTTCACTTCCTCGATCGAGACGGCGAGCGTGTCGACGAGGAAGAAGTCCATCTGTTCCTGATAGAGATAGTGCCCCGATGGTACGTCGATCGTAGCGCGAAAGCGCGCGACGCCTTCCTCGTTCGGGCGCGCGGCCTCGAAGCTTACCGAGAACGGGCTCGCCTGCGCCCCCGCTTCCGTCGCGAACGACAGCAGAAAGGGAAAACAGAGAAATATCATCCATGCGAGGCGATTCCTCACCACTCGATCTCCTTATTGATGCCTGATTGATGCCTGATTCGCGACCGCCCCGTGTCGATCGGCGTATTCCCGGATCCGGGCGGTCTCAAGATCACACCGTATCCGCGCCCCCAGTTCCTGGAGCGCTCCCAGTCGTGCCCGCCCGGCGTCTAGGAGCCCGATGCCCGCGCCGGAAGCCGGTTCTTGATCTGCTGAAAACGAGGAGTGTTGACCGTCAGGTTCGGCTTTTTGGGGAGAGAAGCGACCATGCGCGCGGATTCGTCGATCCGCTCCTGCGTGGGCGGATGGGTCGAAAAAAACCTCTCCAGATCCGAGGTGCCCCCGCCCCCCTCGAGCGCGCGTAGCTTCTTGAAGAATTCCTGCATGCCGCTCGGATCGATCCCGGCTCTGTAGTTCTCTTCGATCCCGAACTTGTCCGCTTCGCGTTCCATGTCGCGGCTGTATTTCATCATGGCGCCCTGCGCGAGCAGGCCCGTTACCATCTGGCGAAGCAGCCCCGGATCCTGCCCGAGCGCCATCTGCGCGATGATCGAAAGCCCGTACTGGCTCGAAATCTGACGCGCGCTGTGACGCCCGACGATGTGTCCGATTTCGTGCCCCATGACCGCCGTCAGTTCCGACTCCGTCTCGGCCACCGAGATCAGACCGCGGTTCACATAGAGCCACCCGCCCGGGATCGCGAATGCGTTGACTTCGTCGGTGTCGACCACCTTGATGTGATACTCGAGGTCGGTTCTGTCGGAATGCGAGGCGAGAAGCTGGCCGAGGCTGTCGACGTACGCGTTCACAGCCGGGTCGTCGTACATCTTGAGCTCGGCTTCGATCTCCTGTGAAAACTGTCGGCCGAGTTCCACTTCTTCCTGCGTGGAAAGCAGGTTGACCTGCGAAAGAGTGGCGCACTGCATCCCTGTGAGCACAACGAACGCGACTGCTATCTTAATTGCGAATCTTGGCATTCTGTTCCTCCAGCGGACGGAGCCGCGCAGTAAAGTGACGCAGCACCGGGGCTTCGTACACGATTTCAAGGCCCTGGATCGACTCTCTTCTTTCGTAAACGGCGGCGATCGTTTCCGCCACGTACTGCATGTGGCGCGTCGTGTACACGCGCCGCGGGACCGCCAGCCGCACCATTTCGAGTTCCGGATGTTTGGCTTCGCCCGTTGCCTTGTCATTCCCGCCGAACATGAGGCTTCCGATTTCGACGCCGCGCACGCCCCCTTCTTCAAAGAACGCGCATGCAAGCGCCTGGGCGGGGAAAGCCTGGCGCGGAATGTGCGGCAGGAATGCGCCGGCATTCACGTAGATCGCGTGCCCGCCTGTCGGGCGCAGAATCGGCACGCCGCGTTTATGAAGCATGTCGCCGAGCGACTGCACCTGGCGTATGCGGAACGACAGATAATTTTCGTCGAGCACTTCACGGAGCCCGATGGCCATCGCCTCGAGGTCGCGCCCGGCGAGTCCGCCGTAAGTCGGAAATCCCTCGTGCAGAATCAGCAGATTCGTAATGCTCTGCGAAAGTGCGCGATCGTTCGTGCAGAGGAACCCGCCCATGTTGACGAGGCCGTCCTTCTTCGCGCTCATCGTGCACCCGTCGCCGTACGAAAAGATTTCGCGCGCGATCGAAAGAATCGAACGCTCACGATAGTCGGTCTCGCGCTCTTTAATAAAGAAGCTGTTCTCGGCGAAACGGCACGCGTCGAAATAGAGAGGGATGCCGTACTGATCCAGGAGCTTCCGGGTCTTGCGGATGTTCTCCATCGAAACGGGCTGGCCGCCTCCGGAGTTGTTCGTAATCGTCATCATGCAGAGGGGGATGTTCGCAGCGCCCGTCTGGCGGATGACGCCCTCGAGCTTCTTCAGGTCCATGTTCCCTTTAAAGGGCAGATCCGCGTCCGGGTCGAGGCCCGCGTCGATCACGCAGTCGAGAGCGAGGCCGTCGTTGAACTCGACGTTCGCGCGGGTCGTATCGAAATGAATGTTGTTCGGAACCGCCGTCCCCTTCTTGACGAGAACGCTGAACAGCAGGTTCTCCGCCACGCGTCCCTGATGGGTCGGGATCACGTACTTGTAGCCGAAGATTTCGCGGACGGTCTCTTCGAAGTGATAGTAGTTCTTGCTGCCCGCGTACGACTCGTCGCCGAGCATGATCCCGGCCCACTGGCGATCGCTCATGGCGGACGTGCCGGAGTCGGTCAGCAGATCGATCGTGACCTTGTCAGCCGAAATCGCGAAGAGGTTGTACCCCGCCTCCTCGAGAATCTGGCGGCGTTCACTTCTTGTCGTCCGCGGAATCGTCTCGACGACCTTGATCTTGAAGGGTTCCATGGGGTAGCGCACTGTGTTCTCATTTCTCCGTTAGAATCTCGACCAGCTCATCCGCGTTCTTCGCCTCGCGCAGCGTCTCCAGAAGGGCGAAGTTGCGCAACAGTTGCGAGATCTCGCTGAGGATCGCCAGGCGATCCTCACGGTTCTCCGGCGAAAACACGAGGAGAAACACGAGGAATACCGGTTCATCGTCGACCGACTCGAAGTCGGCGCCGGCGGGGTGGAATCCGATGACGAGCCGCGGCTCGGTGACCTCTTCGATTTCGGCGTGCGGAATCGCGATTCCGCGGCCGATGCCGGTCGAGAACTGCGCCTCGCGCTTCCGCACGCGCTCGAGGATCCGATCGGAGCCCGTTTCGAGGGCATAGCGGTTCACCAGAAAATCAGTCATCGTTGCAAGCAGGTCGTCCTTCACCTCCCCGACGAGGGGATAGAGGATCGCGTCCCTGCTGATCAATCGCGCAAGCTGCCCACTCATGAGTGCTCGTTCCAATCTGGATTCGGGCCCAACAAATGATGCTAACAACGGGTACCATACCTGTCAAAAGGATAAGTCGTTCGTGCGAATCTGTTAGAATCCGGCCCATGAGCGATCTTGCGACGATTCTCGGGAAAGAGATCCAGGGCGAGATCCTGACGGACGTCGTAAGTCGCGGCATTTACGCCACGGACGCCAGCAACTACGAAATCTTCCCGCGTGCGGTCGCGATCCCGGTGAACATCGCCGACGTGCTGCGCATTCTTACGATCGCGCGCAACGAAAACGTCCCCCTCATCCCGCGCGGCGGCGGTACGTCGCTTGCCGGACAGACCACGGGCGACGGAATCGTAATCGATTTCAGCAAGCACCTGAACAAGGTTCTCAGCATCGACCCCGAACGCCGCACCGCTCGCGTGCAGCCCGGCATCGTCCGCGACGAATTGAACCTCGCGCTCCAGCCATACGGCCTGCATTTCGCCCCGGACCCCGCCACCGCGAACCGCGCGAACATCGGCGGCATGATCGGAAACAACAGCGCGGGAACCCGCAGCATCGTTTTCGGCAAGACCGTCGACCATGTTCTCGGAACGAAGATCGCGCTCGCGGACGGCACGGTGCTCGACCTGGGTCGCATCGCGCGGGCGGAGTACGACGCGCTGCCTGTCGGGGCACCCGGGGCGGACAGACGGGCGGAACTTCTCGGCGCCCTGAAGCGCATCGTGGAACGGGACCGCGACGAAATCATCGCGCGTTTCCCGAAAGTCATGCGGCGCGTGCAGGGGTACAACCTTGACGAATTGCTCGACCCCGACGACTGGAATCCCGCGAAGCTCTTCGTCGGAAGCGAAGGCACGCTCGGCCTGCTGCTCGAAGCGGAACTCAACCTCGAGCCCGTGCCACGCTTTCCTTCGATGTGCGTGCCGCAGTTTCGCTCGCTGATGGACGCGATTCGCGCGGTCGAAGGCATCCTGCGCCACGAACCGTCGTGCGTCGAAATTCTGGACGAGGTCGTGATCCGGCTCGCGCACGAAAACCTGACGACCGCGCCCCTCGTCGACTTTCTCGACGGCAGCCCCCCCGCCGCGCTGATCGTCGAGTTCTTCGGAAGTTCGCAGGAGGACGCGGAAGAGCGGGCACGGGGCCTCGCGAAGGAACTCATCATGCAGGGGATCGCGACGTCGTGTCCGATCCGGCTCGATGCCGACGCGATGGCGCGCGTATGGGAAGTACGGAAGCACGGTCTCGGGCTCATGCTCGGCATCAAGGGCGACAAGAAACCGATTCCGTTCATCGAAGACGCGGCCGTGCCGATCGCGGTGCTTCCGGAATACATCGAGCAGGTCCTCGCGATCTGCGAAGAGAACGAGACGAAAGTCGCGCTCTACGCGCACGCGAGTGTCGGCCTGCTGCATGTCCGCCCCATTCTCGATCTCAAGGTGCAGCAGGACATCGATCGCATGAAGCGCATCGCCGACCGCACATTCGCGCTCGTCAAGCAGTACGGCGGATCGTGGTCGGGCGAGCACGGAGACGGGCTCGTGCGCAGCCCGTGGCTCCGGGAATTCTTCGGCGACCGCATCTATGAAACCCTTCGTGAAGTGAAGACGCTGTTCGACCCCGCGGGAATCATGAACCCGGGCAAGATCGTGGACGCCGGGCCGATCGAGGATCATCTGCGGTTCGGCACGACGTACACGGCCGCTCCGCTGGACGAGGCATTCAACTACAGAGAAGATCGCTCGTTTCTCGGCGCGATCGAAATGTGTACGGGCGTCGGGGCGTGCCGGAAAACGATCGGGGGAACGATGTGTCCTTCGTATCGCGCGACGCGCGACGAGGAGCATTCGACGCGCGGCCGTGCGAACGCGCTTCGGCTCGCACTTACGGGACGCATTCCCGGCGGGCTCGAGAACCGCGACCTGCAGGACGCGCTCGACCTTTGTCTTTCGTGCAAAGCCTGCAAATCGGAGTGCCCGAGCAACGTCGACCTCGCCAAACTGAAAGCCGAATATCTGCACCAGCTCGACCTCGCAGGCAAACTCGGCTGGCGGAAGAAGATGCTGGCCGACGCGCCCGTTCGAAACCGTGCGCTCACGGGGCACTGGTCGCGCGGACTGCTCATGAACACGCTTACCGAGTCGATTGCGAAACGCGTACTCGGCATCCATGCCGGACGCCGCCTTCCCCGCCCCGCCGCGCGATCGTTCGCGCAATGGTTCGACGCGCGCACTCCGGGTGACGAGGAACGCAGGCGCGCGACCGACAAGACGCCGCGCGAGCGTGTCGTGCTGTTCGACGATTGCTTTCTGCACGGATACGATCCCGCAATCGGCATTCGTACAACGGAAGCGATCGAAGCGATGGGGTACGCGGTGCAGCGCGCGGACGCCGGATGCTGCCAGCGTTCCCGCATCAGCAGCGGCCTGCTCGGCGCGGCCAAACGCGACGGTCGCGAAACCGTGCGGGCGCTTCTTCCGATCGTGACCGCGGGGATTCCCGTCGTCGTCTGCGAGCCGAGCTGCGCTTCGGCGCTCCGCGACGACCTTCCCGATCTCGTCGAAGACGAATTTCCACTCGACTGGTTCCGTCAGATCATGCCGCTCGAAGAGTTTCTGGCGGCGCGCGAAGAACGCGTGCGCGAACGACTCATCGCGCCGCCGGACGTGCGTTCCGTTCGGATCCACGGTCACTGCCATCAGAAAGCGCTCTGGCCCGGCAGCGCCATCGAGAAATCGGTGCGCGCGCTCGGCATCGACGACGTCGCCACGCTCGACACCGGCTGCTGCGGAATGGCGGGATCTTTCGGGTACGAGGCGAAGCACTACGCGATCTCACAAAAGATTGCCGAAGACCGTCTGTACCCCGCGATCCGAGCGATGCGCGCGGAGACGCAACTGCTGGCCAACGGTTTCAGCTGCCGCCATCAGATCGCGGACGGAACCGGGGGCAGCGCGCGGCATCTCGCTTCGCTTCTGGTTCCGCGAAGGCGAGAGGACGATGCGGCGCGTCGCGATGCCGGAGCCCGCGATCGATGAGCGCCTTCCCGCGACTCCACGCACCTCTCATCGCGTTCCTGTTCGCACTCCCGCTCATGGTCCTGATCGCGCCGGCGGCCGGCATCACGCCGGCGTCCGCGGCGGACCTCTCCCGTACCGATATCGCCAACGCCCTGATCGAGGCGCGCGCGGACAGGCACGCGCTCGTCGATTCCCTTCTCCCCCTCTACCCGACTTACAACGCGGATGTGGTCGTGATTCTGCACCGCATCGCACTCGACGAACCGGAACGCCGCCAGGACGCGATTGCCTCGGCCGCTGCCTGGTGCGAGTCCTGGCGAATGCGGGGCGACGTTCTTCCCGGCACGATTCACAGCCGTTTTCTCGCGTGGGACGAGTCGACGAAAAACAGATGGCGGGCGGGCGAAGAGTCGTACCGCACGGGAGCACGCGCACTGCAGAGCCTCTCGTACGAAGAGGCCGAAGCCGCGCTGCATGACGCTATCCAATGTTTTCGTGAAGTGGGTGACGACTACCGCCTCGGTCTCGCGCTCAGCTACCTCGGGCTCTCGGGCCTGAACCGCGGCGACTGGAATCTCGCGATGACCTCGCTCGCGACGGCCGACTCCGTGCAGGAACGCGCGGGCGACAGTGTGCATCGGGCCGCTACGCTCTCGTATCGAGCTCAGATTCAGGAAGCGTTCGGCGACTACGAAGGCGCGCTCGCGCAGCAGGAGCAGTCCCTCGCGATCTTCCGCGCGCTCGGCTCGTGGCAGGACATGGCGGAAACGCTGCAGGCGGCCGCGCACATCCTCGCGATCCAGGCGCATCACGAACGCGCAGAGCGCTATCTCGAAGAAGCGCTGGCGCTTCACGATTCGCTCGGCAACCCCGTCGGAAGTTCGCAGGCCGAAATCGCGCTGGGCAATCTCGCGGTGCGGTTCGGCGATTTCGACGTGGCTTCCGAGCGCTATGAACGCGCGCTGCGCACGATCGAAGAGCACGATCTGGCGCCGCTGCGGAGCGAGCTGCTGCACGCGCGCGGCATTCTGGCCGGCACGAGGGGCGACCATGAGAACGCCGCGCGCTGCTACGCAGAGGCCGCGGCAGCCGACAGCGCGCTCGGCAATCTTCCGAGCCTCGCCTACGCCCGCATCGGCCAGGCGATCTCCCTGCTCGAAACCGGCGCCTACGATCGCGCCCTCCCGCTTGCTCACGAAGTGAGGGCGTGGGCGCGCGAGTCCGGCATGCCGTCGGTGGAGCGCCTCGCGTGGGAAACGATCGGCCGCTTCGCTTTACGAATGAATGATATCCCGCAGGCGAAGAACGCGTTCGAAGAAGCGCTCGCGATCGCGCGCCGTTCGGGTGAGGTCGTGTCCGAAGCGGAGAACCTGCTTGCGCTGGCGCGCATTCGTTCCGAGATCGGCGAGCCCGAGGCTATCGACGACTTCCATACCGCCATCGCGCTCTTCGACAGCTGGGAGCAGATCGCCGCGCGTGAAGAAGCCGTACTGGAATGCGCGATGGCCCTGCTGCGCGACGGGCGCCATGACGAGGCTGGCGCACTCCTCGCGGAAGACGATTCCGGTCGGCCCGAACGCCTGTACGCGCGCGCGCTGCTTGCCGTCGAAACAGCGCATCCGGACGAATGCCTGGCGCTGCTGGCTCAGCGGGCCCCCGGCAGTGCGCACGCCTCTCTTCCCTCACCGTGGGAGTGGCGCTTTGCGGATCTGCGCGCGCGGGCGCTCGCGATGCAGGGGCGCGATGATGCCGCGCTCGAAGAGCTCGGCCGTGCCGTCGACCGGATCGAGACACTGCGCGGCACGGTCACGGTGGTCACGAATCGGGGATCGTTTCTCGACAACAAGATCCCGCTCTACCGCCACTACGTGAAGCGCCTTCTCGCGAAGGGTGAGCCGGTGCAGGCCTTTGCCGTCATGCAGCGCGCGAAGGGGCGCACGTTCCGCGATCTGCTGCAGGCGTCCCCTCCGGCGACGAACGCTTCGCCGGCCGACGATGCGCAGCAGGATGCGCTCGGTGTCATGGAGCGCAAGATCGCGCATCTCGAAGAGCAGTGGATCGCGGCCGAGAATGCGGGGCTCGCGGTCGAGGCGCAGAACCTGGCGGAAGCGTACGACCGCGCCCTTGCGGAACACGCCGACGCCTGGGAGGAGATCGCGGCCCGGAGCGGTGGCGACGCGTTCCCGAACGGGGGCCCCTTCGACATCGAACTCCTGCGCGCGTCACTCGCGAACGACGATGCCGCGCTTCTCGAGTACTGGCCGCTCGACTCGACTCTCGTTCTCTTCGTCGTAACCGGCGACACGCTGGCGGCGCACGAGATTGCGATTACGGAGGAAGAACTGCGCGGACGGGTGCAGGTGGCGCTTTCGTTGATCCGCAATCCGGAGAAGCCGCCGGGCCGCGTCTATCCGGTGCTCCGTGCGCTGCACGAAATCCTGATTCCGAAGACGGTCGACGCGCTTGCCCGTGACACATGGTACGTCGTGCCGGAAGGCCCGCTTTTCGATCTGCCGTTTCATGCGCTTGTTGCGAAGGAAGAAGCCGCGCCCGACCGCTGGGACGAACTCACGTATCTGGGCGACCGAAAGCGGCTCAGCATTCTTCCCTCGTCCGCGCTGCTTACCACACGACAGGAAGCCCGCGCTTACGATGCCCGTGCTTACGAAGCCGCGGCTCATGACGCGCCGTGGCTGATCCTTGCGGACCCCGCCTCCCCGCGCGCGGCGCTCCCGTTCGCCCGCGCGGAGGGCGCTCTCGTGAGGCGACACCTCGGGCGCGGGGCCGAGCTGCTGCAGAGGGACGCGGCCACCGAGAGCGCGTTTCGGCACGCGCTGAGCGCAGGCAGGCCGGTTCACGTGGCCGCCCACGGTTCGCTCGACCCGCTCCATCCGCTGTACTCGTATGTTCGCCTGGCCCCCGACGGCGAGAACGACGGACGCCTTGCCGTTCACGAGCTGTTCGCGCTGCGAGGCACGACACCGTTTCTGTTTCTGAGCGCGTGCGAGACGGGCGGCGAACGGGAGTTCGGCGGTGCAGGAAGGGGATACGAACGATTCGGGCTGGCGCGGGGATTGTTTGCGGCCGGGGCCGACGCGATGATCGTCACACTCTGGAAGGTGGACGACTACGCGACGTCACGTTTCGTCGACACTTTCTATGCGGGGTTTACGGACGGGCACACGATTCCGGCCGCACTCACGGCTGCACGGAAGCGATTCCTCGAACGCCCGTTCCGGCGGCTCGCGGTTCTGCGCGATGACCTCGCACATCCGTATTACTGGGCAGGATTCGTTTACTACGGTCGGAATTAGCGGAAGAGGCTCTTCAGCTCGGACCACGTACTCTCTTCGGTGCTCGTTACCATCGGCGTCCCGAGCGAGTCGGTGGCAATCGCCGAGCCCGCGATGCCGAGCGTGTCCCCCGAAGGCGAAATCACGATCAACTCGAACTGGTTGATCTCACCGAACGGAACGGCATTGCTATTGAAGATGTCGACCGAAGCCGTCACTTCCTCGCCGGACGATCCCGACACGCGCCCCGAATCGGGAAGCGCTTCGAAGACCTTGCCCGCGTTGTTCGGATTCACGTTCGTGATGCGGACCCACCAGGAAAACGTAACGAACGACTTGTCCGGGTTCTTCGGAATGCGAAGCACCGTCGGTTTCGGCAGCGGCGGATACGTGAGCGAAAACGGACTCGAGAGTACTTCGGGATCGAAGACGGGCTCGATGGCCGGGCTGGTCGTGGAATCGACGACATGCACAGTGGACATCGCCATCCAGAGCATCGAGTCCGGACTTGCGGCCGTGTCCATCAGCGTGATTTGATAATCGTGCCGGCCGAGCGGCAGAACGGGAGTCTGAATCGAAATCGAGGTCTGATCCTTCGCGTCGACATCGACGTAGCCGGCGGCAGTCATGGAAGGGCCGTTGATCGTGTACCGGAACGAACCCGGCTGGTTGCGGTTGCTCCGCACGAGATAGCGCAGTTCAGTCGTCTCCCCTTCCCAGATCGTGGCGGAGGCGCCCCCGCCGAGGACGGAAGGCTGGTCGGCAAGGGAATTCCCTGCCATCGGCAAACTCGCGAACAGTGCAGCCAGCAGAAGTGTCGTGATGTGCGGCGTCAGAGCCATGAGAAACCTTCGGGGGGGGAACGTGAAGGGACTCGATTCCATTCATTTGTCTGGTTCGGCAATGATCAGGATAGCAGCGCGGGGCCGAATTTGTCAATCCGGCGGCGCAGCATCAAAACAGCGGGCGCGATTTACCGTATAGGTAGGATAAGGGCGAGAGCCCCGGGAACGACCCGGGTACTCCCCGACGATCGTTATGACTTTTACAGACGACTGGCGAAAGAATCCCGAGGCCGCCTGGGATGCGTTCGTCGAAGAGTACTCGGGCGCCGTCCTCGCGGTCGTGCGCCGGATGCTGGACGACGAAGACGCGCGGATGGAGACCTATCTCTTCATCATGGAGCGACTTTCCGCCAACGGCGCCCGCAAACTTCGCACGTACGACGGCGGGCCCGACGACAGCGGCCGTCGGTTCCACGCCTGGCTCAAAGTAGTCGCGCGGAACCTGACAGTCGACTGGATCCGGGCGCAGCAGGGGAGACGCGTGATTCCACGATCGATTGCTTCGATGGAGCCGCTGGATCGCGAAATCTTCCGGCTCGCGTTCTGGGAGAAGCGAACGCGATCCGAGATTGTCGAAGACGTACGGATGACGAGCGGCCTCGACCTCACGATTACGGAACTGGGGCGGCGCCTGCAGCGGATCGAGGGCCGGCTCCCCGCATCGTTCATGGGGAATCTCGTGAACGAAGAAAACGTGCGCAGGGGGACTCCCCTCTCGCTCGACGAGGACTCGGTGCTCCAGCAGGCCGGGAGCGGGCCGGACGCGAAAGCGACGTGGCCGCATCCGCAGGAATGGCTCGAACGGGCCGAAGTGCGCCGGGGCTTCCGGCAGGCGGTAGCCAAGCTGGACGAAGAGGAGGCGCGTATTTCGCGGCTTCGCTTTCAGCAGGAATGGACGGCGAAAGAGATCGCGGAGGAACTGGGCATCGAAGATTATCGATCGCTCTACCCGAGACTCGTTCGACTGACCCGCTTTCTGCGCAACGAACTGAATGACTGGAAACCGCACTCCGATGACCCGGAGACGCTTTCCGCCGGATAACCGGAGACACGCAATGCCAACGATCGATCAGGAAAAAATACTGCGCTACCTCGACGGCGATCTGACCGCTTCGGAACGGAAAGACGTCGAAGGGCTCATTCGCACCTCCCCGGAGCACAGCGCTTTCATGCGCGAAGTACTGAACCTCGCGCTGCAGCTGCGGGAGCCCGCGCCGCATCCGGAGCTGCTCACGGATTACCTGGACGGGACGCTTGCGCCGAAGCAGGCGGAACTTCTGGAAGACGAAATCAAGAACCACCCGGAGCTGCGTGACGCGCTCGCTCTTCTCGAGTCGATGGCGACCGGGACGGAGCAGGAAGCGCCGCGCGCATGGGTGGAACAAGCCAAGCAATATCGTTTGGCGGCGGCCCAGCGGGCGTCGACCGGATCGCACTCGTTGCGTCCCCGGAAAAGACGTGTAGTTCGGGCAGGAACCATCGCTGTGGCCGTCGCTGTTCTTCTCTTCACCGGATATCTGTTCATAGATCAGGGAATGCGTTCTTCGCACGTTCGCGATGAAGGCGATTCCGCGCGGGACGCGGGAATGTCGACACCGGAGAGCCCCGAAGGCGCCGTTTCCCTGAACACGGAGTCGATCACGATCCGCTGGACCCCGGATATGAGCGCGATTCAATACCGCGTGCAGATCGTGTTGACCGACGGCTCCCCGCTTTTCCGCGTAAACACGAAAGAACCGTGGGTGTCGATTCCCGCGCGCGATCTTCCCGATGGAGAAACGCTGTCCTGGTGGGTCGAAGTGGTTCTGGACGACGGGAGGAGCTACCGGACGGAGCTGACGGATTTCATTCTTCGTGGTTCGCCGCGCTGAACGTACCCGATCTCCTCATCGAGTGTCTTGCGATCTGAACGGGTGTCCTTCCATCAGGCAAGTAGCTCAAGGTAGCCCTCCCCTGTCTTTCCCATCCCTCATTGCATGCCGGGCAGAATCGACTGCAGGCGCGCCATCGCGGCCGCGTTCTGCGGATCGCGCGCGAGCACTTCGCGCAGCGCGGCAACGGCCCCGTCACGATCCTCCATGCGATAGAGAACGAGCGCGTAGTTCATGCGCGGAGTGAGCCCGTCCGGGTCGAGCGCGATCACGCGTTCGTAGCTGTTCTTCGCCCCGGTCAGGTCGCCGATGGACACTTCGTGATTGCCGCGTTCGAACCAGGCCGCGGCGAGTTCCGGCGCCACGGTTGTTGCCGTGCGAAACGCGTCGCGCGCCTCGGGATCCTGCCTTTCCATGAGCAGGAAGCCCGCACCGAGCCACGCCCAGGGATCCGCCGGCGCCCGGGACTGCACCTCACGATAAACGGCAAGCGCCTCGTCAGCACGGCCCGTACCTCGCAGCAGATTCGCGAGCGCGTTTCCGATTTCCGGATCGTCGGGCGCCAGTGACCACGCTTTGCGAAGCAGTTCCTCCGACTCGCCCGCGTTCCCCTCACCCTGCAGCACGGACGCCAGATGATAGTACGGCCCGGCCACGCTCGGAATGCGCGCGATCGCATCGCGGTACGCCGCGATCGCTTCCTGCGTTTCGCCCCGGCGCGCATGCACGTTCCCTCTGTGAAACGCTTCCTGCCCGCTCATGGAAACGGCCTCTCCCTGAAACAGGTTCGCACGCACGAGAAAGAGCGCGGCCACGAGCAGGAGCCAGGCGGGAAGAGTGCGACGCCAGGCGGGAATGGAGCGGCGCCACGCGTTCAAAGCAGTCCCGAGAGATTCCATACCCGCCCCCGCGAATACTGCGAACGGAACGGCAAGCGGAACGCGAAAACGTTCACACACGAAGAATAGAATAATCGAAAGCCCGTAAAGCGCACCGAACGTGATCAGGAGTCCGATCCCCCCCGCGTTCAGGTCCGGTCTTTCGGGGTGCGCTTGTTTTGCCGCGGGCGGACGGCCGAACACGATGCCGACGAGCGCGAGAGGAATCAACAGCGAGAACGTGACGAACGGAAGCCGGAGCATCGGATGAGACGAGAATGTCAGCGCGAGATCGCGGTTGTTGCCGATCATGCGGGCGCTGCCCAAGTACGCGACTTTCTTCAGCATGCGGACTGTGGCCGCGCCCGGCGCTGCCAGCATCTCCTCGCGCGCCTGCGCCGCCCAGTAGCGCGAGATCTCCTGTGGTGTGGCGGGCCGCCCGATCCGTTCCGCCGTGATGCGTGCGATGTCGGCGTTGTCCCAGGCCGGGAACGCCGGGAAGATCGCGTGCCGTCCGTCGGCGGACGCGTTGTTGCCGAGATAGAAATTGAGACCGGCCTGCGACGAAATCAGAATCCACTCACCCGAACGCGTATGATTCCGCACCGTAACGACCCCGATCAGAACCGCCGCGCATGCGGCGAACAGTAGCGCGCGCTTTCGATCGCAGAGATACAGCCAGACGAAGGCCGCGGGCAGGAACAGGAGCACGTTCGGGCGCGAGACGGCCATCACCCCCGCCACGATGCCTGCCAGAATCGTGGGCCGCACGGTCGCACTGGAACGAGCCACCAGCAGAGAAAGTATGAGCGCCGCGGTCAGCAACGGCAGCACGGACGCGATCAACAGTTCCCCTTCGAAATAGAAGACCGGACTCGCGAGCGCGAGGAGCCCGGCGGCGAAAAGCCCCGCGCGCTCCCCGAAAACGCGCTGCCCGATACGAAAGGTGAGGAACACGGTGGCGACGCCGAGAAGGAGCTGAATCAGGCGAACGGACGATGGCGAATTCCCGACCACGCCGTACAGTCCCGCGAGCCACCATACGTATCCCGGGGCCCGGAACACCGACTCGTCTCCCTCCCACTTCCCTTCGCGCACGGCAAGCGCCTGCTCGTGGAACCAGCCGGCGTCGAGCATGGGGGTGTCGAACTCGGGATGGTCGCGGTACGAGATCCAGTAGCCGATGCGAATGCAGGCGGCGACGAGCAGAATGATCAGAAGAATGCGTGAGGTTCGAGTCAACGGACGGACTCCAGGCGATCGTAGTAGCGCCGCACGACTTCGTTCTCACCGTTGATGGCAAGCGAGCGGGCGAACGCGTCGCGCGCCTCGACTTCCTGCCCGGACTGCGCGAGCAGCACGCCGAGGTTCGCCCACGTTTCCCACGACGTCGAATCGATGGCCGTGGAACGGCGCAGGGCTTCGATCGCGCCTTTCGTGTCGCCCACTTCGCCGAGCACGGTACCGAGCAGCTGTTCGGCCTTCGCGTGGCGTGGTTCGATCGTGAGCAGCAGGCGAAGGCCCGTTTCCGCTGCGGCGGCGTTGCCCCGTTTCCATTCGGCGCGCGCGAGATTGTAGCGGGCCTCGACGTATCCGGGCTCGAGCTCCACGGCGCGAAGCAGCCACTCCGCAGCCTCATCGTATTCGCCCCGCTTCGCGAGATTCGTCCCCATGTTGTAGTAGTCCTGCGCATCCTCGCGAATCTGCGTGGCACGCGCGAAGAGAGCCCCGGCCGCCGCGTCGTGACCATAGCGGGAAAGCAGCACTCCAAGCGATTTCGGCGCACGCGCCACGGGGTTCTCGTAGTGCGGATCCGCACTCACCCACGCGATCGTGAGCTCCGCCGCGCGCTCCTCGTTCGCGTTCGCGACGACCCACGGCGCAACGTGCAGAAACGCCGCCGCGAGAAGAAGGCCCGCCGTCTGCGGTGTTACGGTGCGGCGACTAAGCAGCGCACGCACGCCCCCGATCAGGATCGGAATCGCCGGGAGCGCCATGAGATCCCAGTCGCGCGGACCGAGCCACGGTTCGATCGCGATCAGAAAAAGAAGACCGAGTCCGACCGCGAACAGAACGAACAGATTGCGCGCGGCGTGCATCGTCGCCTCCTCCGCATCGGGATCTTCGGTTTCCTTCGGCCCGGGTATGCGCGGCAGAAGGAAAACCAGCGGAAGCGGCCCCGCGATCAGCAGGAGTTCATTCAACACGAAGCGCCCGTGCTCGAGCGAAGAAATCGAATACGCGTGCCTCCCTTTGCTGAGAAGCGGGACAAACGCGTCCCATCCCTCGTAGGCCTGCCCGTAGCGAAACAGCAGTATACCGAGAGCCGCCGCCGTGCAAGCCGACCCGGCAACCAGCGCAGCCCGCGCCCCCCTGCCGGGGAGCCGCATCCAGAAGAACGCGATCCACGCCGGCGCGAGAACAAGGGCCGAAAGATGGAAGAACGATGCCGCGAGCAGCAGCAGGAGCGCGCCGGCCTGCCCGCGAAGCGATCGAGCGCGAAGCGCGGCGAGAAGGGCGAGTGCCACGAAAAGCTGCATCACCGGATAGTGCTCGACGGTGCCGAAGAAGAACAGCATGGCGCCGCTTCCGGCGAGAAGCGCGAACGCGGCGGTACGTTCCCACGGCGGCCGGCCGGCCGTCAGCGTGCGCCAGACATAAAGCATGGCGACGCCTGCGGCGAGGCTCGTGATGACGAACACCGTATCGCCGCTCGTGACTCCGGCGCCCTTCAGGGCGCCGTGCAATACGCGGTGCACGAAAAACGAGCCGCCTCCCGCTGTTCCCCAGACGACCGCGCCACTGTCGACCAGCATTGACGGAATGAGAGCGCTGTCCCCGAAGAAAACGTTGCGATTGCGAAAGACGAGGGCGAGGCCGAGCGCGGCGACCGCGAGCGGAATCATGCGAAGCGGAGACTGCGCCGCTCCCTCGAGAATGCGCGAAGAGAGCGTGCCGACGGCGCGCGCGATGACGGGGATCAGCATCGCGAGCGCGACCACGATCCAGAGCACGAGGAACGGGCGGGGGACGAACGCGAGCGCGTTCCAGCCCCAGATGCGGGTAGGCTCGGGGAACGAGGCGAGCAGATGGCCGGCGCCGAATAGAAGGAACGCGGCGATCAGGGGATACGGCGGATCATTCGTCCGCATGGCGCTCCGCGGCGGACGGCAGCTCCGCCTGCCCGTCGACGAAAAGAACGTGGTTTGTGTGAATCGACGGGATGCGCGCGCCCTCTGTCAGGATGCCGACCAGGTTCAGCGGATCCACCGCACTCACGCGGACACGCTCCCCCTGCAACTCCTGCTTGCGAACGCGTCGCAGTGCTTCTACCGCTTCCGGCTTCGCGTACTGTTCACCATAATAGCCGGTCACGAACCGGCCGCCCCGCGTCGTGCCGCGTGCTTCCATGCGCCGATACGCCTGCAGCAGTTCGCGCCACGGAATCCCGACGCGTTCCCGCTTCACGACATCGCGAAAGACGACGCCGTAACGTTCGAGCAATTGCTCGGCCCACGCTTCGGCGATCTGATCGCGCTTCACATCACTCCACGGAGACGCGGGGAGCAATGTCCAGCGCCCCGACGGAAGAAGCGCGCGCGACGCGGCAATGCCGAACCGCGAACGAAACCGCGAGCCGCCGGGACGTCGGCGGCGGCGTCTGCTCGAGGGGCGCATGCGCTCGCGTAAAGCCTGAAAACTGTCCGCGCTGATGATGCCGAGCGACACGAGCTCCCACAGGCCGTCTTCGATCTGGGTCGGAAGTCCGACATCGGCGTTCTCGATATCACCGTAGAAAAGCGCGCCCTGCGATTCGAGAAGCGCCAGAATCTTGCGCGCCGCTTCGCCGCGGGGCGCCGAATGTGCCTGATCGGTTCGAATGCCGGCCATGAGCCATGAAAGATCCGCGCGCGCGGCCAGCGTAATCAGAGTCGTACTCGCAGGCGGACCCGCCGCCGGCCCGTCAGGATCGCGATGTTTCACGGACAGCCGTCCCCACGAAAGCTCCCCCGTGAGACAGAGTTCGTCGAGCCACGACGGCGCGTACCCGCGCACACGCGCCGGAAGAATCGAGCGTTCCCAGGAAAGCGCCGGCGCCTCGAAGCCCTGCAGCTGCTGCAGTACTTTCAGCAACCCGCGTTTCCCGCGAAGCTCGGTGCCGGGCGACACATGCTGCCACTTGAGCAGAAAGCGCCCGAAGTCCCGGGGCGAAACCGGCTTGATCTCACTCCGAAGCCGGTCGAGCGTCATGCGGTGAATACGCGCAAGAAGTCGTCGGTCGCACACTTCTTCTTCCTCGGCGCCGGGCCGGAACCGCCCGCGCAGGAGGTGCCCCTCCGCTTCGAGCGCCGCGATTCCGAAGCGCACGCGCGTCTCCCGCAGTCCCGTCGCGCGCATGAGGTCACCGGCCGTAAGCGGCCCGCGCGCGGCAATGTGGCCGCGCATCATGAGCAGCGTGGCATCATCTTCGCTCATCGCGCCGGGGTCGATGGCCACCGGGATCGCGACAGCAGGCTCGACGTGCGCGCCCGGATACACCGCTTCGATCGCGCGCAGGTTTTCGGTGACGAACCAGTAGCGCGTGCCCGTTTCGAGGACGGCCTGCGAGGCGCGCCCCTCCGCGCGCAGCTTCTCGAGATGCGACAGCCAGGGCTTCGCGTCGGGATCGGCAAGCGCCACGAGCTGGTCGAGGGCGTCGTGTACTTCGTCGCGGTGCCGCGGGTCGGGCCAGGCGTCATGACAAACCTGCGCGATCGCGTCGGGGTCGAGTTCCCCGAGATCGCGGCCCTTTGCGGGGAGCGATCGGCGAAGCGTGACCGCGCGCGCGCGTCGTTCTTCCAGCGGCGCGTCGTCGAGATACGTGTACGGCGCGGAGTTCAGGATCTCGTGCGCGAACGGCGACGGCTCGGTCGTGTCACGCGCATGCAGACGGACCTCGCCTGCCTCCACACGCTCCAGAAGCGCCTGCAGACGAACCAGGTCCATCGCCTCCTGCAGACAGTCCTTCACCGTTTGCCGCACGAGAGGATGATCCGGAATCTCGATCGGTCCCGACAGATGCTCCTGACACTGCACCGCCGCCGGAAACGTGGACGCGAGCAGGTCGTCTGATTTGAGCCGCAGGATCTGCGGCGCCACGCGCTTCCCGAATCGCTGGCGCAGCAGGGCGAGAGAGCGCGTGGCGTTCCAGCGCCAGCGCGTCGCGAAGAGCGGCGTGGGCAGAATCGCCTGCTCCACCGCTTCTCGCACGTTGGTCGATTTGACGAACGTGAACAGTTCCTCGATCGCGAAACTCTGATCGGCGCTGAGTGAAAGAAGAAACGCGTTCTCGTCGGCCGCCGCCTGCAGTTCGAAGTCGAAGTTGCGGCAGAACTTCTTGCGCAGCGCCAGTCCCCAGGCGCGATTGATCCGGCCGCCGTACGGCGCGTGTACGATGAGCTGCATGCCGCCGCCGTCATCGAAGAAGCGTTCGAAAACGATGTCGTCCGTCGTCGGCACGATCCCCATCGACTCCTTCTGCGCCGCGATGTAGCGCACCATCTCTTCCGCACCGGCTTCCGGCACGGAACACGTTTCCATCAGCCAGGCGCGCGCGTCTTCCTGATCGTCGAGCCGCGATTCGATCTCCACGCGCAGGTCCGATACTTCGCGCGAAAGCTCCACCGTGCGCGACGGCGCCTCTCCGAACCAGAACGGAATCGTCGGCGGCGCGCCTTCCGCGTCCACCACGCGCACGATGCCCGTTTCCACTTTCAAAATGCGCCACGATGTCGAACCGAGCAGAAAGATGTCGCCTGCGTTGCTTTCGATTGCGAAGTCTTCGTTCAGCGTGCCGACATAGGTATCGCCGGGATGCGCGAGCACGCGGAAATCGGCCGTGTCGGGAATCGCGCCGCCGCCTTCGATTCCCGCCTGGCGCGCCATGCGCCGGCCACGCACGCGGCCCTGAATCCTGTCGCGATAGACGTAGGCGTTCCCGCGCGGCGATCCGGCCGGCACGCCGGCGCACGCCAGTTCCAGCGCCTCGTCGAAGATGCTTCGCTCGAGGTCGGCGTAAGGCGCGGCGGTCCGGAAGCACGCGTAGAGGTCGTCTTCCTGCCACTCTTCGCACGCGGCTTCGGCCACGATCTGCTGCACGAGGATGTCGAGCGGCGCGATCACGGGTTCCAGCGCGTCCAGACGGCCGAGCCTCACCGCGCGCACGAGCGCCGCGCACTCGAGCAACCCGTCGCGCGTTGTCGGAAAGATGCGGCCTTGCGGGCGCAGTCCGAGCGCATGCCCGGAACGCCCGATGCGCTGCAGAAACGTCGCGATGCTTCGCGGTGATTCGATCTGGCAGACGAGGTCGATGCTTCCGATATCGATACCGAGTTCGAGCGATGCCGTAGCTACAAGCGCGCGCAGTTTGCCTTCTTTCAGGCGCTTCTCGAGCCGTTCCCGCCGTTCGCGCGAAAGCGACCCGTGATGCGCGCCCACCTCGTCCTCTCCCAGCCGCTCCCGCACGCGATGTGCGAGGCGCTCGGCCATCTTGCGCGTGTTGACGAAAATCAGCGTCGTCTTGTGCTCGAGAATAAGTTCGACGAGACGATCGTAGATGTCCGACCACTGGTCGTTGTCCATGACCGCCATCATCTCTGTTGCCGGGAGTTCGATTGCGAGTTCGAGGTCGCGCTGGTGGCCGCCGTCCAGAATCACGCAGTCGGGCGTGCCGTCGGGCTTCGTGCGATCGGCGCCCGCAAGAAAGCGGGCCGTCAGTTCGATCGGGCGCTGCGTCGCCGAAAGTCCGATCCGCTGCGGCCTCGTATCCGAAACATGGTCGAGCCGCGCCATCGTAAGGGCGAGGTGACACCCGCGCTTGTCACGCAGCATGGTATGAATTTCGTCGACGATGAGTGTATTGACGCCGGTCAGAATGCCGCGCCCGTACTTCGTCGTGAGCACGATATAGAGCGACTCGGGCGTGGTGACGAGAATATGCGGCGGGTGCTTGATCATTTCGCGACGCAGGTGCTGCGGCGTGTCCCCGGTCCGCGTCATCACGCGAATCCCGAGATCGCCCATCCCGCGCGCCTTCGCGAGCTCGTTCAGTTCTTCGAGCGGTGTGGAGAGGTTGCGTTCGATATCATTACTGAGGGCCTTGAGCGGCGAAACGTAGACGACCTGCACGCCCTCTTCCAGCGCGCCCTTTTCCGCCTGACGGATCAGGCGATCGAGGCACACGAGAAACGCGGCGAACGTTTTCCCCGAGCCGGTCGGGGCGGCGAGCAGTACGTCGCTTCCCTCCGCGATCCGCGGCCAGGCGGCGTGCTGCGAGTCCGTGGGATCGTCGAAGTGACTCGCGAACCACTCCTGCACGATGGGATGAAAGCGGGCGAGCACGGACACTGGGCTAACGTTCCTTCTCTATTATTCGTGGGGCGCGATCATTTCGATCTGGTCTCTCTGCACGGCGAGAAAGTGGGTTTTGTAGACGACGCGATCGTCGATCGTGGAAACCGTGGCATCCGTAACGGCCATGAATTCCTTCGCGGCGTGTATGTAGTCGGTCAGACGTTCCCCCTTCGCGAGATTGATCTTCCCTTCGATCCGAAACGTGTGCGTATAAATCGTTACGCTTGTCTTTTCCAGCTCGGTCATGGCAGAACCTCCCGCTAATCCGATTCAGGCACGGCTTCCAGGTAGAGAAAGTCGGGAACCTCCGCGATCCCGGCGTCACGCATCATCATGCGAAAATCGAGCGACGTCAGATACTCCTTCGCACGCTCCATCTTGTCCCAGTCGAAAACCACGACGACGTGATTCGGATCGTCCACCGTATGATAAATTGCAGCCGCCGTTTCGCCGGCTTCGGCCCGAAGCGGTTTCGCCTCGCCGAATGCCTTCTTCCATTCCGGAAAATTGCGAACGCGATGCCGCGCAATGATGCGTGCCATTATCCCTCCGCCTGCGCGCGCCGACGGGCGCGGCGCCTGAGACGCGCCTGTACCAGTTCGTCCCACGAAAACACTGCGAGTGCCACCCAGATCAGGCTGAATACTACCATACGCGTCGTTTCGAGGGGTTCCCCATATACCAGGACTCCGAGCAGGAACTGCAGCGAGGGCGCGACGTACTGCATCATGCCGATCGTGGCGAGGCGAAGCGAGCGGGCCGCTTTCGCGAAGAGCAGAAGCGGGAGCGTGGTCACGATCCCGGTCGTGACCGCCAGGAGTCGACCGGCGGCGTCCGTATCCGCGAAGTGCGACTCGCCGTGCGACGCGAGCCAGAACAGATACCCCATGGCAGGCAGAAACAGAAGCGCGGTTTCGAGAGCGAGGCCCTGCAGGGAGGAAAGCGCGGAGGTCTTGCGAAGGAGACCGTAGAAGGCGAAGCTGAACGCGAGCGTAAGCGCGATCCACGGCACTTCACCGAGCGACCACGCCAGATATCCCACAGCCGATAGAGCGATCGCGATCGCCACTCCCTGCCAGGGACGCACTCGCTCGCCGAGGAAAATACCCCCGAGCGCCACATTCAATAATGGATTGATGAAGTAACCGAGCGACGCTTCGACTACGCGGCCATGATTGACGGCGTAGACGAACACATACCAGTTGACGGCCAGGATCGAAGCGCTGAGGGTAGACCAGAGCACGAGGCGCGGGGAACGGAAGGCCACCAGCACGCTGCGCCCGCTGCCGCGCAGAAGCAGCAGCGGAACAAGGCAGACGAAGGACCAGACGATGCGCTGTCCGAGAATTTCCTGCGACGAATAATCCGCGAGCCACTTCCAGTAGATCGGAAACAGGCCCCAGAGCACATAGGCGCCGAGGCCCGCCAGGAAACCGGCGCTCATACGCGGCGCCGATCAGCTGTCTTCAGGCTCGGCGGAAACGGACGCGTCGCCGGAACCGTCAAGTGTGACCCGGAGCACGTTCGGCCGGCAGCACACCTGACAATCCTCGACATATTCCTGCCGACTCCCCCCGCCCCAGTCGAGGGCGATCGTAATGGTTTCACCGCAGTGCGGACACTGGTAGCTCGCCGTGTCGATCATCGATCAGCCGGCGAGCTGGTCGATGGCGCGTGCCAGTTCGAAATCGCTTTCGGAAATACCGCCGGCGTCATGCGTAGAAAGGGCGATCGAGACCCGATTGTAAACATTCGACCACTCAGGATGATGGTTCATCTTTTCGGCCACCAGCGCAACGCTCGCCATGAAGCCGAACGCCGTGACAAAATCATCGAACGTCAGCTTGCGCTTGATCGCGTCGCCATCACGTTTCCAGTCCGGCATGTCCGCCAGGTGCTTCGCGATCGCCACATCGTCAAGCTTCCGCGGGGTCATGCGCCCGCCTTCGCTTCTGATTCGTCGATCCAGTTCTGGAGTGCGTCGATGATCTTCTTTCCCTGGTCCATACTCGAGATATTGAACTTCGAACGCGGCGCGTACTCGCCGTCCCGTTTCTGGTAGCGACGGATCGTGTACTTGTCGGGGCCGTATTCCTTCTTCGTGCGGTCCCAGTCCTGGTACCGGAAGATCAGCGTCGCCCAGGCGCCCTTCGTAAGAACGACCTTGTCCAGTTCCTTGACGGTGACTACCCCGTCCTCTTCCCACTCGATTGACAGTTCGTCGACTGTGCTTGCCATGCGATCCCTCCCGTTTCGTTGTTAGACAGACGGGTACTGTCATAGCACAGGAAGGGAGGGAAAGGCCAGAGGGGGGTGGCGTGGGGAGGTGGCCGGGGAGTGGTGGGGTTGGGGTATGTGGCGACTTGCGGGCCCTGGCCGACCGCCTTTGATGCAGGGCGGTGGCGGGGTAGCGTGGTTGCTCACTTCTGTTGCCGGGAGACGGGTGATGGGGGTGCGCCGAAGGCGGCCGGCTCAATGGGGCCCGCGGCGTCGCACACACCCCAACCCCACTCTCCCGCACATCACCCCGCGAGAAAAGGGGGAAAGAGGGGAAGGAGAGAAAAGAGAAAGGGGCGGGAGATCAGTTTCATGCGCTTTCGCAGAAGAACCGCGGGATTGCGGTGCCCCCTGTCAAAGGGCTAGAGAGGCTTGACTATCGGAAGAGGCCCTTAACACGAGTCCAGGTGGATGTCTCAACTGACGTCGCCGGGTCGTGAACAACCATACGGGCGAAAATGATGGTAGAAATTCCACCGTCTTGAAAGTCGCCATCAAGCCACTCGCCGTGAAGTGCATCGATATGAATCGATCCTGCCCCGATCGCCACATAGCGGACCGATACTGCCTTGAGCGGGTTTGGGTACTGCGTGCTACCACCGGCAAGTCCGACGCAATCAGGGGTCACGTCTGGATCACTTGGGAACTCAGTATTCGGATGAAAGCTGGCATCTACATATTCAAGGCCGATCTCCGAATGACAGAGCACGAAGCTCCACGACCACAACGGGCTGGACCACGTTAGCCATGCGTCGAGACGGACTGTATCCCCAACCGCAACATGCGACGTGTCAGGGCCATCGAGAACTCCATCCAGGTCGAGCTCTAGAACTGGACCTGTATCTGCCTTTGCGAAATCAAAAGTAATCGCGATCGACCAACACAAGACGAATGCGATTGCACATCTACCTGGGCAGAATTGCATTGCGAATATCACTGGATCCCTACTTTCCAGCTTCACAGTACCACTCTCTCTCCAAATTCTTCACTTCGCAAAGGCCGGTCATGAAGCGACGGGAGTGCGCGCGGGCTCGCGGTGTGCGGTCGTGCCGTGTGGGACGCAGCCGGTCCCATTGAGCCGGCCGCCTTCGGCGCACCGGCAGATCCCGTCTCCCGGCAACAGATGTGAGCAACCACGCCACCCGCCACCGCCCTGCATCAAAGGCGGGCGGCCAGGACCGGCAAGTCGCCACACGGCATGACCGCACACCGCGCCCAAACAGCGCTCTTCCGAGTCAGCTTCAGGATCGGGGAACCGGCGGTTGGTATTCGCTGTCACGGAAGCGGATCGTGCGGTCGAGGATCGAAGCGAAGGTGGCGGGATCTACGTTGCCGCCGGAAAGAACGACGGCGACCGGCCCGCGGGGCCTGTGCGCGCCGGAGAGGAGCGCGGCCACGCCGAGCGCGCCGGACGGCTCGACTACGAGCTTCATACGTTCGAAGAGAAAGCGGACGGCGTCGGCGATGGCCTCTTCCGAGACCGTGACCATGGCATCGACGTGCGCCTGGATCAGGGGGAACGTGAGGTCCCCGACGAACGGTGTGCGTGTTCCGTCGGCAATCGTGGGGGGATTGCGGATCGTGTGGATCGTGCCGGTATCGAACGATCGTTTCGCATCGTCGGCAAGGGCGGGTTCGACTCCGACAACGACAGGATGCGCGTCGGATTTCGATGCGTCATGCGTTCCCTTCCAGGCGAGCGCGGATCCGCCGAGAAGCCCGCCACCGCCGCAGGGTGTCATGAGTTCGACTGCGTCGGGCGCCTGATCACGGATTTCGAGCGCCACGGTTCCCTGGCCCGCGATCACGTGCTCATGATCGTAGGGCGGAATGAGCACGGCGCCCTGCTCTTCGGCAATCGGGCGGGCGACTTCTTCGCGCGTGGTCTGCTCGGGATCGAACAACACGACGCGAGCGCCGTATCCTTCGGTCGCGCGGCGTTTGCTCTCGGGGGCGGTCTGGGGCATCACGATCGTTGTTTCGATATGAAGAAGGCTGCCGGCGAGCGCGATCGCCTGGGCGTGATTGCCGGAAGAGAACGTGAGCACGCCCCGCCTTCTCTCGGCGGACGTAAGCTGCGCGAGGGCATTGTACGCACCGCGCACCTTGAACGCGCCGACGCGCTGGAAGTTCTCACACTTGAGAAAAACGGGAACGCCTGCGCGTTCGTCGAGCGTGCGCGAGGTATGAACGGGCGTGTCGTTCAGGATGGGCACGATACGCAGACGGGCCTCAGCGATGTCGCGCAGCGTGATCATGCGTCGGGTGCGGCGCCGACTTCGCGGACGGCCCGAAGCACACGATCGTGGAAAAGGCCGTTCGTTACGATGACGCCGGTATTGTTCGCGAGCGTTTCGCCGGCGCGGAAGTCGAGCGGCCTGCCGTTTACGTCGCTCACGCGCCCCCCCGCTTCTTCGACGACGATCACGCCGGCGGCATGATCCCAGATTTTCTCCTGGTAGCCCTTTTTGCTCGGGAGGCGCAGATAGATCGCGGCGTCACCGCGCGACACGGACGCGTACTTGCACTGGCTGTCGATGCGGAACGGTTCGGATTCGATGCCGAGGATCGTGGAGATCGCGGCGTGCTTGCCATGGGCAGCGTGGGCGCTTTCGACGGACTCGCAGAATCGTGCCTTGCTGATGTCCTTGTCGGTGCTGACCGTCACGGTGCGTGCTTCGGGTGCCCCGATCGAACGTACGCGAGTCCCTTCGCCGCGGGCGGCTTCGAAGAGCGCGCCCTGGGAGCCGGCATCGCCGTTTCCCTGTGCCGTGAGATTCGGGCATCCTAGAACGCCGACTACGACTTCGCCGTTTTCGATCAGCGCGAGCGCAATCGCGTACTGATCGCCGCGAAGAAAGCCCTTGGTGCCGTCAATCGGATCGAGCGTCCAGAAGCGTCCGTCCTTTACGGCGCTGCCGCCGCCGGCTTCGATGGCGCGCATCATGGCGCCTTCGTCCATGGCGGGCTCGTGTTTCGAGACGAGCGCGGACACCTTCGCGCGCAGGGCGTCGTTTGCGCGAAGCTGGTCAGTGTCCTCTTCGCCGACGATCGGGTCGCCGGGGAACGCGTCTTTCAGAATCGCGCAGATGAGCGCCTGACTTCCGAGGTCGGCGATGGTAACGGGAGAGCGATCGTTCTTTTCAATCGAGTCCGAGGAGACGAGCGTGGTTTGCACATCGGTGCAGAGCGCCGCGGCTTTCGTCACGGCGGCGAGCGCCACTTCCGTTTCACGTTGCCAGTTCATGCGAGTCCTTTCGTTTCATCATAAAGGATCCAGGGATCGCCTTTGCGACGTCGATAGACGCCCTCGTGCAAGGCGGTCCGATCCCCGTTTACATACTGTTCGAGCGCGAACTCGATCGCCCGGAACGCAATGCGCGCCCACGGAATCTCGTCCGGCCGGAAAAAGCGCGCGTCGGAGCTTTCGGGGCCGGGATCGAGCGCGTCGGTTTCGAGCGAGCTCAAATAGAGCAGGTAGACCTGATTGACGTGCGGCAGACTGAACACGCTGAAGAGCCGCTCGATCGTGACGATCGCCCCGGCTTCTTCCATCGTTTCCCGCGCGGCACCCTCTTCGGCGCTTTCTCCCTCTTCCAGAAACCCGCAGGGGAGCGTCCAGAAGCCGGCGCGCGGTTCGATGGCGCGTTCGCAAAGCAGAATGCGGCCGTCGTGAACGGGGAGCGTGCCCGTCAGGATTCTCGGATTATCGTAATGGATCTCGCCGCATATCGTGCACACGTCGCGCAGCAAGTTATCGCCCGCCGGCACTTCCCTGGCAGTCGGTTTTCCGCAAACGCTGCAATACGCTGCCGGCATGGACCTTCCTCAGTACACCTCGAGCTTCATCAGTAAAGCTCGAGCTTCATCAAACGGCCGTCGAGCGCGCCGTTTCGAAGCGGCTTCTTCCAGCTCGTCTTGAGGCCGATCGACTTCACGAGCTCCTTGTCCCCTACATATATGTACGCTTCGGAGCCCCGGCATTTCTGCTTGAGAAAATCTCCGAATTCCTTGAGCAGCTTCGCGGCCTGATCGCGGTCTCCGAGGCGTACGCCGTACGGCGGGTTCGTAACGATCACGCCTTCGAACGCTTCGATGCTCTGGAACGGCTGCGCTTTCAGATCGACCCGCACGGAGCCGGGCAGGTGCGCGAGGTTCCGTTCGGACGCCTTGATCGCTTCGGGATCTCTGTCGCTGCCCGTGATGAGCCCCTGATCGACGCGCTTGATACGTGCGTCTTCTTCCCCGCGAACGCGCGTCCATTCTTCCTCGCTGAACTCGGGCAGGCGCGGAAAGCCGAAGCGCTTGCGAAGAAACGCGGACGGAATTTCACCGGCGAGCATGAGTGCTTCGGCGAGAATAGTCCCGGCGCCGCACATCGGGTCGAGCAGCGGGCGCTCCCCCTTCCAGTCAGAAAGACGGAGCATCGCCGCCGCCAGCGTTTCGGTCAGGGGCGCTTCGAGCGCCTGCCTGCGGTAGCCGCGGCGATGGAGCGCGCCGCAGCCGAGGTCGAGCGCGAGCGTCGCACGGTCGTTGTCGACGTGCACGTGAATCCAGACGTCGGGATCGATCTTCTCGACCGAAGGACGTCGCTTCATCTTCGCGCGGAACTGATCGACCAGGGCATCCTTCACGCAGAGCGCCGCGAACTGCGAGTGGCTGAGATTGCTGTTGGAAACATTCGCGCGCACGGCAAAGGTCTCGTCGACCGTCATGAGTGAGGTCCAGTCGACATCGTTCGCCCGGCGGCGAAGATAGTCGCCGTCGTGACAACCGAAACGCGCGAGCGGCGCGAGGATGCGCGCCGGCAGCGCAGCGCGATACACGATGCGCATGAGCGCCTCGGGCGACGCGGCAAACGTGACCACACGAAATCCCTGCTGAACGGATTCGCCGCCGAGAGCGAAAATCTCATCGGCGGCGATTTCCTCCACCCCGCCGGCAACCTGCGCGGCGAAGCGACCTTCTTCCTGATATACGAACATTATGGAATATTACGTATGCGGAAGAGCCGGTACGGCTCCGAGCGCTTCTCGCCGAGATGAACCTGCGACGTCGTCACGTAAATATGTCCGAGATCGTCGATCGAAAAACTGTCGGGCCATTTCATGCGCGAGTCCTGGGCCACGTTCTGCACGGTGCCGCCGGGCGTGAGGCGGTTGATCGCGCTGGCTTCGATATTCGTGAGGTAGAGAAAACCGTCGTCGCTGAAGATCATGCCGTCGACGGCACTCCCTTCGCGCACTTTTTCGACCTGGGCTCCCACGGCTTCGGGCGAAAGCGTCTTGTCAAGGAGCGCGGAGGTCGGCACCCGGTAAAGAGTGCGGGCGGTGAGCGCCTGGTAGTAGAGCCAGTCGCCGCGCGGCGTCAGCGCGAGCCCGTCGACATGCACCTGCGGGCGCTCGCCGTTCCGACGCCACTCGTGTCCCTGCACGCGCACTTTGGCGCCTTCCGATTTCGTGGAACTGTGGTCCCCGAGCACCTTCCGCGTCTCTCCCGTGCGAAGATCGAGCACGAAGATCGCGCCTTCGCCTGAGTCCGTGAGATACGCGACTTCCTTCGCGTTGTCGACGCGCACGTCATTCAGGTAGCAGTTCGGCCCGAGGACGCCGGGCTCGAAACGGTACGTATGCACGACCTTGTTCTTCTGTACGTCGACGCGCATGAGTTTCGGCGCGCCGTCGATCAGCTTTTCGAATTTCGGATTGCCCGCGTCGAGGATCCAGAGGTTGTTGGCGGCGTCGATGTAAACCGACTGCACGCAGACGAACTGCTCGCGCACGGAGCCGGTCAGGTTCCACGCGTTCAGGTTCTTGTCTGGATACGGAACGACTTCGGATTCGCTTACGACCTCGCCGACCGACATCGGCACGTAGTCCGACCAGCGCGGGTAGCAGACGAAGATGCGGCCGTCGCGGGAAACGGCAACGCCGGTCCACTGGTGTTCGGAGCGCGCGACTTCGACAATCTCGTAGAGCGGCGACTCCTCCTGCTTCGAGACCGGGGACACCGTCCCCTTTTTCGACTTCGTACGGTTGCATCCGGTGGCGGGTACGATCAGCAGCGCGCACAGGAGGATCATTCCGAAGGTTCTCATACGATTCCGACTCCTTGCTCTCGAGAATGGGAGATACGCAAAGACTATCGAATGAACGCGGATTGCCCAAACGAAAAAAGGGGGCGCCCGGCGGCGCCCCCGAAGACAAGCCTTTGCGCGCCTGTTACTTGTCCTGGTCGGTGATCCCCATGCCGCTCCGATTCGGGAACGGCGGCCGTTTCGGATGCACGACCGGATTCGTCTCGAGTTCGCTCAGGATATGGGCGATGGCCGCGTCGAGCTGCGGATCTTCCCCCCCCACCATCTCTGCGGGATCGTCGTTCACCACGATGTCAGGGTCGACGCCGTGGCCTTCGATTCCCCATGTGCCGTCCTTTTCATAGAAGCCGAAGGTCGGCACGCTGGTGTAGCCGCCGTCGATGAGCGCCGGGTTTCCGCTGATACCGACGAGCCCGCCCCATGTGCGCGTTCCGATCAGCTTGCCGAGGCCGCGTTCGCGGAACCAGTACGGGAAGTAGTCGCCGCCCGAACCGGCGTTTCCGTTGATCAGCATGCACTTCGGACCGTGATGACCGTCCGGCGGCCAGGCGGGATCGTTGTCACGGAATCGCCTGGCCCAGTAATTCGCGACCGGTCGATCGAGCAGCTCGACGAAGCGCGTCGGAACCTGCCCGCCCCCGTTCCATCGCTCGTCGATGATGAGCGCCGGTTTGCCCTTCTGGCCGACGAACGCGCGCACGAGTTCGTTCTGCCCGTCACGTCCGGTGCTCGGCACATAGATATAGCCGACGCGACCGCCCGTTTTCTCTTCCACATACTTGCGGTTTTTCTCGACCCAGGCACGATAGCGGAGCCCGTAGTCCGAAGACAGCAGTTCGACCACGACCTTGCGAGCATCATCGGTCATCTTCGGTTTGTCGCTCACCGTGATCGTAACTGTGTTCCCCGCCATTCCCTGGAACGCGGCCCACGGATCCTTCGTCATGTCGAGCGGAACGCCGTTCACGGCCAGCAGGTAATCGCCGTTCGACACATCGACGCCAGGCTGCGAGAGGGGGCCGCGATCGTCGACGTCCCACGCGCCCCCCTCGAGGATGTTCACGATGCGGTAGGCGCCGTCGCCGCGTTCGAAATCACACCCCAGCATGCCGACGGAAATGCTCGGCGTGCTTTCGGTGTCGCCTCCGAAGTAATACGCGTGTCCCACGTTCAGCTCGGCAATCATTTCGCCGATCACGTAGCTCACGTCCAGCCGGCTCGCGCAGTCGGCCAGCATCGCTTCGTAGCGCATGCGCACGGCCGGCCAGTCGACACCGTGCATGTTCTCATCATAGAAGTAGTCGCGATGGAAACGCCACGCGTCCGTGAAGAGCTGCTTCCATTCCGCCCGCGGATCGATCATTGCGGCCATGCCCGATGTCGAGACGAAATCTTCCATCTTCTGGTCTTCGTCCGCCTTGATGATTGCGAGTTTCGCGTTGCGGCCGTTCTGCCAGACGAGCAGTTTCTTTCCGTCTGCGGAGATTCTGAAGTTCCCCTGCCCGTCCAGAACCGTCTTTTCGATTTCCTCGTCGTCCTTGAGATCGAGAATGTGGATCGCAGGATCGTCCCCGGGATTCGCCCCGTTGCGTGTATAGATCAGACGATCGTCATCGCTCACGACGAGACGAGAGAAGCCGCCGGACTCGACCGGAATGCGCACCGCGCGCCGTTCGAACCCGGCCAGATCGATCACAAGGTCCTCGACCTTTTTGTCTTCCTTGTCTTTCTTGTCTTTGTCGTCGTCCTCGTCGTCCTTATCCTCGTCATCCTCCTTGCCCTTCTTGTCGCCCCACTCTTCGCTGTCGGACTCCGGCGCGAACGGGGACGCAATGTCATCGCGAAGCGGCACGACGAAGAGCTGGTCCGTGTTTCTGTAGACCCATGTCGTTCCGTAGTCTTCGTACAAAGGCGTCGAGAAATCGCGCTGGCTGGCAAAGTAGAGGTACTTCCCTTCACGGTCGAACGTCGGCCACGAGTCGAAGAACATGCCGCTGGTGACCTGGTGCTTCTTGTTCCGCTTCACGTCGTAGATCCAGATCGACGCCGGCGCGTACTCGTCAGGTAGATTTCTGTACGTGATCCAGTTCGAGTCGTGCGACCAGCTCACGCGCGGGTTTGCGTTGTCCCCGTACTGATCGACAATCGTCGTTTTACCATCCGCAAGGTTCAGGATGTAGAGATTGCGCGCTTCGTCGTAAAACGCGATGCGCTTCGAGTCGGGCGACCACGTCGGCGTATAGAGAAAGCCCTTGCCCAGGCTCGTGCGCTTCTTCCGCTCCCCCGCGCCGTCGGACTGCACGGTATAGAGCTCGTAGCCGCCGGAAGCGTCAGAGAAGTACGCGATCCAGCGTCCGTCCGGGCTCCACGCGGGGTCGCGTTCGGCCACGCCCGACGTGCGCGTCAGGTTCAGCGGGTTCCCCTCTTTCGCGGGGAGCGTCCAGATGTCGCCGCGCGCTTCTACCACGGCGCGCTTGCCCGTCGACGAAATGCGCGCGTTGTACACGAGATCGTTCGTGCTCTTCCGCTGCTCGCGGAGTTTCGGGCGAGCGCCCGGAATCGACACATTGACCGGCACGGAAGCATTCGTACCGAGATTCAGAAGGCGGAGTTCCGGGCCGAGCTGGTAGACGATCTCCCCTTCGCCGTTCGAACCCGGCCCGATGGCGGGCCACTTGGCATCGTACTCGGTGTGTTTCGTGATCTGGCTGCGGCTGCCGGTTGCCATATCGTAGACCCAGATGTTCAGGCGGTGCGCCGGGCCGTTGTCGGAAAGATAATAGACCTTCTTTCCGTGCCACATCGGGAACGTATCGGTACCTTCCCAGTCGGTAATCTTTTTGGATGTAAGATTTTTAAGATTGAAGAGCCAGATATCACTTGCGAGACCGCCCCGATACCTTTTCCAGGTTCGCGTGTCGCGCGTGTTCGGCATATAGGCGAGCCATTCGCCGTCGTCGGAGATCGTGCCGTTCGCGCCGTACGGGACAGGGAGACGAGCAGGAAGCCCTCCTTCGGCTGATACCGCGTATAGTTCCACCGCGCGCGGATAGACACCGAAACCGAACGTCGAAAAGATCAGGCGCCCGTCGGCGGTCCAGTCGGAGAAGAGTTCGTTTGCCGGATGATGCGTCACACGGCGAGGCACGCCGCCGTCAGCCGCGACCACGTAGAGGTCCTGGTCGCCGTCGTAGTTACCGGCAAACGCGATCTTCGTGCCCGTTCTGTCGAACCGGGGGAACAGTTCCATGCCGGGGGGCGATGCCACCAGCGTGGCCGTCCCGCCCGTCTTCGGCACCTTCCAGAGATCGTTGGCATACAGAAATACGATGTGGGTCTTGCTTACATCGGGGAAGCGAAGCATTCCGCCGTGCGGCTCCGCGGCAAGGGCCGTGGCTCCGCCGGTTACGATTCCCAGAGCGAGCAGGCCGCAAACGACCAATCGACGCATACTATCCTCCTGTCATTACTTGAATGATCAAATTCCATTGAATGGCCGGGGTGCGCTTGCGGCTCGGTTCAATTCTGTGAACGTCTCTGAATCAGCTCCCGCACGGTCTCGATCTGCTTGACCAGAAAGGTCGCGCGCTTGCGCGGATTGACTTCTTCCAGCATCTGATAGCGAAGCGCCGCGTCAGGGGCGAACACCATGATGCTTCGATCGATCAGGGCCGTCGTCTCCGCCCCCGCATCGGCGTCGGACCTGAGCTCGCGCACATCTTCGATGCCGCGCAGATAGGGATCGGAAAGGAGCTGCAGCAACTCGGCGCGCTCCATCGCAAGCAGCGACTGGTCGACGGGATCCGGTTCTGTCGGCTCGAAAAACGCGCGGCGATACGGTTCGTTGGGCTCTTCCTTCAGAAGGCGCACGCGGCAGAGTCCGAGCAGCACGATCAGATAGCGGCCGTCGGGGAGTTTCTTCCAGTCGCGAATACTCGCGGCGCACATGGATGGCTTGAGAGGCGGAAATCCGTTCCAGTATTCCTCCTGGCTCACCGGCCCGTCGAACGTTCCCATTGCGATGAGACCGAACGAGTCGAGCGCTTCGGACGTCATGGCACGATAGCGGGGTTCGAAAATGTGCAGGGGCATCTGGCCGCTCGGCAGGAGCACGCTGTCGGGAAGGGGAAAAATCGGAAGGGATTTCCTGAAATCGATGGTCACATCACCGAACTGCAATGAATCGTCTCCCCCTTTGGCTGACGGGGAGAGCTTATCAGATCGTCTCATTACGCTGAACCCCTAGTTTGGAGGCCTCAGGGGGGCTTTCCCCCACCCCGGCCAGATGCGGGCCATGCCCCACGCGGTCCGCATCGCGATCCAGGCCGCGGTGACGAGCCAGATCACGGCGAGCGTGCCGTCGGGCGACCGGTCCACGGCAAGAAGCAGCAGCGCGGAGACCCCCGTGGCGACGATCATCCCGTTTCGCAGGAAACGATAATCTCCCGTGCCCATATGAATGCCGTCCGTCACGAACGAAAGCGCGTTCATCGGCTGCGCCATCGCCGAGAGAAACCACGCGAGCGGAAAGATGGCGCGCGCCGACTCGGGCAGCAGCACGAATGCCGCCGGTTTCGTAAGCGCGATCATGCCGATCGCGAGCGCGGTTCCGGTCACGAAGCCCCAGACGCAGGCCGTTTTCGCCACGCGACGCGCCCGGGCCACGCGCTCTCCGCCCAGGTAGTAGCCGATCAGGCTCTGCGCGGCGGCCGCATACGCGTCGAGTACGAGCGCGGTAAAGAACCAGACCTGGCGAATGGACTGATGCGCCGCCCCGGCCTCCACGCCGAGCCGGTTGGCCGACCGCGTGGCGAGCAGCAGAAACAGCGTGAGCATGCCCGTGCGCACGAACATGTCGCCCCCGATTACGAGCAGATTGCGCGCGTCGGCCCAGTGAACGCGCTCGGGCACGCGCATGTTCCTGCTGAGCACGACGACCGACACGATCGCGCCGAGCCACTGGCTGGCCGCCGTCGCGCCCGCCGCTCCTACAATACCGACGACCGGAATGAGAAGAGCGTCCAGGATAATATTCACGACGTTGATCAAAATCGCGATCGCAAGCGGGACGCGCATGCGCCGGAGGCCGCGAAACGCCCCGAAAACGACCGTTGTCAGCAGAATCGCGGGCGACCCGAGCAGCCGCACTTTAATGTAGACGAGCGCCTGCTCGCGCACGAGCCCTTCGCCCCCCATGAGTTCGACGACACGCGGAAACGCGAACCAGCCCCCGATCGCGCCCGCAATGCCGAGCACGGTTGCGAACAGGAGCGCGAGCGAAACGAGGGATCCCGCGCCCGCGTCGTCGCCCTTCCCGGAGAGGCGGGCGACGGAAGTCTGCGTGGCAATGCCGAGAAAGTTGAAGATCCAGTAGATGCTCGAGAGAAGCACCGTGCCGATACCGAGCGCCGCCAGCGGGCTCGCCCCGAGTCGCGCGACGAACATCGTGTCGACAAGGCCCGTGAGCGGTTCGGCGATCAGTGAGAGAAGCACCGGAAACGAGAGCGCGAGGAACGTACGGTTCGGCCGCTTCTCGAAGTCGTTCGCGGGCGCTTCGTTCACCTGCCCTCGCCCATCGAAACGATTTCGATTCGCACCCTGGCGATGCCCGCGATTTTGAAGCCCAGCTCTTCCGCGGCTTTCTCCGATACGTCGATAATACGCCCGGGAATGAACGGGCCGCGATCGTTGATCCGTAAACGAAGCGTGCGGCCGTTGTCGAGATTCGTAACGAGAACCACGGTACCGAACGGCAGCGTTTTATGGGCGGCCGAAAGTTTGCGCGGATCGAAGATCTCACCGTTCGCCGTCGGCCTCCCCGCGAACTCGTCCGCGTAGTAGGAGGCGACGCCCGTCTGCTCCGCCCCGAGCCGGGCCGCGGGATACGCCCCGCGCGCCGCGCACGAAACAAGCCCGAGACTCGTTGTCATCGCCAGTGCCAACACGAGAACCGTGCGGAGGGTGCTGTTCCCCGGCGGGCGGGAGAACCGCATCGAAAGCGCGACCGACGCCCCGACGACGAGGATCACGAACGCCGCGACAACGAACGCCATCTCCGGCGGCAGGCGCACGGGATCACGCAGGTTGGCGCGGAACACATACTCGAAGATCACGAGCAGAAACAGAAGAGTGGCGAGGCCGATCAGGGCCATCGTACGTTCGATCAGGTTCCGGGCCTTCGTTTCATGCGGGGGGGAAAGCCAGAGCTTCCGGTTTGGTACGTGCGGGACGCGCAGGTATTCACGACCCCCGCGCCGCGAGAGCACGAGCAGGCCGGCGAACGTCAGGTATGTAGCCGCAAGAACCACAAAATGCAGTACGAAAAGACGGCCCTTCGGCGCCCAGCCGTTCGGATTGCCGAGAAGATCGAAATGCGTCGCCATGCGCACCGGAAGCGCTTCGTAACGCAGTCCGATCTGGCCGGCGCCGAGCGCCAGGAGCAGCATTCCGAGCACGAGATAGACACGCATCATGGATTCGAACGCTTTCCTGTTGCCCCGCGCGGGACGGTTCGCTAGCCTTGACGGGCCGAATCAATAATTCCAGACGATCTGAAAATCCCATACAAGAGGAAGTTATGTCCGAACCGAGCTTTTCACGCCCGCCCGAACAGATTCACGACCCGCTGCCGGGCGAAGCGCAGTTCACTCTTCGCGCCGTGGCGACCGGATGCCTGCTCGGTCTCGTCATCTCATCGATGAACATCTACTTCGGCCTCCGCACCGGCTGGTCGATCGGCGGCTCGCTGATCGCGGCGATCCTGGGCTATTCGATCTGGTCGGCGATCCACCGCGCAACCGGCGCCCGCGCCTACACGATACTTGAGACGAACATAACACAGACAGCCGGGTCGGCTGCGGGCGCCATGACGTCCGCCGCGGGACTGCTTTCGGCGATCCCCGCACTCGGCATGCTCGGTACGAAACTGTCGTACGGCGAACTCGTATTATGGGCGTTCGCCGTCGGCTATCTCGGCGTATTCTACGCCGTCCCGCTACGCAATCAAATGGTCGTGGTCGAGAAGCTCCGCTTCCCCACGGGCACCGCGACCGCCGAAACCATTCTCTCGATGTTCGCGAAAGGTTCGACAGCGGTCGCGCAGGCAAGCGCGCTCGTACGCTGGGCGATGGCAGCCGCGCTCTTCACGATCGTGGCGTTCTTCGTACCGCAGATTCAGGCGCCCCCGATGGAATGGATCGGCCTCGGCGCAATCGGGGCCTGGGGCTTCTCGATCTATTTGAGCCCGCTCATGTTCGGCGCCGGGATCCTGATCGGGCCGCGCGTCGGCGCTTCGCTCTTTGCGGGGGCTTTCGTCAGCTGGGCGATCATCGGGCCGATCGCGCAGGCGAACGGCTGGGCCGAAGGCGGCATCATGAGCTACCAGGACGGGCCGCGCGGATGGATTCTCTGGCCCGGCGTCGCGATCATGGTGGCCGACGCGCTTACGAATCTCGCGCTCTCCTGGCGCACGATCCTGAACACGTTCAAGCGGAGCGACCGGGCGAGCACCGGTGGTGTCGTGGTGGGCGAGCAGGTGCCGAACTCGTGGTGGCTGATCGGGCTTACAGCCGGTACGGTGCTCGCGTCTTTCGTTGCGTGGCGCGTGTTCGAGATTCCGCCGTACATGACCGTCATCGCCGTCGCGATGAGTTCGATTCTCGCGATGATCGCCGTTCGCTCGACCGGCGAAACCGATATCAATCCCGTGGGCGGCATGGGGAAAGTGACGCAGCTCGTGTTCGGCGGCATCTCGCCGGGGAATACCACCACGAACCTCATGGCGGCCGGGATCACGTCCGCCGGCGCTTCACAGGCGGGCGACATGATGCACGACCTGAAGGCCGGACGCCTGCTCGGCGCGTCGCCGCGCAAGCAGATCATCGCGCAGTGCATCGGAATCGCGGCAGGTATCCCGGTCTGCACGGCGATCTACAAGCTGTTCGACACCGCGTACGAAATCGGCGGAACGGAACTGCCCGCGCCCGCGGCCCACGCCTGGCGCGCGATGGCCGAGCTGCTTTCGAACGGCTTCGACCAGCTCCCGCCGCACGCCGAGATCGCGATTCTCTGCGGTGCGCTGTTCGGTGTTCTCGTGCCGGTGCTGCGGAAATACGCGCCCGCGCTCCGATCCGTGCTGCCGAGCGGCCTCGCGTTCGGGATCGCGTTCATCGTGCCCGCGTTTTACTCCGTGGCGATGTTCATCGGTTCGCTGTTACTCGTGCTCTGGAAGTCGCGCTCGCCCGAGTCGGCCAAGATCTTCGCGATTGCGGTGGCGTCGGGGCTCATTGCAGGGGAAGGTCTGATGGGTGTCGTGACCGCGGTTCTTACGCTGCTCGGCCTGGGCCCGGTTACGTAAGGCTACTCGTAGCCCTCGATACCGGTAAAGCGCAGCCGCTCCGCGCATTTGCGGCAGGAGTAGCGGAACGATCCGTTCCGCGCCCGCCGATGGCTCTTCCCCGTGAACGGGTGCAGTTCGTCGCACGAACACTCGTAGTAGTAGCGGCGCAGACGTCGGGCCGCCTTCGTTTCGAACTCGTGCGTCGCGCGCGGTTCGCCGCCAAGGCGCAGCACGACTTCCTTCCACTCGCTTCCGTGCGGCTTCACCCTTTTCGTATAGAGAGAATCGACGACGATGTGCGCCACTTCGTGCGGCACGATCGTGTCGACGAAGCGTGACGTGTAGCGTTCGAGCAGCGCCGGATTGTACTGAATGGAAGGCGGCCTGACGCACGCGATCCCGGCCGCGTGCCCTCGCAGACGGAATCCGATCGTGATCGGGGACGGAAGCACGAGGTCGGGCCAGATCGTCTGCGCGAGCCGGAGTGATTCGCGCGTCGCGCGCGTCGCCTCCTCGCGCCAGTCGCGTACGTCCGCGGGTGCGGTGGGGAGCGCCGGTGAAGCAGACGGCGCGGGCGGTGCCGTACCCGCGGGCACCATGGGGGGCGGTGCGGGTTTCGCACTCGGTGCAGGCGCCGTTGCCGGCGAAGGCTCCGCATTCCGCGCAGGGGCCGTTACCGTCGAAGGCGCCCGCAGGAAATCGAACACGAGTTGAGCCCCGCGCGCGAAACCGGATTTGCTAGATGAGGAACTTCCCATTTTTGTGAATCGGTTTCCCGTCGCCGTAAATCGTATAACCCTTGCGCGTCTCGCAGACCATGTCCCAGTGCACGGCCGACTTGTTCACGCCCCCCGACTCGGGGATCGACGCGCCGATCGCGAAATGCATCGTACCGCCGATCTTCTCGTCGAACAGCACATTTTTCGTGTGACGCTGGATGTCGTAATTCGTGCCGAACGCCATTTCGCCGAGATGCTTCGCGCCCGGGTCCGTTCCGAGAATCGCCTTCAGATAGTCCTTCCCCTTGCCCGCTTCCGCCTCCACAACGCGTCCCTTGCGCCAGGTGAGCGCGATGTCTTCGACCGTGTGTCCGCCGTAGACGGCCGGGAAGCCGTACGTGATCTTTCCGTCCACGGCGTTTTCGCGCGGGCCGGTGAACACTTCGCCGTCGGGAAAATTGTATTCGCCGCTGCAGTTGATCCACGAGCGACCGCCGACACCGACCTTGAGGTCCGTGCCGGGACCGACAATGTGGAGTTCCTTGATCTTCATGAGCTTCTTGACGAGACGATCCTGCACGGTCCGGACCTTCTTCCATTCCGCAACGGGATCCTTCTTGTGCAGCTTCATCGACTTGTACACGAAGTCTTCGTATTCACTGAGCGAAAGTTCCGCATCCTGCGCGCCGGAGTGCGTCGGGAAAAGCGTGCCGCACCAGCGCATTTCACCCGCCTTCGTGCGCTTGAAGAACGTCTTCAGCACCGGGCCGCGGGCTTTGGTCATCATCGACATCTTCTTCGGCGCCACACCCGACATTTCGCGCGTGTTAAAGCCGCCCATGATAGCGAGCAGCTTGTCGGCCTTCTGCACGGCGACTTTTTCGAGAGGCGAGATCCGCGCGATCTGAGCTTCGTTCCCTTCCGCCAGCATCATGTGCTTGATTCCCTGGATCTCGGCCTCCACCGTGGGGTGCGCGCCCTTGCGAAGCACTTCGCGTGCCGCCTCGCGCATGAGTTCGGCCGACAGAACGGAGCCGCGAATGTGCACCCACTCGCCGCGCTTTACGTCGAGGCTGTAGTGAACGAGAAGTTGTGCGAGTTTGGCAACGTAAGGGTGGGACATGACAGGCTCTCCGCTTCAGGGGTGAATGTGTTGGAGAGAGAATCGGTGATCGTGCGGAATGAGTCAAGAGGCCGTACGAAGCTTTTCGCGCGCGAAAAAGTTCTTAAACAATGAATCGTTACGGAGTGAGTCCGGCGGGCACTCCATTCGGGAAATTTTCCGAAATGGCGCGTTCGATTTCAGCGATGCGATTTTCCGGATTCGGGTGCGTGCTGAAAAACTCGGGAGGCGCTTCACCGCTGCGCGACTCCGCCAGAACCTTCATCACTTCGATCATCGCGCGCGGATCGTAGCCCGCCTGCACCATGAGCCGCACGCCGAGTTCGTCCGACTCCAGTTCGTCCTCGCGCCCGTACTGCATGTTGATCATCTGCCCGACCATCGCCGCCATCTGACCCGCGTTCGCGTCGCCGGACGCCGCAATTACCGCGCCCATGAGCCCCTGCGTGAGGCTCGACTTCGCCATGCGCTGCGCCCCGTGGCGCGCCACCACGTGTCCGATTTCGTGTCCGATCACGCCCGCCACCTGACCTTCGGTCTCGAGCCGTGCGTAAAGCGCGGCCGTAATGAACACCGGCCCGCCGGGAAGCGCAAACGCGTTAATCGTCTCCCGATCGTCCAGCAGATGAAACTCGAACTCCCAGCCCGTGTCGGCGGCATCCCCCCTCTGCACGAGGCGCGCCCCGATCTGGTCGAGCGCGCGCTGATGCGCTTCGTCGGGATAGAGACCGCCGTACTCCGCGATCATCTGCGGCTCCGCCTGCATGCCGAGCGCGATTTCCTGTCGCGGCGTCAGGCTGATGAACTGCTTCTTGCCGGTCACGGGATTGTATTCGCTCGAGCCGAAGTAGGAGAACAGGGCGAAGAGCGCGACCGCGGCGCCGATCAGCAGCCGCGCCTTGATCATCGTGCGGTTGCGTGGCTGCCGGTTCCCGAACGGGAGTCCGTTTCGTGCGCGTCCCCGCGCGGCGCGACGTACGAGCATCATGCGCTCCCGTCCGCGCCGACGGCGACGAACTCTTCGACTTCGAGGCCTTCGTAGACCCAGCCGACCACCGCGCCGTACACGACATGCGCGGCAAGAAAGGGAAGGCCGTGCATGGCGAAGAACCACGGGAACAGCAGGGTCAGCGTGTAGACGTTGATGACGTAGATTGCCGCTCCGAGAAGCGCGCCGCGGATGACTCCCGCAAGAAGCCCGCCTTTATGAATGATGAACGAGATGACGAGCGCGAAGATGATCGAGAGACCGAAGTGCGCGACGATGGCCGCCGCGAAGATCGCAAGGTCGAACGTGGCCGGGGGCGCGAGCACGTCGGTGCCGAGCAGGATCGACGCGAAGTAGCGCGCCACGACCCATGCGTTCCCGCCGGTCGCGAAAGGGAGCAGGAATACGCTCGATACAAAAAAGACGGCGCCGCCGATGATGCCGGCCCAGATTGCGGCCGACCAGTCGACGACCTGCCGTGTGTCGATTGTTTCGCGCAAAACCCTGTCCCTCAGATCACGATGGAATCGCCGACGCAGATCTCGCCGCCGCTTACAATTTCAGCGCGCAGTCCACCGGCGTCTTTGAGAAGCGTGATCATGTCTTCCCCGGTCACTTTCGCCAGATAGGCGCACGGATGACAAAGCCGATGGCCGTGCAGCGTCACTTCGCCCACCTGAAACGTTTTCCCTACGAGGTCGTTCAGTCGCACGCCGGTTGTTTCGAGGTTGCGGCGATGCCGCCCCTCCCCGATATCCACGCCGTCCGCGATCACTCTGGCGACTGCCTCGGACTCGATCAGCGTGATGTGCTGACCGGGATCGATCTCTTTCTTCGAGAACGTGCCCTGCAGTTTCTCGTAGCGATCTCCCGCGAGCCCCGCACCGGTCACGGCCTTCACCGACTTCTGCGCATGCGGCTCCGCCCCCTCTTGATCGACCAGATAGATGCCGGCCACATGGCCGCCTCGCGCCTTGTCACTCATACCGTGTTCCTCAAAGGGGTACCGGTTTCACGTTCCTGTCTCTGGACCCCGCGGCCCGCGATTCCGTCACAATTACCGGCCCGTGCGCTCCACCCAGCCGCACAGCGCCTCTACCAGCTCTGCGCGCGCCTCTTCATCCGTGCGCCCCGAACGCTTCAGTACATGAAAGGAATGATCTCCGCTCTCTATTATATGCAGCGACGCCCTCCTGCCCAGCTTCTTGATCACCGGGCCGAGAAAATCGAGGTTCGCCAGCCTGTCGCGCGTCCCCTGGAGAAAAAGCATGGGACAATCGACATCGTACAGATGTTCCGCGCGGTCGTCCGAATCGCGCCCCGGCGCGTGCAGCGGAAATCCCAGAAAGATAATGCCGCGCACGCCCTCGATCGGCTCGCGCGCGAATGCCGTTGATGTCATGCGCCCGCCCATCGACTTGCCGCCCGCGAAAATCGGCAACCCCTTCGCATTCACTTCAGGGAGTGCCGCGGCGGCGGCCACCGCATTCCGTACCGTTTTCGCGAGAATCGCCGGCGGATTCGGCCTCTTGTTGCCCGCTTCCATGTACGGAAACTGATACCGAAAGGTTGCAATGCCGCGTGCGGCGAGTTCGTGCGCCACGGCGTTCATGAACGGGTGTTCCATGCCGGCGCCCGCGCCGTGCGCGAGCACGAAGAGCGCCGAGGGCTCCGGCGGCGCGAGAAAGATCGCCGAGACATCGCCCGAAGAATTCGTTGCCGGAAACTGCAGTCGTTTCTCGATCATGGCGCTGACGTTGCGCGAGTGCGCATCAGGGCGCGCATTCGCCGAGGATCGCCGGAGTCGCCGCCATGCTGACTTCGGCCTTGGCCGCGCTGTTCAGGTCGGGAAGGTAGTGGAAGAGGTCGAAGAAGTTGATGGGCGCGACACAGCTGAAGTCCGCGGCCCACCCAACACCTGTGAAGTACTGAGGCAGGCAAAGAAATGTGTCATAAAAGTTAACTTCCCCGCTGCCATTCATGTCGAAGGCCCTGACACAGTACGATTGGGAGTCGGTCCCCAGCTCGACGCCATCAGCCGTGGCGGTCCAGTCGATCTGCACCTGGCCGCAGCCGCCCACCAGGACTTCAAACAGAGCGACTCCCGCTGCATCGGTCGTGCCGTTCAGCTCGGAATCGACATTGATTCGCATTTCCGCGCTGGCCGCGAACTCGTCTGTAGGATCTCCGGCTACGACAAAGCCCAGCTGTACGTCACTGCCCCCAACCGGTTGTGACGCGCAATCACGCACGGTCACGTAGATATCAATCGTGCCCCTGTTTCCGTGCCAGCTGAACAGCGCGTCGGCACTGGAGCAGGCAGTGCCGCCGATTTTCATTTCGCGGCCTGAAGTCGCGGCGCACGGGACGCCGGCTTCGGCTTCGGAAACAGATCCCGTGATGACGAGTGCGGATGTGATCAGAACGGCAAAGCATCGAATTTGAAGTGAGAATGCGTTACGCAAGCCTGGCATGTGAGCCTCCCGAAGACCGAGATTGGTAATGCGAAGATTGCTGCTGCAATGAACGGTGCGCATCAGGGCGCGCATTCGCCGAGAGCCGCCGGTACGGCTACCGTACTGACATCCGCGTGCGCCGCCGCATTCAGGTCGGGAAGGAAACCAATGATGTCGAAGAAATTGACGGGCTGTACACAGTTGAAGTTTCCGGCCCAGCCGGTCCCCGAAAATGAAAACGGGAGATACAGAAAAACGTCCTGGAAATTCACGATCCCGTCGCCGTTCATATCGTGACTGCGAAAGCAGTACGTCTGCGAGTCGGTTCCGAGATCGACGCCGTCGGCCGTCGCGCGCCAGTCGATCTGCGCCCTCCCGCAGCCACCCAGAATCACTTCCCAGACGGCGACTCCCTGCGCGTCCGTCGTCCCCGTCAATTCCGAGTCGATATTGATGCGGATCTCCACGCTTGGCGGAAGTTCGTCCGTGGGATCGCCCGCGACCAGGAAGTCGAGCCGCACGTTGCTCCCCTCGACCGGCTGGGATGCGCAATCACGCACCGTCACACGAATATCGATCGTGCCCTTGTTTCCCTGCCAGCCGAAGACCGCATCGGCATCGGCGCAGACAGTGCCGCCTATCTTCATTTCGCGGCTCGATGTCGCGGCGCACGGAACGCCGGCATCGGCGGGCTGCACGAGAAGCGTGATCATGACCGGAACTGCGCAGACCGCCAGGAGTGTGCACGACTTTTTCAGTGAGTCGAGCGCGCTCTTGAGAGAGTAACGGCAGCGACCTGTGACTGTTTGCATGAAAACCTCCACGCTGATGTTCCCTGAAGCTTTCGTGCGTATCAGGGCGCGCACTCGCCGAGGGTTGCCGGAGTCGCCGCCGTACTGACAGCAGCCTGCGCGCCGGCGTTCAGGTCCGGAAGAAACTCGAACAGATCGAAGAAGTTGACAGGCTGTGTACAGTTCCAGTTCGCGGCCCAGCCGGTCCCCGCGTAGTACTGTGGCAGACAGAGGAACGTGTCGAAAAAATTGACGACACCGTTGCCGTTCATGTCGTAGCTCTTGATGCAGTATGTCTTCGTATCGTTGCCGAGTTCGACCCCGTCAGCGGTGGCGGTCCAGTCGATCTGCACTTTGCCGCAGCCGCCCACCAGTACTTCCCAGTTGGAAACCCCCTGCGCGTCCGTCGTCCCCGTAAGATCCCCGTCGATATTGATGCGCATCTCCGCGCTCCCGGAGAACTCGTCTGTCAGATCCCCGGCTACATCGAGAGCGAGGAAGACGCTGCTCCCCTCGACCGGCTGCATTGCGCAGTCGCGGACAGTGACACAGATCTCGATCGTACTCCGGTTTCCCTGCCAGCTGAAGACACCGTCGGCATCGTTGCAGGCATGAAGCCCGCCGATCGCCATTGCGCGGCCCGAGGTTGCGGCGCACGGAACGCCCGCTTCGGCGGGGGAAGTGAAGCCGATCGATGAAATCGCGAGAGCAAACGGGAGTACAAATTCGCGCGAACCTGCGAGCAAGGCGGGCCGGAATGTGGACATGGGGCCTCCGATGGTGTTTCGGGATGCCCTTTCATGATACGGGATCGGAGAGGGCGCTGTCCAGCGCGCGCGGCGCTACTGGGCCTGCGGGGCTTCCTGGCGCTTCGAGAGGGCGTCGGCGATCGCGGCCCGCTCGATCCCGCGCATCATGCCGCGGAACACGATGCCGTGAAACGGCTGCACCGCGTACCAGTAAACGAGACCGAAGAGGCCGCGCGGCATGAAGCGCGCCGTCTGCGTAAGTTCGCACGCGGCGCCGGCGTCGCGAGCCGCGTGCTCGCCGCGCGAGGCAATCGCAAAATCGAGACGCGCTTCCCCCGGCAGTTTCATTTCCGCGCGCAGGCTGAGCGAGCGTCCGGGTTCGACGCCGCGCACGCGCCAGAAGTCGAGCGCGTCGCCATATGAAACGTGAATCGGATCACGCCGGCCCCTGCGCAGGCCCGGCCCGCCTGCAAGCCGGTCCATCCAGCCGCGCAGCTTCCAGAGCCACGAAGCGGAATAATATCCCTGGCCGCCCCCGATCCGGCACACCGCGCGATACACACTGTCGGCCGGCGCCGCGATCGCGATACTGCGCTCGTCGACGAACACTTTCCCGCCGGCCCAGTCCGGATCGCCCGGCATCACGCCCGCGTCGGACCACGACGTTTCGATATCGTGATCCTGCATGCGCCCGAGCGCCGTGCGAATCGACTCGCGCACGGTCTGCAGTTCCTGCGGCATGAGAACGGCCGCGTCGTTGTTGCGCGCCACCACGCGGTTCTTGAGTCCTTCCGCAAGCGGCCGCGCGATCTTCGCGCTGAGCGGGGTGATCAGATGAATCCAGAGCGAACTGAGCTTCGGTGTAAGAACAGGCACGGGAATGATGATGCGTTTCGGGATGCGCAGTTCTTCCGCCATGATCTGCATGATCTGCTCGTAGCCGAACACATCCGGCCCGCCGATGTCGAGCGTACGCCCGGTCGTTTCCGGCGTTGTGAGGCACGTGACCAGATAGTGCAGCACGTTCCTGACCCCGATCGGCTGCGCCTCCGTCTGCACCCAGCGCGGCGTGATCATGATCGGAAGGCGTTCGACGAGATAGCGCAGGATTTCGAACGACGCCGATCCCGAGCCGATGATCATCGCCGCGCGCAGCACCGTGAGCCTGGCCGGGCCCGACGCCAGCGCCTCTTCCGTTTCGCGGCGCGACTCGAGATGCTCGCTCAGTCCCTCGCCCGTTTCGCCGAGGCCGCCCAGATACAGGATGCGTTCGACGCCCGCTTTCCCCGCCGCCGTCGCGAATGCGGTCGCGAGTTTGCGGTCGCGCTCACGGTATTCGTCGCCGACAACCATCATCGAGTGAATGAGATAGTAGGCCGCCGAGCAGCCCTCCATGGCGCGCATCACGTCGCCCTCGTTCATCGCGTCGCCTTCGACCGCCATGACGCGCGGATCACCGGCCCACGGGCGAGCGGCGAGTTTGCGCTTGTCGCGCACGAGGCAGCGCACATCGTAGCCGGCTTCCAGAAGCCACGGCACGAGGCGCCCGCCGATATAGCCCGTTGCGCCCGTTACGAGAATCGTGGATTGCGACATGGTTTCCTCTGTATGCGAAGGGAGGAGCGCCCCTGTCAAAAACAGATCGAATCGGAGTCGGAGATCGAGGGCTTCGCGCCCAGCTCCGCGCACTCTCCATCGCTCAGGATCAGTACATCAAACACGCCGGGGGCACTCCAATTTCGGCCAACGGAAAAGTTGCCCCCGCCGTCACTAAGAAGAAGCTGGTTCTCGCAAAATCACTCGATTGGTACATCCGAAAGGCACTTCGAAAGCTAGATGGTACCGGTACCGTGGCTGATGTGACGGAGCTTGTTAAGTCGTACGGCTTGGCCAAAACGTCCAGCAAGACCGACGTGACACGAGTAAGAAACGAACTGATCCGGCTAGCCTATAGAAGAGCTCCGGGGTTAATCGCGTTGATCGTGGCGTATATGGGCTCCTAGAAAAGAAAGACTCACGTCTTGCGCCTGCCCCCGAAGATGGGGAGCAGTGAGACAGATCGTCGTGTTGTAGAAGATGGGAGGTGTGAAATGAAGTTGCCAGGCCGTAGCCCCTCGCGCCCTGTCCGCCGGTTCGGGGGGCTGTAACAAGAAGGACGGGCCGTACCCTTCTGTGCTGCAACGCGGGGGTACGGGGCAAAGGCGGACTCTTTGCCGAGTCTATTACGAAACAAAACCATCTTAAAGGAGTCTCACCATTGCACGCCTGAAGATATAGTTGACTCGAGGCTTAGTCAAGTAGAACGGCCAACTGGCGAAAATCGAAAAAGTCGCCGGATTAGGAATCGGTTCCGACCAGGTTTTCGGGGAGCGAAGTTGGCATGGCCAAGCAAAGCGCGCTCTATTTTGAACTAGCTACTCTCTGAACCACTCCGCTAAGCAAATCTACGAAGTCACGCAGAACCGTCACGCTAATATGCTCTTCGGCAGCATGGCATGATGTCAGAATCCCCGGGCCAACTACAACACAGTCACAATTGAGTTCATTCACCAAGATGCATGCGTCTGATCTCCCGGGTGCCACGAAAACTTCCATGCCTCCCTGTTTTGATTGTGAAGCGATCTCATCTTGGAAAATCTTAATGAGCCCCACATCCCTCGTTACGTATCCAATGTAGTGGCTGGTTCTTTTAATCTCTGGTCGATATTTCCAAGTAGCGTATACAGTCGAGCAAATCTCTTTCAAAGTGTCTTCAATGCTCGCAACTGCTCTATCGAAAAAGTCTCTTGCAGCAATGCGGTCCCCTTCGTATGGGGGAATTCGGAAATCCAACGTAAGTTTCCCGCTCCCTGGGATTGTTCCCGCCCCTTCACCAATAAAGATCTCCGTGATGCTCTCAAGAGGCTTCACATTGATTCGTCCCAACTCGCCGGGCAACTGCATGGACATCTCATTGCTGTGAAAGCTGGAATCAAACTCCTTCTTGAACTGATACGCGATGTCCACTGCGCTCACTGCTTCTTGGGGCCACGCAGAGTGGGCACTTCTGCCCTTTATGATGATCTCTTCTCTCAACAAGCCATAATTTCCAACACAAAGTCCCAGGTTACCATCATCGTCACACGTCGCCTCTAGTACGATCGCAGCATCTGCGATCAGATTCCCAGCCTTGAGCAACGTCATCGTTGGATTCTCAAATTGCAATACCCCCTCTTCTTTTCCAGAGAATACAGCGAGGACTTCCCACTCGCCCAAATCGGTCCCCTGCAATCGAAGAAGGGCAGCAACCAACGCAGCGACTGATCCCTTGTTGTCGCTGGCCCCTAAGCCAAAAAGTCGATCCCCACGGATAGAGGGAACATGGTCACTAAGTCCATCCTCGGGGGCCATGGTATCCATGTGGCAGTGAACTAAGAGCGTCTTTCTATTCTTCGACGACGTTTGTGCGGACTTCAAGTGTGCCAAGAGAGAATCCCGATGCCCCTCGTGCATGTCGTACTGAACTCCACCTTCATCTAGAACCTTACTAACATAGGCAACCACCTCAGCACTGGTTTCATGGCTCGGAAGTTTTATCAACTCCTTTAGGATTTCAACTACGTCCATCATCAGGCACTCCAATGCATTCTTCAATCCGCTCGACAACTTTTTCGATTCGAATCGGCTTGGGAAATACGCCCACTGCATCGAGGCGCCGTATTGCTGCATGATCGGACACGCTTCCCACTCCTGTAATCACAATAATTGGAGGTGGGTTCTGAACTATCACGCCGCAAATTTCCTCCTTCTCCTTAAGCCGACGCATCAACTCGATACCCGTCTTAACCGAAAGAATAGAATCATCAAATTCCTTGCCGTGTGTCATCATGATATCCAGGAGAAGGATTTCGCACTCCTCTAATCGCTTTACTGTTTCTGCGATTGAGGCAGATTCGATTACGTTGTGCCCTTTCATCTCTAATGTCTCAACTAGGGCCGACATCAGTGCATGCTCATCTTCCAAGTAAAGTATATTACCCATCACATGTTTCCCCTCTAGCTATGCAGGCAAGAGAACTCTAAACAGAATACGATATCCTGCACTTGTATCCTCCGGCCGTCTTGCATTGGGATCACGGATCAGTCGTTCCGTGATTTGGCGCGAACGACACTCCACTTCGACGCTTCCATTCCAATCTTCAACGATCTTCTTGACAATGCTAAGCCCAATGCCAGATCCGGGGATATTACGCTTGGGATCGCGGATCTTCCTGCCCCTATAGAAGGGCTCAAAGATCCTGTCAATTTCATCATCATGGATGCGGAGTCCGAAATTCGACACTTCAAAGCACCACTTATAGGCGCCATTCACAATGGTTTTCATTAATGAGATTTGAATCGTCTTTCCCGTAAAGCTGTACTTCACGGCATTGTCGATCAGGGCCTCAAATATGATCGCGAGATACTCTTTGTCAATTATAGTATCCTCGGATACAGCAGCGATATCTATGTTAGGTTCTGCAAATTGTACGCCCCGCCTTAGCTCCTTTGCCTCAAAGAGTTCGACGATCTCATCCAGCACGACACCAATCCGAGCCTTTCTCTTATCATACCTTTCCTCTAGGTCCACCAAATCCGCCGTGGCGAAATACATATAACTCTGGGCCTGTATTCCTTGATAATAGATTGCTCTTTCGATACTTTCCAAGTCTTCCACTAGATGTTTGAGTGGGGCCTGTGGATCTCGCAAGATACGATTCTTGGCCAGTCCAGTCCTATTTGTGAGGATCTGCATCGTCGACTTGATTCTATGAATCGTATTTGGAATGGCCTCCATGAGCGTTCTAAAAGCTTGGAACACCGAGAGTACATGTCGTAGTTCATTGCCGAGTTCGTCAATCAGTATGCGACTTCCAGTCAGAATCCCAGTACCACTCGGCACGCTTGATGGCGGCATTGGCACAGCAATCAGGAGATAGTTACTGCGCGACACTTTAAAGACCGTTCTAACGAAAAACCGGCTCACGCCTTTTAACGCGAATGCTGAGCGAAGTAACCTTGTTGCATTTCTTCCCGATTCAGTCCGATTGCTGACTGTCTGAATCCTGGTAGCCGGATTGCCCTCGACTCCGCTTAGTTGAATCACGTCAAGCAACCCACTTACATCTTGATACCATGTATCGCTTCTACCGCTTGCCCCGAAAACAGCTGGACTTCTACCGGCCAACGACCCAACATCCAATACTGCCAAAAATCGAAAGCCGCAGTCCCGCGCAATCTCCCGCAACGGCTCACGAAGAACAGTTTCGAGAGTAAACTCACTTCCGAGATACGCCTCGTTGAGTTTCATTGAGGAGTTCTCGGAGAACTTTCTCAAACTGTCAGCGATGGCAATGCCCCGTTCGAGCCTGATCCCTGGCCGAAGCAGACTATCCAATCGGGCTCGGGCCGGGGCGATTTGTTCGACAAGGTCTGCTACATCCATCGCCTGCCCAGGACCCGAGTCAATCAAACACACCATCCCAACGAGCAGACTATCTACAACACAGGGAACGAACAGATATGTGGTTCTAGAGGAGATATGCGAAGCATACCAATAGCCGACACGGCGTCCTGCTACCTCACACAGGGGCAGGGTCTCCCGTTCAAAGCTTGCAAATTCGGATCTATTCGGATTCTTGGAGAAGTACGGCTGAGATTCGATTCGCGGGAAACGGATTATCTTGCCGCTCATCCGGCCGATCAATGCTATTGTCACATTTCGAGACTCGCCAACTCTCTTCAAGCAATCATCGAGTGCAACCTTGTCCACAAGACGACCAAGGTCAATCGCAAGTCTACTGGTTGAGCTCAAGGATTCTCCGAACATCTTTCAGTTCCACTCGGGATGACTCTCGAATGAATTCCTCGTAATCATCTCGTCTTGGCTGAACGGTTTTCAGTATGGAGATGGCTAAATCTTCATTGCCCAACTTCCGAAAGTAATCAAACGCAAAAGCTATAAGAAGAACATTCTCTTGATGTGCACTACACCACGCAAGGATTCGATGGGGATCGATGTCGAAGGACCCGGTGATCGCCGATGCTTTAAGATATAAGATAGCAACCACGGGTTCCTTCAGAGGATCAAGCAAGGGATTGTTCTCTTCTTCGGCCCTTCGTAACGTCGCCAGAACATTTTCAAAGTCTTCGAGCTTGTCAAATGCAAACAGAGTCAGTGGAATGCGCTGCACCAAGGCGGCTAGTTCACGGTTCTTGCTCTTGGTAAGGCTTGCAATTTTTCCATACTCACCTCGAACCCAAAGACGCATGAGCATGGACTCAAATCGGAGGGCTGCCGCCTGAGGATCAGAAATCCCAAGCAAGTCGGGGCTCTCTAGAGCGAGTTTCTCAATCATCCGGTCAGAGTGGGTAACTAGCGAAGGGAGAAGCTCTCGAAGCCCACTTGAGTCAGTAATCGAAACACCACTAGCATTCAGATCATGAATCACAGCATCCAGGCGCTTTGAGGCGGCTCTAAGCCTGACTACATCAGAGAGAAGAAAAGGTATTGTTAGAAGGCAAAATACAATTGCAACACCGGCAACCAAATAGTCGACTGGGCTGCTAAACACTTGATACGCTCGCGGCTGACTTTCTCATAAAGACAGAGTAGGCCCACAAGACACTCATTGCCACAGAAATCAAAGTGTACGAAAACACTCGGCCTTCGCTTGGCAGTTCAACCACAACGCCAACAGTAACTAGTGCTACAGGCGCGTAGCAAACCAACATGGCCACGATATTTGCAAGACCCACAAGAACAGCCAATGCAATCGCAAGCTGACCTCGCAAGAGCTTCTTGTTTTCTAGCAACGCAACGGCAGACACATATAGGCCGCTTGAGAAGAACAACAAAACGCCATCATAGCAAATGGCCGGCCAAGATAGATCCTTCTCATATACCAGACAATATCCGGCAAGGAACCAAAGCTGCAGGAGTCCTAACAGGATGTATAGCACCAGGAAAAAGAAACTGCGAACAAAGAAACTGCGAACCGATTCCATGAGAGCCCCAATCTCCACGAAAAACGACCTATACTGAATAGTCTATCGACAAACCAAACAATGAGAAGCGATGGAAGCCTTGATGTGTGATTCACAGATCCTCTGATTAGAGCAAATGAGCCATTTGACGTTCAAGGGATTTCTTACGAGCATCCCCCCTATGGCTAACATTGAGTTCCAGAGGCTACCTGATTATGCAAATACGCTACCTAGTGAGACTACTAACCTCTTCAACCATAATTGTTTTCACAATTATGGGCTTGAAAGGTGATGCCCCAAGGGCCGCCGTCGGCTACGATGACAAGCTCGCGATTCGTGATCCAGGTAAACGGGCCGGGCACGAATTCGTACCTGCTCTACAGCACGAAGACGAAAGAAGTGGCCGTCATCGACATCGGCGGTGAACTGAGCGAGGTACTGCCTGTGATCGAGACGAAGGGCCTCGACGTTAAGTACATCCTCATGTACAGCAAGCGCTGCGTCGGGACACTGGAATTCTGCGGAGCCTAGACTGTACGCAAAGATCGCGCAGAGTGGTATTCTTCGGGGGCTTCGCATGGAAGACTGGACTCTAGGCCAGCATAGAGATCCAGGAGAGTTGCGGGAGACACACGGGTTTGAGAAACTGCAGTTGAATCTAAGTTGGGGGTTCGATTTGACAAATGAAAGCCTTTCAGTAGAAGTAAACAATGCTGTTCTCTCATACAGTGTTGCTGAGCCCAAGGCTCGCGGTGCTGTATTTACCAAACCGGAGGTAGTCAACTTCATCCTTGATCTGGTCGGCTACACAAGTCAAAACACACTGACCGACAAATCGATCCTGGAACCATCCTTTGGCGCAGGCGATTTCCTGATCCCCATCGTTGACCGACTCTTGGGCTCAATTCCTCGTGGGCTTAGTGGAAAGAATCTTGAAGAACTCCTGAAGCCTCGTGTCTGCGCAGTCGAGGTTTCAGAAGAGGCACACTCAGTCCTTCGGCCGCGACTTCGGAGTGTCTTTCAGTCTCGAACGCACCTTAGCCACTGCAGAGTAGATTCTATCCTCAACGCCTGGCTCGTAAACTACGACTTCCTCTTGACTGAGTTGCCCTGTCAGTTCGATTTCGTAGTAGGCAATCCTCCATATTTGAGACAGGAAAGCATTCCCTCCGCCCTCCTCTCCGAATACCGAAGTCGATACAAGACAATGTATGATCGGGCCGACCTCTACATACCCTTCTTTGAAAGGTCCATTCGCGAGTTGGTTCCGGGTGGTCGATGCTCCTTCATCTGCACAAATCGATGGCTTAAGAACAAGTATGGGACAAAACTTCGACAGTTCATGGCAGCGTCAGGAGCTCTAACGGCATACATCGACCTAGTTGGCGCCGATGCATTCTCTCGTGAGGTCGTCACATATCCGGCCATTACACTTTTTGAAAAATGGATGGACCTGGGTAGACAGGATCGAGACACGCCGACCACGGCGATCGTTATAAGGCCCGAGGTGTCCAAACTTCAAAGTCTTGCTCGGCCAATTCAATCCAATACGGAATCTGATATCGTTCTAAGAATAAGGGGCGCAACGCCACCCAACGCTCCTTGGTTGCTTGACATCCCAGAAGAGCTAACACTTCTCCGGCAACTTGAATCAGAGCACATCCCGATAGAAGACGATGGTTGTACCGTTAGCATTGGAGTTGCTACGGGCAGGGATGATGTTTACATCGGCTACTACAATAGCCTGCCGGTCGAAAGGGCACGAAAGCTCCCCCTGGCAATGACCAAAGACCTAAGATCGGGAGAGCTTTCGTGGAGAGGAATGGGGATCGTAAACCCATTCGAACCGGACGGTTCAATCGCTTCGCTCGACAAGTATCCTCGATTCAAGAAATACCTGACGACTCACGAGACATCAATACGAGGGCGCAATGTTGCAAAAAGGAACGCCAAGAGCTGGTACCGAACCATCGACAAGATCCATCACGAACTCACCGGGACTCCAAAATTATTGATACCTGACATCAAGGGTGGCTCAACAGTTGTATATGATAAGGGTGAATTCTATCCTCATCACAATCTCTACTACGTGACAACAGAGGAGTGGGACATTCAAGCCCTGCAGACCGTTCTCAAGTCATCAATCGCAACCTTTTTTGTAGGCTCATATTGCGCTAAGATGAGTGGGGACTATCTTCGTTTTCAAGCTCAATACATTAGGCGGATTCATTTGCCTCGCTGGAGGGATATCTCTGAGCCTACGCGCAGGCAACTGCACGCGCTTGCCGGTTCGCAATCGATCCAAGACATTGACAGTGCCGTGTGGGACGCTTACAACTTGAAGCGTTCAGAGATAGAGGTCGTCACGAAAGCTGCGATGCGACACCGGCGAAGCCAGCAATGAAACTCCTACCCGACGATTTCGACGAACAAGTACAGATCGCAATAGATCATTTCTGGAATACGAAGCTGAAGAAGGCAAGCACAGCACAAGCAGGTACACGAGGTTCGGTATTATCGGGCAAGCATATGAGCGGTTTCACAAACCTTTTTATCGCTGTTGCCAAATTGGCAGGGGCATCGACGGACTCGATAGTAACGACAGGTCCCTTTTTAACTCTTCCCGGCTATTTTCGAGCAACCAAGAACTGGGACGGAATTATTCTTCATGAGGGAAAGCTAGTAGCCGCGATGGAGTTCAAATCTCAGGTTGGTTCATTCGGAAACAATCAGAACAACCGAATCGAAGAAGTTGTCGGGCTGGGCCACGATTTTTGGACAACTGAGAGGCATGGCCTTTTTGGAGCAGATACATCCTCCGGCACTTCTGATCCAAGGCCCCCCTTCCTTGGCTACATGATGTTGTTGGAAGACCGAGCGGAGTCGAGGAAAGAAATGAACCCCAAAACGAAGACCTTCTCAATTGACAAGGAATTCTCAGCAGCCTCCTATGCGGACCGCTATCTCATCACGGCCAACCGGTTAATATCGGAGCGACTTTTTGATTCCGTTGCCATAATGCTATCGCCTCGCCCGACGATCAAAGCAGCGAGCTATTCATCCTTGTCCGAACCTACCAATATTCGGTCCCTTTTTCAGGCTTTCGCAGCCCACGTTGCGTCTGTAATGGAATAGGAAATGTGCGACCAGAGTCAAGTCTGATTGATCCTTGGCAACCAAACCCACGAATGCCTGCGACGCCTCAAGGTCAGCAACCGCACGGGCCCGCTCGATGCCGGCTCGTACCTGAAGGACGAACTCGTGCAGTTCGAGCAGGAGATGCTGCATGAAGCGATGACGCGCGCCGACGGCGTGCAGACCCGCGCCGCCCACATGCTCGGCATCTCCCCGCAACTCCTTCGCTACAAGCTGAAGAAGCACGGCATCCTGCAATAGCCCCCTCCCTTCTTGTAATCCGCCCATGCGCGCACTAGAATTGACGATCAACAAGGAGATTCCATGCGCTACGCATTCGCCACGATATTGTCAGTGATCGTTCCGCTCGCCCTCGTGCTCGGCCTCATGCCCGGCTGCGGCGGCGAGGAAGAGCAAGCGGCCAAAGGCTACGACGACAAACTCGCGATCGTGAGCCAGGTGAACGGGCCGGGCACGAATTCGTACCTGCTTTTCAGCACGAAGACGAAGGAAGCGGCGGTCATCGACATCGGCGGCGAGCTGACCGAGATCCTGAACGTGATCCAGACGAAAGGCCTCGACGTGAAGTACATCTTTTTCACGCACGGGCATTTCGATCATGTGATGGGGTACCCGGCGTTCGCGGCGCTCTTTCCGAATGCCAAAGTCGCGATGCACCGCGGCGACTACGAAGACATGTTCACGCAGCGCGACTGGATCGTGAACAACATGCCGCCCGAGTTCGTGGAGCGCCTGCGCAGTAATCCGACGGGCAAGATCATGTACGACTTCGAGCCGGAATCGATCGGGAGGCCGGACCTCTGGCTCGAGGGGGGCGAGACGTTTCAGATCGGCGGGAACGTGATCCGCACCGTGCACACGCCGGGGCACTCACGCGGCAGTATGTGCTATCAGGTGAACGACCGGATCTTCTCGGGCGACCTGCTGTTTGATGGAACGGTGGGACGGACGGATCTGCAGAACAGTTCGTTCGAGGAACTCGTCGTTTCTGTGCGGGGTCTCTATCACAATCTGCCTGACGCGACGATCGTGCATCCCGGGCACGGGCCATCGACCACGATCGGCGCGGAAAAGGAAGAGAACGCGGTCGTTACGATCGACACGTTCTACGTGGACCGCGCGCGGTAAGCGGGCCGCGAAGGGCGCGCCAGGAGCGCGAAGAACGCGGCAGGAGCGCGACCCCATCCACTGCCAGGCTACCAGCCCTCCAATCGACATTGGGCGATAGTGAGTAAACGTTTACTTACTATCGCCGATTCCTTTCGGAAGAGCCCCCATTGCGTTGTCCCCGCTCGTGCTGCTCGTCCTGCTCGTGCTGCTCGTGCTAATCGTTCTCCGCGAGCCCTTTTGCGATCGCGGCCAGCAGCTCCCGGCCATCCGCGCCGGCCACGAGCTGCAACGTGTGCGCGCCGGCGGGCACGAGAAGCTGCCACTCCCCGGCGCCCCCTTCCTGCTGCACGCGCTGCTCGAGCGCATACGGCACGAGCCCCGCGCTCTTCTGCCACGCAGCTTTCTCAACACGCGACGGCGTAGGAAACACTTCCCCCCGAATCTTCGCAACACGGTTCGCGGCCGGCACATCGGTCGCGCCGGCACGGTCGGCCTCTTCGACAAAATAGAGGAATCCCCCACCCTCCTTCTCGAACCAGACGGGGTACAAATGCGCCTGGATCGGAAACGTGAGCCCGACGAGCGGGGCCACGTACGGTTTCTGGCCGGGGGATTCCATATGTTCTCTTTTCGTTTGCGGCGCGGTGCGCTCGTTTGTGGTTTCCTGCTCGCACGCCACCGTCATGACAGCAAGCAGAACCGTGAGTGCGAAAACGGACGCCGGCCCGCCTCCCCTATGCGAAGCTCGCCTCCCATGTGAAGCTCGCCTCCTATGCAAAGCAGGCCTCATATGCGAAGCTCGCCCTTGAGACCGGCGTTCGGATCGCGCCGGCTGTCGCTGCCCGCGTTCCCCGCGTTACCCGCGCCGCCCGCACTCCCGCGACGCGGCGCCACGTTCTTCCCGAAGAGCTTGCCGTACATGTGCTGGAAGACCTTGGGCGATCCGGCGCGCAGTTCATCCGGGAACGTAATGTAGGCGGCGTAGGCCACCGCGAAATCGGCGCCGTCCGGCAGATTCGAGAAGTCGAGACGCAGCCTGTCGCCTTCGAAGTCGAGCGTGCGTTCGATCTGATGCTTGTCGATCATGATCGCGGCGGCCGGGTCGCGCTCTTCGAAGCCCATCGCCCGGCACCATGCCGCGTCGATCTCTTCGTCGCACGCGAGCGCGGCGCCCACCACGGCGTGTATCGGAAACTGCGGCAGCATGGGCACGGGCGCGTCGGCGCCGAGCAGCCCCATGAAGCAGCCGTCGTATAAATACGCCTCGCCCTCTTCCCTGCTGTACACGGCCATCACGGTCGGGTACGCGATCCCGTCGTAGTCAAAATACCCTTCACGCATCATCGACCGGATCCCGAGCGGCGCTTCCATATGTTCGGCAGGGACAAGATCGAGGGCGCGGTCGATCGCGTCGATCTCCACTGCATCGTATGTATGTTCGTCGTTGACCAATGCCATTGCGATCGCTCCTTAGTGCTGAGTCTTGACCCATTCCTGCATGAACTTGTACTTGTCGGGCGCCTGCGTCTTCATGGTCGCGGGATCATAGAAGTAGTGCGCCATCGACTCGGAGAAATCGTCGAGCGGGTTCGACTTCGCGTAGTTCCCCATGAAGTTCGCGGTGTTCTTGTAGACGTACGTGTTGCCGTAGCGCCGCGTCACCGTGTACTGGCCGGTCTCGTCGGCGAGCCCGAGGTCCTTGCCCGAGTAGGAACTGCCGTCGGTGAACTTCGCAAGCGAACTCGCCTTCGCGCTGCCGAGATTGTTCCACCCCGAAATCTTCTGGAAGGCCTTCCACTTCGGATTTTCGTCGTCGAAGTGATGCCCGACCTCGTGAATGATCGTTTCGGCGACCGGCGGCACGCCCTTGCCCGTCATGCGGTACGGGCCCGCGGCGCCCATGTCGGAGAACTCGATGTCGCCGCTCCCGTGCAGCGCCCACGCGGCGACTTTGCTGCCGTTGTCGATGATCTCGGTGTAGCGGCGCAGGTTGAACAGCTTCTCGTTCTCGAGGCCGATCTTGGCGGGAAGCTTGCTGAGCCCTTTGTCGATGTCGGTCATCTCCTTGTGGCTCCACTGCCGCCCCTTCGTGCTTCCGTATGTGAGGTTTACGTTGTGCTTGAGCTCCACATGGGCTTCGTGCGACACGCGGTTATAGAGCGTGATCTTGTCGGCCTTCGAAAGATCCTTCCAGCCGTCGAGCTGTTTGAGATCCTCCGTGGTCGCTTTCGAGAGATCGCGATAGAAGTTTTTAAAGCGCGCGGTCTTGTCGCCACCGCCGCCCTTCAGCATGTTGTAGCGACCCTTGCGCCCTTCGAGAAGCTTCTCGAACGACTCGAGTTTCTTGTCGACCTGCGCTTCGGTCGTACCCGCGGGGAGTTTGTTGTACGGCGGCGCCTGCGACGACTCGGCTTTGAAAATCTTGCTCTCGACCACTTTGCGAAGCTTCGAGTCGTCCACGTCCTTCGCGAGCCAGTTTTTGCCGGCGCCCGAAACGATGGTCGCGAGTTCCTTCGTGTCCTTCGCGCTGTTCAGAATGTCGACGATCTTCTTCTCGTCGGCCTTGCCCGTGTCGCCGGCCAGAAGCTGCCGGGTCATGTGCACTTTCTCCTCCGGCGTCGCCTGCGCCAGCACGTTCTTGTCGACGTGCTTCTGCACGAAGTCGTCGGCATCGCCCTGCCCGACCTTCTGCCCCATCGCCAGGTCGACCACCGCGCGGTTTCCCGCGGCCCCCTGCTTCTTCAGCTGGCCCACGAGTTCGCCCGTGCGCTTCTGCCCGAGTTCGCCGAGCACCTTCCCCGCGCCGCCCGCCTTGTTGATCATGTCGAGCGCGTCTTTCGGCTTCGCGCCCGAGTTCAGGATGCGCAGCATGGCCTGCTCTTCCGCTGCCGGCGTGTCGCCGTCCATGAGCCCCTTCAGCATGTGCGCCTTCTGCTCGTTCGTCGATTCGGCAAGCACCTGCGGGGTCGCGTATTTCACAGCCATATCGTCGGCGCTGTCGCTACCGGGCTTGTACGACGTGATCATATCGACCGACATCTTCGCGCCCTCTTTGCCCTTGGTCGCGAGATGCTTCATGAAGTCGCCGCGCTTTTCCTCGAGCTCGTCGAGCACGTTGGAACCGCCGCCGGCTTTCTTCATGACCGTGCCCAGTTCCTTACTGTCGCCGACCGTTTTCAGAATGCGCAGCATGGCCTGCTCGTCGCCGCCCGTTGTCGGCCCGTCCATGAGCTGCTTCAGCATGTGCGCCTTCTCTTCGGGCTTCGCATGCTGGAGCACCTCGTTCGTCACTTTCTCGCGCACGAAATTATCCGAGCCGGAGTCCCCCACTCCCTTTTTCATCGCCTGGTCGATGACCTTGCGAGCCTCGGTCTTCTTCTGATCGGGGGTAGGCGCCGGGGGCGCCGCGGCTGCGGGGGTCCTGGGACTCGTCCCTTCCACTTTGCTCATGAGATCTCCTGATCACGGGTTACGGATCGACCGACTGTCGAGAGCGCACGGCCTCTTCTCCCCATGAAGATTCATCGGGAATGCCTGGCCGGAGGTCGCTCTACCATTCTCCTATCGCGGAGTACGTCTCAGAAGTTGCGCGCGGAGCTGCTTTTCGTGTCGGTGTCCCTGCAGACAACCTAACGCCGGTGAGGCTGCGGCGTCCAGTGGGGCCTCCTAACTGACGGCGGCAGAAGGGGATGAAGGCTTTCTCCGTCTCTCGTGGTCCGATCGCGGCCCGAACGTGGCGTTATCGGGTAGGACAGAAACCCATGCGAAAGGACCGGGGACATGCAGAACAACATCGACACCCAGAACACGTGGCGGATCGCCCTCGGGGCGCTTCTGCTGGTGCCGGCACTGGCACTTGCGGGCGGCGGAGACATTCTGCTGCAGAACGACTTCGACAGTGAACCGATCGGGACGATTGCGACGGTAACGGTGGGCGACGGGGCTCATCCGCTCGCGCCGTTCGCCGCGCTCGCCGCGGTGGTCAACGACGGCGGCAACAACTATCTGCAGGTTACCGACAACCACACTCTCGTGATCGGATCGCTGAAGTTCAACTTCCTGAACGACGAAGAGGTCGCGAGCGGCATCCTGTGTGTGTCGTACACGGTCACGTTCGACACCCTCGACCAGTACACGTTCTCCTTCTACAATCGCGGGCTTCCCGACATCGCGCAGCTCTTTCATCAGGTGCGTTTCAATTCGGGCGGGCAGATGAACTTCTTCGATGCGGATGACATTTCTCCGTCGATGTTGACATTGCTCTACGCGATCGACACTCCGTATCTCTTCGAATTCGAATACGACCTCGACGCCGGCACGTACGACATGTCGATCAACGGCACGAAGTACTTCGACGATGAAGCGCACGGCGTTGTCGGCGGATCGATGGGAACGCTCTGGTTCCAGCCGGCCAACGATTTCAACAGCGGCGACACGTTCCGCCTCGACGACATTCTCGTACAGAAGGGCGCGGTGCAGACGGATGTCGCGGGCCCGGCCGAAGGCGCGGGCACCGAGGCGATCCGTCCGGCCGCGATGATGGCAATGCCGTGGCCGAACCCGGTGCATACGGCCGCGAACCTGAGCTTCACGCTGCCGCAGGCCGCGAACGCGACGGTGAACGTGTACGATCTCGCCGGGCGCAAGGTCACGACGCTGCTCGACGAGACGCGGGGCGCGGGCGCGCATGCGCTGCAGTGGAATCGGCGCGACGCGAGCGGTCGGCGCGTGAATGCCGGCGTCTACTTCGTGCGGCTCGAAACGCCCGGCACGCAGATTTCCCGCAAGGTGATCGTGGTGGAATAACCGGTCGCAGGTGCGGGCGGGCGCCCCTCAGCGTCCGGGGGTCCTTTTTCGACTGACCGGCGATAGTAAGTAAACATTTACTTACTATCGAAGAACCGCGCGAGAGGGACACTGCTGACGGGCCTCAACGTCGACGGCTCGCCCACGCCTGCAGCCGCGCCCGGAACGGCGGCGCCAGCTTCCTCTCGATCCACTCATACAATAGATAGGAAACAACGAGCGCAAGCACGGCTGTAATGGCGATCGCCCCAATCGGCCCGATCCGCGGTTCGATCGCGTGCATCAGAATCTTCCCGGCCTTGTTGTGAATGAGATAGAGCACATACGTGAGCCCGCTGAGGTTGAGCCAGACGACACTCGGCTTCATCTGCACCCGCCGCGTCGCGATGACATAGAACGCAAGGTAGAATGCGCCGATCACGGCAACCGCGGCCCATCGGTCGAACTGCGTGCAGTGGGCTATGAACTCGGATGTCGAAACGTACGTATCCCAGCACGCAAGCGCCAGCGAGGCGAGCAGGATCATGAGATAGAGGGGTGACTCTCCCTCCCGCCGAATCATCGCGCACGCAATGCCACCTATGAAAAACGGCGAGTACCACGGGTCGATGAGCCACGTCAGAAAGAACGGCTGACGGAAAACCATGTATGCAATCGTGAGCGCAGTCCAGGCCGCGAGCCAGAGTCGAACACGCCTCAGCACGCCGGTCCACATCAACACCAGAACGCACAGATAGAACTGAAGCTCGACGGCGAGCGTCCAGTAGACGATGTCCACGTCTTCGAAGCCCACAAAGCTTTGGAGCATCGTGAGGTTTACGAGATACGTTGCGGGGCTGACGGTCGCGATCTCTCCCAGGCCGGAGAAGTACGCGTAGCAGGCGGTCAGCGAGACGGCGATCCAGTAAGCGGGATAGAGCCGCACGACGCGCCCGATTGCGAAACTGCGCGCACCGCGGCGCATCGCCGATTCGAAGATCACGAAACCACTGATCATGAAAAGAAGAGGCAGGCAGACGAACGCGTACTGGAAGACGCCGAAGAGGCCGTCGATCAGGGCGGAGCCGCGCGGAAAATCGACCGAATACCAGGCCAGGTAATGGTGAAGCAGGACGCTGAAGATTGACAGAAATCGTAGAATGTCGAGTTCGACGATGCGCAGAACACCACTCCCGGGATGAGTCACCCGCCTGGCTCAGTGCCATTATAACATGCCCGGACTCCGGGTGCGCGCCGCGCTACTCGCCCGCGAGCAGTCCCTGCGCGCGCAATGTGTCGAAGATCGCGCGCGCGGCGATGTGGTTGCCGTCGGGGTTCCAGTGCGGGTCGTGCGCGAAGCAGGTCGGGAAGACGTCGGTCGTTTCGAACGGCGCGAGCAGCGAGTACACTCCGTACCCCACCTCTTCTTTCATCCGTTCGAAGTACCGGAACGGCTCGTGCACGTACGGCCCGAGCGGTTCGTAGTCGCCCGCCTCCCAGTTTTCGGGCACTTCGCGATCGCTGTACTGATACGAGCGCGGAAACACGAACACCGCGAAGCGCGCGCCGAGTTCTTCGCGCGTGAACGTGTCGATCGAATCGATGCTCGCGCGGATCGGCTCGAGCCACCGCTCCGTCTCTTCGAGCGGCGCGTCCGTAGCGAAAAAGCGCGGGGCGGGAAAGCCGAAGATTCGTTCGTGCGCTCCGTGCAGCACCGGCACCGCCGCCATCACCTTCCGCATTCCCATGATCGTCACCGGAAGCTTCCCGATCATCGAATAGATCCCGCGGCGCTCGAGCAGCCTGCGGTATTTGATGTCGTCCTGGAAATCCGTCATGTCGATGCAGAGCACGACGAGGTCGGGCGAATATTTCGCGCCGATGTCGCGAAGCAGGCGAAGCGACAGAAGCGGCGAAGACGACACCCAGCCGAAGTTGGCCGCGCGAACGGCGGGAGCGGTGCCGGGGTCGAGAGTGCCGGCGGCGGTCGTGCCGGCCGCAGCACGCTCCTCGTTCGCGATCTGTTCGAACTGCGCGGGGATCGACTCTTCGGGTTTCACGAGCAGGCCGTGCACGAACGAATCGCCGAGAAAGATGGCGTTCTCGTCGCCGGCCCGAAACGCGGCGGCCTCGCGCGCGCTGCGGATTCCGTCGGCGTTCTGTTCGCCGGTACCGGGAGTCAGGCGGTGGTCGACGTCGTTCACGAAGTAGAGTTTGTTCGCGAACAGGTACTTCTGGCCGAGGAACTCGATCGCGATCACGCCGAGCAGGAGCAGGAACAGCGCCGGCAGGCAACCGCAGCCCGCATTCTTGCTCGTTTCCGCCATCGGGCCCCCTCGTAAAAAAACCGGTCCGCGCGGCATTGTAGCACGGATCCGCCGGGTGTATGATTCCACTTGGCGGCAAACTTAGACTTGCCTAACTATCGACATTCCCCGGACCAGGGGATATGACGATGCGGGCGCGAGACAGGCGGTGGCGACGCCGCACACGCGCGACTCCGCACACGCGCGACACGGCACACGCGCGACACGCATACGAATGAACGGCCGGAGGAAACGATGAGCGGCGAGATCCCGCTGAACCAGCTGAAGCCCCATCAATGCGGTGTGGTGAGCCATCTGGAGGCGGCCGACGACGAGGACCTGGCGCGCCTCATGGCGATGGGCGTGTGCGCGGGGCGCACGGTCGAACTGGTGCAGACGGGCGACCCGCTGATCCTCAAGGTGTACGGGACGCGTGTGGGAGTTTCGGCGCGCCTCGCGAACCGGATCCACGTGCAGCGCATCACGCTCGACACGCTCGGGCTCGACGACGGCCCGCCGCCCGAAAAGAAGAGGCAGTAGCATGGCGCCCAACACTCAGGACCTTTCGCTCCACCCCGCCGCGAACGCGAAGCGCGCCAGGGAAACGTTCACGATCGCGCTTGCCGGCAGCCCGAACACAGGCAAGACCTCGCTCTTCAACGCACTGACGGGGCTCCGCGCGCAGACCGCGAACTTCCCGGGAACGACGGTCGAACGGCGCGTCGGCCGCCTGCGGATCGCGGACACCGATGTTTCACTCGTCGACCTTCCCGGCCTCTACAGTTTATATGCAGCGACGGCCGAAGAGCGCGTGGCGTGCGACATGATCCTGGGCAAACGCGAAGGCGTGCCGCAACCGGACGCCGTGGTCGTGATCGCCGACGCGGACAACATTCAGCGTTCCCTCTTTCTCGTAAGCCAGCTCACGGAGCACGCGATTCCGGTCGTCGTGGCGCTCAACATGATCGATGTCGCGGAGCGTCACGGCATTCGCGTCGACCACGAAGCGCTCGGCGAAGAACTCGGCTGCCCGGTGGTGCCGCTCGTCGCCCGCACCGGACGCGGGGTCGACGATCTGAAAGACGAACTCGCGCGCCTCGTTCGTCCCGACCTTGCCGAGCCGCGCCCCGCGCCCCCGCCGCGCACGACGTGCGACACCTGCGGCGCGTGTCCGTTCCAGAGCCGCTACAGCTGGTCCGACGGAGTCGTCGCGCGCTGCGTCACTTCGCCCCGCGTCGCGCCCGAGCGAAAGACGGCGCGCATCGACAAGGCGCTCACGCATCCCGTGATCGGTCTCGCCGCATTCTTGAGTGTGATGTTCGGCGTGTTCTATCTGATTTTCGCAGTCGCGACCGTGCCGATGGACCTGATCGACGCGCTCTTCACGGGGATCGGCGGCTGGGTCGCGGCCCACGTACCCGCGGGCGACTTCCAGAGCCTGCTCGTCGACGGCATCGTGGGCGGCGTCGGCGGCATTCTCGTTTTTCTGCCCCAGATCACGATTCTGTTCTTCTTCCTCGCGCTGCTCGAAGACTCGGGCTATCTCGCGCGCGCCGCGTTCGTGATGGACCGGCTCATGCGCCGGATCGGTCTCCCGGGCACCGCGTTCGTGCCGCTGCTCGCCGCGCACGCGTGCGCGATCCCGGCCATCATGGCGTCGCGCGTGGTGCGCAATCCGCGCGACCGGCTCGTTACGATTCTCGTCGCGCCGCTCATGACGTGCTCCGCGCGCATTCCCGTGTACGCGATGGTGACCGCGCTTCTATTCCCCGACAACCCGGGGCGCGCCGCGACCGTGTTCATGGGCGCCTACGCGCTCGGGATCACCGCCGCGCTCGTGATGGCGTGGGTGTTCAAGAAGACGATTCTGCCGGGCGAGAGCAAACCGCTCGTGCTCGAACTGCCCGGATACCGGCTGCCGAGTCTCAAGACCGCTCTCATTTATACGTACGACCGCGCGCTCGTTTTCGTGCAGCAGGCGGGTACGATCATTCTGCTGATTTCGGTGCTGCTCTGGGGGCTCGCGACGTATCCGAAGAGCGACGAACCGGCGGCCGCGCTCGCGATGCGGGCGCAGGCGGAACAGATGATGGCCGCGAGCGCGGGCGTGAACGCGGGTACGGCAGGCGAAGCCTCCGCGCTGCTGGCCGAGGCCGACCATCTGACCAGCCGGAACGCGCTGGCGCAATCGTTTGCGGGGCGCATTGGTCATTTCATCGAACCGGCGGTAGCCCCGCTCGGCTTCGACTGGCAGATCGGGATCGGCATCGTCAGTTCATTCGCCGCGCGCGAAGTGATCGTCTCGACGCTTTCGATCGTATACGGGCTCGGGGAGGACGCCGGCGGCGACAACCCCACCGGGCTCTACGACACGCTGCGGCTCGCCCGGCGCGCGGACGGCACTCCCGTGTTCACGATCGCAACCAGCATCAGCCTGCTCGTGTTCTACGTACTCGCGATGCAGTGCCTGCCCACGCAGGCCGTTACGAAACGCGAAACGAACAGCTGGAAGTGGCCGATCTTTCAGCTCGCGTACATGACCGTGCTGGCGTACGGCGCGTCATTCGCGGCGTATCGGATCGCGATCTTCTTCGGTGGTGGTTAGGGCGGGCGCGCGCACCAGCCGCAGGAGATAACAGCAAAAGACGGCCCGGCGATTTCTCGCACGGACCGTCTTTGTCGTCCCTCGATCCTGTCCCGTCGCTGCACGTTCAGGACTCGCGTTCTCGTGATTGACCAGGCGGGAACTACCGGAACAGGCCCTTCACATCGCTCCAGCTCGACTCTTCGGACGATCCGCTCTTCACCTGGCCGAGCTCGTAGCCGCGGCGTTTCACCTGACCGAAATACAGATCGTCGATGCCGATCGGCGCAAGACCCGCAGAAGTCACGAACTTGACATTTATCTGGAATTCACGGCTCAGAATCGGGGCGGATCCCATCGATACGATTTCAGGAGAGAGGCCGAGCGTCAGTGTGGAATTGCCGGCCACAATCTGCCCGTGCGCGTTCATCACATTGTATTTGATGTCATCGAATCCGCTCGTGTAAACCGTCGCGAGTTTGAACTCCTTCAGCGCAACGAGATAGCCAGGATCGGCGCGAAGCTTGATCGTGAAAGTATACTCTTCGTCCAGCTCGGTACCGTGCAGCACGAGCACGTTGTCGAGCGTGCCGTAGCCGCCGCCTTCGACACTCCACGAGGTTCCGGCGTCTTCGATGTATTCGACCGAGACGTTCGGGGTCCAGCCCAGGTAATTACCATAGAAGAAGTCGCCGTCGACAAACGAATCAGCGCGATCTCCATAGCTCTCGGAAAATCCGCCGCCGGCCAGGTCGAATACGAGCTCCGTGGCATCCGCTGCCGGAACGGCGACCAATCCCGTCATGATGATTGCTGCAAGAATTCTGTACATGTTTTCTCTCCCTTTCGAGGTGATGATGGTGTTGCCTGCGAACAGGCCGGCTCGGGAATCTCGTCTTTGATCCCTCTACTCAGTAAGAGCGGGAGTCGAGAGCCGGATCGCCTCATCATTTTTCGGGAGGATTGCAGTTACTTTGTAAGTGGCTGGTATTAATGCCCTTGCAGAAGCTCCGCGGCCTGCATTCGAAGCGGATGCCCTTCGGAAAGCTCGTTTTCGGCGATCCGCAGCGCTTCGCGGAAGTGCTTTTCCGCTTCGACTTCATCGCCCTCGTCGCCCTGGTCGCGAAGGATCGTCCCGAGAAGGATGAGCGAGCGGGCCACGTCGGGATGCGTGCCGGTGCGGGAGAGTTTGCGTCGCGTGGCCAGGTTCGCACGGCACGACTCCTCCGCTTCGGCGAGCTTTCCGAGGGCGTGGAGCGAGCGGCTCACGTTGTGATTCGCAATCGCCGTGTACTGGTGGTCGGGTCCGAACGCGTCCGCGTAAATGGCGGCTGCTTCCCGAAACTTCGGAAGCGCGCGCCCGGGCTTTTCCCGGCCCAGAAGCGAGTTGGCTACGTTGTTCAGCAACGTGCCGACATGGTGATGGCGATCTCCATATGCGCTTTTGTATGACGCATGAACTTTCGCGTAGAGATCTTCCGCTTCATCGAACTCGCCGGTCGCCACCAGTGCATCGGCCAGGTTCTGCCTGGCGAAGGCGACCTCTATCTGATCCTCGCCCAGCGCCTTTTCCTGAATCGCCAGCGCCCGGGATGCGAAGCGGACTCTCTCTTCGTGCTTGCCCGCCCGTCCCAGTATGAACGCCAGGCTCGTGCAATGACTTCCTACGGTCGAGTGCTCCTCGCCCGATTCCCGCGTCGCGATTTCGATCGCCCGGCGCATCATCGCCTCCGCTTCTTCGTAGCGCCCCATTCTCTCGAGTAGAAGGCCGTAATCGCTCGGCACACTCGAACGCCACGTCTTGAACTCGGGAGAGCTCGCGACCGGCTCGTGACTCAGGGCGACGAGCGCCTTCTCGTATCGTTCCGCAGCTTCCGCATTCTCGCCCCGAATTTTCTGGATCTCGGCCAGGCGCATGCTCGACTCGATCTGATAAACGTACTGGTCGCCCTCGTAGCCAGAAGAGATCTCGGCGCACTCGCGAAGAAGCGGCTCCGCTTCGTCCAGGCGATCGAGATCGATCAAAGTTCCCGCGAGATAAATGAGTGCCTTCGCGCCTTCGGGTGACGAAATCCCGTCGATGGCCCGGAACTTCGCAACGGCCGCCCTCTGCAGTTCTTCGGCCTTGTCGAACAGACTCAGGTCAAAATACCGGCGCCCGATTTCGGCCTGAATCGTGGCCGCGATATCGGGCCTGTCCGCAAGTTCCTCTTCCACGCGCTCGGCCCCCGCGTCAAGAAGCTCGCGCGCCGTGATGGTTTCGGGCGACTGCGTCTTCTTCGGGCTGGCCGCCTCGAACATGGCCGCCAGAAAGTCGTTCACGTCTTCGAGTCGATCGCGCTGCAGCTTCGCCTCGACCAGGGATCGTTCCGCACGCAGATACGCGGCCGTGCTGATCACGCTCGCCGTCAGGATCGTCGCGGCGACCAGGCCCGCAATCGAAACGCCGATCGCATTCCGGCGAACAAACTTGCCTGCCCGATACAGAAAGGTCGAAGGTCTGGCGGCAACCGGATGTCCGAGAAGATAGCGTTCGAGATCGGCGGAGAGTTCCGCCGCGGACGGGTAGCGCCTGGTAGGCTCCTTCGCCAGCGCCTTCAATATGATGTTGTCAAGGTCACCGGCAATCTGCGGAGCAGAGCGCCTGCTCGAAACGACCGCGCTCGGCGAATCGGGATCGCTCTCGAGAAGCGCATCTTCCACTTCGCGCGCCGTTGTTACTTCGCCCCGAAACGGGTGGCGAGCGGTCATGAGTTCGTAGAGCACGATACCGAGTGCGTGCACGTCCGTTGCCGTTGTCACCGGCTCACCCCGAATCTGTTCCGGGCTCGCATAGTCGGGCGTCATCGGCGCCATGCCCGTCATCGTGACCCCCCTCCCGGCTCCGCCCCCCGCCTCCAGCAGCTTCGCGATCCCGAAGTCGAGCAGCTTCGCCTGTCCGTCTCGCGTCACCAGAATGTTGGCGGGCTTGATATCGCGATGCACGATGAGCTGCCTGTGCGCGTGGTCGACCGCATCGCAGATCGTGCGGAACAGAACCACTTTCTCGCGCACACTGAGTTCCTGCCGCTCGCAATAATGATCGATCCGTTCGCCCTCTACGTATTCCATTACGAAGTACGGAAGATCATCCGGTGTCGAGCCGCCGTCGAGAACGCGCGCGATGTTCGGGTGATCGAGTGCGGCGAGAATGCGCCGCTCTTCGTGAAACCGTTCGCGCAGTCTCCGGCTGTCGAGCCCGCCGCGCACCACCTTGAGCGCCACGCGCATCTCGAACGTTTCGTCCTGGCGTTCCGCCAGGTAGACCGAACCCATTCCCCCTTCGCCGATCGGCTCCAGAATCCGGTACGGTCCGATCATCGTGCCGGTTCGCATCGACTCGGTGACGCTCTGCGCCGCTTCGCCGACAACGCGGTTCACGAGATCGTCATCGTCTTTGTAGATCGCAAGAAGTGATTCGACTTCGGCAAGCAGTTCGCGATCATCACCGCACGCGCCGGCCAGGAACGCGGCGCGCTCTGATACGGGGAGCTCGATCGCACTTTCGAAGACGGCGCGAATCTTCTTCCATTGTTCCGGAGAGGGGTTACTCATCGGTCAGTTCGCGGCGAAGCCATGTGCGCGCGACACGCAGATCCCGATCGACCGTGGCGGGCGAGATCGCGAGAACTTCGCCCGTTTCTTCGTACGTGAGCCCGCCGAAGTAGTAAAGCTCCGCCGCCTTCCCGGCCCGCGGGTCGATTTCCATGAACTTGTCGAGGGCGCGATCGAGTTCGAGGATTTCTTCCGGCGTCTCACCCGCGATCGACACACCGTCGTCTAGCGTCGTCTGCATCCACCTGCCGCCTCGTTTCACCGCTCCCTTTTCGCGCGCGTGGTCGACCAGAATGCGCCGCATCATGCGCGCCGCGATCGCAAAAAAATGAGCGCGGTCGTTCCAGGCGACTTCCGCCGAAGCGAGGCGCATGAAAGCTTCGTGCACGAGTGCCGTCGGCTGCAGCGTGTGGCCCGCGCGCTCGTCACGGAAATAGCGCGTCGCCAGGCTGCGAAGCTCCTGATAGACCTGCGGCAGGAGTTCCTGGAGCGCTTCCTGGTCTCCGCCTCTCCAGGCTTGTAATAGATTAGTGACGGATCGGTCTGAGGACATGAATCAATGATACCAAATCCGCCATACGGATGGGGCGGGGGAGGCGTTTTCGCGGCGCGGCGGCGTTCACTCTTTTGCGCTCAAGTAGTCGGCCACGGCGCGCGCGATCACCGCGTGCCCTTCTTCATTCGGGTGACCGTCGCGCGAAACACCATACGGCTGCAGGCCGTTCGCGAGCGAATTCCGGAGCGCCGGCAGCACTTCGCAGAACGGAACCCCCATCGTGTCGAGATCGGCGCGAAGCCCGGCCCACAGTAGCTTCTCAGTCTCGACGAGTTTCCGATAGGCGGGAACGGGATCTTCGTAGAGCCCGTCGAACACGGTCTCCTTCGTCGGAATCATCACGATGTGAAACGCAATGCCGGCTTCCCGCGCGCGGCCGGCCATCGTGCGGATGGCGTGCATCGTAATGCGCCGCCCCTCGATATTGCGCGCGTCGCCGAGGTCCATGCCGAGCAGACGGTACCGCGACGTAAACACCGTACGGAACTGCGTGCCCTCGTAGACCTCGCTGTACTTCGCCTCGCGCGCGGCGAGCGCCAGCGCCGTCTCCCACGGATCCTGCGCGTCGGCGACCATGCGCTTCGCTTCCGAACGCGCCCGCCGGAGCAAGCCGTAGATCGCCGAGTGCTCGGAGAGGATCCGATGCGGAAGCGGGAGATCCGTGCGCGGGGGCGGCTGCGTAAAGAACATTTCGCCCGCTTGCTTTCGAACGGAATCGTTCTCTTCGAGGTCCTTGAACCGCGCCACGAGCGCCGGGTCGCGGAGCGCCGCCGACGGCAGTTCGTCGTAGAGATACGCCAGCTTGAACGCGTCGTAGAAATCGTTCCCCGCGTAGATCGCTTCGATCACGACCTTCGGCTCGAGCGCCATCACCTCGTCCCAGAGAATCATGCTGTGCAAGGGGCCGTAGCCGCCGTAGGCCATGTTGTAGACGGAGCGGTCGACCAGGGGCGCCAGGAGCTGAGGCCACGTGTCCGCCGTGCGCTCGACCGTGGCGCCGTACGTGTGCGAGTCGCCGAGCGTCACGATGTCCGCGCGCGCGAGTGCCGCCGGATTGCGCCAGCCGTTCTCGTCATGCCATGCGTGGGCGGGGTTCGGGCGGCGATACAGCTCGTTGTCGTAGAGCCAGGCCGACGTCTGATTTCTCCAGGCGAGATGCGGCTGTTCGAGAAGCGAGTCGACGCGCGGGGAAACGCGCGCGAGAGCGTGGAGCACGAGTTCCGAGACGGCGATCACGAGCACGCCCGTCACTATCCAGAAGAGCGCGCGTTTTCGAAACGTCATCGGGCGTGCATCCTTTCGCGAATGTGCCAGAGGTTAGCACATCGCAAAAGGAATGCACGCCCGCAACGGGGGCTCGAGCTGCGCGCCTTGCCGTGCGACTTGCTACGCGCCCGCACCCGGGGCCGCGCTTTCCGGATCGTGCTTGCGCGTCGGCACTGTCTGCAGAAACGACCAGATCGCGCTCAGGTCGTCGTCGGTCATGCCCGCGTAGCTCGACCACGGCATGATCGTCGCCCCGCCGCGCTCGGCCGCCGAAATCCTGCGGCCCGCTTCGGTGCCGTACGCGCGGAACATCGCGATGAAACTCTCGCGCGTCCACGCGCCGATGCCTGTCGCTTCGTCCATCGTAATGTTCGGCGAAATCTGGTTCGTTGAAGCGTAAATCAGCTTGTGACCGCCCGCGAACCGCATCGACTCGTCGTACTTCCCCTTCTCGAACGGCGTATGGCAGTGCATGCATCCCGCATGGCTCACGAGATACTCACCGCGCTCGAGCGGCGTCGGGTTCGCCGGCGCCTTGATCGGCTCGTACGGCTTCGGCATCGTGCGCAGGATCAGCGAGAACGGGAACGAGTACTTCGAGTCGCGCGGTGTGTGGTTGATGGGCGCGAGCGTGCGCACGTATGAAACCACCGCGCGCAGATCCTCTTCGTGGAGCGTGTTGTACTCCATGTACGGCATGCTCGGGCTGAGCGCGCTTCCGTCGCGGCTGATGCCGCACGCGATCGCGCGGGCGATTTCCGCGTCGCTCCACTCGGCCAGCGCGAACGGCGTGATGTTCGGCGCGACCACGTCGCCCACCTCGGGCTCCATGCCCTGGCCGCCCTTGCCGATCGTGCCCGGGACCACCGGGCCCGTGCGCGCCAGCCAGTTGCGGTCGCTGTGGCAGTCGACGCACGCCAGCACGTGATTCGCGAGATATTCGCCGTGCGCGATCACCGCCGGGTCCTGCGACGCCGTGATCGCCGGCAGCGGAATGTCCTTCGGGAACGCGATGTTCAGATACGTGACGCCCGCGATCGGAATCAGAATGAGCAGCAGCAGAATCGCAAGGATGAGTTTCTTCATGGGGGGAGACCTCCAGGGATAGACCAGACATTGTGTACGGTTGTTGAAGACTCCCGAAAAATCGGGTGCCACTTATTATCGCAACTTCTGGAGAAAAATGGGACCAGGAAAAATGTGCGGGCGAGTGATTTTCCGGAGGTGCGGGCGGGGGTGCGGTGTAGGCGGGCGAGGTGTGGAGGGTGCCCTCCGCAACTTTTTTCCGTTAGTGAACAAACGTTTACTAGCAGCGCAAACTCATAATCGAGCCCCCATCGCCGCCCGGCTCCGTTGCGGAGTCCGTGGTCGGGATGCGCGCTAGAGCAGGCGGTCGAGGGCCTCGATCAGCGGCGCGAGGTGCGGCGGCTCGGTCAGGTGCGCGTCGGCCGGTACGTCCGCGACCGGCGGCAGCTTGACGAGGGTGACGCCGCCGCGCGCGATTTCGCTCCAGCCCGCCTGGTTGTGCGGCTCGCCGACCACGATCGAAACGAGCGCACCATCGAACGCCCGGGCGCGGTACTTCGCTTCGGCCAGGCGATGAATGTCGGTCGGTCGTCCGGACGCCGGCGCGTGCGCGAACGGGAGCACGCGCGAAGCCGCGCGCGAGGCAGCCGCCAGCGTAAACCGTGTGGCGCTCCGGAGGCGCGTCGCGAGATCCGTCAGCGCGGGGCCGGGCCGCTTGCGTGCCAGGCGCCGCACGAGACGAGCGGGCGAAAAATGGTGCGCGAGCCGGGCGCTCCCGGTCGGGCACGCCGTGTCGATCAGCGCCAGGAACGCCACGTCTTCGCCGGACGCCCGCAGCTGCTGCGCCGTTTCGAACGCGATGAGGCCGCCGAAACACTGGCCGGCGAGATGGTACGGGCCGGCAGGTTGCGCGCCCCGGATCACGTTCACATAGTGCGCCGCAAGGTCGGCCAGATCCGCGCTCCGGGCGTATGCCTCCGGTTCACCATTATATTGGAGCGCCAGGATCGGGCGATCAGACGCCAGCCCGGCCGCCAGGTTGCGATACTCGAGCACGAGGCCGGCGTAATTGTGGAACAGGAAGAGCGGCGCGAGGGCAGCGCTCCCCCCCCGCAACGTCACGAGGTTCGGCGACGGGGCGCCGCCTTCAAGGTGCGCCGATACGTGAGCCACCGTGATCGTGTCCTCGAACATCTCCGAAGGAATGCGCGTCGCGAGTCGCTCTTCGAGCAGCAGCGCCAGCTCGACGGCCTGCACCGAGTCGCCCCCGAGCTCGAAGAAATCATCGTGCAACCCCACCGCGTCCGGCGCTACATGCAGCGCCTGCGAGAAGCACGCGGCGATCGTGCGATCGCGCGGCGTGGCGGGCGGCACGAACTTCGTGTCGAGCGCGGGCCGTTCGTTGCCGGGCGCAGGGAGCGCGAGGCGGTCGACCTTCTCGTTCGGCCCCGTCGGAATGCGATCGAGCTTCACGAAGCGCGACGGAATCGGGACATCGGGCAGGCGGCGCGCGAGTTCGCGCCGGAGCGCGCTGACGCTCGGGGGTGTAAGCACGCCGAAACTCATCGCCGTCCAGTACGCGACGAGCTGCTGCGTACCCGGACGGTCCTCGCGCACGAGCACCACGCAATCGGAAACGCCGTCCATCGCCCGGAGCGCGTTCTCGATCGCGCTCACGTTGACGCGCCGACCCCAGAGCTTGATGTCGAAATGTTTACGGCCGAAGTATGTGAGGCAGCCGTCGGGCGCGATCATGCCGAGATCGCCCGTGCGATATGTGCGCATCTCGCCGTCCTGCGGGTCCGGCACGAACGCGGCCGCCGTGTAGTCGGGCAGGTGCCAGTAGCCCGTGGCGAGGTACCGGCTGCGCACCGCGATCTCGCCCGTCTTCCCCGGCGCCGCGCGCTCGCCATCGGGCGTCAGCACGAACACTTCCATGTCCGCCGTCGCGTAGCCGATCGGCACCGCATCGCCCTCGAACTTTGTGTCATTGTCGATCAGGAACTGGCGGATGAGGCCCGTTTCTGTGGTGCCGAGCCCGTTCGCGAGCACGCAGCGGCCGCCGAAGCGGGCGCCGAAGCGGGCGCGAAAGAGCTCGACGTGCTTCCGTGTCGTGCGGTCGCCCTCGAGGCGCACGACGCGAAGGGTCGGGTGCTCGCGGCCGGCGCGCGCCAGGCGTTCGAAGATGACCGGCACCGAATGAAAGATCGTGAGCGCTTCGCGGTTCACCCAGTCCGCCAGCTCCCCGTCGCCCGTTTTGCGAAGGTCGATCGGATGGACCGAAGCGCCGTTCAGGAGCGCCGAGAAGACATTCGAAACCGCGCCGCTGAAACTCGGTGCCTGCACGAGGCTCAGGCGGTCGGCCGGGCCGATCTGCAGATTGTTCGTGTAGCGCATGACGTTGTGCATGACGTTGCGATGCGAGTCGACCACGCCCTTCGGCGGGCCGGTCGTGCCCGACGTGTAATAGATGTAGGCGGGGGTGTCGGGCGCGATTTGCGGGAGCGGGACGTCGCCGGTTTCCATCATCCCCGCCACGTCCAGGGCCTGCGGCCCTTTCAGCGCGTGCGCCTTCGCGATCGTGCGTCCCGCCGCCAGCACGAAGCGCGCGCCCGAGTCCGCCGCGATCCTGGCGAGCATGTCCGGCGGCGTGTCGGACTTGAGCGGCACGTAGATCTTGCCCGCGCTGAGCGCGCCCATGATCGCGGCGATCAGCGTGACGCCCTGCGGGAGCAGCACGAGCACGGGCTCGGAGCGCGCGTCGCCGCAGGCGGTCAGGATCGCGCGCGCGATGCGCTGCTGGGCCGCGTCGAGGGCGCGATACGTGAGCACGTTATCGCCTGACTTGACCGCGACGCGGTCGCCGTGCGCCGCCACCATCTTCGCGAAGCGCGCGGGGATCGACTGCACGATCTCGGTCTTCTCGAAAGGCGCGTGGGTATGGGGGTCGCTCATGAGTGATTTCTCGGAGTTAACCAAAAGGTGAAATTGCCCACAGACATGATGGGAGCACGTCGAAAGGCGGTCCCCGTTCCCGTACTCAAGAGGAATGTAGAATGGCCGCCTGCCCCGGCGCAAGCATTCCCGCGTGTATTCGCGCCGGCCCCCGCACATCCGCTCGCTTGCGCGCTCACTCGCCCGCCCCCTTGCAGTACTCGCCGATCGCGCGCACGTTCGCCCGCACTTCCGACTCCGCGTAGCCCGGGTACGTCGGCAGGAGGAAGCCGCGCTCGGCCGCCGCCCGCGCGTTTGGGCAGTCGCGCGCGAACTCGGCGTAGCAGGCGAGGTCGGCGGCGTTCGCGTACTGCCGGCCGCGCACGTCGCGCCCGCGCCGCACGAGGTGCCGCAGGAGCCCCGCGCGATCGGGCACCTGCACGGGAAGCGACAAGTAGATGTTGGAGCCGTCGCCGCGGAACCGCGGCAGCACGACGCCCGGCAGTCCCGCGAGGCCCGCGTGATACGCGCGCGCGTGGAGGACGCGGTCTTTCGTGTGCGTGTCGACGTGTTCGAGCTGACGCAGGACGAGCCGCGCCTGGAGCGGCGTCATGCGGCGCAGGTAGCGCGCCGGCATGTGGTCATAGCGCGCCGGCGCGCGTTCGTTTTCGATGAGGCCGCCGAGGATGCCCGGGCCGCGGAGCGCGTCGAGGCGCATGAGCGGGTGCGTGAAGAGCGGGAACAGGCCCGGGGCCGTCGCGATGTCGTACATCTGGCAGCGGAGCGCCTGGGCGAGAAGGCGCGCCGGGCTTTCGTACGGGAAGGGCGCGATTGCCGCGCGCACTCGGTCCGCGAGCGCGCCGTCGCCCGTCACGAGCAGGCCGCCGTAGAGCGACGCGACGTTCTTGATGCGATTGAAGCTGAAGATACCGACGTCGCCGAACGTGCCGACATGGCGGCCGCCGATCCGCCCCCCGAAACATTGCGCCGCGTCCTCGATCAGCGTGACGCCGTGGGCGGCGCATGCGGCCGCGATGCGCTCGATGTCGCACGGGATGCCGTGGAGGTGCGTGGCGATGACCGCGCCGATGTTGGGAGAGGCTGCGCTGCTTGACGAGCCCGGCCCGCCTGCCGTGCCCGCACCGCCCCCGTCCTCCCCCGCCAGCAGCCGCTCCACTTCCGCCGCGTCAATGTTGCTCGTGCCCGGCTCGACGTCCGCGAACAGCGGACGCCCGCCCGCGCAGAGCACCATATTGACGACTTCGTGAAACGTGAACGGCGACAGGATGACCGCCTGCCCGGGCTCGATCAGTTCGCGGAGCGCGAGATAGAGCGCGGTGCGTCCCTGCGAGACGCAGATCGCGTGCGGCACGCTCATCCAGTCGGCGAGGAGTGATTCGAGGGCGGTGATGTCGTCGTCAGAGTCTTTCGAGCGCGTGGTCTGCCCCGTGAGCGTGCCGGTCACGACCTGACGCCAGGCGCCCGGCGGGCGGTTAAGGCGAAAGCGTGGCTGTGGCGAGTGCAGAAAGCTCATGGGGGGAGAGTAGGAGCCTGAGCAGAGAGAGTCTAGCTGGATGTGTGCCGATCGCATGGTCGCATGGCCGGGCAGTGTTGTTCGCTTGAGCCTGGGGGGTCCCCTTTTCGATACTTTTTCTAATTCACCTTTTGGTGAAATTGCCGCGTCGCAGTTTTCGGGACCCTCGAAGGGGAGCGCGGCGCAGACCGCGCGTGGCCCGAACAACGCGCGCCGCCCGAACATCACGCCCGGCCCGAACATCGCGCCCCGCCCGGACATCGCGCCCGGCACGAACAACGCGCGCTGCGCGCCCGCCTGATGCCTACATCGATCCACTGTTTTCGGCCGCCAGACCCTGCTCGACCGACTCCAGGACCTCCGCGGCACGCGCTTCGTCGTAGCCCAGCGTTTTCGCGGCCGGCAACTGTCCGAGATCGAGGCCGGGATTGCGTTCGGGGCCGATGCCGAGTTTCACGCAGACACTGTTCGCGAACGACACGATGGCGCAGAGATCCCGATCGATCGCCGCATTGCCAGGTTCGTGGTGAAAGCGAACGACTTCTTCGATGGTCGCCGGGAGCTTCCATCTCATGATGACCAGCGAACCGACTTCGGAGTGGTCGAATCCCAGGGCTTCGCGCTCGGCTTCCACGAACGTGACGCCTTCATTGAAGACACGCATCACGACTGCTTCGTACTCTTCGCCGAGGTTCTTGTCGAGAACGGTCTTCCCGATGTCGTGCAGCAGCCCGCCCACGAAGGCGGTGTCGGGGTCGGCGTACTTCTCGATCCTCGATATCTGTCTCGACGCGAGACCGACACACAGGGAATGCTCCCAGAGTACTTTATCTTTGAAGGACGAGCGTTTCGACGTGGTCAGGGAGTTCGTGACTCCGGCCAGCACCAGCGAATTCAGCGTTCGAAGCCCCAGAACCGAGATCGCCTGCCTCACAGTGGCCACCGTGGTCCGCAGTCCGTACGCCGCCGAGTTGGCGATCTTCAGAACGCGGGCGGTGAGCGCCGGGTCGCGCGACATCACCCTCTCGAGCTGCGTCGCCGTCGTGTCCGGCTTCGACATCATCTGCATGAGTTCGCCCGCGATCTGAGGCATCGGGGGAAGGTCACCGGTCTTCTGTGCGATCGTATGCATGTTCATTATACCGCGCTCCTTAAGGGTTATTCCGTACTTATCGACCCGTGTTCATTGGGCCAGTAGTGGCGAATCGCGCGCGGCGTCAGGAATCGTTCGTGCAGGGTCCGCGTGGGGTCCGCATGGGGTCCGCGTGGGGTCCGCGTGGGGTCCGCGAGGGTCATGGAGCGCCGGCGGGGGTCAGCCGTTTCGAGGTCGGCGGGGCGCCCGCGTCGAACGCGTCCGGCGGGCAGATAAAGTTCGCGTCACCGCAGTTTTCTCTTTTCGTTCTGGTGATTTCCGGTACGATTTGCGGACCAGCGGAAGGCAGCTCAACCCTCCCTATCCTCTGTATGTTTCTGTGGATGATCGCGTTCCGGCCGTGTGCCGGGTTTCGTTTCTTTCAGCCACCTGAGCGTTCGGGGTACAAAGGGGTTTGACGCATGAGCGACTTCGCGGTCTATGAAGCCTTCCGCCCGCGGGACTACCTCCAGAGCTACTACGGCGAGCTGAAGAGCGAGGCCGAAGGACTGCTCCGCTTTCTCGTCGAGTCGTTCGCGGCGCTGCCCGGGGGCGTCTCCGTTCTCGAATTCGGTGGCGGCCCGACGCTGATCGGCATGATCCCCGCCGCGCGCCGCGCCGGCAAAATCCATTTCTGCGACTACGTAAAAGAGAACCGCCAGGTCATCGACCACTGGCTCGTCGGCGACGAAAGCGACTTCGACTGGTCGCCCTTCATCGCCCGATGTCTGGAACTCGAAGGCGTTCGGAGCCCCGGCCGCGAAGAGATCGCCGCCCGCGCCGAACGAATTCGAGATGCCGTTACGCGCGTTACGACCTGCGACATCTACCAGTCCCCGCCCGTCGCCGCAAAAGACCAATTCGACGTCATTGTCACGAACTACTGCCTCGACGCCGTCACGAACGACAAAGACGAATGGTACGCGCACATTCGGAACGTCAAGTCGCTGCTGCGGCCCGGGGGCCTCTTCATCATGAGTTCGCTCGAAGAAGGCAAGTACTCCGACTTCGGCGAAACCCGGTATCCGAACGTCTATCTGGTCGAAGAAGACATTCCGGCCGCACTCCGTGCGTGCGGATTCGACGAGCCGAGCATTCGTGTCGCTCGCGCCGATGCCGATCATGGCGATCGCGAGTACCGGGGCGTGTTGTTCGGCTCCGCGACAACTGCAATCTAACCATCGAGGGACAAGGTAAAACGATGAAGCATCCCGAACCCGTACTTACGCCCGCGGCCGAATACAAGCGGATCCTCGTTGACGGCGTTCATTATTATGGTAAGCACATCGTGCTCGGCGCGCGGCACTGCAATGAAAAGCTGCTCGACACGGGCGCGATCGCGGCGTTCCTGCGCGAGCTCGTCGACCGGATCGACATGGTCGCGTACGGCGACCCTCTCGTCGCGCGTTTCGGATCGGGCATCGAAGAGGGCATCTCCGGCGTGCAGCTGATCGAGACGAGCGCGATCATGGTGCACACGAACGACATGGCCCGCGATCTCTACCTCGACGTCTTCAGCTGCAAGGGGTACAACGAGATCGACGTCATCGAATTCGTGCAGGCGTTCTTCGGAACGCGCGACATCAACTACCAGACCCTTCTGCGCAAGTAAGGGAGGGCGCACCACATGCACGCCGGCGCCCCTTCACTGCGCTTCTACCCCGAATACATGCCCGCCTTCGAGCATGAACCGACGCGCGACCGGTTTCACATCGGGTTCGAAGGCGACAGCTTCGGCGAAGGCGTGCGGAGCCTCGTGCCGTTCGCGCCCGGCGACGTCGTGTTCGCGTGCACCGGCTTCTTCAGTTCGCATGTCACGCAGTACACGCTGCAGGTCGGCGACGGCCTGCATCTGCACGACCCGTTCTTCTACGGCAAGATCCTGCACAGCTGCGTTCCCAATACCGTGGCCGATGTCGCGACCCGGCGCTTCACCGCCGTGAAGCCCATCGAGCCCGGCCACTTCGTCACGATGGATTACGCCCAGACCGAAGACTATCTGTTCCGCACGTTCCCGTGCGCGTGCGGCGCCCGAAACTGCCGGCGCAATGTCGTCGGGCGAAAGCAGCTCGCCCCGCCCGAGCCCGTCGCCGCGCCGTCGAACATCGTGCCGCTCACCGAACTCGTCACCGCGCCGATGGGCCTCTTCGAGGTGCTGAACGACGCGAACCGGAAGCGCATTCTGTCGCTGCTGCTCGACAGCGACCTGCGGCTCCAGGACGTCATGGCCCTCAGCGGCCTCGGCTATTCCGCCGTCTCGAAGCAGCTCCGCATCCTGCGCCAGATGGGGCTCGTCAGCCAGTACAAGCTCGGGCGACAGGTGTTCTACGCGCAGGACGACGAACGCATGCGCGCGATGCTCGAAGCAGGGCGCGAGCACGTGAACGGGTGGCTCGGACGCGTCGGCGTGGCGAAGGTGCGGGCGGGGGGCTGAGGGGCAGGGCGGGCGGTGGCCGGGCGTGATAACGGCGGGGCGATGTTCCTCCGCGCGCGATTGCCGAATGCCGGGAACGCGAGTAAGGTGGACTCATGAACACCGCGTTCGCAGCAGGCATCCCCGTAACGTTCGCAGCCCTTGCGCTGTTTGCGCTCGCCGGCTGCGCCGACGAAAACACCACCTCACCCGCGACAGACGGGTTCGTGCAGGGGCACATGTGGCTCACGGGCGACACGGTGATGGCCGGCGAAGAGCCGGTCGCGCAGGCCGAACTCGCGCTGCTCGACGGCGACCGATTCGTGTTCGTCGGCAGCTACGGCCGCACCGACGCAAACGGCTACTATCGCCTGGGGCCCGTACCCTTCGGCGACTACTACGTCGTGCCGTTCGGCGACGGCCTCATTCAGTCGGGGTACACCGCCCGGCGCGTGCGCGTCCCCGGCGGCGGCACCGTCACGCACGATGTCCACCTGTCGCCGCCCGTGTTCGAGTCGTTTCCCGGCGTCATCACCGGCGAAGTGCGCGACGGCGACACCGGCGCGCTCCTGCCCGGCGTGTTCGTGACCCAGTTCTGGAGCGACCCCGGCGTGCTCCTGGCACTCGGCGGGTTTCTCGATGCCGCGATCACGGGCGACGACGGACGCTTCTCGATCCTGTCGACACTCGACTACGGCGCGCCCGAACTCTCCGGCCCGTTCGGGCTCGCGCCTCTGCTCTTCAGCCGCCCCGGCTACATGCCCCAGGTCATAGCGCCGCAGTGGATCGACCTCGGCGACCCCGTCGACAGTTTCGATGTGGCCGCCCTACTCTTCCGCGAAGGGCCGCACGGTACGATCGAGGGCACCGTCGTGCGCGGCGGCGTGCCCGGCACGGCCGGTGTGGGCGACCCGCTCGCCGGCGTGCCCGTCATGATCGACTTCTATAGCTGGGACTGGGGCGACGATACCGTTTCGGTCGGGGGTAAGACCGCGATTCCCGTGCTCGGCCGCGCCCTCACGACCGCCGCCGACGGCTCGTTCCGGTTCACGAATCTGCGCCCCGGGCTTTATCGGGTGGAGCCCGGCTACCTGCCCGACGACGGGTACGTGATCTCCTCCGGCTCTCGTGGCAGGAGCGCCGAACTTTCCGACGGCCAGACGATCACACTCGACCCCGTCGCGCTCGTACCCGCCATCGAACCCCGCGACCCCGCCCCCGGCGCCGTGCTCACCACGCCCCCCGCGAAGCTGCGCTGGTCCCTCGTGCCCGGCATCGAACGCTACGAAGTGAGCGTCACCGACGAGTACTTCTTCGGCGTTCCCATCTGGGTGCAGGAACCTGAGTTCACGCTGCCCTGGCTCGGCGCGCCCGACGCCATCCCCCCGCTCGAAGCGACGCTGCGATGGTTCGTGGAGGCGTATGTGGGGACGACGATGGTGGCCGGGTTCGAGTGGCCGGTGACGTTTCAGGTGGACTGGGACGGGGAGTGATTACAGATAGGTGCCGATTTTGTAAGTTCTGTAAGGGGCAGCGGGGGGGCGGGCGGAGACTGTCAGGCTCGACAAAGACAGGATCCCTTTCGATACTTTAGTTTAGAGTTGAATGCACAATGAGGTTACAAGCACGGTTCCACAGAAAAAGGAGGGAAAGAATGGCATTCACCAATACGCTTAGAGCCCTTGGAGAGTGGTTTCTACTTCCTACAGTAATTATTGGAGCAGGTGCTATATCAAATCAAGGCACTGCCCGGGCAGATCAAGAGGCCGATAACTCGACAAGAGTTCCATCACTTGAACAACTATGTGCCGAGCACTATATCCATTCACCTGCCCCCGAAGATAATGCAGTTACTCAGTACTGGGATGGTGCTGTGTATAAAACAGTAGATGATGATGGAATTGAAAAAGCAATATTACTTTATGTTTTTGATACAGACCGCGATGGCAGCATACGATCTGGAGATAGGATCTTTTACATTCAAACCAACGAATTCACAAACTCTTTTTCGGAAGAAGATAGACGAATTCAAACGTACTGTATAGCAGAGGGCGTTATCGACAAGAATGGTGCAGGAGAACTAAGCATCATCATTACATCATACAACATGGGACACCACGGTCGTAAGGAATCTAGAGACTTAGTCAGACAAACGATACAGACGCTTGCCAATGACATGTTACCTACAACCATCGATTCATACAATTTTCAAAATGGAGTTGGTCCCTTGCATCCAAATACGAAGTTAATTTTGGATGAGCACTTACTCAATGGTATTCGAGGAGAAACATTTTCGTTTGATGATGGAACCAGAAGTGTACGGTGATCGTATTCGCCTGACACGTAGAATGTAGAAGCTGCGGTTCTTCCGAAAACTCTCCTAGGTGAACGCTACGGCGCTTGTTCGTTCCTGGAGTTTCAGAACGCGACCATCTTCAGATTCCCACTGACCCGTCGCGCGGGAGAATGAGAAGATGAAGAACTCTTGACGCTTCGCATCGAGAGCATTGATCACCACGCACAGCCGATACTGATCCTTCCGGGCAAGCATGTTGGCATACTCATTCGGAGTCAGTTCCACACGCAGTTGATTCCCTGAAAGTCCCTTGACTTCGCAGAGCAGCTTGATGGATTCAAACTCGGCCTCAAGGTCCCATCCGACGTTGTCTTTCTCAACCGACTCGAGCGAATATCCTTTGCGTTCGTAGCGCTCCCAAATCAGGGCAATAGCTGCATTTTCCACTTTCGAACGCATCTCCGGGTCAGTCCTTCTCTTCGGACTCCCAGGCTTGCGCGGAACGCGATAGGTCTTCATGTATTCCAGGGCCTTGGCGCGGAATGCTTGCCCCCGATCGCTATCTGCATACCAAACGTTGCTCTGTCCGAACCCTCCCTTTCCGGTCGGAACGGCGAACAGGCGATCGTCTTCGGGAAGGAGTACGCACGCCTCTGATGGAGCCGTAACATAGTAGCCAGTTTGCCATTTCTCCTGGGTAATCGTTCTTCTCGCTCCTTCAGGCGGCTCCTGGTAGTTGCGGTAAACAGTGGCGTCGCGGTAGGTCCCTACGATTCTCACGCCACCTTGTGGGTGCCTGGCCGTCCATACGACTGTTACGCCTTCCACGAAGTCCGCGCCAGCCACTGCGCCGATACGGCTGACATCTATCAATTCGTTCTTGCCGCTCGCCTTTACAAACCCATAATTCTTGCCTCGATAGGGACGAAAATTGAATACTTCGAATCCGGTCCCGTGCTTGTCAACATAGGCGCCTCCGCCCTTGATCGGATCACCGTCCAGACCTTCGTAGTGCTTCATCCAACCCGTTCTGAAGAAAACAATGGGTTCCAAGGTGCATGCTCCTTTCAAGCCGATTCCTTACTACGTTTGGGGCGTGTGGCCTATCAGTAGTACTGCTTGATATATCCGTACGCGCGCTCGAAGAGCTCGAGATCCTGATGCAGACGATACTTAAGCAGCGTCTTCCTGAGCGCCTTCTTGACTTCGCGCTCACCGGCATGGGTGTTCTGCCAACCATCAAACCGCACGATGCGCACGATCTCGTCTATGTCGTTCACGATGCGTTTGACGGCGATCGGAGTCTCGTCGTTCTTGGCCTCTTCGAATAGTTCAGTGAGCGCGGCCTTGGCGCGCTCTTCCTCGTCGAGCGGCGGTGCCGCTCGCTCAGTTGCGACAACGTCTTTCGCAAGATCGAGCAGCTTCTTCAGGAAGTCGACGCTCGTGAGAAGTCCCTGCTCGTGACGGTTCTTTAGATCTTCCAGTCGTTCCGCAAGCTCTTTGAAACGGGGATCGTGCATGTGCTTTCGAAGGCGACTGCGAACCTTGATCTCAATCTCCTTGCTCTTCTTCCCCGGATCGGGAGTGCCGAGAACCGCTTCGAGCAGATCGGCATCGATGACCAGCGTTTCCAGGTCATCGCGCACGGTAACGACGTGCACATTCTCGTGGATCAGCTCTATGGTCTTCGGACCAAGTCGATGCCAGAGGAGCTGACCTGTTGCAGAAACCGGTTTCACCGACTCATAGACCTGAGCAAGCCATCGGTAGTCGGTCTCGTACTGCCTCAGCGAAGAGTCGGGTGAGATCGCCTCCCAAAGCCGCATCAGGTAACTGCAGTCCGCAGCAAAGCGATCGCGAACCGTGTTATTCGGCAGGCATTCCTGGGCGGCGATTAAGCCTTCATACCCGATCACCGTCCGATCGACGCCGGGGAAGTACTCAATGCACTTCTGAACGGCCCCGGGGAGCTTCCCGACGAGTTCCGCTATATTGGTTACAACGTTCGTGATGCCCTCTTCGTCGAACTGGATCGCCTTGGCGACATCGTCGAAGATTCCGAGGTAGTCCACGATCAGGCCATGCGACTTTTCCTGTCCATAAGGGCGGTTCGTGCGGCAGATCGCCTGCAACAGGGTGTGGTCACGGAGCGGTTTGTCGAGGTACATCGTCTGAAGGATCGGCGCATCGAATCCCGTCAGGAGCTTCGAAGTGACAATGAGAATCTTGAGTGGATCGTTCGGGTCACGGAATCGATCGAGCAGCTTCTCTTCCCCGTCCCGATCTCGTCGATACGGAGCATACTGTTCCTCCCCGCTGTTCACGGACATCACGATATCCGATGTCTCTGGCGGCAGATACTCGTCCAGCTGTTGCTTGTATAGCAAGCAGCTCTCTCGATCGAACGTAACGACCTGAGCCCCGAAACCGCTCGGCGCAACCTTCTCCTGGAAGTGCTCCGCTATATCCGCACAAACGGCGTTCACGCGTTCCGGTGCTTTCAGTAGCACTGCCATCTTCGCAGCGTGCTTGCCCAATTGATCTCGTTCTTCATCCGTTAGGCTTGCCGTCAATTCCTTGTACGCTTCATCAATCGAGTTCTGATCCACATGTAAGTCCACGAGCCGCGGCTCGAAGTGCAGCTCCTTTGTGGCTCCATCACGGATTGACTCCTCGAAACCATAGCGGCTCATGTACCCGTTCGCGTCCTCCTGTGCCCCAAAGGCGTAGAAGGTGTTCTTGTCGGCGCGGTTGATCGGAGTACCGGTCAGGCCGAAGAGGAATGCGTTCGGCAGCGCGTCACGCATCTTGCGACCGAGGTCGCCCTCCTGCGTCCGGTGCGCTTCGTCAACCAGCACGATGATGTTGTCACGCTCATTGAGTACGCCCTCGGCCTCGCCGAACTTGTGAATCGTCGTGATGATGATCTTGCGGACGTCCTTCTCAAGCAGCTCCTGCAGGTCCTTGCGGCTCTCGGCCTTGACCAGATTGGGGGCATCCGCGGCGTAGAAAGTGCTCGAGATCTGGCTGTCGAGATCGATGCGGTCAACAACGACCATCACCGTCGGGTTCTTGAGCACCGGGTGCAGCCGCAGCTTGCGGGCGGCGAAGAGCATGAGGAGCGACTTCCCCGAGCCCTGAAAGTGCCAGATCAGGCCCTTCTTCGGGTGGCCGGCCACCACGCGTTCGACGAGTTTGTTGGCGCCCTCAAACTGCTGATAGCGGGCGATGATCTTGATGCGCTGCTTTCCCTTGTGCGTCGCGTACGAGGTGAAGTTCGCTAGCAGGTCGAGGATGACCTGCGGCCGCAGCATCGAGGTGACCGCCTTCTCGACCTGTTCCATCGAGGCCAGGGCAACGTCGTCCTCGAGCCGCCACGGGCCCCAGAACTCGACGGGCATGCGGATCGAGCCGTAGCGGAACTCCTTGCCCTCGGTGGCGATGGAGAAGGCGTTCGGCACGAAGAGCTCGGGCACGTTGCGCTCGTAGTCGTCGTGCACCTGCAGCGCCCCATCCAGCCAGCTCTGGCTGGAGCGCACAGGGGTCTTGGCCTCGATGAGCACCAGCGGTATGCCGTTGATGAGCAGGACGAGGTCGGCCCGCTTCTCGGTCTTGCCGGCGCGGAAGGTGTACTGCTGGGTGACTACGTACTGGTTCTGCTCGAGGTCGTCGAAATCGATGAGCTTGATGGTGACGTGCTCGCCGTTCTCGCCGAAGGGCATCGACTTCTCGCCGGTGAGCCAGGCGGCGAACTCCTCGTTGGCCTTGACCAGGCCGTCGCTGCGAACACCCATGATGATCGCCCGCAGCCGATTGATCACGTCGCCGACACGGTCGGGTTGGGCGGCGATGGTGGGGTTCAGCCGGATCAGAGCATCACTGAAATGATCCTCCACGAGTACTCGCTGGGGATGGCGGGGGAGGTTCTCGTGGGAGAGATAGTGCCAGCCGAGGCCGGAGATCTGGCCGGAGCGCCGAGCGAGGCCGGGGCCAACGCTGGTTTGATGGGTAATGCCGCCGCAGAGCATGTCACGGACGAAGGCTTCGACAGTGTTGGCTTCGTTAAAGGTCATGCCGAATCTCCAAGCACCAATGAGAGTGCACCGTCAGAAATCAAAGCAGCCAGTCTGAATCTTTCTTTGCAGCCACCTAGGGCAAGCTGCAACACCGAAAGCCTCTCGCAAACCCTTCGCTGCCTAGAGATATCGGGAATCTGGACAGGGATTTGGGCACAGCGCGTGGACCCAACATGGAATACATTGGTTCCTCGAGATGCCGCCGCAAAGATCCCTGCCCTAAATGCGTACTTTGCCCAATGCTTGAGCAAGTCCGGTTCTATTTTTCCCGGAATGGCACGAAGTCGGATCACAGTGTTCTGGAAACAAACCGTTCCGGGTAATTCAGATTCCCAAGCTGAGTTGGCGCCTATCTGTGAAAGACTGCCACAACCCTCTGTCACCAAAACATCTCCCGGAGCAAGTGCGAAGATCTCCTGTTCTCTGGGATCAAAGTTCATTTCGAGCACGCTCGACAAATCCAGGGATCCATCCTTAATATTGGCTGCCCGAAGATATGGAAGCATGTGATCGCCATTTTGGTGGGCGGGTGATCGCTGCCTGCCCATGCGAACATCCGCAATATCAGAAAGTGATCTAGGTGATTGCTCAGCGTCTTGGAAGACCTCTTTGTATGTAGCCAGAAGTAGGCGTTCTGCGGACTGAACTAACGTACCAGAAGCCAATTTGGAACCTTGTGCCGCCTGCAGCACTTTCGCAATCCGCCGCTGCTCCTCCAGCGGTGGCAAGGCGAACTCGTACGCCATCAGCGGAGTCTTGTTCAAGAACTTGTTCGTTGACCCGGCCCAACGTGACTCTGCGTAGTGTCGGAAGTGATCAGATGCGACCAAATAGGGAACCAGATCCTGCAGCAGGATCGCTTCGTCTTTTGAGCGAAGAATGAAAACTTTCTCTCCGGTGATGCCTCCAAACTCAGGCTTTGCCACCTTGTCTATGTTTCGCGAATGCAGCAGTGCGTCGTTCTGCTGGAATCGACGATTGAATGTCGGTGGAATCAAGTCGTCATCTGTCATGCCCCATCGACGCACGCGCAATTCCCCCTCGTCAATATGCTCGCCAGCAACCAGTCGCTCAGGGGTTGTTGTGTCTCTATCCCAATAGTCATTAATGACATCGACAACATCGCCCAGAGAAACTGTGGTCCACCCCGCTTGTTTTCTTGCTTGTGTAACCTCAGGCATCAGCGTCCTCCTTTACGGAGACGCCGTCGAATATGTATATCAGGTCGTTCATTTGTTTCCAGAAATCTTGGCCACCCTCGTCAAACGCAGTCCAAGCATGTTTAAGTGAGATCGCTTCAGCCGCGTCTCGCGTATCAGACCGGTCAACGTAGAGGGGTATTGACAGGCTACCGTTGCGTGCAAGAACTTCCTCGTTTGTAACAACAGCGGCGAATTGGGGCACATCCTGAAAGACCTGAAACGCCCGCAGGATCTTGCTTTGGTTTTCTGGACTGAGGAAGCTTTGGACGCCGTCGCGGAGGAATTCCGCTACGGCATCAATCAGTAGAATCTTTCCTCGCTTGGACTTCTCCTTCTGACTTCTACAGATGACGACACAAGCCTCCATCGCTGAGTTGTAGAACAACCCAGGTCCGAGCCCGAGCGCGCATTCGACAAGGTCAGATTCGACAAGCTCGCATCGCATCTCCTGCTCTGCATTCCGGAAGAGAACTCCATGTGGAAAAAGGATCGCGCAGCGACCCGTCTTCGGATCCATGCTCTTCAGGATGTGCTGGAAGAAGGCATAGTCCGCGCGACCCTGCGGCGGAGTGCCCAGAAAGTTGCGGCCCCACTGGTCGCTCTGCCATGCCTCGCGGTTCCACTTCTTGATGGAGTACGGCGGATTGGCGAGGACCACGTCGAAGGTCTTCAGCCGGTCGCCCTCGATCAAGGCCGGTTCGTGGAGCGTGTTGCCGCTGCGGATGTCGAAGTCGGACACGCCGTGGAGCACGAGGTTCATGCGGGCGATCGCCGCAGTGATGTTGATGAGCTCCTGCCCGTAGAGGCCCATGGTGCGGGTGTCGCCGCCGTGGCGCTTCACCTCGGCCAGACAGGAGATGAGCATGCCGCCGGTGCCGCAGGTCGGGTCGTAGATGGCCTCGCCTGCCTTGGGCTCAAGCATCTGCGCCATCAGGTGCACGAGCGTACGGTTGGTGTAGAACTCCTGCGCGGTGTGGCCGCTGTCATCGGCGAATTGCTTGATAAGGTACTCGTAACCGTTGCCGAGCTCGTCCTCGGGCACGTTGGCGAGACTCAGGGTGTGCTTCGAGAAGTGCTCAATCAGGTTCTTGAGCGTTTCGTCGGGCATCTGGGCCTTGTCGGTCCAGGCGGCGTTGCCAAAGACACCCTGCAGCCGCTGCGGGTTCGCGGCCTCGATGGACTGGTAGGAATTCAGCAGGGCCCGGCCGACATCGCGTGAGGCATCGCGCGCGTCCTTCCAGTGCGCGCCTTCGGGAATGGCAAAGCGGTCGTTGGCGGTCGCCGTCGCGTAGCCCTCGTCCTGGGAATCCTCGATGGCTTCGCGGTAGTCCTCGTCCCAGACATCCGACAGCCGCTTGAAGAAGAGCAGCGGAAAGATGTACTGCTTGTAGTCGCTGGCGTCGATGAGCCCACGCAGCAGTGTTGCCGCGCCCCAGAGGTAGGACTCAAGCTCTTTTTGTGAGAGACGGTCACTCTTCATAAGATTCTCTTCCCACTATCAATGCTCATCCGGCATTTTCCGCGTCCCGGGCATGTCCCACACGAACACCGCGAGGCGTGCCAGCATCACCTGGCGCTGTTCGATAGACTTCGAATTCCATTCAGCGAATGGAATCAGGTGCTCGACCGCACGGTTCAACTGAGTGTTCACGCCGACCTGCGGTTTCTCCACAAGTGACTTCGTGAGAAGATATGACGATTGCCGATAGCCTGGCAGCTTCTTTGCGTAAAGATCATTTGAGACAGACGTATTGATCGTCTTCTCTAGAAGAGTAAGATTCCCCATCAGACCAACATACTCGCCGTATCGCTCGGTCTGGTCAAAGCTATCCATAACCTCCGGCGTCGGAGTCTGAGGAAGTATGTGCTCCACTTCAACCGTTTTGGCAATGTACTGGTCGAGACTTTCGTGGGCCGGGTTGTTCCATGCCTGCTGCTCGATGTACTGCGTCAGCTTGGCCAGGATGTATCGCATGCGATACTGCTGAATACGCGACTGCCTCAGCTCGTTGAAGGCGAAATCGAAGTTGCCCCGACGATTCTCCAGATCCGACGTAACTCGATTCGCGATAAAGGCGTCAAGTGACTCCTCATCTGTTGCTGAGCGTAGATCGGAGCTCCATACTGCGAAGTTTCTCTCGAACGTGCGTGTTGGTTCGCGAGTGATGATGTAGCAAAAGAACAGATTCTCAAGCGCGCGGCACAACTTCGAAAACTCCTGCGGCTGAAGGTGGCGGCCGGCCAGCAGCAGGATAAAGTGCTGACGGGCAGCGCCGCTGAGCAACGTGAGGTTCTTCAGGTAAGGATTCGCCGCCCCATCGACGTCCTTTGCACCCAAGAAGTTCGACCATGCGCTGGCACAGTCGATCAGCGATTTAAGAAAAGTCAATGGCTGGGCATCCAACCCAACAGTCTTAATGTTCGTTGTGAACCAGTCATAGATGTCGTCTTCACGAAGCGGCTTTTTCGAATCCAACTCAAAATGAGCCATAATAAAGTACCGAAGAAAGCGCAGCGGCTTTTCCCCACAGGCATCCAATGTGTCGATCAGATCTTTCCATCGCTGTTTCAACTTCGGGTACTCGTCCGGCGAGGTCTTCATGAAGAGGAGGTTCTTAAGAAGATCCATGGCATTCAGACCGACCCCCCGATCATTTACAGTTTCGAAGACCTTGAGCGCGTTTGTAAGCGAGGGTGTGATGATCCGAATGAGCTTCACTCGCTTGGTAAACGTCGCGTAGAAGAGCTTCAGCTTCTTGGCGGAGGTGTCGTTGTTGATCCGCAGGAACTCAAGGATGTCACGATAGGCCGAACGGATGCGGATGACTGACGTTGTCTTTTCAGTCACATCATCGAGGTGGGCAGAATCCTCCACGACCTTCTTTAGAATCCCCTTGCTGTCGTCATACTGGAGGACCAGGCGGTGGCGAAACATCTCGTCACCCACATCATTGATCGAGGACGCGGCAATTTGTCCTTTCAGAGTGTCACTCGGGCTCTCATTCACTTCGATCAGAAGGTCTCGAATTGCGCAGAGAATCAGAAAGATGGTCGTCATGCGCTGTTGCCCATCAATCAGGCTCAACGTTCCATCGCCATCACGGCACACCACGAGACTGCCCAGGAAGTACTCCGGTCCCTTGATGAGTTGACCGTCCTCGCCGAAGAATTCATCCTGGATGTCTTGAAGCAGTTTCTCTACTTGTTCTCGCTCCCAGACAAACTCCCGCTGGAAATCCGGCACCGTGTAGAAGTCTTTGTAGAGATCTTCAATAGACAGATCTTTGGATTCAATCTTGACGCTCTCCTGATTCATTCCAGCCATCCCCCCTCGGTCAGTACAGTACGGAGATGGTCCTCGGCGGCTCGAGCTTCGGCCAAAGCTTCCTTGAAAGCAGCAACGGCCTCGGGAAGTGGCGGAATATCCTCGCCAATTGGCGGAAGGACGTAGCGGGAAATGTTGAGCGTCCAGTCCTCCTCTTCGATCTTATCAAGGGGCACAACCTTCGCCCTGTCCTCAACATCTTCAAATGCCTGAAACCAGCTAACAATCTGCTCGCCGTGCTCTGGATCGAGAAAGTTCTGCGCACGGCCCTTGCGAAAGAGGCTGGAGGCATCAATGATGAGAACTTTTTTCTTTCGTTTGGGAGGCTTTCTGCGTCGCAGAATCACAACGCAACCGGCTAGCCCCGTGCCATAGAATAGATTCGGCGCGAGGCCGATAACAGCTTCAATGAGATCCTCTTGCAGGAGGGCCTTCCGTATCTTGCCTTCGGCGCTCTTGCGAAAGAGTGCGCCTTGCGGGAGAACGACGGCCATGCGGCTCTTTCCGCCCTGGGCCATCGACGCGATCATGTGCTGGACAAATGCGTAGTCACCGTAGCTTGCCGGCGGCAGGCCGTACTGAGCTCGGCCCCAGGGGTCGTTCTCCCAGACCTCTCGTCCCCACTCCTTGAGCGAGAATGGTGGATTAGCGATTACGCAGTCAAAGGTGGCGAGGCCACCGGCACCGTCAGTAAACGCAGGATCACGGAGCGTATCCTCACGGGCAATCTGAAAGTCTTCGATTCCATGAAGGACGAGATTCATGCGAGCAACCGAGGAGGTCGTGAGGTTCTTCTCCTGTCCATAGATCTTGCCGAAGAACGTTCGCGGGTCACCGCCTTTTCGCTTTACGTGGTCAATGGCTGCGAGCAGCATGCCGCCGGTGCCGCAGGCTGGGTCGTAGATTGACTCCCCCTCTTTCGGATCGAGAATCTCGATCATCATGTGAACTACGCTTCGAGGCGTGTAAAACTCTCCCGCTTTGTTGCGCCGGTTGACGTCGGCGAACTTGCCAACAAGGTACTCGTATGCATCGCCAAGAATGTCGGTATTCACTGCGGTGTTACCGAGAGAGATTGACGAGAAACCCTCGATCAGATCCTTGAGAAGCTCGTCGGTGAACTTCTCCTTGTTCCCCCAGTCAGCGGATCCGAAGACACGGTAGAGCGTATCGGGGTTCGTCCGTTCGATCTCCTGCATGGCGTGCTGGAGCGCACCTCCAACATTGGTCGCTCTATCCCTGATATCGTTCCAATGGCAGCCTTCGGGGATTTGAAATCGATGAATTTCTTCGAAGTGATTGGGATCCACGTCACCGAAGAGCTCGGTTGCTTCGGTAGTTTCTTCGTCCCACACGTCACTGATACGTTTGAAGAAGAGGAGGGGCAGGATATAGCCCTTCCAGTCAGTGCGGTCGACCGCGGAACCGCGAAGGATATTCGCTGCTTCCCAGAGAATGGACTTCAGATCTGGTGCTTGCTTGCCCAACCGGTGTCGGCCTTTCGCTAGTTTCAAGGCGGTGTTAACCAGTCTCTCACTGCTGCCCTGGAACATCAACCAGGGTTGTTGCCGCCAACAATGTCATCTCCGCGCCATGACATGCTAGGGATTCATGAACTGACCTAACGAGGTGCCTTTCTGTAAGACGCTCGCAGTTTCTCCGCATACAAGATCGCGGGCATCATTAGGTCGACAACGAGCTTGCTGAGTTGGTCCACGCTCTCCAGAACTCCTTGCTTCACCGGCTCATCCAGATTCTTAGTCAGCACTGCGCTGTCCTCACTGGCATCGCCATTGTACTCAAACCCCTTCGCGAGCAGCGTTGAGCCATCACACTTGAGGCGCAGCTCCTGGCACCACTTCTGGAGCTGGGGGTACTTCTTGCGGCGGTCGAAGTTCAGAACGAGCGCGGACCAGGTTCGATCATCTCGAAGCGATGCTAGCATTTCATCCGCGGAGAACGATCCGAACTCGACATGGCCTGCGGGATGGAGGCGATCGGGCGTGTCCCAGTCCTGAGGCCAGGCTTGAACATACTCGGCCCCTTCGTACTTGGATCGGATCACAACCTGCCACGACTTTGGAAACTGCTTGTGGGTCTCCAGAGCCACCTTCACGCTGTTCGCCATCTCAGCCAGGCGCTCATCGATCTTCGCCTCGACCTGCTTCATCTGCTCGAATGTCTTCCAGTTCTCAACGAGATAGGTAACGACGTTGTTCATCTTTAGAATCCCCCGTGATGCCTGTTGGAAATCAGCCTCTGCACGACTGATACATAGTCCCGCACGACAAGCTTGATGAGTTCAGGGCAGCCGGACTCCTCGTTCACAGCCGTTCGAAAAGCGGATCCCAGCCTCAAATGGCTGAGGGACGCGTATTCGACATCCACCGGCACCCCCTTCTCTCCGAATGAAACGGGATCACGCCCTCTGGGAGTCAGGAAGACGATGGCGCGTCTGTCTTCCGGAATGTTCCAGGCGCCGATCTGACTCTGTACCTTCAGCGATCGATAGTAGCGGCGTAACTGGTCGGTTCCTTCGAGCGCATCGATCTTGTTCTCGATGTAGATCGCGAACTTCCCCCTCGCGTGAATCGAAAGGTCGATTCGGTCCGGTCTCTCCCTCCACACTTCGTACATGCAGTCATCAGTCACTGTTGGCAGCCAGTCATCAAAGCCGGCCGCATGAAGGAAAGCTCTCAGAAATCGGGGTCCCTCCAGGTGACTCTCTTCGCAGTCAAGGAGCCAGGCGAGGAAACGGCTGTGTCTGACCTCATCGGACCCGAGTCGCAGAATTTGAAAGAGGTTCGCGTGGGGGACCCGCTTGCGCCGCTCGTATTTCATTCGGAAGTCATCGAAGAACTGTTCGACCGGATCCAGCGTCAGACCGTAGAGAAGAAGCGTGTCGAGTCCCGGCCAGTTCTTTACGAAGCGGCGGATTTTGGACAACCTCGGCTTAGCCATACTACCCCCCCCTCAATACCCCCACCTCTCACAATTCTTCTTCCACATCTGATCGATCGCCTTCCAGTACGTCCCCTTCCCCACGTGCCGCTTGCCGATGCGCCATTCGCTCATCTTGCCGCCGCGCACCTCCCGAATCCGCTCCTCGACTCGCCCGGCGCGCAGGGGCAGCTCCTCGCGGAGCCGCTGCAGGAACACGGGGCGCACGCTCCCGGGCAGGCGCAGCAGGATGCGGCCGGCGCGCACGGCTCCGGCTTCCTTGGCGCGGCGCAGGAGTTCGGGGATCTGGGCGTCGTTCAGGCCGGGGATGATCGGCGCGACCATGATGCCGACGCTGAGGCCCGCGCGGGCGAGGATCTCCATCGTCTCGAATCGTCTGCGAATGCTCGGCGTTCCGGGCTCGATCTTACGGGCCATCGATTCATCTGTAAAGGGTATCGTGATGCTGACGTGGGCTTGATCGGGGCCGAGGCGCGCGGCGATCTCCTGGAGGATGTCGGCGTCGCGGCGCACGAGGGCGGACTTCGTGACGATGGCGACGGGATTGCGGTGGCGTTCGCAGACGGCAAGGCACCGGCGGGTCAGTTCGTAGCTGGCCTCGATGGGCTGGTAGCAGTCGGTGACGCCGGAGAACGCGACGAGTTCGTGGCGCCAGGACGGCCGGCGGAACGCGCGGTCGAGCAGCTCGGGCGCGCCGCGCTTGACGAAGATCTTGCGGTCGAAGTCAGTGCCGGCGCCGAGGCCGAGGTACTCGTGCCCGGGGCGCGCGTAGCAGTAGGCGCACGCGTGAAAGCAGCCGCGGTACGGGTTCACGGACCAGTCGAAGCCGACGTCGTCGCTCGTGTTGTGCGAAAGAATCGACCGCGCGCGGTCCTCGTAGATCTCGAGCGCGGCGACGGGCGCCTCTTCGAGCAGCTCGCGGTGCTCGGAGTCGAACGGGTTCGGCGGATTCCAGACGCGGCGCACGTTCGGGCCGGCGCCCGCGCCCTCGTCCCCCTCCTCCACGACATACTTCTCCGCACTCGTGCGCCCGGGCGCGCGCTTCTTATACGTCTGGTCGAACTTCGGGTCTCGTACGTCGGGGTTGGCGGCGTCGCGCGCCGCGTCGAAGAGGTCGGGCTGGTGTGGGCTCGTGTTCGGTCGTTTCGGCACGGACTTCTCCCGCCAGAAAAACGACCCACCCACAGGCGCAGTATACACTACGATGAAACAAAGGGGGATCGAATGCGCCGAAAGCTGCGAATGATGATCGGGCTCCGGGTTGCGACTTGTGTCGCGACTTGCGCCGCGACTTGTGTCGCGACATGCGCTGTGATCTGCGCCGCCCCCGCCCCCGCGCACGCCGACGACTCAACCGCCGCTCTCACCTGGCTCGCGCAGTACGCGGAATCGCGGCGCATCTCGAGCGGGCACCATGTCGACCTCGGCACGGACGACCGGGGCAACGTTCATCTGGCCTCGTTCGCGACGGACAGTGCGGGGATCGATTACCCGCGCGTCATTCGTATCACGCCGGACGCGGAAGCGGAGTATCGCCGCATGGAGCGCGGGGAGCGCGGGGAACGCGCAGGGCGGACCACGGCGCTGGCTGCGACCGGGGACGGCAACGTCTGGATCGCGGGCTTTGTTACGGGAGAATCTTCGGGTGACTACGCGGGCTTTCTCGCGCTCCTGAACGGCAGCGGCGAGACAGTGCTTTCGATCCCGTTCGAGGGGCAGTCGCTGCTGTACGACGTCGCGTCGAACGCGCGCGGCGAAGTGCTCGCGATCGGGGAAAGCAACGGCCCGGTGCATGTCGGCGGGCAGGCGGAATCGTCGCGTCGCGCGCACACGATCGGGGCCGCGGGTGAAAGCGGCTACTTCGCGGCGAAGCTTAACGCCGGCCACGAGGTCGAGTGGATCGTGCCCCTGGACGGGCGGCCGGCGGAGGCGGCAGGTGACACGCAGGGCAACTGGTACGTGCGGGGCGCGTTTCGCGAATCGATGGTCGCGGGCACGGACACGTTCACCACGCTCGGGCCGTTTGACCAGGACGGTTTTGTCATGCGCATCGGGCCGGCGGGAGCAATCGACGGCGCCTGGCAGTACGGCAGCAAGCTCGACGGCCTCAAGGGGCGGCGCACGGCAGACTCGGTCGACGATCTGATCGTGCTCGCGAACGGCAACACCGTGGTCGCGATGAAATCGGAGAGCGCAAGCGAAGCCGGCGGCCGGCGCGTCCATCTCGCGATTCTCGAGCGGGACCCGGCGGGCGCGCTCGTGCGCGGACTTCCGTTCGGCGACCCTGTCGCGGACCTGCCGGTGCGCATCGCGCGCGGCTCGGACGGCGTGCTCTCGATTTCATACGGCGTGTTCCAGGAATCCGACGGCGACTCGACCACGACACTGGTGATCGCGGAAATCGACAGCGCATGGTCGGCCGCGAAGTACCGCGAAATCTTCGTCGCATCACGGGGGAGCGCGATCCGGGCGCTTGCCGTCCACGAGCGCACGCTTTACTTCGCCGGACATTATCAGGGCGGGCTGCGCCGCCTCCAGACGGGAGCGAAGATGCGCATCGAAAGCGGCCACGGCCTCTTCGTCGGGAAGCTCGTCTCGCGACCGTAAGCGAACCCCCGCACGACCCCGACTCACGCCCCCACTCCCCCCTCTCCACCCGTTCGCACAAAGACCATTTACTTGTGGTATAATGAAATCGCTCATAATCACCACAAATCAATAGAAAGTGCATCCATTGACCTAGCCAATCGCAGTTCAACCACGTGGAGAACACCATGAAACGCTTGCCCCTTGTTCTCGGCCTCTTCGTAACGCTATCCGCCCTGCTTCTGGCGCCCGTCGTCGCCGACGCCACCTGCGTCCTCGACCCCACACTCACGATCTGCACCTCGGGCATCATCCGGAACGACGCGTGTCCGGCGGGTTCGAACACGCTGGTCTGGTGCCCGCTGGGCGACATGTCGCTGATCACGCTCACGGTCCAGGTGTTCGACACGGGCGGCTCGCCGTGCCCGGGCTGCCCGATCGACGTCGAGTTCCGTTTCCTGGGCGACCCGGACCTGCCGGGGTGCGACCTCTTTATCTGCGGCGCCACGGCGCCGGGCTTCCTGACGCTTTCGGGGATCTCGAATGCGGCAGGCGAAGTGACGTTCCAGATCACGGGCGGCGGATGCGGCTGTCTGGAGATGAACTGGCTGGCGTTTGCGGGCGGCACGGTCATCTGCCAGGGGGCGGATCGATTCTGCGTCAAATCGCCGGACTTTACGGGCGACGGCACGATCAACTTCTCGGACACGTTCAAGTACCTGCCGCAGCTCAACACGACGCAGGGCTACTGCGGCGACCTGAACTGCGACAACACGGTGAACTTCGGCGACACGTTCACGTATCTGCCGCACCTCTTCGGTGCGCACTCGTGCCCGGGCGACAACGTGGTGCCCACGACATGCACGCCGCCCACCTGTTTCTAGCGCACGAAAAATGCCCTCCCCAGCCTCGCGCATGGCCTCCGGGCGCCTCCCCACAGGGGCGCCCGGAACGGGCCGCGCGTGGCCTCCGGCGACCTCGCCACGCCTCCGAATCTTCTATACGCGTTTTGCGGTTTTGCTACCATTATTCATGTCCCTCCGACGGAGACTACGCCTGATTCGTTCTCGGTCTCCGCAATCCCTGCTGCGCCCCGGGCGTGGTCAGCACACCTCCTTGAAAGGAGCCGCTCCATGCATCCTTTGAGATTATCGGGTTCGATTGCGGCGCTCGCTGCGTCTTCGGCGCTCGCGACGCTGCTGGCGATCTCGCTGCTTGCGCCGGCCGGCGCCAGTGCGAACTGCAATGTCGACCCCACACTTTCGTACTGCGTTCCGGGCGTAATCCGGAACGACGCGTGCCCCGCGATCAACAACGAAATCGTGTGGTGCCCCGCGGGCGACAGGTCGCTCATTACACTCACGATCGGCGTGGTCGACGTGAGCAACAACCCGTGCCCGGGCTGTCAGGTTGACGTCGACTTTCAGTTCACGGGAACGCCCGACTTCACGAACTGCAACCTCTATGTATGCGGCACGGCGGGCGGAGCGATCACGCTTTCGGGCGTAACAAACGCGATCGGCGAAGTGACGTTCACGTTCACGGGCGGCGGCTGCGGCTGCGTCAACATGGACTGGACGGCGTATACCACGGGCCTCGTGCTCTGTTCGTCGAGCGCGCAGTTCTGCGTGAAATCGCCGGACATGACCGGGGACGGCACGATCAACTTCACGGACACGTTCAAGTTCCTGCCGATGCTGAACACGGCTCAGGGGTACTGCGCCGACTTCAACTGCAGCAACTCGGTGAACTTCCTCGACGTGTTCCAGTATCTGCCGCACCTGAACGGCGCGCATGCGTGCCCGGGGAGCATTCTCCCGTTCGCGCCGTGCCCGAATCCGTGTCCGTAAGAGTGGAAGTGCGTTTGACAGCAGAAGTGGGACTTATCAACAGGAGAACAATATGAAGCGATGGTTTCATGCGCCGGGTTTGACGACTCTGGCAACGATGGCAACGATGGCAACGCTGGCTCTTGTCACGGCGTCGACCGCCGGGGCGGGCGTTCCGGATCCGGTCGCATCCTACTGCAATACGAGCGTCATTCATAACGACGCGTGTCCGGTCGGCTCGAATCACGTGGTCTGGTGTCCGGCGGGCGACCTGTCGCTGATCTCGGCCACGATCGGCGTCATCGACGTCGGCGGAAACCCGTGCGTGAACACGACGGTCATGGTGAACTTCCGGTTCACGGGCGAACCGACAGTCACGGCGAACAATCTGTGGGTGTGCGGAACGACGAACGGCATGGTCACGCTGTTCGGCGTGACGGACGCGCTCGGCGAAGTCACGTTTACGTTCACGGGCGGCGGCTGCGGCTGCCTGATGATGGACTTCAACGCGTGGGTCGGTCCGGCGTTCGTCTGTCAGACGCAGGCACAGTTCTGCGTCAAGTCGCCTGACATGAACGGAAACGGAACGATCAACTTCCAGGACACGTTCCAGTACCTGCCGCAACTGAACGCGGGCACCGGATGGTGCGCCGACTTCAACTGCAGCAACTCGGTGAACTTCCTGGACACGTTCCAGTATCTGCCGCATCTGAACGGCGCGCATTCGTGCCCGGGCAGCGTGATTCCGATCACGCCGTGCCCGCCGGGACTCTGTCCGTAAGGGTCAAACTATAGCGGTGGTTCGAGTACGAGATGCGTCCGCTCCAGCAGGAGCGGGCGCGTTTCGCCGAGCAGGCGCGATTTGAACCAGTGGAGTGACGCGGTTTCGCTGCCGCCGAGGTTCACGAAGCGCACTCCGTCGGCCGCGCACTGCGCGAAGAATCGCAGATAGAGCGCGCGGCTCCATGTGTTGGGCGAAATCGGGACGTCGCCCGACGCGGCGGCGCAGACCCAGACATCGACCTGCGCGTCGCTCACGCGGTCGGCCACCACAAGCCCGCCGGGGAGCCCGTTCGGCGCCGCATAACAAACGTAATCCGAATCGTTCACGAGGCGGTCGAGCGCGCCGTTGTAAAACGACTGCACGGAGTATGAGTCCCAGTCGGGATTGCGCTCCACGTACTCGCGCGACCAGCGGTCGATGAACGCACGTGCTTCGCCGACCGTGGGGCGCGCGAACGCGCCGCCATCCCCCGACCCCACACGCAGCGATTCCAGATCATAAATGACTTCGGGGAACGTCTGATCGTCCCACTTGGCAAGCTGATGATAGTGCTCGGTTCGCCCGTAAGCGCGAAAACCGACGCCGCGCGCCGCAAGCCCGCCCGCGGCCGCAATGCCGCAGTTCTTGATCACGATGCGGATCTGGAGCGCCGAGGCCAGGCCCAGCAGCACCCGTGCGAGTTCGTCTCCGTTCGGCGCCACGGGGCGAAGCAGCACTACCGTGGCCTTCTGCCCGCCCGGTTTCAGCGCCACCGTCTCCGGCAGTTCGACGAAGCAGAGCGCCCACCCCTCGCGCTCCGCCCAGACCGCCCGGTCCCGACTCGTGGCGAGATAGTATGCCGGCGCGCCCCCGAACGGTTGCGGCAGCCCCGGCCGCACGTTCCGCTCCCGCAGAGGCGCCTTCGAATGCGATGCCGTACCGATTGCAAACCCGTGACGGCTCTCCAGGTAATCCGCGATCTGTTTCAGTTTCATCATGCGTCAATTATATCCGGTTCCCGAAGCGAGAGGGGAACGCGTTCGCGCCGCGCGTCTGAGAATTGATCAGAATTTGTCAGCGTGGGTTCTTCCGAACACGATCGATGTGACTTGCGGGTTGCGGGGAGCGTCAAGTCGCACTCTCGGGCAGCGCCCGGGCCCCTTCGCTACGCTTCGATTTCCCGCACCCAGTCCGTGAGCGCAGCCGCGTAACGCGCCGCACCGGCGCGGCTCACGAAGTCGGGCAGAAGGCCGAGCCGCTTCGCGCGCATCCCCCAGAGCAGCAGGTGCGAGCGTGGCTTCGCCTGCATCGCCTGAAAGCGGTTGTGCGCGATGCCTTCCGCGAGTTTCACGAGCGAGCGCCCGCCCTTTTCGACCGCGCCGTTCCGCGATCCGTGCTCGAGCAGCCCCGTCACTGCGCTGCCGACGATGCGTTCGACGGCCTGCACGGTTTCGTTCGCGCTGAGGCCCGCGTAACGAAGGGCGCCGCCGACCACGCCGCCGCTGTTCGTGACGAAATCGGGCAGCGTGAGAATCGCGCTCCCGCGCTCCTCCAGCGTTAGCCAGGCCGGGCCGAACACGGGGGCGTTGGCACCCGCTACGATGAGGGGCGCGGCCAGCGTGGCGGCCTCTTCCTCACCCAGCGTGAACGAGCCGCCGCACGGCAGGAACGCGTCGGTCTCGAGTTCATAGAACGCGAGCCGGTCAAGCGGCCGCGCGCCCGGGTAGCTCTGAATCGCGTCGCCCCCCTCTATGAAAAGCCAGTGCAAAAGCGGCGACACCTCGATCCCGTCCTCGTTCACGATGGCCCCGTAGCGATTCGAAACAGCCACGACACACGCGCCCTGCTTCTGCAGAATGCGCCACGCGTTGCTGCCGACCGCTCCGATCCCTTCGATCTGCACCCGCGCGCCCGCAAGCTCCCTGCCCGATCGTGCGAGCGCCACGCGCAGAGACTCGACCACACCGGCGGCCGTAAAGAGCCCCGAGTCCGTCGTGTCCCAGAGCGAGGTGTCGTTCGTCCGTACGCCCGCGCCCTCGAGCACGAGGCGTATGCACTCATCGTTTGTTCCCATGTCGGGCCCCGGGAAGTAGCGGCGCTCCTGAACGAGATCCGCGATCTTCGCACCGAACGCCAGCAGCACTTCCTGAGTGCGCGCGGGGGATCCTCCGGGATCGTGGCGAATGCCCGCTTTCGCGCCCCCCTTCGGGAGCCCGTAGTAGCCGTACTTCGCCGTCATCGTCATCGCGAGAGTGCCGAGCTGGTCGGCGTTTACGTTCGGGTCCATGCGAAGGCCGCCGCTCGCCTGTCCGTCGAACAGCGAGTCGATGACCACCCAGCCGCAGAGGCCCGCGTCCTTGTCTTCGAACTTCATGATTTCACTGCTGTGCATGCGCCGAGGGTAGCAGATTTTCAGCTCAAAGCGCTTCCATGAGTGCCGCGTCGACGCCGAACGCTTCAAGATGGTCAACCGTGATCGTTTTGACCCCGTACTGCTCGTCAACGCGGCCCGTCACGCGGAACGGACCCGGCATGCGCGTGACTTCCGCGTAGCGTTTGTAGACGCGCGGGAAGAGCGTGCACTCGACGAGGTCGTGCTCGTCTTCGAGCGTCAGGAACATCATGATCTCGCCCTTTTTCGTCGGCGTCGTGCGCCAGGCGTCGCGCACCCCGACGAACACCACGCGCGAACGCGGCGCCGCCGTTTCGTGAAACGCGCGTGCGCTGATCGCGCCCCGGCACCGGTCGCTTCCGCGAATGAGTGCGATCGGATGCGCCGAGATCGCAAGACCCAGAATGCGAAGCTCGTGATGCAGTTTCTCTTCGAGTGAAAAATCCGTGAGCGCGATCCGGCGTTTCGTGCGCGCGCCGCCCCCACCTGCCCCGGCACCGCCCGCGCCCCCCCCACTCCCGCCCGTCTCGCCCGTCTCGCCCGGGTAAATCTCCTCGTCCGAAAAGAGCCCGTCTCGCCCGTTCTTCTCCTTCGCCCGGAGCGCCTTCTTCCCGTCGTACTTCGCGTAGAGCTCCCAGAGCAGCTCCGTCCGCGCGAGCCCCGTCCAGTCGAACGCCCCGATCAGGATCAGGTTCTCCGCGTCCCGCCGCGGCGGCGCCACCTTGCGTAGAAAGTGCCCCAGCGAACGAAACGGACGCTCCGCGTAGATCCGCTCGCGGACCGCGTGCGAAAGGTCGCGGACAAGGCCAAGACCCACGCGAATACCGGCGTCGAAGGGGGGATCGGTCGGCGGCTTCTTCGGCGGCGTTGATGGCACCGGCACCGGGTCCTGTCGCGTCGGGGAATGGTTTTCTTCGGGCGGGGCCGGGTCCTGTCGCGTCCGGGGACCCCGTCCTCGACAGGCTCGGCCGGGGTCCCCGTCCGACGCGCCACCCGGCCCGGACGCAGCAGAAGACGATTCGCCGGACGCAACAGGACCCGGTGCGGACAAAGGCCGCGGAGAAGACGACGACGGTCCCCCCTTCACGCCTCGCGCGAAGTGAGGAGAAGAGGAAGAAGGAGAAAGAGAAAGAGCAGGAGAAGGCGTCGCCTCCGCTTCCGTTCCCGTTTCTCGTTCCGCATCCGATTCCACTTCTTCTCTTTCCGCTCTTATTCCGATTCCGTCCGCCGCCTCTTCCTCCTCCCCCACTATTATGGCGGGGGCGGAGAGGGCGCGAGGAGTTGCTTCTCGGATCCGGTCGGCCTCTTTTTTTGGCGGGTTCGGCCAGGCCGCCCGGTCGAGAGAAGCACCGGACTCGCGCCCCCCTACCACCCCCTCCATTACAAACTCATCCTCACTCTTCTGTACACATGCCTGCAGAATCGGAATCCCGCGCCGGCGCGCCTCTTCGAAATGCACGCGCGTGGGATACATCCCCTGATGATTATTGAGAAGCGAAACGGCGTGCTCGACGGGATAGTTCGCCTTGAGCCACGCGGTCTGGTACGCGAGCACTCCGTAGCCGGCGGCATGGGCGCGGCAGAACGAGTAGCTCGCAAAGCGCGCGATGAGGCGCCACACTTCCTTCGCGATTCCGATATCGACGCCGCGCTGCACGGCGAGCGCCAGGAACGTATGGGTCAGGGCGCGCATCTTCACTTCGTCCTTCGCTTCGCCGATGCGCCGCCGGAGCAGGTCGCCCTCTTCGAGCGAGATCCCGGTCACGCGGCTCGCCACGGCCATCACGTCTTCTTCGTAAAGGGGCACGCCGAAGGTGTCTTCGAGCAGATCGCCGATCAGCGGGCCGAGCGCGGGATGCTTGAAGTGCGTATTGTCCATGCCGCGCACGCGCTTCACGTACGCCTCTTTCATGCCGGACGACGCGGGGCCGGGGCGAATGAGCGAATGCGCCGCGATCGTTTTACGCATGTTCTTCGTGCCGATCATGCGCAGCAGGTTCCGCATGCCGGGCGACTCGATCTGAAAGCAGCCGAGCGTACGGCCGGTTTTGAGCAGCGCGGACGTCTTCTCCTCGTCATGCGGAATCGTGTCCATATCGATATCTTCGCCGCGGCGCTCGCGCACGAGGGAGAGCGTTTCGCGAATGGTCGAAATCGCGCGGTTCCCGAGCAGGTCGATCTTGATGAGCCCGATCTGTTCGATCGAATCCATTTCGTACTGCGTGACCACGATCCCCTTCGTCGCCTCTTCGAGCCCGGTAAGACGTGCGAGCGGGCGGTCGCCGATCACGATACCGCCGCAATGAATCCCGAGATGGCGAGGGGCGCCCCGGAGCGCCTCGGCGTATTGCAGCACCGCGCGGTACGGCTCCTGATTGCGCGGATATTCGCGCAGCAGATTCGAATGGCCGAAGTACGACGGGATCGGTTCGTCCATCTCGCGCGGCATGCGTTTGCTGATGCGGTTCACGGTGTCGGTCGGGATGCCGAACGCGCGCGCGACATCGCGAAACGCCGAACGCGGATGATAGTGATTGTGCGTCGAGATCATCGCCACGCGGTCGCGTCCGTAGCGTTCGTACGCATAGTCGATCACGTCGTCGCGCCCGCGCCAGCAGATGTCGATGTCGAGATCGGGCCAGTCGTCGCGCAGCGAGTTCAGAAAGCGCTCGAAGTACAGGCGATAGCGAATGGGGTCGACGCTCGTGATCCCCAGGATGTACGCGACGATCGAACTCGCGCCCGAGCCGCGCCCGACAACGGGAATGCGCTTCTCGCGCGCGAACCTGACGAGGTCGCCCACTACGAGAAAGTATTCGCTGAAGCCTGTCTTGTGAATGATCTGCAGTTCGCGGTCGAGGCGTTCGGTGATGACAGGCGTGATCGCGTCACCGTAACGAAAACGTAGCCCTTCATAGCTCAAATGATGCAGACGTGAATAGGCGGTTTCGTTCGCGCCGAGCGGAAAGTCGGGAAAGATCGGTTTGTCGCGCAGAAGGTTCAGCGTACAGGCGTCGGCGATCTGACGCGCATTCGCGAGCGCCTCGGGTGCTTCACGCGCCAGCAGCGCCGTGAGTTCCGCGACCGGGCGCAGATACCCTGCGGGGTCCGCAAGATCTTCGCCCCGCATCTCGCTCGCCACGCCGTTCGTGCGAATCGCCGCGAGAACGCGCTGGTGCATCGCGTCTTCGCCTGACCGCATCGCAAGCGCGCCGCCCGCCACGAGCCCGATCCCGAGCGCGTGCGCCGTTTCGCGCTGCAGCGCGAGCATGCGCGGCCCGGTCCAGAGCGACACCTCCATCCAGAGCGCGCCCGGCGCGAGATGCGGCCGCAGCGCCCGCGCGAGCGCCGGATCGCGTACGAGCACGAAGAGCCCGCGCGCATCTTCGATGATCGCGTGCACGAGATCGAACTGCGGATCGAGCTGGCGCGCCGACACCACCCGGCACACGTTTTCATAGCCGTTGAAATCGCGCGCGAGCAGCACGGCGGAAGCGTGACGGGTTTCATTATTCCCGCGCCCGGGTCCTGTCGCGCCGTGGGAAGTTCCCGTGGCGCCCGATCCCCTCCGCCCTTCGCCCTGGCGTACCGGCCAATGGGGCTCAGGGCTCCGGGGACCGGCACTTCCGGAAACTCCGGCGTGAACAAACCCGGGCGGATCATGCGACTCGTTCCCGCTGTCGCGTGTGCCCGGCGTGATTTCACGGAATGTTCGCGCGGAGTTTTCGGATGCAGGGACTGATAGTGTGGCGTTCGCCAGTGCGGAGCTTGCTGTCGCTGAGTTTTCGGATTCGCCGGTGGTGTTCGCCGGCGCGCCCGCTCCGAGCACTCCCTCCGGATTCTTCTCGCCGCGACCGACGGTGTGTTCGCGTAACGGTTTCGTGCGTGAGGCTTCGGGTCCGGAGTTCGCCCGTGCTCCTTCGTGTCCGGATCCGGCGCGAGGAGTTGCTTCTCGGATCCGGTCGGCCTCTTTTTTTGGCCGGTTCGGCCAGGCCGACCGGTCGAGAGAAGTAACGGACTCGCGCCCATCCGAACCCGATGACTCGCGCCGCTCCGTCCCCGACGATGCCCCCCGCCGTTCACCACCCACGCAGAACGCGCCGTCCACTTCCGCGCCTGTGATCGCGCGCTTGCGCAGTTTCGCCATCGCGGCATGCCAGAAAACGGCGCCGTAAACATTGTTGCGGTCGACGAGCGCCGCGGCCTCGATCCCTTCGGCTTCGAGCCAGGTCGCCAGTTCCGCGAGGGACGCGGTTCCGTGAAGCAGCGAAAAGTGGCTCTGCAGATGGAGCGGGACGAACGGCGCTCCCGGCCGCCTGGCGCGGGAGGGTCGTGTTTGCTCAGTCATGATGTTGTCGCGAGAATACTAAACATTTGAGTAGCACACAAGCATGGAAAATGAGAATCTATTAGGAGTGGAGCCTGGGGCACGCTATCTTTATACACCCCATCGAGATTGATCGAGAACGCTCCCGGCCTCACGATTCGACACCCTGGTACGCGGGAGAACTGCGCATGCGGCGCCTTGCTTTGACGATCGGTCTGATACTTCTCGCCGCCCCGGCATCCTGGGCGCACGGCCAGCTCGACGTCCTCATTGCCGAAGCAACCGAGGCGCTCCGATCCCGCCCCCATGACACGGCCATTCTATGGAAACGGGCGGAACTCTACCGCGCGCACAAGGAATGGGAGCCGGCGCTGGCCGACTTCGCCGAGATCCGGGCGCTGGCGCCGGACGACGCGTGGCTCGATCTTGCGGAAGCGGAAGTGCATCTCGGACAGGGCGACCTGGAAAAAGCGCGGGCACAGGTGGCGCGTTTCCTGCGCGCGGCGCCGGATTCGCATCGCGGCCACGAACTGCTGGCGCGCATCGAGATGGCGGCCGGCAATTCGGCCGCGGCTGCGGAAGCGTACCGCATGGCCCGGGAGCACCATCCGTCCCCGCCGCCCTCCTCCTATCTATATGAAGCAGACGCCCATGAGGCGGCGGGCGAACCGGCCCGTGCGCTGGCGGCGGTCGACAGCGGCGTCGAAGCGCTCGGCAACCTGCCCGCGCTCGTACTCCGGGCCATCGACATCGCGCGACGCACCGGCCTCCCCGACGAAGCGTTCGCGCGCGCCACGCTTCTGCCGCCATCGTTTTCGAACACACCGGCCGGCCTGGCACTTACGGGCGACCTGTATCGCGACATCGACCGGCCGTTCGAAGCGGCCGCGTTTTACACGGACGCTCTCGAGCGTCTTTACGACACGAAACATCCCGACGACTGGAACGACTCGGACCGTGCGCTTGCCGCGCGACTCGAACGCCACTTGTCCGAATCTCTGGCATTCACCCACGAGGTATCCGAATGAACCGACCGATCCGCACACTCGCGATCCTGCTGATTCTCTCGATGCTGACGGCCGCAAGCGCGGCCGCCCAGATCATTCTGATTCCGCGCGGCGCGACATGGAAGTTCGAAGACAGCGGCGTGGGGCTCGGCACCGCATGGCGCCCCCTTGCCTTCAATGACGCCTCGTGGGCATCAGGGCCGGGGCCACTCGGATACGGCGAAACGTTCATTGCAACCCCGACGGACTTCGGCCCGGACGCGAACAACAAGTACCCCACGACGTACTTCCGCCACGAGTTTGCGTTCACGGACACGTTCCCGGATGTCACGTTCTTCGAGATCGAGGCGAATTTCGACGACGGTTTCGTCGCGTACTTGAACGGCACGGAAGTATTGCGCCGGAGCATGCCGGGCGGTGTCATCAACTACACCACGCTCGCCTCGCTGCATGAAGGCGGCGGGTACGAAGCGACCGACATCACGGCGTTCGCGTCGGCGCTCCTGACGGGACAGAACGTGCTCGCGGTCGAAGTGCACCAGGCGAGCGCGACAAGCAGCGACCTCGTGGCCGACTTCGCGCTCAACTACTCGACGACGTCTGAGTTTCTGACGCGCGGCCCGTACATTCAGATGCGCGGCGACACGACCGCGACGATTCGCTGGCGTACGAACACGGCCACGAGCTCCGCGGTTCGCTTCGGAACGGCGCTCGGTTCTCTGAGCAGCATCGAGAGCAGCGCCACGCTCACGACCGAGCACGAGATCCGCATCGACGGCCTGCAGCCCGACCAGAAGTACTTCTACGATGTCGGTACGACAACGGAAACGCTCTATTCGAACGGCGCCGCGACTTACTTCGAGACGTCGCCGAGCGCGGGGACGGTCAAGAAGTCGCGCCTCTGGATCGTCGGCGACTCGGGGCAGGGAACGCAGGATGCGCGCGACGTGGCGTCGGCCTATGAAGCCTACGCGGGCGCGGACCGTGCGGACGTATGGCTCATGCTCGGCGACAACGCGTACAACGCCGGCACGGACGCGGAATATCAGACCGGCTGCTTCGATATGTACCCGACGATTCTCGAGAACACGGCGCTCTTCCCGACGCGCGGGAATCACGATGACGTGCGCGCGGGGGCCAACAACGACTACTACGAATTCTTCACGATGCCGATCGCGGGCGACCTGGGCGGCATCGCATCCGGCACGGAGGCGTACTACTCGTTCGACCACGCGAACATCCACTTCATCTGCCTCGACTCGGACGGCAGCAACCTGGCGACCGGCGGCGCCATGGCGACCTGGCTCCGGAGCGACCTCGCCGCGACCACACAGCAGTGGATCATCGCGTTCTGGCATCACCCGCCCTACACGAAGGGGTCGCACAACTCGGATAACGCGGGCGACAGCGGCGGACGCATGACCGACATGCGCGGCAACTTCCTGCCGATCCTCGATTCGGCCGGCGTCGACCTCGTGCTCTCCGGCCACAGCCATTCGTACGAGCGGTCTTTTCTCGTGAACGGGCACTACGGATTGTCGGGCTCGCTCACCGCGGGCATGACGATCGACGGCGGCGACGGCTCCGAAACGGGCGACGGCGCCTACGAAAAAGCTTCGCAGGCAAAAGGCCAGTTCGAAGGATGTATCTATGCGGTGCCCGGCAGCTCTTCGAAACTCGGCGGCGGCACGCTGAACCATCCGGTCATGGTCACCAGCATGAACGTGCTGGGATCGATGGTGATCGACATCGACGCGAACGTGATGGACGCCGTCTTCATCGATGACGCCGGCACCGTGCTCGACGACTTCCGCATCATCAAGGGAGTCTCGGTCGATGTCGCAGGCGGAAACGGCGAAGCAACCGCCCCGAGCGTCCTGCGCCTCTTTCCGATCGGTCCGACGCCGTCCGTGCAGCACGCCACGATTCGCTTCGCGCTTCCCGAGGCGCGCCCGGTCGACCTGGCCGTTTACGACATCACGGGACGTCTCGTTCGCACGCTGAAGCAGGGCGAACAGTTCGCGGGCGAGCACGTCGTGATCTGGGACGGCGCGAACGCCGCCGGCCGCACCGTGGCAACGGGCACGTACTTCGCGGTGCTCCGGAGCGGCGACGATGTGCGGACGCGGAAGATTTCGTTCGTCAAGTAGACTAGAGGATGCCGACGGGGAGTCCGAACGCGCGTTCCAGGAACCACGCGATCGCGATCACGAAGAGCGCGCCGGAGAGCGCCCACACGATCGAACGGCGCCACGGCGTGCGCCCGATGAGCAGCACGACCGGAAAGAGTACGAGCACGATCATGACCTGGCCGAGTTCGACGCCGAGGTTGAAGCCGAGCAGGCTCGAAACGAGCGCGTCTCTCGGAAGCCCGATGTCGCGCAGCACGTTCGCGAAGCCGAATCCGTGCACGAAGCCGAACAGGCCCGTCACGATCCAGCGATTTTCACTGCTCTTGATCCGGAAATTCTCGACCGCCACGTACGCGATGCTGAGCGCGATCGCCGACTCGATCATCGCCGGCGGCAGCGCCACAACCTCGAGCGCCGCGAGCGCCAGCGTGATGCTGTGCGCCACCGTGAACGCCGTCACGATCTTGATAAGCGACAGAAGCCGCCCGCCGACCAGAATCAGCCCGAACAGAAACAGGATGTGGTCGATCCCCTCGAGAATATGCTCGACGCCCAGCTTGACGAAAGCCGGGAAGCCGACGCCCCGCCGGCTTTGCTTCGGGACCGGCACGACGACCGACGGGTTCTCGATCGTCAGCAGAAACTGCGCCCGAAACGCCGGCGTCGTTGCGATGCCGATGTTCAGGAACTTCTCGCCGAAATCGCGAAACAAGTCGAACTCATACGTGAGAGACGTGATCGTGTCGGGCGCCGGAAACGCGTACAGCAGACGTACGGTCGGGTTCCCGGCGAGATCGTAATCCCATTCCCACGAGGCGGCAGTGCCGATGCCTGCGAAGGCGGCGCCGGGGCGCGAGGTCCATGCCATGCGAACGTGCGTGTCCAGGTAGGCGTCGAAGACCGGCATGCCGGCGACCACTTCGGCGCTGTCAATCGCGTCGTCGGCGTTCCGATCCAGCCCGAAGACGCGGCCGAGATCGCCTGCATGAAACTCGATCGCAACGTGAAGCGTGTCGGCGCGCTGCTCAACGATCGTGCCGCTCGTGTAGAGGTCGTGCGCGTGAAGCACGGAGGGGAGTGCGAGAAACGGGAGCGCCCAGGCGATGGCAAGGCACGCGAGACGGATGGGACGCGCGATCACCGGCCGAGTACGACCTTCTGTGAGGCACTGCCCGTCGGCGTGTCGAGGCGAATCCAGTAGACGCCGGAGGCGACACGACTGCCCTTTTCGTTGTATCCGTCCCAAGTAAGTAAATGTTTACTTACTTCCGCGGTTTCCCGGAAAAGGGTACGTACATGCCGGCCCCGCACATCGAACACCGTTACGGAAACCGGCGCCGGCACATCGAGACGGAAACTGATCTGCGTGCTGCGCGTAAACGGATTCGGCGCCGCCTGCCCGAGGGCGAAGGCGCGCCCCTCCGCATCGTTCGGTCGCTCGTCAGCAACATCCACATCGCCGGCCGCGCCCGCCACGCCATGCCCGCCCGCCACGCCCACACTCGTCAGGTCGTACCAGGTGCCCATGACGACCGAGCCCTTGTCGCCTGCATTCGAGAATGTGCCGCCGACGTACATCGAATCGCCCCACGCGAGTGCCGACCAGCCGGCAAGGTCCCATCCCGCGATCGCGTTCGAAAACCCGGTGCCCGCCGAGCGCCATCCCCAGAGTGAATCGTAATGCGCGATGCACGATGCTTCCTTGCCCGCGCACGAATCGAAGCGGCCGAGCACGAACAGTTCATTGCGATAGACTTCGAGCGCATACCCGAACCCGTTCGAAGCGCCGTCGCGCAGTCCGTTCCCGAACGCCGACCATGTGGAGTCGGGCTCCAGCTTCGCAAGCCCGTTGAAAACGGGAATGCCGGCCCCCGCGAACGGCGCAGCCCCGATCGCGAGATCGCCCGTCGCGAACACGGTGCTGTCGTAATACGCGAGATCGAAAACACCCGCATTGAACGGCGTCCCGACCTGCTCCCACACCCCGCCCGCGCTGTTCCATTTCGCGACGCTCTGCACGGCGTTCGCGCCGGACGTCGTGAACGTGCCCCCGGCGTACAGTTCGCCGTTCAGCACGCGCAGTGTCTGCACGGGCGCGCGGCCGACGATCGTCGTGCCGGTCAATCCGTTCCCGAGCGCGCCCCAGCTCACGCCGTTCCAGCGCGCCACGTTGTTCGCAGCCGTACCGCCCGCCGTCGTAAACGAGCCGCCCGCGATCAGGTCGCCGTCATAAACCGCAAGCGCCTGCACGGGACCGTTCAGCCCGGTCCCCACGATCGCGAGGTCCGCGCCGTCGTACACCGCGATCCCCTGGATCGGGTCGGGACCCGCGAACGTGAACTGCCCGCCCACATAGAGGTCGCCGCCGTATTCCTGGAGCGCGCGCACGTTGCCGTTTACCGTTTCGGCGAAGTCGCTCCAGTTCGCGCCGTCCCAGAGTGCGAGCCGGAATGTCAGCGTGTTCGTGCCCGCGTCCGTGAACGCGCCGCCTGCCGCGAGTGTTCCGTTCCAGTCGGCCAGCGCATACACCGGCCCGCCCGCCATTCCTTCGCCCGTCGGGGGCGCTTCGAAACCGGTCAGCCAGTTGTCGTCTTCGGCCGCAAACGAACGCTCGACGAGAAACACGAATGTGGTCGCCAGCAGGAGAATCAACAGAAAGATGAGACGCGCGCGCATGAAGATCCCTTTCGATCGTTGTGGGATGGGGATCGAAATCGGGTTCGATGGTCGCGCACAGAGTAGAGGGATGCGAAGGGCGTGTCAAAGAAATGCGTGCTACCTGGTCAGACTCGGCGTACGCGCCGAGCGCCCTACTTCGTCAGACTCGGCGTCCGCAGCACGAAACCGTAATCGTTCTGTTCGAGCTTGCCGAGCAGGTCGAGGCTCTTGCCGGCCACCACGGCGGAGTAACCGAAGCGGTCGCGCACTTCGTCGAGCGCGTCGTTCAAGTGCTCTTCGCGATCGGCTTCGTCCTGTGCGAGAAGATCGAGCTGCCGCCCGTTCGCCATACGAATGCCCGAAAGCGTGACGCCGACGAGATGCAGCGCCTCGCGGCGGCCGTAAATACGATCGAGAATCGTGAGCGCCTTCTCGAAGAGCGGCGCGTGCTGGTCGGTCGGCACGGTGAGCGAGCGCGCCATGGCCTCGGACCCGCCGCCGCCGTAGCGAACGCGCGTGCGCACGGTGCGCGCTTCGAGCCCGAGCTGCCGCAGCGTGCGCGCGGCCCGCTCGCTCAGGTAGAACAGCATGCCGTCGATCTCTTTGCGGTCGGCCGTGTTCACGTGAAAGCTGCTCTCGCGCGAGATCGACTTCGGCACTTCGCGTTCTTCGACAACGGCTGTGTCCTCGCCGCGGCATCGGCGATACAGGATTTCGCCATGCGAGTGAAAGAGATCGGTGAGGGCCTCGAGCGGCATGTTGCGCAGATCAGCAATGGTGCGAATTCTGAGCCGCTCGAGGATATCGCCGTAGCGAAACCCTACACCGGGCAAATCACGGATCGGGAAGCGGCCCACGAAATCGGACTCGTCGCCGGGAGGCACATAGCCGAGCCCGTCCGGTTTCGCTCCCTTCCCCGCTAAACGAGCGACCATGCGGCTCGATCCGATTCCGACCGTCAGCGGCAGGCCCGTTTCGGCGCGTACGCGCTTCCGAAGCCAGTCGCCAATCTGAATCGGGGCGCCGTAGAGCCGCTCGGTGCCCGTCAGTTCGACGTACGCGTCGTCGAGAAACGTCTCGACGTTCGGTGAAACTTCGCGCAGAAGATCGAAGATCTTGAGCGCCACCGCACGGTACGTCGGCTGGGATCCCTCGAGTATCACCACATCCGGACAGAGACGACGCGCCCGCGAAAGGGGCATGCCGTTGTGCAGTCCGTGCGCGCGAGCCACGTAGCAGCAGCTTGCGATGACGCCCGCTCCGACGATGACCGGCCGGTCCATCAGTTTCGGATTGAGCGCTTTCTCGACCGATGCGAAGAACGAGTCGAAGTCGACATGCATCACCCATGATCTTGTCGGCTTCTCTCTCAAACTCAGCTCTCCAGCATCACGAAGTCGAGATGCCAGCTCAGGTCCGCGCTGTCGAGGTGCATCTGGTAGACGTCGCCCGACTCCACCGAAACGGAGAAGTAGTAGAGCTTCCGCCCCCCCTCCCGATCTTCCCAGCGCAGGTTGACTTTCAGCACGCGATGCTTCTGCCCGTTACGCAGGAAGAGAAGAGGAGTTACCTTCGCGCCTTCGAAATCGGCACGTACCTTGATGCGTTCCTGAATCGGTTCGACGCGCATTGTGTGGGTTCCCTCGATCTAGTAAAGGGAGTGTACTGCACAGATGTTTAGTGGTCAATCGGGAATGTGACGCGGGCGCAAAAAAAGGGCGGACGACGCGGAAATGCAGTGCGGGCGCGGGTTTCAGGCGCGTTCAAGGGGCAGCGCGAGTCTGAACGCGCATGGCGGCACCTGGAAATCTACCTGCCTGCCATGGGACTTCTCTTGTGGCACATTCCCGCAAGTAACCCGTCGGTAAATTAACCAAATGGTGGAGTTAACCAAAAGGTGAATTAACCAGACAGGAAATTAACCAAAAGGTGAACTCCCCGAAAAACGCGGATCGGGCCCCTCCAACCCCGGGAAGGACACGGCACCGTTTGGAGCGCTCTTACTTCTTCGTCGCGCCGAGCAGTTTCCAGCCGACGGGAAGCAGCGCCGCGGCGAGCGCGATCTTGAAGACGGCGCCGGGCACGAACGGCGTGAACCCGAGAGCGAGCACCTGCTCCGCGCCGACAAAACGGGCGAGCCAGGTGCAGCCGAACAGGAAGATGAACGCGGTGCCGATCGTCATCGCGAGAGCGGACGGCACGAGCTTGCGATCCCACCCGCGCTCGGCGAGCAGCCCCACCACGAACGCGGCGATGATGAACCCGAAAATGTACCCCCCGGTCGGGCCGAGCAGCACGGGCAGGCCGAACCGCCCCTGCGCGAACACGGGAAGACCGGCGGCCCCCTCCATTACGTAGGCGAGCATGGCGAGCGCGCCGCGCTTCGAACCGAGCAGCGCGCCGACAAGCACGACCGCGAACGTCTGCCCGGTCACCGGCACCGGGCTCAACGGAAGCTCGAACGCGATCTGGGCGCAAAGCGCGGTCAGGATCGAGCCCCCGACGATCAGAAGCAGGTCGTAGAGCCGCGCGTTCTTTGCGGCGGCGGGCCGGAACAGGTCCGCGTAAGTGGCGTTCGCACCGGTCATCGTAATCTCCTTGGTAAGCCCTTCACGAATTGCTCCCATTCTCGCCGGGAGCCCTGCTCGAGGCAAGTGGAAATCGGGCGCCGCCCGACAGGAAGCTCGTCCGATCGCGGCCGCAAGCTGTCACAAAACGAACCAGCTGGCTCAATACGGACCACCTGAAGCGGGAACAGTCGTGCCAGACTGCCTGTATTTGTCCTCCCGGGCTGAAAAACGCTCCTTCCTTTGGCACTCTCCTTGCCTCATATTATAAAGGCCGGGGTGGCCTACAGCGGGGCGCGATTGCGCCGATCCTTAATGGGCAGGGTTGAGGGAAGGGCTCACATGACCGGCAAAGCACAGACACGACCAAAGAGCTGGGTCCCCCGCCTCGTTCTCCCGCCCCTCATGCTGATCGCGCTGATCAACATCTACGGCCTGCGGTACTACGTTCTCCCTCTCCACGATCGCGTCCGCCATCCGCTGAACGATGTGTTCTCTCCATCCGGCACGGTCGGCCAGTCGACGGGGATCCTGGCGTTCGCGCTTTTCCTGTTTCTCTGGCTCTACCCGATTCGCAAACAGTTCTCGTTTCTCGCGTTCACGGGATCCGTCCCCCGCTGGCTCGAAGTCCATATCGCGGCCGGGCTCCTGATTCCGGTGCTCGGCGCGACGCACGCGGGCTGGCGATTCACGGGGGTCATCGGGCTCGGCTATCTCGCCATGCTGCTCGTGGCGTTCAGCGGCGTGATCGGTCGCTACCTCTACGTCCGCATTCCGCGCGCGCGAAACGGCGCCGAGCTTTCCGTCGCCGACATCCGGATGCAGGGCGACGACCTGATCGCCGATCTCAGCCTGGCCACGAACATCGACATCGCCAGGCTGCGAGACATGCTTACGGTCGATGCAGGCGTGTTCGCGTCCCGCAATCCGCTTACGACAATTCGTCTCTTGATCGTGGACGACTTCCGGCGCGGCCGCGTGCTCCGATCGCTCCAGAAGCAGCTGCGCGAAGGGAACGCGGCGAATCAGCCGCTCGACAAAAAGGATTTCCGCCGGGCAATGAAGCTCGCACGCCGCGAACTGAAACTCTCCCATCAGATCCGCGCGCTCGATGCCACGCGCCGCGTCTTTCGGCTCTGGCACGTCGCGCATCGTCCGTTCGCCGTCACCGCACTGCTCGCGGTCGTACTTCACGTCGCCGTCGTCGTCGTCATGGGCGCAACCTGGTTCTGGTAGGACGCACTATGGAAGCCTTCATCACAACAATCGTCACGATTCTCGTAACCATGCTCTTCATCCGGTCGTACATGCGGAAGCGCGCGGACGCTCCCGGCGGCTCGGATCCGGACGGCGCCGCCTGCCCGCGCTGCCGTGAAAACGTGCCGACCGGCGCGCTCTACTGCCCCGGCTGCGGGATCGCGATGCAGGTGTACGAGATGGTCGGCGCACCCCTCTCCCAGGAGACGGGCGAAGACGACGGGCAGCTCAAAGCCATCGTGCGGGCCGACGTATGCGTAGGGTGCACGGCATGCATACCCGTATGCCCTGAACAGGGGGCCATCGCCATGCAGGGAAAACTCGCCGTCGTCGACAAATCCCTCTGCGTCGGCCACGGCAAGTGCGCCGATGCGTGCCCCGTCGGCGCGATCATCATGGCGACCGGCGAAGCGGTGCATCGCGTCGAAATGCCCGATATCGGCCTCGACTTCCAGTCGAACGTGCCCGGCGTTTATATTGTGGGCGAACTCGGAGGGCGCGGGCTCATCAAGAACGCGATCAACGAAGGCAAGCTCGCGATCGAGAGCGTGGCGCGCGAGTTGAAGGAGAGCGCGCCCGCGCGAACCGCGCCGAACGAACGCGTGCACGACGTGATCATCGTGGGCTCCGGCCCGGCCGGGCTGAGCGCCGGTCTCGAAGCGTTGCGCCAGGGACTCGACTACGCTCTGCTCGACCAGGGCACGCCCGCCAACACGATTCGCAAGTATCCGCGACACAAACTGCTGCTCGCCGAACCCGTCAACATTCCGCTCTTCGGCGATCTCTGGGTGCGCGACGCTTCGAAAGAAGATCTGATCGAAATCTGGGACAAGGTGATCGCGCGGTCGGGCCTGGTCGTGCAGACGGACCAGCGCGTGACCGCGATCGAAAAGCGGGGCGAGTTTCTTGCCGTCTCGACGAACGAAGAAACGGTGCGACTCGCGCGGCGCGTGGTACTCGCGATGGGCCGGCGCGGCACACCGCGCAAACTCGGCGTCCCGGGCGAAGAACGCGAGAAGGTCTTTTACGACGTTGCCGAAATGGAAGTTTTTCGCGGCAAGCACGTGCTCGTTGTCGGCGGCGGAGACAGCGCGATCGAATCGGCGCTCGGCGCCTGCGATCAGGAAGGCGCCGTCGTGACGCTCAGCTATCGGGGCGAGGAGTTCAAGCGCGCGAAGGATCGCAACCGCGAAAAACTGGACGCGGCCGCCGCGCAGGGCAAGATCGCAGTGCTGCTGCAAAGCCAGATCCAGCAGATCACCGAGGGCGAGGTAACGCTCGCGCTCGCAGGCGGAGAATCCCGCACGATCCCGAACGACAACGTCGTAATCCGCGTCGGCGGCGAACCGCCGTTTCCGTTTCTGGAACGCATCGGCATCCGCATGGTCAGCCGCGATGTCGCCATCCCGCGGGAAACGAGTCACGCATGAGCATCGAACTGCAACAGAACGGTCCCCTGATCGTCTGCGTGCTTCTGCTGCTCGTGCTCTGCGGGCGCGCAAGCCGTGCCGAAGCCCAGTTTTCGCCGGGTCCGCTCGCGCGTGTTCACGAAGATCTCGAGGGAGCGCTGAACTGCCTCAAGTGCCACGGCATCGGGCGCGACCAGAACATCAGCAATCAGTGCATGGCGTGCCATGAAGGGATCGGGCAACTCGTGTCCGAAGGGCGCGGACTGCACGGGCAGGCTGAGTCGGGAGAGTGCGCGTCCTGTCATCCCGATCACGCCGGCCGCGACTTCCCGTTGATCGACGACAAGGCGCTGCAGGTCGGTACGTTCGATCACGCCTCGACGGGATGGCCGCTCAATGGAAAGCATGCGGATGCAACCTGCGGCGTTTGTCACAAACAGGAATTGCGGAAGTCACCCATTGTCGACCTGCTCAAGGGGGGCCACCGCCCGTGGATCGGGCTCGAGACGAACTGCGCCTCGTGTCATGAAGACGTGCACGCGGGGCGACTCGGAACCGCCTGCGCCGACTGTCATGTCGAGACGAGTTTTCTTGATGTGGCAACGACCGGTTTCGATCATGCCCGGACCGCCTATCCTCTGCGCGGGGCGCATGCCGCTGTCGATTGTCAGGCGTGTCACGGTGAAGCGGAGCGGCGCGTGGCACGGCCCGCGTTCCAGAGCTGCGGCGACTGTCACACGGATGCTCATGCGGGCCAGGCGACGCTCGCCGGCCGACAGGCCGATTGCGCCGCGTGTCACACCGTGAACAGATTCAGCCCGTCGACCTACACGGTCGCCCGGCATGCGCAGAGCCCGTTCCCGCTCGACGGAAAACACGAACTCGTTCCCTGCGCAAGCTGTCACACCGGGAACACCGCGGGCCTGCTCGCGCGCGATCTCGGTTCCGCCGGCGTATCGCTCCGGCCGCCACATGCACTCTGCGCGGACTGTCATCAGGATGCACACGCCGGTCAGCTCACACTCACAGACAGCGGCGGCGAATGTGCATCCTGTCACACGACCGCAGACTGGAGTCCCTCGACGTTTACGACGCAGGACCACGCCTCCCTCCCGTTCGCGCTCGAGGGGGCGCACGCGGGCGTTTCGTGCGAAAAATGCCATGGAACCGTTCGCGAGTTCCTGCCCGTGCTCGCCGACCACGACCTGCTGGGGCCTGCGGGAATCTTTTTCGGACTCGACGGGTCGGCGTGTATCGACTGCCATATGAATCCGCACGGCGCAAAATACGCGGGAAGCGAATACGCGGGCAGCGAATACGCGGGCAGCGAAGCACCGGACCGTGCCGGAAACGGCCGCGAAGTCATCGAGCGCGCCGGGACGTGCGCCGATTGTCATAACGTGCAGGGCTTCACGCCGACGCTCGTCGATGCCGGCATGCACGCCCGCTTTTCGTTCCCGCTCGAAGGGGCCCACGCCGCCGTCCCCTGTTTCGCCTGTCACGCTGACATGGCGCATCAGCCTCTCGTTTCGACGCTCTCCCTCGGCCCGCCGCTCGACCCGCCCCTCGCGTTTACGGTTGCTGACGCCGCGTGCGCCGACTGTCATCAGGATCCGCACCGCGCCCAGTTCGCGCCCGACTGCGCGCAGTGTCACGACCAGAATGCGTTCCGGCCCGCGCCGGGCTTCGTGCACGACCGCGATTCATCGTTCCCGCTCGAAGGCGCGCATTCGAACGTCGCCTGCGCGGCCTGTCACAAGAGCGAGTCCGATGCCGCCGGCGCATTCACGCGTTTCAAACCGATTGATGCGTCGTGCGAAAGTTGCCACTCCGATGGCGTTCCTGTCGGGAGGGCGAAGTCATGAGGCGCATCGGCATCCTGCTTCTCATGATCGGCGCGGGCTTCGCGGGTCTCACGATCCAGGGGTTCGCCGCGGACCAGACGAGTCCTCACGGCGATCTCGAGGAGAACTGCAACCTCTGTCATAGCGCGACAGGATGGGTGCCTGCGAAATTCAGCGAAGACTGGAAGCATGAGAAGCACGGCTTCGCGCTCGAGAACAGTCACGAAACCGTTCCCTGTCTCAGTTGCCACGTCAATCTGAAGTTCGAAGTCGCGGGCCCCGCATGCATCGACTGCCATCAGGACATCCACGAGACGGAATTCGGGACGGACTGCAGCCAGTGCCACACGACCGTGACTTTCGAAGACCCGGCGGCATTCAGACGGGGCCATCAGTCGACGCGATTCCCGCTGACCGGCGCGCATCTGACTGCCGAGTGCGCCGAGTGCCATGCCTCTGTCGTCGGCGAGCTTCAATATATAGGGACCCCGACAGCGTGCGAAGTCTGCCATGTTTCCGATCGCGACCGCGCAAAGGATCCCGATCACAACGAAGCCGGACTGATTACGAACTGCGAATCCTGTCATCAGACCACAGCCTGGGCCGGCGCGGACTTCGATCACTCGTTCTTCCCGCTGAGCGAAGGGCACGCGGGCGTTGACTGCGCCAGTTGCCACCTGGAGGGCCAGGCGTACGAGGAAGTGTCGGCCGACTGCTATGCGTGCCATCAGGCGACGTTCGAAGCGACTACAGCGCCCGATCATATCGCCGCGAACTTCCCGACCGACTGCGCAGGCTGTCATACGACGAGCGAGTGGGGCGACGGCGCGTTCGACCACGACTTCTTCACGCTGAGCCAGGGCCACGCGGGCGTGGATTGCGCGAGCTGTCATGTGGGGGGCGACTTCTCGGAGACGCCGACAACGTGTGAAGCGTGCCATATGGCCGACTTCGACAACTCGCAGGAGCCGATCCACGCCGACGCCGAGTTCGCGACAGACTGCGCATCGTGCCACGACCTGAGCGGCTGGGAAAACGGCATCTACGACCACTCGTTCTTCGCACTCACGCAGGGCCACGCGGACGCGAACTGTTCCGACTGCCACGTGGGCGGTGAACTCTTCTCGACAACCTCGAGCGATTGTTACGCGTGCCATCAGCTCGACTACGAAGGTGCGGGCGAGCCCGATCACATCGTCGCGAACTTCCCGACGGATTGCGCGGAGTGTCATACGACAAGCGAGTGGGGCGACGGCACGTTCGACCACGACTTCTTCACGCTGACCCAGGGCCACGCCGGGGTCGACTGCGCGAGCTGCCACATCGACGGCGTTTTCGCGGGCACGCCGACTGATTGCGAAGCGTGTCATATGGCCGACTTCGACAACTCGCAGGAGCCGATCCACGCCGACGCCGAATTCGCAACCGACTGCGCGAGCTGCCATGATTTGAGCGGCTGGGAGAACGGGATCTACGACCACTCGTTCTTCGCACTCACGCAGGGACATGCGGACGCGAACTGCTCCGACTGTCACGTGGGCGGCGCGCTCTTCTCGACGACGTCGGCCGATTGTTACGCGTGTCACCAGACTGATTACGAGAACGCGGTTCCGGACCACCCGGGCGCCGGCTTCCCGACGGACTGCACGGACTGTCACAACACGACGATGTGGGAGGGCGCGGTATTCGATCACGACGGCACGTATTTCCCGATCTTCACCGGAAAGCACAGAAAGGGCGAGACCTGGGACGACTGCACGGAATGCCACGTCTCCCCGGGGGACTTCTCGACCTTCAGCTGTATCGACTGTCACAAGCACAGCGATGAAAACGATGTCACCGACCAGCATGACGGCGAGCAGGGATTCATCTACGAGAGCTTCGCGTGCTATGACTGCCACCCTGACGGGCGGAAATAGATATGCGGGGACTGATGATGCACCAGCGCCTTGCGTGGTTTGCCGTCGCAAGGCTCCTGACGATAGCGATCACCATTCTCGTGATCACGCCGCGTGCCGCATGCGCGGAAGGCCGCACCGAGGGAACGGTGACGTTCGTGACGGCGAAGACCATCTACGTCGACCTAGGCAAGGACGACGGCGTGCGCGAGGGGGCGGAACTGGACGTCGCGCGGAACGGCGTTCGCATCAGTACTCTCCTTGTCACGTCCCTCGCTTCACATTCGGCCGCATGCACGATGCTCGAGGACTCCGCTGCAATCCGCGCGGGGGACATCGTTACGATCGTGCGCGTTCCTTCCGCGCCCGCACTCGCCCCCCCCGGCTCCGCGCTCTCCGCCCCGTCTCCCGAGGCTGATGCGACGTCCGCGGTGCAGCGCCGGCGCCCTTCCGGATCTTTCCTGAAACAACAGGGGCTGCGCGGCCGCTTCGCGCTCCGCTTCACGGGCAGCAGCAACCTCTCGGAGAACGGGGACGATTACACGCAGCCCGCAATCGATCTCCGTGTCCGCGGGTCGCGTATCGCAGGAACGGCATGGGGTGCGGAAGTCGATGTCCGCATGCGCAGGACATACAGAACACTCTCGAACGGCGACTCCCCGCAGAGTTCGCGGTCGCGCGTCTATCGGCTCTCGGCGTCACGCGCCTGGGACCGGCACGGAACAGAAGTCACGCTCGGGCGTCAGACCTCGGCATCGCTCGCGGCGGTCAGTGTTTTCGACGGCGTGCTTGGCAGAAAGGAGTGGGCGCGATGGAAAACGGGCCTGTTCGCGGGCACGCAACCCGGCGCGCGCGACTACGGACTCTCGCAGGACATCCGCGAGTTCGGCGGCTTCGTCGAATACGGGCGGAAGCCGACCCGCGGGCGCAGCCTTTCGATCACGGTGGGCGCGATCGGTTCCTATGGCGAGAGCGACATCAATCGGGAGTACCTCTTTCTGCAGAATCGAGTCCGGCGCGACCGGCTCTCCTTCAGCCTGTCCCAGCAGGTCGACATCAATCGGGGCTGGCGCCACGAAGCCGAAGATCGCCGCCTGTCCTTCACGAACACATACGCCTCCCTCCGATTCAGCATCACGAGGGCCCTCACACTCGAGTCCGGTTTCGACAACCGCCGTGCTGTCAGGCTCTATCGCCACATGATCACGCCGGAAACAGACTTCGACGACAGTTACCGCCAGGGCGCATGGGGCGGCGTCACCCATCGGCTCGGCACGCGATTCCGGACATCGCTGCGCCACCGCGTGCGCTCGGGAGGTTCTGCCGGCGAAGCGCGTTCGACCGACTGGACCGCCGGTCTCAATCTGCGCGAGCTCTCGGGCCTCAGCCTGCGGACACGGGCCACCGTTTACGACAACGGCAGGGGCAACGGGCGGCTGCTCACCGGCACACTGGGCGTGAGCCTCGGCAGTCGGACGACGGTTTCGGGTACGCGGGGCGAACGACGCGAGGACCCGACGGAGACGAATCCGGAAGAACGGCGCCTGACCTGGACCACGGCCGAGGTCGCCATGAACCTGCCGGCCCGCTGCTATCTCACGCTCTCGGCCGACTGGACCAGGGGGAATGGCGAAGATTCCCGCGTGATCCACGGCTCCACCAGCTATCGATTCTAGGGCTTTGGGGGCGGAGCGCCCCTGTAGTGACGCCACAGGCCCTCTTGCGATTCTCCTTGCTAGTAAGTAAACGTTTACTTACTATCTGGTTTATGAACGAAACAGGCAAGACAAGGGCTCCACGCAAGACGAAGGACGAGCGCCGGGACGACATCGCATTCGCCGCCCTCAGCATTCTGGGCCGCGGCGGGCGCAAGGGGCTCACCATCGCGACCCTGGCCGAGGAGGTCGGCTTCACGAACGGTGCCCTCTATCGCCATTATTCGTCACTCGAGGATATCGTCGCGGAAGCGGCCCTGATCACGATCGAGGCCGTGGAAGACACGTTCCCCTACTCCCGCGCCCCTGCTCTGCCGCGGCTCATACGTCTCGTCCGCAATCGCGTGAATACGCTGGCGGACAACGCGGGACATGCGTGGATGCTCCGGTCCGAGCAGGCGCCCGACGTCCTTCCTGACATGACGGTCAGCCAGCTTCGCGGACTCGTGCGGCGAACGCGCGAGTACATCCTTCGCGCCATTCGCGAGGGAGCCGAAGCGGGGACGATCCGGAACGATATCGCGCCCGAACAACTGACTGTAATAGTAATGGGAACGATTCACGCACTGACTGGCGCGGGCCCGCAATCCGGCTCCGCGCACGTCGATGCAGACAAAACACTCGACGCGCTGGAAACAGTGCTGACATCAGGGAGAAAATCATGAGCATCACGAGTGATGTGCGCGTAGGCAAGCTCGCCGCCAGCCACCCGGCGGTCACCCGGGTCTATCACCGCTACGGCATCGACTTCTGCTGCGGCGGCGGGAAGCCGCTCCAGACCGTGTGCGACGAGAAGGGACTCGACACACAGAAACTGCTCGCGGAAATCGAGCAGGAACTGGCCACGAACGACGCGGCCGGCAAGAGCTGGGAAAACGAGCCGCTTGCGGACCTCATTTCGCACATCCTGGCGACCTATCACGTGCCGCTCAAAGAGGAGCTGCCGCGCCTCGAGCAGATGGCGCGCAAGGTGGTCGCGGCGCACGGGCCGCGCGATCCCGAACGCCTCGCGGAACTGCTGACGGTCTATATCGAACTGAAGGACGAACTCGAAGTCCACATGGCGAAGGAAGAGCAGATCCTGTTTCCGATGATCGAGCACGGGCGCGGAGCCGTCGCGAACGCCCCGATCTCCGTCATGGAACACGAGCACGAGTCCGCGGGCTCGGCGCTTCGCCGCCTGCGCGAACTGTCTGACAACTACACGGTGCCGGAAGATGCCTGCACCACGTGGCGCGCGCTCTGGCACGGCCTCGAGACGCTGGAGGGCGACATGCACCAGCACATCCATCTCGAAAACAACATTCTGTTCCCGCGCGCGCTCGAGCAGTAGGAGAGTGATCGGGCGGGTCAGACGAAGCGGTTCTCGGCGGAGTATCCGTTCGTGATCGGGATGCGCCGGCCGCGGCCGAACGCGCGCGGCGTGATCTTGATCGACGGCGCAGCCTGACGGCGCTTGTACTCGGCGCTCCGCACCATCTTCAGAATGCGGTACACGGTGTCCTTCTCGCCGAACTCTTCGATCAGTTCTTCGGCGCTCATCTGCTTCTCGATGAAGCCGGCGAGCACGGCGTCGAGAAAGTCGTACGGCGGAAGCGAATCGCTGTCCTTCTGATCGTGGCGCAGTTCGGCGCTCGGCGGACGTTCGATCGTCGAGACAGGGATCAGTTCGCGGCCCGCCTCCTCGTTCCGCCAGCGGCACACTTTGTAGACGAGCGTCTTGGGCACGTCGGCGATAACGGCGAGACCGCCGCACATGTCGCCGTACAGCGTGCAGTAGCCGACGGCGCTCTCGCTCTTGTTCCCCGTGTTCAGCACGATCCAGCCGAACTTGTTCGAGAGCGACATGAGAAGCGTGCCGCGCGCGCGCGCCTGGATGTTCTCTTCGGCGATCCCGCGCTCGGTTCCCTCGAACGGCACGGCGAGCGCGGTTTCGAACGCGTCGACCACGGGCCCGATCGGAATCTCCTCGAACCGGATTCCGAGATTTTCCGCGAGCGCTTCGGCGTCGGTGCGCGTTCCCGCGCTCGTGAACTCGCTCGGCATCGTGACGCCGGTTACGTTTTCGGACCCGAGCGCGTCGGACGCGATTGCGGCAACGAGCGCCGAGTCGATCCCGCCAGACAGCCCGATCACGGCTTTCGCGAAGCCGTTCTTGTGCAGATAATCACGCGTGCCGAGCACCAGGGCCTTATACACTTCTTCTTCGAGCGGCTCCATCTCGGGGAGCGGCCGCACGTTGATCGGCGCCCGTTCCCGCGCGCCGTCGCGCGCACGATCGCGCACGTCAAGACGCAGTTCATCCCAGTCGCACGCGTTCCGGTCGGTCGGCGGATCGCCGCGCCCCTCCCGCCGCGTGAACTCGAGCGCCATGAAATCTTCTTCGAATCGTTTCGCGCTCTGCGTGATTTCGCCCTCCCGCGAAACAACGACACTCCCGCCGTCGAACAGAATATCATCCTGCCCCCCGACAAGATTCACGTACGCGATGGGGCTCTTCGTGCGCTTCGCGACTTCGCGCAGAATGTGCCGGCGGTCTTCGAACTTCGCGCGCGTGTAGGGCGACGCGCTGATATTCAGCACGGCGTCTACATGCGCCGCGGCCGCGCACGTTGTCGGCTTCTCGTCGGCCCACCACGAGTCCTCGCACACGTGAAACCCGATCCGCAGATCGTTCATCGTGAGAACCAGGCCGCGATCGCCGGGCGTGAAGTAACGCTTTTCATCGAACACGCCGTAATTCGGGAGCAGCATCTTGTGATAGACGCCCTGGATTTTCCCGTGCTGCAGGATCGCGGCGGAATTGAAGAGGCCGGCCGGTGTGCGATGCGGAAAGCCGATCACGACCGCTGTCTTCCCGACGCGGCGCGCGATTTCGGCCACCGCTTCTTCGCAGTCGCGGACGAAGCGGGCGCGTTCGAGCAGATCCTCGGGCGAGTAGCCCGAAACCGTAAGCTCGGGGAACGCGATCAGGTCGGGCTCGAGGCGCTCGGCCTCCTCGATGCCCGCCAGAATCCTGTGCGCGTTGCCGCGCAGATTGCCTACATGCGTATTGATCTGCGCAAGAACGATCCTGACGCCGCTCATCGAATCCACCTCTTTGCCTGCCTGTCGTGATCGGACGTTTGCGGGCCGACCGGCCCTGTCACCTGCGCTGCCCGCCCAGGACTCCAGTTTCGGGGCTTTCGGCGACTGGCGTCAATTCGATTCGCCCCGCGCGGGGCAAAATTGGTACATTTCGCACATGATGCGAAGACGAAACGGCACGATCGGCAGAAACCGCAGGATCGCAAACAGTCCGATCGGCAGAAACCGCGGGATTGCACGGAGTACGAAGGGCAGCACGATCACGATCGCGATCGCGATCGCCGTGGTGCTCCTCCCCCTGCTGCTGCGCTGCGGATCGCGCGACGAACGCCCCTCGATCGTGCTCGTCACGCTCGACACGACGCGCGCGGACTTTCTCGGCTGCTACGGCGACTCGGTCGCGGAGACCCCGGTCATCGACGCGTTCGCGCGGGGGGGCATTCGCTACGACCGCGCGTTCTGTCACGCGCCGCTGACGGTGCCTTCGCATGCCACGATGCTGACGGGGCGCTATCCCCGTTCGACCGGCGTCATGCGAAACAGCGATACGATTCCCGCAGACGAACCGCATATCGCGGAGATTCTCGCGAATGCCGGCTACGAAACGGCGGCGTTCACGAGCGTCAAAATCCTGTCGGAACGGGCCGGGTTCGGGCGCGGCTTCACGACGTTCGATATGCCGGAGTCGACGCGTTCGCGCCCGGGCGAAGAGACAGTAGCCGCCGCGCTCGCATGGCTCGAGGCGCGGGATGCGCAAACACCGTGCCTGCTCTGGGTGCATCTGTTCGACCCGCACTTTCCATACCGGGGGACGGAGGGCCTCGCGCATTACGAGCGCGCCGCGTACTACGACGGCCCCCTCCGCGAAGGGAACTGGAACGAAATCGAGCGCGCGGCGGAAACGGGCTGGAACGAAACCGAACACGAACGACTGCTCACGCTCTATCGATCGATGATCGCGTACAGCGACCGCTGGATCGGGGCGCTGTTCGACGGCCTGCGAAGTGCGGGCCGATGGGAGAACGCGGACGTCTACTTCGTAACGGACCACGGCGAGGCGTTCGGCGAGGGCACGTACCTCGAACACGCGAACGCGATCCATCCCGCGGTGACACGGATCGGGCTCATTCGCAAACCCGCGGCGCAGTCGCGAAGTGAAGCAGGCGGCACCGTCGTGTCCGCGATTCAGGGTGCGATCGATCTGGCCCCGACGATGCTGCGGGGGTGCGGGATCGAACCGCCGGATGCGATGGAAGGGCGCATGCTCTATTCGTCGACGGCGGAAGCTCCCGCGGACCGCGCGGTGATCATCGAAGAGCCCCCGCTTCCGGAAAGCGCCGCGCTCCGGATCGCCGACCGCAACGCGCTCTTCTTCCCGCGCCCGGACGGCGCCACGGCCGCGCCGCCGCGCACGAGCGGCGAAAGGCTGGCAGTAGCACGCGGCGAAGGCTTCTTTCTGTTCGACGGCGTGGGAGGCGAGGCGCTGCTCTCGATGCCCGGCGGCGCACGACGCAGCGGGCCGGGCGCGGCCATCGGCGACCTGATCCCGTATCGCAAGGCGCTGCTCGACTGGCGCAAGGCGCACCCGCTTCCCGACGGCACCGATACGGGCGACCTCGATCCCGAAACGCGCAGGCTCCTCGAGAGCCTCGGCTATCTATAGAGCCTCGGCTACTATAACGAAGGAGAATCGTCTCATGTCGGACCATGTGCGCTTCGCTTCCCCGCGTGCCCGCTTCGCACGGGTGCTCACCCTCACTCTTCTCGTCACGGCCGCCGCGCTCTTCGGATGCACGAAGCGCGGCCCCGAAAACATCGGAATCGGCGAGGTCTCGAAGTGGAAGACGTACACGAACGACCAGGTCGGCTACACGTTTCAGTATCCGGCCGAGTTCGAAGCCCGGGACCACCACGAGGGTACGGACGTCATGCTCCGGTACAAGGGGTACCCGATCGTGGCCGTCAACTTCTGCGACGAGGATGAGGCGCGGTCGCGCGGCCTCTGGGCGCAGGGCGAACCGGAAGGCCAGATCGCGCTTTCGGGCAGAACCGGGCAGCTCTACCGCTACAAACATCAGGACACCTTCACGATGATGCCCTGCATTTCGTTCGTCGTCCCCCATCGCGACCGGTTCCTCGCCCTCGAATTCCGGCGCGAGGGCGAACTCGACGCGGTCATGCAGCGGATCCGCCAGACGTTCCGGTTTCTCTAGACGATCGAATCCGGTAGCGCCCTGAGGTCCCCTCGGCTACGCTCTTCGCATGTGGATCACACTCGCTCTTACCCTTGTCGCGCTTTACGTCCTCGTGCGCGAAAAACTTCCGATGGATCTCGTCGGGATCGGGATCATCGTCGTGCTCGCGGTGAGCGGCGTCCTCGATCCGGGGCAGGCCGTTTCGGGTTTCGCGAACCGCGCCGTCATTACCGTGGGCGCACTTTTCATCGTGGGCGAAGGAATCCTGAAGACGGGGGCCGTCAGTTTCATCGCGCGGCGCATCATCGCCGCATCGGGCGGTACCACGATCGGCATCCTGATCCTGACGACGGTTTTCGTCGGCACCGTTTCGATGTTCCTGAACAACACGCCGGTTGTCATCGTTTTCATTCCGCTTCTTCTCGGGATCGCGAGCGAGAAGCGCATCTTCCCTTCGAAAATTCTGATTCCGCTCTCGTACGCATCGATCCTGGGCGGTTCGTGCACACTCATCGGCACATCGACGAACATCCTCGTTTCGACCGCAAGCGAATCGCACGGCATGCCCCCCATCGCGATGTTCGAACTCATGAAGCTCGGCCTGATCCTGTTCGCGATCGGGGGTGTTTATCTCGCGACGATCGGGCAGCGGCTCCTGCCGGAACGTCACTCGCTGACGACAGACGCGCCGGGCGGGAAGATCCGCGAGTTCGTCACCGAAGTCGAGGTGCTCGCCGGCTCGCCCAAGATCGGCACGAGCATCGCGGACGTCTTCGGCCAGGCGGGCGCACGGCCGCTTTCGATCATTCGCGGCGAAGAGATGTACTGGCCGCCGTTCGACGAGCACGTGATTCACGAAGGCGACGTGCTGATTCTGCAGGGGAGCCTGAACACGATCGCCGAACTCGAAACGCGCCAGGGAATTCGCATTCTGCCCGACATCAAGGACGAGACATTGCGCTTCGAACCGAAGACGATGTCGTTCGTGGAACTCGTCGTGTCGCCGAACAGCGGGCTGCTGCGAAGCCCGGTGTCCAGCATCGGTCTGCGTGACAAGGCCGACCTCGTGCCGATCGCGATCATGCGTCACGGGCGTCACATCCGCGGCAAGATCAGTAACATTCGCCTCGAGCCCGGCGACGTGCTGCTCGCGTTCGGGAGCGAGGCCGGCATTCGCGAAGTGGCGCGCGGCGGCGACTTTCTGCTCATGGAAGGAATTCACGAAGCGTATGTGAACCGGGCAAAGGCCCCGATCGCGGGCCTGATTCTGCTCGGCGTCATGATCACGCTCAGCACGGGCATGATCCCGATGGAGATTGCGGGTCTTGCCGGTGCGTTCCTGATGATCCTGACCGGGTGCCTGAAAGCAAAGCAGGCGTACGAAGCGATCAACTGGCCGATTCTGCTGCTCGTTGCCGGCACGCTCGCGCTCGGGGAAGCGCTCGAGATTACCGGTGCGGCGGCCCTGATCGGACAGCCTCTCGTGGCGGTCGGCATGGCGTTCGGGCCCTGGATCGCGCTCTCCGCGCTCTACCTGGCGACCAGCATCGTGACCGCCGTGCTTTCGAACAACGCCACCGCCGTACTGCTCGTGCCCGTCGCGCTCGCGATCGCGAACGCGCTCGGCGTCGACTCGCGCCCCTTCGTGATCACGATCGCGTTCGCCGCGTCGGCCGCGTTCGCGACGCCGCTCGGGTACCAGACGAACCTGCTCGTATACGGGCCCGGCGGGTATCGCTTCAGCGACTTCCTGAAAGTCGGCGGGCCGCTCACTCTCATTCTGTGGGTCGTCGCAAGCCTGCTGATCCCCGTTTTCTGGAAGTTCTAGCATGTCCGCCCGCGCCCCTCGGGAACCGCGGTTCGTGCATCTCCGGTCAGGCAGACGCCTCGCGTTCTGGTCATGGGGTGGCGCGGACAACGTCGGCGCCCCGCCTCCCTCCCGCACGCTGGTCTGTCTTCACGGGGGCATGGGGCTCGACTCGTACTACCTGCGCGCGAGCTGCCTCCCTTCGCTTGCCGATCGAAACCGCCGCGTAATCATCTTCGATCAGGCCGGCCACGGGCGCTCGGATCGTGAGCCGGACGAGCGCTATTCCCATGCGCGCTGGGTGCGCGACCTCCAGGAGCTGGCCGCCGAGCTCGCTCCCGGCTCCTTCGACCTCTTCGGCCATTCGTACGGCGGATTTCTCGCCATCGACTTCGCGCTCGCCCACCCGGAACACGTGCGCCGCCTGATTCTGTGCGGGACATCCGCCGGCCCGGTACAGGTGAACCTCAAGCCACGCAGCATCACGGCCGACGCCGACCTGAAACGCATCTTCGAAACCCTCTGGCCCACGTTCTTTCCCGGGCCGAACCAGTACAATGACGTACTGGGGCAGATTCGCTATTCACATAAACCGTTTCGCGACGCGTTTCAGAACGAACTGCCGCGATTCGACAGACGCGCCCGTATTGCCGAACTGGCGATGCCCGTCCTGCTGCTCTGCGGCAGTGAAGACCGCTACGCCGCGGCCATGCGCTTGCTGTACGCGCAGCTGCCTGATGCGCAGCACGCCGAACTGGCGGGCTCCGGTCATATGCCGTTTCTCGACGACGCCGATCAGGCGCGGCGCGTCATGCAATCATTTCTGAATGATAATGAGAGGAGAAGTCCATGAGCCCGATCGCCGATCACGAGAAAACCGTAGACCGTTTCCGAAATGTGCTGGCGCGGAAACGCGGCATCACCGAGAAGAAGATGATCGGCGGGATCTGTTTTCTCGCAAACGGAAACATGATCGGCGGCATCACGGGCAACGGCGATCTCATGATCCGCGTCGGGCGGGACGGCTACGAAGATGCGCTGGCGCAGAAGCACGCGCGCCAGATGGACTTCACGGGTAAAGTGTTAAGGGGGTTCGTGTTCGTGGATCGCGCGGGGTTCGCCCGCGAAGCGTCCTTGCGCAAATGGGTCGAGCGCGGGCTCGCATATGCGCGATCGCTGCCCGCGAAGTAGCGCCCCGCCGTTCCCGCCTTGCCAGGCTGCGCCCCGCCTACTCCCCCGTCTCGATCGGTTTCGCGGGCAGGTCGCCGGCATGCAGCTTGAGAAGCAGCTGGCCCAGCCTGCGTGGCACGAAAGCCTCGTCGGAGTCGACGATGTCGCCGATGTTCCACCACTCGAAACGGCGAAACCGCTTTTTTTCGGCGTCTTCCATGCCCTGGGTCGTCGGTTCGAACGGCTCGGCGGGAATCAGGAAGAAGCGTTCGACTTCGTCGTGCTGCCTGCCCTTCTGAACGAACGAACCGTGGCGCACCCAGACTTCGGACGGGGGGTCGAACCCGGTGAGGCCGGTCTCCTCCCGAATCTCGCGCGCCAGCGCGGTCTCCGCATCTTCGCCGGGCAACATGCGGCCCCCGGGCGTAATCCAAAGGCTCTCCCGCTCGCCGGCAACCTTCATGAGCAGCACTTTCCCGTATTCCGTCAGAAACACGGCCCGCACGGATACGTTGCTGTCAGATTGCATGAGAATGCCCTCGCAAGGAAGTCCGCGCGCCCGGTCCGGTGAGTCTCTAGAAGCAGGCGATCATTCGTCGCGCAGCAGCTCTTCATACAGACTGACGCCGGTTTCGACGTCGAAGACGGGCGGTGACAGCGTGAGTATACGCCGATCTGCGGTCGAAGGGTCAGAATCCGGCGCATTGTCCGGCGTCTGGATCGGGCGCTCGAGATCGGTAAGCAGGGACGAGAAGTCGTCGATCCACTCCGGCCTTGCGCGAAGAGCATCCCAGACCGCGCTATGGCCTCCGTTTCGAACGGGTATCAGCTTCGCGTTCGGAAACCGATCCAGAACCCACTCAGCATTCTCGATCGGGGTCGAGAAGTCGAGATCGCCATGGATCATCACGACAGGGAGGTTCCTGGAGCGCGCACTGGCACGCATCGCGTCCGGCATCACCGGTGTCGGCGTCACGCCGCGACTGGCCGCATAGTGGAAGTTCGGATCACCGAGCCAGTCACGCGCCGGCGCCGCGAGCATCTCCGCCTCGCGCTCAGCGGAAACGCCGAGGCTGTTGTCGATCAACCATTCGATCAGAAGCCCGCCGTCACGATCATGGCGCGCTTCTATCACGCGCGACGCAAGATAGCGATAGTCTCCCGCCAGAAGCTCCGCCAGGAACCGCGGCCACGTTTCGATCTCTTCACTCATGAGTGATTGCTGGAAATCGTAAGCTCCCAGGACAACGGCAACGCTGTCACCATCTTCGTCCGCGATCGTTACAGTGCGCGTCTCGGATTGCAGTGTCGACACGAGTTTGCGGATCGCGCCTGCGATTCCCCCGTGTTCGGCCAGAATCCGCGCGGCGCCTGTCTGCTCGTTCACGAGCGAATCAACACGCAACACAGTGTTCCAGATGTGCTGAGGATGGTCGTACGCATAGTCGAGAGGCTCGACGCCCGAGAGCACCGCATAGTCGACGCGCTCCGGCCACTGTTCCATATACGCGAATGCCCATTGCGAGCCGAAACTGCCGCCGCGGAGCGCGATCCTGTCATAGCCTAACGCGATCCGAAGGTCTTCCAGGTCGTGACTGATGTTCAGAATGTCGTAGCCCGCGAGATCGAATCCGCGCTCTGTCCAATACGCGATCGCACTTTCCAGCCCACTCGTATACCGCAGTCCGGCCGAATTTTCGTTCTCAGCCCGGTCGAGCGGGGCCTGCTCTACTCGACATCGCAGGCTCGGCAGGAAGCCGGGTGCACGTGAGTTCCCACGCTGGTTCACGATCACGAGCGGTCGATACCGATTCAGGGCTGTGAGCTCGGTCGTCCACAGTCTGGCGCGCTCACCCCCATAGTATTCGTAGAAGCGGCGTTCGTCGTAGTAATCCCCGGGGCCGCCGGGAAGATAGAAGACGGGGCCGAGGCCCGACTCCTCCTTCGCCGGAAAGAACATGAAATGAACGGCGATCGTTCGGCTGTCCGGCACGGCACGATTCTCGGGCACGAACAGGAATCCCTGCGAGCCGCGAAAGTCGAGACCTTCCCGCGTGATTTCAAGTGGAGAAAGATGAACGGTGCCGGGCGGTGGCGCGGGGAGAGAGTCGAGATCATAGGCTCGCGCAGAGAGCGGAGCGAAGGCAAGCAGAGTCGCGACGGAAAGCAGGCCTCCGTGAGTCAGCGATCGAAATGGTTTCGCCCATACGGGATGTGACATCTCGCCTGCCCGCTTACCAGTATTTTTCGAAATGGATATTGCCGTCGGGGTTTTTCTTCTTCTGATACTCGCTGAAGCCCTTGTCCCCGAGCCATTTCTCCGCGCCGTCGATCATGCCGGGGTTGCCGCAGAGATAGACGTGCTGCGAGGCGGCGTCGAACGCGTACCCCCACGCGGCTTCGAACGTGCCGTCTTCGAGCAGCGTGTTCACGCGGCCCACAGGTCCCGCCCACGGATCGTCGTCCGGGCGCGTGATCGCGGGATAGTAGAAGAAGTTTTCATGTTTGCTCGCGAGCTCCGTGAGCTCGTCGTGATACGAGAGGTCGAACGATTTGCGCGTGCCGTGGATGATCGCCCATTTGCGCTTCGCCTTCGGATCGAAGTACGCGCGGATCATGCTCATGTACGGCGCCACGCCGGTGCCGGTCCCGATCAGCACGACGTCCTGATCCTCGCCGACGGGCTCGAGCGTAAACGTGCCCACGCATTTCTTCGCGACCCAGACGCGATCCCCGACGCCGAGCGCAAAAAGTCGCGGTGTCAGCGCGCCTTCGGGAACGAGCACGAGATAGAAGTCGAGGTGCTCCGTGATCTTGCACGACGAGCCGATCGAGTACGCGCGCTTGATCATCTTGCCGGGCTTGATGTCGGGCGGATCGGGATCGGATCCTGCTACGCGCGGCGCTTCGGGCATGAGCCCCAGCGTGGTGTACTGGCCCGCTTCGAAACGGACAGGCGTCTCATCCGGTTCGATGCGATAGATCGCGAGGCCTTCCACGAATGTCATGATTTCAGTAACGGTGGCGTTATATTGGTCGCTCACGATTCCTCTTTCACGATGCGTCTCTTGCGAGAATTTCTTTGACGGCTGCCTTCAGTTTACCAAGATCGAACGGCTTGTACAGCACTCCCGCGACATTCGGGCTCCGCTGCGCGCGCACGGCGGTGTGGTCCGGATCGTATCCGAAGGCCGTGATCAGCAGGACCGGCAGCTTCGGCTGCAGCTCGAGCGCCCCCTCGGCCACCTGATACCCGTTCAGACCGGGCATCTTGATGTCCGTGACGAGCAGGTCGTATTTCAGCCTGCGCAGGCACGCGAGCGCCTGCTCTCCGTTCTCGACATCGTCCACGAGAAATCCGTCCGCGTCGAACACTTCACGGAGCGACTGCCGTATGTACAGTTTATCATCCGCGACCAGAATACGGATCTCTCGATTTTTCGCCATCTTCTCGAGCGACTGATCGATATCGATCATGGAAACGCCTTCCACGTAGGTGGTCGTTTCGTACTCGCGCCCCTTGCCCATCACCTGCAGCTTCTCGGTCAGATTGCTGATGTCGTGCGCTTCGCTCCGGATCGTCTCGATGCGCGCCTGCTCGCGCTTCAGCTCCGTCTCGAGGCCGGCGGCGGTAAGCGCTTCCTGCACGGCCGGTTTCGCGAAAAACGAACGCGCCAGCTCGGCCGCAGCCGAAATCGCCGTCAAGTGATTGTTCACTTCGTGCGAAAGCAGCGTCGCCACCTCGCCCACGGTTGCGATCTTCTCGGCCTTGATCAGCTTCTGTTCGAGCTTGCGGATCGGGCGAAGATCCTTGCAGACACCGGCCGTGCCGATTTCGCGCCCCTCTTTGTCGCGCATGATCGAAGCGCTGAGCGAACCGGGAATCTCCTCGCCCGATTTCGTCTTGAGCGTGATCTCTTTTCCGGCGAGCAGACCGCGCTCCCCCTCCTCGCTCTTGCTGCGCAGGATGAACATGACTTCTTTCGCCTGCTGTTCGGACGCATACAGTTTCGTAACGGGCTGGCCCTTGATCTCCTCGGCGCTGTACCCCGTGATCCGGCACGCGCCGCCGTTGAAGAGCACGACGTTCCCTTCGCGGTCGAGCGTGATGATGCCGTCGGGAATGCTTTCGATCAGCGTCTCGAGGTACATGCGCACACGCGACAGTTCCGCGTTCAGTATGCTCGTTTCGATCGTAACGGCGGCTTCGCGCGCGAAAAGTTCGAGCATGCGGAGCGAGGTGGCGGTGGGGCGCCGACCGTCGTTCGGATCGTCGACGGAAAGCGTGCCGAGGATTTCGCCCTGTCGCCCGTGCAGCGGCACGAACAGCACGTCGTCCGGATGCCAGTCTACGAAGTCCTTGTCTTCGAGATGACTTTCGATGCCGTTGGCGAGGATTTCCTGGGCGGATGCTTCCGAGTGAGGGATGAAGTAGGAGTTGCCGATGCGGTATTTCTCGGCGAGGAGCGAGCGGCGCTGCTCGGGCGACAGCGGAGGGCGCTCCCGAATGCGCTCGAGCTCCTCCGCCTCGATACCCGCCGAGCCGATCTGGATCACCGTCCAGTTCTCGTCGAGCAGCGAAATGAGGGCGCGCCGGAACGTCTGCGCCTCGACCACGCCTTCGGCGATCGCGTCGAGCTGATCCTGAAGTTCGTCGAGAATCTGCAACCTGGCGGCTACTCGCAGGAAGACTTCGTATTGCGGCTTCGCTTCGCCCATATTCACCTAGTCGAGGAGCGCTTTCACGAAATCCTCCGGTGCAAACGGCATGAGATCGTCGATCCCCTCTCCGACGCCCACGTAGCGAACCGGTAGGTCGACTTCCTGTCGAACGGCGAGGATCATACCACCTTTCGCCGTCCCGTCCAGCTTGGTCACGATCAGGCCGTCGAGCGCGACCGCTTCGTGGAACAGTTTCGCCTGCGAAAGCGCGTTCTGCCCGATCGTGGCGTCGAGTACGAGAAACGTTTCATGCGGATACTCTTCGCCGTGTTTTTTAAGTACGCGCCGGATCTTCGCGAGCTCTTCCATGAGGTTCGAACGATTCTGCAGGCGCCCGGCGGTGTCGACAATGAGAAGGTCGGCCCCGCGCGCAATCGCGGCCGTGAGTGCGTCGTAGGCGACCGAAGCCGCGTCGGACCCGCGCTCCTGCGAGATCACTTCGACATCGGCGCGCTTTGCCCACACTGCGAGCTGTTCGATCGCGGCCGCGCGATACGTGTCGCCCGCGGCGAGAATCACGCGCTTCCCCTGCGCTGCATACTTCGCGGCCAGCTTGCCCGCGGTGGTCGTCTTGCCGGAACCGTTCGTGCCGACGAGCAGAATCACGTGCGGCTTGCCACGAAGCTCCGCCGTATACGGCTCGGCGCCGTTGCCTCCGCCGAGAATCGCGAGCATCTCCTGCTGAAGCAGTTCCCAGCGATCGCCTTCGCGCCCCGCGATGCTCTCGATGATGCGGTCCGCGGCGTGAACGCCCACGTCCCCCATGATCAGGACTTCTTCGAGCGTCTCGCGAAGATCCTCGTTGTTGTCTTTCTGAACGGCTTTCTTGAGGGAACTGACGAGGCCGTCCCGCGTTTTCGCGAGACCGGCGCGCAGATTCTTGAAGAAGCTCACGAGACCGCGCCACTCTCGATCTGGCGGATCGCCTCTTCTTCGTCGCCGACCTGCGAGTCTTTCCCGAGGCGAACGGAGACGACGCGCGAAACGCCCGACTCCTGCATCGTGACTCCATAAAGATAATCGGCGCCCGACATCGTCTGGCGGTTATGCGTGATGACGACGAACTGCGTCTTGTCGCCGAACTTCTCGACCATGCGAAGAAAACGGCCCACATTGGCGTCGTCGAGCGGCGCGTCGAGTTCGTCGAGAATGCAGAACGGGCTCGGCTTCACCTGGTAGAGCGCGAACAGAACCGACGTCGCCGTCAGCGCGCGTTCGCCGCCCGAAAGCAGCGCGATCCGCTGCGGACGCTTGTTCCCCGGGCGTGCCACGATTTCGAGCGGGCTGTTCAGCGGGTCGTCCGGCACTTCCATGACGAGGTCCGCTTCGCCCCCCTGGAACAGGGTCGTGAAGATATTGCGGAAGTTCTCGCGCACGAGTTCGAACGTATCGACGAAGAGCGTGCGCGCCTTGCGGTCGACGGTTTTGATCGTCTCCTGCAGCGAATCGCGCGCCTCGATCAGGTCACCCTCCTGCTCTTTCAGGAACTCGAAGCGTTCGGCTTCTTCATCGTATTCGTCGAGCGCCACGAGGTTCACCGGGCCGAGACGACGGATCGCTTCCTTCATCTGGTGCACTTCGTGTTTGATCTCCTGCTCGGTCATCTCTTCGACCGGCTCGGCTTCGAGAATCTCCTCGCGACCGACCTCGAACTCTTCGTCCATGCGCTCGAGCAGGTTCGTGCGGCCGAGCTTGATCTCCTGCAGCCGCATTTCGAGCTGGTGCACTTCCGTCGCGACCGTTTCGCGCGCCTTGCGATCGCCGCGTGCGGAATCTTCCTGCGCGCGGATTCCATCGCTGATGCGGTTGACCTCGGCGAGAATCTCGTCGCGCGCGGCCGTTTTCATTTCTTTCGTCTCGGCGAGCCCGGCTTCCTGTTCGCGGAGCTCGGCGATGCGCTCTTCGATCTGCGTGAGCGTGTCCGCGGACGTACGAAGCTCCTCGCGCTTGCGGGTCACTTCGTCTGCAAGTTCCTGTTCGCGGCGCTCGAGGCTCAGCGCTTCTCCTTCGAGCGTGCGGCGGTTCCCCTCGGCCTCGGCCAGCGCGACCTGCGCGGCGGTCAATCCCTTGCGGGACTCCTCGCGCTCGGTTTCGAGCTGCACCATCTCCGTTTCGATCTCTTTCAGCCCGCGATCCGCTTCACTCCCGTGCGCGCCGATCGACTCGAACTCCTGCGCGACCGCCTGAATGAGACCGAGAACGTTGTTTTCTTCCGTATCGAGTTCCGCGAGTTCGTTCCGGAAATGCTCGACCGATTCGCGGCTCTTCTCGAGCCCGGTCTGGAGACGTTCGCGCTCGCGCGAGAGCTTTTCGACTTCCGCACGCAGCGCATCGAGTTCCGCCACGATGCGTTCGCGTTCGAAGCGGGTCTTCTCGAACTCGCCGTCGAGCTTTTCCTTCTGCGCACGACCTTTTTCGAGCTGTTTCGTGAGGTCGTTCTTCTCGCTCTCGAGGTCGGCAATACGCGAACGGCGTTCGAAGATGCCCACTTCCTCGCGCTCCGAACCGCCGCCGAACACGATCCCGGGGAAACGGGCGCCCTCGCCGTCGGCCGTCACGAAGCGGTAATCGCTGTACTTCTCTTCGTGGCTGAGCGCACGCGCCGCATCGAGCGAGCGCACGAGAATCGTGCGGCCGAGCAGCACGCGAAGCACGTGGCCGGTTGCGTCGTCGCCGCGAATGAAATCGCTTGCCGAGCCGATCACGTCGTCGCGCGACGCAAGCGCCGGGTCTACGTTGATCTGCGCCGCCTTGAATCGATCGCGCGGCAGGAACGTCGCCCACCCCTGTTCGTTTTCGCGCAGAAAGTGCACGAGATCGAGTGCGTCGCTTTCCGAGTCGACGACCACGCACTGCAGCGCGTCGCCCATCGCGTTTTCGAACGCGGGCAGATATTCTTTCGCGTCGACGTCGAGCAGTTCGCCCACAACGCCGATCAGCGATGCCGGCTTGTCGTCGGTCGCGAGAAGCGAGCGTACGCCGCGCTTGTATCCTTCGTAATCTTCACGCAGCTTGTTCAGCAGCTTGAGCGTCGAAGCGAGCGACTCCGTTTTGCCCTGCAGAAGCACGACCTGTTCGGCGTTCTCGGCGCGCTCGGTCGCAAGCTTTTCGATCGCCCTTTCAGTCTTGTCACGCTTTTCGCGAAGAGCGAGCGCCTCCTGCGCCTTCTGCTCGTGCTCTTCCGTCTTATGCGTTGCCTGCTGCGCCAGCGCGGTATTCTCTTCGTCGAGCGACGCGACCTGGCGATGCAGACTCTCGCGCCGCTTGCTGAGACTCGTGCGGGACGTTTCGAGATTGCCGAGTTCGTTCCGCTTCTCCGACTCGCCCTTGAAGAGATCGAGCGTGATCTGCTTCTTCTCGAGCAGGATATCCTTCGCGCGCTCCACCTGACCCTGCACGATGTTGTTCTTCGCGCGGCGCTCTTCGAGATCGTCTTCGAGCGCGCGGATCGCTTTCGCGGACTCGTCGCGCGCTTCGATCTTCTCCCAGCGGAGTTTCACGGTGTCCTTGATGCGCTCGTTCGCTTCGGTGATTTCGTTCTCGAGCACGGTCTGGCGGTGGCGAATCCCCTTCTCGCGCTCTTCGAGCACGAGCGACTCTTTGTGCGTGCGCTCGAGTTCGATCATCGTTTCGTTGAGATTGTCCTGCGCGCCGCGCAGCTTCTCTTCCTTTTCGCGCAGGGCGAGCGTCTTCTCTTCGACGTCCGCTTCGATAGTCGCGAGCCGGCCGCTCACTTCTTCCTGACGAAGCGAGATCTCCTGGTACGCGCCGCTCTTCTCGGCTTCTTCCGCCTGCAGTCGTTCGAGTTCCAGGCGCCCGGCGTAAAGAGCGAACTCACGCACCTTCGCGCTCAGCTCCTGGTGGCGATTCGCCTTGCCGATCTGGCGGTTCAGCGAACGAACGCGCTTTTCGACTTCGGCCACGATATCGCGGATGCGAAGCAGGTCGACCTGCGTCGCGTCGAGCTTCCGCATGGCGGCCTTTTCCTGCGTCTTGTACTTCATGATGCCGGCCGCTTCTTCGACCATGATGCGAAGATTGACGGACGTGTTGCCCAGCAGGTTGTCCGTCTGCTGGCGTTCCATCACGGTGTAGGTCGAAGAACCCAGCCCCGTATCCATCAGAAGATCGCGGATATCCTTGAGGCGGCAATTGTTCTTGTTGATGAGATATTCGGAGACGCCGGAACGATACACGCGGCGCGTGACGCGGATCTCGGGGAAGTCGATCGGGAACGTGCGCGCTTCGTTCGAAAGGATAAGCGACACTTCGGCCATGCCGAGCGGCTTGCGGACGCGCGTGCCGTTGAAGATCACGTCGTCCATGCTCTCGCCGCGCAGAAGGCGCGGGTTCTGCTCGCCGAGCACCCACCGAATGGCATCGGAGATATTCGACTTTCCGCAGCCGTTCGGGCCGATGACGCACGTCATGCCGCTCCCGAAATCGACTTCTACTTTATTCATGAACGATTTAAAGCCGAACACTTCGATTCGTTTCAGGAACATGTCTGGTCCACCCCCCGCATCCGGCCCGTCTTTAGCGGTCCACGCGCACGACTAATGTATAACGAAGATCGAATCGCTCTTTCACTTCGCGTGAAAGGACATCCGCCTCGGCTTTGCTTCCTACCCGGCCCAGTATCACGCGGTGCCAGAGGCCCTTGCCCGGCACGTCGACTGCTTTGATCGTAACAGGCATTCCCGCCGCTTCATAGGCCGCGGCGGCGCCTTCCGCCTCTTTGCGGGTCGGGAACGACTCGACATGCACGCCGTAGGCGCGCCCCGGGACCGTCGCGGGCGGCTTCGATGCCGGCGATTCTTCCTGCGCGGTCGCCGGCGGATCCTTCTTCGCCTCGCTCCCGGCGGCCTCCCCGGCCATGGTCCCGGCGGCGGCGTCGGCCGCGTGAGCCACTTTCGTGCCCGACTGGATCGGGATCGTCCGATCACGGGCCTCGATCTCGCCGGCGGGAGGAGCGGCCGTTCCGCCCGCTTCCTGCGCTCGTCCGGCGTTGTCGTCTGCGGGCGTGGTCGCGGATCCCGCGTTCCCGGTACCCGCAGGACCGGTACCTTGATCGTCGGGCCTTGTGGCGGCGGGCTGGTTCACCACGCCGCTCCCGTTCGCGTCGAGGGCCGCACGGCCCCCCGCGTCCGGCACGTCCTTCTGTGCGACAGAGGCCGGCTGGGCCCCGTCGACGCCTGCGACGCCCTGAAAACGCCCCTGCAGGAACCAGATGCCGCCGACTACGCCGATGACGGCCGCCACGCCGGCCAGAGCGCCGACGATCCCGAGGAGCGACCCCTCTTTCTTCTGCTTCGACGCGTCATAGGCCGGAACGGCCGGGCGGATGGAAGGGTCGTGAGCGACCGGAGACGGCTTCGGCTCATGAGCCGGGGCCGCGCCCGAAGAAGCGGGCGATGCCGCCGCCGCAGCCGGCACGACCGGCTTCTTCTGAGCGGGGGGCGCGGGCTTGCCGGTTTCGGGCTTCCGGGGTGCGGGCTCCTGCGTTTCGGGCTTTTTCGTTTCCGTTCTGTCCGCTTCTTTCCCTCGCGCATCGCCGGCGTCGCTCTTCCCCGCCGCCGGCTCGTCCTGCAACTGTTCTTTCCCACGGTCCGCTTCGTCCAGCGCCGGCCCCGGGGTCGGTTCGAGGTCGACCTTCGGACCCGGCTCCGGCGTCGGTTCGGCCTTCGGGGGCGATGCCGGTTCTTTTTTCAGCTCCGGGGCCTTCTTTTCGACCGGTTCGGTTCGGGCGGCGTCAGCTGCGGCGGCCGCGAGCAGAGCGGCTTCGTCGATCGGGTCCTCGACCGCGATCAGATTGCCGATCGTGATCTCGAGCACCTTCCCCTCGGGGAGCGCCTCGTTGATCGGACCGACCGTGTCTCCCTCGCCCCGCACGATCAGCGTGCGATCGGAGCGCCGTACGAGCGGCGAAAGATCCCCCGCGCTGCTGTGGAGGTCCGAGACGACGAGCACGAGCTCAGCCTGCTCGCGAAGCGTGTTCAGGACCGCGTCGGAGTCGTGATCGAGAAGGATATTGTCGGGGTCGGCGGGAGGAGAACCGGCGCTTACGACCTGAATGCGTTCGTTCTGCGTCTTGCGCAAGGTCGCCTGGAGCGAGGAGCCCCACAGGATCATGTCCGCCAGCCCCTCGTCGGGCTGGTAAGGAAACGGCTTCGCGAGGGAAGGATCCTGGAACGAGGCGTCGACGACGAGTACGTCGATCTTCTTCTCCGCGGCGGCTTTCGCGAGCCCGAGGGCCGCAATGCCGGCGCGCACGCCGTTCCCGGCGCGCACGCCGTTCCCGGCGCGTACGCCGTTCCCGGCGCGCCCTACGAACAGGAGCCGGGGCATTCCGCCGGTGTTGACGATGCCGTCGAGCACGCCGCGGAAGAAGACTTCGGAATCATGGGTGAAGGGATAGTCGAACGGAACGGGGCCGGTTTCGCCGCTCGGCGGCAGGGCCACCCCGCCGAGATCGATCACGGAGCCGGATTCGTGGTGCGCGTCGCTCATGTGTTCTCTCCCTGCTCTTCGATCACTGCGGCAAGCGCCGCCACAAGGGGGTCGTGATCGTCCGCAAACAGCGTGCGGGGATCGATCCAAAGCCGATCACGGTAGATCCGTGCCACAACGGGAACCGGCCGCTGCCTGAGCGCGGCGGCAATCTCGTCCGGACTGCGATCGGGGAAAGTGAGCGCCAGAAGGGCCGTGTCCATCGCCGGTTGGCCGATCGCGCCTCCTCCCGCCTCCGATTTCCCCTCCACGATCTCCATCTCGACCGCGTTTTCGGGCAGCCGCGCACGGAGAGCGTCACGAATCGCCTCGGCATCTTCTTTGATAGCACGGAGCGGGCGTTCGATCAAACGCAAAACGGGGATTTCGCCCAGTGCCCGCGCGGGTTCCAGGTAATAGAGCAGTGTGGATTCGAGCAGCGAAAGCGTCACTTTGTCAGGCCGAACCGCGCGCATGAGCGCCGACTTCCTGATCACGTCGATGGCGGGTGCGCGCCCGAGCATGATGCCGGCCTGCACCGACCCGAGCAGCTTGTCGCCCGACATCATGACGACGTCGGCCCCGCGCTTCATTTCGTCGGTCACGGTGGGCTCGGCGCCCTTGCCGACGCGCAGAAACGACCCGCTTCCGAGGTCGTAAAGCAGCTTGAGGCCGGCCTCGCGCGTGATTTCGCTCAGTTCGTCGACCGTAACCTCTTCGGTGAAGCCCTCGATCCGGAAATTCGACTGATGCACTTTGAGGATCGCGGCCGTCTGTTCCGTGATGGCGTCTTGGTAATCGCGGGCGCGCGTACGGTTCGTCGTACCGACTTCGACGAGTTTCGCGCCCGACGCCTTCATGATGTCGGGCAGGCGGAAGCTGCCGCCGATTTCGACGAGCTCGCCGCGCGAAACGATCACTTCGCGGCCATGCGCGTGTGCGTGAAGCGACGTGAGCAGCGCCGCGGCGCAGTTGTTGACGACCACCGCGCTTTCCGCCCCGGTCAGGCGCGTCAGGAGCGATTCGGCGTGCGTATGGCGCGAGCCGCGCTTTCCCGAAGCGAGATCGAACTCGAGGTTCGTGTAACGGGCGGCGATATCGCGCGCGCGTTCGAACACGGACGGCGCAATCGGCGCGCGGCCGAGGTTCGTGTGAATGACGATGCCGGTTGCGTTGATCACGCGACGGAGCGACGGGCTCATGAGGCGGTCGCACGCGGCCGTGATCGGGCCCGTGTAACGCGCGAGGTCGGCGATTTCCGATTCCCTCCCGGGCGCGCGGGGGGCGCCGCTCAGCACCGCGGCACGCGTTTCGTCGAGCACCGCCCGGATCGCGTCCACGACCACCACACGCGGGAAGCGCGCCAGCAGTTCCTGCACGGCCTCGCTCTGAAGCAGCGTGTCGACCGAAGGGAGATGGCGAAGTAACTTGCTCATCGGACTTTCGAGTGGGTGATCGATTGCTGCGCCTGGTAGCGCCCCTTTTTGTCGGCATACGACGTTTCGCACGGCTCGTTCCCGGCGAGGAACAGAAGCTGCGCGATTCCTTCGAACGCGTAGAGTTTCGCGGGCACGTTCGTCGTGTTCGCGATTGCGAGAGTGGCGTACCCCTCCCACTCGGGTTCGAACGGCGTTACGTTGACGAGGATGCCGCAGCGCGCGTACGTCGACTTGCCGTAGCAGATCGTGATCACGTCGCGCGGAATGCGGAAGTACTCGAGCGTGCGCCCGTACACCATGGCATTCGGCGGCACGATCAGCTCGCGCGCCTGCACTTCTTCGAACGCGGCCGCCGCGCTGTTCTTCGGATCGAGTACGGAATCGCCTGTCGCTTTCAGAAGTTTGAATTCGTCGGCGAGTCGAAAATCGTAGCCGAACGACGAAAGCCCGTACGAAATCGTGCCCGGTTCGCGGGATGCTTCCGCGAACGGTTCGATCATGCCGTGTTCTTCTGCCATTCTGCGAATCCAGCGGTCACTGTATGCTGGCACCGGTCTGATCCCTTCGTGATTTGTTTCTGTGAACGCCGAGACGGTTCGTCTCCGCACGATCCATCGGCGCGATCGAAAGCTCGCTCGCCTGCCCGCCATGCTCGACACCCATGCGTACGAGGCCGTGCGCGCGGCCCGGTCCGTAGCTCGCCACAATCGACGCGGCCAGCGTGAGATCCTCTTCCGACGGAAGCCCTGTCAGAATCGCGACGGGGCCGGGAACGTCGAGCGCTTCGAGACGCCACCCCGCGCGCCTGTGAAAATGCAGGAAGCGATTTTCGCCGTCGTCGCGCGCGACAACCAGCTTCGCGCCATCGGAAATCCGGAAGTGGCGCCCCGTTTTCAGCAGGTAGATCTCGGTGCGTTCGAGGCGCTCCTCGCTCCCGCCCGGACGATGGGCGAACAGATCCTGCAGGCGCGTCGCGAAGCCTTTGTCCGCGAGCGAACAGCACCCGCCGGACGGGCTCGGATACTCTTCGAGCCCGGTTTCGCGCGCCATCGCCATCTGGGGTTTGCGCGTGCGGCCCACATACGAAACGAGCCGGGCGCGATCGACCCAGCCGCGCACTTCGGGAATCGTAGGCGCAAGCAGCTTCGCGGAAAGCGGCCGCAGCAGAAACCCCGCAACGCCCGCTTCGCGCTCGATCGTTTTCATGGCTTCTTTATGCTGCGACATCGGGCGCTGCCCGAGCACTTCACCTGTAAACAGAAACTGCGCGCCCCGGTCTTCCATGAGCGGGCGCGCAACCGAAATCATCTTCGAGCGGCAGTCGATACACGGATTCATCGCCGAACCGTAGCCGTGCTTCGGCTTCGTCAGCACGTCCCAGTATTCGTCGTAGATATCGATCATTTCGACGGGGATGCCGAGACGCTCGCCCGCCCGCAGCGCGTCATGACGCACGAGATCGCCCGGGCTCTGCCGCAGACGGTCGGGGTTGTCGGTCAGGCAGAAGCCCGTATTGAAGTGCACGGCATGCACCTCGATGCCCTGGTCCATCATCATTTTCGCGGCCAGTGTCGAATCGAGTCCGCCGGACAGAAGTCCGATCGCGCGCACGCTCACGATTGCCTCGCTATCACTTTATGCTGCAAGCAGCTCTGCTCCCGCTTGAAGCTCCCGGATCGCCTTGGATTGATGCTCTGGTCAGGTAGTCAGTGTATCGCGATCGGGCCCCCAATGCGAGACTCAGGGGCGCTGCAGCCAGAGAAAAGTCCAGTCGGCGCGGGCCAGAAGCTCGGTTTTCTCGAGAGGCTGAATCGTGCCGTCGAAACCGACTTCGGCGAGCGCGAAGCCGTCCGCGACGAAGCGGTCGACGAGTGCGCTTTCGTCCGCGTACCGGCCGGGAGAAAATTCGAGCCCGATCACGATGGCAGGATTCCGGGCCAGCGTTTCCCGCATGCCGGCCCACACTTCCGGCTCGACGCCCTCGGCATCGACCTTGACGAAGTCGACGCGGTCGCAGTCGGCCAGCGCGGTGTCGAGATCGGTGCCGTCGCACCGGAACGTCTGCGACGGGTTCGCGATATGCTCGCCCTGCACTCCGATCGCACCGTCGCCCATGTTATCGCCGGGAATACGGAGCGTGAGCCCCTCCACCACGCGGTCCAGAACGGCCATATTGTGCAGCGCGGTGCGCGATGAGAAGCCGTTCACCGCCAGCGTCTTCGTCAGGAGCTCCGCAAGACGCGGGTTCGGCTCGAAACCGATTACGCGCCCCTCCGCGCCCACGCAGTCGGCCATCAGCAGGGTGAAGTACCCGTTGTTCGTTCCCACATCCACGACCGTCATGCCGGGGCGGAGATGCCGCGCGACCGCAATCGTGATCCACGTCTCCCAGAACCCGTTCATGAGCATGTGCGGCGTGAGACTCAGGTCGCGCGTATCGACGTACATCAGATAGCGCGTCAGGACGCGGCAGATGGATTCGTTGTCGCCGAGCGCGGCCGCCTGCGCCCAGAGAGTCGCGAGGTCCTCGATCCGGGCCCGGGGCAGTGTCTTCAACGCTTCGACATCGAGCTTCGGCAGCGCCGCGCCGGGGGAGCCGGTTCTGGTCGCGAGTTCGGCCGCGAGCCTGCTGCGGATCGTCATGTCTTCCAGCTTTCTGCTCGAGGGATGGTGACGGCCTGGGCCGCTACTGCTTCATCAGATCCGTAGTATACGCGATATTGACGGCCTTGCCCGTTTCGCGCGCGGTCCGGATCGCGTCGGCCAGGGTCTGGAGGCGCGTATCGGCGGGATTGGCCGCCAGCCCGATGCGGAGCTGCTCTTCCGCTTCGCCGAGGCGCCCGCTGTTGATGAGCGCCACGCTGAGTTCCCCGCGGTTCGCATCGACGGCCCATCCCAGTTCGATCAGATGCCGGAAGACCTCCGCCGCCTCGGCCCAGCGCTTTTCGAGCATATACGAGGTCGCGAGATACTGGTACGCGATCGGCAGCTCGGGCGAATGGTCGAGCGCGGCCTGAATGATGCGCCGCCCCTCGTCGAACTGGCCCGCCTGAATATAGGGACGCGAGCTCCCTACCATGACCTTCGCCTCCTGGCGCTTCTGAAACTCCGCCATCGCGTCCTTCGGGTCCATCAGATCGTCCCACGTATTCGTGTCGGGTGTTTTGCGAACGGATGTGAGGTAGCCGAGCGCTTCGAGGCGCTCCTTCTGCGCTTCGCCGATGTCGCCCGTTTCCACGTCGACCGGATCCGTCTCCGCCTCGGCGCGCAGATGCGCGCGCAGAATCGCTTCGAGATCGCCCGCAACGCCCGGTTCGCGGTCATAGAGGTTCGTGAGCTCGCCCGGGTCCGTCCTCATATTGTAGAGCTCGGGCTTCGGCGCGCCGACGAGCTTCCAGTCGGGGGTGCGAATCGCGCGCGTCGGCGCCCATCCGTACGCGAAATAGCCGAGGAACGCTTCGGAGTAGATCGGTTCGGGGTCGTACGGAGCAGCCGCGTCGGCCAGAAGTCCCGCGGCCGCGAACGAGCGCCCGTCGATCTCGCTGCGCGCGTCGAACGGCACGCCGGCCAGATCACACACGGTGGGCAGGATGTCGATCGTGCGGACGAACGTGGTGGTGACTTCGCCCGCGGGAATGCGCCCGGGCTGCGAAATCATGAGCGGCACGCGGATCGTCGCGTCGTACACGAAAAAACCGTGCTCGGCTTCGCCGTGATCGTTCATCGACTCGCCGTGATCCGAAACGAAAACGACGAGCGTGTTCTTCTCGATCCCGCGGAGCTCGAGCCCGGCGAGAAGCCGCCCGATCTCCGTGTCCGTAAACGCCACTTCCCCTTCGTACGGCCGCCCCGCGTAGCGCGAATTCCACGGCGGGGGCGGGTCGTACTGCGCATGCGGATCGAAGTAGTGCGCGAGCAGAAAAAACGGCGCGTTTGTGTCCTTCTGCGTGTCGATCCACGCGAGCGCGATGTCCGTGACATCGTTCGCGCGGCGCTGACCCCGATCGCCCACCTTCATGACACCGCGCCGCCGCAGCTGCGGATCGAAGACCGCGAGGGAGTCCGGGTACTCGTCTTCATAATAGTCGAAGCCCTGCGCGAGGTTGCGTTCGCGCTCGAGCACCGCCGACCCGAGCACCGCGCCCGTCGCGTACCCCGCGCCCTGCATGATCTCCGCGAACGTCGTGAATCCGTCGGCGAGGTTCGTCTGATTGTTTCTCACCTGGTGCTTGTACGGGTAGAGCCCCGTCATCATCGTCGTGATCGACGGCAGCGTGAACGGCGCCTGCGTAAACGCGTTCTCGAAACGCACGCCGCGCATGGCGAGGCGGTCGAGGTTCGGCGTCCGGACCTCGCGCGAGCCGTAGCAGCTGAGCCGGTCCCAGCGCAGCGTGTCGACGATGATGAACAGCACGTTCGGACGGGCAGGCGCGCCGCCGCACCCCAGGAGAAACGGAAGCGCGAAAACGGCCGCGAGCGTCAGCGCGACCGAGCGCGGCATGATGGCTTGGCGGATCATCGTTTCATGCTAGGATGCGGGGGCGCGCGGGTCAACCGGACCTGCCGCGAAAGTCGAAAGACCCGATCGGTTATGAGGGCGATCGCAACCCGTGAAACAAGCGCACACTGTCATTCCATCAATCCCTCATTCTTTCCAATCCATTGCCGTATCTCTCCTGCTCGTCATGCTGGCCACGCTGCTCCTGACGGTCACCGGATGCGGGGGCGACGGCAAAGACTCCGCTCTCTTTGTTGCGATGACCGACCGCGATTCCGACTTCCGCCTCGACGTTCTCCGCGAAAAAAAGATTTTGATCGACCCCGGCCACGGCGGGCGCTACCGGGGAACGAACGGCCGGGAAGGGCTCGAGGAGGCGAGCGTCAATCTGGCCGTATCACTTCTGCTGCGGGACATGCTGCAGGAGGCGGGTGCCGACGTGCATATGACGCGCGCGGACGATCGCGACTTTCTGCCCGAAGGAGCCGAGAACGATCTCGCGGCGGACCTCGCGGCGCGCGTCGCGATCAGCGACTCGCTCGCGCCCGACCTTTTTCTCTCGCTGCATCACAACGCGCGCGGCGACTCGACGTTCAATCAGATCGAAGTTTATTATCCGATGACAGACGAAGGCCCGTCGCGCGACGCGGCACGCGCGATCTTCTTTCACCTGAAACGAAACTTCGGTGAGGACGAGGGCCGCACGTACGCCGGGAATTTCCATGTCCTGCGAAACGGAGGCGCCCCCGCAGTGCTTTGCGAGTCGGCGTATCTTTCTCACCCGCCCGTCGAGGCGAGGCTGAAGCTCCGCGAAGGACAGGAAATCGAAGCCCGCTCGCTCTTTTACGGGATCGCGCGCTATTTCATGAGCGGGGCGCCGCGTGCGCGGTTCATGCGGCGCGATGAAAGCGAGATCGGGCACGGCAGCGAAACCGGCGGCGAGAGTCACGCGGCCGACGGAATGGCGTCATCCAGCGCCGATACGCTTCGCAGCGTCGACGCATTTCATGTGCAGGCCATCGTGCGCGACGAAAGCGGCTTTCCCGGGATCGATCCGACCTCCATCGAACTGACGCTCGACGGCTCCCCCCTTCCGCACCGGTTTCTCCCGGGGAGCGACCGCGTGCAGGCCGCGCTCCCCTATCACATCACGAACGCCGGGCACGAACTCGTTCTCCGCGCGCGCAATCTGAACGGCAACAGCACCAACGTGGCACGGTATTCGATCGTGGTCGATCTGCCCGTCGCCGATCTGGCCGCAAGCGCCGTGCTGAGCCCGCCGGGTGACAGCGCCGTCAGCTATATCAGCGTTGCCGTGAACGACAGCCGCGGACTGGCGATCCGGGACCAGATGGCGAGCGTTGACGAAACCGGCGGGGAGAACACTGGCGCGGGCGGCACCGGCGCAGAATCCATCGGTGCGGACAACGCTGCGTCCGGAGTGCGCGGGATGCTGCGCCAGGGGCGGCTCTCGAATCTCCCGTTCCGTAGCCCGCGCTTCGATTCACTCCTGCTCACGCTCGATCGCGAAACGATTCCATTCACGATCAGCGGCGCCAATGTGCAGAGGTACGGCGCGTTCATTGAAGCGACGGAACCGTATGCCGCGGTCTGGGAAGGAGACCGGTTCCTGGGATACGCCGACGAGTTCGGCAACATGCCCGTGGCCGGAGGAGCGCGTGCGGGCTCGGATACGGACGCGAGCGCAGGCAGGGACGCGGGGGCAGGCAAACATGGCGCGTACGATGCGACCGGCGCGCAATCGCGGCTGGAGATTCGACGCTCATGGCTTGCGGCCGAGGTGGGGCGCCAGCCCTCCGCCAGAAAGAGCGCTGAGCTCGCGGCCCTTGTGAGAGCGGGATCGCTTCCCGCGGAATATCAGGAGCGCCGCGTTCTGATCGACCCCGGCGGCGGCAGAGGCAGCGCCTCCCTTTTCCCGCCGAACGAACAGGCACTTGCGCTCGCGCGCATGATGCAGGAGATGTTCACATATTATGGAATTACGTCGCAGCTCACGCATCAGGAGTTCGAACCTCCGCCGCTCGAGGAACGCGTGCGCGTAGCGAACGAGTGGTTCGCTACCTACTGGATCACGCTCGAGCCCGCCACGGACTTCTCGATCCTGCACTTTCCGGGGAACCGCTTCTCGGGCCCCGACAGCGAACTGACGGCGGATCTTCTCGGGACATTGCTTGGTCAGGATATTCCCGTGAGCACCGACAGGCGCCTCGAACTGCGGGACACCCCCTGCACCGCGGTTGTTGTCGAGTTCCCGTGGCTCCCCGACGAATCACTCGCTTCGATGACCATGCTCCGCACGATCGCGCAAGGCGTCGCCGAAGGGCTCACGCGCGCGATGATCTATCAGTCGCGACCGGACGAACTGCTCGAGAAGTACGTGATTCGTGATCGCAGAGCGGGCGACCTGATCCGTGTGAACGACGCCATCACGTTTCAAGTGCTGCGCGACGGCGACTTCAAGCTCTGGCAGGTGATCCACCCCGGCTTCGTACGCGAGATCTGGATTCTGCGCAACGGAGCCTGGAGCGAGTATCCGGTGTCAGAAGAGATGAAGGCGCCCGGCACGCTCTCGATGATCCGCTGATTTCCCCCGCGTTGACGATCCTTCATGGCTGGAGTACGATGGCGCCACTGTGAAATGGACCAAGCGACTCCACGGCGTGATCACGCGTTCTCTTCCCGTCCTGCTGCTCCTGGCAGGATGCGGCGGCACGCCTCCCGTCCGCGAACCGATCTCTCCCCTCTACACCGCGCTCACCGACGAGTTTACGGCATTCAATTTCAACGTCCTGCGCGGAAAGAAGATTCTGATCGACCCCGGGCACGGCGGGCGCTTCACCGGTACGACAGGACAGGACGGGCTGGAAGAGAAGAGTGTCAACCTGGGCGTTTCGCTCTATCTCTGGGGGCTGCTGAAAGAAGCGGGCGCCGACGCGTATCTGACGCGCGCGGCCGACCGCGATTTCCTGCTCGCAGAGGCCGAGAGCGACCTCACCCGCGACCTCGCCGCCCGTGTTGCGATCAGCGACTCGCTTGACCCCGACCTCTTTCTCTCCGTGCATCACAACGCGCGAGGCGACACGAATCGCGCGTTCAATCAGATCGAAGTGTATTACCCGATGGCCGACGACGGCCCGTCGCGCGACGCCGCCCACGCGATCTTCTTTCACTTGAAGCGCAATCTCGGCGAGGCGAAAGGCCGCGTGATACCCGGCAACTTCTACGTGCTGCGCGAAAACGGCGCGCCCGCCGTGCTCGGCGAATCGTCGTATCTCTCGCACCCGCCCGTCGAAGAGAAGCTGAAGCTGAGCGACATCCAGCGCCTCGAAGCCGAAGCGTACTTTCTGGGCGTCACGCGCTACTTCATGAGCGGCGCGCCGCGTGCGTGGTTCGTGGCGGACGACCTCATGACTGTGCCGGGCGACACGATCCGCAGCGTCGACGAGTTCCACGTGCAGGCAGTCGTGCGCGACGAAGACGGCTTCGCCGGAATCGACCCGTCCACGATCGAGCTCACGCTCGACGGCGCACCACTCGCCCATCGCTTCCTTCCCGGCAGCGACCGCGTGCAGGCCGCGCTCCCGTATACAATCGCGAACGCACCGCACGAACTCACGCTGCGCGCGCGCAATCGGAACGGCAACTCTACGAAAGTCGAGCGGCGGGAGGTTCTGGTGGATCTGCCGGTGGACGAGAGCAGGATCTACGGATTGCGGGATGATCACGAAGGCCGCCGCGATGTGGTACTCGCGTTTCCGGACGCGCGTGGCCGACCGATAAGAGACCAGAAGTTTCTCTTCGATTTCCACGGTACGAGGGAAGTATGGATTCGATCCGGTACCGCCGCGATCGACCAGCTCCCTGCCGATGAATTCGCCGCCATCGCGCTCCGATACGCTCACACCTCCCCGGAGCTTCGCGGCACCTTGCATGTGCATCTGAGCGCATTCCCTGAATTCGACCGCGTCATGATCTGTGTGCCCGACCAACCGCTCTGGCGCAACGACTCCCTCTACGCCTATGCCGATGCATTCGGGCTGGCCGGATGGAACGGAACCGGAATGCACCGCGCGGTTCCCGTGAAACAGTTTCCCGGCGCGCCGAACATCGTGATCGACCCGGACAACGGGCCGGCCGGAGTGAGTCGGGCGTGCGCACGGAATCCCGTCGAGTTTGCCGCGGGAGAGATCGTGAAGCTTCTGGACTGGCTCGGCCCGGGAGCGATTCTTTCCCACCATGACGCGCGGCCGCCGGCTCCTGCGGTACGAATACGGCAGGCAAACAGCATAGACGCGGAACTCTGGATTTCCATCGAAGCCGGGTCCACGTATCAGGTGACGCATTTCCCCGGAAGCCGTCGGGGCGGACCGGCCGCGGAATCGATCGCGGAGGAGATTCGATCGCGTCTCGGAGTCAGCGTTCCGGTTCTGACAGGCACCGAACCGGTTCTGCGCGATACGCCCTGCCCGGCTGTTATCGTCGAGTTTCCGGCCGGGGAAGATTGCGGCAGAGAAGAGACGGCATTGCTTCGAACCCTGGCGCTGGCGGTGGCTCAGGGGGCGATGCCCTTCAGCAGTGAGGATCGCGAGAAACTCTGGGAAACTGCCGCGTTCGACAGAGTGACCCTTCCTGACCTCCAGGCTGGCGACCAGGTCTTTCTGCGATCACCCGGAATCGTGCTCGAGCCGGTCGCGAGCGCTCCACTTACGTTTCGATCTTTCGCAATGAACCTGCCCGGAGAGATCTGGCTCAATCGAAACGGCAACTGGAGTCTGCTGATGGAAACCCTGCTTGATCTCGAGACAACCGGCGGGGGAATGAGGCTCGAAGAGACGCCCTAAAGGCCCGCGCGCCCGAAATCTTCCGGCGGCAGGTCACGCAGAAATCTCCGCAAACGTTCGGCCTTGTCTTCCTCGCTCAGATCTTCTTCGCCGGAGTCGGGGCTGAAGAGCGCTTCGTCGGCAAAGATCGTGGCCTTGGAGCGCAGGGCGAGGGCGATGGAGTCGCTGGGGCGGGCGTCGATAGCCAGCACTTCGTCGCTGCCGTGATGGATGACCATCTTGGCGAAAAACGTGCCGCCGTCGAGTTCGGTAATGAGGATCTTTTCGATGCGGGCGTTCAGGCCGTCGAGAATCGTCTTGGTGAGGTCGTGGGTCAGGGGGCGTTCGAACTTGCGGCCGGCGAGTTCCATGGCGATGGCGCTGGCCTCGGACGGGCCGATCCAGATGGGCAGCACACGCGTGCCCTTCAGCTCCTGCAGAATCACGACGGGCGATTTGTTCCGGTCGTCGACCGCCAGCCCACTCACCTTCACTTCGACCATCTGATTCACGCTCGCTCCTACCTGCCGGCGTCCGGATCCTCGAACGGCGGCGGCTCCTTGCCCATGTTGTCCAGCAGCCATTGTGCGGACGTCACCATCTCTTCCTTACAGTCGGCGCGTTCTTTGACTTTCGCAAGGGCTTCGCGGGCTTTGTCGAAATCATTCAGCTCTTCGGAGTAGACGAAACCGATCATGAACTGCGCTTCACAGGCATGCTCGTCGTTCGGGAACTTCTCGACGATTTCGCGATAGTACTGGATGCGCTTCCGCGGATCGGACGTGATCTGGGCCATTTCAAACAGCTTCTTTGCCTCTTCGGCCCGGCTCACCTGTCCTTCGTCGAGGGCTTCATTGCTCTCGGCGAGGTCCTCCGTAAGAATCTTGACGGGGTACTTCTCTTTCAGCGCATCCACTTTCTCCGTGCGCACTTCTTCCACGAAATCGCTGCTGAACGTGCGGCGAATGTCGTCCTTCAGCTTTTCATACGGAATGTAGGCTTCGGGAATGCGCTCGGTGACAGTCAGCACGTGAAACCCGATCGGCGAACGCACGACAGGCGAAAGCGTACCGATCGTGAGCGTGTCGATCGTTCTCGTGAGCTCGGGCGCGGCGCCGACGAGCGGAATCAGCGTCGTGTTCTCGCCGATCGCCCCGATCCGCCCCGCCACCCTGCGGGTGGGCTCGTGCGAACCGTATTCCGTGATCACGCGTTCCCACTTCATTCCACTCAGAAGCTTTTCGCGAGCCTCATTGGCCGTGTCGATGTCTTTCGCCACAACCCATCGCACGACGGATTCGTTCGGTTTCTTGTAGAGCTCTTCGAGATTCTCATCGTAGAAGCGACGAATATCTTCTTCCGTCATCGTCGTATAGGGCGTCACTTCACGCGTATAGTAAGCGCGGATCAGAACGCGCCGGCGCTCGGCGTCCAGCTGACGCATGACCTCGGGGTTCTTTTCGAGACCCGCATCGACCGCAGCGAGGTACAGGAGCTCTTCGTCGATCAGCCCCTGCATCAGGCGGTTGCGTCCATCGTTCCCTTCGAACTCGGACCGAATCTGCGACGGCATCTCGGACAGACGACGCAGAATGTCTTCTTTATAGATCTTCCGGGAGCCGACGGTCGCGATGACTTCGCCTTCCCGCCCGCCCTGCTGGCCACAGCCGGCAAGAAGCGCCCCCACTACGAGAACGAGTATCGATTTACGCCCGAACATACAGAAACAGCCTCCGGTCCTTTAGCCTTTGACGACCCAAACCTTGACATTCGTATCGACGTTCTGATGCAGCTTCACCGGCACGGTATAGACGCCGAGTGCCTTGATCGGCTCGTCAAGCAGAATCCGCCTCTTGTCGATTTCGTAGCCCTGCGCACGGAGCAACTCTTCGATGTCGGCCGATGTCACCGATCCGAACAGCTTCTCGTCTTCTCCGACCTGCACCGTAGCGGTCACGGAAACCTTGCCGAGCTTCTGCGCGAGCCCTTCGGCATGGCGCTTCGACTTGTTCTCGCGGAGATCCCGCATCTTCGACTCTTCCGTCAGCGCGCGCACGTTGCCGGCGCTCGCCTCCACAGCCAGCGCCTGCGGGAAGAGATAGTTGCGTGCAAACCCGCGCGCAACCTGCACGCGATCGCCACGCGAGCCCAGATTTTCCACATTCTCTCGTAAAATCACTTCCACGGTGGTACCTCGCTTTCCGTGAGTGTATCCAATCGTCTGAAATCGAACCAACTGTCGGAGAGCCCCAGGCTCAACGTGGCCAGCAGAAAGAACGGAAGCGCGATGAACACCGCCACTGCGAGCATTGCGGCGCGCAGTAACCAGTGCAGGCGCATCCTTCCGAGCAGCCACGCCAGGATCGAAAGACCCTGTATAAAATAGATAGCCCCGGCAAACGTGAGCCCGTTCGCGCCCACCCTTTGCAGAGCGCCGTCCGTCAGGAGCACGAGCCCCAGCGAAGCGGCGAAAATCCAAACCAGTCCGAACGGCGCGCGCCACCTCGAAAAGAGTGACGGAAGCATCGCCTCGACGCCGAACCTACGAAGCATGAGCGCCCCGATCCGGTACGAAACGGTCGTCAGGGTCAACAGATAGACCAGACTGACGGCCGGGAGAACGGAGAAGGACCAGCGCACCATCGAGCGCGTGAGCTCTTCCACTTTCTCCATCGCGCTTTCATCGCCCGCCGCCCACTCCTGGCTCATCGCGAGACTGCTCGCCACGATCCGGTCGACCTCGGTATCCAGTTCAGGTCCGGAGAGGGGCGCCGCGAAGAGGAACGCGGTGAGCACGACGTAGGGAAGCGCGCCTTCGGCCACCGCCCACATCGGCCGGAGCCGCATGCCCGCCGCGCGCCCGAGCAGGAGTCCGCTGATTCCTACGGGGAGTGCGGTGCGGAGCACCAGGCCGCCGTCGCGCGCGGTCAACAAGAGGAGGAGACATCCGGCCATGGCGGCGCCGATTGCGTGAACCGGCCCTATACGAAAGAGCACGATCAACGCAACCGGCGCCAGAAGCCGGCCAGCCAGCTCGAAGATCGAAGGGCTTCCGGTTGCGACCAGAAGACCCGCGGCCGCGATCGCGAAAAGGATCACGTTCGGTCCGGACCGTTCGGCGGAGGTCTCTCCTCCCACGCGGGCGCTACTCGCCGACGTAAGGAATGATGGCCATTTCACGCGCACGCTTGATGGCACGCGTCACCTGACGCATATCCTTTGCCGAAAGACGGCAGATACGACGAGGAACGATCTTCCCACGGTCCGTAATGAAACGGCGCATGAGACGCTCGTCCTTGTAGTCGATCTCTTTGCCTTTTTCGAGCGGGACACGGCGCGGACGCCGGCGGTCTTTTCTGTCGTCGAACCTTCTAGCCACGACGATTCTCCTTATGAGTTACGGACACAGCTTGCGCTGCAGCCCCATGACCGGGCACGGAGCAACCCTGTTTTATACTGTCTGACGATGAAGTCTAAAACGGAACTTCATCCTCGGCATCGCCGAATCCATCGGCGGGCGGCGGTTCGGGCACGGAATCCGACGATCCACCGCCGTCGTAGCCTCCGCCACCACCTTCATATCCACCGGAGCGCTTGTCGAGGCTCTGCACGCTGAGCGCGTTCACTTCGATCGTATTGCGCTTCTGTCCGTCCTTGGTCTCCCACGAACGGCTCTGCAGCCGTCCTTCGACCATGACGGCGCTTCCCTTCTTCAAGGTTTCGCCGAGTCGTTCCGCGAGTTTCGACCACGCGACGACGTTGATGTAGCAGACTTCTTCCTGCCACTCACCCGACGATCCACGAAACCGCCGGTTGACGGCGATTCCCATGTTGCAGACGGCCGCCCCCGACGGGGTGTACCGCGTTTCCGGGTCGCGCGTAAGGCGCCCCGTCAACATGACCTTGTTCAGCGTAGGTAACCGCACTTCCGCCATTTCATCCTCCTTGGCGTATTGCTACTCGGCCTGCGTCTCCGGAGAGTCGCCGGCCGGAGCCGTGTCCACTGCCGGCGCGCTGTCCGCCTCTTGCGGAGCGGCGGCCGGAGCGGGTGCGGGCGTCGCGGGGGCTTCCGGTTTCGGGGCAGCGGCGGGCGGAGGTGAGGATGGTCCCGGCCGGCGTCCCTGGTACGAATCACGACCACCATCACGGTCACGACCGTAACGGCCGCGTGACGGTTCTTCCGGCGCCTGCCGCGTATCCGAGAAGAGTCCACACGGAACTTCCGGAAACTTGTCGATACGAATCACGTTATGGCGAATCACGGATTCGTTCAGACGAAGCGAGCGCTGGAACGGCGCGATCTGTGCGGGGTCGTGATTGTAGTAGACCACCGCATAGAAGCCATCGCGATGCCCATCGATTTCGTAGGCGAGCGGACGACGTCCGACTTTCTCGATGTTGTGCGTCGAGCCGCCGTTCGATTCGATGAACGTATTGATTTTCTCGAGTTCCTCTTCAATCACGCCCGGTTCGAGCTTGTTGCTGAGGATCAGCATGGTTTCGTAAAGGCCCAAAATCCGAATCTCCTTCTTAAATAAAGATCGGTGCGAGAACGAGGGAAACGACCGACATCAGCTTGATCAGAATGTTGAGTGAGGGACCAGCTGTGTCTTTGAAGGGATCACCGACGGTGTCACCGACGACCGCGGCTTTATGCGCGTCCGATCCCTTGCCTCCGAACGCACCCGTTTCAATGTATTTTTTCGCGTTGTCCCACGCGCCGCCCGAGTTCGCCATGAAGATGGCGAGAACGACACCCGAGACCGTGACCCCGGCCAGCAGACCGCCGAGAGCACCCACGTCGATCAATCCTACAACAACAGGGGTGATAATAGCGAGAAGCCCGGGGGCGATCATTTCCTTGATCGCGGCCGCGGTCGAGATATCGACGCAGCGGGCGTAATCGGGCTCGCCCGTGCCTTCCATGATGCCCGGGATCTCCCGGAACTGGCGCCGGACCTCTTCGATCATCTGGAAAGCGGCCTTTCCGACGGCCCGGATGGACATCGCCGAGAAGACGTACGGCATCATGCCGCCGATCAGAAGTCCCACCATTACTTTGGGTTCCAGGATATTGAGGCCCGTATCCTGGAGTCCGACTTTCGCCGTGAATGCCGAGAAGAGCGCCAGCGCCGTAAGGGCCGCCGAGCCGATCGCGAAGCCTTTCCCGATGGCCGCCGTCGTGTTCCCCACGGCGTCGAGCTTGTCGGTGCGCTCCCGGACTTCTTTCCCGAGGTGCGCCATTTCGGCGATCCCGCCGGCGTTATCCGCGATCGGGCCGTAGGCGTCGACCGCGAGCTGGATGCCGATTGTCGAAAGCATTCCCAGGGCCGCCATCGCGATGCCGTAGAGGCCCGCAAAATGGAACGCGACCAGAATGGACGCGCCGATCACGACAACCGGAGCCGCCGTCGACTGCATGCCGACCGCGATGCCTCCGATGATGTTCGTGGCCGAACCCGTCTGCGAGTCGCGCGCGATGCTCTGGGCGGGGCCCTTCGACTCGGACGTATAGTATTCCGTGATGAGCCCGATCAGAATCCCGGCCGCGAGACCGCCGACCGTGGCGATGAACACGCCCATCGCCTGTTCGGGCTTCAGGAAGTGATTAATAAGGAAGTAGGAAACGATCAGCATCGCGATTCCCGCGCCGAACGTTCCGATGTTGAGCGCCGTCTGCGGATTGCCGCCATCCTTCGTCTTGACGAAGAAGGTGCCGATGATCGAAACGACGATACCGACCGCGGCAATAATGAGCGGCAGCAGGACCGGATTCATGTTGTCGTAACCGAATTTCACCATGAAGCCGGCGCCGAGCACCATGCCACCGATGATCGAACCGACGTACGATTCGAAAAGGTCGGCGCCCATGCCCGCGACATCGCCGACGTTGTCGCCCACGTTGTCCGCGATGACGGCCGGGTTTCTGGGATCGTCTTCCGGAATGCCCGCTTCGACTTTACCTACGAGGTCGGCGCCGACGTCGGCCGCTTTCGTGAAGATCCCGCCACCTACGCGCGCGAAGAGCGCGATCGAACTGGCGCCGAGGCTGAAGCCGGAGAGCACGGACAGCGTGCGGTCGAGGCCCCAGTCCGGGTATATGTTCGTGAAGAAGATAAAGAGCAGGGAAAGACCGAGTACGCCGAGGCCGGCGACGCACATGCCCATGACGCTTCCGCCGCCGAAGGCGACATCGAGACCGCGCGTGAGGCTCGTGCGGGCGGCCTGCGCCGTACGCACGTTGGCCGCGGTCGCGACACGCATGCCGAAGAAGCCGGCGAGTCCGGAAGTCAGCGCGCCGACGAGGAACGACATCGCAACAAGCGGATGCGTATCTTCGCCGGTCGAGAAAAAGCCGAGCATGACGGCAGCAACGATTACGAAGGGGATCAGAACTTTGTACTCACGAACGAGAAACGCCATCGCGCCGACCCGTGTATGGCGCGCGATCGTCTGCATCTCTTCCGTTCCCGCATCCTGGCGGTTGACCCACATGGATCGCCACCAGGCAAAGAGGAGCGCCAGCACCCCGGCGGCCGGCACGAGCATCAACGTCTGTGACATAATCTAGCCTTTCTTGGGTTCTTCATTGGGCGAACGGTTGTGCCGTTCCATGGCGCGGCCGATGCCGCCGTGGACCCACGTGCGCACGCAATCGCGCGCCCGGGTCACCATGTCATCGACGAGTTCCCGTTCGTCGTCATCGAAGGGCCGCAGAACATAGTCGGCCCAATCTGCATTGTCAGGAGGCGCGCCTACACCCAGACGCAGCCTCGGGAATTGATTTGTGCCTGTAGTCTCGATAATCGAGGCAAGGCCCTTCTGCCCGCCGTCGCTCCCGGATTTCCGAATCCGGAGACGTCCGAGCGGAAGGTGAATATCGTCTGAAAGCACGAGCGTCTGGTCAGGAGCCAGCTTGTGCTCGCGGGCGACCCGCTTCACGGCGTCACCGCTCAAATTCATATACGTCGTCGGCTTGACGAGGAGCACCTTGCGACCCGTGATCCGCACGCCGTGACACAGATAGTTCACGCGGCGCTCGAAGGCCACGTCGTCTCCCGCGAGCTCATCGACGACACGAAATCCGATGTTGTGCCTCGTGTCGTCGTATTCGCTGCCGACGTTCCCAAGGCCGATAACGGCCAGCATGCTCCGAAACCTCTACTAGTCGTCCGACTTTTCTTCGTCCGAGTCTTCGTCTTCCTTGCCGACTTCGCCGACTTCCGGCACTTCGCCCTCTGCCGCCTCTTCCGGCTCTTCTTCGAGCATCGGCTGAATCACGGCGACGATCTGCACGTCGCTCGGGGTGAGGAACTCTTCATCGCCGTGCTTCCGGATGTCGGACACGTGAAGCGATTCGCCGAGGCTCAGATTCGTGACGTCGATCGTGTACGCCTCCGGAATGTCCATCGGGCGGCACTTGATTTCGATTTCGCGAATCGTTTCCTGCAGGATGCCGCCGAACGTGCGAACGCCGATCGGGTCTCCTTCGAAATGAATCGGAATCGAAACCGTGTACTGGCGTTCGAGGTTGACCTCGAGCAGGTCGCAGTGAAGGAGCGCGCGCGTGACGGGGTGGCGCTGCACGTTTCGAATCACCGCTTTGCCGTTGCTCTTGCCTTCGACCAGTACATCCAGAAGCAGGGTCGTACCGTGCGATTCCTGGATCATCGTGCGCAGCATCTTCTCGTCGATCGCGAGAAGCGTGGCCGGCTTGCCCGAGCCGTACATGACGGCGGGTACGGTGCCGGCGCGGCGTGAGGCTTTGACTTCGCTTTTTCTCGTGCGGCTTCGGGGCGCCGCCTGCAGTTCCACTATTTGCATCGTATTCACTCCCGGGGCGTCCGCCCCGTAACTGGAGGCTGTCTTAGTCGACGAAAAGCGAACTCACCGATTCTTCACGGTGAATACGCTGGATTGCTTCGCCGAGCAGACCCGCCACGGACAGTACTCGTATTTTGTCACATTTTGCCGTGAGCGGAATCGTATCCGTCACGATCACTTCCTTGATATCCGACTCGTTCAGCCGGTCGATCGCCGGGCCCGAGAGCACCGGGTGCGTGCACGCCACGTAGATGTCGCGCGCGCCGTCGGCCTTGAGCCGTTTCGCCGCGGCCACGATCGTTCCCGCCGTGTCGATCAGGTCGTCGACGATGAAGACGTTCTTGCCTTCGACCTCGCCGATCACGTGATACACCTCGGCCACGTTCGGCTCCGGGCGGCGCTTGTCGATGATCGCCAGGCCCGCGTCGAGGCGCTTCGCGTACGCGCGCGCCATCTTCACGCTGCCGATATCCGGCGCCACCACCACAAGATCCTTGATCCCGCGGTTCACGCAATGCTCGATCAGCACCGGCGCCGCGTACAGGTGGTCGAGCGGGATATCGAAGAACCCCTGGATCTGGCTCGAATGCAGGTCCATCGTCAGCACGCGGTCCGCGCCCGCCACCGCGATCAGGTTCGCGCACAGCTTCGCCGAGATCGCCACACGGGGGCGGTCTTTGCGATCCTGGCGCGCATAGCCGAAATACGGGATCACGGCCGTGACCCGCCGGGCCGAAGCGCGCTTCAGCGCGTCTATCATTATAAGAAGCGTCAGCAGGTTCTCAGCCGGAGCGAACGTCGGCTGGACGACGAAGGCGTCGACCCCGCGGGCGTTCTCCCCGATCTTGACGAATACCTCGCCATCGGCGAAACGCCGTATATCCACTGCTCCCAACGAGATACCCATCGAACGCGCGATATCCTTCGCGAGTTTCGGGTGGGCGCCTCCCGGGAATACTTTGCAACTTCCGGCCATGTCCTCGCTCCGAGGGCCGCATGGGCCCGGAAAACCACAGAAAGACAAGTATAGGAATGGCTTGTGAGGGGGTCAAGGAAAAGAACAGGGGGTGTGCGGGCCTCTAGCGAAAGAGACTCTTCAGATCGGACCAACTCGCCGACTCCGTTGCCGTCGCGCCGATCACTACCACTTTCGCCGTGACGACGGAATCGAACAGTCCGGAAACGCCCAATGTATCGGCCCATCCGCTTGCCGGAGGGTCAACAGTGAAAATGCACGTCGAGTTTCCGATCGCCAGGTATGCGTTCGTTCCCCACTTCCAATCCAGGGCAATCGGAAACAGAGGAAAGCCGGACGTCGCAGAGTATTGATTCGCGAAACAGCTGCCCGACGGGGGTTGGACGTCCGTCCCCCAGGAGCTCGGAACATTGAACTGAAAACCGAAGTTGGTCAGAGACGGGCCGGATGGATTACTGCTGTAGCACAGTCGCACGGCGCCACCAATCAAAAGGCGCTCGCCACGAAACCAAATGTCCACGTCAATCAACTCTCCGACGTGGAACGTATCGCAGTCGGGACCGTTGCCAACGATTCCGTCGATGTCAAGTTCGACAAAGAGGGAATCGGCGAAGGCGAAGGTGCAATTGGCGCTCACACAAGCAATCAGGACTACTCGGACTAGAGGATTCATCTCAGCAAGACCATCCTTTCGCTCTCGACGCGTCCTCCGAATCGCAACTGGCAAAAATAGATACCGGATGCTGCACTACGGCCTGTGGTGTCGCGCCCATCCCATTCAACACTGTGCTCTCCAGCACCGAGTCTCCGGTCCAGGAGAGTCGTTACGGTCCGTCCTTGAACATCATGAATAGTCACAATGACATCCATTGCGATGTTCAACATGAACGTAATTCGAGTCTTGGGGTTTCCCGGATTCGGAGCAATCCGTAGCCCCGTCACGCGTTTGACAGTCTCAGCTTCGCCCAAGCTGACAGAGGTCGCTGTAATCTCCCCCAAGGCACTCTTCAAATCCGGTCGTGGCCCGATATGTCCGGTCTCTGGGTTGATCTGAGCGGTACCGGTGCGAATCAGAAGTTCGCGGATCTGCCTAGGCTGAGGGGGAACAGGCGAGATATTCTCTTTCCAATAAGAAACGATGTTCGCGACGGCGCCAGCCACCATAGGAGTAGCGCTGGAAGTTCCGTTGAAGTCGCCTGAGAAATAGCAGGACTTGCCGCCGGAAGAGTCGAAATCACCCTTGCCAGTCGTAACCACTAGCTTTCCGATTCCTTGCACATCAACGGAATCTCCATAATTCGAGCCTGACTGAGCGCCTCCATTACAGCGCTGTAGATCACCTTGCGGACAGAATTCCGTATCTCCGCCATCACTACTGCCACCTGCCCCGACAATGATCGCACCGGAGTCCTCGAGCCATGGCAGACTATCGATGTTCGCAGACGTATTTCCTGCAGCCAATACAACATTGATACGATTCGCAACAGCGGTTTCTATAGCTACTCGCGCAGAGTTCAAGGACTGGGAGTCGGGATACGCATCGCCGTGCCATTCGACGGGGAGTAGGACACTTGGCATACCACCATACTCGACCGCGATGGAAACGGAGATTACATCTCCGGCGGTGAGTGATGCAGCCGCGGCAGCAAGCGCGGAGGGTATATAGTTAAATGGCACTGGGCCCCCAACGTCCGTGGACGTGATGGCTGATCGAAAGGTGGCACCATGAGCTATTCCCGTGACACCAAAACTGTTGCTGTCGCCCACCACGATTCCGGCAACTTGCGTCGCATGCTGATCCGAGATCCATACTGGCCAAGATGGCCCCTTCCAAGCGTCAGGATTCACTTCGGATGCGGAATCGACTCTTGTCAGGTCTTCGTGTTCCCAGTAGAACCGTTTTTCAACAACACAAACGGTGACATTGCTTCCATCCCCCCCAGGCTGCGTCCACGCATACTCCGCGTCGATGCCCGTCGGGGTCGATCCCGCCGAGTCGAGATAGACTTGCAAGGAATCATACAAGGGAACGCTGCATGCCTGATCGAGCGGCATGTCCGGCAGTGGCCGCGCGCGCAACACACCGGGTAACTTCTCGAGATCAAGACATAGCTGCCATTCGTCCGCTGACGCCGGTATCCTCATGATGTAGATATTGTTCATATTGTAGAGCGACTTGCCGGACCGGCTCTCTCCGACCTCTTTGAGCTCATCGAAGCGGCTTTCCGGTACGGATGAGAAGCGCCTCCAGGTCACTTCCCCCGCCTTCTCGGTGACAGTTTCCAGGTCATTCAGAGCGTTCCGCGCGGACAAATCCACCAGCGCCCCGTTTCGCATCCGGACACGGGATTCCGGGGCGAACATGACCTCGATCAGCTCCTCATAGCAGTCGTATCGGCCGAGGAATGACGGCTTCTCTTCCGGGCTCTCTTCTTCATTTCCCTCGCTGCCTTCCGACTCCCCGCCTCCGGCGCCGGCCGACTCTTCCCCCGAGCAAAAGACCGGCCCCTCGAACGCATCGAAAGCGGAATCTCCGAGCGATACTTCGAACCACCCGGATTCAGCAAGATTAACCACAATTCGAAGACAGGAATCCAACGAAGATACAGTAAAGCGGACTGTGGCCAATTTGCTCGGGGAAGCAATATGGGTGTCCAGACCAAAATCGGTTGATTGCAGAACGATAATCGAGCTGTCGCTGTCCGTCTGAACCGCGACATCGCTCCACGAGCCGGGCGTGGAGTAGACCGCCGACGCCGCTTCGGGCACCCAGCGCGTTGCGCCGGAAGAATCTCCGAGAGTAATACCAAAAGCGTGCATCGAATCGACGGCGAGAATCCAAACATCAAGTGTGAGGGTGTCCCCCGTTTCCGCTGTCAGCGTGTCCGGGCCGTTTGAGTGATCGCCGTCGACATCGACAACGATCAAACTCGCCTGCAATGGCATCACGCGAAGTAAAGTAAAGAGTAGGAGAGAAAGGAAAACGTGGGCGTTTTGTTTCGCACAATGAGAGGAATGAGCATCAGACAGTGTCAGCACGCTCTTCATAACACCAACCTATACCATATATAACACTTAACTGTCAAGATAGGATGTCAGGCGGTGAACCGACTAAGGAGCACGAAGAGGGCAAAATACTGGGGCGGCAGGATTCGAACCTGCGCATGCCGGGACCAAAACCCGGTGCCTTACCGCTTGGCTACGCCCCAAGATGTGATTGCGGGCTGTGTGCGTGCCACGATCAAACGGCGGACTGGGTCATCTCCTCGGCCCCGCCGGCTTCTTCGAGGTATTGCGAGATGACGCGGCTTTCGATCTCCTCGCGCATGGGCGCGTTGATCGGGTGCGCGATATCCTGGAAGGTGCCGTCGGGCCGACGCCGGCTGGGCATCGCGACGAAGAGACCTTTATTCCCTTCGATCACCTTGAGACCTCGAATAACGAAGCAGTGATCAAATGTGATGCTGGCAAACGCCTTGAGCTTGTCGTCGGGCCGGATTGTGACCCTGACTTCGGTGATATCCATCGCTTACCCCCCGGGTTCGTCTTCTGCAACGGGCGGAATCAAAACGATTCCGTGATCCGTCGGATGGACCACTTGCGCGAGGCGGCAATCCGCGAACTCGCTGGCGAAGTCCCTCTCAACACCCGGCGGAGCCAACACACCGAACAGAGAGGATCCACTTCCACTCAAGATAACGTGCGACGAACAGTGTCCTGCCATGCGCGACTTTACATCGCGGATGATGGGGAAAGCGGGCAGCACGACTTCGTCGAAACTGTTGTAAAGACGCTTCACAAGAGCGCCCGGCCCGGGCATGTCCTCCTCGGGTGGGCCCATCTTAGGAGCGGTGAATCCGCTTGTCAACCGGAATCGATCTAACTCGTTATAAGCAAATGCACTACTGACATGAACGTTCGGAGTGACGAGCAGAAACGCGTGCGACTCACTCAGTGACGGCTGCGGGAAAACCCTTTCGCCTCTTCCGGTGCAGTGCGCGGCCCCTCCATATAAAAAGAACGGAACATCGGAACCGAGTTTCGCGGCGAGCTGAATGAACGTTCGTTCATTCGTTTCGAGATGCCAGAGTTTGGAAAGGGCGATGAGTGCGCACGCCGCGTTCGACGAACCGCCGCCGAGCCCCGCGCCCGCGGGCACACGCTTCGCGATGTGAATGCGCGCGCCAAGAGAAGCGTCGCCTGCGTGCGCGCGCAGCAGCACGGCCGCGCGATGCACGAGATTCTCTTCGCCCCCCGGAATGTCGGGCGCGTCACAAGTCACCGTGACCACGCCCGCACCCGCCCGCTCGAACGTCAACTCGTCCGCAAGCGAAACCGTCTGCATCGTAGTGCGGATTTCGTGAAAGCCGTCGTCGCGGAGCGCGCCTACTTCGAGGAAGAGATTGATCTTGGCGTGGGAGCGATAGCGCAGCATGCCGTCAGGCTAGCCGTGAACATAGAGAATGGCAAGCACCGCGCCGAGCCAGAGCAGGATATTGACGCCCATCGGGCGGTCCGCGAGGAGCGCTTCGGCCGGATTCCCGCCCTTCCCCTTCTGAAAGACCAGATAGCAGTACCGGAAGAGGCCGTACGCCACGAACGGCACGGTGTAGATCAGGCGGTCGGTCCCGAACTTGGCGACCGTGTCGGGCCAGATCGTATAGAGGGCGTACGAAAGCACGGTGGCGCCGACGGTCACCGACATGATGAGGTCGGTCAGCGGGAGCGAGTACTTCATGAGCGACGCCCGGTGCGAACCGGCGCCCCCTTCGAGCAGCATGAGTTCGGCGCGCCGTTTGCCGACCGCGAGAAAGAGCGACGCAAAGAACGTGCAGACGAGAAGCCACGGCGAAAGCACGACGGCCGGGTCGATCGAGCGAAGCGCCTCGACGCCCGCGATCGCGCGAATCAGAAAGCCGAGCGAGATGATGAGCACGTCGATGATGACGCTGTTCTTCAGCTTGTACGAATACGCCACGTTGATCGCGAAGTAGATTGCGAGCGCGATGCCGAACTCGGGGCTCAGATAAAAGCCGGCGAGGAACGACGGCACGGCAAGCAGCGCGATCCCGGCGCGCGCCGCGCCGACGGGCAGGCGCCCCGACGCGATCGGCCGGTTCTTCTTCTTCGGATGCGCGCGGTCCTTTTCGCGATCCGCGAGATCGTTCAATAAATAAATCGAAGACGCCGTGAACGAAAACAGAAAAAACGCCGCAAGCGATCGCAGAAAGTAGCTCTGATCGAATAGATGATTCGAGAAAACGAGCGCCGCAAACACGAGGACGTTCTTCGTCCATTCACGCGGCCGGCACGACTGAAAGAATGCGCCGATCATGCTTTGCCCCTTCCGAGAATCGCGCGCACATGGTCGAGCATGAGGTCGATCGCGACCTGATTGTGCCCGCCGCGCGGCACGATGAGGTCCGCGTAACGCTTCGAAGGCTCCACGAACTGCTGGTGCATCGGTTTCACCGTCTTCAGATACTGCTTCACGGCCGCGTCGATCTCGCGCCCGCGGTCGCGGACATCGCGTCGCAGCCGCCGGATCAGGCGCTCGTCCTCGTCACAGTCGACGAAGATTCGCGCGTCCATCTTCGACCGCAGCTTCTCGCTTTCGAGCACCAGGATCCCCTCGAACAGCAGCACGTGGGCGGGCTCGAGCCGCAGCGTATCTTTTTCGCGCGTGTGTTCGACGAACGAGTACACGGGGCGCTCGATCGCCTCCCCGGCCAGGAGCATTGCGAGATGTTGCAGGACGAGATCGTTATCGAAGGCCGAAGGATGGTCGTAGTTGATCTTGACGCGCTCTTCCATCGAAAGGTCCGAGCGGTCGAGATAGTAGGCGTCGTGGGAGAGCACCGCCACGCTTTCGCCGCGCAGCTCGTGCGCGATGCGAAGCGCGAGGGTCGTCTTCCCGGAGCCGCTCCCGCCGGCAAGACCGATGACGACAGGAGAAGTCACCGATTACGAGCGGGCGACCAGGAAGACACCGACGCAGATGATCAGCGTTCCCATGATCCGCGCGAGATCCACGTCTTCCTGAAAGAGGAAATAGGATGCGGCCATCACGATGACGTAGCTGATGCTTACCATGGGGTACGCCCAGCTCACTTCGACGCGCGAGAGCACGATCATCCAGACGAGTGCGGAGAAACCGTAGAGCACGAAGCCGGCGAGCACGAACGGGTTCGAGAACGCACCGAACACTTTCATGATCGCGCCGGTCTTCGTGATGGCGCCGACCGAGTTCATGCCGTGCTTCAGCGTGAGCTGGCCGATGGCGCCGAGCGAAACGCAGAAGAGGATCATCAATACGTTCTTCAAATCTCACCCTTTCCTGGGGACGAATGTCCGGCTCATCGTAGCCCCGAGGCCCCGGGGGGCGCAAGGCGTCTGATCACCCTATTTCGATTCCGCCGCGTGCTTCACGACATGCCGCAGCGTCAGCAGCAGGATCTTGACGTCGAAGAAGAGCGACCAGTTCTCGACATAAAATACGTCATAACGCGTTCTCTCCTCGACCGACGTATTCCCACGGAGGCCGTTCACCTGCGCCCAGCCCGTCATGCCCGACTTGACGCGATGACGATCGAAATAGCGCGGGATCCGCTCTCCGAACTGCCGGACGAAATGCGGCCGCTCCGGGCGCGGTCCGACAAGGGACATATCCCCCTTCAGCACGTTCCAGAGCTGCGGCAGCTCATCCAGACTCGTTCGTCTTAGGATCGACCCGATCCGCGTGGTTCGTGAGTCCCCCGCCGAAGACCATACCGGCCCCGTCGACGCCTCGGCGCCCTCCTGCATCGACCGGAACTTGTGGATGCGGAAAATGCGGCCGTCGCGACCCAGCCTGATCTGCCTGTAGAGAATCGGGCCGCGCGAGTCGAGCCGGATCAAAACGGCGATCGCCAGCCCGATCGGGGCGAACACCGCCAGCAGCACAGCGGCCACCAGGATGTCGAACGTGCGCTTCATGAAGCGGTTCCATGACTCGAGCGGGAAGCCTTTGACCCCCAGGAGCGGGATGCCGTCCATTTCAGTGAGACGCATCCGTTCGTTCATGCGGCCGAAAAGATCCGGCACCACTTCGAACTGAACCGGGAGATGCTGGCAGCTGCGCACGATCCGGGCGACCGCTTCTTCCGGTGCCTCCGGAAGCGCGATGAAAATGCGATCGATGTCATGCTTCACGACCAGCGCCGGGAGTTCCGCCCACGAGCCGAACGCCGGATGCCCTCCCTCCGTCGCGCCGCCGTCTTCCGTTACGACGCCCGCCAGTTCGTAGCCGAAGTCCGGGTTCCGGTCGATGCGCTCCCGTACCGCGAGACCGAGCGCGCCGCTGCCGACCAGCAGGATGCGCTGCACGCCGAAACCGCGCCGGCGAAACATTCGGCGCAACCGGCGCTGGGCCATGCGCATCGTGATGACCGAACCGAAGCCGAGCGACATCGCGAGCACGAAGTAGAGACGTGAGAACGAAACTTCGCGATACAGGAAGCCCGCCGCCATCAGAAAGATCGCCGCGAAAACCGTGCCTTTCAGCACAAGCAGGATCTCGTCCTGTCGCCTGAGGCCGCGCGCCGGATCGTAGAGTCCGTAAGAAACGTAGATCGCCGTCCAGCCGAGCGCCGCGAGCAGCAGCGCCGGACGGTACAGCTCGAACGACGGCACACCCAGCGGCGCCGCGAACCAGCCCGACGCGAACCGCACCCAGAACGCCAGGAAGAGTCCCGCCGATACCGCGGCGTAGTCGCCCACCAGGGCGAGAAACGCGAGCGTCAATGGTCCCTTCCTGTGCATCCTTCGATCGGCTCCCTGCGGTGTTTATTCCAAACGGCAAGTGTACGGAAGCGGGCCGGGCTCCGCAAGGAGAGTCGCGAGCCCCGTTTCCTAGGAGCCTTGCTCTTCTTTGGGGCCAAGCCGCCCCTTGCCTATGCGCTCGACCTGGCCAACTGGCCACCACGGAGGCCTCGCGGCAACGGCAAGGGGCGGCTCGCCCCCAAGAGCCGGCTCCAGAAAGAGGCCTGCTCCCGCGTGAGGAACCCGGAAGGAGGCCTCGCGGCAACAGCAAGGGGCTGTTTCGGCTCCGGACCCGGACCAGATTGAGCGAGAGGAAGGGAATGTGGCCAGGTCGGCGCGGGCCGTCGAAGGGGCAAACAAGCAGGAAACGCCCCCATCGCCACGCTGCCTCCTCCTTCCTCACGCGGGAGCAAGCCCCTTCCTGGAGCCCGCGAGATCTCCGTAGTGGCCATTTGGCCAGATCGAGCGGGCGGAAGGAACGGGGCTCTGCGACCTTGCCAGGTCGAGCGGCAGAGGGAGGGCCGAGTCCTTTGGCCTGCCTTGAATTCCGTGTTTGGTGATGGGTCAGCGCCCCTCCTCCTCCCTCAAAATCTCATTCATTCGCGCGAGGAAGACCGTGCGGTCGAAGCGCTCGGCGTGGGCACGAAGGGTCGCCGGGTCGAAAACGGCGGTTTCGAGGCGATCAAGAGCGCCCGCAAGCGACTCGGGGGTCTGGTCGCGAAAGAAGAGGCCGGTCGGGGCGTCGCGGCCGTCGACAACGGTTTCGAGGGCGCCGCCACGGGCATAGGCGATCACGGGGCATCCGCTGGCCATGGCTTCGAGGGGCACGATGCCGAAGTCCTCCTCGCCGGGGAAGACGAGGGCCCGGGCGCGGGCGTAGAGATCGGCGATCTCGTCATCACTCACCCAGCCGCGAAACTCGACGGTCGGGCCGGCGAGTGCGCGCAGGTGTTCTTCTTCGGGGCCGCGGCCGGCTATGACGAGGGGGAGACCGCGCTCGGTGCAGACGCGCACGGCGAGATCGGCGCGTTTGTACGGGACGAGCGCGGTCACCATGAGCAGAAAGTCGTCGCGGGGCGCATCCCAGCGGAACCGGATCGTGTCGACGGGCGGATGCACGACTTCGGACTCGCGCTCGTAGATCGAGCGAATGCGGGCGGCGACATGCCGGGAGTTCGCGAGATAGCGGTCCACGCGATGCGCGGTGCGCTTGTCCCATTTGCGCAGGTACGACGCGATCGGGGGCATGAGCGTGCGGGTCAGAAATCCGGTGCGTTCGTTTCGAAAGTACTGATCGTAGAACGTCCAGACGTAGCGCATGGGCGTGTGGCAGTAACAGACATGTCGGGCGCCGGGCCGGGCCCGGGCCCCTTTCGCAATGCAGTGACTGGTGGAAATCACGAAATCGAAGCGGGAGAGATCGAACGCTTCGACGGCACGCGGGAAGAACGGCAGATAGGGCTGATGCTTTCGATGGGCACCGGGAAGGCGATCGATCTTCGATGTATGAATCGTCATCGCTTCGATGCGCGGATTGAGCTTACCGGGTACGTGAACGAGCGTGTGAATCTCGGCATGCGGCAAGAGCTCGCAGAGAGCGTCCAGCACCCACTCGCCGCCGCGCATTCCGGTCAGCCAGTCGTGCACGATCGCGACGGGCCGCCCCTCGAACGGCTGCGGTGAACGGGAACGGTCCGCGGGCGCGCTCATCGGTTCATCACCTCGCGATAGATCGCGAGCGTTTGTTCCGCGGTTTCCTTCCAGCAGAATTCCCGCGCGCGTTCGATGCCCGCAAGTCGGCTGGCGGCGGGATCTTCGATCGCGAGCGCTTCGCGCATTCCCGCGGCGATGGCGGCGACGCTCCGCGGGTCCACATAGATCCCGGAGTCTCCGACGATCTCACGCTGGGAGGGCGTATCGGCCACGACCACCTGTGTTCCGCAGGCCATGGCTTCGAGCGGCGGGAGGCCGAACCCTTCATATAGTGAAGGAAATACGAAGAGGGTGGCGGCGGCATAGAGCCGGGGGAGGTCCTCGTCCTTCACGTAGCCCGGGAAGTGAACGTGTTCCTGCAGCCCCTCGTTTCGCACGAATTCTCCGAGCGCGGGCCACTGATCGGCGGCCCCGCCCACGATCACGAGATCGAACTCGCTCCCTTCGTTCCGCAGCATCTGGAAGGCCGCGAGAAGCCGCTCGAGGTTCTTGTGGCGAAGGAAGTTCGAGACGCAGAGAACGTACGGTCGCGCAACACCGAAACGCTCGCGCACTTCTTCGCGCGCAGTCTCGCGATCGCAGGAGCCGAAGCGCGGCTCGACGGCGTTGTACACGACATGAACGCGTTCGGGCGGAACGTCGAGCAGATCGACGATATCGGCCTTCGACGCGTGCGAGACGGTGATGATCGCCTGCGCGGAGCGAGTGGCCGCCCGCAGCATGACGCGCGCGTAGAGCGCGGCCGCCCGCGACGGCGGATACTTGAGATGAATGAGATCGTGAATCGTGACGACAGCGGGGCACGGGCGCACGACCGGAAGCACGTAGTGCGGCGAGTGAAACAGGTCGAGACGCGCGCGTTTCATCTGGACCGGAAGCGACAGGTGCTCGCGCACGGAATACTTCGGGGAACGCTCGTAACGCATCTCGAAATTCGCGGCGTCGACGACCGGCTCGGTCTCTCCCTGAAAGAGAACATAGTCGTTGTCAGTATCGATGACGGCGATCTCGTCGATCAGATTTCGAATGTAGCGGCCGATGCCGTAGTCGTGAATCTTGCGCACGTCGATTCCGATGCGGCGGCGCACGGGGGACGGCACCTGTCTGGTGCGGCGCGGCGCCTCGACGATCGCGCCGATCGAGGCGATGCGCGACTCCCATGTGTTGGCCGCGGCGATCTCGTCCGGCACCTGCGGGCGCGCCTGCGGCATGACGAGCGCGTCTTCGATCGCGGCCACGAACGCGTCGGGGCCCCGCGCGGAGAAGCAGTAGTCGCGGAAGTCTTTGAGCGAGGGCAGTTCGATCACGACAACCGGCTTCCCCGTTGCGAGATATTCGTGAAACTTCATCGGAAAGACGTTCTTCGTCGTTGCGTTGATCGCGAACGGAATCATGCACACGTCGAAGCCCTTGATGTAGCCGGGCAGCGTGTCGTACGGCCTCACCCCGAGCATGTGCACGTTCGGCATCGCGGCGATCCGGTCGAACCTCCCCTGATTCTCCCCGGACAGAACGGGCCCGATCAGCACGAGATTCCAGTCGGGCCGCGCCTCGGCAACATGGGCGATGAGATCGAAATCGATTTTGTAATGACTGACCGCGCCGACGAATCCGATCACGGGGCCTTCGAGTCGCTCGACTTCCCGCGGCACCACGGTGGCGGGATCGCGTGCGAGCCGGAAATGTTCGTAGTCGGCCACGTTCGGGAGATAGTGCGTGTTCGGATTGTAGCGCCGCTTGCTGTCGTACAGCCCCTGCGACGTCGTGAACACGTAGTCCGCGTGGCGCAGAAGATCGCGTTCGAGCTGGTCGATGGTATCGGCGGGCACGCCGGGATTCGCGCGGTATTCATCGACGCAGTGATAGATACAGAGCCGTTCACCGAGATGGCCCACGAGATTGCTGGCCGTCGGAAGAAACGTCCAGAGGATCGGGTCCTTCATGTCGAGATGATTCGCGATGCGGCGAAGCGATCTCCTGAGCAGATAGAAGTTGAAGCGCCTCGCCCACGCGAACCGGTAAAGCGGAATGGCGAGCGGAGAGTGCACGTAGAGGTTCGGGCGCGGCGACCGCACCCCTCGGAAGAAGTTCACGATGCGCCCGGCCACGCGGAGCACGTCGCGACGGCTCGGGCCCGGCGTGCGCAGCCCGAGCGACTCGACGAACAGCACGCGATGATCCTTCGCGAGCCGGCTCATGAGATGTTGCGAGTTCGTCCAGAGCTCGGCGTCCCAGTTACCCGACGCGAGACAGATGATGTCGGCGCCGGCGAACTCGCTCTGTTTGCCCGGGGGTGTCATGTCAGGCGAAAAGGCGATCCTCGATCGCGAAGCAGAGGAGGTGGCCGAGGCCGATGTGCACTTCCTGAATGAGCTGCGTGTCTTCCGAGGGGACGGCGAGCGGGTGGTCGACCTCCGCGCCGTCCTTCCACCCTTTCGCGCCGCAGAAGCCGACGTTCACGGTGCCGATCGCGCGGCCGGCGCGAAACGCTTCGAGCACGTTCTCGGATCCGCCCGAAGTCGAAATGCCGACGAGAATGTCGCCGGGACGCGCGTACGCCTCGACCTGGCGCGAGAAGACCTGCGCGAAGGCTTTGTCGTTCGAAATCGACGTAAGGAGCGATGTGTTCGTGGTAAGCGCGAGCGCCGGGAGCGGCGCGCGATTCAAGATCAAACGATCGATGAGTTCCGTGGCGAGATGCTGCGCGTCCGCGGCGCTCCCTCCGTTCCCGAAGAAGTAGATCTTGCGGCCGCTGCGGATCGCCTCGACGACGACGTCGGCCACATGTTCGAACGCGCCGGCCAGCTTCTCGCGCGTTTTCGCCAGTACGGCTTCGCGCTCCCGCATCGCGTCTTCAAATCGCATCAGTACTCTCTCCCCCCGGCGGGCCCCGCCGTGAGTCGTGCATGAAGGGCCGAGCGCCAGTCGCGCAGCGGCGCCAGCGACGAAATCGGCAGCCGCTCGCTCCCGAGCGTCGAGTACGCGGGGCGCGGCGCCGGCAGTTTCAGTGCGGCCGACTCGATCGCTTCGATCGGCACGTTGGGGTAGCCCGATCCGTCGAGAACCGCCCGCGCGAAATGATAGCGATCGGTCTCGCCCGTGTTCGCAAGATGCAGAACGCCGGCTTCATCGGTCCGCAGCAGCGCGTAAATCGCTTCGGCCAGATCGTCCACATAGGTCGGCGATCCCACCTGATCGGTCACGACGCGCAAGGCCACGCCGTTTCTGACGGCACCCAGAATGCTGCGCACGAAATCGCCGTCCCCCTCGCGACCGAACGTCCACGACGTTCGCACAATCAGGGCGTCCGGATTCGATCGCAAGACGTTCTCTTCGCCCGCCTGCTTCGATCGCCCGTACACCGAGAGCGGATCGGTCGCATCACTTTCGAGGTAAGGCGTGCGCTTCACGCCATCGAAAACGAAGTCCGTACTGATATGAACGAGACGGATGCCGCGCTTCGCCGTTTCGCGCGCCAGAAACTTCGGGCCGTCGGCGTTCACGCGAAAGGCGCGCTCCACATCGCTCTCGCATTCGTCGACCGCCGTCCATGCGGCCGCGTGAATCACCGCGTCGGGCTCCCGCTCGGTGATCGCCGCGCGCACGGAAACTTCGCTCGCCACGTCGAGTTCGTAATGGCCGACGGGCTCCGGCGTCACGCCCCCGGGCGCAAGCCGGTAAAGCGCGCTGCCGAGCATCCCGCGGCCGCCTGTGATCAGAATCCGCAACGTCAGTCTCCCGCGGAAGTGGGGATCGAAGGGCCATGCAGGGCGTCGGCGAATGCGCGCAGGCGTGCGGGCGACGCGTCCTCTTCGAATGTGTGGCCGATCACGACGACATGGGCGCCCGCATCGCGCGCGGCAGCCGCCTGCTCGGGCGTGCGAATGCCGCCGCCGGCGATCACGGGGATCGAAACGTAGTCGCGCACCTTGCGAATGACCGCGGGCGGCACCGGCGCATCGGCACCGCTCCCCGCTTCGAGATACACGGCGCGCATCCCCATATATTCCGCGGCCAGCGCGTGCGCCATCGCGATTTCCGGGCGGTCGCCGGGAATCGGCGGCGACCCCGAAACGAAATGCACCGTACGCGAGCCGCTGCCGCCGACCAGCAGATACGCCGTGGCGATCGGTTCGATCTCGGCCTCGCGCACACGCGGCGCGGCGCGCACCTGCTCTTCCGCGAGATACTGCGGATTGCGGCCGGACAGCAAAGTGAGAAAAAGGATGGCGTCGGCGTGACGCGAAACATGATGAGCATTACCGGGGAACAGAATGATGGGGAGATCGGTCCCCCGCTTCAGTTCGCGGACCACGCCGTCAAGACGGTCCGCGATGCAGAAGCTCGAGCCGACGAGGATGCCGTCGGCTCCGGCTTCCGTCAGTGTCTGCGCGAAAGCTCTGCAATCGGCAGGCTCCACGCGCTCCTGATCGATCAGCGGGAGAAAAGCCGCGCCACCCTCCCGGGCCGATGCGGCGAGTATCGAGTCCCATGGCTTCATTATGAGCCCTCGAGCGCGCTTTTGACGATGCCGGCCACCTGCGCGAGCGCGGATTCGAGCGCCCCCGCGTTCGGGCCGCCCGCCTGGGCGAACGCCGGCTTGCCGCCGCCGCGGCCGCCGACGAGGCTCGCGACTTCGCCGATGATCTGGCCGGCTTTCAGTCCGCGTTTGACCGCGGCAGGGCTCACGCCGGCCACGAGGACGGCCTTCCCGTTCGTGCGGGCGCCGAGTACGGCGACGACTTCGCCCTTCGCCTGCTGAAACTGATCGACGATGCCGCGAAGAGTCGGCACGTCGCCTTCGAATTCCGTGGCGACAACACGCACGCCCTCGACGTCGGTTGCCTGGTCGAGCAGCGCGCCGAGCTGGTCGCCCGCGACGGACTGCCTCGCCTTTTCGATTTCCTTTTCGAGCTTCACGAGCTGCGACTGCATCGCCTCGACCCGCGCGGGCACTTCCGCCGGCACGGTGCGCAGCAGTTGCGCGACACCCTCGAGCGCCGTGCGGTCTTCGCGCACTTTCCTGTACGCCGCCTCACCCGTAATCGCTTCCACGCGCCGGATGCCGGAGCCGACGGCCCCTTCCGACGTAATCAGAAACGTGCCGATTTCGCCGGTGCCGTCTACGTGCGTCCCCCCGCAAAGTTCTACGCTGTACTCGCTGAACGCCACCATGCGCACGCGGTCACCGTACTTCTCGCCGAAGAGCGCCATCGCACCCGCCTTCTGCGCGTCCGCGAACGAAACGACTTTAACGTCATGCGGAATGTTCTCGATGATCTTTCGGTTCACGACCGCCTCGATCTCGGCCAGCTCATCCGGGCCCGTGCGCGAATGGTGCACGAAGTCGAAGCGCAGGCGGTCGGGCGCCACGAGCGAACCCGCCTGATGCACGTGCGTGCCGAGCTTGTCGCGCAGCGCGCGATGCAGCAGATGCGTCGCCGTATGATTGCGCTTGATGGCGTCGCGGCGCTCCGTATCGACGCGCGCAAAGACGGCGTCGCCGACGCGCATGATCTCGCCGTCGGCCGCTTTGCCGGCCAGCACCGGGATGCCGTCGTCGCCCCCTTTCGTCGTATTCGTCACGAAGAAGACAGGGTCGCCGCCCGCGTCGAGCTCGCCCGTGTCGCCGACCTGGCCGCCGCTTTCGGCGTAGAAGGGCGATTCGCCGAGAACCACGAGCCCCTCGCCCGTCAGTTCCTGCACGCGTTTGCCGTCTTTCACGAGCGCCACGATTTCGGTGTCGGCCGTGTCGTGCTCGTAGCCCGTGAACGTGGACTTGACGTCCGACCAGTCGACGTCGTCATCGCTGCTGCCTTCCACCGTCCAGCGCGAACGGCCGCGCTGTTCCTCCATCGCCGCTTCGAAACCGGCGCGATCGAGTTCGATCCCTTCGGATTCGGCCATCTCTTCCGTAATCTCGACGGGGAATCCGTACGTATCGTAGAGCTTGAAGATCTCTTCGCCCGCCAGTCGTTTGCCGCCCCGCTTCTTCAGATCGCCCGCCACGCGTTTGAACAGCTCGAGGCCCTGTTCGAGCGTCTTGCGAAAACGTTCTTCTTCGGCCTTCACCGTTTCGAGAATGCGGGGGCGGTTCTTCGCGAGATCGGGATACGCGGTCTGCATGCGATCGATCACCGAAGACGCGATCGGCGCGAGAACGAGATCACTGATGCCTAAATGATTCGCGCGCAGCAGGGATCGCCGCAGGATTCGTCGCAGCACGTAGCCACGCCCTTCGTTCCCCGGCAGAATCCCCTCGTTGATCGCGAACACGAGCGCGCGGGCATGGTCGGCCATCACGCGCGTGGCGACGAGCCCGTCACCTTTCGTGGTGTCGACACCCTTCGCGAACCCGCGTACGGTCTCCATGATCGGAATAAAGAGATCGGTTTCGTAGTTGCTCTGCACGCCCTGCATGATCAGCGACAGGCGTTCGAGTCCCATCCCCGTGTCGATACCGCGGTTCCGAAGCGGCATCTTCGTGCCGTCGGGCTGCGCGTCGAACTGGGGAAAGACGAGGTTCCAGTATTCGAGAATCTTGTCGCCGTCCGCGTCAAGATCGTACGGGACCGAACGGTCGTCGCGCAGGTCGATGTGAAGTTCGGAGCAGGGACCGCACGGTCCGCTGTCACCCGCGGGGCCCCAGTAATTGTCCTTCGCTCCGCGGCGCGCGATCCGTTTCGGATCGACGCCGATCTTCTTCTCCCAGATGTCCCACGCCTCGTCGTCATCTTCGAAGACGGTCACGATAATGCGGTCGGCGGGGAGCTTCAGCCTTTCGACCGAAAACTCCCACGCCCACGCTATCGCTTCTTCCTTGAAGTAATCACCGAACGAGAAGTTGCCGAGCATTTCGAAGAACGTCTGATGACGCGCCGTGCGGCCTACGCTTTCAAGATCACTCGCGCGGAAGCACGGCTGCACGGTCGCAGCGCGCGTGTACGGGATCGACCCTTTCGCGACATAGTACGGCTTGAACTGCACCATGCCGGCCGTCGTGAACAGCAGTGTGGGGTCGTCGTGGGGCGCGAGCGGCGAACCGGGCAGAACGGGATGATCCTTCTCGCGGAAAAAGTCGAGAAAGAGCGCCCGGAGTTCGTCACTCGTCCTTGGCTGTAACTGGCTCATCGGCTGGCTTGTCCGCCTCTTTTGCGGGCGCCTCTGTTGCAGACGCCTCGGGACTTTCGTCGAGTCCCACCTTTTCACGGATCATCCGCTCGATGTTCGCCGCGACTTCGGGATAGTCGCGCAGGAAACGCTTCGCGTTCTCACGGCCCTGGCCGATTCGTTCTTCACCGTACGAAAGCCACGTACCGGACTTCGCGATGATTTCGTGTTCGACGCCGAGATCGACGAGGTCGCCTTCACGCGAAATGCCCTCGCCGTACATGATGTCGAATTCGGCCAGACGGAAAGGCGGCGCGATCTTGTTCTTGACGACCTTCACCTTCGTGCGGTTGCCGACAATCTGATCGCCGTTCTTGATCGACGCGATTCGCCGGATATCGAGGCGCACGGACGAATAGAACTTGAGCGCGTTTCCACCGGTCGTCGTTTCGGGATTCCCGAACATGACGCCGATTTTGAGCCGGATCTGATTCGAAAAAATGATGGACGTTTTGGACTTCGAAGTGATGCCCGTCAGTTTGCGCAGCGCCTGGCTCATGAGCCGGGCCTGCAGTCCGACGTGCGAGTCGCCCATTTCGCCTTCGATCTCCGCGCGCGGCACGAGCGCCGCCACCGAGTCGATGGCGACGACGTCGATCGAACCGGAGCGCACGAGCATCTCCGCGATTTCGAGCGCCTGCTCGCCGTTGTCGGGCTGCGATACGAGCAGCGCGTCGATGTCGACACCGAGAGCGCGCGCGTAGACCGGATCGAGGGCATGTTCCGCGTCGATGAACGCGGCCATCCCGCCGCGCCGCTGCGCCTCTGCAATTATATGCAGGATCAGCGTCGTCTTGCCCGAGGACTCGGGACCGTAGATTTCGCATATGCGGCCTCGCGGCATACCGCCGGCGCCGAGTGCGATATCGAGCGAAAGCGACCCCGTCGGGATCACGTCCACTTTCTGTTTAATCGATCCATCACCGAGACGCATGATGGATCCCTTGCCGTACTGCTTTTCAATCTGCGAAAGCGTGGAAGCGAGGGTTTTCGGGTCTTCCCCGTACCCCATGGTCTTTTTCGGCGCTTTCGGCTTGCTCGTCCTGGCCATTCCTGTTGATTCCTTTCTTGACGTCATCCACCCTAGACAAGCCCCAAGAATCGGCCGGATTATAGCAGGAGGGGTACCGAACACCAAGAGGTCCGGGCCGAGAGTGGCGATTTTCGGCATTACCCCGCGATTTCTGCTAGAATCAAGATATCTGGAAAATATTCGTCATGCGGATAGAAAGTGTCCATCCCGCGTCCAAAACGGGTGGACCCGGTCCGTATAAGATGTTACAATCACGTTGCTCCCACTGAATTGTGACCATTCTCCCACTAGGGCTAGTGAGGCTCGGAACGTGATGCGTGAAGGCGCTGCATGGTCCGACGTTTATCGGAGAATGGCACGCTAGTGGACACATTCTGGCTCTGCCGACCCCGTTCGCTCTCCCAGTGAACAGGCGAGGCGTGGGGCAGTGGTTACCCCGAATGGAGCCAGCCAGACAACACTTGTTTTGGGGTAACCTACCCGTAAGGAGGATTCATTTCATGAGGAAGCTTTCGTTCCTGCTGGTGGCAGCTGCATGTATGCTGGTCGCCGGTTCCGCTCAAGCTACTCTTCCGTCGCCGGCCAACTCGGTCTGCCTGTTTGAAATCAAGGGTGCCTCGTGCGCCGATGCCGATGGTATCTGGAGCCCGGGCGGCACGAAAGACACGCTGTGTATTCGTGTTACGGTCAACAACGCTCTCGGCGATCCGCTCGATACCTGCGATGTTCGCCTTGACGTCTCGGCCACGGCCGATGCCGCCAACGGCATGTTCCTTTGTGGAAGCGCCGCCGGCGCCCTCACGCTGAACGCCACGACGAACGCCAACGGTGCCGCGGAATTCAAACTCCAGGGCGGCGGCTGCGGTCGTCTCGAACTGCAGTGGTCCGTCACTGCCGAATGCGCGGCTCCGGAAGTCGTGCTCTGCAGCGACACGACGTCGGTCTGCATGAAGTCCACGGACTTCAACGGCAACGGCGGTATCAACTTCTTCGATACGTTCATCTACCTTCCGCAGCTCAATGCGGGCACCGGCTATTGCGGTGACCTGACCTGCGACGGCAACGTGAACTTCTTCGACACGTTCCAGTATCTTCCGGACCTGAATGCCGGCGCTTCGTGCGCGGGTGACGTGGTTCCGGCCGCTGTTCTCGGCGCCTGCCCGTAAACAGCAATCGACTCTGCGAGAAAAGGGCGGTCCTTCGGGATCGCCCTTTTTTTTATGCCCCCATGTTTGTTAGATTCGGCGCATGCGTAATCCATGGATCATCATCTGCCTGCTGATCGTGAGCGCAGCCGCGGGATGCCGCGACGCGAACGAGAGCGCGCCTGAGCCCGGCGCCACGGAGGCCACACAGCCGGCGCCCGACGCGGCAACGAGTGCCGGGGCGGCAACGGCTGCCGGGGACGAGAACACCCCCGCACCGAAACGCGTGGGACCGGTGCCGACCACGATCAATCCTGAGAAGGCCGTGAAGCTCACGACCGGGCATGAGGGGGAGCGGCTGCTGGCGAAGTACGAATTGCTCATCGAGAGGATCCGGAAAGAACGCAAGGAGCAGGTCTACAACAACATCCGCATGATCGTAAGCGGCCTGAAGCCGATCGCGTCGGAGCATCACGCGCTGTACGAGGCGGGCAAGATCGATTCGCTGACGCACGACTCGTTCGTGAAATTCGGCGTCTTCCTGATGTCGCATCACATCATGACGGAAGAAGATCCCATGGGATTTCAGGCGAAGGTGATGGCGGACAGCATCCGGGCGAGAATCAAGCGGGGGCCAGGGGAAACGCCTTCCGCACCCGATAGCGCGGCCCCTCGTTAGTCATTTCACTCTCGACCAGCTGCAGTTCGCTCACGGCCCACGAAACGGCGGGCCCCGGCAGCATCATGAAATCGTGCGTGGCGCCGGCATCCAGCGGGGACTTCGTGCGCCCGATCGTAACGTGCGGGTGAAACTTCTCTTCGTCCGGGAGCGCCAGCGCAAGGGCGAGTTCGCCGTTTACGGCCGTGGCCAGCGCGAGAATCCCGTCCGCCCCTTCCTTCAGACCGAACCAGAGCACTTTGGGATTTTCGCGGTCGGGAAAGACGCCGGGAGCGCCCAGCGAGGCCGTAAACGGATTCACGCGGCGCGAAGCGCGCTCCCCGGCAGATTCGAGCGCCGCGAGGTTCTCTTCTTCGATGTCGCCGAGAAAGCGGATCGTCATGTGATACGTGGCGGGACGAACCCAGCGCACGGCAAGCAGATCCCGGCCGGGGATACGCTCGACGACGGGTGCAACCCCTTCGAAGGCGCTCTCGCCGAGTCCGACTGCGAAGAAAAGCCGCACGCCCCCTACCCTCCCGCCCTGATGAGCGCCAGACGCAATTGATTGATCGCGCCTCGTGCGGCGCGGTCCTTGATTCGATTTCGATCGCCCGGAAGATTCCAGTCGCGCACGTCCGTCCCCTGCGAGGACGCCAGGGCGCAGTAGACGAGACCGACCGGCTTCCCCTCGATCGCTTCGGGCCCGGCAACGCCCGTGAGCGAGATTCCGTAATCCGCGCCCGTACGCATGCGCGCCGCCTCGGCCATAGCCCGCGCGACTTCGTGCGATACGGTGCCGTGTGCTTCGATCAGCTCGCGCGGAACGCCGAGGTCACGCACCTTCGCTTCGGCCTGATACGGGACGAAACCGCCTCGAAAATACCGGCTGCTTCCGCCACGGGAGGTCAGGTAGTCCGCAAGCCGCCCCCCAGTCAACGATTCGGCCGTTGCCACTGTTTTCTTATAGAGGATCAGCAGATAACCGACGACTTCGTCGAGTTCCTCGTTCCGGGTCGAATACACGAGGTCGCCGAGCTGGTCGGCGATGTCACGGGCCGCGAGGTCCAGATCTTGCGATGAAACGGGGCGGGAGGGCCTCCGCGCCCGAATCCGGAGCGTCACGCCGCGCGATTCGGGAAGATACGCGATCTTGATATCCGGGTTCGCGCGTTCCCAGCCCTGGAGAGCGCGGGCGACCTGGGATTCGCCCTTCCCCCAGGTGCTGAGCGAGCGCTCGAGCAGCACCTCGGCCGGGCCGTTCCGCGCCTCGACGAGCGGGAGCAGACCGTCTCTGGTCAGCGCCCGCAGTTCGCCCGGAACGCCGGGGAACGACAGGATCTCGCAATCGTTCCATGTGATATGGATGCCGGGCGCCAGGCCGGCCCGGTTCATGATCTTTTGAGCGCCTTCGGGGAGGGCCGCCTGCGCGGCGTTCATCGCGGGCATCCGGATTTTACGGTCGCGAAAGAAAACCTCGATTTCGCCGAGGAGCTCCGGATCGCTCACGAGGTCGCGCCCCGTGAGCCGGGCCAGCGCCGGGCGCGTGCAGTCGTCGCTCGTGATCCCGAGTCCGCCGGTCGTCACGATGAGGTCCACGCGCGAAGACTCCCGCGCGATCGCCTCGACGATCCGTTCTTCCTCGTCCGTAATCGTCAGGTGGGAGTTGACGATCACGCCCGCCGAGTGCAGCGCCTTCGCCAGATAGGTAAAGTTCGTGTCGACGGTCTGCCCCGACAGAATCTCGTCGCCGATCGTAATGACCGCGGCCGTTGTGATCGGCCTCGGAGAGGTCGTCATGCCACCCGTTCCCAGAGCATGAGCGCCACGCGGAGCAGCACGTTCGCGTACACCCCCGCCAGCACGTCGTCGAGCATCACGCCCCAGCCGCGCGGCAGGCTTTCGAGCTTGCGCACCGGCCATGGTTTCAAGATGTCCATGGCGCGAAAGAGGAAGAAGCCGAAGATCAGGGCCGGCCCTGAGTTCGGGAGCGCGAGGATCGTCACGATCATGCCCGCGACTTCGTCGATCACGACGATGCCCGGGTCCTTGCCGTGAATTACTTCGGCTTTCGCCGACGCCCAGACGCCCACGATCAGCACGATGGCGAATGCGATCAGCCCGAACGGCAGCGACCACGCGGGAATGCCCGGTACGCGCCCGGGAAGCGCCAGCAGAATGCAGGCTGTGAATGTGCCGAACGTGCCCGGCGCGATCGGCGCGAGTCCGGAGGGGCCGGCGGCGTAAATCCAGCGTGTGACGCGGTCGCCCCACGATTCCGTCTGTCGTTCGTGCATCGCTTCGCTTTCGTTCGGCCCGCTTCGTCAGCTCATGACCCGCTTGATGAATGCGCGGTTCGACAGAAGATAACTGAGACCCGTCGCTAATGTCTGCAATGTAGTCACGATAAGAATGCCGAGGATGACAGGTTCGAACGCGTCTTCGCCGATGAGGAGCAGCGGCGTGCCGAATTTGACCTGCGCCATCTGCAGTAGAATGTGCACCTGCGTCACGATGATGAGCACCATCTGCAGCACGGTCTTCCATTTCGCCGCGCCGCTGGCCGGAATCACGAGCCCGCGATACGCCGCCACCGTGCGGAGGCCCGTGATCAGGAAGTCGCGCGCCACGATGCAGACGACCATCCACGCGATAATGTAGTCGAGGCCGAGGGCGATGAACGAAATGAGCGCCATGCTGACAAGCAGCTTGTCCGCCAGCGGATCCATGAACTTGCCGAAGTTCGTGATGACGCCGGTTTTGCGCGCGAGGTAGCCGTCATAGAGGTCGGTCAGCGAGGCGATGATGAAAACGAGCAGTGCCGCGAAGCGCGACCAGAAGCTCTCGTTCAGCAGCAAAACCATGAACACGGGGCTCAGGATGATGCGCGACACGGTAAGTTGGTTAGGTAGATTCATGCGGCGTTATTCGAGGCCGCGTCTCCCTTTCAGAGCGCGCGCGAGTGTCAGTTGGTCGGAGAACTCGAGCTCCCCTCCCATCGGAATGCCACGCGCGATTCTGCTCACGTTGACATTCCTTTCCTTGATCGTCTCGCCAATGTAAAAGGCCGTGGCGTCTCCCTCGACGGTCGGGTTCGTCGCCAGAATGACTTCCTGTACTTCACCGTCCTGCAGGCGCGCGACGAGTTCGCCGATTTTGAGCGACTCGGGACGGATCCCTTCGATCGGAGAGAGAGCGCCGTGAAGCACATGATAGCGCCCCCGGAACTCGCCTGTCGATTCGATCAGAAATACGTCGCTCGGCTGTTCGACCACGCAGATGATGCGGCCGTCACGGCGCGGATCTTTGCAGAGCTCACACGGTTCGGTCTCCGTGTAGTTTCCGCAGACCGTGCAAAGGTCGATCTTCTCCTTCACGTCCACGAGATACGCGGCGAGCGCGTCGACCTCCTCGCGCGGGGAGCGAAGCAGGTGAAACGCAATGCGCATCGCCGACTTCTTCCCGACTCCCGGGAGTTTCGTGAGCTCGGAGACGAGGCTCTCGAGCGATGGTGCCTGAAACACAGTCATCTTGTTTAGAATAGTCCGCCGAGTCCGCCACCGAGGCCGCCCGTGACTTTCGCCATTTCCTTCTGAGCCATGTCTGCCGCGGCGCGGAGCGCTTCATTTACGGCCGCCGTCACGAGATCCTGCAGCATTTCGACGTCGTCCGAGTCGACGACTTCAGGCGAGATCGTGATTTCCACGATCTCCTGCTTCCCCGTGGCGATCACCTTTACGGCGCCGCCGCCGGCCGTCGCCTCCACCGTGCGCTCGGCGAGTTCCTCCTGGATCTTCGCCATCTTGCTCTGCATCTGCTTCGCCTGCTTCATGAGGCCCATCATGTCTTTCATGTCGTCTCCTTATCGAACTCTAACCGCTGATCTCGCCGTCCAGCATGTCGAGAATGCGGTCGATACGGGGGTCCTGTTTCAGTTTCTCCTTGCGGAGATGATTCGCGTCGCCGACGTGTTCGCCGATCTTGCCCTTGAAGCTTACTTTGCGTGCGAAGAAACTTTCGAACACCGTTTCGAGAACGCTCACGTTCGCCGGATCGAACACCTGGTCCTTCTGGAACATCTGATCGCGCGGGAACAGGATCTCGACGAGGTCGCCCGCGCGTTCGTGCGCGATCGATCCGTGCAGCAGCGACGCGATCATCGGATTGTCCGTGCTGAGGTGCCCGAGAAAGTCGGGCCAGCGACCGTCGATCGCGTCCTTCTTCGCCTGCCCCGCAGGCGCCTTCGCCTGCCCCGTCAGCGGCGCGGGCTCAGTATCCTGCACCGGCGTCGCGATCTCGCGTTTCGGCTCGGCCGGTGTCGCGGGCGTCGCGAGCAGGCGCTCGGCCTTTGGCGCGTCACTCCCCGCGTCATTCGATTTCGGTTTCGGCTTCGGCCCCGGCTTCGCGGTCGGAGTCGCCGGCGCTTCCTGGTTCGGGGCGGGCGTGTTGCCTGCGGGCGCGCTTTGCGTGGCACGTATGCTCCCGGCACCGCGCGCCGGCGAAGAAGCACCGGCAGATGCCGGCGAAGAAGCGCCCGGCGTTTCCGCGCGGAAGTGCGCATCGGAAACCGCGCCCCCCGTTTCGAGCTGATGCAGCAGCTTCCCGATCGACACCGTCGACTCCATACGCACGAGCCGAAGCAGCAGCATCTCGAGCACGAGCCGGGGACGCGGTGAATTGCGAAGATCGCGCCCCCCTTCGCCGAGCAGGCTCAACATGCGCACGAGGTCGTCCGGATCGAACGCTTTCGCCTCTTCCTTGTAACGCGCGATCGTTTCGTTCGTCGATTCGATCAATCGCCCCGGGTCCTTCGAAACGCGCCCGACCAGCAGATGCCGGAAGTGCTCTTCGAGCGCGAGCAGAAAGTCGCTCGGGTCGCCGCCGTTCTCGACAAGCGTCTGAATCGCGTCCATGACGCCGGGAATATCCGTGTCGCGCGCCGCGCTCGAAACCGCGAAGAGCAGTTCTTCGTCGACGAGTCCGAGCGCTTCTTCCACCTGCGCCGCCTCGAGCTTGTCGCCGCCGTACGAGCGCACCTGTTCTAATAATGAAAGCGCATCGCGCATGCCGCCGTCCGCGGCTCGCGCAACAAGATGAAGCGCCTTCTTGTCGGCCTTCATCCCCTCGCCGTTCAGCACGGTCTGCAGACGCTTCACGATGTCTTCGGTGGTGATGCGCCGGAACTCGAACCGAATCGTGCGGGAGAGAATGGTCGCGGGGACTTTCGTCGCGCGCGTCGTCGCGAATACGAATACGACGTGCGCCGGGGGCTCTTCGAGCGTCTTCAGAAGCGCGTTGAACGCTTCCGTGGTAAGCATGTGCACTTCATCGATGATGTAGACCTTGCGCTTGCCCGAGCTCGCCATGTAGCGCACACTTTCGCGCAGGTCACGGATCTCGTCGATGCCGCGGTTCGACGCGCCGTCGATTTCGATCACGTCGAGCGAGCGACCGCTCTGGATGTCGGCGCACACTTCGCACTTCCCGCACGGCTTCGCCGTCGGGCCCTTTTCGCAGTTGAGACACATGGCAAGAATGCGGGCGGAAGTGGTTTTGCCGACGCCGCGCGGCCCCGCGAAGAGATACGCATGGGCAACGCGGTCCTGGTCGATCGCGTTCGCGAGTGTGCGGGCCACGTGCTCCTGCCCGACGAGATCCGCGAACGACTGGGGGCGCCATTTTCGAGCGAGGACGAGATAACTCACGACACGCACCCCCCACCGGTGAAAGAAAAAGCCGTGCACCTCCCGTTGTCCCGACCGCGCGAATCGTAGATCGCTATCGAGACTCCGACCAAGCATACCCGCGGCGCACAGGAATTGCTGCTTACCGCTGCTACCTTCCGGTCCTGACGGGGTTCACAGAAACCTGTCGCGCGGGACCTGGCCATCAGTGCCTCACGGCGTTCCCGGCATTCGATTGGACGGGCCGAAAGGAGGAATTCAACCCCGCTGGAGCGGATTGCGGGTTCAGGGCACCGCTAACTCCCCGTCTAGCACGACTCTATCAAGAAAAGTGGTGGAGATGGGCGGGATCGAACCGCCGGCCTCTGCCTTGCGAAGGCAGCGCTCTCCCATCTGAGCTACATCCCCACAATCGACTATGTACTGGCGGAGAGAGAGGGATTCGAACCCTCGGTAGAGTTACCCCTACACGTGCTTTCCAGGCACGCCGATTCAGCCACTCTCGCATCTCTCCGACGATTGCAAACGGTTGCATGTGGCGGAGAGAGGGGGATTCGAACCCCCGGTCGAGTTACCCCGACAACGGTTTTCGAGACCGCCCCATTCAACCGCTCTGGCATCTCTCCGTCGCAAACATTACAGGGCGGGCGGGGTTCGCGCAACCCCCGGAATGGGGGCGAGTTGGGCGAATTCTCCTGTATATTCCGAGCCGGGCGCGACCGCGAAGATCGGGGCGGAAACTGCACTCGAAACGAAGCGTCAGCTTCCCCTATTCGACTCCATAACGACCTGCTATACTTCGCATTATGTCCCCCAATGGAGATCGTAACCACGAATCTCCGGTCCATCCTGGTGACACGGTTGGTCCGTACGAGATTCGCGATGAGCTGGGTCACGGCGGCATGGGCGTCGTCTTCCGGGCGCATGACTCGAGAATGGACCGCAATGTCGCCCTCAAATTTCCCTGGGCGGACCTTGCGGAACATCCGCGCGCACGCAAGCGCTTTCTCCGCGAGATCAAAAACGCATCCCGTCTGGCGCACCGCAATATCGTTCCCGTTCTCGACTCCTTCGAACACGCGGGCCTCCCCTGCCTCGTCATGCCGCTGATCAAGGGCGAGAACCTGAGCGATCTTCTGCTTCATCGCGGCAAACTCCCCCCGCTCGAAGCGATCCAGCTCGCCACTCAACTCGCCAACGCGATCGACTACGCACACAGGGAAGGCGTGCTTCATCGCGACGTGAACCCGCGCAACATTCTGCTGGGCGACGACCGATGCCCGATGCTGAGCGACTTCGGACTCTCGCGCACCATCGAGCGCAAGGGGGACCACGCCCACACCTCCGGCCAGACCACCACGCTGACCGAGAAGGGAGCGGCGATGGGGACGCCGCACTACATGCCCCCCGAGCAGGCCCTTGGCAAGACAGCGGACGAACGAAGCGACCTGTATGCCCTCGGTGCGGTCATCTATGAAATGTGCACGGGAACCGCCCCTTTCGCACAGAGAACGGAAGGCGCCGTTCTGCTCGAGGCGATTCTGCACCAGGTGCCCGACCCTCTTTCGCGCTATGCGTCCGGCATTCCCGGCGAACTCGACCGCATCGTGCAGAAGCTTCTGCAGAAGCGCGCGAAGGAACGCTATCAGTCAGCCGCGGATCTACTCGTCGACCTGCGCTCGCTCCAGCGCCGGCTTGAAGCCGACGAGTACAACACCGACCACGGGATCACGCCCGTGCCCGAACCTGCCTACCGGACGCTGCCGCTCGTGTTCGGCCTCGTTTCGGTCGCGCTCATCGCGGCCACCTTCACCTGGATTGTGATTCGCGATCCCGATCGTCTTCCCGAAGGGGATCCGATCCCCATCACGCGCACGGCCTGGTGGGAAGGAGAGCCCGTGCTTTCGCCGGACGGCGAGCGTCTGGCGTTCACGTCGAACGTCAACGGGAACCTCGATGTGCTGATCTCCGACCTGAATGGAGGCGAGCCGCTCGTCGTAACGCGGGATCCCGCGACGGACCGGAGTCCCGTATGGCTGCAGGACGGAGCAGGTATCCTGTTCGTGTCCGATCGGACCGGATCCGACTGCATCTGGAAGACCGGACCCCTCGGCGGCGAAGCCACTCTCATGATCGAAAGCGCCACGGACCCCGCCCTTTCGCCCGACGGCCGATGGATCGCATTCGCCAGGCTCACTCCCCCCGCGACCTACAAGCGCATTCTGATCGCGAACCTCGAGAACCTGGAAGAGTGGCGATGGTTGACAGAGGAAACATTGCGTGATCATGCGCAGCCCGCATGGTCGCCCGACGGCGCCTCGATCTGCTACTCCGAATGGGGAGAACTGCGCATCGTGCCCGTTGCCGGAGGCGCCCCCGCTTCGGTGACGGAGACTGCCGGCTGGGACTGCGATCCTGCCTGGTCGGCCAACCAGCAGCATATTTACTTTACGTCTTATCGAGCCGGGCCACTCTCGATCTGGAGAGTGCGCGTCAAGGACGGCCGCGTGCAGCGCGTCACGCTCGGCAGCGGTTTCGAGCATCACCCGAACGTGTCGAAGGACGGCCGATGCCTTGCGTACGCAACGGGCACGTCGCGCCACGAAATCGTCATTCACGATCTTCAGACCGGCGACGAGCGCGCGATCCCCGGGCTTACTCTCGGGCGGGCCCCCGCCTTCTCCCCCTCTCTGGATCAGATCGTGTTCACCGCCTGGGGACGCGGCAACCACGCCACGCTCTGGGTCCAGCCCCTCGAAGACTTGCAGCCGAGCGGGCCCCCCCGTCCGCTGCTCGAGCAATCGGGAGTTTCGTCGCAGGCCGTGTTCTCCCCCGACGGGCGCTGGATCGCCTACTTCCGCGTGGACGCCGGCAAGCGGGATATCTGGATCGTCCCCGCACACGGGGGGCGCCCCGCGCGACTCACGGAGCACGACGGCCTCGACGCCCATCCCGCCTGGTCACCCGACGGCACGCGCATTGCGTTTCTTTCGGATCGCGACGGTTCCCCGCGGATCTACACCGCCCCTGTGAAGGACGGCGCGCGCACCGCGGATTGCGAGCCCCTTTCCCCCGCCGGTCTCAGCGCGTTCGATCCGGTCTGGGCCCGCGACGGTTCCCGGGTCGCCTTCAGCGTGTCGACGCAGAACGGATACTCCGCCTGGACGGTCAACGCCGATGGCGGGAACGCCCGTGAGATTCCCGCGTCGAACGGGGCGCAGCGAAAGAGATGGGCACCAGACGACGAAAGCCTGCTGATCAGCGGCCTCTGGGAAGGCGAAACGATGAGCCTGCGACGGATTGCGGCGGCGCCGGGCGACCAGGACTTGCAGGACGACCAGGAGGCGCGGAACGACCAGGATGACCAGCACCTGCAGAATGTGGCACTGACTTTCGGCGGAAGCGATGCCGCCGGTTACTTCGATCTCTCGAGCGACGGCAGGTTCGTCGTCTATGAGCGCGAGAATCCGCAGGGAGATGTGTGGGTTCTCAAAACCACAAAGCAACCCTACTAGGAGGTATGTGACATGAGCCGGACGATCAGCGTGAAGGATGCGAAACGGGCCTTCCAGTGTCTGCGTAATCAACTCGATGAAGCGCTCGACTTTCTGAACACCCTCGATCCCGCACAGGACATCGATCTGACCGACGACAACCCGATCGTCGAAACGCTCAGGATCACGATCGGTCCGATGCCGATTCCCGAATGTCCTCCGATCCCCGTTCTCACGCAGGGAATGTGCGAGCCGCTGGTCGGAAACGTGTGTTCGCCCATCGACCCTTCGAGTTCCTGAGATGGCGACGACTGCCGCGCTTCGTTCGATCGATCTGATTCTGACATCAGAGTGCAATCTGCGATGCGGTTACTGCTATCAGAACGACAAGAAGTCGGGCGAAATGGCGTGGGGCACGATGCGGTCCGCACTCGACCGATTGCTCGCCTCCGAGTCACAAAGCATCCGCGTCGGATTCTGGGGAGGCGAGCCTCTTCTCGAATTCCCGCTTCTCCAGAAGGCCGTTGCCTATGTGGAAGACAAGCTGGAACCGGGTCGAAGCGCCGCGTATTCCGTCAGTACGAACGGTCTCCTTCTGACAGACGAGATCCTCGCGTTTCTCGTTCATCATCGATTCGAAATCCAGCTCAGCTTCGACGGCGTTCCCGCGATGCAGGATCTGAGGCGCAGGAACTCGTTTCACGCGCTCGACGGTCTGCTCGATCGCATGAGCGCTCACGAATCGGGGCGCGGAACACACGATCTCCGCATCGCGATCACGATCACGCCCGAAACGATCGAGTTCCTTCCCGACTCCATTGCGTACTTTCTCGAGAAGGGCGTTCCGCACATTGCGGTCGCGCCTGTCAACTACGCGCCGCAGTGGCAGGTGGACGACATCGCGAAACTCGATCGCATGATGAAGGTCGTATTCGATTTGTGCGTGAAGCATTTCCGCAGGACCGGACAGATGCCACTCGCACTCTTCGGCGGGAAGGGAAGTAAACAGAAGGAACGGAGCAAGGAGTCGATTCCGATGTGTGGCGCTCCCTTCGGTCGCGGCGTCGCGGTCGACGTGAACGGCGATACCCACGGGTGCATCACGTTCGCGGGTTCGTACCAGCGTTTTCGTTCCGCCTGGCTCAAGGAGCAGATCGATTCCATGAGCATCGGGCCGATCGACGGCGGGGATTTCGAGACCGGTCTCGCCGCGTACCCGGATGCCAGCCGCAAGACCGGGATGTTTCACGCGAAGGAGAACAAATACTCTTCGTATGGAAAATGCGGGGAGTGCGAATACGTCGATCGTTGCGGAATATGCCCGATGTCGATCGGAAACATTCCCGGCAATCGGGACCCCGACCGTATGCCCGATTTCGCGTGCGCCTTCATGAAGACGACACACCGCTATCGCGATCGCTTTCCCGTCGCTCCGCGCGAGGGCATGATGACGTCGGAGATGCAGAAACTGCTGGCAATGGTCGGCGGGGGTGACGATTCGGCTGCCGGGCTGGCGCAGCCCGGCCTGCTCGATTTTCTGGTAAAAGCCGGGGCGGCTTCCCGGTAGCGTCAGTTCTGATCCGTGGCCCGGGCCGGCAGTGCGAAAAACTGCAGCTCACCGAGCTCGCCGCCGAGCGTTTCGAGCGGCACGGCAGTTTCGCTGTCGGGTTCCCGGGCCAGGCGCATCGCTTCACTCATAGAGCGATCGTAAAAACGCTTGCGCGCGGCAAGTGTCAGCGCGGCAGAATCCGCCACGTCGCCGTTCAGGGCAGCGTCCAGCGAGAACGCGCTGCACGCGGTCGTTGCCTGCCTGTGCGTCCAGGTCCCCGTCTTCAGGTCGAAATCATAGAGCGGCAGGAACCGGTGACCGTGACTGGCGATGAACAGGACGGCGTCAATCACGAAGTCTGCCTCCGCATCGTCCATGACCCAGTGCAGACCGACGCGACACCAGCCCGGCTTCATGCCGCAGTGCCCCTGCTTTACGACGCCACGGAAACGCTCCGAAGTGTGCCGGTCGATCCCCAGAAGCCTGTGTCCGTAGGGCCCGGCGCAGGAACAACCGGCACGTGACTGAATGCCGAACAGGTCGTTCAGCAGTGCCGTCACGAATTTGTGGTGCAGATAACCGCCGGGCGCACATTTGATGTTAAAGGAGAGAATCCCGACACGTCGACCGGCATCCGGATTGCCGAGCATTTCAATATGCGGATCCTCGTTCCACCTGCCGAATGCGCGCGCGGTCAGTTCGTGCTCTCTCCTGCTGATGAACTCCACGCCCACGCGATCTTTGATCTGGAAGACCAGCCCCGCCTTGAGCGTCTGCAGAACGCCGGGCGTGCCGGCTTTCTCACGCTCTTCGATATCGCGGATAAAGTCCTGCCCGTCCAGGCCCACATAGTCGACCGTTCCCCCGCCGCTGACGCTGGGCGGCAGTTCCCGATGGTAGATTCGCTCGTTGAAAACCAGCACGCCGCTGGCGCCGGGACCCCCCAGGAACTTGTGCGGAGAAAGAAAGACCGCATCGATCGAAGGGTCTTCGTCGCCCTCCGGCTCGGGATTCATGTCGATCGCGACATAAGGAGCGCAGGCCGCAAAATCGAAACAGGCCAGCGCGTCGTACCTGTGCAGCAGGCTCGCGATCCCGCGCACGTCGGAACGCATTCCGGTGACATTCGACGCGGCGGAAAAACTGCCGACGCGTAGCCGGCCCTGCCAGGCGGGATCCCGGAGCAGCTCCTCGAGATGTTCCAGGTCGATACTTCCATTCTCGTCCATACGCACTTCAACGGTCGTCGCGAGCGATTCACGCCAGGAAATCTCGTTCGAGTGGTGTTCGTAGGGGCCGACGAAGACCACCGGCTGGGATTTTTCGAACAGTTCCTCGATCGCCACGCCCGCGCCGTTCTGCTCAGATCCGGCAAGCATGGCGCCGATATTCTGGCGGGTCGCCGGCGGCAGTGCGACGCCGATGAGCTGCTGCAGTTTATAGATGGCCGCCGTGGCGCCCGTGCCCGAAGCGATGATGCGTCCGTTCGGTCCCGCGTTGACGGACTTCTTGATCGACTCTTCCGCCTCGTGCAGCAGCTGACTCATGCTGCGCCCCGTGAAATCGTCTTCCGTGTGCGTGTTGGCGTAGATTCTCTGCAGGCTCTGCAGATAGGATTCAACGAACTGCAGACACCGTCCCGATGCCGTGTAATCACAGTACGTCATCAGCCTTTCGCCGAATGGAGATTCAAACGTGGCATTCACGCCGATGATCTGCTCTCGGATCCAGGCGGCATCCAGTGACTTGTTGTTCATCACGTTCCTTGCAGTCGCGCCGTGCGCGGGACAAAAACCGGCAACAGCATGCCCATGCTGCAGCTGCTCCAAGCACAGGCATGCCGAGCCGGCGGGTAGATAAGTAATGGCCGCAGTCGCCCCCTGCCCCTGCGGAGCAGCCTGCGACGCGAGCCAGCCGGGCAAGCGACCACTATACTGCATGGGGCGCATGCGGTGGAACCCGTCCCATTCCGCTGGACAATTCGCCCCGTTTCCACGCATCATCGGGCTCTTCCCGAACCACATTGAACGGACTACCGGAGCATACTGATGTCGGATCGTAAAGAAAACAGGGTCGTGGTCGCTCTCGGCGGAAACGCGATCACACAGGTGGGCGAGACCGGCACCGTCGAGGAAGACTACGCCAATCTCGAACGGTCGCTCGAATGCGTCGCGGATCTCGTGGAGCAGGGCTTCGAAGTACTCCTGACTCACGGCAACGGCCCGCAGGTCGGGAATCAGATGATCCGCGTCGAAGTCGCGAAAGAGCAGGCGCCCATCCTGCCGCTCGACGTCATGGGCGCCGACATCCAGGGCGGCCTCGGCTACATGATCGAGCGCGTGCTCTGGAACAAGCTGCGGCGGCGCAAATCCGACGCGAGCGCATGCTGCATGCTCATGATGGTCGAAGTCGACGCGAAAGACCCGGCATTTCAGAACCCCACGAAGTTCGTCGGCCCGTTCTTCCGTGCCGACCAGGTCGCGAACCTCATCGCCGAACGCGGATGGCAGATGCGCGAAGACGTCGGCCGCGGCTGGCGACGAGTCGTCCCATCGCCCGTACCGATCGACGTCGTAGAGAAAGAAGACGTCATGCTGCTCCTGCGCACCGGGACCGTCGTGATCACCGGCGGCGGCGGCGGAATCCCCGTCTGTCGCAACGAAGAAGGCGAGCTCTTCGGCATCGAAGCCGTCATCGACAAAGATCGTTCCTCGCGCCTCATTGCCAAACGAATCAACGCCGCCAAACTGATCATTCTCACCGCCGTCGACGAAGTGAAACTCGACTTCGGCACCGAGAACGAACGCGGCGTGCGCGAAATGACCGTGTCCGAAGCCAGGAAGCATCTCGCCGACGAGCAGTTCCCCGCCGGCAGCATGGGCCCCAAGGTCGAGTCCGCCGTCGCGTTCATCGAAGAAGGCGGCCAGAGCGTGCTCATCACCGACCACATCCACGTACTCGAAGCGATCGCCGGGAACGCAGGCACGCGCATTGTGAAAGACAACTGAGCCGCGTTTGGAAAGCGAGCTGAGCGGGTCCTGTCGCGCCGCGACACCCCTGCCTCGGCAAGCTCGGCAGGGGTCCCCGTCCGGCGCGCCACCCGCTCAGGCTTTCATCGCGAAGTGAGGAATTGGGAACGCTTGTGCTGGTGGGTGTTAACCGCCGGGGCAACGGTTCGAGTCCTGCCCGGGGAGCCGGAGTGGAGAGACCTCGCAGTGATGCGGGGTCTCCTTTTTTTGTTGGGGTGGAGCGGGGCGTGTGAGGGGATATTCGACACATGCGGATTGGCCAATTCTCGACCGCCATTTCGGCGGTAAGAAAACAGCCAGCGTTGATTTTCTTGTACTGATCAGGACAACCTCAGGTTGGCTATGTTGCCTCTCGCCTGGCAGCGAGTTGGAGCCTGCCCGGGGAGCCAGAGTGGAGAGACCCATGTCGTAAGGCGGGGAGATTTTCTTCCAGTCCAAACAGGATATGCATATCTGGAGAATCCCGTAGCGGAGGAAGAGTCATGCAGATCCTGCACAAAAGACATTCTATCAATATCCCGAATGTTTCGAACACTCAGCTACGCCTGTGCTTCGCCACCACGTTGCTTTTCCTGCCTGCGATTGTCCCTTACTCAGTCGGGGCTCAGAACCTGCTTGTAAACGGCGGTTTCGAGAGCGGATCTCCGCAGCACTTCTTTCCTTCCACGACCGGACTCTGGGCCACGGATCCGGCTCTTTTCGTCGGAAACGAGAACGGGGTTACACCACTGGAAGGAATGACGATGATGCGGTTCCTGTATACCTACCCGGATCCACCGGAGGCAAGCGCCGCGATCGGGTCCGACCTGCGGCAGCTTGTCGAAGCGACTTCGCTCGCAGGCGCGACCGTGAGATTGACGGCTTCTTGCAACCGCGTTACCGGTGACTCGCAAACCGACACCGAGTTCAGACTGTATATTCGAGCTTACGCGGGGGACCTGACCGAGTTTAATGACAACTTCCCGACCGCTCCACCGTTCATCGCCCAATCGTCAGTCGATCTCGTCTCCGATGCGGACCCCGGAACCTGGGAAACGATCAGTCTGGATTGGACGATCCCGGTTGGTACAGACTATGTGTCCGTTCTCATTTCCGCGCGCGAGAACATTCACAACGATCTTGCGGGAGTCGAATTCGATGGTCACTATGCAGACGACATCAAACTGGAGATCGTAGCGCCTACCTCTGTACCTCAAGCATCGGCCCACAGGTCCTGGGGAGAAATCAAACAGAGCTTTCGCTAGCCAGTCAGCGGTCCTAAACCCGGGAGCCAGAGTGGAGAGACCTCGCCGTGATGCGGGGTCTTTTTTTTGCCTTGCCCGGTGTCGGGCGAAATCCGGCAGGGCTAGCCAGATCGCGGATTCCCGCCGCAGCCGCCGCCCTTACCGAACGCGCGTCATGGTGCGTGATCCGTCAGACGGCTGCAAAATAATTGCAAAAGGTGACGAGAATGAACGTAACAGGAAAAGAAGCTCAAACTGGGGGGATTTGGCCCCGGGCTACGTACCCCGTAGTAGAGGGCTTATCGAAGAGGCATGAACGTCGGAAGGGAGAAATCAGGAAGATGAGAAGGGTTGGGGGGATATATCTTGTGTTGGGTGCGATCGCAGCATTCTCGGGTTGCGGCGATGGAAGTCAAACCGTAGTCGGGCCCGGAACCTCGGGGCTGGATTCGAGCGCCCCGGAGGCGATCCTCGATCTGTCCGCAGAGCGCATCGGTAATACGGCTGCGATCCTTCGCTGGACCGCTACCGGAGACAACGGAAAAGTCGGTATCGCCTCTTCTTACGAAATCCGATATCGAGAGACTGGCGTTGCCGGAGAACTCTGGGACAGCGGATTGTCTGTTTCCAATGCCCCGACTCCGAGATCATCCGGGGAGAGTGAGGAATTCAGAATCGACGACCTGAACAGGGACCGGGAATACGAATTCGGCATAAGAGCTTTTGACGATGCCGGCAATCTCTCTCCTGTTTCCAATGTGGTCGTAGTCTCCGCCGTACCTGAGATCACATCTTCGGGCCCCCCTGTAATCAAAGATGTCATTACGAGAAACGGGGAGTCCCTGGTCCAGTTTCGTGAGAGCCTGGATTCCAGTGGAAAAGCGACTTATGTGGACGTCCGCTACTCCCGATCTTTGATCGACTCGTCGACCTGGGAATCGGAGTCCGTGCTCCAGGCTGGTTCGTCGGAGCTGCACAGTAACTATGGATATCCTTGGTCCCGCCCGATTGGAGTGCTCGAACCGGGCCTCTGGAATGTGGCCATTCGTATCGCGGACGAGTCCGGCAACTGGTCTGCCCTTTCGGAATGCTACGAGTTCGAAGTGCTTTCTCCGCCGATCGGATCGTAAGGCTTGTTTCACATCTAGACGCTGGCGCAGAACTACTCTTACCAGTTTCAGATTCACTTGCATTTAGGACTCCCCCCGCTGGGTCGCAGGTTCGAGTCCTGCCCGGGGAGCGGAGTATGAGAGACCTCGCAGTGATGCGGGGTCTCTTATCGTATGGTGGGCGATGCTGGGGGGATGATGCTCCAAAGGGGAGTGGTGATCGGGGGCTCTCAGCTCACCTCCTGAGGAAATGGCAGGGAGATCACTCACACGCTCACTGTCTCGGAGACTCTTGAGCAGAAACCGATGGTATAGTGATTCTACGCTATGCATGTCAAACGTCTGCCAGCACTCATTTGCCTTGTCCTGCTCGCACCAGCATGTTCAGTAGTCTGCCAGACACTCCTCCCTGAATCGACACCGCCGATCGCCAAACCCGAGAGAATCGAACCTCTGCGCGCTGCTCTCAAAATCGTAGACGAGTGGGGTTTGCACTGCATCCAGGCGGATGGAATGGTGGTCGTGCGTAGCGGCGCAACCGCGTATGGCTATCCAGGATTCTTACTTTCAGACCCTCAATCATCAATCGCAGTGATAGCCGTCTATCCAAATCCGGATTGGAAGGAGGACGGTCCGGCCAAGTGGGTTGTGCTGCAAGAGGGTGTCGAGCGGCTTACTTATGTTCCCCCCGTCAGGCCTAAGTATCCTGCGATGACTGCTGCGGACGATGGCAATTGTTTGATTCTCGGCGATTGGTGGAGCAGCAGATCAGGAGCCGGTGGATCTTCCCTCGTGATAAACGGCGATGGCGCGGAGCTGGGCAGATTCGAGAATGAAGCTCTGGCGTGGCCGGTGCGCGTGGACGCTGAGTCTTATCTTGTTGTTCGTGCAATCGGGACACCACACCTGGGTCCCGATGTTCACGTTTCCGCGTTCACTTCAGACAGATTCGAACCTCTGGACGATCTCCAGACGCAGTTTTCTAGAGTGGAATATGTAAGGCCTGAAGATTCAGGCATTCTCGTTGTTGGTACAGAAGAGGACCCTGCGATCGTAGTGGCAAAGTCCTACTCGTACACCGACTCCGCGCTGACCGAGAAGAGTGAAGTCAGTTTCTATCCGCCCACTACAGCGTTGAAGTTCAAACAAACCATTCTTGTAGAGTTGTATTCGGAGTTTGCGCCCACTTCTGTACTGGTCGCCCGGTACAGTACAACAAATGAAAGTGTCGTGACTCTCTACGATCGCGCCACTGGGAAAGAAATGTGGACGACGGTGCTGGAAACCGACTGGAATGGCCACTCAACTGTGGTTGCCGCTACCCTGGTAGCGAATCGGATTCACACGATCCTGGCTGAGACCTTGGGCGACAGGGGTGAGATCCTCGTGCTGGATTCCGAGGATGGGCAGATCGTGCGTACCGTTCCGGTTGGGCAGCGCCCTGTTCGCACCCTAAACTCGCAGCTGATTGTAATGCAGAACAAGTATCTTCTCGTTGGCGCATATAGACCCTCGATAGAGATAACACCGTGACGAGGGGCGGAGCCGAACTGCTTCGCGCTCCCATCCCTGCGGAAAGTGTGACAGCCCACCGGGGAGCGAGGGTGAGGAGACATCGCAGTGAAGCGGGGTCTCATTTCTCGGGTCAGCCAGTTCTTCCTGACGCATTCCAGCGATTGCCTTCCCTGAAGTTCCGTCCGCCAGAGGGGAACGCAAGCCCCTCATGTGCATCCCGCAACCGCAAGCCACGCTCTTTTCGCTCGCCTCCTCTTCTCTTCTCCTTTCTACTCTTCATTCTCTTCTTCATTCTCGCTCTCTTCTCGCCTTCCCCTTCCCTCGCCCTTCTCCCAGGAGCGTGAAGGAGCGGGGGCGGAAGGGGCTCCCCTCGACCGCGAGGCCTCTTTACTTGGCCATTTGGCCAGGACTCGCGGTCGAGGGGTTCCCCTTCCGCCTCACGCCCTCTTCGCACTCTTCGCACTCTTCGCACTCTTCGCACTCTTACTTTAAGCCCTCATCCCTCTCCCTCTTTCGCCTTTTCGCAAAGAACTCCTGGAGCACATGCACGGCTTCGTTCGCGCCGATGCCGTGCACGACTTCGACCTGGTGCGCGAGGCGCGGGTCGTTCGTAACGTCGGCGAGCGAAACGCAGGCGCCGGCGCGCGGGTCGGTGGCCCCGAACACGAGACGACTGATGCGCGCGAGCACGATGGCCCCGGCGCACATGAAGCAGGGCTCGAGGGTGACATAGAGAGTGGCGCCGTGAAGCCGCCAGTCGCCCATCGCCTCGGCGGCGGCGCCGATCGCGATGATTTCGGCGTGAGCGGTGGGGTCGTTCAGCGACTCGGTGCGATTGTGGCCGCGCCCGATAATCTGCCCTTCGAACGTGATCACGGCGCCGACGGGAACTTCGCCTCCTTCGGCCGCTTTCTTCGCCTCGCGAAGCGCGTAGGCCATGATCTGCTCGTCGGGATTGTCGGAAAGAAACATGGGTTGCGTCCTCTTCAAATACCGATGTAGACCGGGTTCGTGGCGGCCACGATAATGCCTGCCTGGTTCCGGACAACGGCGCGAACCACGGTGGAGTCGGGCAGTGCGAGATCGAACCAGACATTGGCCGCGATCGCACGATTCTTTTCTATATATACGAGATCGTCAGGCGAAACGAGAGTCTGCCCGATCCGGAAGACCACGAGTTCCATCGAGGAACCCGCCTGCGCCGCAAAGCGCTGGTCATCGGCGATGGATCGCACGAGATCGGGGACCGGTAGTCCCGGCGCGACACTCAGGCGAATGCGCCGGGCCACGGCGCCGCCTCTGGGAAGCGAGTGGCCTCCCATGCCGGCGCCGTCCGCTTCGAGCCAGAGATCGCCGTCCCAAGACCCCATCTCGCCGCTGTACGCCTCCCCGCGCGACAGGGCGCCAAGCAGTGCCACAGGATCTTCGCCGGCGTAGATCCAGGTAGCCCAGCCGCGGGGCTGGGTGTCCGTCGCCCAGAGTTTGCCGTGCACGTCCGTCACGCCGATCCCGACCATGGGCTTGCCGGAGGCGGCCATCGCGTCCCACATGAGAAGATAATCGTCCAGGGTCCCGTCCCCGCGCATGGGATAACCCACTTCGAACAGATCAGCGCCGTAGCACGGATCCTCGCCCGCCATCAGTGTCGTGAACGCACGGTCGCGCATGCTCTTTCTCTCGACTTCGCCCGCCGGCGTGTCTCGATGAACGGTGCCCAGCACGTGACTCAGTGAAACGAGTCCGCCACGATTCCTGACTTCCTGCCGCCATTCGGGATAGCGGTTGCGATGATCCTGCTGCAGGAATTCCGCGTCGAGATCCTCGCCGAGAAATGCGCAGACATGCCACTCGCGATCGCGCATGCGATACTCCGCCCCGATCGTGCTTTTCTCGCCCCGCAGCGCACGCAGATCGTTCATGAGCGTCGTATAGAGCTCCCACGTTTCCGCTGCGTCACAATGGGCGGTCTTCGTCAGGACCGAGTCGAGAAACAATGTGGCGGAATCGCCCGTCGCTTCGAAAAGCAGCGACCAGTCACGCCAGGAACGGCTGCCATGCTCGGTCTGCTCGGCCGGTGTTGCAGCGAGAATGAGTGGCCCGGCGCTCCAGTCGGTCCGGCGCACCGCGTACGATTGCGATTCAGGAACGGCGCCGATCACCCCGCGGGCGGCGCCATCGAACGACAGCATGTGATGACTCTCGACGGCAAGCGGGCCGCGGGCTTTTCCATACAGCTCGAGCTGTGGATGGAGCATGACGGGAAGCGCGTAATGGATCGACCGAATGAGCCCCTTGGCACCGACGGGATGAAGTCGAATCCAGGCGCCGCGCGGGAGCGTGGCCTGGAGACTGCCGTCCACCACTTCGACTCTCGCTCCTTCGCTCTGCTCGACCGTCCATCCCGTGAATATCTTCTTCGAGGAATTCACCGGCAGCCTGAGAGACCGGGCATCGCGCCAGACGAGCCCTTCGAAGCCGAACGACATCCGGCGGAGGCAGCTCAGTTGCTGGAAGATTTCTTCGTGTTCCGTCCACCAGATGAAATCAGGTCCCGCCATGTCTTCCGCCTGATCCATCTGGAATCCGATCGACGCGGGGAATTCGCCTCCGTTGTGGTTGCTGAGAGCGTGCACATGGAGATGCGTGCGCGTCGCGGGCGGCCTCACCGCCGAAATGCTCTCGATCGGCGCATGGTGCGCACACGCCAGAGGCAGCAGGATGTACAGGGCCGAAAGCACCCCCAGGCGCGTCGACAAGTCGTTCATTTTTGCTGCTCCCTGTTTTCGATTTCGTCCGGCTTCACGCCGAGCGCACGCGCGACACCGGAGAGAAGGGCCTCTCCCCCGTCCGTGCTCCCGGCGTAGATTTTCGCGAGCGCGAGCTGACGAATCACGGCATCCCGGCGCCCGCGCGCCTGCATGACGCGTGCGTACTGGAGATGAAAGGCGAACACGACTTCGCGTTCGGCGGTGCGGATTCGGTGATCGGGCAGCGAACGGATCGCGACTTCGGTCATCGCGAACGGATCGCCGTCCTTCGCGCGGTCGCCTGTCCCGACTCCCCACCCCATACCGAACGGGACGGCGATGACGGGTGCCGTTTCTCCTGCGATCGATACGCGCTTCGCCATGACCTCGGCAGTTTCTTTGTTCGTGAAGTAAGGGGCGCCGCCCGACGGTTCCTTCCGCCAGATTCCCTTCGGCTCATCGATCACAATATCGGCACGAACGCCCTCGACCGCCTGTAAATAGAGAACGGGCATCAGAATCTGGCCGTCGGAAATGATCAGGTTCGATTCGGGAGGCAGCGGATTCAGAAACGCGCGGGCAAGGTCGGCGGCGGCGTAGTTCCCGCGCTGGTCGATCGCGGGGAAACGGATCGCGATCCCGCCCGCGGCGAGCAGCACGGCGGCCCACGGAAGCCAGCCGAGTCGAGGGAAGCGCCCCAGGACCTGCGCCCCGTATCCGGCGAGCACGGCGAGGAGAAGGGCGAGGGGAATGAAAAATACGCGATTGCTTGCCGTCGAAAACGCGGTGTCGTCCCATGTCAGGATCGCGGGCAGGATGACGGCGCCGAGGAAGAGCGCGAAAGTCACGACCGCGATGAGAGATCGGCGCCACGTACGGAACGCGCCCCAGAGAAAACCGAGACTCGCGAGCAGAAGCGCCGTGAGCGCCAGCTCTTCGCGCAGAACACGGCCGAGCAGCAGCCCTTTCGCGAGGAACGAAATCCCGCGCGGGCTCCCGTCGCCCGCGAGAAGATCGCCGTAGCCCGTGCGCATGTAGTGATTCCATACGTCGCCCCACGTGGCCAGTGCGCTCCAGACGAGGGGCGCGTCGCTCGCGGCCCGCAGTTTGAGATACGCGAGAAGAGAGAGCGGTCCGAGCAGCAGGGCGAGCGCGGCCAGACGCATGTTCATGGACTCGCGGCGAAGTCGCAGGGCGGCGACCACGAAAAGCGGCGCGCCGTAGAACACGTTGATCGGGTGATGCGCGGCGCCGAGGCCGAGCAGATAGACGCCGAGCAGAAACAGGCGCGCGTCTTTTGCGTACACACTTCCGGCGGCCGCAATCAGAAGAAGCAGCGACAGGGGATACACTTCCGTGATGATCGATTCGCTCCACCAGGTGGGGCTCGATCCGAAAACGAGCGTGGCCAGGAGCGCGGGCGCCAGAGCCCCGGTCGCACGGCGCACGATCGCGAACAGGAGCCCCACGGATGCCGCGGCCAGCAGCGCGGAGAGCGTGTTCATCGCGAGCGCCGTGCCTCCGCCCGCGCGCAGCGCCAGGTTGCCGAGCAGCGTGTAGAGCGGATAGCCGGGCGGATGGGCGACGCCGAGCACGCGCGACGCCGTCAGCAGTTCGCCGGAGTCTCCGAACACAACGGTGGGCGCGATGGAAAGACGATAGATCACGAAGAACGCGAGCCCGACGAGCCACGGAGGCGCGATGCGAAGTGCCGTTACCATAACCGGCCGCCGGCGCCCGGGAGGTCCGCCTCGACCGGTTCGCGCCCCGCAAACTGCGCGTACCGTGCGGCCGCTTCCTTCATCGCGGCGCTGTCTCCCGCTTCGCGCGCCGTAAACCAGAGTAGCGCCCACGTTTTCGGCTCGTTCGGGAAATGCGTGGCAGCCTGGCGCGCGCCGGCGAGCGCGTCTGCCGTGCGGCCCATCGCCAGAAGCGCACGCGCGCGTCCGGTCTCCGCCTGCGCGCCGAGCGTGGTTCCGCGCGCGAGGGCTTCGTCAAACGCGGTCAGCGCATCGACCGGGTTACCGCGCAGGAGGCGCACGTTCCCGAGGTTCGTCCAGACGTCGGCGTCGCGCGGATCGACCGCGATCGAGCGGGCAAGCGACGCTTCCGCCCCTTCATACTCGCCGCGCATCATCTGCAGCCCCGCGAGATTGTTCCAGACGAAGCTGCCGTAATCGGGCGCGATCACGAGCGCCTGCTTCAGCAGATCTTCCGCTTCGGGAATTCTTCCCTGCTGCGCCAGAATTCCGGCCAGGTTGATGTGCGGACGCGGATCGGTCGTATCGAGCGCCATCGACTTGCGATAGTACTCTTCGGCCTCATGAAACCGCCCGACCTCCATATACGAAGTGGCGCGGTTGAACGCGAGCGCGGACGCGTCGGCCGGCACGTCGACGTTCCAGAAACGCGACCAGGCGATCACGGCGAATACGAGGACGATCGCGCCCGAACGCGCCCACGGAAACGCGCGCGGACGGGCTGCCGCGCTGTCGATCGTGTGCGCCGCGAACACGATCCAGAACGGCATGGTCGGGATCCGAAAACGCGCGCAGACGAAGAACAGTACGATGAGCGCCGCCTGCCCGAAGAGCAGGATGAGAAGCAGGCGCTTTCCGCGCGCCGACCCTCCCGCCACGAACAGGCCCGCCATGCCGAGCGGGATCAGCAGCCCGGCGCCGAACGGAAAGAGCGCGCGCATCCACGGCGCGTACTCGCCCACGTACTCCGCGATCTCACGGTTGTTCGGAATCTCGATATGATTGAAGTAGAAATAAACGCGATGCGTGAGCAGCACAAGAAACGCGCGCGGCTCGCTCCGGATCCAGCTCCAGCCGAGACCATACCAGTACGAGGATATTTCGCTCGGGCTGAGCGCCCGGCCGGCCGCCCGCTCCGCGATGCTGCGCGCGGCGAGAAGCATCGTGTCTTCGTACTCCTTCGATTCGTACGAAACGTCGCGCCAACCGGGCACGAACGCCGTCTTGCCGTCGGATGTCGCGCTGTTCCCGATGAAGAAGTTGACGCCGCCCTGGGACGCGATCAGCACACGGTCGCCGGAGATCGCCTGATTATAAATCGTGACCGCAGCAACCGGCACAGTCAGCGCGACGCCGAAGAGCGCGGCGCGCATCCATCGCGATCCGCCTGTCGCGCGCACGCCCCCCTTCCGCCCCGCGCCCCCCTTCCGCTCTCCGATCCACGCCCAGAGCACGAGCAGCGGGTAAAGCGCCAGCAGCGTCGGCCGCGTGATCGTGGCCAGGCCGAACACGAGCCCGGCCGCGAGCCAGGCAGGGTATCCGCGCGCGCCGAGCGCGATCCGGGTGCCGGCGAGGATAAGCGTCAGAAACAGCGTCGTAACGAGCGTTTCCGCCTCGAAATAGACGAAAGGATAGTAGAGAACGGCCAGGCCGAGCGCGATGAGGCCGGTTCTCAATCCGAAGACCGCGCGCCCGATAGAATAGATAAGGAAAAGATTCAGAAGGCCGAGGCCGAACTGGACGAGACGGGGCCCGAGCGGCCATTCGGCGCCGAGCGAGTAGAGCGCTCCGAGAAACATCGGATAGAGCGGCGCCCGGAACACGTCTTCGGCCCGCGGAGGCGCTCCTTCGCTCCAGGCAAGGGCGCGGCCGTGATACCATGCAGCATCCAGGACGGGGTTCTGGTACTCGGGGGAATTCATGATTCCGCCCAGGTAAGCCACGCGGGCAGCCCCGCCGATAAGGAGCAGGAGGAGTAGGATCCATGTCGGTCGCACGGGCCGCACCCTACACCGGCTGCCATACGCTGTCAATTGCGACGGACAGGGAGAATCGGAGCAGAATGATGCACTTTTTCGAAGAAAGACTACGCACGCGGGCCCTCCATGGATTCGCAGCCCTTTGCCTGCTGACAGGTGCCGCGCTCGGCTTCGGCTGCGGAAGCAAAAACCAGGTAGTCGATCCCGGGGCCGGCGGCCCGAACATTCTTATCACGGCCCCGCTCGCCGGCGCGTCGGTTTCCGGCATCGGATTCTACGTGACCGGCTCGGTCGCCGCTTCCGACAGCGTCACGATCGTCCGCGTGAGCGCGGGCGGCGTCATGCTCGACAGCTCCACGAGCGCGCTCGGCGCGCCTTCCATTCCGTTCTCATTCTATATACCGGCGGCGCTTTACGATCCCTCGCTCGACCTTGCCATTGTAATCGAGGGGGTCGACAACAGCGGCGAGAAGTCTACCGCGACCCGGAATGTCGACCTGCGTGAGCCCGCGCTCCGCTGGATCGGATTCGGAAGCGACACGGAACGCGAGCCCGCCTGGTCTCCGGGCGGCAACGAAATCGCCTACACGTCAGAAGGCGACGTCGGGAACCGCGACATCTACGTGATCGACGAACTCGGCATTACGCCGGAGCAGATCACGACGAACGTGAACGAAGACCGCTCGCCGACCTGGTCGCCGGACGGCCAGCATATCGGTTTCGCCTCGGATCGGGCTGGGAACTGGGACATCTGGACCGTGAACCGCTCGACGGACGCGCTCTCTCAGATCACGACGAACGGATCGAGCGACGAAGGGCCGGCGTGGTCGCCCCGCGGCGACCAGATCGCGTTTCATTCGAAGCGCGACGCCAATGCCAACATCTATTCCGTGGGCGTGCTCGGCGGCGCCGTGAACGGCACTCCGGAACGGCTCACGGCCGTCAGCAGCGCGGAATCACTTGCTGTCTGGGTCGGGAAGAACGGAGAGCGCCTGGCGTTCGAATCGAATCAGAACATCAGCCGGGATATCTGGGCGGTGACGCCGCCGGACGTGACGATCGCCAGTGTGAACGGTGCGAACGATCCCGCCTTCGCGGAGACGGACCCGCATTACTCGCGGCTCGGCGACTTCCTGGTCATGGCCTACAACCGGAATTCGAACTTCGACATCTGGGTCGTGCATCCGCCGAGCGGAACGAAGCGCGTGCTTGCCGCCAACCCGGCAAGCGATCGCGAACCCGTCTGGTCGCGTCAGGGCGACAAGATCGCGTTTGCGTCGAACCGGAACGGCACGTACGACATCTGGATTCTCGAGTAGCCTAGTATCCCTGGAACAGTTCCGAAAGCGGAGCTTCGAGGGCAACCGATACTTTGTAGAGAGTCGGAATCGAAGGAGAGCTTTCGCCGCGTTCGATCTGCGAGATCAGACTCGTCGACACGCCGATCCGTTTCGAGAGTTGACGCATCGTGAGGCTCTTCTCCTTGCGAATCGCGCGGATCCTCTGCCCCACTTCTTTCGTAATCTGCTGCACCGGATCGGTCGCGAGACCGTGCTTCCGGATCCCCTTCTGAATCACGAGCGCCAGCTTTTCGAGATCCATCGGTTTCGTCAGATAATCGAATGCGCCGTAATTCTTGAGACCCTCGATCGCCGTTTCCAGCGACGGATGTCCCGTCAGTAGAATCACGCAGACGTCCGAATCGATCTTGCGGATCGCCTTCAGCAGTTCGAGCCCGTCGTAAGGCGGCAGGATCAGATCGAGCACGACGATCTGATACGTCTCTTTCCGAAACTCGTCGAGCGCGTCGCCCGGGTTTTGAATCGTCGTGACGTCATAGCCCTGGCGGTTCAAATACTTCTTACAGATTGCTCCGACCTGATCGTCGTCATCGATGACGAGAATCCGGACCGGTGTGAGATGATTCACAGATTGATTGCTCCCTCTCTCCAAATCCTGAGTCACGCCATCCATCCACAACCTCCCGCTGAATTACAGGGCGGGATCGGCCGGTCGACAGAGGCCTGTCCGAATCAGCAGAGCGTCCAGCCCTTCATGATTTGTCAGTAATCCCTCTCGAATGTCGTGCATTGTTGTTGGAAGGCGACGAGGGACGTTACAACTATAGTGGACAAACGGCCGAGGCGTCAATGATCGTCACTGTCTATATCTCTCATTGAATATTCCACTAAGAACAAAGCGGCCCCCTGAAGCAGTGGGGCATTCGTGTCGGGTTCGGGCGATCGATTGCGGCTGATTGTGTCGACGCCCTCTATGTTCCCGCCTGTAACAAGGAGACGACACGAAGAGAATCGCGAACAACAACTCGCTGCAACGGATACAGACGAACGACTTCATGATCGGGGACGCCTGGGGGGGCCGGGCCCGATTAACGAACCAGCGTGAGCCGGCTGGTTGCGTACCGGCCATCCGCTCGAACGCGTGCGAAGTAGGCTCCCGACGGTACCGAATTACCCGCATCATCGCGTCCGTCCCAAAGGATCGCCTTTGGGCCCGGTATGGTCCATCCGTCCCGTAGTGTGCGAACCGTTCGTCCGGCGACGTCGTGGATGACCACCGCAACGCGCCCCGCGTTTCCACTGTCGAACCGGATCGTCGTCGAGGGATTGAACGGATTCGGGCTCGCCACGAGACGCGGCGCAACAGGAAGTGCCGGCCTGCCCGCGACACCGGTTGCCACCTCGGTCGGGAAGCGCACGTAGTATGCGTCGAGATTGCTGCCCGTGTAGACGAGGTGGACGTTTTCGTTTTCGCCAATCGCGACGGAACGGAGAAAGGCCGCGGCCTCGATGTCGAGTGTGTCCGGTCCGTCGAGCGTCGCCCCCGATACAGCGATCTTCTGATACAGAAGCGAGCCGGCCGACCTCCACACAAGATGGATCTCGTCTTCGGGGTCGATCACGGGATTCGGTGTCCGAATCGCTTCCATCGACTCGGCCAGGATCGTGGACGGTCCCTGCGGGGTGCCGGAAGCGTCGAGGACGAGGTGGTGGAGCCGGCCAGTACTGAGTGAGTCATCCTGCCAGAAGAGGTGCAGATCGCCCGACGAGTCGAGGACCATGCGCGGGTCCTTCGCGCTTCCCGTCGAGCCGGGGACGACACCGCCGGGCACGACGACATTCCCGGCGTAGTCGATCTGCTGATAGTAGAGGGAGTCGTTGCCGCTCCTCCAGTCAATGTACGCCACATGAAGGACGCCCGCGCCGGCGACTACCGTCTCCGAGGACGGGCGCACGGTACCACTGCTGTCGATGACCCGGTCGGGGACGAGCTCGAGTCCCTGCGCGGACATGCGGGTGTAGAAGAGGTTGTTGCGCTGCACGTCATCGACGCCCGTTTCCCGGCAGGACGTGTAGACGAATGCGTAGGTGCTGTCGCCGAGATCGACCGCGCCGGTGTTCGCGTCAGTGTTCGTGCAACCTCCGACCGGCGTCACCATGTTTGACGTCACTGCCCCGCCCGTATCGTTCACCGTAGTAAAGAAGAACTGCTCGTAGAGCGTAGTCGACCATTGATGATGAAAGAACGCCGCCCCCCCGCCCGGCAGAGGAACGGGAAGCGCCGCGCCGGAATAGATAAAACCATTGCCGGGCAGAAACTCGGCCTCGTTCTGCATCGTAAGATCGTTGACCTGGACGTAACCGAGGCCGTCTCCCCAGGCGAAGCCCGAGCCGTATACGTAGGTAATATGAGCGATGCCCGCGTCGTCGAGTGTGAGATAAGAGGCGCCGACGTCCCCGCGATTCGTCAGCGTCACTTCATCAACGCTCCGCAGGGCGGCGACAGGAGATGCAAGCGTCAGCGCCACGATTCCCAGAAACAGGATCGGGACGACCGGGATCTTACGGGATTGCCCCGCATGGGCCGTATCGATCGGCGTGGCTGGCCCGAAGTCGAATAGTGGTTTCATGAACGGCTCCTCCTTATACGCGTTTCGTTTGAGACGCCGCCCCGATCTCCCCCCGGCATACAAAAAAACGCCCCCCGACGATTTCCGTCGAGGGGCGCAAAAGCAGAAATACGCCCAGGAGGACTCGAACCCCCAACCTCCTGGTCCGTAGCCAGACGCTCTATCCAATTGAGCTATGGGCGCATATCGTGTGCAGAAGAAAAAGGTAGGCCAATCCACGCGTTCTGACAAGCGAAAAGGGGGCGCGCCGCAGCAGCAAACGGCCCGTTCGGGGAGCAGCCCGGCCCCTACGCCCTCCCGAGAGAATTCCGGTAGTCCCGAAGACGCGGCGACTCCCCGAGCACGATGAGGGTGTCTCCCCCCTGCATGACTGTTTTCAGCGGGGGATTCACGGTCGTTGCCTCCCCCCGCTTGATGCCGATCACGCTTCCGCCGGAGACATCGCGAATGTCGGATTCCATGATCTTGATTCCGTCCAGGCGCGAGCCGGCGGGCACTTCGATCTCCTCCATGCGCAGTTCCGTCCCCTCCTGATGCATTGCGCATTCGAGGAACTCGACGACCGCGGGCGACCTGACGAACGTCGCCATGCGCGCGCCCGCGATCGCCTGCGGCTGGATGATGTGATCGGCGCCCGCGTGCTTCAGCTTCCGCGCGGTCTCTTCCGCCCCGGCCCGGCACACGATCATGATGGTCGGGTTCATCGTGCGCGCGGTCAGCGTGCCGATGATCGCTTCGGTGTCGGGCACCGCGAACACGATGGAACGCGCGCGCATGATGCCCGCCTCCTGGAGCACCTCTTCTTCGGTGCAGTTCCCGACGAGCACGAGATCGTCAGGGTGGCGCTCCAGCCACTCTTCGGCCCTCTCTTCACTCGCTTCGATCGCAACGGTCGCCTCGTTCTTCGCGCGAAACTCCGCCAGCGCGGCACGCCCGGCCCGGCCGACACCGCACACGATCACGTGCCCCTTTGCCGATTCGATGTTCTTCGTCAAGCGTCGCCTCCTGACCGCGTGTATCAGGCGGCCTTCTACAATATATGCGATGATCAGTCCGATACAATACGCGCCCACCGTAACGCTCGTCACGATCAGGCCCATCGTGAAGACACGACCCGCCCCGGAGAAAGCGTGGCCCACTTCCCCGAACCCGACGGTACTCATTGTAATGAGGGTCATGTAGAGAGCGGCGACCGGATCGAGGCCTTCGATGATCTGGAAGCCGGCGGCACCCACCGCGACGATGAGGCCGAGAAGTACGAAAGGAAGTATGAAGCTGCGGGCTTCGTTCACCGGAACGCTCCGGGCTAAGCGAGAGGTGAAACTGGCGGAGAGGGAGGGATTCGAACCCTCGAGCAAGGTTTCCCCCGCCAACCGCTTAGCAGGCGGCCCGATTCAGCCACTCTCGCACCTCTCCGCAACAAGGGGTACATGATGGCAAAGCGCCCCGGTTGCGTCAAGACGGCGTTTGGGTCAGACGAGGCCGGCCGGGAGCGCCGAGGGCGCGCTCAGCTCCCGTCGCGGTGCTGCATGGCCTTTACTACGGGCGCATCGAGGTGCAGGTCGAGCTGCGGGAACGCGATCACGATGCCGGCGTCTTTGAGCGCGAACCAGATCGCCTCGTTCATCTTCGACCGGATCTGCTGCTGGCCGAACGGATTCGTGATGAACACCGAAACTTCCCAGTCCACCGAAGACGATCCGAATTCCTTCATCGTGATGATGGGATCACGGCTCTTGTCGCGCCAGTCGAGTGACCGGAGTGTATCATCCAGCACTCTTCGTACGCGCTTCATGTCGGAATCGTACGTAACACCGACCATGGAGCGCAGCCGGTACAGGCTGTCTTTCAGTGTGTAATTCTTGACGGTCGAAGAAACGAGCACCGAGTTCGGGATGATCAGGTCTTCCTGGTCGAGCGTGCGGGCCACGGTCGAACGAATGCCCAGCTGTTTCACTTTGACCATCTTGCCGTCGACCTCGAGCACGTCGCCCGGCTTGATCGTCTGTTCCGTGAGCAGAATGATGCCCGAAACGAAGTTCTGCGTGATGTTCTGCATCGCGAAGCCGATCGCGACGGCGAAGAACGCACCCGCCGCGAAGAGCGCCGTGAGATTGATGCCGACAACGTGGAGCGCGGTCGACATGGCGATCGCGAGAATGGCGTAATGGATGAGACGCCCCGTTGCGGCGACCGAACCTTCGTGCCGGACCCCCTGTCGCGAAAGAAAGAGCTTCACGGCCCGCTCGCCGATCCGCGCGAGCACCGCGCCCAGAATCAGGATCACAGCGAAGACGAGGATCGTCATGCCGTTCACGACGGTCCCGGCCAGCGTAAAGAGTTCGAATTCCAGGATCTTGTCGATCGACTGCATGCCGCGGTGCCTCCCGGCTCAAGAGGAAATGCGATGGCGGAGGGAGTAGGATTCGAACCCACGAACCTTTCGGTTAACGGTTTTCAAGACCGCCGCCTTAAACCACTCGGCCATCCCTCCGTGTGCGTGGATTGTACGGGTTGCGATTTTGAACTTCCACGAAGAAAGGCGTCATGCGAGGGATGATCTCCCGTGCCTGGTGCGCCAGACCGCTTACTCAATTGTTGATGTAGCCAAGCGCCTTGAGGTTCTTCACTTCTTCGTCGGTCAGGTTCTCGGGCGTGCTCTCGATGTCCAGTGCCAGTCTGTCTTCGGCGGCAATACGCTTCAGGCGGGCGCTCAGATCTTCCACGCGACTCCGAAACGCCGGATCGTTAATCAGGTCGTGCTCTTCCCGCGGGTCGGACTCGAGATTGAAGAGCTGCGCCTGTTCCGTGGCCGGCCTGGTCGGGCGGCTCACGAGCTTCATGCCATCGACGACAATCGAGAACATGACCGGGTCCCGGGCCCATTTCTTGGGCAGTTCCAGTTCGGCGAAGATCTCGCGCGTGCCCGGTCGCGGAGCGAGCAGGTCGAGTCCCCGGAACCTGGCATCGGTTTCGATCGCGAGGGCACTCAGTATCGTGGGGACTACATCCAGGTGCTGTACGAACTCCGTCTCTCTTCCGGGCGAAGAACGCGGCGTCTTTATAGAGTGCGGCGTCTTTATAATGAGCGGAACGTGCGTGAGGCCGTTGCCGAGGTTCTCGCCGTGCGCGAAGTAGTAATCGTGCTCGCCCATTCCTTCGCCGTGATCCGCGGTGAACACGATCAGCGAGTCGTCGTAAATATCCAGCCGAACCAGTTCCGAGAACAGCCGGTCCAGATTGTCGTCCAGGTATCTGATCTCGCCGTCGTATTGAGAAACGTAGTGATCGAATTCCCTCTGCTCGCCCAGTGCCTGATAGGAAGGGATGCCCCCGTACCCACTGACGGATTCGTTGACGTTCAGCGTGCGGCTCTGCCCGGTCGTCCCCGCGAACAACTCACCGTAGCGATCGGGCGGAGTATAGGGGCCGTGGGGATCCTGATAGTGGACCCATAGGAAGAGCGGGTCCTCGGAATGGCGGCGCAGCAGTTCAATCGCCCTGTCGGTCGTGTCGACCGCGATTCGTTCGGGCGTCGTCCTGATCGACTCGGCACTGTCCATATCGTCATCGTAGACGTCGAACTTTTCGAACCACCCCTTCTTCTTCCGGAGCACGTAGTTACTGACGATGCCGACTGTCGCGTAGCCTTCGGGACTCAGGATCTCCGGGAGAAGTCTCACTTGCTGCGGGAGCGGGGAATTGGCGAAGACCCTCGTCTCATGCGGCAGGAAGCCGCTGAGAAGACTGGCGAGGCTCGAGGATGTCACGGGCGCGTGGGACAGACAGTTTTCGAACAGGCGCGCGCCAGAGGCGAACCTGTCGATGCTCGGCGAAGTGGGATGTGCATAGCCGTAGCAGCCGAGATGATCGGCGCGCAGCGTATCGACGGTGATGAAGATCACGTGGGGACGTTTCGAGCGACCCCGGTTTCCACAACCCGACAGGAGGAGACCGGGCGCGATTCCCGTGGCGACGGATCCGAGGATTCCCCATTTCAGAAAATCGCGTCTGCTCACTTCGGATGCTGATCGGCGCTTCAGTTCAGTGCCCTCTCTCTATTGCAGGCTCGCTTGCATGGTACCACAGCAATCGAGGCTCAGGCTTCCCGCTTACCCGCGGGATGACCGGCGGATATCCCAGACGCGAATGTAGTCATCCTGAAAGATCGGAAGGCCGAATCGTTCGCGGATGGCAACAGCCATGTCCGCTGTTCTTTGTTTCAGTTCCAGGCCGGGGGGATTCCTTCGGTTGTGCCGCGTCATGAAACCCTCGTCGCCCGGCACTTCGTGACCGGGCCAGGACTCACCGAATACGAATCCCCAGTAGTCGTTCACCTCGCGGGCGACATCCATATGAAGGATCAGGTAGTCCGCGCCGTTTTCAGTAGACGGTTGTATGAGATCCAGATCGAGATACGGGCCGTCGAGAACTCTGTCCTCCGAACCCAGGCGACCGAGAACGGTACGCTTACTGTGCTGCATGTAGTAGTTGCGGTAGAGCAGAAGCGTCCTGTGGGCGCGCGACGGAGCCTCGATGATCCGTACCGCCGTCTCTTCTTCCGCGAGGGTCTTGTAGAACGCGGGCGTTCCGGGGAAAGGTTCGTCGAAGGCGGGCAGTTCCTTCATGCTGATATAAGTGCTGGAGTAAGGACCGTCGTCCGGAATCCGGGGGGACAGCGGCCCCGTGATGAAGTTCGCGGCAATGAGCGCCGTTCCGAGAATGACGGCGGGCCACCGCGGCGCGCGCGCGGTTTGCTTTCTTTGCGGGAGCGCCTCGACGAGCAGCCAAGCAAGCATCATGAGCAGGAACGGAAGAGCGGGCAGCAGGTAACGTGCGTACGCGTACTCCATCCCGTGGGGGCGCATGGCGGCCAGAGTCAGCACCGGTCCGAATGCGGCGCCGGTGAGCCAGAGTGCGCCCGGGTGCTTCCGTACATAGAGCAGGGCCGTCGCCGCCGGCAGCGCAATCAGCATCACCATTCCCGCAATGCGCCCGCCGGCAAGGAGGTCGGAGATACCGAGGATCCCGAGAGGCCGCGCCTGCTCATCCTCGGGCACCTTGGCAATGTATTCCCGCAGAGGATCAAGAACCGGCAGGTAGAGAACAAGCGTCAGCAGCGCGGCAGCGCCAAAAATCGCAAGCGGAAGACCGAGGCCCCGGGGAGATCCGTGGATCTTCCATGCCTGCACCAGGCAGGCGATGCCGATGCCTCCCGCAAGACCGATGCCGCAGAGATGAATGTACGGAATCAATCCCGCAACCAGAGCGGCCAGAATCGCGAGGGGCAGGGAGCGTTTACCCGGCGCCAGAACGCGCGGCAGGAGCATGACCAGCAGAAGCCCCAGAAGTACGACAAGGCCGTACGAACGGGCGAACCGGGAGTAGAAAATGAGCAGGGGGCTCGTGGCCATGGCCAGCGTGGCGATCCACGCCGGCGCCTCGCCGACGAGCCTCTTCGCCGCGGGATAAAACACGAGCAGCGCCAGGATCCCCGGGATGATCGCGACCAGGCGATAAACGAAAACGGAGGGGCCGAAAAGGTTCGCGAAGAAGTGCTGCAGGAGGGGAAGCGGGACGTGCGACCCCTTGTCGTCGAAGATGGTTACGATCTCGGAGCAGGGTAACTGTGCGGTGCCGATGCTGTGGTATTCGTCGCCGTAAAAGAACGCGTCGGAGATCCCGTCGACCCGCAGAAATATCCCGCAAGCGATTGCCAGTATCAGCAAGGCCGCAGGCAATCGCGTATCGAGACTGTGCCACATGCGGTTCCCGATCCCGTGTCGTCCTGGCGTCGACCGATGAAGTGCTGCGTCCTCGATCACCAACGCAATCGATGGTACCGTACGCCAGCCGTCACGATCAAGCTCATGTCAGGACCGTGGCCCCTACCCTTTCGCCGCCATGTACTGCTTGAAGAGATCCGCGAACAGCTTCGGAACGATCGCCATGCGATCCGGCGGCTCCACATACGCGATTCTCATCTGCGTGCGGCCGGGGTTCGGCTTGCCCGCGGGCATCTGATAGAAGCCGGCGAGCGGCGCAACAAGCAGCGTGAGATCCTTCCCGTCGATCGACACTTTGCCTTCGCTTGCCGAGAACAGCACGAAGTCCATGGCATCGAACTCGGGGCTCACGAGATTGCGGACGTCCACCACCGAGTAGATCGCGGCGTCCGGCGACGAAACGATGACGCCCGGCAGACGCTCGCGCAGATCGTTCGTGAACGAAACGAGCATGTTCGAATAGTACGCGCGCTGTTTCGCGTACCACGCCTTTAGATCCGCGTGACTCTCGTCTGCGATCGCCGCAAAGATCCACTGGGCGATCGCGGGCGCGCAGAGATTCGCCGTGTATTCCGCGACCGACTTCTTGTGAAACTCGAGGTTGTCGGTCACGAGCGCGCCGACACGGAGCCCGCACGCGTTCCACACTTTGCTTGTCGTTTCGATGCCGATGCGGCGCCCCGTGATGCCGGGGACATCGCTCTCGCTCAGCGCCCATACACTCGAGCCCTTCGCGCCCGTGTACTGCAGTTCGCGGTACGCTTCGTCGCTGATGATCCACATGTCGTGCTTCACGCAGAGGCGCGCGAGTTCCACGATCGACTCCTGCTCGTAAAACTGGCCGGTCGGGTTGTCGAACGGGATCACCACCAGCGCGCTCGGCTTGTGTTCCAGAATCGTTTTTTCGATTTCGCCCATGCTCGGGAGCGAGAACTTGCCGTCATCGCCGAGCGTGCGCGTTACCGAAACCGTACCGCGCCCCATGCGTTTCGCGAACGCCTGGTAATTCGTGTACGCCGCGTCGATCAGCAGAACCGGGCCGCGTGATCCGCCCGCGGGGCCCGACGTGCCGAGTTCGGCGATCTCCATCGCCGCGCTCCCGCCGTCCGTGATCAGCACGTGCAGCCCGTCGGTCGCGTAGCCGCTGCTGGCGATTACGTTCAGGAACGCCGCCCGCGTTTCCACCGCGCCTGCCGTCAGCGTGTAGCGAACCACGCCGTCTTTGAACGGGCTCCCCGCGTCGCCGATCGCCCGCATGCGCGCGATCATCGCCGGGTGCATCGGGAGCGATACGTTTCCGATCGCCACGTTCACGTCTTCCGTGCCGTCTTTGCGTTCGAGATAACGCAGCTGCGCGGCCCGAATCGGCGACGGTTTGCGGTTCTGGAAATGATCGCTCATGATCGGCGGAGCCATATGAGAAGCCTCCTGCGTGCGTTTGGTTTTCGATTGGGGTGAATCCTGTCCGCACAGTATAGACGCGGAGGCGAATGCGGGCCAGCGGAGTCGGGCCGGAAATCAGAGCGGCCGGACGGCGGAACCCGGAGCCGGAAGGCGTGGGGCGTGGGGGTCGGGGGCGGCCCCGGGGTGGGGCGGCAGTCGGGCAGTCGGGCAGTCGGGCAGTCGAATGATTATCGAATCAGGATCATCTTGCGAACCGACGTGAAGTCGCCGGCAGTCAGTCGCGCGAAGTAGATGCCCGAGGCAACCGAACGTCCGCGGGCATCGAGCCCGTGCCAGACCGCGTCGTACTCGCCCGCTTTCATGTGCGTATCGACGAGCGTGGCGACGCGACGGCCGCTGACGGCATAGATCTCGAGACGCGCGTGTGCGGCACGGGGAAGCGCGAAACGGATCGTTGTCGTCGGGTTGAACGGGTTCGGGCGGTTCGCGTCCAGGCGATAGGTGAGCGGAACGTTGCCGGGTGTGGTGACGTCGACAATCGCGCATCCGGCCGGTCGGGCGCCGATCAGGCCGCACGGGACAGTCTCGGGCTTCGCGAACGGCGACGATGCCTCGATCGAATACGGGTCGGTCGGAGCCGAGAGCTGGCAGAAGAACGGGTCGATCTCCAGGTTGTTCGAGACGCCGGACTGGCCTGCAATGCAGCCCGTCCAGTCACCGCCCGCGTTGCCGTATATGTCGGTGCACGAGAACAGCGGTGCGGAGGACGTGCACGAGACGGCTTCGCTCCCCAGGTTGAACGCGAGGATCGAGCGGTCGACGAGCGGCGACGAGTTCTCGATCTGGAGCGCGGCGCCGCTGACTGTCACCGTGTCATTCACGAACGTGCAGTTCGTGATGCGGGCATCCGAAGCCTGGAGCGAGATGCCGCCGCCGGTCGCGGCATTATTGCCATGGAAGAGCGTGCCCGTGATGATCGGCGCGCCGTTCGAGGCATGGATGCCGCCGCCCGAACCGGATGCCGTGCATGCTGTGATGATGCAGTTCTCGATCCGGACGGTCGACGAGGCGCACAGAATCGCGCCGCCGTTCACCGCGCTCCCGTTCTTGAGCGTCATCGACTGAATCGCGGCGGTGGAATCGAGCGTGACCGCGAGGAAGATGCGGTCAACAGCGCCGGCGTCGACCACGACATCGCGCGCATCGCCTGTCTTGCCACGCAACGTGACGCCCGGCAGCAACGCGATCGCGCTCTCATTATATGTGCCCGACGCCACTTCGACTGTGTCACCCGGCCAGGCAAGCGCAAGCCCGCCCGCGATCGTCGCTGCGTTGCCCGGCACGTTCCAGATCGCGGGCCCGCGCGCCACACCGATCACTACGAGCGCCGAGTCAGTGCCGCCTGCGCAATCCGTCACGGTGTAGCGAAGCGTGTCGCGGCCCGTGAACGCGACTTTCGGCGTGTAACGGATCGTCATGTCACCGGGCAGGATGCGCGCCTTGCCGACGAGGCCCGTTTTAATCAAAGATGCGATGCGAAGCGCCTGGAGAGTGTCCGGGTCCGTATCGTTCGCGAGAACCGGGAGCGTGATCTTGGTCACCGCGTTCGTGCTGTCGAAATCGTCAACGGCTACGGGCGGAGTGTTTCCGTTGCTCGTATCACGCGCGACGAACGCCAGCACGTTCGGGCCCTCGACCGGATAGAGCGTGATGCCGCCCGGCGCGTCGAGGCCGCCGAAGCACTCGAACACTGCGCTCGTTTTCGAAGCCCCCGGCGCAATCGTGACCACGCTGAAGCTGTCGCCCAGCTGCGGTTCGAACCCATTCACAAGCGTAACGTAGACTGCGCCGTCGAGTGTGGTCGGACCGTTAATCGTGACCTGGTCGTAGTCAACGCCGGCTACCGTGCCGCCGATCTCGATCTCGATCTCGCTCGTCGCGCTCTGGCTGAACGGGCCTGCGAAGTTCAGAACGCCGAGCGCACCGCCCGGCCGGATCGCGCCGTCCGCCGTGAAGCTGCCCGTCGTGTTGTCAAACGTTCCCGTGCCTTCGAGGACTCCGTTTTCCTGATGCAAGAACGTGCCTTCGTTCGCGATCGCGCCCGTCGATTCGAGCGTGAAGAGGCCGTCGTTGGTGAACGACGCCGTGGAGCGGACATAGGTGCTTCCCGCCACCGTAAATCGGCCATCGGCATCGTTCGTGGCCATGCCAGAGAGGTTCTTCACCCATCCGTTCGCGACCCCGCCCTCACCCTCGCCCCCGCCAGACGTGAGCGCCGACGGCGGCGCGATCTCGAGCACCGCTCCGCTGTCAACATTCACGATTCCCTCGTTCAGGAAATCGCCCTGAATCGAGAGCACGCCTTCACCGACTGTCAGGAAGCCGTCGCCTGGATCGTCGAACAGGTTTGAGAAGCGCGTCTGAATAATCGACGTCGACGGTGCGCCGTTGTTGCGCTTGATCATCGTACCGAGGTTCTCGAGAATGCCCGCGCCGATCACGTCGCCCCCCTCGAGGATAAACGTGCCGCCGATCAGGTTGCGCAGCGTCGTACCCGCGCCCGGGATATTCAGCGTTCCGCCTTCGTCGATCGTAAAGCGGCCGTTCGTCGTCAGGAAGCCGTCCCCCGGATCGAGCCTAAGTTCCGCAGGAAGCGCCACGAATACGGAGCCGCTATTCACGAACGCGTCCTCGAATTCCAGGATCCCCTCGTCCACCGTCAGGAAACCATCGCCCGGGTCCTCGAAGATGTTGGAGAACGCGATTCTGATCAGGCTCGTGGTCGGGAACGCGCCCGGATCGATCTTCTGCACGACACCGTCGCTTCGGAATGAGCCGTCGCCGATCACATGACCGCCCGCAAGCACGACAGTTCCCAGAGAATCATTGGCGAAGACGCTGCCGTCGAGAATCTCGAGTGCCGCGTTTTCGTCTACATAGAGGTAGCCCGAGTTTGTGAGCCCATCTGTCACTCCAAGAGTGTCGGTAACGAAGAGCGAGCAGGGTGTGGCGCCCTCTTCAATCGTCAGACGGAACACCAGTGTATCCGACACTACCGTGATGTTGTCACCGATCGCCGGGATGATCACGTCATCAGCGATGCCCGGCAGCCGATCCGGGTCCCAGTTGAGGGGGTCCTCCCATGCGGTTCCGTCGCCTCCGCCGTCCCAGCGGATGGAGCCAATCGAGAACTGCTGCCAATTCGAATAGTCGACAAACCCATTCCCAGGCACGTCGAAGAAGTCCTGTATTGCAGGAATGTTCTTGGGGTTTCCTCCCTCGTTCATGCGCGTTGTCGTTGTATCACCCCAGTAGTTTTCACGTGCATCCAGCGGGTTCGATTCCGTGTTATTCAACTCGTAGCGCGTATTGTCATAGAGATCGCAGTATCTGAAGATCGGC
>JAJCZU010000001.1 GCA_029262235.1 Candidatus Eiseniibacteriota bacterium | reverse complement strand
CCCCCTCTTCTCCCCCCGCCCCACCCCCCCCCCCCGCCCCCCCACACCCCTCCTCTTAAACCTCTGCGTCCCAGGCCGTCTCTTCCGCGCCCTCTTCGCGATTGATCACGCGCGCGAGCACGAACAGGAAGTCACTCAATCGATTCAGGTAAACGATGATATGAGGCGAGATTTCGTCGCGGCGCGCGAGGTGAACGACGATGCGTTCGGCGCGCCGGGCGACGGAGCGGGCGTTATGCGCGGCGGATGCGGCCTTCGAGCCGCCGGGAAGAATGAACTGTGTAAGCGCGGGGAGATTTTCTTCGTAGCCGTCGATCGCGGTTTCGAGGCCCTTGATTTCACCTTCGCCGATCGTGCGGCTCTTCGCCTTCCCCTTCGGGTCGGCGAGTTCGGCGCCGAGCCGGAAGAGATGGTGCTGAATCCGGGTCAGATCTGAACCCGGACCAGCACCATCATTCTTCCGCAGTTGCGACAGGATCACTCCCACCGCACTGTTCAGCTCGTCGACAGTTCCGTAAGCCTCTACACGAAGATCGTCTTTCCTCGTCCGCACCCCACCGTAGAGCGACGTATTGCCGTCGTCTCCCGTCTTCGTATAGATTTTCACCGCACGCTCCTAAGAGCAGCCGTGAACGGAACCGCAATTCAGGCACTTGTAACAGGCGCCGTTGCGAACCATGATTTCGCCGCAGTTGTAACACGGCGGCGCATCGGACTGCGCCTGGAAGATGCGTTTTTCCTCCACGCGCAGTTCCGCTCTCGTTCCCTCGAACGCGCCCTTGATTCGATTGTCCACATCGGGCTCGGTTTCCGGGAGATCTTTGATCGTGAGCGCGCCCGCAAACAGATCGTTCCGGTCGAGCGGCACGCCTTCTTCGTCCATCGAATCCGCGACCGCGTCCTGCTGCATGAACTTGAGATCGAGCCAGCGGAAGATGTAATCCGTAACCGACTTCGCGATCGGAATCTCTTTGTTGTTCGTGAAGCCGGACGGTTCGAACCGCATGTGGCTGAACTTGTTGCACAGCACCGAAAGCGGAACGCCGTACTGCAGCGCCATCGAAATCGAAGTCGCGAAGCCGTCCATGAGACCGGAAACGACCGAGCCCTCTTTCGACATCGTGATGAAGATTTCGCCCGGCAGCCCGTCTTCGTAGAGACCGACGGTGATATAGCCTTCATGTCCGCCGACGCTGAACTTGTGCGTGATCGAATGGCGTTCGTCGGGCAGTCTTCTGCGCTTCGCCTTCGCGCTCTTCTCATCGCGCACCTTGCCAGATTCGCCTTCGTCCATCGTCGTGAGCGGCTGCGTGCGCTTCGATCCGTCGCGATAAATCGCAACGGCTTTGACGCCGAGCTTCCACGACTGAATGTACGCGTCCATGATCTCTTCGGGCGTCGCTTCGGTCGGCATGTTCACGGTCTTCGAAATCGCGCCCGAAAGGAACGGCTGCACCGCGCCCATCATGCGGATGTGACCCATGTGATGAATGGAACGCACACCGGTATTCGGCTTGAAAGCGCAATCGAATACGGCGAGGTCACCGTCTTTCAGACCGGGCGCGCCTTCGACCGTGTCGTTCGCGTCGATATAGTCGAGAATGTTGACGATCTGCGCGCTGTCGTAACCGAGAACCTTGAGCGCCTGCGGCACCGTCTGGTTCACGATCTTCATGACGCCGCCGCCGACGAGTTTCTTGTACTTCACGAGCGCGATGTCGGGTTCGACCCCGGTCGTGTCGCAATCCATCATGAAACCGATCGTGCCGGTCGGCGCGAGCACGGTCACCTGCGAGTTGCGGTAGCCGTATTCCGTGCCGAACTCGAGCGCCTCATCCCACGCCCGCGTGGCTTCCGCCCAGAGCCGTGAAGGCAGCGTATCCGCGTCGATCTTGTACGCCGCGTCGCGATGCTTGCCGATCACGCGCAGCATCGGCTTGCGGTTTTTCTGGTAGCCGTTGAACGGATCGCGCACGGCCGCCATCTTCGCGGACTGACGATACGCGCGGCCGCACAGAAGCGACGTAACCGCCGCGGCATACGCGCGACCGTCATCGCCGTCGTACGGAAGGCCGTTCGACATCAGAAGCGCACCGAGGTTCGCGTAGCCGAGACCGAGCGGACGGAAGTCGTGCGAGTTCTTGTCGATCGCGGGCGTCGGATAGCTCGCGCGGTCGACGAAGATTTCCTGCGCCGTCAGAATGACGTCGACTGTGTGCGCAAAGCGCGACGTGTCGAACGAACCGTCGTCCTGGCGATAACGCATGAGATTGATCGACGCGAGATTGCACGCCGTGTTGTCGAGGAACATGTACTCACTGCACGGATTCGACGCGTGAATGCGGTCCGTGTTCGGGCATGTGTGCCAGTCGTTGATCGCCGTGTCGAACTGCATGCCGGGGTCGCCGCACACGTGCGTGGCGTCCGCGATCCGGTACATGATGTCGCGCGCGGAATACGTGTCGACGATCTGACCGTCGGCCACGGCGCGCGTGCTCCACTCACCGTCGTCGACAACGGCCTGCATGAACTTGTCGTTCGCCCGCACCGAATTGTTCGAATTCTGGAAGAAGATCGACTGATACGCTTCGCCGTCGAGGCTGCCGTCGTATCCCTTGTCGATCAGGATCCACGCCTTCTTCTCTTCGGCCGCTTTGCAGTTAATGAAATCGAGCACGTCGGGATGGTCGGCGTTCAGGATCACCATCTTCGCCGCGCGACGCGTCTTGCCGCCCGACTTGATGACACCCGCGAACGCATCGTAACCCTTCATGAACGAAACCGGGCCCGAGCACGTGCCGCCGCTCGAGAGAAACTCGCGCGACGAACGGATCGTCGACAGGTTCGACCCCGTCCCCGAACCCCACTTGAAGAGCATGCCTTCGGTCTTCGCGAGCTCGAGAATCGATTCCATGCGATCTTCGACGGCATTGATGAAACACGCCGAGCACTGCGGCTTCTCTTCGATACCGACGTTGAACCAGACGGGGCTGTTGAAGCAGGCATTCTGATGCAGAAGCAGGTAGATCAGTTCGTGGCGGAAGACTTCGCGATCATCGTCCGTCGCAAAGTACCCGTCTTCGTCACCCCACTGGGTGATTGTGTTCGCAACTCGATCGATGAGCTGACGAAGACTCCGCTCGCCGTTTCCGTCCGGCTTCACTTTATGGAAGTATTTGGACACGGTGACGTTCGTCGCAAGCTGCGACCAGAACGTGGGGAATTCGAGATCTTTGCGCTCGAATACCGTTCGCCCCTCCTCACCCTGAATCGAAGCGTCACGCTTCTCCCATTCCACCTCGTCGTACGGGTGAATGCCTTCCGTTGTATAGACCCTCTCGAACGAGAGGCCTTGCAAGGAAGCGCGATCGGGAGACTGCGTCCGGGATTGCAGGACTGCTGCTCCCGTCGCTTTTTCGGACAGTTTCTTTCTGCCACCACTCACTTCGTTCCCCCCCTGGGTTGCAATGCTGCAGGTTTGCCGGTCTGCATAAACAGGTAAAATCGTCGGCGGATCCACCCGGGCAAGGGAGCCGTCGAAGATCTCGTAATCCAAGCTGTTTTTCGTCGGGACGGGGGACCGAGTCTCAACAAACACTAAACAAATGTCAAGCAATTTTGAGCCGGAGACAAGAATCCTCAGCCGTCCGGTTGTCTGTTTTCAGATAACCGACTTAATACCAATAAGTTAGCTCTGAATAGTTCTTAATTCCGATGAGAGATCCGGAACAAAGGACTCTACATATAGTGCTTAGCGCCACCGATAGGCACAACATCTACTGGTAGTTTCGGAATCTAATCTTTGAGTCCAGATCCTGTCAAAGAAAAAATGGTCGCCGATTTGAGAAAGTCGAAAGCGACGTATTTGCAACAGATTGGCGAAGGGAATTTCGGGCCGGAATTCGAAAGGGCGGAAACGCAATCACACAATGCGCACTTTATTTCACGAAACACGGCAGGAAAATGGAGACACTCGTCCCGTCACCGGACTCGGTTTCGACCGTGATCGCCCCGTGATGCGCGCTTACGATTCCCTGCACCACGGCGAGGCCGAGACCGATCCCGATGGACGACGGTTTTGTGGAATAAAACGGCTCGAAAACCCGCTTTTTCACGTCGGCCGTCATGCCGCCGCCATTATCACTGACGACGAGACGAACATAGCGCCCGGGGCTGAGCGTGATCTCGTTCCCCTCTCCGCTTTCGCTGAACGTGATCGATTCGACCTTGATCTCGATCCAGCCTCCGTCCATGCCGATCGCCTGGGCCGAGTTCAGCACGAGGTTCATCAGGGCGCGATCGATCTGCGATTTGTCGAGCAGCACATCGGGCTCGTCGTCCATGATCTGCGTCCTGATCTCGACGTTCTTCATGAGCTTCGAGCCGGCCAGAGAGAGTGCGCGGTCGACTGCGCCGCTCACGAGCGCGGGTTTGCGATTCAGACGGCCCGTCCGGCTGAACGTAATGAGCTCCTGAATGATCACTTTCGCCCGCTTGCTCGCGATCAGCACTTCGTTCACGTTCTCGAGCGATTCTTCATCATCGACCAGGTCGTGCTTCAGCAGCTCGGAGAACCCGATAATGGCAGTCAGGATGTTATTGAAGTCGTGGGCCACGCCGCCGGCCATGACGCCGAGCGCCTGCATCGTGCGCGCCTCGGCCAGCTGGCGCTCGAGCCGCACGCGCGTTTCCGCGTCGATCTTCTCCTGCTGAATGTCCTTGTGCGTACCGGTCATGCGGAGCGGCTCGCCATCTTCCGTTCTCTTTACGATTTTGCCGCGCGCGAGTATCCAGCGCCACTGGCCGTCGCTGTCTTTCATGCGGAATTCCGTCTCGTAATATTCGTCCCGGCCGGACAGATGGCGCTCGATCTTTTCCATCGAACCGGCAATGTCATCCGGGTGAACGAGGGATTCCCAGGTCGAAAAATCCTGGGCGAGGTCGCGCACGTCGTAACCGAGCATGCCAGCCCACCGCTCGCTGAAGATGACTTTGCCCGTCCGCACGTCCCAGTCCCATACACCGTCCTGTGCGCCGTCAATCGCGAACTGGAGCCGCTCTTCGCTGATCGCGAGCGCTTCCTCCGCGAGCTTCCGCCAGGTGACGTCCGTCACGAAACCGTCGAAAACGATCCCGCCTTCGGGCCGGGCCGTCGGCTGCGACATGATCTGGATCCATCGCACTTCCGGGCCGTCGACGAATCGTCCCTGCCAGTTCACGGGTTTCATGGAACGGGCCGCGTACGTTACCGACTCCGCGAACCGGGCCCGGTCCTCGGGATGAATATTGCGGGCAACGACGCTCGCGTCCTTCTGCGCCTCCTCCCACGTCACGCCGAGAAGCTTCTGCGCGCCCGGGCTGAGATACGAAAAATACTGCTTCCCGTCCTCGGTCACGATCCGCTGCCCGATTCCGCCCGGTATCTGCGCCGCGATCTTCTCGAAGCGATCATGGCTTTCGATGAGCCGTTTCTCCGCCTGGCGCCGGTCCGTCACGTCCTGCACGTAGGAGATCACATGGCCGGCCCGCCTGCCCTCGTCGAACAGGATCGAGTTGAACCACTCGCAATAGACCGTGCGACCGTCTTTCGTGCGATGCCGGCTGAGCTGATTGGAATAAGGCTTCTTGCGCAGTTCGTCGAGGTTCGTGCGAACCAGAGCCAGATCGTCCTCGAGGAAAAACCCGGTTTCGTCCCAGCGCTTTCCGACGACCTCTTCCGCTTTCCAGCCGAACAGTTCCTCGGCACGGCCCGCCCACACGAGAAGCTTCCCCTCCCAGTCCCACTCGAGAATCGCGAGCGGCGAATTCTCGTAGAGCGCCCTTCTCGATTCGATGAGCGTTTCGAAGCGAGTGCCGCTTTCGGTCATCTTCTTCTTCGGGGTCAAAATGCCTCCTTCAGCCACTCCCTGACCGTGATGTCGAATGCGAACGCGTTCCCGTCGTATCCGTCCATGCGATAGGCGACGTTTCCGTTCGCATCGACCAGCAGAAAGAGCGGGAGCGATGCAAGAGAGAGGGCGTCCGCAAGCGCCTCCTGGCGGTCGGGATCGCTCGAAAGAAACAGCACGTCTTCGAACGGAAGCGCGTTCCGGGTCGCGAAGGCGCGGGCCGACCACGGATCGCGATCGGCGGTCAGGTGCAGAATACGGACCGGGCCGATGGGGACATCGCGATCGCCGCGTCCGTTTTCGCCGAGCTTCGCAAGCACGGGCATCGCGTCGCCGCACGGTCCGCACCACGATGTCCAGAACGCCACGATATACGGCCGGCCGGCGAGATCACTCCGCTTCGTCGTGCTGCCGGCAAGGGACACAAGATCGAAATCGGGCATCGCGGGCGCGTTGACCGCGCGCCTCACGCGCGTGCGGATTTCACGCTCGGCGCCGCGCACGCGGTCGTCGATCAGGTTGCGGGCCGCCAGGTCACGGCGCCGGATCCGCTCGAGCGCTTCCTCTACGGCGGTCACGCCCCCGACGCGCGCGTCGGCCAGATGAACCGCGGCGTCGTAAGTCTTGCCTACGCGCTCGAGAGCGAGCCCGTAATGGGCGTGTACCTCCGGGTAATCCGCGTTGACCGCCTGCGTGAGATATTCGAGCGCCTGCGTGTCGTTCCCGCGCTTGTAGTGCGCCCAGCCGAGCGCGTCGTTCACGAGCTGCAGATCGCGGTTCAGCGTGGGCAGGTCGCCGGCGGGCGTCTGCGGGTCGCGCGCGCGCGCCGTCACGAGCGCGAGCGCCTTCTCCCCGTACACGATCGCTTCGTCGAGGCCGACGCCGGCATCGGCCAGCGCGAACGCGAGCGCGCTGAACACCGGGGGCGACTCGGACTGACGCGCGATCTGGTCGGCGGTCGCGATCGCGCGTTTCGCGTTGCCGGCAGCGAGATCGTTCTTCAGCAGCAGAAAGCGCATTTCCCGATGCGGCTTTTCCGGATCGTAGGCGCGGATAAAGGCTTCCGCGAGGCGGGTCTGCTCCGCGCGATCGGTGGCGCCAAGCACTGCACGCCGATCGCGGTCGCGGCGGGCCGTTTCCGTATACGCCGCATCTTTCCCCGCGCGCGCGGCCACCGTTTCGTACTCCGCGCGAAAACGTTCGTCGAGCGCAAGCCACGCCGACGCTTCGCGCATCTCGTCATAGGCCGCGAGCCACGCCGCGCTCCGGGCGTGTGCGAGCCCGATCGCGTAGCGCGCACGGGCGACGCGTGTAGCGAGCGCTTCGGGCCACTCGTCTTCTGACACTTCGGCGGGCCGATTCATCGCCTGCAGGTACTCGAGCGCCCTCTCCGCGTACGGGAGCGCAAGACCGTCGCCGCGCTTGAAACGTGAAAAGATTTCGCTCGCGAGCAGAAGCCGTTCCGGATCGGAAGGCGCTTCGTCCAGAAACGCCTTCGCCTCGCGTTCGATTCTGTCGGCCGAGCTTTGCGAGCCGATTCCATCGGCCGAGCTTTGCGAGCCCGGTATGTCCAGGCGTCCGGACACTTCCTCGCTGAGCGCCAGCGCGAGATACGCCGCGCGCGCCTGCTCGCTCCATGTGCCCGCGGGGTACTGCGTGAGATAGCGATCGAGCGCCTGGATCCGCGCAGGTACGGTTTCGTTCGCGAGCGCCGTGAAGTACTCCGTGCGGGCATCGGCGCCGGCCGGACCCGGCGCGAACAGCAGAAGCGCAAGCGCCGTCATCGAGGCGGGAATCGCCGCCCGGCGCGCCGCTCTGAAAATCATCAAAAATCGGGTGGTCATCATGGTGCCCTTTCGGGAGAGGTACACGCTCGAAGCATGTATAGTGACGAGGTTAGCGCGAAATGCGCGGATGAGCTACCTTTTCGACACCCGCCACCTGATGGAGTGGTTCTGTTCATGGCCGGAAAACGCACACTTGTCGTCGTTCTTTTTTTCCTGTTTCTGCTGCTCGGGCTCTTCGCCGCGGGCGGCGTCATGCTCTATGCAATATTCCAGGGCGGCGGTCCGTCGATCGAATCCGGCTCCGTTTTCGTCTGCGATCTGCGCCGCGAACTGACCGAAGTGCACCACTCGTCCATTCAGGACGCCGTGTTTGGTGACCGCCCCGTGAACCTGACCGAAGCGGTCTATCTGCTGCGCGCGGCGGCCGTTGACGATCGTATCGAGCGCGTGGTCGTGCGGGCCGGCGGAATCGCGGGCGTCGGCTGGGGCAAAGCCGAGGAGATCCGAAGCGCCCTTCTCGCCATTCGCGCCGCGGGCAAGCCCGTCGAAGTGCACATGGACGCCACGCTCGATCTTCCTTACTTCATTTCTACAGCGGCATCGAAAATCGTACTGGCTCCGGCCGGCATGCTGCTCGTCGACGGCATGTATGCCGAGATCCAGTTTCTGAAGAACCTGTTCGGGAAAGCCGACATCAAATGGGAAGCCGTGACCGCGGGCAAGTACAAGTCGTATCCCGAAACGTATATCAAAGACTCGATGTCCGAGCCGTATCGCGAGCAGATCGACGCGCTGCTCGACGCACGATACGAAGCGTATCTCGAGGCGATCGCCGAAGGGCGCGGCATGACGTTCGAAGAGGCGAGCGCGGCGGTCAGCGCCGGGCCGTACACGATCGCGACCGAGGCGCTCGAAGCCGGCCTCGTCGACGAGCTGCTCTTCTGGGGCGACTACGAACGGCTGCTCGACATTCATGAAGACGGCGAAACGATGTCCTTCGGGCTCGAGGAGTATCGTGACGCCGGCGCGCTCGACCCCGGGTTCGCGAGCGAAGGCGTGGCGATCGTGTTCATCGCGGGCGATATCATGCCCGGCCCGAGCGAGTCGGGTTACTCGCGTGTTGCCGGTTCCGAGACGATCTCCGAGTCGATCCTGAAGGCCGCCGGCGACGGCAAGATCACGGCCATCGTGCTGCGCGTTTCGAGCCCCGGCGGCTCCGTGATGGCGTCCGACGAAATCTGGCGCGCCGTCGAATCCGCCAAGATGAAGAAACCCGTCGTCGTTTCCATGGGCGACGTGGCCGCGTCAGGCGGCTACTGGGTTTCGGCCGGCGCCGACGCGATCCTGGCCGACCGCAATACCGTTACGGGATCGATCGGCGTCTTCGCGCTGCGTCCGACATGGGACGGGCTCTACGACAAGCTCGGCATTCATATCGAAGAGTTCACGCGCGGCGAAAACGCCGGCACGTTTCAGTCCCCCGACGCCTGGAATGAATCCGAGCGCGAAAAGATCCAGCGCGGGATCGACCACAGCTACGAAGAGTTCCTGACACGCGTTTCGCTCGGGCGCAATATCGCCGTTGCCGACGTCGACAGAATCGCCGGCGGGCGCGTCTGGTCCGGGGGCGACGCGTACGACCACGGCCTCGTCGACCGCATCGGGGGCGTCAAGGAAGCCGTATCGCTCGCGCTCGAACTCGCCGAGCTCGACCCCGAAGAAGCCGTGAAGCTGCACTTCTACCCCAGGGAACGCACGTTCTGGGAGAAGCTGCGCGACGGCAACTTCATGATCCGCTCATCGCTTGCGAGTGAACTGAAGACGATGCTGGCGGAATACGGCATCCCCGCGCCGGCCGCCTGGCAGGTGCGAAGCGCGGCGCGCGAGTTCTGGGCCGTGATGCCGTTCCGTGAGGTGGGAGAGTAGGCTACGCCCGCTCGTTCCCGCGCTTGAAGTTCCCGGTCACCCTCGCCATCAGCAGTTGACGTTCTTCTTCGGACGAAGCTCGCTCCACCCGCGCCTGGAACTTCCGCGCATCGACGCCCTTCAGAGTGACGACCTGTTTCCCGTACCAGCTGATCAGAACGCGACCGTCTTTCGTGATTCGAAAAGCGAACGGATTTTCATCGTGCAGGGAAGTCATCGGACGATCACTACTCCGGGTTCCCGGGGAACGAAAAAAGCCCGCCGACATTTGCCGGCGGGCTTTCGATTGCTCGTAAAGAACTGAGCGCCTGCGCGCCCGTGCTCGCTTGCTACTTCGAGTAGTATTCGACGACGAGCGGTACTTCGCAGATCACGGGCACGTCTTCACGTTCCGGTATGCGCGTGTACGTGACCGACATCGCCGCTTTGTCGAACTGGATGTAGTCGGGCTGGTTCGTCGTGTACGGAACCTGCTGAAACGGGAGCATCTTTCTGCTCTTCTCCGCAACGGTGATCACATCACCCGGCGACGCGGAGAACGCGGGAATGTTCACACGCTTTCCGTTCACGCTGATGTGTCCGTGGTTCACGAACTGGCGCGCCGCGTAAATCGAGTTCGCCAGACCGCCACGCAGAACGAGGGCGTCGAGACGCGACTCGAGAAGGGCGACCAGGTTGTCCCCGGTGTTGCCGGTCTTCGCGGCGGCTTTCTTGTAATAGTTGACCATCTGCTTTTCGTGCACGTTGTACTGTGCGCGAAGCCGCTGCTTTTCGATCAGCTGCTGCTTGTAGGGCGACGTCTTGGAGCGTCGCGAAAGATGGGGAGGTCCATGTTCGCCCGGACCGTAGGGGCGTCTCTCCATGTACTTGCTCGCCTTCGGCGTCAAGGCGATCCCGAGCGAGCGGGAGAGCTTCACTTTAGCACCCGTGAACTTCATCCATTTCTCCTGAATCCTTGCCGGATTCCTTCAGTTTGAATCGCGGAGCCACCCCGCGTGGGTCGTAAGGACCCGAGATGGGCATACCAATGCGCGGGCAGCCGTCTAGGAACTAAGCAAGATACCAAGGCCCGGGAAAACGGGTCAAGCTGAATCTTACGGGTCCCGTGAATAGCCCCACTATATTAGACTGGCGCCATGAACCGCACAAGAACCGCCGCCGGGGCCCGGATCGCCCCGAAAGAGCTCGAAGAACGCCTGCTCGCATTCGTCGTGGAGCGGGCGCCCCTCGCCCTGGCCACGGCCCGCGAGGCGTGGGACGACGCCGTACAGGCCGGCGCATCGCCCCGGCCTGCCATTCGGTCCATTCGCAGGCGATTTCTCGCCCGCTTCCAGGCCCGGATCCACACCCCGGACCCGCTCGTGGCCCGGGAAGTAACACCGGGCGTTTCGGCCTCCGAACGGCTGGCGCAGGAGGAACGGCGCCTGATCGAGGATCTCGAAGGGTTTTTCGACCGCGAAATGGTCCGGGCGTCGATCACGAAGCAGGAACGGCGCGAGATCCTGCGCGGCATGCTCCTGACGCGGGCGACCGACAATCGACTCAAGGCGTTCTTTTCGGGGAGCGAAGTGCGCTACGGCGCGAAATCGTTCCAGGGGAAGGGCTTCCGGTCGCTGGGGCAGGAGGCGATTTACGCGTCGGCGATGCGACTGCGGCGCGGGAAGGCGTACCGCGCCGCGAATGCGGAAGGTGGCGCGAATGCAGATGGCGGCACGAACTGGAACGGCGACGTCGTGGCTCCGCTCATTCGCGATCTCGGCGCGGCGCTCGCGATGAACCCGGCACCCGAAACCGTGCGCATGGTGCTCTCGGCGCAGATGGCGAAAGCGGGGCCGCCGATGAACGGCAAGGACCTGCACATCGGCGATCTGGCCGGCGGCATTCTTCCCGCGGCGGCGCCGCTTTCGATTTCGACGCTGACCGCGGTCGGCATGGCGATGGGATTCCAGCTCGCGGGCGAAGACCGCGTCGCCGTTTCGTATATCGGCGAGGGGGGCTCGTCGCTCGGCGAGTGGCACGAGGCGATCAACCTCGCGGCCGCGCGCCGACTTCCTGCGATCTTCTGCGTGCAGAACAATCAAACCGCGCTTTCGACGCCCGTGCCCGATCAGTCGGCCGTGCGCGTCTTCGCGGACAAGGCGATCGGCTACGGCATCCCCGGCCTCACGATCGACGGCACCGACCCCGAGGCGATTCTCGCCGCGTTCGCATGGGCGGCGGAACGCGCGCGCGCCGGCCACGGCCCCGCGCTGATCGAACTCGTGGCCATGCGCATGTGCGGGCACGCGCACCACGACGACATGCTCTATCTGGGCAGGGAACCGAAGCCGTCGTGGGATTATCCGCCGCTCGCAAGCGACGGCTACGCCGACCGCGCAGCGTACGATTTCTGGGCCGGACGCGACCCGATCCCGTACTACGCGGCGAAGCTCGAGGGACTCGGCGTACTGAAAGAAGGGGAGATCGAGAAACTGAAGCGTGAAGCGGAAGAGATCGTGGAGAACGCGGCCCGTGCCGTGATCGACGCGGAGTGGCCTGACGCGTCCGGTGCGGGTGCGCCCGTTTTCGCGAACGAGCCGCCGCGCGTTCACGTGGATCCGCTTGCGAACGACACAGACGAACGAACGGGCGCAGACGCCTCCCTCCCGCCGGTCGAAGACGCGCCGCCGTTCGATCCCGGCGGGGCCACGTTTCTGGAAGCCGTGATGGCCGGGGTCGGAGACGCGCTCGACCAGGACGAACGCGCGTTCGTATACGGGCAGGATGTCGGCGGCAAGTACGGGAACGCGTTCATGCTTCTGCGGCCGCTGCTCGCGCGGCACGGCGACCGCATTCTGAATGCCACGCTCGCGGAGGGCGGCATCATCGGCGTTTGCGTCGGCGCGGCGCTCGCGGGCCGGCGCCCGATCGGCGAGATCCAGTTCAACGACTTCGTGGCCACCGGGTTTAATCAGCTCGTCAACAACGCCGCCAAAATCCGATATCGATGGGGCGGCGAAGTGCCGATGGTGCTCCGCATGCCGTGGGGCGGCCTGCGGTCGGCCGGGCCGTATCACAGCCAGAACACCGAGCCGTGGTTCTACCGCACGCCCGGCCTCAAAATCGTCGTGCCGTCCACGCCGCACGACGCGCGCGCGCTGCTTCTGGCCGCGCTCCGCGACCCCGATCCCGTGCTCTATTACGAACACATCGGCCTGTATCGCGACCCTTCGATCCGCCAGTCGATCGACGACGCCGCGCAGGCCGACATGCCGCTCGGGAAGGCGGCGCTCAGGCGCGCCGGCTCGGACCTCGCCCTCGTTTCATACGGCGCGTATGTGCATCTGGCGTCGCGCGTCGCCGACCGCCTCGCGCGTGACGGGCATTCGGTTGCCGTTCTCGACCTCCGCTCGCTCGTGCCGCTCGACCGTGAAGCCCTGCTCGCCGTCACGCGCCATTGCGGCAAAGTCATGATCGTGCAGGAGGACGCGAAAACGGGTGGAATCGGCGAGTCGCTCGCGTCCAAGATCCAGGAAGAAGCGTTCGAGGATCTCGACGCGCCCGTGCGCGTCGTCGGCGCGCTCGACACGCCCGTGCCGTACTCGCCGCCGCTCGAAGCGTTCTATCTGGCTGGTGAAGAGAGTGTGTACGAAGCCGCGAAGAATCTGCTGGAGTATTAGGAGTCGTGTCTGACTAGCGGATGATCACGAGCCGCTCGGTGCTCGATCTGCTCTGCCCCGCCCACCGCACGAAGTACGTCCCGGCCGCCACGCTGCGTCCATTCCGGTCGCGCCCGTCCCACACGATGCGCGGTGCGCCCGAAGCGCCGGCAACACGCGCAGTAAGATCACGCACGAGCCGGCCTGTCACACTGTAGACCCCGAGCGCGCGCGTTTCGCGGAGCGCGCCCGTCTCGCCGAAAGCGCGCGCGAACGCGATCGTGGTGCCGGAGCGCGTAATCGAAGGCTCGAGCTGGAACGCCGCCGTGCGCGGAGCGGCAGGCGCCGCGGCGGCCACGCTCGTGAAGTCACACTGCCCGTCACGCAGCGAATCGAGATCCTGCGTCGAATGATACGGCATATAGCTGTAGGCGGCGGCGGTGTCGAGATAGATCGCGATCAGCGAGTCGTCGGTAATGTATTCACACGAAAACACCGGCTTGCCCCGGATCAGATATTCGTCGAGCTGCACGATGCGCACAGTTTCGGGATTGTAGGGATTGTTGACCTGCGCCCCGCCGCGGAAAAAGACGCTCTCCACACCGATCGCGTCGATCGTCGAGTAGTAGTTGTCGGCCTCGGTCGCCGTTACCCCGGGCGAAACCGTAATGAACTCGCCGTTCTGCGGAACGATCACGAAGTCGGGCGCACCGTTCGCCGCGGCGTAACCGGCGAGCGTGTCGACGAACGCGATCATGTCCTTGTCGGAATCGGGGTTCTCCGTCTCCCAGAAAAGATACGCGTCGATCAGGTCCAGATAGATGCCGTCAAACCCCTGGGCGAGAATCCGGTCCAGATAGGAAAAGATGATGTCCTGCCACTCCGGCATCCAGTAGCGCACTTTGTAGTTGTCCGGGAAGTTCGGATTGAACGGACCGAGCCACGCGGGCGGGTTCCCGTTCCAGCTTCCCTGCCAGTAGAAACGGTACGTTTCCGCTTCGCCGATCGACAGATACGCGAGCAGGGATTTGCCCGACTGCTTCATGTCGAGTACTTCCTGCTGCGTATATTCCCCGGAAGCCGCGCCATTGCTCGAGTAGTCAGTTACTTTGACATTAAAAGTCGGATTTGCGACAACCTGTTGCGGCACTGTATTCTGTAGCTGATACGCCCACCCGCACGGATCGGGGAGGTCCGCGAACAGGGCACAGGGAGACAAAAGAAGGGCAATGAAAGGGATCGTTCGCATTTTTTCCATGTTATTGAGCCGCAAATAGCGGTTTGCAGCCGTCTTGGTCGTTTGTAGCCGTTCATTATAGCACAGCATGGCCGGGGCCGAAATCGCTCGTTCGCGGGCGCCGGGCCTCGGAATCACGGGGAAGTCCATGAAATTATTGATTTTCGACATCGACGCCACTTTGCTGCTGTCGGGGGGAGCCGGAGCGCGGGCGCTGAACAGAGCGTTTGAGGAAGTGACGGGAACTCCCGACGGAATGGAAGGAATCCGTTTTCACGGCATGACCGATTACGCGATCATCCGCCAGATGGGTCAGCTTCACAGGGGCGAGGAGCCATCACGAGAACAAATGGACTCCATTCGATCTCTCTATGCAAAGTACATTGTTTCCGAGCTCGAGCCGGGCCCCGGTTTCCGCGTTCTCGACGGCGTCGTGCCGCTCCTCGACCGTCTGACCGACAATCACAGCTATCATCTGGGGCTCGCTACCGGCAATTTCGCCGAAACGGGAAAGCTGAAGCTTCAGCGGGGGCACCTCGACCACTATTTCCATTTCGGCGGATTCGGCAGCGACTCGGAGATCCGGCCGGAACTCACGAAGGTGGCCGTGCAGAAGGGGAAAGACCATGCCGGCGCCCCGGACCTCGGACGCGATGCCGTGTATGTGATCGGCGACACGATTTTCGACATTCGAAGCGGAAACGAAGCGGGGGCGCGCACGGTCGGGGTCGCCACAGGGTCGACGCCGGCGCAGGATCTCGCCAGAGAGGGCGCTTACGCGGTCATGGAAGACCTGACGAGCATCGACGAGTTTCTGGCGATTATCGAGAGCTGAGGGGCGCGTGCCTGCCTGAAGAAACAACGCTACCTGCCTGAAAACATCGCCTTCATCACATAGCCAGCCATCTTGGGATTCTCGCGCAGCCGCCTGGTAGAGTACGCGTACCAGGCAGCGCCGAACGGAACGTAGACCCGCAGCTTGTGGCCGGCCGCGATGAGCAGGTCGCGCAGGTCTTCCTCGACGCCGAGCAGCATCTGGAATTCGAAACGCGTCTTGTCGAGCTGCAGTTCGCGAATGATCGCGTCGGCCTCCCATACGAGACGCTCGTCGTGCGTCGCGATTCCCACGTAAACGCCCCGCTCGAGCGCCCGGCGCAGCGCAAACGCGAAGTTCCGGTTGACCGCCATCGGATCCTTCCACGCGATCGCGCGCGGTTCGACATAGATCCCCTTGCAGAGACGAATGTTCCCGCCCATCGCGATGATGTCGCTGATGTCGTCCTGGGTGCGGCGCATATACGCCTGAATCGCCACACCGACGTTCGTAAACTCTTCCCGCAGACGACGATGAATCGCAAGCGTGACTTCCGTGACGCTCGAATCTTCCATGTCGATGCGCACGAACCGCCCCTGTTCCGCCGCTTCTTTCACGATCACACGCACGCGCTGGAAACAGTATTCCTGGTCGAGCAGAAGGCCGAGCGACGACAGCTTGACGGAGATGTTGGAGTCGAGGCCGTGGCGCCGGATCGCTTCGAGCGCGGCCATGTACGCTTCGACCGACTGGTCGGCCTGGTCGAGCGACTCGATATACTCGCCGAGAACGTCGAGAGTGGCGCACGCGCCCTTCGCGTTCAGGTCCTTGATGACCGCAACCGCTTCCTCGAGCGTTTCGCCGGCGATGTAGCGCGACGAGATCCGCTTGACGATGGGCTTCGGGACGAGCGGCAGAAGGCCGACCGTTGCCTTGTCGATGAAACCGGCGATATCACACCTCCACGCCCGGATTATACCGCGCTCCTTGCCCGCGCAACACCCATCCGTTACATATCAGATATGGAATCGAGCAAAAAAAATCTGCACGGCCTGTTCCGGTTCCTGAGCGACTCGGGTGCGGCGAGCATGGGGTCGCCCTTCGGCGTGCCGACGGCGCTTCACTTCGGGGACCCGGTCGCCGAGCACCACGCGGCACGAGAGGGCCCCGCCGTGATCGACCTGTCGCACCTCGGCTCCATCCGGGTCAAGGGGGAAGATCGCGCCGCCTTTCTCCATCGCATGGTGACGAGTGACGTATCCGCCATGATCCCCGGCGAGTCCCGGCCATCCGCCTTTCTCACCACAAAGGGCAAGTTCGTCGCTGTCTTCGATCTGATCTGTGAAGAGGACTCTTTCGTAATCGTGACGCCGCGCGCCGAACTCGACACACTGCTGGCCGATCTTACGAAGTACGCCATTCTCGATGATGTGGAGTTCGCCGACGAATCGCAGCTGCGAGCGTCGATTCACCTCTCTGGTGTTGAGGTGGTCCGACAGGAAAACATGCAGGATCACACGGTCGTGAGCAGGAATCGCACGGGTGAGCCCGGCTACGACCACCATTTGCCGTCCGACCGGACGCTCTCGTTCTGGACGGGACTTGTCGAAGCCAACGCAACGCCCGTCGGGTACACGGCGCACGAAACGCTCCGCATCGAAGCCGGTATCCCGCGCGCCGGTGCGGAACTGACGGGCGACATCGGCCCGCTCGAAGCGGGGATGCCTGAGCTCGTTTCGCTTACGAAAGGATGCTACCGCGGGCAGGAAGTGGTGGCGAAGATGCACTATATCGGCAAGCCGCCGAAGCGCATCGTGGGGCTCGGTATCGAGGCGCTGGACACTGCCGGCATCGAAACCGGCTCTCCTCATGACGAGGCAGCACTCCCGGCCCCCGGCACCGCCATCATGAGCGACGGAAAGAGCGTAGGACGTGTGACATCGGCCGCATTCGGCCCGACACTGAACCGCGCCGTCGCGCTCGGCCTCGTACGCGCAAAGGTGATCGAAGCGGGCGCCCCCGTCACGTGCGAAACCGCGCGCGGGACCGTCGTCATGCGGTTCGAAGAGACGCCGTTCCGCTAGCTGCCCGAACCGGCCGAGCCTGCGTCGCGTTTGCTACGAGACTCGGCGATCCGCACGATCACGAACGCGATCAGGGCCACGACGAAAAAGACGAGCAGCATCCACGCCACTCCCTGCAGCGTGCCGATCACGGTTCGGTACACTTCCAGAATCCAGCGGTCGCGCGTCAGCACGAGAATCTCGGCCTTCGCGTCGGGCCCGCCGCCATGGATCTGCGGCAGCAGATAGCTTTCCAGCCGATAGAACTTCACACCGCTCGAAATCCCCACGACGAAGATCGCGAACTGCAGGTAACGTTGCCATGCCGCGCTGATCGGGTCGTTGATGATGCGGTCGAGAATCGCCTCCGTAGACCCGCGAAAGATCCGGGCCACGACCCAGCACACGGTGAACGCAATCGCGAAAGTGACAAAAAACAGCGTCAGTACCATCGCGTCTCCTCCTTCTAGCTCCATTTCGGTTTCTTGCGCGTATAGATGCGATGCGCCAGGCTGAAGAGGCGCGGAAAGTGCCGCTTCAGCGCTACGGCATGCGCCTCGACGCCGCCGATCGTGATTTCCTCGCGCCCGGTTTCGATCGCACGCGCGATGAGGCGCGCGCACCGCGCGGCACTCATGCCACCGGGCCGTTTGTACGCGTTCGCTTCGCCGAGCGGCTCCCCGTCGGGCCCGATCGCGCGCTTGGCTATATCCGTTTCGACGACGCCCGGACACGCGATCGTGACGCCGATGCCATCGCGTTCTACTTCGTATCGCAACGAATCGAAGAAACCGTGAAGCGCGTGCTTCGAGGCCGCGTAGCTCGCTTTCGAAACGGTGCCGTATTTCCCGAGCACCGAGCTCACGACCGTGATGCGGCCACCGCCATCCTCCGAAAGAAGCGGAAGGGCCGCCCGGGCAAGCGCCGCGGGCCCGAGAAAGTTCGTCCGCATCAGGATCTCGTCGATCGCGCGCGTCGTCTCGCTTACGTAGCCGCGCTGGCTCACGCCCGCGTTCAGGATCAGATGATCGAGCCGCCCGAAGCGGGCACGCACGGCGCCGACGGCGTCATCGAACAGGGCTGGTTCGCGCATGTCGAGCGGGAGCACGAGCGTGGTCTCGGGCGCGACTTCGCGTGCCACACGCGCGACTTCGCGTGCCACACGCGCGAGTTCCTTCTCGCCGCGCGCGGAAAGCACGACGTTCGCGCCCGCGCGTGCCATCTCGTGCGCGAGCTCTTCGCCGATGCCGGACGATGCGCCGGTGACCCAGGCAGTCTTACCTTTCGCCCACATGAAAACGAAAACTCCTTGAACGAAACCTGAATCGGGGCAAGGCTGGCCGGGAACGATCGCAACCACGCCTGAACGGTGAACAGCATGAACACCCGCTCAGTTTCACATTATGCTACGCCTCGTGCGAACAGCCACCTCTTTCCCGGAGGGTCCCGATGAAGAACGTGCTGATTGCGGGCTGCGGCGACGTCGGCTCGAGGATCGGGCTCATTCTCGCGGACGAGGGGCACGCGGTCTGTGGGCTGCGGCGGAACGCCGCGAAGATCCCGCACCCGATCAAGCCCGTTGCGGGCGACCTGACGCGCCCTTCCACCTGGGGCGCGCTCCCCGCGCGGATCGACTGGCTGATCTACGCCGCGGCCGCAAGCGGGTCGGGCGAAGACGCGTATCGCGCAGCCTACGTCGACGGACTCGGCAACGCGATCGCGCGCGCGCGCGAAGCAGGTGTCTCGCGTGTTCTTTTCACATCGAGCACATCCGTTTACGGGCAGACAAACGGCGAGGAAGTCGACGAGAGCTCGCCGACAGAGCCTTCCCGCTACACGGGCCGGATCCTGCTGGAGGCGGAAAGCGTTCTTGCGGAGCTGACCGTTCCCAATATTGCGCTCCGCTACGGCGGAATCTACGGCCCGGGCCGCACGCGGCTGCTCGATCGCGTACGCGACAGCAGCGCCCGCACGCCGCGCACTTCTCAATTCACGAACCGCATTCATGCCGACGACGCCGCGCGTGCGGCCGCGCACTTGATGCGGGTGAAATCGCCCGCGGCCATCTATAATGGCACGGACTGTGACCAGGCCGACCTGCGCGAAGTGTACGAATGGATCGCGAAGCGACTCGGCGTTCCGCCGCCGGCGCACGATGAAGGCAGCGCGGCCGCGGGTCGCGGGAGCAAGCGCGTGCGAAGCGATCGCATGCGCGCCACGGGGTTCGTATTTCGATACCCTACTTTTCGTGAAGGGTACGGCGCCATGATCGAGGACGAAACGACATGAAGTTCACGCATACGATCCTTTACGTAAAAAGCGTAGAGCGCAGCGTCCGGTTTTACGAAGAAGCGTTCGGGCTCACGCCCCGCTTCGTTCACGAGAGCGGCGACTACGCGGAAATGGACACCGGCAGTGTCGCGCTTGCGTTCGTGGCGCTCGAACTCGCGAAAGAAAATCTGCCGCTCGGGTTTCGCGACCCCGACCCGAAGGATCGCGCGCCGGCAATCGAGCTGACGTTCACAACCGATGACGTCGCGGCCGCCTACGACCGGGCCGTCGAGGCCGGCGCCCTGCGCCTCCGGCCCGCCGCCGACAAAGCGTGGGGGCAGACAGTCGCCTATGTTCGCGACCCGGACGGCGTGTTGATCGAGCTTGCGAGCCCGATTCAGTAGCAGCGAACGGGCCGGCGCAAAGGCCATACATCAATAAATCGACTTATGCAGGAGCGAGATTGAAAGTGACATCAAGGGAACAGCAGAAGCTTCGGATCGGCGTTCTTTTCGGCGGGCGCTCGGGAGAGCACGACGTATCCCTCGTTTCGGCGAAAGCCGTGATGGACACGTTGCGCGTTTCCGGGCGCTACGAAGTCGTCCCGATCGGGATCACGCGCGAGGGCGAATGGATCGTGCATCCGAAAGCGCACGCGCTTCTCGCCCAGCAGTCGAAGCTCAGGCTCGGCGGCCCGAAACCCGCCTATCACAACGAGATCTCGGACGAAGATCGCGCACGCGGCGGTCTCGGCTCCCTTGTCGCGAATCCGTCCGCCCGTGGCCCCGTCGACGTGATCTTTCCCGTGCTGCACGGACCCATGGGCGAAGACGGCACCGTGCAGGGCTTTCTCGAGCTGACGGGCATCCCGTACGTCGGTTCGGGTGTCGCGGGATCATCGCTCTGCATGGACAAGGATCTGTTCAAGCGGATCGCGCGCGACGCGGGTCTCGACGTTGCGCCGTGGGTCGCCGTAAGTCGCGCGGTGTGGCGTCGCGACCCGGACTTCGTGCGCGCACGGATCGAATCGTTGAAGCTGCCGCTCTTCGTGAAGCCGGCCAACATGGGGTCGAGCGTCGGCATTTCGAAAATTGCCGACCTTGCGTATCTGGACGATGCGATGAACGAGGCGGCGAAGTACGACACGAAGATCGTGATCGAAGAGGGGATCGACGCGCGCGAAATCGAATGCAGCGTGCTCGGGAACGACGAGCCCGCTGCCTCACTGCCGGGTGAGATCGTCCCCGCCGGCGAGTTCTACGACTACGCCGCAAAGTACGTCGACGACACGAGCGCGCTCTACATTCCGGCCGACCTTCCGAAGAAGACGATCGCCGCGGTGCAGGAGGCGGCATGCCGGGCATTCGTCGCGGCAGAATGCGCGGGGATGGCGCGCGTCGACTTCCTGCTCGACAGAAACGACGGCACGATCTACCTGAACGAAATCAACACGATTCCCGGCTTCACGCCGATTTCGATGTACTCGAAGATGTGGGATGCCAGCGGCATTCCGTACGACGAGCTGCTGCACAAGCTGATCGCGCTCGCGATCGAACGCCACGATGACCGCGCGGACGTTACGACGCACTTTGCGTTCCCCGGAGACGCAGACGAGAAGTAACGCGGGCGCAGCAGGGAGACCATGAGCGTCGTTCAGTTCGATTCGGTTTCGAAACGCTACGGGCGGGAGATTGCGGCCGAATCCGTTTCACTTTCGATCCCGGCCAATCGAACGACGGCGATCATCGGCCCGAGCGGCAGCGGCAAGTCCACCCTTCTCCAGATGATCAACGGCATGGTCCGTCCGGACGCCGGCAGCGTGCGGGTCTTCGACGCGCCGGTCGATTACGGCGAGCTTCCCCAGCTTCGCAGAAAAATCGGTTACGCGGTGCAGGGAATCGGCCTGTTCCCGCATTGGAATGTCGCGCGCAACATCGCGATTCTCGCCGAGATGAACGGCTGGGACGGGGCGCGCCGCAGCGCGCGCGTTCGCGAACTCATGGCGCTCGTCGAACTCCCGGAACATTACGAGACGCGTCACCCGCACGAACTTTCGGGCGGCGAAATGCAGCGCGTGGGCCTTTGCCGCGCGATGATGCTCGACCCGCCGCTGTTCCTGCTCGACGAGCCGTTCGGCGCGCTCGACCCGCTGACGCGCGGCGAGGTGCATCGCGAGTTCGAACGCATTCGCGAAGCGGGCAGGCGGACGATCGTGCTCGTGACGCACGACCTGCACGAGGCGCAGAAGCTGGCCGACGAGATCGTCGTCGTGAACGAGGGGCGCGTCGAGCAGCAGGCGGAAACGCAGACGATCCTGGCGCAGCCGGCAAACGATTTCGTAGCCGGCTTTTTTCGCGCGTACGAGGAGTCGCGATGAAACGCACCCTCGCCGTCATAGCGACCCTTGCCGTTTTCACCCCGCATTCGGCTCATGCCGAAGAAACGATTCGCGTAGGCTCGAAGAACTTCACGGAAGGATACATTCTCGGCGAACTGCTCGCCCGGGCGCTCGAGCGCGAAGGGATCCGTGTCGAGCGCCGCTTCGGCCTCGGCGGAACCCTCGTCTGTTACGAAGCACTTCGAAACGGTGAAATCGATCTCTACCCCGAGTACTCGGGCACGATCGAACAGGCGATTCTGAAGCGCGAAACGCGCTCCTCGTTTTCCGACCTCCAGAGTGTCGTGCGCGAAGAAACGGGGCTCGCGTTCCTTCCCTCGCTCGGGTTCGACAACACATATGCGATCGCGGTACGCCGGGAGACGGCCGAACGATTGTCGCTCACATCGATCGGCGATCTCGCCGCGCACCCCGGGCTCGCCATCGCCTTCAGTCACGAGTTTCTGAACCGGCAGGACGGATGGCCCGGGCTTGCCGCACGCTACGGACTTCCGCAGAAGCCTGCGGGAATCGAACACGGTCTCGCCTACGAGGCGATGCGGACGAAGAACCTTGACGCCACCGACTGCTATTCGACGGACGGCGACATACAGAAGTACGACCTCGTGCTGCTCGCGGACGATCGCGGCTATTTTCCCGAGTATCAGGCCGCCCCTCTCGTGGCGCCCGGAGTCGAAGCGCGCGTCCGGCCCGTGCTGGAGCGCCTTGCGGGCACGATCGACGAAGCGGCCATGCGCGCCATGAACGGCAAGGTGCTTCTCGACGACCGCACGTTCGCGGAAGTGGCGCACGAATTCCTGGAAGAGAGGCCCGGCGGGAACGAGGCCCTGTCGTCAGATCGAACCCGCCCGCCCGTGCGTGAGAGCCGCCTCGACGCGGTGGTGCGGCGCGGAGCACGGCACTTGCAGCTCACGCTCATCGCGCTCGCACTCGGCATTCTCGTTGCCGTTCCGCTCGGCGTGCTGATCTATCGCACACGCGCCCTCGCCCGCCCCGTTCTCTATCTCGCCGGCCTGCTGCAGACGATTCCCTCGATCGCGCTGCTCGCGTTCATGATCCCGGTGCTCGGCATCGGCTTCCGGCCGGCGATCGTCGCGCTCTTTCTCTACGCGCTTCTCCCCATTCTGCGCAATACGACGGCCGCGCTGCTCGCGATCGACCCGAATCTGAAGCGCGTTGCGCGCGGCATCGGACTCACCGCCTGGCAACGTCTGCGGCACGTCGAGATCCCGCTCGCGGCACCGCTCATTCTCGCCGGCATCAAGACCGCGGCGGTGATCAACATCGGTACGGCGACCCTCGCGGCATTCATCGGCGCCGGCGGACTCGGCGAGCCGATCGTCACGGGCCTCGCGCTGAACGACACGTCGCTGATTCTCGAAGGCGCGATTCCGGCCGCGCTGCTCGCCATCCTGACCGAGCTTCTGTTCGATCTGCTGGAGAATCGGATCGTGCCGGAACATCTGAAGCGGGATCCGGCCGTTACGTAGCCCCCGTCCGCCGGCGCTGCGAATGACTCGACTCGGCCGGTCACTCCCGGTATGGTTCGTACGTAATGGCGAAGAACGCTCATCGCGACTCTGGAATCGCCCGCGCGACGCGAAAGGTTACGAACACATTGACGAACCGGATCACGCTGCTGTTTTCGTGCCTGCTGATTCTCGCCGGGGCATACGCCGGCCCGGCGGCCCTGGCTGAAGACTCATCGCCCTGCCTGCTCTGCGGAAACGCCCACACGTCTGCCGAACATTCCGGTCTCTATAAAGGCCGCGTGATTCCTCTCTGCTCTCCCGCGTGCCTGGAACACTTTCACGAACTCGAACGCACCGGCGGCCTCGACCCTCTGACCGCCGGGATCGAACCGCGCGGCGCTCTCTTTCAGGCCGACTCGGCACCGCACCGCATGAGCCGGATCGGCCTCCCGTTCTGGATCGGCTGCTATGTGCTGCTCGGCGTGATGTTTGGAGGAGCCGCGGCATTCGCGGCCGTTCGCAAGGGGATTCCGGCCGGTTCTTCGTTCGCGCTCGGCTTTGCACTGAACGTGGTCGGTCTCGGCATGGTGCTGGCCAGACAATCGCGTGAAACGGAGTTCCATGCGACCGGCCTTCGCAAGGTCCCGACCACGAGAGCTTCCCTTCGATGTCCAGCATGCGGGAAAGCGAACCATCCTTCCGCAAGCGCGTGCCTTCACTGCGGCCGCGCTCTCGAACCCGCGGCACGATCCGAAGTGAACCCGACCTGAGAGAGGACCGAACGACTTCATGCTGAACTTCATCAAACGCCCTCTCGACCGGTTGCTCGATACGGCGAACATGCCGAACCGGCGCCCGGAACTGCGCGCGCACAACGAGTCGAACGTCGACGACATGTATATCATCGGCGATCTCGCCGGCGCCCCCGTCATCAAGCTCGCGATGGAACAGGGGTACGAAGTCATTCATCACATCGCCTCGCTTCCCGGCGCGAAAGGGAGCGACTCGAACGTCTATGACGTCGTGATCGCGGGCGCGGGCGCGGCCGGACTGAACGCGGCGCTCGAAGCGAAAGAAGCGGGGCTTTCGTGCCTTCTGCTCGAGAAGAGCAAGATCGCGAACACGATCGAAAACTTTCCCGAGAAGAAATGGGTGTACGCCGAACCCGACAGCAAGCCGCCCAAGGGCAAGCTCTGGCTCGACGGCGCGCGGAAAGAAGATCTCGTCGCGCGCTGGAACGAGATGATTACGGAAAACGATCTCGACGTGCGACGCGAGGAAGGCGTCGAGTCGATTACGCGCGCGGATAAAAAAGCGCCGTTCGTCGTGAAGACATCGAAGAGCGAGTATCGCGCGCGGCGCGTCATCATCGCGATCGGCCAGCGCGGCAACCCGCGCAAGCTCGGCGTTCCGGGCGAAGAGCAGGAACGCGTCTATCACCGCCTTTACTCGCCGCGCATTTACGAGGGCGAAGATATTCTCGTCGTGGGCGGCGGAAACAGCGCGATCGAAGCCGCGCTCGTGCTCTCCGAGGCGAACCGCGTGACCCTCAGCTATCGGGGCGCGGAGTTCGGGCGCGTGTTCAAGGACAACGAGCGCCAGTTGAAAGCCGCAGTGAGTGCCGGGCGGATCGAGGTCATCTACGAGTCGAACGTGCTTCGCTTCGATACGAACGCGTACACGCTCGAGCGAAAGGACGGCGGTACGAAACGCGAAGAAGAACGAAAATTCGACCACGCGTTCGTACTGGTCGGCGCCGAACTACCGGTCGGATTCCTGCGATCGGTCGGCATTCGACTCGAGAACGAATGGCACGGCAACTGGCTCGCGAGCCTCGGCCTTACGATCGCGGCCCTCTTCTTCGCCGCTCTCTACGGGCCCGACACGCGCATGGCCGGACTCGCCGCAAACGTGCCGCCGATCGCAAGCGGCGCACTCGCGCTGGTCGCGATCGCGGCGCTCTTCGTAACGGCGTCGCGCGGCAACAAGTACTCGTGGCTCGGCATTTCGTTTCTCGCGTGCTTCACCGCGTACGGCGCGAAAGTCGGCAACGGCGAAGAGTTCTGGCCGTTCCGCGGCTGGGGATACGAAGCGCTTTCGTTCGGCAACCGGCCGTGGTCGTTCTGGTACACGGTTCTCTATACCGTGCTCATGACCGTGTTCGGCATTCAGGCAATGAAACGCTGGGGCTTCGACCGCAGGGACAGCTTCCAGATCTGGCGCTACGTCTCCCTGATCGGCTTTCAGTGGATCTTCTTCTTTCTGATTCCCGAATTTCTGTTTCAGTGGGCCGTGCAGATGCACTGGGTCGGCGATACGCTCGCAAACGATCCGCAGTTCGCGGGTCAGGCGTGGCGCTCTTACGGCGTCGTCTACGCGTGGCCGCTCTTCTTCTATACGTTCTTCTACGACCCGCACCAGATCTGGATTATCTGGGGCGTGGTGCTCACTTTCGTTCTCATTCCGATTCTGTCGTTCTTCCATGGCAAGCGGTTCTGCTCGTGGATCTGCGGGTGCGGCGGCCTTGCGGAAACGCTCGGTGACCGCTGGCGGCATCTCGCCCCCAAGGGGAAGGGGACGATTCGCTGGGAATGGATGAACATGGCCGTTCTCATTTTCGCAATCGTCGTCACGGTCGGCATCCTGATCAAGGACTCGATCGCATTCGTGCGCGCGCCCTCCGAGGCGGGCCTGCACATCTACCGGATCTACGTCGACGTCTGGCTCGTCGGGATCCTGCCGGTCACGCTCTATCCGTTTCTCGGCGGCAAAGTGTGGTGCCGCTTCTGGTGCCCGCTCGCGAAGCTCATGGGGCTTTATTCGAAGTGGTTCGGCCGATTTCAGATCAAGTCGAACGACAAGTGCATCGCCTGCACGGAATGCACACGGAACTGCCAGGTCGGGATCGACGTCATGAGCTACGCGCTGAAACAGGAACCCCTGACGAACAACGACTCGTCGTGCATCGGCTGCGGGATCTGCGTAACGGTATGCCCGATGGACGTTCTTTCGTTCGGCGACGATCCCGCTGTAACATCTGAAACGAAGACGGCACTCACGAGCGAATCGTAGTCGCGCCACGCCTTTTGTCTTTCTCCCCTGCCCCGCCGGAGGTCATGATGAAATCGAACGCCGCCCGGATCGCCGTCGCGCTGGCAGTGGCCGCGGGTCTCTTCGCCCTGTTCCGCTACCTCCCGGTGAACGAATGGATTCAGCGCCTTCTGACCGCCGCCGGGGACATGGGGCCGGCAGGGCCGGTTTTCTTAGCGGGCGCCTACATCGTGGCCTGCGTGTTTCTGATCCCCGGCTCCCTTCTGACGCTCGGCGCCGGATTCGTGTTCGGCCTGGTTACCGGCGGCATCGCCGTTTCGATCGGCGCGACTCTCGGAGCGGCCGCGGCGTTTCTGATCGGACGCAAACTCGCGCGGCGATGGGTCGAAGCGAAGGTGCAGTCGAATCGCAAGTTCCAGGCAATCGATGAAGCGGTGGGACGCGAGGGCTTCAAGATCGTGCTGCTCACGAGGCTCTCTCCCGTCTTTCCGTTCAATCTGCTGAACTACGCGTACGGCATTACGAAGGTGAGTTTCAAACAGTACTTCTTCGCCTCATGGATCGGCATGCTGCCGGGAACGCTGATGTACGTCTACCTCGGCAGCGCGGTCAAAAACATCTCGGATCTCTTCGCGGGGAACGTCGAAGGAGGTGCGGGGCAGCAGATCCTGTTCGCCGCGGGGCTTGCCGCCACGGTGATCGTTACGATTTTCGTGACACGCATTTCGAAGCGGGCGCTTAACGAAGCGATTCGCAAGGATGAACTCGAACAGGCGGCCACGGCGCCGTCGCGGGCAGGGTCATGAGCGGCAAAATCGAAATGCTTCCGAATGACGAACACAATCAAAAGCTGATCGCGAACGTCCATCCGCCCGACTGGACGAATCCGAAGCCCGACGGCAAGTACAACATCATCGCGATCGGGGGTGGCACGGCAGGACTCGTGGCCGCCGCCGGCGCGGCAGGACTCGGCGCGAAGGCCGCGCTCATCGAGAAGAACATGCTGGGCGGCGACTGCCTGAACGTCGGGTGCGTTCCATCGAAGGCGTTGCTGCGCGTGGCCAAGGCGTATGCAGAAGTGCGCGACGCCCACACGCTCGGGATCCGCACCGGCGGCGAACCGCGCGTCGATTTCCCCGCCGTGATGGAACGCATGCGGCGGCTGCGTGCCCAGATCGCGCCGCACGACTCCGCGCCCCGCTTTCGCGACCTCGGTGTCGACATTTATCTCGGGCAGGCAAAGTTCGTCGGCCGGAACCAGGTCGAAGTCGACGGCCAGGTGCTCACGTTCAGCAAAGCGTGCATCGCGACCGGCGGACGCGCATCGGCACCGCCGATCCCGGGCCTCGACGACATCGACTACCTCACGAACGAAACGCTGTTCGAACTCACCGAGCTTCCTGCGGATCTCATCGTGATCGGCGCCGGCCCGATCGGGTGCGAGATGGCGCAGTCGTTCCGGCGATTCGGATCGAATGTGACGATTCTCGAACTTGCGCCGCGCATTCTGATCAAAGAAGACGAAGACGCCGCGGACATCGTGCGGGCCGCACTCGAGGCCGACGGCATTCGTTTGGAACTCGGCGTCACGATCGCGGGTCTTGAAAGGCAGGGCGCACGCGTCAAAGCCAGGATCGAGAGGGCGGACGGAAGTCACGCCGCAGTCGAGGCCGACCGCGTCCTGGTTGCCGCCGGGCGCAAGCCGAACGTCGAAGGGCTCGGGCTCGAAGAGGCCGGCGTCGTTTACACGAAACACGGCGTCACGGTCGATGATCGTCTGCGCACGTCGAATCCGAACATCTTCGCTGCCGGCGACATCTGCTCGAAGTATCAGTTCACCCACACGGCGGACGCGCTCGCGCGCATCGTGATCGGCAACGCGCTCTTTCTCGGGCGCGGCAAGGCGAGCGCGCTCACCGTGCCGTGGGCGACTTACACCGATCCCGAGATTGCGCACGTCGGCCTTTATCCCGCTGACGCGGAAGAGCAGGGCATCGAGATCGACACGTACACGGAGGAGCTTTCGCATGTGGACCGCGCGATTCTCGACGAAGAGAACGGACTCGTGAAGATTCACGTGCGGAAGGGGACCGACAAAATCGTGGGCGCTACAATCGTCGCGAAACACGCGGGCGATCTCATCAGCGAGATCACGGTGGCGATGGCTGCCGGCGCGGGACTCGGCACGATCGCCAAGGCGATTCATCCCTACCCCACGCAGGCCGAAGCGATCAAGCGGCTCGGCGATGCCTACAATCGAACGCGACTCACGCCCTTAGTCAAGTCGCTGTTCGAGAAATGGTTTTCATTCACGCGCTAGACCGCTTGCTCTTCGAACGGCATTCGTTTGCAGGCTTTGCATTGCGAGACTTTGAACAAGGAACGTCATACATGATCGACAGGACATGGATTCTCGCTGCGGCTTTCGCGCTGCTCACTCTCTCGTCGCCCGCCGCTGCGGAACTTCACGACTCGTTCGGCGAGTTGCTCGCAAAGCATGTCGCGAACGGCGAGGTCGATTACGCCGGACTCCGGAAGGACGAAGCGCGACTGGACGCCTATCTCGCGACCATCGCGAAAGCCGACGTGGCGAAGATGACGGCGAACGAAAAGAAAGCGTTCTGGATCAACGCCTACAACGCGTTCACGATCAAGCTCATCCTGAACCACTACCCCGGCATCGAGAGCATCAAGGACATCCCGCGCGGCGATCGCTGGAACTGGGAAGGCTGGGTCGTGGGTGGAGAGAAGCAGTCGCTCGACGCGATTGAACACGAGTTCCTGCGGCCGCTGGGCGACCCGCGCATTCATTTTGCGATCAACTGCGCCTCGTTTTCGTGCCCGGATCTGATCGCGGAGGCATATCGCGCCGAAGCGCTCGACGAACAGCTCGACCGCGTCACGCGCGCCTTTTTCGCGAACGAGGAGAAGGGCTTGCGGTACGGCATGGAAAGCGGCTTCCTGAGCGGCGAAAACGCGACCCTGCATGTATCCGAAATCCTGTTCTGGTTCCGGGAGGATTTCGAGCGGGACGGGCGCGACCGCGTCGATTTTCTGCTGCGCTATGCGCCGAAAGCTGCGCAGACCTTCATTGCCGGGCATCGGGGCGATCTCAAGCTGAAGAAACTTGACTACGACTGGGCACTCAATGACAAATAATGATAGGCTTTCAGTCGATCGCCATGCGATCGCCGCGAAATCAGTATCGTCTCAAGTGAGGTTTCTGTGAATCCGGCTACCGCCGACAATCGATTCCGCCTGATCGAAGGCGAACAACTGCAGAGCGAATCCTTCGCCGAAGCTGTCGAAGCCGGTCTTGCGCGCGACCCGAAACGGCTCGACTGCCGCTTCTTCTACGACGAAACCGGTTCGCTGCTGTTCGAGCAGATCTGCGAACTTCCCGAGTACTACCTCACGCGCTCGGAGCGTGAGATTCTCGCCCGGCGCTCCGGCGAAATCGCGCGGCGGTTCCCGCGGGACACGGTTCTCGTGGAACTCGGCAGCGGCAGTTCGGTGAAGACGGACCTGCTGATATCGGTGTGGATCGCGGAGCACGGATCGCTTCGCTACGAACCGATCGATATCTCCGAGGAGATTCTGCGCGAGAGCTCGCTGCAGCTGCTCGAGCGCCATCGGCGGCTTACCGTGCACGCGATTGCCGGCCATTTCGAAGACGGCCTCCGCCGGATCGAGGCAGCCGAGTCCGGCGCCAAGCTCGTACTCTGGCTCGGCTCGACGATCGGCAATCTCACGCGGCCCCGCGCGGTCGCGTTCCTGCGAAAAGTGCGCGAGTCTCTGAGCGAGCGTGACGGCCTGCTGGTCGGGATCGACCTGCGCAAAGACGTCGCGATTCTCGAGAGCGCTTACAACGATGCTGCCGGCGTGACCGCCGACTTCAATCTCAATCTGCTCGACAGGATCAATGCGGAGCTCGGCGGCCACTTCAACCGCGCGAAGTTCCGGCACGAAGCGAAGTTCAATCCCGAAACCGGCAGCATTCAGATGTTTCTCGTGAGTGAAGAGGCCCAGGAAGTCACGATCGACGAAACCGGGAGCACGTTTTCATTCGGAGCCGGTGAGCGGATTCATACGGAGAACTCGCACAAGTACTCGATCGACGAGATCGATGAGCTGTTGCGCGAGGCGCGTTTCGAACTCGCGGAGCGATGGTTCGACTCGAACGGGCTATTCAGCCTGAACCTCGCGCGGCCGCTTCCGTAGCGCCGCATCCCGCACGAGGTCGAGCGCGACCTGAAGCCCGCGGGTCGGGATCGCGCCGCCGCCGATCGCCGGCCGCAGAACCCACACGCCTTCCCTCTTCGCGATTTCGATCCACACGTTCTGCTGCATGTCCGTTTCACCGACGAACGCGCGTATCATCACCTTCTCGCGCTCGGGATCGAACATCCACTCCTTGAACTCAACGACAACGGGCCCCGTACACCCTTCCGGCGCGAACGCGGCGGCGTTGAAGTCGTCCAGTCGATACATTTTCATCGGATAGTCCTCGGTCAACGGGCGGTCGATCCCGGTCACCCTTGTCATGTTGATTTCGTAGAAGATCTGCTGCCCGCCCTGAATCCACTTTCGTTCGTACTTCGTCTCGAAGCCGGACGGCGTTTCGGTGCACGCGACATCGAAACCGGTGTCACTCGTCTGCGAAAGAACCCAGTCACGAAAATCCGCGTGGTCCGTCACGATCCGCATCCTGCCATGCGGCTTCAGCCGGCTGTTGATGACCTGAAGGCACGCGGTCGTGAAAAGGCGATGGTGCTCGTGCCGCCCCTTCGGCCAGGGGCACGGAAAGAGCGAGTAGGCATGGTCGAGCGTTTCGGGTTCGAAAACGCGCGGCAGGAGTTCGTTCGCGTCCCCGAGCAGCAGTCGCACGTTCTCGACTCCCTCCCGTTTGATACGCCGCATCGCCCGCTTGATCGATTCCCAGTAGAGCTCGATGCCTACGAAATTCGTGCCCGGGTTCTCGGATGCCCGCCGGATCAGATACTCCCCGTTGCCGTAACCGATCTCCACTTCGAGCGGAGCGGTGCGACCGAACTGGTCCGCCCACACGATCGGGCGCGCGGATTCGCGCCAGTGCACGAACGAATCGAGCGTGGGATAACTCTTTCTCATGGCACGATTCTAACAGAGGCGATCCATGAGCCATACCCCGGCCAAGCGGCGTTGGCGCGATTCGGGTATAATGATGGGATGCGCTGGATATTGTTTCAATTTCGCGACCCGGGTGACGTCATGCTCGAACATGAGCAGGCGTGTTTTCTCAGGCATGCGGGCGTGCCGCCTGAATCGCTCACGTTCTGGAACGTGCTCGACGACCCGCCCGACGCGGCGCGGATCATGGAGTACGACGGCTTCTTCATGGGGGGCTCGGGCGACTATGCGCTGTCGGGCAGACGCCATCCGGGAATCGAGCGATTTATCGAGCTCGTGCCTCAGCTCGTCAGGTGGGGAAAGCCGACGTTCGGCGCGTGCTTCGGCCTCCACATTCTGATCGAAGGGCTCGGCGGTACGATCGGTCGATTCGAAGACAAGCTCGAACTCGGCACATACTCGATGGAGCTTACCGGGGAAGGCGCCGCCGATCCCGTATTCGGCCATCTTCCCCCCACGTTCGCCGCGCAGATGGGGCATCACGACTGGGTGCTCGCGATGCCGCGCGATCCGTCGATCGTCGTTCTCGCCGGGAGCGAGTCGGCGCCGTGCCACGCCATACGCGTCGGGAACGCCCCGATCTATGCCACGCAGTTTCATCCCGAACTCACGCACGACGAACTCGGCCACCGGCTTCGGATTTACGACGAGAACTACACGGAATCGAGCGCCGATGTCGACGCGATTATCGCCGCGTTCCGACCGACCCCGGAATGCCTCACACTTCTCTCCCGTTTCGTGGAACACGCGGCAGAAAGGCGAGCGAATGTATAACGCGGTTCGCTTCGCCATTCTCCTTTGTACCGTGGCAGCGCTCCTGCCCGCGTCCCCTGTTTCCGCGCAGATTCCCGACGCTCCCGGCGGGTGTGACGCCGCCGGCTGCGTGCCATCGCTTTCGATCACCTGGACCGACAACGCCTCGAACGAAGACGGCTACCGCGTCTGGCTGGACGACAGCCTCTACTGCGAGACCGGCCCGAATGCGCAGATGTGTCTCGTAACGGGGCTCGCCGAAGGGTCGTACGAATGCGCCGTCGCCGCGTTCAACGGAGCGGGCCAGTCCGCGGTGTGCAGCCTGGTGGCGAACGTCTGGACGTTCACTCCGCCCCCGCCCGCAAACTGCGCGGCAACGGACACGGGCTCGAAAAACGTCGTTGTCACCTGGGACGATACCGGTGAAGGCGAAGCCGGGTTCCTCGTGTATCGAGGCGGCCTGACGGTCTGCGACCTGCCGCCGAACAGCACGAGCTGCACGGACGTCGATCCCCCGCCGGGGGCTTACACGTATGAGGTCTACTCATACACTCCCTGCGGAATCAGCGCCGGCTGTTCGGATACCGGCGTGATGCAGGGGCCGCGCCTCAACATGACGCTCCTCGGGCAGAAGGATGAATACGGCGGGCGGTACAGCGACATCTGGGGATACGTCGACTCTGCAGGGAACGAATACGCGATCCTGGGCCATCAGGACGGCACGGTCTTCTATGACCTGGCCGATCCCGCGAATCCGCAGCAGGTCGGCTACATTCCGGGTCCGAATTCGAACTGGCGCGACATCAAGACCTACGCGGAACATGCATACATCGTAACAGAGGGCGGCGGCACCGGCACGGGGCTGCAGATCGTTGCCCTTACGGATCCGCAGAACCCGGTACTCGTGAACACGTGGGACACGGAGTTCACGACGGCGCACAACATCTTCATCGACACGACGCGCGCGCTCGGCTACGCGTGCGGCTCATCGGTCGGCACGCACGTATTCAGCCTGAGCGATCCGGTGAACCCGGTGCAGACGGCGATCTGGAACGCTTCTTTCAACTACTACATTCACGATCTTTACGTATTCGACGACACGATCTACGCGGGCGGGATCAGCGACAACCAGATGCACATCATCGCGAATCCCGATGACTCGACGCTGATCGAAGTCGCGAGCTGGACCTACGCGGGGGCGAATCCGCACGCGGGCTGGCTCCTCGGGGACAAGCGCTATTACGCCGGCGTCGACGAAACGGCCGGGGGCAGGCTTCGAATCTGGGATATCGGCGACAAGCAGAACATCGTGCAGGTCGGCCAGTATCAGAGCGGAGGCGCCACGAGCATTCACAACGTGTTCGTGCGAGACGAGATCGCGTACATCTCGTACTACACCGAAGGCGTGCGCGTCGTTGACGTGCACGATCCGGCCGCGCCCGTGGAGATCGGGTACTACGATACGTTTCTCGGCGGGCCGCCCGCGCTCTACGCCGGAAACTGGGGCGTCTATCCGTTCCTCCCGTCGGGCCTCGTGATCGCGAGCGACATCGATCTCGGACTCCACGTCATCCGGTTCGACCTGCTCGAGGCCGTCGACGTCCCGCTCTTCGTACCGCGTGCATCCGCACGCCTCGCGGGGAACGCGCCGAACCCGTTCAACCCCGCCACCACGATCGTATTCTTTGCCGAACGCGGCGATCCGGTCGAACTCGCCGTTTACGATCTGCGGGGCCGGCTCGTTCGCACGCTTCTGAGCGGAAGCGCGGGGACGTCAGGGGTGCAGAGTGTGGCGTGGAACGGAACCGACGATCGCGGACGCCCGGCGGCGTCAGGCAAGTACTTCTACCGCCTGCGCGGGCAGGACTTCGTCGAAACAAAATCGATGCTCCTCGTGCGCTGATGGCGCGAAAACCAGCGCAGGAACCAGCGTGAAACCAGTTCTTCGCACGATCATTCTGATTCTCGCGATCGCCGCCGCTGCGGGATTCGTGGCCGGCGTCGCCGAGGTACGCGCGCAATCGTTCTGGAGCCAGGGCTTTCTGCGTAACGCGGCGCTCGTTCTGATCGACACGGTGGAGGCGGCGCTGCTGCGGGCCGGCGCGCTCACTGCCGCGGTCCTCGTTCTCACAGCGATCGCGGGCCGCATTCCCGTCCTTCGCGCCCAAGCGATTCCCGCGGCGCTCGGCATTCTGGCCTTTCTATTGAGAGCACTTCCCGCAGGCTACGAACAGAACCGCATTTTCTATCGCGAGTCGTGGCGCGCACGCGAAGCGGTGCTCGGGCTCTCGATCCCGCGCGCCTTTCTCGAAGGACACGTCTGGCTCGGCAATGTCGCGATCGTCGGGAAGGCGCTCCTCGTCGGCGGCGCCGTCGCGGTCAGCGCCTGGCTCGTCATCATCGCGCTTCGAAAAACGCCGCTCCCCGGGCTCTGCCGGCGCATCGCGCTTCCGGCCGGCATCGCGGCCGCACTCTTCGTTCTGCTTCTCCACGCGGGCACCGCCGTTCTCTTCGCGCGCGCGCCGGGGGGGCCGAACGTCATCCTCATTTCACTCGACACGCTGCGCGCGGACTACCTCGGATGCTACGGGGAGACGCGCGACACCTCGCCGGCGATCGATCGATTCGCGCGCTCTTCCGTGCTTTTCGAGAACGCATACAGCCAGGCGCCGAACACGCTTCTTTCCCACGGCTCGCTGCTGACTTCCCGGTATCCGTCCGTCAACATGGCGAGCGCCGAGGGGAAAAAAGTGCCGAAGTGGCGCATCTTCGCGGCCGAGATCTTTCGGGAAGCCGGGTATCGCACTCTCGGCATCGTCGACTCCCACTTTCTGACGAAAACCTACGGGCTCGAGCAGGGGTACGACCGGTATGTCCGCCGTGGCGACGGCGCGAAACGAATCGTGGCAAAGGCAAAGTCGTGGCTCGACCGCTACGCGGGGAAACCGTTCTTTCTGTTCGTGCACATCTACGATATTCACTCGCCGTACGCGCGCACCGCTCCTTATAAGAAGCGCTTCGTCGAGAAGCCGTACGACGGCCCGGTCTCGTCGAACTCGATGGAGCTCGTGAAATATCAGCGACAGGTACGGCGGGGCGAAAACCCCGACCTCGCGATCGATGAAGCCGCCACGGAATACCTGCGCGCTCTCTATGCCGGGGGCATACGGGAAACCGACGACGCGATCGCGCCGTTCCTGCGGTACCTGGAAGAAAGCCCGCTCGGGGAGAACACGATCGTCGTGCTCACTTCGGACCATGGCGAAGAATTTCTCGAACACGGCTCCGTTCTCCACGCCGAACTCTACCGGACCGTCACGCACGTGCCGCTGATCATCAGACTTCCCGGGGGGGAGCGGGGAGGCGAACGAGTGGCCCGGGCGGTGGGGCTCGTCGACGTGCTTCCCACGCTGCTCGCTGTCACCGGAGTCGAAACGCCGGGCAAGGTGAGCGGACAATCCCTTTCCGGACTCATGCGGGGGGACGGCGCCGGGAATTTCCGCCGGTTCTCGTTCAGCGAAATCAACGACTCTCTCGGGACCGTGGCCACCCTGAACGACCGGTTTCACCTCGTCGGAAAGGTGGCCGAGGGGCGCTGGGAACTTTTCGAATACAGGAACGACCGGCTCGAGCAGGAGGACCTTTTCGCCCACTACCCCGAAACGACCGATTCCCTGACCCGCCTGATCAGCCTCTGGCGACGTGAAATCGAGGCCGATATCGCGGCCGAAGCCGGGCGCCGGACCGAATCTGTCGAACTCGACGAAGCCACCGTGCGGGAGCTGAAGGCCTTCGGCTACCTCGACTGACCCGTCCGCCCCTGCTGGAATTGCCCTCCTGCGTCCTCCTTACGCCTGATTGAACCCCTCCGCGGATTTATTACGGTTCCGTGTGACTTTCCCGGCGCTCGACACGTCTATTTTGGAGGTGAAAAACAATGTCGCCCGCATTGCTTTCCTATGGCGCAGATCGCGCGCGAAGACGACCTTTTCTACTGGCCTCGTCCCGAGGCCGGTCGAGCGCGAACCACCAATGCGCGTGCGACCACACTGAATCAGGAGGAAATCGATTTGATGAACTCACAGTTACGAAAGAAGACCGTCTGGATCGCGGGCGCCGTTCTCGGCGCCGCCGTTGCGTTCCTGGCCCTTCCCGCCACCCCGAGTGCCGCCGGCATCGACGGGCTCAGCTACACGTTCGCCCCGAGCATCGAGCAGATGCAATGGGACGACGACGTCCTGCTGAAAGACGACATCCTCTACGGGGGCCGCATGTCGGTCAACTTCGGGGAGTCGGTCGCCCTGCGCGGCTTCTATCTCTACAACGACAAGATCGGCATCGACGGTGAAGGCGACAATCTCGGCAACACCGAGTACACGAACTTCGGCGCCGACGTCCAGTTCAGCCTTCCGGCCGACCGCTTCGTTCCGTATCTCTATGGTGGGGGCGGCATCGTTCGCTTCAATCCGGACACGGGTGAGAAGAGCGACCGCATCGGCCTCAAGTACGGCGCCGGCATTCGCTTCAGCGTCACGGACCGCGCCGAGATGATGATTTACGCGGAAGACAACGCGTTTCGTCTCGACGAAGCCACGGCTGATCCCGGCGAAACGCTGAAGCTGCTCGCCGAAGGAAACGATGACGGCGACCTGCAGCACAACATCGCGTTCGGCGCCGGCCTCAACTTCTTTATCGGCGGTTACAGCGGCGACGAAGATACGGACATCGACCGCGCCTATCGCGAACAGTTCTCGGGCGGCCTCAAGGGGCTTTCGCTCAAAGTGGAACCGTTCGTGGGTCGCTTCGATTACGACAAGGCGATCGACCTCGCTGACCAGGACTTCATCGGTACGCGCGTCGGCCTCGGCTTCGGCGAGTACGTCGATTTCCGCGCCTTCTACTGGCGCGGCGTGAACAACGACTGGGACGACTTCCAGCAGATCCAGAGTTACGGTGGCGAAGCGCAGTTCAACCTGAACCCCTCGCCCGGCGTTTCGCCGCACCTCATCCTCGGCGCCGGTAACCTCGACTACATGTCCGGTTACAAAGTCGATGACATGGAAGGCACGCAGCCCGACGACGAGATCATTCTCATCGGCGGTGTCGGCGCGGACATCACGCTCAACAAGAAGTGGCTGATCAACGTGGCCGCGCGCGACTATATCTTCAGCGCGATCGATGATCCTGAAAATACCAGCGATCCGGACGACCTGTTCCATAACTGGGTCTACACGGTCGGTACCACCTTCATTATCGGCGGAGATCCCGACAAGATGAAGACGGCGGCCGTGGAAGAAGAGCCGGTCTGGTACGACGCCGACGAAGATGAAAGAGATCTGATGGCGAAGGGCAAAGTCGCCGAGCCGAAGATGGAAAAGGTCACGAAAGACACCATCGTCGTGAAGAAGATCGACAAGAGCATGCCCGCCGAGAACGCGGTGCGTAATTACCAGGGCGACAAAATCGTGACCCTTCCGGTCCCGACCGTCGGTGAAATCTACATCCGCTACGGACCCGCCGGTGGCGTAAGCATCGAGTCGAAGGGTGGCGACGGCGTCGCTCCTGCTCCGGTGCAGGCCGCTCCGACCGAAGCTCCGAAAACCGGCGCGCTCCTCGGTGATGGCCAGAGCGCGGACGACCTTCGCACGATTATCCGGGATGCGATCCGGGATGAAATGGGCGATACGGCCTCGGTCAAAAAGCAGATGAAAGAGATGGAAGATCGTCTCCTCGACAAGATCGACGAGCGCATCGAAAAGAAAACTGACCGCGTGGAGAGAAATCTCCAGGACGAAATCGACGATTCGAATCGCGGCACGAAGACGATCATCCTCGACTCGAAGGGTGACGTGGTCGCGACCACGGACGGCAAAGTTTCGAAGGAAGGTGTCGGCCTCGGATTCTCGAATCCGGAGTACTACATCGGTTCTTCGGTCGACGAACCGGAACAGTTCATCATGGGCTTCCGTTTCGATACGCGCCCGATGAACGACGACGGATCCGTCCAGCTCCAGCCGGAATACGCGCTCGGCGTAGGCAGCGACTTCACGTCGAACCTGCTCGCACTGAACCTTCGCTGGAACATGGCTGATCAGTTCGGCTGGTACAGCTGGAATCCGTACGTGACGGGCGGCGCCGGGATTCTGTTCCTGAGCAAAGAAGCCGGCGCAAGCGGTAAGAACGAAGGCGTTCTGAACCTCTCGTACGGCGTCGAAAAAGACTTCGGCACCTGGAACGGCTTCATCGAGCACCAGGGCGTCGATCTCTATAACGTGCACCGTCTGAACGTCGGCTTCTCGCTGAACCGATGACAACGCGCGTATCCAGTCTCAAACGAGGAGTCGCGATCCGGGTGAAAGCCCGGGTCGCCTCCTTCGTTCGCGGAGCGGCGCTTCTCCTTCTGATGGCGTCCGCTCCGTTTTCTCACGCTGACGGCGACGTGGTCACGGTCGATACTTCGGCCGCGGCCACGCCCGACACGGGGATGACGAACGCCACGGGCGAGGAGTGGACATCCGTTCACGTTCCCGACCTCGGCCTCGTCTATTTCCGCTATGGTCCGCCCGGCGGCGTGGTGATCAAGCGGCAGCACGGCGGAACGGACACGCTTGCCGTGACCCAGGCCGAGCGAGTGCGACTGGATCAGAATTCGGCCGAACTGCTGAAGCTGCTCGTACGCGACGAGATCCGGCGCTACCGCGAACTGACGGCAGGAGAGCCCGCCGTGGCGAAACGGGACACGACGAGCCCGCCAAGACGCCGCCCCGAGAGTACGACTACGATCGTGCTTCCGGGCACGGGTGCGATCGCAGCGCCGGTCCCGGCGCGCGTGGAAACCGTGTACGTCGACCGTGAGAGCGTGAAAACCGTATTTCGCGATGCGCCCGCACCGCCTCCGGCGGATGAGCAGGGCGCTGTGGCGATCGTCGATCCGGGCGCCATCCGGCGCGACCTCATGTTCAGCGGATTCCTTCGCTCGAACCAGGTCCTGTTCGAGTTCAACCAGGCGCAGGTACTCCCTTACTCCTATCCGATTCTCGAAGCGGTCGCGGACTTTCTCCGTGAATTTCCCGAAGTGCGCATGCGCTTCGAAGGGCATACCGACTCCCGCGGATCCGCCGCCTACAACGAGAAGCTGAGCCGGCAACGCGCGGAATCCGTGCGACGCCAGTTCATCGACGTTCTCGGGATCGACGGCGCGCGCCTCGAAAGCGCGGGGTACGGCGAAACACGCCTGCTCGTGCCGGGAGAATCGTCCACGGCGCACGCACTCAACCGCCGCGTCGAGTTTCGCGTTCTGAATCCCGAAGTCCTGCGCTAGCGCAGGCGATTCCCTTCCGAAAACGCTCGAATCCGGTATACTCTGTTCCTGCAACGGTGGCGGCGCCTGCCCGTTCGGGGCGCCTGCCGTACACGGAGAAACAGCTGATCCCGGCCGGTTCGGCCGCGCGCATATTCGAGGAGGAACGATGTCCCCTTTCAAGAATTTCTTTCGCAAGCTGAAGTACGGGGAACCGATCGTCGTCGTTTCCGGTCTCCCGCGGTCCGGCACGTCGATGGCGATGAAAATGCTCGAAGCCGGCGGCTACAATACGATTCAGGACGGCATCCGCACGGCCGACGTCGACAATCCCAAAGGATATTACGAAGACGAGCGCGTGAAGCACCTGCATGAGATGGATGACAAGTCGTGGGTGAAGGAAGCGCGCGGCCGCGTGATCAAGGTCATATCGTTTCTGCTGAAAGACCTGCCGGACGAGAACGAATACCGCGTGATTTTCATGCGCCGCCACCTCGACGAGGTGCTCGCGTCGCAGAACAAGATGCTCGACCATCGGGGCGCCGACAACGAAACCGAAGACGCGCGCATGAAAGAGCTCTATACGGCGCACATCGGCCAGGTCGAGAGCATGATGCGCATGCGCGAGAACTTCACTTCGATCGACATCGGCTTTCGCGACATGATCGACAAGCCGCGCGAGCAGGCCGAGAAGATCAACGAGTTTCTCGGCGGCAAAATGAGCGTCGAAGACATGGTCGCCGTGCCGGACAAGAAGCTCTATCGAAACAAGGCCGAGCGCGCGAAGTAGCCGGCACGCGGAGCAGCCTTCGCGCTGCCGCCCGCACGAAGCAGCTAGAGCTGAATCTTTTTACGGTTGTCGCTCGAGTTCCGGTCGATGAGCTTGTGAAACGGATCCACTCCCGCTTCGACCGGTTCCGCTTCGACCGCAATATCGATCGTCATTTCCCCCGCGTCGATCTTGTGCTTCGCCAGATAGAGCACGGCATCGTCTTCACCGAACACGCCGATGTCGACCCAGTCCGCAATCGGGATCTCGGTCTCCACTCCCTGCCCGTCGCTCCTGTACTTGGCCGCCGCGATCGAAAGATGCACGGTGTAGCCGCCGTTGCCGTCTTCCTCGGCCGCGACGTCCGTGACGCGATTCTCGAACAGAGTGATCGTCTCGAAGAGATCCACAAGCACGCTCTGCAGTGAGTCCGGCGTCGCCGCCTTCACGTGCTCGTAGAACTCGAGCGATGTCGTGTAGGGCGGCTCCTGAAAGCCGACTTCCGCGATGTAATCCGCGATCGCGGCGTTCAGATTCTCTTCGCCGATATAGTCCTGCAGCGCGTACATGACCACGCTTCCCTTGCGATAGTGAATGTACTGCTGGTTCTCGACGAGAAGCAGCGGCATCTCTTCGATCAGCTCGCCTCCGCGCGCGCTCAGATAGCGGTCGAGCTCGTACTTCAGAAACTTGCGCATGTTCTCCTTGCCGAACTCCTTCTCCATGACCATGAGCGCGGAATACTGCGCCATCGTCTCGACGAGCATCGTCGACCCCTGCATGTTGCCGCCCATCACCTGATGCGCCCACCACTGGTGCGCGATTTCATGCGCGGTCACGTAGAAGACGAAGTCGATGTCCTCCTCCTTCTCGTGATTCATGATGAAGCCGAAACCCTCCGAGAACGGAATCGTGTTCGGAAACGACTGCGCGAAAATGTCGTAGCGCGGAAACTCGATGATGCGCGCCTGGCGATGCTGATAAGGACTGAAGTTCGCCGTAAAGTAGTCGAGCGACTTCTTCATCGCGTCGGCCATCCGCGGGATGTTCGAGTCGTGCGCCGGATGATGGTAGATCTCGATGTCGACATCCTGCCACTTGTCGCGATAGACCTCGTACCGCCCGGAGAGAAACGCGTAGAAGTTCAGAATCGGGGCGTCCATCTCGTAGTGGAAGTAACGCCGTCCGTCCGCCTCCCATTCACGCTGCAGATAGCCGGGCGCGATCGCGATCTGGTCCGGGTCGGTGCTGACGGTCGCCTCGAATTCGATCCAGTCCCCGTCGATCGAAATGTAGTTGTCCATACGCGCCGCCTCGTCGTCGATCTTGTTCATACGATGCGGCGGCGGCAGTTCCCGCTTGCGACGGTCGTTCCGGTCCAGCAGTTCGTGCGCAGGATCGTATCCGAAGACGGGCAGGTAATGCCGGCTGTTCCAGAACGATCCGTTCCCGACGAGCGCATAATCCGTGGCTCCGTTCCGAAAGCCGTCGTTCGTCACGGCGACTTCGAACACGAACGGGCGCTCCTCACCCGGCGCCATCGGCCGGTCGAGGTCGAGGACGTAGAAGCCGAGCGTCGAGTCTGCCATGTGAACCGAATGTCCGCCGATGTCCATTGATCGAATCTCGCTGCGCGGCGGCTGATTCATGTAGAGGCGCGCGATCGGAGCGTCCGTTTTGTTGACGTACGTGTAGCGGGCTTTCATGTCGAGACGCCGCTCCGAAGGATAGAGGTCGGCGTCGATCGACACCGCCGTCACTCGCGGCTGCGGTTCGCCGAGATACTGGCGATACTGCTTCTCGTAGTCGGCCGATCGATCTTTGCCCTCGTCGCCCGTCATGTACTCGTTCAGCACGTTCGTGTTGTAGAAGATGAAGGCCCCGAGCGCGGCGGCACCCGCAATACTGCCCAGTGTCGCGAACTTGACCAGCCCGCGCCAGCGGCGCTTCGCTTCGATCGTGCGCTTGCGGAACGGCTCTTCCGTACCCCGCCGCCAGTACACGATCGCAATCGTCACGAGCACCACCGTAACGAGCGTCCAGTACGCGAAGAACCACGCTTTCGGTTCCACGAAGTGACCGAATCCGTTCATGTCGGACCAGGTCGCGCTCGGACTCCCGCCGAAGATGTAGAGGTTGTGCTCCATATGAAAGGCCAGAAAGATCACGTCGCTGATCAGATAGAGGATCATGACGAGATAGCCGAGAAATTTGTTCTTCGAGAGCACCTGCACCACGATCGCAAGGACGCAGGCGAGAAAGAACGGATAGCAGAGCATGAACATGCCCTTCAGATAGACCATCATTTCGAACTGAGTGTAGCCCCTGAACGCCTGATAGCCCATCGTGGTGAGCACGCCGATCGCGAGGAAGCAGATCGATACGAGAAAGAGCGCGGTGAGCTTGGCCGCGAACGGAACCCAGTCCGGAAACGGGAGCGCGTCGTACATGCCGTCCATCTTGAGAGCGCGTTCGCGCCAGACGAGTTCCCCCGCGTAAAATGTCATGATGATAATGAGCAGAAATACATACGAGCCTTCGATCGTCTGCACCATCAGATAAGTGGCGGGCAGAAGCGAAGTGCCGAAGAACTGATGCGTCTGGCTTGCGCCTCCGATCACATTGGCGATTCCGAACAGCAGCATGACGAGAAACGGCACGGACTTCAGAATCGAGAAGATCTCGACCTTTGCCTGGCCCGCGTACTGGGAGAGCGCCGTGCCGGAACGGAAGTTCACCTGCGCGCGCGGCGGGGCCTGCCCGACCGCTGCCGCGGCCGCTTCCCCGATCGAACCGTCCAGCAGTATCTTCTTCTTTTTGCTCGCTCGTTTCGTGTAGCTGAACGTGACGTATCCGAGCAGGAAAACAAGCGCCGCCACCCCGACCCAGATCATGCGATTCTGAAGCAGCGCCCCTTCGAACGGCGGCACGATCGTGATCTTCTCGGAGATCGTCCAGTACTTCGTGGCGTTTTGAAACGCGGACATCCCGAAGGGATCGAGCAGACTCGCAAGATACTCGCTGTCGAGATTGCGCCGGAACTGGCCGGAAATCGAATAGGCGACAAAGAATACGACGACTCCGAGATACGTGAACAGCATGCTGCGCGTCGCCGACGCGACAACGAAGAAGATCGCGCTGATCAGAATCACGTTCGGAATGACCATCACGCCCATGCTGAACAGATACGGGTCGATCATGAACGGCCCGATCCGCTCCGGGTCCACCCAGGGCATCATGCTGCCGAAGAAGATGCCGAATGCGGATCCCGAAACCGCGAGGATCGACAGGAAAGTCGAGCCGATAAAGCGTCCGAAGATGTAGTCGAGCTTGCGAATCGGTTTCGAAAAGTAGAGTTCGGCTGTCTTCTTGTCGAAATCACGAAGCGCGGCGCCGGCCACGAACGCCGTGATCGCAAAGATGCCGATGATCGACATCACGGACATGAGCTGCACGATCACGAACGGCGCGTTCCGGTTCACGTTCCCTATGGCGCCGCCGACCTGCACGGAGTCAGATGATACCGCACCGAACGTGAGCAGGAAGAAGAGCAGCCACATGATGTAGATGAGCGGCTGCTTGAACTGATAGAAAAGCTCGAAGCGGGCAATGCGAAGCCACATTACGCGACCCTCTTGAGCGCCGAGAAGTAGACGTCTTTGAGGTCTGGCGTGACGGGCGAGAATCCGGGAGGCGCCGTATCGCCGTGCACGTGAATCAGCGTTTTTCCGCCGTAGAGCCGCGTAGAGATCACGGTGTGCTCGCTCTTGTACGACTCGAGCTCGGCCTTTTCGATCTCCTTCACCCAGATCTTCCCGTCGATACCGCGAATGATCTCCTCCGGTTTCCCCGAGAGCAGCACTTCGCCTTCCGAAATGATCGCCATCTGACTGCACAGATCGCGCACGTCTTCCACGATGTGCGTGGAAAGAAGCACGACGACGTTCTCGCCGATCTCGGCAAGCAGGTTGTGAAAGCGGTTGCGCTCCTCCGGGTCGAGGCCCGCGGTCGGTTCGTCGACGATGATCAGGCGCGGATCGCCGAGCAGGGCCTGCGCGATACCGAACCGCTGCTTCATCCCGCCCGAGTATGTGTCGAGGCGACGCTTGCGCACTTCCCAGAGATTCGTCTGGCGCAGCAGGCCTTCGACCACACGCTTTCGCTCGCCCTTGTTCGTGACGCCCTTCAGGAGCGCGAAATGGTCGAGCATGCTGAGCGCGGAGATGCGCGGGTAGACGCCGAACTCCTGCGGCAGGTAGCCCAGCACTTTGCGCACTTCCTCGCGCCGCTTCAGAACGTCGAGGTCGTCGAGCATGATCGTTCCGCTGTCCGCCGCCTGCAGAGTCGCGATGGTGCGCATGAGCGTCGACTTGCCGGCGCCGTTCGGCCCGAGAAGCCCGAACATTCCACGTGGAATTTCGAGAGTCACGTTTTTGAGGGCCTGCACGCCGTTCGGGTACGTCTTCGATAGATTCTGAATGCTGAGCAAGATTGCCTCCGGTCGGGAAAGTAAGCTCGAATGAGGGTCCGTGTATGTTGATCTCTTACGAACGTGAGCGCGTTCCGGTTTCGATCAATTATAATAAGAGACAAAGGGCAGTGATCGAAAGGGAAAGATCCTGATGCAGGATGTAATCATACGCGAAGAAGAGCGTGGCGACAGAGTCGAGATCCTGCGATTGCTTGCCGGATCGACGCTTCCGATCTCGGATCTCGCCGAAGCCCCGAACCTGGGCGACGATACGGAGCCGGCGTTCGTTTTAGCCGTGCGCGGCAACACCGTTGCCGGCTGCGCCGCGCTCGAAAACGCCGGAGACGCGAGGCTCCTTCGTTCCGTTGCCGTCAGTGAGGACGAACGGGGACGCGGGATCGGCGAACGACTCGTGCGCGAACGGATCGCGTCTGCTGAAGCCGGGAACGTGCAAACGATCTATCTGCTTACCGAGACAGTGCCTGTGTGGTTTGAACGTTTCGGGTTTCAAACGATTCCGCGGGCCGAAGCGCCGCCCGGTGTGCGCGAGTCCACGGAGTTTCGATCGCTCTGCGGGGAAGGCGCCACGCTCATGGTACGCCGCGGCCCGTGACTCGAGTTCAGGCGAGTTCGCGTGCGAGCCAGGCCTTGGAAAATCGCCACCGCCTTTCGACGGTGCGGGTCGAAACCTGCAGCGTATCGGCGATCTCCTGCATCGTGAGCCCGGAGAAGAAGCGGAGCATCACGACATCGTGATCGTCCGAGTCCTCGCCCTTCAGCTTGTCGAGAGCGCGTTCGAGCGCCAGAATCTCCTCAGGGGACTGATCGAGCACCTGCTCGAGATCGGGAAGTTCCACCCTCTGCAGATTGCCCCCCTTTTTCAGTGAGCCCTGCTTCCGCGCCTCCTCTACGACCAGATCGTGCATCGCCCGTGAAACGAGGAAAAAGAAGTGCCTGCGGCTCTGGATATCGAGGGCGTCTTTGCCGACGAGGCGCAGATACGCCTCGTTGACGAGGGCGGTGGTTCGCAGCGTCTCCCCGGCCCCCGAAACGGACCGCTTCGAACGCGCGAGGGCGCGTAACTCGTCGTAGATGACCGGAAACACCTGGTCCAGCGCTTCCCTGTCCCCTTCCGTCGCCAGTCTCAGCAATACCGTCACACCGGGCTGATCGGTCATAAAGCGAGCCTCCTGCGGGAATTATACACCCGTCTCGCCATTCGTTGTCGGGTTCCGTGCCCGATCTGCGGCTGTAAGGGCAGAGAGACCCTTTTGATACGCATTCCGCAGGAGGATATCGATGCACGCACTCTGGACCGCAACTCTGAGATACGGCCCGGCCGCCGCGACCCTGTGGCTGCTGCTCGCGCCGGTCCCGGCCGCTGCTTTCGTCGTAATCGACGACTTCAATGTAGGCACCTACGGGGAGTCGGTGAGCGACACGACAATCACGATCGTTCCCGTCGGGCCCGCCGGATCGGGCCACGTCATTTCGTCGAGCCGACGATTCCATTACAGGCCGAGCACGGTCAACCCCGGCGTCCTGAGCGCCCAGCTCGGTACGGGCGGGGGGACGCGCATGAGGCATTCGAGCGAGACGGGCAACGGCAACATCGAAGTCGAATGGCGCTGGGGGTTCCCGGTGGACCTCACGGAAGGGGGCGCGGTCGACACGATCTGCTTCGACGTTACGGCGACACCGGCGTCGGGAGGCGCGCTCTTCGTCACGTTCGAAGACGTAAACGGTCTGCACGGCCAGGCACGGCCCATGCCGGCGCCCGGGCTCTACAAGTATGACCTCGCGATCTGGACCTTCATCGACATGACGCAGGTCGTCGCGATCTCGATCCACACACAGTTCGGGGGCCAGGGCTCGGCATTGTTCGAGATCAACGACATTCGAACGAAAGGGCAGGGCACGGTCACGCCGAACTTCCTCGGTGACTGGACGCTCGTCGAAACGAATCCGCTCCCCTCGTCGCCCTGCATCTTTCGGACACTCGACGAAATCGGAAATCCCGTCTATCAGACGAACATCGGATGGCAGGACATCCAGGTCGGCGGGACGATTCCGGCGATACACGGTGTCTGGAGCGACGCGCCCTACGGCAACGGAGAGACCTGCGCCATCACGATGAACACGGATGTCGACGGCGGCTACAATTACGAGTGGTACGGGTACTACGAGATGTTCGTGGACGTCGCGGACGTGCCGGGCCGGACGGTGGAGATCGTGTACCCGCCCGATCCCGTCCATGACTTGAAGAGTATCGCGCTTCCGATTCATGTGCTGACTCGCGACCCCCTGGGCGTGCAGAACGGCGACTCGCGCGTGATGATGGCGATCAGTCTCGGCGAGAACCAGCCCGCCGAGATCCAGAACCCGTTCGTTACCCCGGTCTTCAGCAAGAACCAGAGCACGCTTACCGGATTCATACTGGCGTTCGAACTCATCACGCAGGACATCATCCTCGATTCCGAACCCGTTTTCGAAATCGACTGGAGCGGCGAGTGGGAGGAGATCTCGATTACGACGGGCGTTGCGGGAGGGGCCGATACGGACGGCGCGATCATGCCGACGCTCGCGGGCCTCTCAGCGGTGCCGAACATCACGCGTGACGGAACCGAACTGCGCAGTGCCCGGCCGTTTGTGTCAGGCGACGCGATTGCGATCTACGACATCCGCGGGCGGCTCGTGCGCGAACTGAGCACGGCACCGGGAATGCGAACCGTCGCCTGGGACGGTCGCGAAACTGCAGGCGCGCGCGCGGCAGCCGGTATTTACTTCGCACGCAAATCAAGTGATCGGGACGCGACATCGGCCCGCATCGTGCTCGTTCGATAACAGGAGACGAAGGACTATGAACAGGAAACAGCACATCCCGCCTGGCATCACACTTGCCTGTCTCGCCGCGCTGCTCACGACCGCGGCACCGGCGCGTGCACTGACGATCATCGACGACTTCGAGCACGGCAACGCCAGCGTCGTCGCGGTCGACGACACCGTCATCGCGACCGTGCCGGTCAGCTCGAGCGGCGGCGGACACGTGATCACGCCCGCGCGCAAGTTCACGCTCGCCCCGCACGCGACCCAGGGCGGCATTCAGTCTATTGTCGTGAGCGCACCCCATTCGTACGACGACTATCTGCTGGTACAAAGCAGCAACGGGCTCGGAACGATCAAGGTCGAGTGGGACTGGGACGGCACGAAAGACCTGACCGAGAACGGCGGCGTCGACTCACTGCAACTCGACTTCTCGGCCGTTCCCGCGATCGTCGGCGGGTTCGTGTTCATCACGTTCAGCGACAGCAACAGCAGCCAGGCGCAGATTCCGCACTTTCCCGGCGCGGGCACATACAAGTTTCCCCTCTCGAACTGGAACGCCATCGACTTTACGAAGGCGACCCGCTTCTCGCTGACCTTCACGTTCAACGGGTCGAGCGGCGAATCCGAAAACTACGTCCTGCAGGACATCCGTACGATCGGAGAAGGGCGCATCATCCCGCATTTCCTCGGCGACTGGCTGCTCGTCGAAACGAATCCGCTTCCCTCGTCGCCCTGTATCTTTCGGACGCTCGACGAAATCGGAAATCCCGTCTATCAGACAGAGATCGGGTGGCAGGACATTCAGACCGGCCCCGCGATTCCGGCGCTGCACGGGGTATGGGACGATCGGCCTCTCGGAAACGGCGAGTCGTGCGCGATCACGATGACGACAGACGTCGACGGCGGCTACAACTACGACTGGTACGGCCAGTACGAACTCTTCGTGAACTTCGCCGGCGTGTCCGGCGGCACCGCCGAGATCGCCTACCCGCCCGACCCGTTTTCACCGGATATGGGCATGACGAGCATGGCGCTTCCGATTCACGTGCGCACATACGACGCGCAGGGAGCGCAGGACGGCGATTCGTTCGTGCTCATGACGATCGATCTCATGGAAGGACAGCTCGTCGACATGGGGAACCCGGTCGTGATCCCCGTCTATACGAAAAACGCGACGACGCTCACGGGATTTCGCGTGTCGTTCGAGTTCTATCCGCTGGACGTGATCCAGGATTCGGGCCCCGTGCTTCAGGTCACTTGGTCGGGCGACTGGGAATCCATCGACGTCACGACAGACGTGGCCGCCGGCAATGGGGAAGCGGGTGCGAGCGGAACGCGCCCGTTCGCGGAAGGTCTACTGTTCGCCGCGCCCAGCGTGACACGCGGCGGCACCGAACTCCGCGCCCACCGGCCGTTCGAGGCAGCCGAGACTGTGCATGTATACGATGTGCGGGGGCGGCTCGTGCGTACGCTGAGCACCACCGCCGGCATGACGACCGTCGCATGGGACGGCCGCGAATCATCCGGCACGCCCGCCGCGCCCGGCGTCTACTTCGCGCGCAAGACATCGAGCATGGACGCGGGCCGGTCCAGCGCCGCGCGCATCGTCAAGGTCCGCTGACGCTCACTCGCACGGGGTCCGCTGACGCTCACCTTCGGTCCGGGTCCGCTGACGCTCGCCTTCACCCGGGTCCGCTGACGCTCGCCTTCGGTCCGGGTCCGCCTCGCGTGTCCTCCCAGCGGCTCCGTCGCCGGGTCCCCCGCAGTCCGAGCCCCATTGGAGGGACGGGGATCGGACGAACCCGCTCCGGCAGGCGCGACAGACGGCCCGACAGGGCGAGGGCGAGGAGGATCCGGCGATGGAGTCGCGGGAGGATCCGGCGACGGAGTCAGGCGAGCCGTTCGTACTCGTCGCGCACGATTTCGGCGTCGTACTTTCGCTCCAGCCGTCGCACGATGAAGTGGCCGCGCGCCATTTCCTGAAAGTGGTCGATGAAGATGAGATTGATCGTGGCCCCGCCGATCGCGCCGAGCGCCGGGAGCGCCTGAGCCGCAGTCTTCTCGCTGACGACAACGCCGAAGCGCGCGGCGATCTGTGACACGAGACGAACGACGGCCGGCGCCGTTCCGTCCACGAGTCCGCGCTGCACGAGATAACTGCTCGCCTCCGAAACGGCTTTCGCGAGCGCGGCGCGGATCGCGTAGTACCCCGTCTCCGCGCCGTCGTCCCCTTTCGTCGGCCCGCCGAGCGCGAACACTTCCACGCACGACAGCTTCCCGTCGTACGACGTGATGTCCTCCCCTTCCGCGCGCGCAATATCGGCAATCGAACGCAACATGATCATTGTCGAAACCGGCAGTTCGATCGGCAGCGCCAGGATGCCGAACGCGCCGCCCCCCGCTCCGGACGCGCCGGCCAGAATCTTGTGCAGCCCGTCCGAAGACGGACGCAGCGAACGGTCGCCCAGTGTGCTGACCGCCGTTTCGAGAGATTTCTGAATGGCGATGCGTGTCAGGGCATGCACGCGATTCCGAATCGGCAGCGGGAGTACGCCGAGCGACGCTTCGATCGGACGCCCCACGAGATTCGTCAATCGCACGGCAAGGCTCGGATTCTCGAGGAAGGCGCGGGCGCGCTTCAGGTCTTCGAGATCGTCATCGCCCATGCGTCGTTCGTAAACAGTCATACGAACAGCATAGGCGCTGCGGATCGAGGGCGCCACCCCGGCGGTCATGACACCGAGCGACGCATGCGGCCGGACGCGCGCGGCGACGGACGAAAGAGTCGAAAGCCGCTATACTCGCGCCCATGACGGAGCGCCTGACATCCCGCGATATTCTGCGTTTTTACCTTCCGCTGATGGCTACTTCGCAGATGATGACCCTGTCCGGCCCGGTCATCAACATCGCGGTCGGACGCGCGCCGGACCCCACGCTCGACTTCGCCGCCTACTGGATCGGCTTCTCGATCATTTTGTTTCTCGAAGCGCCGTGCCTTTCCATGCAGCAGGTAACGGCCGCCCTGATCGCCGGGCACGCGTCATTCCGCAAACTCATGATCTGCGCGCTCACGATCGGCACGAGCGCGACGATCGGGGCACTCGCCATCGCTCTCACGCCGCTTCGCGATTTCGTGTTTCTCGACATCATCGCCACGACCCCGCGTGTGGCCGAGCGCGCCGCGGTCGTATTGGCGATCCTCGCGCCGATTCCCATACTGATCGCGCTTCGCGGAGTAGGCAACGGCATCGGAATCCGGATGAAGCGCACGATTCTCGTGGCGCGCGCGACACTCTTTCGCATCTTGTCGCTCTCGACCGCGATCGGAATCGTCGTCGTACTGAAGACGGGGTCCGGCGCGATTGCGGGCGCCTTTGCTCTGCTCACGGGACTCACGATCGAAATGATCGTCATCTGGATCGGGGTCTACCCGTTCGTGCGCGATCGCTTTCCGCTGCTCAAGAATCGCCGCGACATCACGTATCGCGAAATCATTCGCGTCAGCTACCCCCTCGCGATTTCGGCCTACGTGTGGACGAGCACGCGTCCGGTGATCAACGCGATCCTCGGCCGCCTGCCGGACCCCGAACTCGCCCAGGCGGGCTTCGGCCTGATCGCGCCGGTCGTACTCATGACGTGTTCCCCCCTGTGGGCGCTTCACAACGTCTCGCTCATTCTTCCCGAGTCGGGCTCCGACATGAGAAAAATCATTCGCTTCAGCTTCATCATTACACTTGTTTACATCGGAATCATTCTTGTTCTCATTAATCCGCCTGTGCGCCACCTCCTTCTGCGGAATGCGTTCGCGCTTTCGCCCCGGATGGAAGCCCTTGTCGCCCCGGCCATGCTTCTCATTCTGATCGAACCGATCCTGCTCTCGGTGCGATCCGTCTGTCAGGGGCTCATCATGCGCGCGCGCGCCACGGAGATTTTCGGGATCGCATCCGGAATCAAGCTGCTCATGATCATCGGCGCCGGCCTGTTCGTCGTGAACCGCCACCCCGGTGTCAACGGAGCCGTGCTCGGTACCGCGCTTTTCGTCTGCGCCGATTTCGTGGATGCCGTTCTGTTCTTGTGGAAGTCGCGCGTGCTTGCGCTGCGTGGCGTGTTATTTCCGTCGCTGCATGAGGAGCCACAGGAAGAAGGGGCCGCCTAGAATCGCGGTTACGATCCCGACCGGAAGTTCGGCGCCCGGTATCACGTTCCGGGCGAGCGCGTCGCACGTCACGAGAAACGGCCCCCCGAACAGCAGCGAGCCGACAATGAGCGGTCCGTGCGTCACACCGAGAAGAAGTCGCAGAATGTGCGGCACGACCAGCCCCACGAAACCGATCGGTCCGCAGGCGGCGACAGTCGTTGCCGTAAGCAGCGAGGCGCTGATGTAAAGCTGCCTGCGAAGCGAGTCGACACCGACACCGCGACTGAGTGCAATCTCCTCACCGGCAAGCAGCAGATCCATTTCACGCCTGTGAAGAAGCAGCGTAAGAAATCCGTACACGAACGCCGGCAGGATCATCAGCGTCGGGCCATAGCCGATTGTTTCGAGCCGCCCCATGAGCCAGCGCACCATGCGAAAGGTCTGCGTGAAGTCCGCCAGGTACTGCCCGAAAAGCAGAAGCGCCGAAAAGAAATACGAGAGCGCGACTCCGGCCAAAAGCAGGTCGCGCGTGCTGAGCCCGGCGTCCGTTCTCGACAAACGCATCAGGATCATGATGACGAGAACCGCGCCGAGAAGCGCGAACAGAGGCGTGACTTCGATTCCGAACATGTAGCCGCCGAGGTTCAGCAGAACGGCCACCGCCACGCCGAACGCGGCGCCCGACGAAACACCGAGCGTAAACGGCGTCGCGAGCGGGTTGCGAAAGAGCGTCTGAAACGAAAGCCCCGCAAGCGCCAGCGAGGCGCCCGCGAGCAGCCCGAGCAGCAGGCGCGGGACACGCAGCGTCCAGAAGATGAAAAACTGCGTCGTGCCCTCGCCGCGCACGAGATCCGCGATCGTAATTTCCTGCGATCCCACGAACGGGCCGAGAACGGCCGCAACGACAAAGAACACCGCGAACAGCGATAGCGTCAGCATCGGACGTTTCTGCGTCACCCGCATTTACGACTCCCCCCGCGGCAGGATCATCGGATGTCCTGATGTGGGGTGATCGATCGTGAGGAATTCGCTCCCGAACACTTCGCGCAGCACGTCTTCGCGCGCGATCTCCGCGGGCGCCCCGCTTCGCACGATCTCCCCCGCCCGCAGCGCAATCATGCGGTCGGTCGACAGAATCGCGCGATTCAGATCGTGTGTGACGACGAGGATCGAAACGCGGCGCTCCGCCCGGATCTGGCGCAGCAGTTCGTACACTTCGTCCTGCACCGACGGATCCAGAAACGTCGTCGGTTCGTCGAGCAGGATGAGCGGCGTGTCCTGTGCGATTGCCGCCGCGATCAGTACCTTCTGCTGTTCCCCGCCGGAGAGCGTGCCGAACGGCTGGTCGACGAAGCTGCCCGCGCGCGTAAGCGCGATCGCCTGATCCACCAGGCGCCGGTCGCTTTGACTCAGCTTGCCGAACGCGCCGAGATAAGGATACCGGGCCTGCTCGACGAGCTCGCGCGGCGTGAACGGAATGTCGGGGTCCCGGGTCTGCGGAACGTATGCCACGATCCGCGCCCGCTCCCGTCCTTCGAGTTCGCGAACCGACCGGCCGCGCAATCGAATGTCGCCCTCCTGCATCGGAAGAACGCCCGCGATCTGTTTGATGAGCGTCGACTTCCCCGCCCCGTTCGGACCGATCACAGTTACGAACTGATGCAGATCCATATCGAACGAAACACCGCGTAGAATCTCTTTGCCACCCGCGCGCCAGCGTACGTTTTCGATCGAAAGCAGCTTACCCACTCAAACTCCAGTTTCGATGCGTGACGGAATGCGATCGCAGGATCGCGGAACTTCACCGATCGTCGCAGGAAAGATGCGGCCGAGAGGATGCGGCTTCTCTCGATCCGCTCGTCCTGGCCAAATGGCCAAGTACGGAGGCCGAGCGGAATCCGAGAACCGCATCCCCTCGGCCACTCTGCACTGCAACATTCTTGCAGGCCCCGGGTCCACGTGCGCGGTCCATCCCCCCGAACCGGACCTCGAAGGATACACGTTTTCGATCCGAAAACGCGCTCCGCGAAGTATTCCGGATTAACTCATGGTCCCGAACGCCGCGCGAAATCCCCACACCACCGCGTACGACCTTCCGCTTCTCCCTCTCCCTCTTCTCTTCTCTACTTCCTACTTCCTCACGCTTCAAGGAAATCGAAAGCATGTCGCGAGGTCGTTGCTTCCCGGATCCTGCGCGGGTGGCGCGCCGGACGGGGCGCCCCGCACCGAGCCTGTCGAGGTGTGGGGCTGTCCCGGCGTGACAGGACCCGCGCAAGACCGAGAAAAACACGACATCACGACGATGTTTCGGTTTCCTACTCCCCCAGCCCCTTCACAAGCGCTGCCATCTCCGCAATCGTACGCCCGATGCGCGGTCCCGGCACGAGCAGATGATCGCCCGTCATGACGAACACGCGCCCGTTGCGCACGGCTTCGAGATTCGGAATGGCCGCCCACGTCTTGCGCGCCTCGGCGGTCGCTTCCTCGCGGTTCGCGCGGCTCGGGCCGAGTTCGATGATCACGTCGGGCTGACGGTGAAGCACTTCCTCGACGGTCGTTGTCGGATACTTTGCCAGCGCGTTGCCGTACACATTCTCACATCCGATCATCGTCAGGATTTCGTCGAGATACGTGCCGGGCCCCACGACGTAGAGATCCGTAAGCATGCGCGGCTGGCGCTCGACGACCATCATGACTTTCCACCGTCGCTTCGGCTTGTCGATCTGGGTCTTCGCGACGATATCGCGAATCGATCCCGTAAGCTGCGCCGCGCGATCGAATGTGCGGGTCGCGCGCCCGATCGCGAGAATCGACTCGAGGATGTCAGCCATGCGATCGTTCCCGATCACGACGGTGCGGATTCCGTGCGCTTCGAGCTTGCGGGCGAGATCCTCCTGGGCCGGAAGCATGATCGCCATGGTGGGCTCGAGGGCGAACATCTTCTCGATATTCGGGTTCAGAAGTCCGCCGATCGTCTCCTTCTGAAGCGCCTCGGCCGGGTATCTGCAGAATTCCGTGACGCCCACGACCTGCGGGCCGAGACCCAGGGCGAACAGTGTTTCCGTGATATTGGGCGAAAGGGATAGAATGCGCTGATCGGTCACCGGCACCTCCGGGGGCGGAGGAGGCGGCGTGCGCTCCCGTGTGACGAAGAGGGCGAGCATCGTAAACAGGCCAACGGCAGCCAATACGAGGGTCTGGAGTCTGTTCAAGGAAGATCCCTTCGAAACGGTTGCCGGGGAAGATCGTATCTTCTACAATATTATTGTGTTCTGAAATCGGGGATAGTCGCCGCCGCGGGTCGATTGTACCGACAGGGCCGCGATTTCACCACTGTCCGGTTTCGTGGGACCCCCTTTTTCGATCATTCTTATTATCACGAACCTTCGAGGATATTCATGGGAAAGCCACGAGCAACGAAGAACGGCCGCGGGGGCCTTGGATCGCTGAGTCGCGAAGACTGTCTGCAGGTCTATCGAACCATGTACCTTTCGCGCGCGCTCGACGACGCGGAAATCAAGCTGAAGCGCAAGAATCAGATCTACTTCCAGATCTCGGGCGCGGGCCACGAGGCGGTCACGGTGATGGCCGGTCGCGCGCTTCGGCCGGGACACGACTGGTTCTACACGTACTACCGCGACCGCGGGCTCTGCCTGGCGATCGGCGTCACGCCGTATGAAATGTTTCTGTCCGCGGTCGGCGCGATCGACGATCCCGCTTCGGGCGGCCGGCAGATGCCGTCGCACTGGGGCCACAAGGATCTGAACCTCGTTTCGAATTCGAGCCCGACCGGGATGCAGATGCTGCAGGCGGCGGGCCTTGCCGAAGCGTGCCGGTACGGCGCGGGGCGCAAGGATCTCGACGGAACGTTCCCGAAGGACGCGGTCGTGCTCGCCACTCTCGGCGACGGGACGACGAGCGAGGGCGAATTCTGGGAGGCGATGAACACGATCTGCAATCGCAAGCTCCCGGTTCTCGTGCTCGTCGAAGATAATGAATACGCGATCTCGGTGCCGGTCGAGGTACAGACGGCCGGGGGCGATATTTCGCAGCTGCTCTCGGGCTACCCGAATCTGCTGATGCGGAAGGTCGACGGCTGCGACCCGGTGGCGTGCCACGACACGTTCGAAGAAGTCGTGAAGCACATCCGCGCGGGCAAAGGGCCTGCTTTCGTGCACGCCAGCGTGGTGCGGCCGTACTCCCATTCGATGTCCGACGATCAGAAGAACTACCGTACGACCGAAGAGATCGAAGCGGAAACCGCGCGCGACCCCGTGCCGCGCTTTGCGAAGCGCATGCTCGACGAAGGGGTGGCCACGGCGGCCGAGATCGAACAGATTCACGCGGACGTAAAGGCCGAAGTCACCGAGGCGGAAGACCGTGCGATTGACGCGCCGAAGCCGACGCCGGACGACGCGCAGAAATTCGTCTACTCGCCCGATATCGACCCCACGGGCTCCGATTTCGAGGCCGAGCCGCAGTTCGAGGGCGAACCCGACTCGATGGTGGGCCTGATCAACCGCGCGCTGCACGACGAAATGGGGCGCGACCCGCGCATCGTCGTATTCGGCCAGGACGTCGCCGATGTGAGCCGCGCCGAAAACATGAAGCGCGTGAAGGGCAAGGGGGGCGTCTTCAAGCTGACACATGGGCTTCAGCGTGCCTATGGCGAAGACCGCGTCTTCAATTCGCCGCTCGCCGAGGCCAATATTGTCGGCCGGGCCGTCGGATGGGCCACACGCGGCATGAAACCCGTCGTTGAAATTCAGTTTTACGATTATATCTGGCCCGCGTACATGCAGATCCGGAACGAACTCGCGATGATGCGCTGGCGCTCCCGGAACACGTTCAGTTCGCCGGCCGTAATTCGTGTACCCATCGGTGGTTACCTCCAGGGCGGCGCCGTCTATCACAGCCAGTCGGGGGTCACGCTGATGACGCACAATCCTGGTCTGCGCGTCGTCATGCCGTCGAACGCGCTCGACGCCCACGGGCTCCTTCGGACCGCGATCCGGTGCGACGACCCCGTGCTGTTCCTCGAGCACAAGCACATATACCGCCAGCCGTATGCGAAAGCGCAATACCCGGGCAAGGAGTACATGGTGCCGTTCGGCAAGGGCCGGATCCATCGCGAGGGGAGCGACATTACGATCGTGACCTACGGCGCTCTCGTTCGTCGTTCCGAAATGGCGGCCAAGCAGCTCGCGAACGAGCACGGCATCGAGTGCGAGATCATCGATCTTCGCTCGCTCGCCCCCTGGGACAGGGACATGGTCGGCGAATCGGTAAAGAAGACTGGCAAGGTCATCGTGGCGTACGAAGATCCGATCAGCTTCGGGTACGGCGCCGAAATCGCCGCCTGGATCGCGGACGAACTGTTCGAGGATCTCGACGGCCCCGTGAAGCGCGTCGCCACGATGGACTGTCCTGTAGGCTACAACCCGATTCTCGAGGACACGATCCTGCCGCAGATTCCGGACATTGTTGCGGCGGCGAAGGATCTCCGGGAGTTCTAGGCGGGTAACGGGCGACTCGCAAGCCTGTGCAACCGGCACTCTGAATGACCGAGCCCGCCTCGAACGAGAGGCGGGCTTTTTCGTTTCTCCCCGATTCCGGATTCCAGGCTTCTGCTGTATACTCGCCGGATGTCACGCGCGAACCCCCTCGATTCCAGGCTCGGCCGCATCATCACATTCTCTTTACTGTATATGAGCGAAGGCATTCCGTTCGGCTTCAGCGCGATCGCCCTCGTGACCTATCTGAGACAGAACGGCGTCGGCCTCGCGGAGATCGGGTTCTTCACGGCGTGGCTCTACGGACCGTGGAGCTTCAAGTGGGCGTGGGCGCCGCTCGTCGACCTGATCCAGCCGAAGCTGCTCGGGCCGCGCAAGTTCTGGATCGCGAGCTCCCAGCTCATGATGATCGTGACGCTCGGGGTCGTGCTGGTCGTCGATCCGGGGACGAACCTCGTTCTCCTTACTATATTGATCGCGATCCACAATGTGTTCGCCGCCACGCAGGACGTGGCGATCGATGCGCTCGCGGTGAGCGTGCTCCCGGAGCACGAGCGCGGCACGGCCAACGGCTTCATGTTCGGCGCGTCGTATCTGGGGCAGGCGATCGGCGGCAGCGGCGCCCTCTATATCGCCGGGGCGTTCGGCTTCAACTGGTCGTATGCGCTCGTGCTCGGCGCACTGGCGATTATCCTGGTCGCGGTGACACTACGCATTCAAGAACCCATATATGAAGCGGTCGAAGCGGCTGCCACGCGAACCGGAAGCGTCATCGCCGTATTCTGGGGGCGTCTCAAGGCGTTCCTGAAGGACCTGTTCACCGGCCTCTTCAAGTCGGGACGCGGCCCGGCCCTCGGCGTGCTGTTCGCCCTGCTGCCGCCCGGCACGGTCGCCATCGGCCTCGCGCTCGGCGCCACCATGCAGGTCGATCTCGGCATGGACGAGAACGCGATCGCGAATCTCACCCTCATGACGACCGTCGCCGCGGCACTCGGCTGCGTGGTCGGGGGATGGGTCTCGGACCGCTTCGGGCATCGCCGCATGCTCGCGGTCTGGTATATCCTGACGGCTTTCCCCACGTTCTGGCTCGCCCAGAAGCTCGTGGGCACCGGTATGGAGGGGGTCACGATCACGGAGTTCTTCGTGGTCGCTACCATATATAACTTCACGAGCGGCCTCGTAGCGGGCACCAATCTCGCCCTCTTTATGGGGCTCACGAACCCGAAGGTCGCCGCCACACAGTTCACGGGCTACATGGCGATGCGGAACGTGGTCTACGCGTACAGCGCCACCTGGCAGGGCCAGGCCGCCGAAGCGAACGGCTACGCCTGGGTCCTCATGATCGAAATCGGGCTCCTGGCACTTCCGCTGATCCTGCTCCCGTTCCTGACCCCGACCCGGGCCGTAAAAGTGGCCGAACCCGCCCCCGTTATCGACTGACGGCCACGTTCCATCCCAAATTCCGGCCCTCCGCGTCCGTATCATTCCCATGGCTACCTTTTCTATAGAAAGGGGAGCAACGTGTGGGTTCGATCGTGCGCCTGGCGGCGACGGGCTCGGGGGATCCGATAACCACCGGATCCCCCTTTTCATGTTATTATTATATGTCGCATAGTTTTTTCTTGTAAGAAACGAATTCTCTGTCCGAGTCATATACGCAGGCAATCAATCGAGTCGCCCGATGGAGCCGAAACCGATCGGGCCCCCGCAACCACAAGGAGAACCTGTAATGTATCGAATTACCCCGCAACACTTTACGGCGATCGCCGGCGTGCTCTTGCTCGCCCTGGCTTCGATTCTGCCCGTAGCGCCCGTATTCGCGGCCGATCTCGCCGCCCACGTACCGGGCGAGATTCTGATCAAATTCACGGAATCCACGAGCGCGTCGCAGAAAAGCGGGGCGCTCGATTCGTTCGGGGCCACGGTGCTCAGGGAGGACCTGACCCTGCACTACTCCCGCGTGCGGATTCCCGACGGCATGACCGTGAATGAGGCAATCGATCACTTTAATCGCGATTCGAATGTCAAATGGGTCGAACCGAACTACTACGGCTGGCTTCCGGGGGCACCGCAGGATCCGCACATCACGGACGACCTGCCCCCGACCACGCCGAATGCGTGGCACGTGTTTCAGACGAACCTGTTTCATCTCTGGCGCTGGGCCGATGGCGGAGCGGACACCGTGCGGATCGGCATCATCGATTCGGGCACCGATCTCGGTCATGCGGATCTCGCCGGGAACGCCGCGGCCAGCGGACATTACGATTTCGTCGAAGGCGACGCGATCCCGAACGACCCGAACGGCCACGGCACGCACGTAGCCGGCATCGCCTGCGCGGTCTCGAACGCGGTCGGCATGGCGGGCGTCGCCTATGAAGCCGAGTTCGTGAGCATCCGCGTCATGAACGCCGGCGGCACCGGGACTTCCGACAATGCCGCACAGGGGATCAACTGGGCGGCCGACAGCACGGATGTCGAAATCATCAACATGTCGATCGGCTTCCCCGAAAACAACGTGATGTACGAAGCGGTGGCGAACGCGCTTTCCGCCGGCATTATTCCCGTGGCCGCGTCCGGCAACGACTCCGCGTCGGCCGTAGGATTCCCCGCCAACATTCCGGGCGTGATCTCGGTCGGAGCAACGGCCTCGGACACGACGGTAGCCGCCTTCTCGAATTACGACTCCACACTCGACTGCGTCGCTCCCGGCGTCGACATCTGGTCGACGAAATCGGGCGGCGGCTACGAAGAGAAAAGCGGCACGTCGATGTCGTCGCCGTACGTTGCGGGCATCGCCGCGATCTTCAAGAACAAGTATCGCGACATGACCGCGAAGGAATTCGAACACTACGTGAGCACGATCGCGGTCGATCTTCCCGGCGTGAAAGACGGCGCCGGCCTGATTCATTTCTCGCCGCTCGAAGACTGGATGGACGCCCCCGCGGCGCCGGTCGCGAGTCACAGAAACTACGCATACGAATGGCTCGGCCAGATCGCGACGACAGAGCTCGATCCGAACGATCCCGCCGATTACGACGGCCAGGACAACGTCTTCCTCGGCATGTACGACCGTGACGGCGGCGACGACGGCGTCTTCCCGCAGTCTCTCCCCGACATTCCGTTCCTGCCTTCATATATGGGCGCGCCCGGTACGGCAACGATCGACCTCAGCGTGAGCGACCACACCGGCCCGCGCTACGGCGGCGCGTCGGACCTCCATGTCGACATGTGGATCGACTACAACACGGACTTCGCATTCACCGGAGCCAGTGAACACGTCATCGTGGATCACATCGAAGATCCGTCGACCTGGGGCAGCGACACGAAAACGCTCTCCATTCCGCTTCCCGACTACGGCAAGCACATGCTCGGGCTGCCGATGATCGTCCGCACCCGCGTGAACTACGGCGCGGCGAATCCGGGACCCGGCGGTACGGCCGACTGGGGCGAGGTCGAGGACGACCTGATGATCAACTTCTTCGAAGATTTCGACATGAGCCGTCACGGCGAAGCCCCGTTCATGGGGATGGCCGGCTGGACGCTTGCGTCCGATGCTCCGCCGTGCCTGAACCGCGGCGTCTATGAAATGGCACGCGCGCCGCATCCGTTTGTAGGCGATCATTGCACGGGCGTCTTCGAGTTCGCGTATCGCATGCCGACGCCCACAATGGACTTCACGGAGTACACGGTCGCGACTCTCGATTTCTTCTACTGCCACGACGTGCAGTTTCCGTGCGGCCCGTTCGCGATGGACGCGTGCCGCGTCGAGTATTACGCCGGCGGCATCCTGATGGGAAGCGACCCGATTCCGTTCGGCGGGGGCCGGTTCACGAAGGATCTGTCGTTCCTGTGCGGCAAGAAGGACATCATCATCGACTTCGTAAGTGAAGCCGACGATCAAGGCTTCATCGGTATCGACGACATCATCATCTTCGCGTTCGACGACGAGGGCCCGATCGCACTGGCGCCGCCCATCATCGGCGCGGCTATCAACGGCACCGGCGAAACCACGGTCACGCTCGACTGGACGGCTGTAGACGAGAACACGTCGATGACCCCGACTTACAACCGCGTCGCGAACAACTACGAAGTACGCTTCTCCTCGACGCCGATCACGAGCGCGGCCGAGTACCTGGCATCGCAGCCGGTGACTCCGCATGACGTGATCGGACCGTACCTCGGCGTTCCGGGTGCCCCGGGCGCGGCGGAAACCGTTTCGTTCCGCGTTCCGACCGGTTTCGGTTCGCGCTACGGCGCCGTGCTCGTAGGCGATGAAGTGCAGCAGTTCGGAGGCCCCGCGGTCTCGGCCGCGAACCCGCCGGTCGCGACGACGGGCGTCACCGTGACTTCGCTGAACGACACCTGCGAAGCGGCAGGCGACACGGTCTACCTCGACTTCACGGTGGCGAACACGGGTACGTCGTTCGACACGTACTCGCTCTGCCCCGTCGCGACCGACACGACCGACTGGCTCTTCCTGTTCGACGACGGCGGATTCGAACGCACGAAGCTTCTGCTCGACCTCGCGCCGGGGACCAACACCGTGGTCACGATGAAGGTCTGGATCCCGTTCACGGCATCCGCCGGCGACACGAACTGTGTCGACCTCGAGGTCACCTCCTCAAACGACTTCTTCACGTTCGACAAGGACACCGGCAAGATCATCGTGAAACAGAATCCGACCGGCGTTGCCGGGGGCGAGAGCATCGAACCGATCATCCCGGGCCTTGCGATCACGGGTTCGAATCCGTTCATCCGTAATACGCAGGTCAGACTGTCGCTGCCGAAAGCGCAGCCGGGCGCGGTACGCGTCTACAACCTGGCCGGGCGCATGGTGCGCACGCTGGCCGAGGGCACGCTCGACGCCGGCGTCCAGAACATCACATGGGACGGCCGAAACGAAGCGGGGCTGCCGGTCTCGTCCGGGGTCTACCTGATGCGTCTCGAAACTGAGAAGCTGACTGACACGCAGCGCGTAGTGCGGTTCAAATAGTCGGTACTACTGCCAATCGCAAGCGACCCGGAGGGCAAAACGTTCTCCGGGTCGCTTTTTTTCGGGTCGTGCCCGCGCGGTAAGCGGCAGCGCGCACACAAGGCAGGCGGACACGCGGCACGCGGCGCTGTCTGATCGGCGCCCCTCACACTCGACATTGCATGCGTTTCCTTCTTATATTAGTGGCGGTCGGCAAGGATGAAATCTCCGGAAAGGAAACGCAGAAACAGAGTGGCGATCACAACCACAACGAGACGTCAGGATACTCACTATCGTTCCCGTTTCACGGACAAGATCGTGAAAGCGCTCGGCATCCTTCTTCTGGCACTCTTACCCGCATGCGAGGAACCGCGCGAGAGCGCGAACGCCGACGCAGCGGGCACCGCTGTCGAATCCGACCACGAAAGGAACGTGCGCGACGTGAACGAGAAGAGCGGCGGAGAGAACAAGGCGACCGCATCCGTCCCTGTCACTGCGGTTGTCGACGGCCTGAACGATCTCACATTTCGTCTCTATCGAGCGATCCCGCCCGGCGCGGGAGGCAATCTGTTTCTGTCGCCGTACAGCGTGAGCCAGGCGATCGCGCCGCTTGCCCTCGGGGCACGCGGCGAAACGGCGGCGGAGATACTCGCATTTCTGGGCGCGGGAGCGGGCGGGGACGCAGGAGCAGGCGACGGCTCCGATGCGGGCGAGTCCAACGGCTTCCACGCCGCGAATCACGAACTCGCCGCGCGCGCGATGGCGATTCCCGATGGCGACCCCACGACGTTTCGGATCGCGAACCGCATGTGGCACGAACAGACGCTCCCCTGGGAGACTTCGTTTCGTGACGCCGTGAAGCAGAGCTATGGTTCCGGCGCCGAGCCGGCGGATTTCCGCGGCAACGCGGACGGCGAGCGGAAGAAAATCAACACGTGGATCGGCGATCAGACCGAGCAGAAGATCCCGAACCTGCTCCCCGAAGGAAGCCTGACTGCGAACACGCGCCTCGTACTCGCCAACGCGATTTACTTTCTCGGCGAATGGAAAGACGCATTCGATCCTGAGAATACAAAACCGTTGCCGTTCCACATTGCGACCGCGGACTCCGTCGAAACACCGTTCCTCGTTCGCACCGGTTCCTATCGAGCGGCCAGCGTGAAGAAGACGTGGGTTCTCGAGCTGCCGTACGAGGGCGACAAGTTCTCGATGGTCGTGCTGCTCCCGGCCGAGCGGGGCGGGCTGCCCGCTCTCGAAGAGAAACTCACGCTCGACACTTTGCAATCGTGGACCGCGAAACTCGAAACACGCAAAATCGACGTCTTTCTCCCCAAGTTCGAAATGCGCACGAAGGCCTCGCTCGAGAAGCCGCTCGCCGCGATGGGCCTTGCGCTCCCGTTCGACCCTGCGCGCGCGGACTTCACCGGCATCTCCGCAGCGGAAAAGCTCTGGGTCGACCGCGTGTTTCACGAAGCGTTCGTGCGCGTCGACGAAAAGGGCACTGAAGCTGCTGCCGCGACCGCAACGACCATGCGCACACTCAGCATGCCGCCACCGAACCCCGAGTTCCGCGCCGACCATCCGTTCGTCTTCGTCATTCGCGAGAACGAAACCGGCCTCATCCTGTTTGTCGGGCGCGTCGGCAACCCTGCCGCGGGATCATGATCGAAGGTTCCCTGCGGGTCGGGCGGCTCCGGCGGGCCGGGATCCTCCTGTCCTGCCTTGCAGCGGCGCTGGTCCTGCCTGATCGCGCCTGCGCACAGCAAACCGCAACCGGAACATTACAGGGTACGATCACGGCCGCCGCAAACGGGCGCCCGCTTGCGTTTGCCGATGTGGTCGTTCGCGATCAGGGCAGAGGCGCTGTCGCGAACAAGGACGGCTTCTTTCTGATCGAAAACATTCCCGCGGGATCGCAACGAATCCTCGTGAACCGCATGGGCTACGCTTCGGATTCAACGACAGTCGAAATCCTCGCAAGCTCAAGCACAACGCACGACTTCGTCCTCGTCGCGCGCGACCACGAGTCAAGCAAGCCCGTGCGGATCGGCGCCACGCAGCGGGTTTCCAGAAAAGGGCCCTTCTCGTCATCGCATATGTCAGGCATTTCTGTTCGCGATCGCGCCGCGAAGACTCCCGCTGAAGCTTTGCGGGAAGAGCCCGGCGTGTTCGTGCAGAAAACGAACCATGGCGGCGGCTCAGCGGTCCTGCGCGGCTTCAGCTCGAATCAGATCCTGCTGATGGTTGACGGCATACGACTGAATAACTCGACGTTCAGGCTCGGCAATCACCAGTACCTGGCAACCGTTGATCCGTTTTCTCTTCACTCGATTCAGGTCTATCGGGGACCGAACTCGGTTGCATACGGAACGGATGCTCTCGGGGGAGTGATCAATGTCGACACGTGGGCGGCCCGGCAGGAGCCGGGCAGGAAGGGTTTCAAGTGGGCAACGCACGGCGCCGTTCGCTATGCCACGATCGACGGCGAGAAAACAACGCATCTGCGCGCACTCCTTCTCGATGACAGCTGGAACGGTACGATCGGACTCTCCGGGCGTCGGTTCGGCGATCTGAAGCGCGGCGCGAACAGCACGGAACCGAGTATCGAGAACGCGACGAACGGGACGGAACAATCACCGTCAGGATTCGACGCATGGGATGTCGACGCGAAGCTGCGCTGGATCGCCACGCCGCGCGACCATCTGACGTTTGCCTATCAGCGTGGCGAGCAGATTGAAGTGCCGCGATACGACAAATACGAGAACGAGGGTTTTGATCGCTGGGTCTTCGATCCGCAGGTGCGCGAACTCGCTTATGCGCGATACCTGCACGGGCGATGGAACGGCGATCCGCTGTTTCAGTTGACGCTGTCGCGCAACCTGCAGGAAGAAGGGCGCGAGACGCGGCCTGATCCAGGCGACGACCTTACAGTCGAACACGATCGCGTGACCACCTGGGGTGCGAACGCCGAGGGGTACTGGATACCGAATCGTGCCCACCGTGTCGTCTTCGGCGGCGATCTCTACGCGGACGACGTCGAAAGCGCACGCGAACGACGTGCGCCGGGCGGGGCCGTCACACGCGATGCGCAGGGGCGCTTTCCGGACGGCGCGACGTATCAGAGTGGTGGAATCTTTCTGCTTGAGCAGTTCCGCCCGAGCTCAGGGCGGTTTGCTCGCGCGGAGCTCGACGCCGGCCTTCGGTACAGCTGGTTCGATGCGACTTTCACGCCGAGCGATCCCGACCTCGTTCCTGAGGGAAGCGAAAACGTCTCCCAGACGTTCGACGCGCTGACCGGATCTCTCGGAGGCGTCTATCGCCTCGGAGACCCGGCGGGCCGGTTTCGTGTCCACGGCAACGTATCGCAGGCGTTTCGCGCCCCGAACCTGAGCGACATCACAAAGCTCGGCGAGTCAAAAGGGACGACCTATGAAGTTCCCAACTACGGACTCGACGCCGAGAAGGTCGTGAGCTACGAGCTCGGGCTGTCGGGTAGGGCGCGCCCCGGGAAGTGGATGACGGACTGGCAGCTTGCGGGCTTCTATTCGCAGATCATTGACCTGCTCGCGAGCGCCGACACGGCACTCGCGGGCGAACGCTTCCTTATAGAAGGCAGTGACACGCTCAAGATCAAGACCAAGAAAAATGTCGGCAAAGCGTTCATTCGCGGTGCGGAACTCTCGTTGCAAACGAAGCGGAAACCGTGGCTCGTGCGGGCGAACGCCACGATCACGTACGGGGAGAATACGACTCTGGTCGAGCCCGTCGGTGGTGTTCCTCCCGCGTTCGGCCTCGTTTCCGTCCGCTATTCCGCGGGTTCGGGGCGCTCTATCCGGCTCTATTCGCGCTGGGCGCTCGAACAGAACCGGCTTTCGTCAGACGACCTCGACGATCCGCGCATCCCCCCCGGCGGCACCCCGGGATGGATGACGTGGAATGTCGCCTGCACGTTCGGACTCTACCGGTTGCCCGGCAACCCGCGACTGAACGTGAACCTCGAGAACCTGCTCGATACAAACTATCGAGAGCACGGCTCAGGCGTGAACGGCCCCGGTCGCAATCTGGTGCTGTCCCTGCGGTGGACAACGGGATCAACCATTAACAACAGGATCGGTTTCTAGCGAAACAAAAGCATTTCCTTTCCGCCCCCGCCCCCATCAAGCGATTGCCCATTCCGGCCGATCTTTCCTAATGAAGACACCAATCCGTCCGTAATCGAACCTCGAGGGAAAGAAAACGATGTTTCGTCAACCGACCGACCAGGACTCGCCGCATGAGAACACCGCCGCGCCGGATGCGCTGGCAGCATCCGTGAGCGAGGATCTTCGCTATCTGATGGCATTCAACGACAAGGTGCTGAACGTACTGCCCGACGGCTTTGCGATCATCGACTCGTCGTACCAGCTTCGTTCCGCGAATCGCGCGTTCCGCGAGATGGCCGGGATCGAGTCGGACGAAAACTCGATCTCGCTTGCGGACAACGCTCTCTGGGAGGCGAAGACGCCGGACGGCGAAACGCTCCGCGCGCAGATCGAGCAGCTGCTCGACGAGACGGACGACATGCAGCGATCCCTCCCGGCCGTGAGCTTCGAGAACGCGGGCGGCGAAATGGCGGCGCATCCGGTGCGCCTCGCGCTCTGGGATCGCGAGAGCCGGAGTGATCGGCGCGTACTGATCTGGTTCGGCGCGGGCGAAGTCGGCGAGAGCGAAGAGGGCGCTGACGGAGAAGCGCAGGCGCACGCGCACGCGCAGTCGGAAGACGACCTCACGAATCGCCTGTTCGATCATCTCGCGGCTTCCCTTTGCGAAGTGGGCCCGGGACTTTTCATCGAGCGGACGAACGCGGCATTCAACGAGCTCATGGACCGGCCGTTCGACGAGGATTCTTCGGCACGTCAGCACCTCTTCCGCTCGTATCCCGAACTCGACACCGACGCGATGCATTCGCTCGTCGAAACCTGCGTCGAAACCGGGCAGTCGCAGAGCGGTCGCGCGCAGATCAAGATCGAAGACAGGACACGGGAAGTCGCGATCGACGTGCTTCCCTCGCAGAGATTCGAACAGGGAAGCGGGGGGGTGATTCTGTTGATTCAGCCGGACAACGATTCCACACAGATTTCGCTCGGTGCGATCAATCATGACACCGCGCCGGAGGCCGGCGAAACCGCGCCGGAGGGCGGCGAAAGTACGCACGCGCAGCCGCACGAACAGCGCGCCACGCCGGTCGACACGATCTTCGCGCAGAGTTTCCCCGAACCGGATCGCGACGCGCCTCCCGTGAACATGGAAATCGAACAGCTTCTGATCGCGCTGAATCTTCTGCCGGACTTCGACCGCCTGTGCGATCGCGTGCTCGGCATGGGCCTTTCGCTGACCGGCGGCCAGTCGGGCAGCCTGATGATCGTCGACGAGGACCGCCGCGAACTCTACATCGTTGCCTCGCGCGGCATCGCCGATCCGATCGCGCGCTCCCATCGTCAGCGTATCGGCGAAGGAATCGCCGGGCGCGTGGCGGAGAAGGGCGACCCGATGCTGCTGCAGGGGCGGATCGGCGACAAGCGCTTCAAAGGTGTCGGAGGACGCCCGGAAATCTGTTCCGCGCTTTCGGTGCCTGTCATGAACGGCAACCGCGTGCTCGGCGTCATGAACCTGAACACGCAGGCAGGCGACCCGTTCAACGAAGAGCAGTTGAAGCAGACCGCCACGCTCGGCGTGCAGGTCGGCGCGGCCCTCGCGCAGTCGCTCCAGATGCAGCGCATGACACGCCGTTCCTTCGAACTCACGGTGCGCGCCGAAATCGAATCGATCAAGTTTTCGGGCGGCTCGCTTCAAACGAAGCTGCAGCAGGTGGCGGATCGTCTTTCGGAACTGCTCGAGTTCGACAACACTTCGATCTATCTGAACGACCCGGATGCCGAGCAGCTCGTACTCCGCGCCACGACGGGATACGGCAAGGCCGCCGTCGGCGCCGTTCATGTCGACATCGGTTCGGGAATCGTGGGCCATGTCGCGAAGACGCAGAAGCCGATCGTGCTGCAGGATCTCGACCGCGCCGAGCAGGGGCTCGACACGCAGGTTGTGGCCGGCGTGCCGATCCAGAACTTCGACGGCCCGACCGGCGTCGTTTATCTCGAAGCTACGGAACGCAGCGAGATCAGTCGCGAACATATGGATCTCATTACTGCCGCGGCCGCGGCCATCGGGCAGCTGATCGGCGACGTCAAAAGCTCCGAGAATTCGTCGAAGAAGCTCACCATGCTTTCCGCGCTCAGCGAAATGAGCGTGGCGTTCACCGCGGCGCGCGATCGCCAGGCGCTCGGGCGCCTCGTGGCGTTCTGCGGTGCGACGGTTCTCGAATCCGACATCGGCACCGTGCGCATTGCCGATCCCGGCGCCGACTTCATGAACGGCGATGGAGACCAGTTCACGCTGCTCGCCTCGCACGGCACCGCGATTCCGAATGCGAACGAAGAGCTCGGACGGCTCGAGACGGCGATGGCCGAGGCGGCGATCGAACGCAAAGAGCCCGTCGGTCACTGGGAGCTCTCCCGCGACGACACGGGCACGCTGCTCCGCGAAGCCAACATTCACGGCGCGCTCAGCATCCCGCTCCTTTCGGGCGAAGAGTGCCACGGCGTGATCGTTGTCTATCGCCAGATCGAAACGCACCGCGACGTGCCGCGATTCGGCGAGCAGGACAAGGAAATCGGCGTCCGCCTCGGCGACTACGCGGGAGCCGCTGCCGCGCGGTTCGCCGAAGCCGAGATGGAAGCAGCGGAAACGACGTTCGCGTAGGGCGCGGGGGCAGGCGAATTGCCCGTCTCGTGCGCCTACTCGCGATCCCTGGCACATGGGGCAGGCGAATTGGCCGTCTCATGCGCGTCTTCGCGATCCCTGGCCGGCCGCCTTGGGCACGGGGAGTTGGCCGGTTGCGCTGAACCTGACTTCTGTTGCCATCAGACGAAGAAAGCCGGTGCGCCGAAGTCGGCCGGCTCAAGGTTGGTCTCGCTCGACGCGCACGAGACGGCCAACGCCTGCTGGTGGCGTGAGGAGGGGACAGGACGGGCGCGACGGAAGCCCCGCGTGCGGCTCGAAACCATCGTGCGCGGCATCACAAACTATCTCGACCGACCTTGCCTGACGGCACTCCCGCCCTCCAGCATTCTCCTCAGGAACACGACGGAACCGCTCCTTCCAATATCCTCGACCCGGAACAGCGACTTTCCCCGCAACTTGCGCCCCTGCCCCCCGGATAAGGGGAAAAGAAGAACAGTCGTCAAACAACTGTGCTAGGATTTCAAACGGGGTTGCGGGCAGGTTTCCGCGCCCGGAAAGGCGTGTCATCATGGGGATCGGGGGTATTCGATCCAGCCCGATGTCGATCGGACCCGGAGCGGGTTACGACGTCATCGATGCGATGCAGGAGGGGATCGGATCTCTATCCGAAACCCAGCGCACGGGACTCCGTGGCGTGCTGCGTCATATGCGCCGCCTCACGGGCATGTCGGAGAGCCAGCTCCAGTCGATCTTCGGCAAGATGCGGAAGCCCGCGCTCGAAATGGGTTACATTCCGCGCATGCGCCCGGGCGGCGCTCACCTCAAGGACCGCATGGGCACGTTCGCTCCGCGCGCGGAAGGCGCCGCTCTCGGCGGCATCCCGACTTCAACGATGCAGGGACAGTTCTCGGGCGATACCTACGCGGGTTCGTTCGCGAAAGTCGTGCACCTCGACGGGGACCGCTATCTGTTCCAGAACCGTGTCTACCCGAACCGGAACGCACTCGAAGAGGCGCTCATGTCAGGCAAGGCGAACGGCGGCGGCGACTATGTGATTCGCGGCTGGAACAAGCCGGAGTCGTATCAGAAGGTGCCGCAGATCCTGAACCGTTCGCAGCCGGCGCAACCTTCGGGCAACGATCCGCTCGCGATCATGAACCGCATCTTTTCGCAGACCGGCGGCATGCAGGCGGGCGTACCCGGCAATACGGTCCCGGGCGGCGCGTCGGGCAGCATTGAAGCGCTTCTCGGCTCGAACCTCTATATGGAAGACAAACTCAGCATTATGGGAGCGCAGCTCTCGAACGGCATCGATGGCGAAATCGAAGCGAAAATGCGCGAGATCGAACTGGCAATGTCGGGACAGCCCGGCGGCGCGGCGGCGAACGGCATCGGCACCGTGTTCGGAGGCCCGGCGGGCGGCACGACCGGTACGCAGGGATTGCAGAACGCGGGGGGTGCAACCGGTGCGGCGGGCACGGCCGGCGGCACGGGCACGAGCCAGAGCCCGAACATCCAGCTTCTTCAGACGCAGCTGCAGAGTCTCATGCAGGAACGTCAGCAGCTCATGCAGCTCATGACCAATATCTTCAAGACGCTTCACGACGCGAGTATGGCGGCCATTCGTAATCTGAAGGCCTAAAGGAGTTTCGCTTGCTGAAAGAGTTCGCTCCCGTACTTCCGAAAGACGCGATCTGCCGGCCGGACGACATCGAGAAGTCCGTGCGCGGATTTCTGATCGGGGATCTCACGCTCGCGCAGCTCGAGGGAATGACCGCGCCCGACCTCTACAGTATCGCGGACATCGGCTACGACTACTTCGAAGAGGGACGGTACGCGATTGCGAGCCGGATCTTTCGCGGGCTCGTGAAGTACAACCCGTTCGACCCGTACTTTCACGCGATGACCGGCGCCGCGTACCAGCGCCAGGGGCAGCCCGAGCAGGCGATCCCGCACTACATGTCCGTCATCGAACTCGACCCGTACAACCTGCACGGCTGGACGAACCTCGGCGAAAGCCACATTCAGACCGGCATCCGCTATCGTAAGAACGGGGATCAAAAAGCCTCGTCGCAGGCGTTCGAAGACGGGAAGCGCGCGCTCCGTCGCGCGATCAGCCTCGATACGACGGGCAAGCATCCGGGCGGTCTGCGCGCACGCGCGATTCTCGCGCTCTACTAGCGCGGCAGAGTACGGCACGATCTTCTTCTACTCTAAGCTTCTTCTACTTCCTACGCAAACTTCATGAGCCAGCCGATCATTTCCTCGTACCACACTTCCGCGTTCGCGGGCTTCAGCACCCAGTGCCCTTCGTCAGGGAACGTGAGCAGGCGTGACGGCACACCCTTCACCTGAAGCGCGGTGAACATGGCAAGGCCCTCGGAGATCGGGCAGCGGAAGTCCTGTTCGCCGTGCACGACGAGTGTGGGTGTCTGGAAGTTCTCGACGTGGAGATGCGGACTGAACTTCAGGAACGACTTGCGCGCTTCGTGCGGCATGCCGCCGTGCTCGTGCTGTTCGAACCAGAGTTCCTCGGTCGTGTAGCCCATCGTTTCGGCCTGGAAGATCCCGTCGTGACAGGCGAGCGCACGGTACCGGTTCGAATGCCCCGCGATCCAGTTGATCATAAAGCCACCGAAGCTGGCGCCGGCTGCGGTCATGCGTTTCGGGTCGATGAACGGGTATTTCTTCAGTATGTAATCCACGCCCTTTTCGATGTCTTCGTAGCAGCGCCCGCCCCAGTCGCCCGAAATCTGATCGGAGAACTTCTGGCCGTATCCGGTCGAGCCGCGCGGGTTGAAGAACGCGACGACGGCGCCCTCCTTCGCGAACATCTGGGCGCTCCAGCGATAGTGAAAGTGATCGGCGAACGCGCTCTGCGGGCCGCCGTGAATCAGGAGCACGAGGGGATACTTCTTCCCCTTCACCCAGCGTGGCGGTTTGATCAGGAAGCCGTGCACGGGGTCTTTGTCGGCGCCCGTGTACCAGAACTCTTCGGCGGGATTGAAGTCGATGTGCGCGACGGACGCGGCATGGTCGGTGAGCTTCGCGACCGTTGCGCCGGCATCGGCGGGCGCGTCTTTCGGCGCGGGCGCGCTCTTCGTAAACGGCGCGATCCCGCTCCCCGGCGTGAGGCGATAGAGATCAGCGGGCTCGGTCGTCGTTTCGCGCGTTACGAGCAGGTCGCGCGAACCCGGAATCGCGGCGAACGATCCGTTGTACGTGTCGAGCGTGAGCTGCTTCATCGCCCGCTTCGCGGGGTCGTAGCGATAGATCGACTGGCGGCCGCGGTCATGGGCGATCAGCACGATCGATCCGTCGTCGGTGATTTCGAATCTGTCGGGGTTGCGATCGAAGCGTTCCGCGTGCACCTCGGTCTCGCCCGACTTCCGGTCGTACGCTTTGAGCGTGCGGCGGTCGGCTTCGTAGCCGGGCACGTCCATTCCGAGATAGTAGATCGTCTTGCCGTCGGAGGAGTAACGCGGGTGCGTGTCGCACGCTTCGCTCGTCGAAATGCTCGAGGCGGCCCCGTCCATGCGCGTGCCGCGAATCTTCTGCACGAAGATACTGTTGTTCGTCGAGCGGGCCACGATCGCATCCGGGTTCATCACGAACGCGATCTCGTTCCCCTTCGGGCTGAACGCGTAGTCGATTTCGCTGCCGAGTGAAATGGGGGGCGCGTCGCAGTCGTGCGGCGTGACGTCGCCGATGCGGCCGGATCGCACGTCGACGATCATCACGTGGTTCCGCTCGCAATCGGTCCAGCGATCCCAGTGACGAAAGAGAAGACGGTCGGCCGTGCGGGCGGTCGACTTTCTGTTCGCGAGCGCAAAGACTTCCGCACGATCCGGCGCGGTCGCCTTGCGCGGATCTTCGGTCCCCTTGTAACGCGAAGTGACGACGACCGAGCGCGAGAATGCAATGCGTTTCGAGCGGGGCGACCACACGGGATGATTCGCGCCTCCCCAGCCGGTCGTAACCTGGCGCGCTTCGCCGCCGTTCGTCGGCATGACCCAGACCTGGGCGTCGGCGCTCTCGCCGCGCGTCGAAACGAACGCCAGCCACTTTCCGTTCGGCGACCAGGCCGCTTGATTATGATTACCGGGCCCCGGTGTAATGTTCCGCGTATCCCCCGAGGCGAGATCGATCAGGCGAAGCGTGTGGCGCATTTCGTTCTCGATGTGATCGGCCACGGTTACGGTATAAACCGCGTACCGCCCGTCCGGGGAGACACGTGTCTGCGATATGCGCTCGATGCCCATGAGGTCTTCGAAGCGGATCGGTCGTCTGCGGGTTTTCTTCTTCGCCATTGTGAAAATTCCTGTCGTAAGAGTTGGGGGAAAGGTCGGCTCGCCCGCGGCTCGATCCCGCGTTCGGCCATGCACCTTTTCCTATCGTAAGAGGATGATTCGTTCCGTTTTCGATTCGCGGCCGCTTTCGAGGCGCAGAAAATAGACTCCGGAAGCGAGCGTTTCGCCATTGTCTCCGCGGCCGTCCCATTCGCGTGCGTGCGCGCCTGCGGGAAGCTCGCGATTTACGAGAGTGCGCTGCAGCCGGCCGCTGATGTCGTACACGTGAAGGCGCACGGCGCTGGCGCGTGGAAGCGCGAAGCGCACGATGGATGTGCGCGCGAACGGATTCGGTTCGGGGCGGCTGAGCTGCATGCGCGAGGGTGCGGACTGCGGCGCCAGAACGGTCGCGTCGTCACCCGTACGCACGAGCATTCCCGATGCCGTCAGCGCCTCGAGCCGCTCCACCCGGACCGTGACCGTGGTTTCCAGAAGCAGCAGGTCGATCTCGCGCGCGGTCTGATCGAAACCGTACCACAGGATATCGACGCGACCCTGGCCGCGATCCGCGAACACGACTTCACCGGCGCCACCGGGCACGCGAAGTGTCGGAAGCGTGCCCGTATTCATGCCCGCGCCCGCGTGTGCGTTCGTGTTCATGCCCGCGTCGCTGCCCCCGCCCGCTGCATCGCCGCCGTTTTCGCCGCCCGCTTCGAATCGCACCGTGGCTCGCAGGACGCGCAGCGGCTCGGCGGCGGTGACGCGCAGGCGCTGTTCGCTGCCATCTTTGGCGGCCCACGACGGCTCGAGACGAACGCGATCCGCGCCGCCGGAAATCGCCGCGCCCTTGATCGACCCCGACTCGACGAGAGCGCGGGCCAGTGTCACGAGATCGCCGACTCCGATACGTCCGTCCGCGTTCGCGTCGGCGCCGAGACTATCGTCGACCGAGGGCGCGTAGAGACCAAGAATGGCGCTCGTCATGAGGCCGACGTCGGCGGCGTCACGCGCGCAGTTCCAGTCGAAGTCGCCGGCAGGCCGCGGCGGCGGCGCCAGCGTGGCTACGATCGGAATGTTCTCACGGCCGGGCGGAAGCGGGTTGCTGGCTACGAAGATCGTGTCGTGTTCGGGACGCCCGCACTTGTACTCGCCCACGCGCACGAGAATCGTGTCGCGCGCGCCGGGTGCGAGCGTCCCGGCGGCCGGCTCGGTCACGATCCAGCCCGGCAGGGACGGGAAGCTCCAGGCAATCGATTCGAGCGCGCTGTTTTCGATTACGACCGTGGAATCGGCGAACAGGCTGTCGATCCCGTTTCCGAAGAGCAGCTCATCGCTCCCCTTCACGATGTCGAGGCCGGGCGCGCGATCGAGAAAGAACGAGCGCACGCTCGAGGGCGTACCCGCGCCGCAATCGTTCACAGAAGAGACGCGCCACCAGTATTGCGAAACAAAATCGATCCCGCGCAGAACGATCGAAGTGCTTGATACGGTCGTGTCGCGAACGAGATCGGTGAACGCCGCGTCGCGCGCGAGCTCGACCCGGTAGCGCGTGATTTCGCTCACTTCGCTCCAGCGCAGCGTAATCGGGAGCGCCGTAAAGCGCGCGTTGTTCGCGGGGGACGTGAGCGTCGGCCCCGACCGCACACGCAGGCGCCGGCCCGAAATCGTGCAGTTTCCGGATGTCTCGCCGCACTTGTTCACGGACGCGATCTGATAGAGATAACTGACCCCGCCTTCGACCGCAAAATCACTGTAGGAATTCTGGCCGATGCTCGGCGGCTGCACGGTATGAATGAGAACGAACGGATCGCTCGGCGTATTCAGCCTGCGGTAAACGCGGAATGCGAAGATCCCCTCCTCGATGCCGTTGCTCGGAGATGTCCAGAACACTTCGATGCGGTCGCAGATGTTGTCCGACGCGCCGCACGAAACAGGTCCCGACGGCAGGATCGGGCGGGCTCCCATGACGGTGCATCCTTCGGCCGCCGTGAAGCAGTCGTTGCCCGCGACGATCGCGAACAGGCGTTCGCCCCCGAACGGCACGGTCGTGTCGAGGTAGCTTCGTGCGCTCGACGAAATGCTGTCGATGCGCGCGCCCGTCCCCGCATCGTAGATCTTGAACCACGCGACATCCTCCGCGACCACGGCCGGCTGCCAGTCGAGCCATACGCCCGCGCAGCTGTCTTCGGTTGCCGTGCAGGAACCGGCCGCCGGCGATGCCACGGGACCCGGCAGGCGATTCTGTACCGTGCATGCGGTCAGCGAGCGGCCGCAATCATTGACGCTGAAAATTTCATATGCGTAATCGGCTCCGACGCCGAGCCCGAGGTCGAGATACGAGCTCGCGGCCGGTCCCACGGAATCGATGTCGGCGCCGTTTCGACGAATGATGTAGCCGCGCACGGAGTCGGGCGAGGGGTTCCAGAGAATGCGGTGGCCCGAGCATGCAACCTGTTCGAGCGAACAGCCGGCGGGCGGAGCGGGCGGTGCGTCGACCGTATTTCCGGTGGCGTTTACAGGAACGGACTCTTCGCAGTTGAAGGCGCGCAGCGTGTACGCGACGGAACCGTCCGGGGGGTCCGTGTCGACATAGTGCAGCGAGTCACCGGATACGTTAATCGTGACCTGGGGCGATCCGCGCACGAGCCGGTAGCCGTCGACGGGGCCGCCGCCTGCAGGCGCCTGCCAGTTGAGTTCCACGACACCGCACTGCGTCTGGGACGCCGTAAAAGCGAGCGGCGCGCCGGGAGCGCTGATCGCCCTGCCCGAGTCGGTTGCGGCGGAGGCGGAATACCCGCACTCGTTCCACGTGCGCACGGAGAACGACATGGCCGTGTTTGCGGGGCTGCCGGTGTCGGTGAACGAGTACGGCGGCGCCGTCTTCACGTCGATCGAGTCGGCCCCGCGGAACAGCACGTAGCGCACGACCGTGCCCGGGTCGGTCGCGGGTTCCCACGCGATCGTAACGCGGCCGCAGAGCGAATCGCTCGCGACGCAGTTTTTCGCGGCCGGCGGGGCGCCCGTTCGACGTCCCCCATTCGAAATCGAGGTCGCCGAGAGCCCGCACGAACTGCGGCTCCGCACCGTGTACGTCGCGACGACGGCCGAGTCGATGGCCGCATCGTAGTACACGGTGGAATCCGCCGCATCGACCGTGGCGATCGAATCTCCGCCGCGAAACACGATGTAGCTTTCGATTTCGCCGCCCACGCCCGTCCAGCTCACGCGCACGTCGAAGCAGCGGTCGTTCGACGCGTCCACTCCGGTCGGCGCCTGCGGTGTCGTTTCGCGCAGACCGCTGTCGGCGCAGGCCGTCACGGAATACCCGCACGAATTCCAGGCGGCGATTTCGTAGAGGATCGGCACGTCGATGAGCGATGTCGAATCACGGTATGTCGTAACACCGGGCGCGACGGAGTCGATCGGAGTGCCGTCGCGCAGAATCGCGAAGCCGCTCAAGTTTCCGGGGTCGGACGAAGGCACCCAGGTAAGAACGATTTCCTCACACAGATCGTCAGTGGCCGCGCAGCTCACTACCGACGGCGCGCGTCCGAATCGCGTGCCCGTGTCACTCGTCGTAACATCCGAGATACCGCAACCCGTGCGCGTGCGCACCGAATACGCATACGTCTGCGTCGACTCGGCCGCGGCGTCTTCGTACTGCGTCGTGAGCGAATCGACCGTCGCCAGCGAGTCGCCGTCGCGATACACGATATACTCGCTCACGTTCGCGACCGCGACCCAGGCGATGCGCACGATGTCGCACAGGTTGTCGGTGGCGCTTACGAACGTGACCGGCGGGGGATCCGCGAGCCGGCTCCCCGTGTCGGGCGCCGAGTACACGGGATCGCACGTGCCGAGCGTACCGACTCTGTACACGAGCGCCGTGCCTCCCGCGGCGCCCATGTCCCTGTAGCTCGTGACGCCGTTCCCCACGGTGTCGATCCGCACGCCCGCCCGTTCGATCACGTATCCATCGCCCGGCGCGGCCGAGAGCACCCAGTCGACCACGATTTCGTCGCACGCGCCTTCCGACGCGGTGACGCCGGTCGGCGGATCGGGATCCGACGGCACGCTGCCCACGGCGAGCGGCGCGAATCCGGTCAGCCCGCACGCGGATGCCGCGCGCACGCGATACTCATAGCTTTCTCCCGGCACGGCGGCCGTATCGAGATACGTACTCGTCAGAACCGCGAGCGTATCGCGCTGTCCGCCGGCAACGGCACGCCGCTCCACTTCGTACCCGATCGGATTCGCGGTCGAACTGTCGCTCCATGTCACGAGTACGCCGCTGCACTCGTCGTCCGTTGCGGCCACGGAGTACGGTTCGAACAATCCGTCGCAGGCAACGGTCAGGTTATCGAGAAACCAGCCGCGAAATCCGTTGCGATCTTTCGTCCCCGACCGGAACAGAAAACGAAATTGCGGCAGGCCCGACCCCGTGTTCACGGAATAGGTCTTGGGAGTCCATACGCCGGGCGCGCCGATTCCGCCGCTCGAGTACGCGGCGTCCATGTTCGGTGAGGGCGTGGATCCCGGCACGGAAAGAATGTCGATGATGGTCCAGTTCGAACCGCCGTCGGAGGAATACTCGACCTGGAGCAGATCCGAACTGAAGATGTCGAATGCTTCGACCTCCCACCACGTATCGAATGAGAGACGGAGCGTTTCGCCGGGGGGTGCGATGAAGCAGGGAGAAGTGAGCGTGTCGGAGCGCGCGGACTGCGACTCCCCGCCGTTTCCTGAGACCTGGGCACCCGCGTCCCACGGTGCGATGTACGTGCCGGTCGCGTCGTCGGCAAGCGCCATCACGCCGGTCCCCTCGGAGGGGGAAGGCCACGACGTTCCGCCCGGAAGGTTCACGAGGCTGTCGGCGATGGCGGGGATCACGGAAATCGATTGCGGGGAAGTTTTCGCGTGCCATCCGCCTGCAAGCGTCCAGCCGGGCGCGCTTCCTTCGAAACCGGTCGCGTAGGGAACGGAAAGGGTGTCGGTGCCTGCCGAGGCGACACTCGCGAGCGCAGAAATGGCCACGAACACGAGCACGTAAACTGCTCGCCCGAGAAGCCACTGACGCGCTGTGTTTACTGCCGCCATCGGAGTGCCAGGGTGAGGTCGATGCCTGCGATGTCGATCAAGCCGTCTTCGGCGCTGCCGTTACTGTAGGTCAGAAAGAGTGTGACGGGCAGCGAAGGAGCCGGGGCGAACTGCGTACCGATACCCGCCTCCCAGACCTGGGCCGACCCGAGGAGCCTGGTTGCCGGCGCCGTCCCCGGAAACGAATACTCGGAATAGTGGCGATATCCCGCGCGGCCGAGCAGATGAAGGACGTCGTTCATCTTGCGCGCGTAGTCGAGCGAGAGGCGCTGCATGCCGCCGGGCAGGCTTTCCGTCAGCCAGCGATCGAGCGAGAGCGAGTCGAGCGGACCTTCGCCGATGCCGCCGACTTCCGAACCGTCGCCTTTCACGATCACGCGCGCGCCGACCGTGAACGTCTGGATTTCGCTCGGCGTAATCGTGACGCCGCCGAGTATGTCGATCTCGTCGCCCTCTTCGTATACGTCCTCGCCGTCACGCTGATCGATTCCGAACAGGCGATACCGTATGTCGGCGCTCCACGAAACGAGATCACCCGGCGTGCCGTCGATACCCGCCTCGAGAAAGAACTCGTTCCCCGGCTGAATCTCGATCGTTTCGTCATTCAAAACCTGAAAGTCGTACTTGCCCTTCATTTCAATACCGGCGCCGAACGAAGCCACCGCGTCGTCGCCGAGCGCGAACGCGCGCGCCCCGCTCGCGAAGGCGTTCAACCCTTCGCCGTATCGCTTCGTACGAAGCCCGAGTATGCGGTTCGAAACGACGCCCGAAACAATTTCGCTGCCGCTTTCGATTTCGGCTTTTCCGGTCGGAAGACCGAGCCCGGCCCGCAGGTGGTAGCGGTCGCCGTCGAACCACTGCGCCCACGACAACCGCGCGTCCTGCAAGCCGGAAATGTCCTGCTTCTCTTCGCCGTCGGACGTCGCGGATGCGCCGGAAAGATAGAGCGAAAGCGTGCCGCCTTCGTTGATTCGTCTCGTGATCGAAAGCGGGCTCGCGATCTCGGAGACCTTGAGCTCTTCGCTCCCGCGGACGAGCTTCCAGTTCCGAAGCGCAAACGAGCAGGCGATATCCCAGGCGGGCGCCTCCGCAAACGCATCGGCGCGAGCCGAATCAGCAGGCGCCGCGAGCGAAGCCGTCGTGATGAAAAGGATGGCGATCCGGCGCAGAGGCATCATGGATCATCCACCCGCACGCGAATGATCGCGCTGCCGAGCCCGAGCGGCCGCACGGACGAGACGTCCTCGGATTCGCCGGCCAGAACCGTGGGCTGACTCGTCAAGAGCGACTGCGCCGTTTGGAGCCGCCCGCGCCGCGCCGCCTCGAACGGCATCTGCAGTTCGCGTCGCGCGATCCAGAGGATCTTCGCCGGCGTGCCGTCGAGCCGTTCTCTCTGTTCGATCGCGAGATGGAAGAGCGGGTCGAGCGTGATCGCTTCTTCGAATCGTTCCCTGGCCAGTGCCGTATCGCCCTGGTCGTCCGCGTCGATTCCGTCCGCGTACGCGAGAAACGCGCGGAAGTTCGTCGTCGGAATCTGGCCGATCGTGCGGCGCACCGCACGTGACATCTCGGCCCCGATCTCTTCGGAAACCTGAGCGACAATGCGCTTCTCGAGTTCGAAGAATTCGGAAAGCGTGCCCGTGATCGTCGTCGGCGCCTTCGTTTCGCCGGTTACGTGATTCACGAGATAGTATTCGATGCGGATTTCGTCGCGTTCATCGGACGGTGTGATCGTGCCCCCGAGCGAGTAGCCGGCACCGATCAGTTCACCGAGCGAGTACGCGGCAAGCGGATCGAAGCCGTCGCTGCGCGCGCGTTCGACCGCGCGCAATGTCTCCTGGTAGCGAAGACGGTCGACAACGTGCATGCCGTCAAGACGAGCGAAGTCCTCGATCAGCTGATCGGTCATGCCCTTGCCGAGCTGCCCGTAGGTTTCGATGTCGGCCAGCACGTCGAAGTAGCGCACGAGCAGAACCCGCGGCCCGATGCGTTCCGGTTCTTCGAGCGCGTTCTCCGCGCGTTCGGCGTAAATCGCGCGCACCACGTCCGCCATACGCCCCCGCACGGCGCCCGAAACCGACGACCGCCCGTATGTGCCCGGGTAGGCCTGGTAAGCCTCGATCGCGTCATCCCACTCCGAAAGCCCCTCGTGTGCGAGCCCCAGTAGAAGCGGGACGGCAGGGTCCGAGGCGTCGAGCTCCATCGCCGTCTGGAGCGATCCGATCGCTTCGTCATAACGCCGCTGGGCGAGCTGAGCGCGTCCCAGATCCCGCCATACGCGCGGATCGTCCCGGTGCTCGGCCGCGATCGGGTCGAGTACCTGTTCCGCCTCCGCCCACTGTTCCGCCTCCAATAGATGGTTGGCCGCGCGATGCGGCGCCGAGGAGCATCCGGCAAGCAGAGCGCCGAGAAGGACGCAGATCGCGGGAAGGACTGAAAAAGTAGTGTGCCTGTTCATCGGGGGGATTGTAGCACCCAAACGGGCAAAAAAAACCCCCGGGGACGTGAATCCCCAGGGGCTCGGGTTGGTCTGGTCGATTCGCCTGATCTAGCGGATCAGGATCATCTTACGGGTTTCGGCCTTCTTGTCCGCGTTCAGCGAGTAGTAATAGACGCCACTGGCCGCCGAACGGCCCCGGTCATCCTTGCCGTCCCACACCACTTCGTACGAATTCGCGCTCTGGAATCCGGTCACGAGATTGCGGACGAGCCGCCCGCTGACGTTATAGACGTTCAGCGAGACATCGGTCGGATGACTCAGGCTGTAGCGAATCTTCGTCGTCGGGTTGAACGGGTTCGGCGTGTTCTGCTCGAGGACCATGCGAAGCTGTTCACCCGCCGGCGGCACGCCGACCGGCGTCGGAACGACCTGCGAGAACGTGTTGAGCACCTTGTCGTTGAAACCGCGGAACACCACGACGTTCGTAATCAGGGAACGGGGGTTCCCGATATTGTCGTTCAGCTGCCAGGGATTGCCGGTCGTATCGTAGTCGACCACGAAGTCGAACGGAATGACCGCCCCCGGCGCCAGCGATACCGGCGTACCGTATTTGTATACGGTCTCCAGGCTGCCATCCACGTTCGCCGTCAGCGAATCGAAGATCGGAGTGGCGCGGCGGAGGATGTGATACCACTTGTTCGTGGGGTTGTTCGGGTCGCGCTGCCATGTCTGCGTCACGAAGAGCGCGACGCGCGCGCTCTGGTTCACGAGCGTATCTTCCACCGTGATCGTACCCGAAACGAAAATCTCCGAGTCGGTCCGGAAGTGCGTGACGTCGATCGCGATCGGGGCAGTCAGCGCGAGCATGCTGTCGAGCTTTCCACGAAGATCGGCGTAGTATTCAGGCTCAGCGAAAAACTCACCGTTTGTTCCGCTATAGACTTCGATGTTTTCGCCGCCGAAAATGAAGTCGGGCACACCGTTGATGCCGTACTGCGCGACTTTGCCGCCATTCATGATCGGATCCATGTTGAAGAACGAATCTTCCGCCGGCCACCAGACGTGCGGCGAGAGCACCGTGATGTCGTCTTTGTATTCGTCAAGAATCGCATCGAGGCTGTCTTTGATCGTCAGACACGGAGGGCAGCCGTTGTTCGTGAAATCTTCGATCATGGGGCGGTTCTGTGCGGCGTTCGCTGGGGAAGTGATGAACGCGACAACCAGAACGACGAGCGACCAGAACTTCATGCTGTCCTCCTGACGGGGTGTTTGACGAAAAATCACAAACGGGAGCGCGCTCCCATATCTTGCAATAATCTTGATTATTTTATCATGTGAGAGACGCATGAGACAACGGAATTGGACATGTTAAGCTGAATCGTCCCAATATGAGGACACGGGCGGGCGACGGCGAGGCAGGAGTCTCTGACAGGGTCGGCCCGCTATCGGGTCCGCGCGCGGGCGAGCAGGTCGGCGACCGCGGTGGCGACGACGCGGCATCCGGCGGGGCTGCCGTGAATATGGTCCACGAACAGTGCCTCCGCCGATTCCATCTGTTCACCGGCGGCAATCATGGCATCGATCAGGTTGATGGCGGGGGAGCGCGTGTCGGCCGCGACCTTCAAGATAAGCGGTTGATATATAATCGGTTCCGGCCGGTTCTCCGTGACCTGCTTGCGATAAGGCCACACCAGAAAGAGCGCGTTCCTGCCGCGATCGTTCGCCCAGGCGGCAATGGCCGTCATTTCCTCGTAAAACTCCTCGGGCATGAGGCGCGGAATCTGTCCGACACCGGACTCGCCATGGCCGCCAGCTGCGGCCCCGCCTGCACCCGTATCCGCTCCCTTTCGTGGCAGTGCGGCCGCCAGGAGTCGATAGAACGCGCTCCGGCGCGCCCACTTTCTCCAGCCCTGCGGTTCGAAAACCGCCGCCGTCTCTCGATCCGTTCGCGAACTCCAGACATCCGAGTCGTTGAAGCCGAAACTCACGATCACGATATCGGGGTCGAGATCGTCGCCGATCCGTTCGAGAAAGCGCCGCCCTTGAAACGCCGTATAGCCGGGCGTGCCCGCATTCAGTACTTCGATCCCCTCCGGCACCGACTGGCCGATCAGATTCTCGAGCTGCTCGGGAAAGCTGTCCTCCCCCTCTACGCCCACGCCGAACGTGCACGAATTCCCGAGCGCGAGAATGCGAAGGCCGCGCTTCGGCCCGATCTCGGCGTCACGCAGTCCGAAATCGTTCGTCGAAACGCGAAAGTCGATGAGCTCGCCGCGCACCGCGCCGTGCACCCGCCTATCTTTCAAGTGCGGCTTGAGGCGCCAGAAGAGATGCCGGTCGAACGTCATCGTCTCGTTCAGATCGCGCAGCCCGAGCACGTCGATAATCCGCTGGTGCTCTTCGTACACGGACGTTTCACGCCCCGCGCCGAAGAAGCGGGCACCCCCTTCGAGACAGCCCAGCAGAAACGCGACCGTCAGGACGGAGAAGAGCAGATTCTTTGTCGTGGATCCTCGCATGTGGTCAGTTAAGCACAATTGAAGCGGCTCTTGCTATACTCGCGCGCATCCCCCGGCCGGAGGAGTTAGACTTGATGCCTGATCGCGACTCGATAGTTCCCGTTTTCACCGCGTTCCCCGTGGGGACCGCATTCCCGCCCGTGACGGCTGTTGACGGCCGCTCCTCCAACGGGATCGTGCCGTAGTGGCGGCCAAACTGCTCATGCTTGCGCTTTTCGGCGGGCTCGGAACGCTCGCGCGCTACGGCATGACCGAGTGGGCCAGGCGCGCCGTCGGCGTCGGTTTTCCGTGGGGCACTTTACTCGTAAACGGAATCGGCTCGTTCCTCTTCGCGTTCACCTGGGTCATCGTCGACGGAAAACTGGGCATGAACTCCGAGTGGAAACCGTATCTGCTCATCGGATTTCTGGGCGCCTTTACCACATTTTCCACCTACTCCTTCGAAACCGTACAGCTCGGAAGTTCCGGGAACTGGACCGGGGCGGCGCTTAACCTGCTCGCGCAGAACGGTGTGGGCATCGTGGCGGCCGTGCTCGGGATTCTAACCGCGCGGTTAGTGGCCTGATGTTTTCCGGGGGGGATTCGAAAAGGATGAGTGGGGGAAGAGGGTGTGACGGGTCCTGTCGCGCCGGGACACCCCGATCTCGGCGGAGCTCGATCGGGGCCCCCGTCCGGCGCGCCACCCGTCACGATCAATCACACCACGCTTCGAATCGCACCACACCCCGGAAGACATCGGCCTTTCGCGAAGTGAGGAACCAGGAAGGGAATTAAGAAAATGAACGGGTCCTGTCGCGCCGCGACACCCCTGCCTCGGCAAGCTCGGCAGGGGTCCCCGTCCGGCGCGCCACCCGTCACGATCAGTCACGCCACGCTTCGCATCGCACCACGCCCCCGGCAGACATCAGCCTTTCGCGAAGTGAGGAATTGAAGAAGGGAAGAGGGAAAAGAGGGGAAAGAGGGAGAGAAGGAATCGGAACAGTTGAGTCATTAAGAGAAGAGGGGGGCTACTCGGTGCGGCAGGCTTTGGCGAGATGGGATTCGAGGGGGCGGCCGAGATGGGGTTCGATGATCTGCGCGGCCTCGACGAACGCGCGGGGGGCTAGGTCGAGCGTGGCGCCGCTGGCCCGGAGCGCAAACACGAGATCTTCGGTCGCCACATTTCCCGATGCGCCGGGGGCGTAGGGGCAGCCGCCGAGTCCACCGGCGGAAGCGTCGAACACTTCGATCCCGTATTCCTTCCATGCGGTGAGCGCGTTGGCGATCGCCATTCCATAGGTATCGTGAAAGTGGAGCGCCACGGGCACGGCGATCGGCAGCAGTTGATCGAGAAGCACGCGGACGTCGGCGGGCGAAGCCTTGCCGATCGTGTCGGCGACGGAGAGTTCGTCGACGCCGAGATCGGTGAGACGCGACGCGACGCGGACGACCGCGGCAGGATCGATCTTCCCTTCGTACGGACACCAGAACGCGGTGCTGATGTAGGCACGCGTGGTGAGATCGGTCGCCGCAACGACGGGACGGAATCGATCGATCGACTCATCCGTTGTCGCGTTGATGTTCTTCTGGTTGAAGGATTCGGACGCGGCCGTGAAGAGCGAGACTTTGTCGATGCCGCACGCTTCGGCTCGTTCGAGACCGCGCTCGTTCGGCACGAGCGCCGAGAAGATGACGCCGTCCGGGCGCTTGATCTTCGCGAAAACGTCTTCGGCGTCAGCGAGTTGCGGCACCCACTGCGGCGAGACGAACGAGGAGACCTCGACTTCCCGGACACCCGTTGCGGAGAGCGCGTCGACGAAGGCGACTTTGACTTCGGTCGGGATCGTGTTCGCTTCATTCTGCAGACCGTCGCGCGGCCCGACTTCGACAATTCTCATTCCGCGTCCTCGAGTCGTACGAGAAGGTCGCCGAGCTCGACGAGTGAGTCGGCCTCGCAGGCGACTTCCGCCACGCGCGCCGCGCGAGGCGATTCGATTCGAAACTCCATTTTCATCGCCGTTACGACAGCGAGAAGATCGCCCTCGGCAACGTCCGCACCCTCTTTTACGTGACAGGAAACGACGCGCCCGGTCATGGGTGAACGGATCTCGTTCCCCGCGTGGCCACCAGCGGCCGTGGGGATCGCGATTTCGAAATACTCGGTGCGGCCCGCCGCGTGTACCCAGATTCCCTTTCGATCGCGGACGGCGCGAAACGGAAACGATTGCTCCGCGATGCGAATGCGATCGTGTTCGATTGCGACCGGAACGGCGCGCGACTCGCTTCCCGCCTGCGCGATGTGGAGCGTTTCGCCGTCGATGCGAATGTCGTACGTTTCGCCGCGATGATTGAGCTTCATTCGCCCACCCTCCATCGGCCGATCGTATCCCAGGGCCCCGGCGCGCGGTTCAACTGGCCGCCCGCTCCCCTGCGCCCTTTCGTCCCGCTGCGCGATCGCGATGCCGCGGCCGCGGCAAAGAGCGCATCGTGCATAGCCGGGGGCGATACTTCCGGCAACCGGTCGATCGAAAGCTTCGCGTCGCGAAACTCGTCCGTACTCAACAGGTCGATCAGATAGTTCACGTTCGTAACGAATCCGAGCAGAATCGTCCCTTCGAGCGCGCGGATGAGTTTCACGCGTGCCTGTTCACGATCGTGCCCCCAGACGATGACTTTCGCGAGCATGGGGTCGTAATGCGTGCCGATTTCCATTCCCTCGCGCAGACCGTGGTCGACGCGCGCGCCTTCCGGCCACTCCAGCGCGAGCACAGGGCCCGACGTCGGCAGAAACCCGGCGTCCGGATTCTCGGCGTAGAGCCGCGCTTCAATCGCATGGCCGCGGGGAGCGCGCGTTTCGATCGCGAGCGGATGCCCTTCGGCCACTTCGATCTGCATGCGCACGAGGTCGACGCCCATCACGAGTTCCGTGACCGGGTGTTCGACCTGCAAACGCGTGTTCATTTCGAGAAAGTAGAACGTGCCGTTGTCCTGCAGCAGAAACTCCACGGTGCCTGCGCCCGCGTATCCCGCCGCGCGCGCCAGATCGCAGGCCGCGGTCTGCATTTTGTCGCGCAGCTTCGCGTCGACGACGGCGGACGGCGCCTCTTCGATGATCTTCTGGAAGCGGCGCTGCAGAGAGCATTCGCGCTCGCCGAGTGCGAGTACGTTGCCGTGCTGGTCGCCGATGATCTGAATCTCGACATGACGCGCGGGCGAGACGAGCTTCTCAACGAGCAGGGCGCCGTCGCCGAACGAGGCCTCAGCCTCACGGCGCGCGCTTTCGACCTGTTCGCTCAGGTTCTCGGCCGACTCGATGCGCCGCATTCCCTTACCACCCCCGCCGGCCGCGGCTTTCAGCATGACGGGAACGCCGATCTCGTTGACAACGGCGAGAATCGCAGCATCGTCGGCCAGCGCGCCTTTCGATCCGGGGACGACGGGCACGCCGGCTTTCTCCGCCGCCCGCCGCGCATCGTCCTTGCTCCCCATGAGGCGGATGGCGGCCGGGCCCGGACCGATGAACGCGATCCCCGCCTTCTCGCACGCCTCGGCGAACGAAGCGCGCTCCGAAAGAAATCCGTAGCCGGGATGAACGGCGTCTGCGCCGCAGTCGCGTGCGGCGGCGAGTATTTTTTCCTGCACGAGATACGATTCGGATGCGGGCGCCGGTCCGATCGCGATCGCTTCATCGCACGCTTCCACATGCGGCGCGCCTGCGTCGGCTTCCGAGTAAACGGCAACGGAGGCGATGCCCATCTCGCGCAGCGTGCGCGCAACGCGGACGGCGATCTCGCCGCGATTCGCGATCAGCACCTTGCGAATGCGTCTGGTCTTCGTGTTGCCGGTCTTGGTGCTACTGGATTTTGTGCTACTGGACTTCGCCACGCGCTACGACTCCTCGAGCCAGGAGGCGCGACGTTTCTCGAGGAAGGCGCGGAGCCCCTCCTGCCCTTCCGGTGACGTGCGGAGCTTCGCGATACGTTTCGTCGTTTCGGCGATCGCGTCTTCCCGGGAGAGCGGGGCGACATCGCGAATCATTTTTTTCGCCGCCTCCACGGCGCGCGGGCCGTTCATGGCGATGGCATCGGCGATGGCGTCGACTGCCTGGTCGAGTTCGCCCTCTTTGACGACTTCGTCCGCAAGGCCGATATGAAACGCGGCGTCGGCGCCGAACACTTCGCCGGTCAGAAAATAGCGACGCGCATGGTTCGCGCCGATTTTCGCGAGCACGAAAGTAGAGATCGCGGCAGGAATGATCCCGAGGCGCACTTCGGTGAACCCGAATTTCGCGTTGTCCGCGGTTACGACGATATCGCACGCACCGACAAGGCCGGCGCCGCCACCGATCGCGGCCCCGTGAACGCGCGCGATCACGGGCTTCACGCATTCGTCGATGGCGCGCAGGGCGGCTGCGATGCCGCGCGTTTCTTCTTCGTTCTCGGCCACGCTCTTGTCGACGCTGGCGCGCATCCACGCGATGTCGGCGCCGGCGCAGAACGACTTCCCCTCGCCGCGCAGCACGACGACGCGCACATTCGGATCGGCGCCCACTTCGTCGAACGCCGCGCGGAGCTCCGTCAGCACCTCGCCATTCAAGGCGTTACGGACATCGGGACGGTCGATCGTGATCGTGGCGCGATCACCTTTGATTTCTCTACGTATATATTTCATGGTTTCGTATTCTTACATCCGAAAGACCGGGTACTCCTGCTTCACCTGCGGCGCGTGTTCTGAAACGGCCAGGCAGAGTCCGATCGCTTCGCGCGTTTCTGACGGATCGAGAATACCGTCGTCCCAGAGGCGCGCGGTCGCATAGTAAGGGTGCCCTTCACGTTCGTACTTTTCCTTGATGGGATCGGCGATCGCCGCAGCCTCTTCGGGCGTCAGCGTCTTACCCTCGCGCGCGAGCTTCTGCTCCTGCACGGTGACAAGCACGCTCGCCGCCTGATCGGCGCCCATGACCGAGATCCGGGCGTTGGGCCACGTGAACAGAAAGCGCGGCAGATACCCGCGCCCGCACATGGCGTAGTTGCCCGCGCCGTGCGAGCCGCCGATGATCACGGTGAAGCGCGGCACCGGCGCGGTCGCGACAGCCTGCACCATCTTCGCGCCGTCCTTCGCGATTCCGCCCTGCTCGTATCGTTTGCCGACCATGAAGCCGGTGATGTTCTGCAGAAAGACGAGCGGAATGTTGCGCTGCCCGCAGAGTTCGATGAAGTGGGCGCCTTTCAGCGCCGACTCCGAAAACAGCACACCATTGTTCGCAACGATTCCCACGAGGCACCCCATCCAGCGCGCAAATCCGCAGACGAGGGTCGCCCCGTACTCGGCCTTGAACTCGTGAAAGCGCGAGCCGTCCACGAGGCGCGCAATCACTTCGCGCACGTCGTACGGCTGCTTCGTGTCTTTGGGCAGGAGGCCGCAGATTTCGTCCGGTGAGTAGAGCGGTTCTTCGGGTTCGTCCCAGTCGAAACGCACGCGCGGTTCCTGCGGCACGCATTCGAGAATCTGGCGCGCCCGCTCCAGCGCTTCGTCATCGTTCGCGGCGAGGTGATCCGTAACGCCGGAGATGCGCGAGTGCATCGGCCCGCCGCCGAGGTCTTCCGGCGACACTTCCTCGCCGGTCGCGGCCTTTACGAGCGGTGGCCCGGCAAGATAGATCGTGCCGGTGCCGTTGACGATCACGTTTTCGTCGCACATCGCCGGCACGTACGCGCCGCCCGCGGTGCACATGCCCATGACGACCGCGACCTGTGAAATTCGCTTCGACGACATGACCGCCTGATTGTAGAAGATGCGGCCGAAGTGCTCCTTGTCGGGGAAGACCTCGTCCTGCATCGGCAGAAACACGCCGCCCGAATCCACCAGATAAATCGTGGGCAGATGATTTTCGAGCGCGATCTCCTGCATGCGGATGTGCTTACGGATCGTCGCGGGATAGTACGTCCCGCCCTTCACGGTCGCGTCGTTTCCGAGAATCATGCAGATCTTGCCCGACACGCGTCCGATCCCGGCCACGATGCCGGCCGACGGCACGTCGCCCTTGTAGAGACCGTGCGCGGCCAGGGCCGAGAGCTCGAGAAACGGCGTGTCCGGGTCGAGCAGCCGTTCGATCCGCTTCCGCACGAAGAGCTTGCCGCGCTTCTCGTGCAGGGAATGCGCCTTTTCGGAGCCGCCCTTCCGCACCTGCGCGAGCTGCTCTTTGAGATCGCGGCGCAACGTTTCGTAGTGCTCCCGGTTCGCGCGGAATTCGGCCGCGTTCGGATTCACATGCGAGCTCAGTGGGATCATGGCGTTCCTTTAAACCGTGGCAGACAGCAAGTTCAATGAACTTAAAGAATTATCATGGAGGGGCCGGGGCGGTAAAGGGAATGCGCGGAAACGAGAAAGCCCGACGATCCTGAGATCGCCGGGCTTATTACGCATGACCAGCTTTCACTGATCATGAGGAACGGCCTGCCGTGTCCCTCCGAGGTGCGCGGCCGGGACCGTTCCGATGGGTCTTGGAAGCTTAGCGCTTGCCTTTGGCTTTTTTGGCGGAAGCCGTCGAGGCCGAGCTCGTCGTTTTCTTCGCGCCGGCTTTCGGGGCTGCCGTCTTCTTCGTTGACTTATTCGTCTTCTTCATTGGAATTGAACTCCTCTTTCGAACCGGCCACCACGGCCGATTGGAGGCGGCGAACATGTCTGCACGCCTCTGAATTGCGAAAAGAATGCAACCGGAACGCCAATCGGAAGCCGGGCGAAAAGTATTTTTAACCGATTGATATGCATCGGTTTAGCTTGCCGTGCTGCGACCCCTCGATCACGACCGCCGCCGAATCGGTACTAAAGACCCGATATCACATGCACACTCGTTCCTGTTTTTCGGAGATTCTTAACCGATTCAACCTGACGGCGGCAGCCTGCCCCCCGGGATATCGCATCCATTCATGATCCCGGGCCGCACGCCTCCAGCCGCCAATTGTCGGGCGTCATTTGTTATGATGGCGCATCCCCGGTGCCGCCCCGTGGTTCGTCCAAGGTTCCCCTGCGGTTCCCCGCGGTTCGTCCGCGGCTTCGACTCCGCATCCGACAAGCGAGGTGCTCGTGTTCCGCCTTTTTCTGCTGACCGTGCTGCTGGCCTTTGCGTCGTTTCCCGCGCCCTCCCCGGCCTGCACGACATTCTGCGTCGAGAACGCGGGGGCGCTGATCTTCGGCAAGAACTACGACTGGTCCGCCGATGCGGGGCTTTTCGTCGTGAACAAGCGCGGCGTCGCGAAGCAGTCCGACCAGACCACGGACGGGGGACGCACGATTTCGTGGACCTCCCGTTTCGGGAGCACGACGTTTAACCAGTTCGGGCGCGAATTCCCTTCGGGAGGCATGAACGAAGCGGGGCTTGTGATCGAACTGCTCTGGCTGAACGAAACGAAATACCCCGAGCCCGATGACCGCCCCTCGGTTTCGCTTCTCACCTGGATTCAGTACCAGCTCGACAACAAGGAAAGCGTGGCCGAACTGCTCGCGAGCGATGGTGAGATCCGCATTACGGACCACTCCAGCGGGCGCTGTCATTTCCTCGTGGCGGATGCCTCGGGCGCGGTGGCGACCGTCGAGTTTCTGGACGGCGCCCTCGTGGCGCATACCGGCGATGACCTCGTGGCGCCGGTTCTCGCCAACGACCGCTACGACCGGTCCGCGAAGTACCTGCGCCAGCACAAGGGTTTCGGGGGAAGCAAACGCCCCATGAAGACCGGCGCTTCGCTCGACCGTTTCGTGCGCGGAGCCGACAGCTGGCGGAACGAAGTGAGCGATCCGATCGAACACGCGTTCGCGACGCTGGCCGAGGTGTCGCAAGGTTCACGCACGAAGTGGTCCATCGTTTACGACATTCGGAACCGCGTCGTTCACTACAAGACGTTCCGCTCGTCGGCGCGCAAGTACTTCGCGTTCACCGATGCCGATTTCGCGTGCGACACCCCCGTTCGCTTCCTCGACCTGAATGCTGACGTCGCGGGCAACCTGAATGAACACCTCGTTCCGTACGACCCCGTCGAGAACCTCCGCATCATCACGGACGCATGCCGCAACGTATCCTTTCTGCAGCATCTCGCCCCCGAAGTGCTGCAGGAGTGGAGCGATCTCGGCCAGCAGACTTCCTGCGCCCCGTAAGCATCCCTAACAGACACGGCTCTTCGTGCCGAAAACTGAAGCATATGCCCGAACCCCTCACGACCTCTGACCAAGGGAACCCTGAGGAAAGGATGGGACAGGTGCACACTTTCCTAGCGCGCCAGCCGATCTTCGATCGCCGGAAAAAAGTATTCGCATACGAGCTTCTGTATCGCGGCGCTGCCGATGCGACAGATTCGTCCGGCTCGATGTCTCCGCTCGAAATTACGTCGCACGTGCTTTCCAACGCGACCCTGCTGTTCGGCATGCGGACCCTGACCGGCGGCAAGCCCGCGTTCGTGAACCTCGACCGCGAAGCCATTCTCACGGACCAGATTCGTTCGCTCCCGGCTGACGTCGTTGTTGCCGAAGTGCTCGAGACCGTCGAGCCCGAACCCAGGATCATCGAGAAGCTCGTCGAACTCCGCATGGACGGATACAAGATTGCGATCGACGATTTCGTCGGACAGGAGAACTACGATCCGCTGATCGAAGCAGCCGACATTATCAAGATCGATTTTCACGGGACCAACGCGGAACAGCGCCAGAAAATGGCGGACGACTTTCTGAGCCGCGACAAACATATCCTCGCTGAGAAAGTGGAAGAAGAAGGTGAGTTCAAGCGAGCCCTTCAGGACGGTTTCCACTACTTTCAGGGCTACTTCTTCGCGAAACCCGAAACGATCAAGCGGAAGCGACTCAGTGAGGCCGGCACGCAGCACCTGCAGCTCATCATGGATCTGCAGAGGCGTGAGCTCGACTACAAATCGCTCGAAGAGATCATCTCGCGCGACCCGGCACTTACGTTCAAATTGATGCAGTTCATCAACTCCGCCTACTTCGGGTGGATTTCCCCGATCACGTCCATCCGTCACGCGCTCGTGCAGATGGGCACCCAGGAGATTCGTACCTGGGCCACATTCGTGACGATGGGGACGATGGGCAACGAAAAGCCCGACGAGCTGAACGTGATCGCGCTCACCCGCGCGCGCATGTGCGAGCTTCTGTCCCGGGCGCTGAAGCGCGGCAAAGAGTCCAAGGAGTACTTCCTGATGGGCATGTTCTCGCTTCTCGACGCGATGATGGACATGCCCCTCGACAAGATCATCGAAGACATTCCGCTCGGCCCCGCGCTGAAGGGCGCGCTTGCCGGCGAACCCTCGCGCCAGCGGAGCGTCCTCGACCTCGTGATCCGATACGAACGGGCCGACTTCGACGGAGTCTGGAAGATCGCGATGGATCTCGGGCTCGCGCCCGATGAGATCTTCCAGGCCTACATCGACGCGACCGCATGGGCGCAGGGCAGCTTCGACCTCCAGCAACGCGCGATGTAAATGCGAGTCGGGTAGAGACGTTCTTTGTCTGCTCGGTCGCCGGGGTGCGCCCTTGGGTGGCCGCGGGAGGACGGGTCTCCTCGCCTTCGCCCTGTCGGACCGTGGTTCATGGAACTCGAAACGGCAACATCCGGTCCGCGGTCCTCCAATGGGGCTCAGGCTGCGGGGACCCGTTCACCCACGGCCCGGGCGCACACGTCACCAGAGAGAAAGCGTCTCGACCCGAACCCATCGCAGGCGCACGAAGTAACGGAGAGATCAGTCTGCGTGGTATGCTTGAGACTGCAATCAGCCCCCTGGAGATTGACATCCACGCAAGACTCGCCATTCTGATCGCGGCATTGCTGCCAATATCGTGCGCAACCTATCCGTATCCGCCGCCGCGCGAGCCGATGCGGCCACCGAGCGCCTTCGATCGGAGCCCGCGGTCGAGTTCGCGGGCCATGTGTTGGTCGGGCGACTCGGCGGCCAGGTTCTGTATGGCAATACGATCACCGTCAAACTGCCGTGGAGAAGGACAAGGCTGGACGAATTTCTCGCGGAGCGAAACCTCCCGCCCTCCTCTTAAGATGCTGGACATGTACTGACCCAGCTCCTTTTCTCCCTCCCCCTTTCTTCTCCTCTTCTTCCTTCCTCTTTCTTCTCCCTCTTCCTCCTTCCGCGTTCCCCCCTTCTTTCCTGCTCCTTCTTTCCTGCTCCTTCCGCCTCTTCCTCCCCCCTTTGTCACGCGGGGTCTGGGGGGGCGGGGGGTAGCGTGGTCTCCTGGCCGCCTGAGCCCCATTGGATGACCGGGGGCACGGCGCTCCGGTTTCGCCGCCCCAGTCAGCAGGGCCGACAGGGCGAAGGCGAAGGCGAGCCACGCGGGCCCCCCCC